>NZ_CAXTEF010000005.1:90592-206554 GCF_964243305.1 uncultured Hymenobacter sp.
GGGGGTAGGAGCTACGGCGATGCGCTAACTTGCCGCGCATTCAGGCCGACGCATCAGCTCGCGCGGTCTGGTTGAATTCCGCGCACCATCTCACTATCTCACCATCTCACCGCATGTCCCACCACCTGCTCGCCGGCAAAGTCGGCATTATCTCCGGCGCCCTCAACGACAAGTCCATTGCCTGGAAAGTGGCCCAGCGCGCCCACGCCGAGGGCGCCCGCTTCGTGCTGACCAACGCGCCGCTGGCCATGCGCATGGGCGAAATCAACCGGCTCAGCGAGGAGTGCGGCGCGCCGATTATTCCGGCCGATGCCACGTCGGTCGAGGAGCTGGAAAAGCTGTTTGCGGGGGCGCAGGAGCAGCTGGGCGGCAAGCTGGATTTCGTGCTGCACTCCATCGGCATGAGCCCCAACATCCGCAAGGGCAAGCACTATGGCGAGCTGAACTACCAGTGGTTCCAGCAGACGCTGGACATTTCGGCGCTCTCATTTCATAAGATGCTGGCCGTGGCCGAAAAGCAGGACGCCCTGAATGAGTGGGCCAGCGTCGTGGCCCTGAGCTACATCGCCGCCCAGCGCGCCTTTCTGGACTACACCGACATGACCCAGGCCAAAGCCATGCTCGAAAGCATCGCCCGCAGCTACGGGCAGCGCCTGGGCAAGCTCAAGAAGGTGCGGGTGAACACGATTTCGCAGTCGCCAACCAAGACCACGGCCGGTACCGGCATCGGCGGCTTCGACGCGTTCTATGAGTTTGCCAACCAGATGTCGCCGCTCGGCAACGCGCCCGCCGAAGCCTGCGCCGACTACTGCATCAGCCTGTTCTCGGACCTGACGCGGTACGTGACCATGCAGAACCTGATGCACGACGGCGGCTTCAGCACCACGGGCATCTCGGCCGAAGTCGTGGAGATGATGACCAAGGCACTGGAGGTGAAGAGCGAGTAGCTGTTTTGTCCTGGTTGCCGGAAAATAAAAGCCTGGTCCGGTTTGGACCGGGCTTTTGCATCAGCTTACCTGCCATCGACAATTGCTTAGTGCCAAATCAGGTGGTGGCCGTGGGCAGGCGCCAGCCCCCGTTCGCTACTACCGCAACCTGAACCACATCGTCGACAGCAAGGGGGGTAGGGAAATCTGTTCGGACTCGGATGATGCTTTCGGGCAGCTTTACGGCCAGTTCACAATAGCTGCCGAAAAACCGCACCGCCCGCACCGTGCCAGCCACGCCGCCGCTCCCGGCCGGCCCCAGCCGAAACTCTTCCGGCCGCACCAGCTGCACTTCGCCGGCGGGCAGGGGGGTAGGGCTGGGCACCAGCATCTCAGGATTAACACCTTGCACGAGGCTGTAATCGCCAAACAAACCGGCCGCGTACTCGCTCACCGGCTGCCGGTAAATCTGCGCGGGCGGGCCTTGCTGCACCAGCTGGCCGCGGTGCAGCACCAGGATGTCGTCGGCCCAGGCTAGCAGGTCGGGGCCATCGTGCGAAACCAGCAGGCAGGTGATGCCCAGTTGCTCACTTAGCTCCTCAATGATGGTTTGCAGTACGCGCTTGTGGGGCCGGTCGAGGTTGGAGAACGGCTCATCCAGCAGCAAGAGCTTGGGCGCGCCGAGCAGCAAGCGCGCCAGGGCCACGCGCTGCTGCTCGCCGCCGGAAAGCTGGTCGGTGCGGCGGGCCAGCAAGTGGCTGATGTGGCACAGCTCGTAAAGCGTTTGGGCCTCCGCCTCAGAGCGCTTGCTGGCGTAGCGCAACACCTGCTCGACGCGCAGCGAGCGCGGCAAATCCGACTTTTGCGACAGGTACGCCACGCCCGGATGGCCCGGCACCAAGGTTTCGTGGGGGCCGCGCACCCGCTCGCCGCCGATGCGCACCTCGCCGGTGCTGGGCTGAGTAAGGCCGGCAATGATTTGCAGCAAGGTGCTTTTGCCGGCGCCGCTCTCGCCGGCCAGGGCCAGCTTCTGCCCTTGGCGCTGCGCGAAGCTGAGCGGCTGCAACGCGGCGTGGCCGTTTTCGAGCAGGCTGACGCCCGATACCGTGAGCAAATCCATGCCGGCTTACTTGAGCTAAAGAAAATTCCTACCCCAGCTTTTCCTTGAACAGCCGCAGCGTGCGCTCCCAAGCCAGCTTAGCCGCCTCCGCGTTGTAGCGGGCGGGCGAGGAGTCATTGTTGAAAGCGTGGTTCACGCCCTCGTACACGTACTGCTCAAACTTGATGTTGTTGGCTTTAAGAGCGGCTTCGTAGGCCGCCAGGCCGGCATTTACCCGCTCATCGAGGCCGGCGTAGTGCAGCATCAGGGCCGCCTTGATTTTAGGCACGTCTTCGGCCGGGGGCTGGGTGCCGTAGTAGGAGACGGCCGCGTTCAGCTTGGGGTCGGCCACGGCGAGGCGGTTGGCCATCGCGCCGCCCCAGCAGAAGCCCACGCAGCCGGTGCGGCCGTTGGCGTCGGGGCGGGCGCGCAGGTAATCGAGGGCGCGCAGGTAGTTGTTGAGGTTTTTGGCCGGGTCGAGCTGCCCGATGAGTTTGCGGCCCTCGTCTTCATCGGTGGGCGTGCCGCCGAACACCGACAGCGCATCGACGCCCAGCGCCAGGTAGCCGGCCTGCGCCACGCGCCGCGTTACGTCCTTGATGTGGGGCGTCAGGCCCCGGTTTTCGTGAATCACCACCACCGCGCCGCGCTTCTGGCGGCCCTTCGGATGCACCAGGTAGCCACGCACGGCCGCGCCGTCGCCAATCCAAGTCACCTCTTCACTCACCAAGTCGTCGGCGTCGGGCGCCACGGTAGCAGCAGCCGCGTAGCCCGGCTCCAGCACGGCCAGCGCGGCGGCGGCCAGGGCGGTGCCGCCGGCCAGCCTCACGAGCTGCTCCATGAACTCCTTGCGGCTGAGCGGCTTGTGGGTGTATTCGTCGAAGAGGTTGATAATGCGCTGGTCCATGAGATGGGAGGGGGGTAGGGAGGTAGGGTGCAGGGCTGGCCCCCGCCCGGCTTTCACGCCGTGTGGTTACTAACGTATGACAATTATCGTTCTGACGCCGGGCGGGGGCAAGCCCCGCACCCTACTCTTCCCGGTGCGCCGTAGCCGGACTGAACGCCGGCACGCACACCGACCAGTACTCGCACTCCTGGTCGAACGGATTGGAATAGCGCACCCGTGCGCCGGCCCGAATCAGCAGCGACTCGCCGGCACCCAGCTCGACTGTTTCGCCGTCAATCTCGAAGCGCTTGCGCCCGCGGATGACGATAGTAATTTCATCGAACTCCGGCCGCTGGTGCGGCTCGCTCCAGGCCGGCGGCGCCACCATATGGGCTACGCTGTACTCATTAGTACCGGTGGTGGCCAGGCCGAGGTGCTCCTCAATCAGCTTGCCATCGGTGGTGGGCACCCGGAACGGTGCTTGCTGGCGGAAGTAGTTTTTCTCGCTCGTCATGGGTCCGACAATCAGATTAGATTTCAAACCCGAAAAAAGCGGGTCCGGGCCGGTGAAAGTACTACGCCATAGGGGAAATGAGGTAGCGTTTTGAATTTATTGCCCCCCGTGCCAACCTCAGCCGCAGGTGTGCGTATGAGAAAGCCAAAACAGGCGTTAGCAGCCGGCTTTCGGCGCAGTGCCCGCCGCGTTGCTGGTCGCCTACCCTTCATTTCTTATTACTCTTCACCATGTCGTACTACAAAGAAGACAATTCGGGCAAGATTCTCCTCGCTGCTCTCGCTGGCGCCGGCGCCGGTATCATCGCCGGAATGCTAATAGCTCCCGATAAAGGCTCTGCTACCCTTGAAAGCTGGAAAGGCGCTGCTACCAAGTACAGCGGCTCGCTTGGCGAGCAGGCCTCCAAGCTCGGTGCCGACCTCGAAGCTAAATTTAAAGAGTACGCCGGCAAGCTCGAGGACATGGGCCTCACCGGCGCCGGCAGCAGCCTCAACATGAAAGGCGACTGGAACACCATCAAAGGCAAGCTCAAGCAGGAGTATGCTCACCTCACCGACGAAGACCTGGAGTATGCTGATGGCAAGGGTGACGAGCTAGTAGGCCGCCTGCAAGACAAGCTTGGCAAAGGCAAGTCAGACATTACCAAGATGCTGAACGATATGTAGTTGCTTTGGCTTAGGCCACGAAAACCACTAAAGACCCCGTACCAGCTGGTGCGGGGTCTTTGTTTTTAACTCCTTTGCCCCAAACACCAGGCCCGCATTTGCGTACCCTGCAACTCACCTCTCCTTTAACACCTTCCTTGTTATGTCTAACACCAACGGAAAAGTTATTCTCTCGCTGCTGGCCGGCGCCACGGCCGGCGTCGTCGCCGGTTTGCTTTTAGCTCCTGAAACTGGCGAAGCAACCCGCGGCAACTTAAAAAATGCTGCCACTGATTTTGGCGATGACCTCGGCAAGTTCCTTCAGGATACGCTCAGCAAATTTGGCGGTGCTACCACCGGCAGCGGCCCCAACGGCGAAGCCGCCGTGAGCGAAGACCGCGCCGCAGCCGACAACCTGTTCAACTCGATGAGCGACTCCAACGCCAGCGCCGTCGGCGCGCAGGGCGACAATGCCACCACGGCCGGCCTTTAGGCAGACGTTGTCAATCCAAGATTTGGCTCTGAAAGTCAACAACTTAGCTGGTATCCGCCCTGATTTAGCCGAAAAGCCGCTGCCGCCGCGTAACCCGCAATCAGGTCTTGCGTTAAAGATCTCACAAGCCGCTTGAAAGAAGACCGAACGGCGTTGGAAGTAAAATTGCCGACCGTAGGAGCTTCTGCTGGAGATGGTTAAACAACTTCAGGAGTAAAATCAGACGAGTTCATCGCAAGCTTCTGCCAAAGGCCCCGGTTCGAAGGGTAGGCGGTTTGTAAAAGAAAGGCCCGACGCTGTCACAGCGCCGGGCCTTTCCGTTAAATCTGTGGTCCTTCAGGACGCATCTGCGGGAAAAACAGCACATCCTGGATGGAGTGCGAGTTGGTCATAATCATGCTCAGGCGGTCGATGCCGATGCCCAGACCCGCCGTGGGCGGCATTCCGTATTCGAGGGCGCGTAGGAAGTCGTCGTCCAGCACCATCGCTTCAGTGTCGCCGCGGCGGCCCAACTCCAGCTGCTCCTCGAAGCGCTGGCGCTGGTCGATGGGGTCGTTCAGCTCGGAGAAGGCGTTGCAGATTTCCTTGCCGTTGCAGATGGCCTCGAACCGCTCGACTAAGCCAGGCTGGTCGCGGTGCTTCTTGGCCAGCGGCGACATTTCCACAGGGTAGTCGGTGATGAAGGTGGGCTGGATGAGCTTGGGCTCGACGTGCTCACCGAAAATCTCATCGATGATTTTGGCCTTGCCCATGCTAGGCTCCAGGTGCACGTGCAGCTTCTGCGCCGCCTCGCGCAGGCCAGCCTCGTCGAGGTCGGCGATGTGGACGCCGGTGTATTTCGCTATGGCCTCGAACATGGTGTAGCGCTGCCAGGGCCGCTGGAAGTTGATGACGTTGTTGCCCACTTGCACTTCGGTTTGGCCGTGTAGGGCCAGCGCTACGGTTTCCACCATCTCCTCTACCAAATCCATCATCCAGGCGTAGTCCTTGTAGGCCACGTACAGCTCCATCTGGGTGAACTCCGGGTTATGGAACCGGCTCATGCCCTCGTTGCGGAAGTCCTTGCTGAACTCGTACACGCCGTCGAAGCCGCCAACGATAAGGCGCTTGAGGTACAGCTCGTTGGCAATGCGCAGATATAGCGTCATGTCCAGCGTGTTGTGGAAGGTCTTGAAAGGCCGCGCCGCCGCGCCGCCGTAGAGCGGCTGCAAGATGGGCGTTTCGACTTCCAGGTAGCCTTTGTCGTTCAAATAGTTGCGCATACTCTGCACCAGCTGGCTGCGCTTGATGAACGTGTCGCGCACCGCCGGATTGACCACCATATCAACGTAGCGCATCCGGTAGCGCTGCTCGGGGTCAGTGAAGGCGTCGTAGGTAATTTTCTCGCCCGTGGCCTCATCCAGCTTTTCCTTCACCACCGGCAGCGGGCGCAACGCCTTGCTTAGCAGCTTCAATTCGGTGACGTGAATGGACGTTTCACCCACCTGCGTCTTGAACACGCGGCCCTTCACGCCGATAAAGTCGCCCAGGTCGAGCAGCTTCTTAAACACCGTGTTGTACAGTTCTTTGTCCTCGCCGGGGCAGATTTCGTCGCGGTTCACGTAGAGCTGAATGCGGCCCGTGGTGTCCATCAGCTCGGCAAAGGAGGCCTTGCCCATCACGCGCTGCGACATCAGGCGCCCGGCCAGGCTCACCTCCTGGAAGTTGTTTAGCTCCGGGTGGTAGTTGTCCAGGATTTCCTGACTGTAGAACGTGACCTCGAATAATTCGGAGGGGTAGGGATTGATGCCCAGCTTGTGCAGCTCATCGAGCTTGTGGCGACGCTGCTGTTCTTGGTCGGTTAGGTGATGGACCACAGATTTAACGGATTTTAACGGATTAAACGGATTAGTTGGGGGCCCGCGCTCAGAAGTAAGCGCGCTGGCGTTGGCGGACGCCGAACCGGAATTACTCGCGGAGCAGACTGGTAAACAGAAATTGTAAACAATTGCTGCGCAAAAGTAGGCCATGAAAAAAGCCGCCCCGAAATGAGAGCGGCTTTTTGTCATCTATAAAATTCAACTAATCCATTTAATCCGTGATTTAGGCAGCCAGGCGGTACACGGGCGCTTCGGCCAGAGCGGGCGCGGCGGGGGGGGTAGGGGCCAGCACCGGCTCGACGCGGGTGCGCAGGCGCTCCTGCACGAAGCCGCCCTGCAAGTGAGCGGGCAGCTCGGCCACCAACTGCCGGTAGCGCTCCACACCCAGCGCCTTGGCGATGTAGGTCTCGTGGATACCGTTGAGGTAGCTCACGATGTTGAGCAGCGAGGAGTGGAAGAGGCGGAAATCAATGTCAGCCTCCACGTAGCGCTCAATCTCGCGGCTGCTCTGCGAGATGCGCAGGCGGCCGAGCAAATCGAAGATAGTGGTATAGCCCAGGCGCCAGGTAATCTGTTGCCAGTGCGCGGCGGTCCACTTGTCCAGCGGCTTGCCGGTTTTCTGGCTGCGAATGGCCGTGTTGGGGTTGGCCTGCACCTGCGCGCGGGTCCACTGCGCTTTCATGCGGCGGGTGGTGCGCAGCATCTGTCCAATCTGAGCTTGCGCGTCAATCTCCTTGGAGGCAATGTGCAGCCCGGCCTTGTAGCCGGCCAGCGGCAGGCGGTGAATGCTGAAGTCGCCGTAGGCGCCGGCCGCGTAGAACGAGACCGGACGGGGGTAAGCGTTTTTCACCACCAGCCGGCCCACCTCGCGGCGGATGAGCGAGCTATTGTTGCTGCGCACGCCGGTCGTGTACAGAAACGCCTGCAAGCCCGACAGAATGGTATGATAGGCTTGCGGGAACGTCCAGTGCAGCGCGTTGCGCAGGAAGTTGTCGTCGCCCAGCTCGGCCGTGGCGCGCAGGGCGTACTCGGTGCTCCAGCAGGTGTGCAGTAGCTTGGTCACGGCCGCCACGTCAGTGTCGGTTAGCTCAGCCTGGTGCGCCCGGAAAAAGGGCAGGTGCTGCAAGCCGCTCAACTGGTCGTCGTTTTCTTGAATGTGATAGTTGATAGCAAAGAAGTAGTTTAGGAAGACCTGCGCCGGGATGGACTTGCGCCACGTCTCGTCGGCTACTTTTTGCTGCTCTACGTCGGCAGTCAGCGGCTCAGGAGCCTCGACCTGCGGAATGAGCGGAATGATGCGGGTTTCCTGGTTCGTCGTCATGCCAGATAAACGTTAGAAAGGCTGGTTTTAGTTGCTTGTTTGCTAATAAAGTAAGGGGTAGTCGCTAAAAATATTGGTCTGATAGACAGCTGTTTATGTGCGAATAAAGAAAACGAGGCAGCTGTAAATATTTAGTCTATTTACTAAAGAATTTGGTTGGCTGAAATCGGGATTTATGGCGCTTACAGCGTTCCTTTACTTAGAAGCTGCGCTTGCCTGTTGCCAGTAATTTAACCGTAGTTTTCTAGCCGATTCCCTACCCCCCTGAAACAAAAACAGCTCCCCATTTGGGGAGCTGTTTTTAGGGCCTGACTTTTCAAGAGCAGTCAGGCAAGGTTATTTGAGTTGGTCTTCAATCACGGCGACAGCCTCGCCCACAGTAATGTCCTTTTTCAGGGTGCGGGTGAAGCGGAAAGCGCGATTCACCTGCGTTGTGTCGCCCCCTTTGGCGCGCACATCAGCCGCGAGAGGCGAAAAGGCCAGCGGCAAAGTGGTTTTCTGAGCGGCCTCGTACTTATCAGCTTCGACCTTGGCTTCGGCCTGCTCGGTGCGGTAGGTCGTCAGCTTCAGCGACTGCACAGTGTCGTCCTTGCGCTTTTTCATGCGCTGTGCGATGCCGTCGAGCACTTGGAAGCTGGCGCTGGCTGCTACCCGAGTCCGACTGGCGGCGCGCAGCTTGTCGAAGTTCGGCGAGGCATCCCAGGGCCGGTAGCGGGCCGGGGCAATTTCATCCCATTTCAGGGGGTAGTCCGATTCCTTTTCGCCCTGCTCCAGGTAGCTGTAGGCATCGGGCAGAATAATATCTGGCACTACTCCCTTGAACTGCGTCGAACCGCCATTGACCCGGTAAAACTTCTGGGTCGTGAGCTTGAGCGCGCCAAAGGGCTTGAGCGCGTTCAGCTCGGCCGGCAAGGCATCGTCGAGGTTGATGACGCGTTGCACCGTGCCCTTGCCGTAGGTGCTGGCGGAGCCCATCACGACGCCGCGCTTGTAGTCCTGAATGGCCGCAGCCAGAATCTCCGAGGCTGAGGCGCTGTACTTGTTCACCAAGACCACCAGCGGCCCGCTGAACTGCACCCGCGGGTCGCGGTCGTTCATCACCTGCGTCTGGCCCTGGCCGGAGCGTACCTGTACCATCGGGCCACTTTCCATAAACAAGCCCGCCATCTCTACGGCATCGGTCAGCGAGCCGCCGCCGTTGTTGCGCAAGTCGAATACAATGCCTTTCGCGCCTTCGGCTTGCAGCTTGGCCAGCTCTTTCTTCACGTCTTCGGCCGAGCTGCGGCCACCGTCGTCGTTGAAGTCAGCGTAGAAGCCGGGTAAGCGCAGGTAACCAATTTTCTGCCCCTTATCGGTGATGATGGACGATTGGGCGAATTTTTCCTCGACCACTACCACATCGCGGATAATGGGAATAATCTTGGTTGTACCATCGGGCTTGCGCACCGTCAGGCGCACCTCCGTGCCCTTTTTACCTTTAATGAGCGTCACAGCTTTGGCCGTCCGCCAGCCTTCAATGCTCACCGGCTCAGCCGCGCCCTGCGCCACGCGCAGCAGCGCGTCGCCTTTGCCCAACTGCCCCTGCCGCGCCGAAGCGGAGCCGGGAATAATATCTTCCACGTAAATCAAGTTATCCTTCTCGCGCAGCGTAGCCCCGATGCCTTCGAAACGGCCGGTCAGCTCGTAATCGAAGTCGTCCTTCATCTTGGGCGCGAAATATTCGGTGTGGGGGTCATAAGTGTTGGCGATGGTGTTAGCGTACGAGGCTATCCACCCGTTGGCATCCACATCCATCATATCTTCAAACTGCTCGTCCCAGTACTTGAGCACGCGCTTGCGGGCTTCAATCTCCATCTGAGCAGAAGTGCGGATAGGCTCTACCTCAGTAGGAGCGGCGCTGTTGGCTGGCGCCGGCACCCTCATAATCGGAGACGGAGACGCGCTGTTTGGGGCCGTAGCAGGCATTTTGAGGGTTGGCTTGGCAATGGCGGCAACAGGCTTGCTGGTCCGCTTTTCCTGCGCGTCCATCATCTCCGATACGCGCGTCAGAGTCTGATACTTCAGCAGCTTGCGCCACTGCTCGCGCTGAACCGTCTTGTCGGTGGGGAAGATGGCCTTGTCGAAGTCGGTCTCGAAGGTTTCTTCAGTCGTGAAATCGAAAGGCTGAGCCAGCAATTCCCGGTAAAGGGCCTGCGCATCCTTGGTGCGCTGCACGATGAGGCTGCGCGAAAGGTCGGCAAACTCATGGGTGTGGGCCTTCACTTGGTCATCAATCGAGGTTTGGTAGCGGCGCAACTGTTCGATGTCAGATTGCAGCAGAAACTTCTTGCTCTGGTCTAGTCGCTTGATGGTCAGATCGAACACCCGCTTGGAGAAGGCGTCGTCGATGCGCTCGGGCTGGTAGTGCGCCGCGCTCAGCCCCTGCATAATAGTGGAAATGAGAATCTCGTCTTTTGAGGGGCCGGCCGCATCGCTGCGCTTGTAGAGCCGGTAGGAGGCCAAACCGAAAATAGCCACCACCAGAAAGGCGTACAGGCTGAGCTTCAAACGGGGTGCTGACATTAGAATAATGGCTTAAAAGCGGAAAGTCAAATGTAGGGGCCGGGCCGCAAAGGCCGAATCGCCCGGTTTCACTATGTACGCAGCAAACGCGGCGGCGGACTAAATAAGTGCCCGCTAAAAACCAAGTGCTCAGGGCAGGGTTCAGGTTGGCAAAATCCGACCTGGCCTTGGCTGCGCAGCGGGGGGTAGGGATGCCGGAATTGCCAGTGAGTGAGAGATAATAACGACGCTACAACCCACAAAAAAGCCTCTCCCGGCTGGGAGAGGCTTTCAACTGCAACAAAGCTGGAAGCTTAGTAGCGGTGTACTTTGTCGGCGTTGCTGGCGCGGAACTGCTCGTCGAAATAACGAGCGTCCTCAGCGTTGCGGGGCTTCACGCCCATCACGATGCCGCCATTTTTGATGCCTTGTTCGTATTCGGCAGCGTGCTCCTCCGGGATGCCCGAGCCTACCAGGGCGCCTACCAGACCACCCGTGAGACCACCAGCACCAGCACCGGCCAGCGCAGCGGCTAGCGGACCAGCGATAATCAGGCCCAGGCCGGGCAGCGCGACCGACGTGCCGATGGCGGCGATGGCGCCAATGACAGCACCAGCCGTACCACCGATGGCCGAGCCTACGCCCGCGCCTTCCATAGCCTTGTCGCCCAGCTCAGTGTCGGGAGCGTTGTCGCCGAAGTGCGTTTTACGGGTTTCGTCCGACATGAGCAGGTTCACGTCATCTTTGCTATAGCCACGCTGGTGCAAGGCGCTGTAAGCACGCTCGGCGCTGTTGCGGTCCTTGAACACCGCGCTCGTGGTGCTGCCTTCGCGATAGTCTGAGTCCGAGAAGGTGTTGCTTACAGCCTGACCTGCGTCGCGGGCAGTATTCTGCACGGCATCAATGCCGCGGCCTACCACGGCGCCAGCAGTGCCGCCCAGAGCAGCACCTTTCTGAGTAGCGCTGAAATCATCGGGAGCGCCGGTGTTGCCAGTGCTATTGTTTACATTCACACCAGTGCCGGCGTTGTAGCTGGTGCCTTCGTTGCTCAGGCCCGAGCTGTTGCCCATGCCAGTGCCGGTGTTAGCAGAGCCGTAGTTGGCGCCGGAGCCCGTGCCGGTGTTCTGGGGATTGTTCGAATCGTTGGTGTTCATGACCTGGTGTTGAGAAGGTGAAAAAGAAAAGAAGGGAAACTCAGCTATTGCTACCCTGATGGGCAACTGAGCGACTTAACGGGGCAAGTGCGGCTGAGGTTACGCCCCAGCGGTTGAGCTTACCAGTTTATTTCCTGCCCTTCTTCTGCCTAAAACCTGAACACCAACCAGCCGCCAGCGGCTTTGGGAGGCTGATTCGACTACCGGACGCTACTCGCCACCGCCCCCAAACTGCCGAAAATTCTGCTCATCGAGCCAGAACGTGCGGCAGTCCCGAATCAGGGTTTTTAAAAACTCCTCCTGCCCCTTGAGCGCGCGCCACTCGCCCAGGCCCAGCTTTTCGCAGAGTTTGTAGAAGTTGTCGCCCTGGCCTTTGCTGCCCTGCACCTTCACCAGGCTGCTGAGTAGGGGCCGGCCGGCGGCGAACTCAGCCTGGGAGATTTCGGCCAGCATCTCGTTGAGGCGCGACTTTTCGTGTGAAATCTCCAGATTCAGGCCTAGTTCGGCTTCCTGCACCAGCGTGAGGTAGCTCACGGTGCCGGGCTGCTGGCGGGCGTAGCGAATCAGATAGCTGCGAATACGGCCAATCATGGCAGGGAAAAGTGGTGAGCGTAATATTTCGGACCGGAAAAGTACCGAAAATTGACCGGGCTCAGCATATTTCAGGCCAAGGGTTTGGCAGGTTTGGCAAAAAGCAGGGGGGTAGGGATTGCACAGCGGAAGCAAACTGGCCCTGTTGCGTCATCCCTACCCCCCTTGCTTTTTGCCAAACTTGATCAGCGCCGACCCTGGCGCCGCCGGATTTCGCGCCGGATGAGCAGAAACTCGCGGCTGCTCTGGCCGGCGATGGCCGTGTTTTCGTCGGCGCGGCGCAGCAGGTAGGGCATCACGGCCTCGACGGGGCCATAGGGCACGTACTTGGCAGTGTTATAGCCGGCGTGGGCCAGGTTGTAGCTCAGGTTGTCGCTCATGCCGTAGAGCTGGGCAAACCAGATGCGCGGGTCCTGGGGGGCGAGGCCGTGCTGCTGCATCAGCTCGGTGAGGTGCAGCGAGCTGGCTTCGTTGTGGGTGCCGGCGCAGGTGCTGATGCGGTCGACGTGCCCGACGCAGTAGCGCAGCGACTCGTTATAAAGGTCGTCGGTGGCCTGTTTAGTAGGGTTGATAGGATTCTGGTGGCCGCGCTGCTGGGCTACGCGGCTTTCCTTTTCCATGTAGGCGCCGCGTACCAGCTTCACGCCGAGGTAGTAATTTCCCCGCGCTGCCTCGCGGTGGGCGGCTTGCAGCGCCTCCAGACGGTCGTGGCGGTAGAGCTGGTAGGTGTTCCAGACGATGGCCGACTCGCGGTTGTACCTGGCCATCATCTGGTAGGCCAGCTCATCGATAGTGTGCTGAAACCAGCTTTCCTCGGCATCGACGAACACGCGCACGCTGTGCTGGTGGGCGCGGGCGCAGATGGCATCGAGCCGGGCTACGGCGCGCTCGTGCCGGGCCACCTCATCCAAGGTCAGGTGCTGGCCGGCTTGCAGCTTTTCCAGGATTTTCACGTCGGCCAGGCCCGTTACTTTGAACACGGAAAAGGGAATGTGCCGGGACTGGCGCGCCTCTTCGATGGTGGCCAGAATCTCGTCGCGGGTGCGGTTGAAGCTGCGGTCGTGGCCCTCGCCCTCCACCGAGTAGTCGAGGATGGTGCCCACGTTATACTTGCCCAGCTCCTCAACCACTGCCCGGCATTCGGCAATGGTTTCGCCGCCGCAAAATTGGGCGAAGATGGAATTCTTAATCAGAAACTTGGTGCCCGGCAGGCCCCATTTCAGGGCCGACTTCATGAGCCCGCCGCCGGCCTTGACGAGGCCGCCGCTGTTCATGGTCGCGAACAGGGCGTACATGCGGCGCAAATCGGCGTCCGACTTGGAGGCAAACGCCACTTTGGTGTCGTCGAAAGAGACTGGGGCGGCAGTAGCGGGAGCGGGGGGCGGCAGGGGCGACATGAGCGGACTTAAAGGGAATCGGGGTGGGAGAGGGGGTAGGGAATTAACGAAAAGCGGCGCATTTTCAGCGAGGCTAAGGTAGCCGGTAAACCCCGTTTTCGCGGGCCGGGTTACCTTCGGGAGTTTAATTTCCTACCCCCCTGCCCGCCGCCCAACCCATGACTACCACCGCTACTCCGGACACGTATTTCACCCGCCGCCTGGCCGTCAAAAGCGCGCCGCTCCTCATCGCCGGCCCGTGCTCGGCCGAAACGGAGGCGCAGGTGCTGGCCACGGCCCGCGGCCTGCGGGCGCTGGGCAAGATAGACCTGTTTCGGGCCGGCGTGTGGAAGCCCCGCACCCGGCCCGGCGCGTTCGAGGGGGTAGGGACCGCCGCCTTGCCCTGGCTGCAACAAGTGAAGGCCGAAACCGGCCTGCCCGTCACCATCGAGGTGGCTACGCCGCGTCACGTCGAAGACGCGCTGAAAGCGGGCATCGACGTGTTCTGGATTGGGGCCCGCACCACCGTCAACCCCTTCGCGGTGCAGGAGCTGGCCGACGCGCTGGCCGGCACCGGTGTGCCGGTGATGGTAAAAAACCCGGTCAACCCCGACGTGGCCCTGTGGGCCGGCGCCCTGGAGCGGCTGGAGCGGGCCGGCCTGCGCGATTTGGCGGCCGTGCACCGCGGCTTCAGCACGTTTGCGCCCAGCAAGTACCGCAACGCGCCCACCTGGATGCTGCCGATTGAGCTGAAGACGCGGTTTCCGCACGTGCCGCTCTTCTGCGACCCCAGCCACATCGGCGGCCGGCGCGACTTGCTGTTGCCCATCGCCCAGAAAGCGCTGGACCTGGACTACGACGGCCTGATGCTGGAAACCCACCCCGACCCCGACCGCGCCCTGAGCGACGCCGAGCAGCAGGTGACCCCTGCGCGGCTGGGCGAAATCCTACAAGAATTAAAGTACCGCTACCGCTCGTCCGACAATGCCGACTACCTCAACAAAGCCGAGGAGCTGCGCCAGAAAATGGACGTCGCCGACCGCGAAATTGTGGAAGCGTTGGCTCGCCGCATGGCGCTGGTCGAGGAGCTGGCCGAGTATAAAAAGGAAAACAACGTCAAGATTTTGCAGCTCGACCGCTGGAAGGAAATCTTCCACACCCGCCCGGAGTGGGCCGAGAAGCTGCACGTCAACGAGACGTTCGTGGCCGAGCTGTACAAGCTCATTCACATCGAGAGCATCCGCAAGCAAACCGAGGTGCTGAACGGCCGCCCCGTGGACGGCATTCAGCACCTCGGGCCGGGCCTATAATCCGCCGGACGTTGAGGAAGGCAGGCGCCGGTATGTGTTAAAGGGAGCGTCGCACTCTTTGCCAAAGTCCAGCGTCAATTCATTATCAGTCAGCGTGATTCTGGCATTGATTAATTCAGGCGACGGGTTTAGCGAATACGTAAGTTTAGTGACCGGGTATTCTGTGGTGCCGCCGCAGAACGTGCCCATGCCGGCCGCATAAGTACCTTGTCTGGTCAGTTGGCCGTTCTCATAGAAGGAAAAGCTGGTGTCCGTAAACGTCACAGCTTGATTAGGTAGCGGCTCCGGGCAGAAGCACACGCGGCTGGTAAGCTGCCAGGTGCCGGCCAGGCCAGTTGCAGAATCAGTGTCTTCCTTGCAGCCCGTCAGGCCCAGGCCGAGCAGCAGATATAAAAGGGAGGATTTCATGGGATAGGCAGGATAGGCAGAAAAATGTGTGATTGTCGTTCGCGGCGATGACCTTTGCGGGCCGCACAAGGTTGCGCGGGCGCCAACAATTCCGCTGCCGCTGCTTGTGCTGCTCCGGTCCCTACCCCCCTCTAGCTACCCGAACCTTGGATACTGACGTCACCATCGGCCCCAACGCGCTGCCCGCCCTGGCCGCGCTGCTGCGGCAGCCAGCCATCAGCCGGGTGTTTGTGCTGGCCGACACCCACACGGCCACCCTTTGCTACCCGCGCCTGCGGCCTCATTTGCCGGAAAATCATCACCTGATAGAAATAGAAGCCGGCGAGGAATTCAAAACCCTGCGCACCTGCGACAGCACCGTCTGGTGCCAGCTTACCGAGCAGCGGGCCGACCGCTACGCCGTGCTGGTTAACCTGGGCGGAGGCGTCGTCACGGATTTGGGGGGCTTCTGCGCCGCTATTTATAAGCGTGGCCTGCGCTTCATGCAGGTGCCGACCACGCTGCTGGCCCAGGTCGATGCGGCCGTGGGCGGCAAAACCGGTATTGACTTTCAGGGCTTCAAAAATCAACTCGGCGTGTTTCAGACGCCGGCCGGTGTGTTCATCGAGCCGCGGTTTCTGGAAACGCTGGACGTGCGGCAGCTTAAATCTGGCTACGCCGAAGTCATCAAGCACAACCTGGTGGCCGACGCCGACGCCTTTCACGAGCAGCGCCGCACGGGCATCGTGGTCGACGACTGGACGCCGACCATTGCCCACGCCGTGGCCCTCAAGCAGCGCATCGTGGCCCAGGACCCTTACGAAACTGGCCCGCGCAAGCTGCTCAACTTCGGCCACACCGTGGGCCACGCGCTGGAAAGCTACCTGCTGACCCAGCCCGGCCGCGAAATCCTGCACGGCGAGGCCGTGGCGGCGGGCCTGATTTGTGAAAGCTGGCTTTCAGTGCAGCGCGGCCTGCTCAGCGAAGCAGAGCTGGATAAGATTGAAACTTTCGTGTTTTCAGTGTTTGATAAAGTTAGTTTCGTACTGATGGAAATGGACATCATCGCCGAATATGCCACGCAGGACAAGAAAAACGCCGGCGGCACCATCAACTGTACGCTGCTGCAAGGCATCGGCAATGGCGTCTTCGACCAAGCCGTGACCGTGGGGGACATCAGCGCCGCGCTGCGGTACTATCATCGGCTGTGAGCGGGTCGTTCGACCGTTTTTAGCCCGCAGAGGGCGCAGAAGAAAAGCGCAGAGGGCGCAGAACGTTCTAATTGACTATGATGCACTTATCCTGGCCTGGCGGGCCTTTGCGGGGCACGGCGCAGCTGCCGGCTTCCAAAAGTGAAAGCAACCGCGCGCTGATTTTGCATGCGCTGGCCGGCGGCGGGCAACTCGACAACCTATCCGACGCCAACGACACGCAGCTCATGCGCCGGCTGCTGGCCGCCGCGCCCACAACGCAAGTGCTTGACGCCGAAGATGCCGGCACCGTGATGCGCTTCCTGACCGCCTACTTGGCCGTAACCGGCTGGCAGGGCCGCCTGACCGGCACCGCGCGGGCACAGCAGCGGCCCATCGGCGTGCTGGTCGACGCGCTGCGGCAGTTGGGGGCTTTAGTTGAGTATGAGGGGGTAGGGGGCTTTCCGCCGCTGCGCTTCGGGGGCTTTGAGCCCGCCGCCGCTGAAACGCCCGAAGTAGCCGTGCGCGGCGATATCAGCAGCCAGTACATCTCGGCCCTGCTGCTGGTGGGCGCCCGCTTGCCGCGCGGCTTGCGCCTGCGCCTGACCGGCACCGTCGGCTCGCGGCCCTACATCGGGATGACGCTGGCGCTGCTACGGCAGTTCGGCGTTGCAGTGGCGGAAGCCGAAGCCAGCAGCTTGCTGACCGTAACGCCGGGCACGTATCAGTCGGCCAACTACACGATTGAAGCCGACTGGTCGGCGGCCAGCTACTGGTACGCGATGGTCGCCCTGGCGGCGCCGGCCGCCGAACTCGTTTTACCCGGCCTGCGCCGCCACTCCTGGCAGGGCGACCAGGCCATTGTGGAGCTGATGACGTATTTCGGCGTCGCCACAACGTATCTGGCGCAAGGTGTGCGGCTAACGCAAGTGCCCGCCGCGCCGCTGCCCGCCGCGCCGCTCGACTTCACGCATTGCCCCGACCTGGCCCAGACCATCGCCGTGGTAGCTGCGGCCCGGCAAGTGCCCGCGCGGCTGACGGGCCTTGAAAGCCTGCGCATCAAGGAAACCGACCGCATCGCGGCCCTGCAAACCGAGCTGGCTAAGTTTGGCGCCGACCTAGTGGAGCAGGCTGGTGGCGTGTTTGCCGTGCAGCCGGCTACGCGGCCCGTGCAGGCCCAAACCGTCGCCACCTACCACGACCACCGCATGGCGATGGCCTTCGCGCCGCTGGCCCTACGCGGCCCGCTCCAAATCGAGGTGCCCGACGTGGTGCGCAAATCCTACCCCCAGTTCTGGCACGAGCTGCGCCAGGTCGGCTTCAGCGCAGCGTTCTGAAATAAGCCGCCGACTGCCGCAGCCGGCTGCCGTACCAGCTGAACAATTCACCATCCACAATGTCAATGCGCGCGGCCGGGCAGATAGCCTGAAACTCGGCCACATGCTTTTCGGCGAAAGGATAAGGCTCCGAGGAAAGCAGAATGCGCGCGGGAGCTGCCGCCGCCAGCTCCGCCGCCGTGATTTCGGGGTAGCGTCCGCGGCTGGCAAACACGTTGGCGAAGCCCGCCCGGCGGAGCATGTCGTCGATAAAGGTGCCGCCGGCCGCTACCATGTAGGGCTGCCGCCAGATGAAATAGGCTGCCGGGAGGGGGGTAGGCGGCGGAGCCAGCGCCGCAAACGCGGCGGCCGTCTCGGCCGCCAGCATTTCCGCCGCTTCCCGGCGGCTGGTGATAACCCCTACCCCCCTCATCATGCGCAAGGCCTCATTCAGTGTGGCAATATCGCTGAGCCAGACCGGGTAGCTGGCGGCTAGCTGCTCAATTCCGGCCTGGTGATTTTCCTCCTTATTGCCAATAATTAAATCCGGTTTCAACTCCGCTATTCTCTCGAAATTAAAATTCTTGGTACCCCCCATTATGGCTGCTTTTTGCCGCGCCTCAGCCGGGTGAATACAGAATTTGGTTACGCCAACTACTTTTTCAGCCAAACCCAAATCAAATAACAACTCGGTTTGCGAAGGCACCAGCGATACAATACGCTGCGGCGGGAAGGGGACTACTACTCGCCGGCCCAGTTGGTCCACAACAGTAAGCGGGCGTTGCAAAGGCTTATAACTCATAGGCTATAAATCAGAAAACGCCGGTGATGCCGGCGTTTTCTGAACAAGATATAAGTTGAATTACGAGAAATACCGGAAATCGTGGCCATCCTCAATGCGCAGCAGCGTCTCATATATCAGCCGCGTCACCGCTTCCACATCATCCTGATGCACAGTCTCCACGGTGGTGTGCATGTATTTGAGGGGTAGGGAAATCAGCGCCGAGGCCACGCCCGCGCCGGAATACGCGAATGCGTCCGTATCAGTGCCCGTCGCGCGGGTAGCGGAGGCCCGCTGAAACAGTATTTCCTTTTCCTGCGCCGTTTTAATAATTAAGTCGCGCAAATTATTTTGCACCGCCGGACCGTAGGTAATTACCGGGCCTTTGCCGCAGAAAATATCGCCGCTTATTTTCTTTTCGTACATCGGCGACTGCGTGTCGTGGGTCACGTCCGTAATTATCGCCACGTCGGGACTAATGCGGTGCGCCACCATTTCCGCGCCGCGCAACCCGATTTCCTCCTGCACCGCATTCACAATATAGAGCCCAAAAGGCAGCGTGTTGCCGTTCTCCCTGAGCAGTCGCGCCACCTCGGCAATCATGAAGCCGCCAACCCGATTGTCCAGCGCCCGGCCCACGTAAAACTTATCATTGAGCACCGTAAACTCGTCCTCAAACGTGACCACGGAGCCCACGTACACGCCCATCTCCTCCACCTCCTCCGCGCTGCTCGCGCCGCAGTCCAAAAATACGGTTTCAATGGTGGGCGCCTTGTCCTGCTCCACCTTGCGCACGTGAATGGCGGGCCAGCCAAATACGGCTTTTACTATCCCTTTCTCGCCGAAGATATTTACCCGCTTGCTCGGCGCCACTAAGGGGTCAGAGCCGCCGTTTTTGCGCAGGTAGATGTAGCCTTCTTTGGTGATATAATTAACGAAATAAGAGATTTCGTCGGCGTGCGCTTCGATTACGACTTTATATTTCGCGTCGGGATTAATTACGCCCACGACCGTGCCGTAAGTATCCACAAAATACGTGTCGATGTAGGGCCTGATGTAGTCCAGCCACAGTTTCTGGCCTTCTTTCTCGAAGCCAGTGGGCGAAGGATTGTTGAGATATTTCTGGAGAAATTCAAAAGATTCGGGGCGCATGATTCTTGTAAGATTTAACGCGAAGTCAAAGAGAAGTTAAAAATAAGTTTAGCGAAGTCAAAGTTTGGAAGTCGCCTGTTTTGCGAAACTTCTTCTTAATTTCTTTTTAACTTCGCGTTAAAAAACTACAGCGGAATGTTACCGTGCTTTTTACGGGGCAGCACGTCCACTTTATTCTCCAGCATCTTGAACGCGCGCAGCAACTTCTGCCGCGTCTGCGAGGGCAGAATTACCTCATCCACGAAGCCGCGGTGCGCGGCGCGGTAGGGGGTAGCGAATTTTTGCTGATACTCGTCCACTTTTTCCTGAAGCTTGGCTTCGGGGTCGTTGGCTTGGGCGATTTCGCGCTTGAAGATGATTTCGGCCGCGCCCTTGGCGCCCATCACGGCAATTTCGGCCGTGGGCCAGGCAAAGTTCATATCGGCGCCGATGTGCTTGGAGTTCATCACGTCGTAGGCCCCGCCGTAGGCCTTGCGGGTGATAACCGTGACGCGCGGCACCGTGGCCTCGCAGAAGGCGTAGAGCAGCTTGGCGCCGTTAGTGATGATGCCGCGCCATTCCTGGTCGGTGCCGGGCAGGAAGCCGGGCACGTCTTCGAGCACCAAGAGCGGCACGTTGAACGAGTCGCAGCAGCGCACGAAGCGGGCGGCTTTGGTACTGGCGTTGATGTCGAGCACCCCCGCGAGCACGGCCGGCTGGTTGCCCACGATGCCAATGCTGCGTCCGCCCAACCGGGCGAAGCCAACCACGATATTCTCCGCAAAATTCTGGTGCACTTCCAGAAACGAGCCCTCGTCAATAATGCCTTCAATCACCTCCCGAATGTCGTAAGGCTGATTAGGGTTATCGGGGATAATTTTATTCAGCGCCGGGCGCGCCTCGTCGGCGCCAGCTTCATACGCCACAGCGGGCGCTGTTTCCTCGCAGTTCTGCGGCAAATAGCTCAGCAGCTGCTTGATGTAGGTCAGGCATTGTACCTCATTGGCGCAGCTGAAGTGCGTGACGCCGCTCTTGGCCGAGTGGGTCGAGGCGCCGCCCAACTCCTCGCTTGTCACGTTCTCGTGCGTCACGGTCTTGACCACGTTCGGGCCGGTCACGAACATGTAGCTCGTATTCTCGACCATCAGCACGAAGTCCGTGATGGCGGGCGAGTACACCGCGCCGCCCGCGCACGGCCCCATAATAGCCGAAATCTGCGGCACCACGCCCGAGGCCAGCGTATTCTTATAAAAGATGTCGGCGTAGCCGCCCAGGCTTACTACCCCCTCCTGAATCCGCGCCCCGCCCGAATCATTCAACCCCACAACCGGCGCGCCGTTCTTCATCGCCAGGTCCATGATTTTCACGATTTTCTCGGCGTGCGTCTCGCTCAGCGAACCGCCGAACACCGTGAAATCCTGCGAGAAAACGTACACCAGCCGCCCATTCACCGTGCCGTAGCCCGTCACCACGCCATCGCCAAGGTAGTACTCCTTATCCAGCCCGAAGTCTTTGCTGCGGTGCATGACAAACTTGCCGATTTCCTCAAACGAGCCCTCATCCAGGAACAAGTCCAGCCGCTCGCGGGCCGTGAGCTTGCCCTTTTTGTGCTGCGCGTCGATGCGGTCCTGCCCGCCACCGAGCAGGGCTTCGGCGTTTCTACGAGCGAGTTCGTCCAGTAGGGGGGGGGTAGGGATTACGGCAGTAGCGTCAGGCATTCGGCGGGATGGGAGAGTGGGGTTCAAAGGTAAGTAGCACAGGCGTTAGCTTGCGCGCCCATAAGCACTACCCCCTGCTGGCGCGAGATTGGCGTAGCGTAACTCGTGCCAGCAGGGGGTAATGCTGCTCTTTCGGAGTGCAACTCCGAAAGAGCAGCAGGCAGTTTAGAAGGAAGAGCGAACTATTGTAAATCCACTAAAAAGAGAAGCTATGGAAGTCATTCTGTGGATATATGGGCTGATTCCCCTTGGCATCCTGTGTGTATTGTTCGGGTTTTACGTCTACCTGTTTAGGGGAATTGATTCGACCTCTTTTCGCATCGGCCTTTCCGTCTTCGCCCTAGGCTTTATTTTCACTGAGTTGTATGTCTTGTTTGATGTTCTAACTTTTAGCCAATTGGGAACCTCTGCTTGGGATTTTATTAATGCCCTGCCCGGCATTTCACTATTAGGGCAACCAGCAAAAACAGATAATGATGTTGTCTCGCTACCCTTCAAGTATTTCGGCTTCCTTGGTTTGATATCCTTCGTGTTAAGTATAGTATTTCGTCGGGTGAGAGTCAGAAGAAATTCCGTTTAGCCAAACAGTATATTATATAGATAACTCATTAAACGAAAATCAAACAAGAGTATTTGATTCAGAAGAGTTACAACAGCCCGTCCTAAAATCAAAAAGGCCGGCTCCGTATCACGGAGCCGGCCTTTTCAGCTAAATACCAACTTACTTCTTCGCGTCCGCATCCGGCGCTTCGGGCGTCTCGGCGGGGCGCTCGTCGCTGGGCAGGTTCGTGGCCTCGCCCAACTCGCTCACCGTGAAGCTCAACTCCTCGTTTTTTATTTATAGAAATTTGCTGTCAGATAAGTTAAATCACCTCTTCGGCCGTGAAGTGCAGCAGGCCCTCATACAGCTCGGCCAAGCTGATGCTGCAATCGCCGCTGGCAAACCGGATAACTTCGGCCGGCTGGGTCAGGGCTTCGTAGGTCCAGGAGTCGTCTGCCTGCCGGTTCAACACTTCTACCTGCGGGCGGCGCGAGTCCAGCATGATGTACTGCCGAAGCGCCGGGATGCTGCGGTAGCGGGCGAACTTGCCGAACCGGTCGTGTTCGGCGGTGCTTTCGGAGAGAATTTCTACGACGACGACCGGGTTGGTTAGCGAGGGTACAGCCGCTTCAGGGTCGGCAAATTCCAGGTCGCCGCAGACGATAACCGTATCGGGATAGGTGTAGCCGCCGGTGAGCGGAATATGAACCCGCAGGTCGCTTTGCAGCGCCTCGCAGCCAAGCGGTAAACGTTGAAAGAGCAGGCCCGCCAACTTGCGGGAAAGCCTGACGTGCGTAGGCGTAGCGCCGGCCATAAAGCTGGGGTCAAGCTGATTCATCAGGTCCGGACGGCCCACGGGCGTAATCCGGCCATCGAAAAACTCCCAGCGGCCGGCTGCCCGTTCATCGAAGGCGAGGTATTCGGCTTCGGTGTAGCGGCGGCCGGGCTGCGACGGGCTGGGCCAAGCGAGTGGTTGAGCAGCAGACATAAGCAGGTAGGGTTGTGGCCAAAAATACGAAGAAGCCGGCCGCATTGCGGCAACCAGCTTTTTCTCTTACTGCTACCCCCTGCTGGCGCGAGTTTAGCGTGGCGTAACTTGTGCCAGTAGGGATATCATCCCCCAGGCTTCGGGTTTCCCATGTGCGCGAAGGAGTATAGAATCACCGCACTCAGCACAAAGAAACCAAGCGCCGCTACCCCGTAAATAACTTTGGCCTAGGCGTTCCCCTTCGTTTGAGCTTGGTCGAAGGCGATGAGATTGATGACCGTGCTTATCAAAATGGACAACCCCGCGTAGACCACGTATCCCAGCCCGCCCATGTAGCCGTCGTGTTGATGTGCATTGGCTGAGACCATCGCCAAAACGATGTTGAGCACTAGCAAAGCATTGATGGTCATGGGCCAGATATAGCTAGGAAAGGATGGTTTTTGTTCCATGCGGTAAACTTTCACGATGCGAAAGGACTGTTCACTTTAACGGTAGATTTTATATTATAGTCCTCTAAATGGAGATTAGAAAAAGAAAATACTAGATTTAGAAAAAACAGAGCAGCCTTTCATGGAACAAAAAAGGCCGGCCCCGTATTACGAAGCCGGCCTTTCTATTCAAAACCAATTTACTTCTTCGCATCTGCATCCGGCGCTTCGGGCGTCTCGGCAGGGCGCTCGTCGCTAGGCAGGTTGGTGGCCTCGCCTGACTTGCTTACCGCGAAAGTCAGCTCCTCCTTGCCGTCCTCGAAGTCGGCGGTGATAACGTCGCCGTGCAACACCTCGGCTTTCAAGATTTCTTCGGCAATCGGGTCTTCGATGTACTTCTGAATCGCGCGGTTGAGCGGACGGGCGCCGTATTTGGGGTCGTAACCTTTTTCAGCTACGAAGTCCTTGGCTTTCTCGGTCAGCTCGACGCGGTAGCCCAGGGTCTGGATGCGGTTCAGGAGCTTGCTCAGGCTGATGTCGATAATCTTGTGAATATCGGTCTTGGCTAGCGAGTTGAAGACGATAACGTCATCCAAGCGGTTGAGGAACTCGGGCGAGAAGGTCTTGCGCAGGGCGTTGGTAATGGTGCCCTTGGTCAGCTCGTCCATGTTGTCCTGCCGGGCCTTGGTGCCAAAGCCGATGCCGGCGCCGAAGTCCTGCAAGTCGCGCGCCCCGATGTTCGAGGTCATGATGATGATGGTGTTGCGGAAGTCCACTTTGCGGCCAAGGCCGTCGGTCAGAATACCATCATCCAGCACCTGGAGCAACAGGTTGTACACGTCCGGGTGCGCCTTTTCAATCTCGTCGAGCAGGATGACCGAGTACGGCTTGCGGCGGATTTTCTCCGTCAGCTGACCGCCTTCTTCGTAGCCTACGTAGCCGGGAGGCGCGCCCACGAGGCGCGACACGCTGAACTTCTCCATGTACTCCGACATGTCGACGCGCACCAGCGCATCTTCCTTATCGAAGAGATAGGTTGCCAGCACTTTGGCCAACTCGGTTTTTCCTACCCCCGTCGGGCCGAGGAACACGAACGAGCCGATGGGCTTTTTCGGGTCTTTCAGGCCCACACGGGTGCGCTGAATGGCTTTGACGAGCTGCGAAATCGCCTTTTCCTGCCCGATTACTTTGCCTTGCAGCTCCTCACCCATGTTGAGCAGCTTCTGGCTTTCGTTCTGAGCGACGCGGTTAACGGGGATGCCGGTCATCATGGCG
Source organism: uncultured Hymenobacter sp. (assembly GCF_964243305.1). Taxonomy (GTDB): domain Bacteria; phylum Bacteroidota; class Bacteroidia; order Cytophagales; family Hymenobacteraceae; genus Hymenobacter. The sequence continues at coordinate 115,062 of NZ_CAXTEF010000005.1, forward strand.
ATAACCTCAGCCACGTTCTCCTCCTTCACCGTGTAGCGCTTCTTCTTGGTCTCATCCTCCCACGACTTCTTGGCCGTGTCGAGTTGCTCCAGCAGCTTCTTCTCAGTGTCGCGCAGGCGGGCAGCTTCCTCGTATTTCTGCGATTTCACCACGGCGTTTTTCTCGCCCTTGATATTCTCAATCTGCTCTTCGAGCTTGAGAATATCCTCGGGCACCACAATGTTGTTGATGTGCACGCGGGCGCCGGCCTCATCGAGGATGTCGATGGCTTTGTCCGGCAGAAAGCGGTCCGACATGTAGCGGTCCGAGAGCTTGACGCACTGCTCGATGGCCTTGTCGGTGTACACCACGTGGTGGTGGTCCTGATACTTGTCCTTGATGTTGTGCAGGATTTCGATGGTCTCCTCCGGCGTGGTCGGGTCCACCATCACCATCTGGAAACGACGGGCCAAGGCGCCGTCCTTCTCGATGTACTGCCGGTACTCGTCCAGCGTCGTGGCGCCGATGCACTGAATCTCGCCGCGGGCCAGGGCCGGCTTGAACATGTTCGAGGCATCGAGCGAGCCCGAAGCGCCGCCAGCACCCACGATGGTGTGCAGCTCATCGATGAATAGAATCACGTCGGGGGACTTTTCCAGCTCGTTCATCACGGCCTTCATGCGCTCCTCAAACTGACCGCGGTACTTGGTGCCGGCCACGAGCGAAGCCAAATCCAGCGTCACCACGCGCTTGCCGAACAGCACCCGCGAGACTTTCTTCTGGATGATACGCAGGGCGAGACCCTCGGCAATGGCCGTTTTGCCTACCCCCGGCTCGCCGATGAGGATGGGGTTGTTCTTCTTGCGGCGGCTCAGGATTTGGGCCACGCGCTCAATTTCTTTCTCGCGGCCCACGATGGGGTCGAGGCGGTCGTCCTCGGCCAGCTTGGTGAGGTCGCGGCCGAAGTTGTCAAGCACCGGCGTGCGCGACTTCTCGCCGGGCTTCTTCGAGGCCGCCGCACCACCAGCGCCGCCGCGGCCGGAGCCCTGTCCGCCGCCAAACAGCTTATCGTCATCGTCGTCGGTGTCGGGCTTGCGGCCCTGCGGGGTGTTCGCGCTGGCGCCGGCCGTACCGTGGTAGTCGAGCGAGTCGCGCACTGATTCGTAGTTCACGCTGAATTTGCTGAGGATTTGAGAAGAGATATTGTCCTCATCCCGCAGGATGGAGAGCAGCAGGTGTTCGGTGCCGATAATCTCGGACTTGAAAATCTTGGCCTCCAGATAAGTGATTTTCAGCACTTTCTCCGTTTGCTTGGTGAGCGGAATCGAGCCAGTGATGCTCGTGCCCTGGGTGGCCGTGTTGCGGGTGGCCTGCTCTAAGGCAAACTTCAACTCGTCCACCGACACGCCGAGCTTGCGCAGCAGGCCCAGGGCCGTGCCCTCGCCTTCGCGGATCATGCCCAGCAGCAGGTGTTCGGTGCCGATGTAGTCGTGCCCGAGCCGGATGGCCTCTTCCCGGCTCAGGGAAATAACCTCCTTGACGCGGTTTGAGAATTTAGCTTCCATGCGGAATAGTTACAGATGACAAAAAACAAGGACCCCGCGTCAGGTCAAATCGGAGATAAGAATAGCAAATGGCGCGTCGGGGGGTAGGGGCCGGATTGGCTTGAAAACAAGCCGGTGCGGGCGAAGGTTCGGGGGCTGACCGTCGTACTAGTACGCAGTATCTGGATTGGGGATAACGCTTCCAAGGCCTAATTCTTCGACAATTTTTGGCGGCTCCTGCCAGCGTTGGCAAAGCAATTAAGCTAATTCTGCCAAACTCAACCTTCAGTACGGACTTGCGGAACGGCGGGCAGTAAAAAATCCCCCGCGGCCGGGCCTTGCATAAAGAGCAGGTCCAGCAGGCTTAGTCCGGGCACAAAACGCGCGCCAAACGCTTGCTGGTAAGGCCGGGGCGTCAGGCTGTCTGCCGCACTGTCAGCCTGACCGGCGGGCCGGCCGGCTTTCGGGCTCAGCCAATCGCGCCGGTCTTGCACCGTGGCAGGGGGGTAGGCGGGCTCGTAGGTGGCAGTCAGCTCCACGGGAGTTGGCAGCCGCAGGCAGCGCAGCAGCAGGTGCAGCAAGGCCAGGTTCAGGTCGAAGAGGCAGGCGGGTTTCTGAGCGTAGATATCCCGAAAGTAATCGGCGTAATACTCAAAATACGGCGAGCTGCCGTAGGCGGTTTGCAGCGTGCGCCAGTGGCGGTGCACCCAGTTCTGGCGATAATCTACTTGGATTTCGCTCGTTTTTACTTTCTCCGAGCGGTTGCCATCGAGCACCGGCACGGTCAGCGGCTGCACGCCCTGCGCCGTGAGGATGAGGCAGCGGTTGCGGTAGGTTTGCTTGCGGTAGTTCTCCTGGGCTTCAAGCAGGAGCTTTTTGGCTGGCAGCAGCGCCGCGAAGAACGCAATGGGCGGATTGTATGGAAGCTCGCTGACCAGAATCACGGTTGACACGAATTTTTACGAATGACACGAATTTCACTTGGGCGGCGGGCCGGCTTTGGGTTAAAACTTGCCAGGCTCGTTGAACAACTCGGCGAACCTCAGCGCCTACCTCAGCGCCCTCTGCGGTAACCCGGCTCCGTGCCGCCAAGGGGGGGTAGGGAATCCAACATCTAACTTTGCTCGTCATGCTAAAAAGCCTTTTGCTCTTCAGTTTAAGCACCTTATTGCGCCTGACTGCCCACGCCGGCCCGCCCCAAATTCACTTCGACGTAGCCCAGTTTCGCGGCCTTGATAAAGTAGAAGGCGGTGCCGAAGTCGAAATCTACGTCTCGGTGCCGACCCAGCCGCTGACCTACCGGCAGCGGGCGCCCAAGCAGTTCCAGTCCGCTGCTACGGTCACGCTGCAAATCCTCAAAGCCAACGGCCAGCTTGCATTTCAGGAAACCGTGACGCTGCGCCCACCCACGCTCAATGATACGCTCATTGCTATTAAAAATCCGGTCAGCTTTCTGAAGCGCGTGAGTCTGCCCGCTGGCCGCTACACCCTGCGCGGCCGGGTGCGCGACCAGTACCGCGCCGCCAACGGCGAGACGACCGTCGAGCAGCCGCTGGAAGTAAAAGCGCCGTCGCCGGCTGCTTTCCTGAGTGATATCGTGCTGCTGGCCAAGCCCGCCGTGAAAACTACGGGCAGCGAAACGTTTATTCGCGGCGGCTACCTGCTGACGCGGGCGCCAAGCGGCCTCTACGCCCGCGGCGCCAGTAATCTTTATTTCTACACCGAGCTAAACCAGGCGCCCGCCGGCCAGGCTGTGCGTTTGCACTATCACCTGGAAAACCCCGAGGGATTCGCCGCCGACGCTGACGCGCCGCTGACGCCGCAGGCCGGCCGCCCGACCTCCGTGGCCGGGCAGCTACCGTTCGGCCCGCTGCCCGATGGCGAGTTCGCGCTGACGATTGAAGTGTACGGCGCCAACAAGAAACTGCTTACGACCCAGACCGCGCGCGGCCGGCGCGACGCCGCTACCTATGCCCCCGCTGGCGCCGCCGTGCCGCGATGAATGAATCCCTACCCCCCCCGTCCGGCCCGAACGCCACCGAGCCGGCTCTTCACCGGCTGCTCTCGGGGCTGCTGCTGGGGGTCGCAAGTTTGCCGCGTCCACTGCTTTACGGGCTGGCGGAGGGGTTTTATCTGCTGCTGGCTTACGTCGTGCGCTACCGCTGGCGCGTGGTGCAGGAAAACCTGCGCCACAGCTTTCCCGAGAAGACGGAGGCTGAGCGGCAGCGCCTGGGGCGGGCGTTCTACCGGCATTTTTCCCAGGTAATAGTCGAAATCCTGATGCTGGCCCGGATGCCGGCCGCTGAGCTGGCGCGGCGGGTGCGTTTCACCAACCCTGAGCTGCTAGGCAACCCGTTTGCCCAAAACCAGCTGGTGCTTTCGCTGGGCTCGCACATGGGCAACTGGGAGTGGATTCTGAGCGCGGCGGCGGGGCAGTTTCCGGGCCGGGCAGCGGGGGTTTACAAGCCGCTGACCAACCCGTTTTTCGAGCAATTCATGCGCCGGCTGCGCACCCGGCTCGGCGCCGCGGCCGTGCCCATGCGCGCCACGCTGCGCTACCTGGTCGAGCGCCGCGGCCAGGGCCACACGCTCAGCCTGTTGTCAGATCAGGCCGCCGGCCCCCGTGACCAGCCCTACTGGACCACGTTTTTGCACCAGGAAACCGGCTTTTATACTGGCGCCGACCGGTTGGCCGCGCAATTTGACTGCGCCGTGGTGTATGTGGGCATTCGGCGGGTAGGAAAAGGTTTTTATGAAATTACGTTTACCAAAATGCCCGACGGGAAGGCTGCCAAAGGAGCCGCCGAAACTGGTGAGTTTCCCATTGCCGAAGCCTTCGCCCGGCAACTGGAGCGTGATATTCAGGCCGCGCCGGAGCAGTATTTGTGGACGCACCGGCGCTGGAAGTATAAGCGGTGAATAAATCAGCTGTCATGCTGAGCTTGCAAAGCATCCTATCACGCTAGGACGAGCCTAGAACGATTGAGTACTGCGTCGTTCAGCGGAAATTAAGATGCTTCGCGGGGCTCAGCATGACAGACGATTTGGGGCAATAATCTTAATTTATAAATACTGCTCAATATCCCCCGCGCCCTGGCGGACCAGCTCGAAGTCATCATTTGTGCAGTCGATGATGGTGCTGGGCACGTTGCCGCCGAAACCGCCGTCGATGACGAGGTCGACCATCGTGCGGTATTTCTCGTGGATGAGGTCGGGGTCGGTGACGTATTCTTCGAGCGTGTTTTCATCCTCACGCACCGACGTACTGATGATGGGGTTGCCCAGCTCGCGCACGAGTTGGAGGATAATCTGATTGTCGGGCACCCGGATGCCGACCGTTTTGCGCTGCCGGCCGCCAATGCGCGGGGCCTTGGCGCTGGCCTCGAAAATGAAGGTGAACGGGCCAGGCAAAGCTTTTTTCAGGACTTTATAGGCGGGCGTGGTGATGCCGTGGGCGTAGTCGCTGATGTGAGAGAGGTCGTGGCAGATAAAGCTCAGGTTGGCCTTGTCGGGCTGCAGGCCCTTGATGCGGCAGAGCTTCTCGACCGCCTTCTGGTTGTGAATATCGCAGCCGATGCCGTACACCGTATCCGTCGGGTAGATGATGATGCCGCCGCGGCGCAACACATCCACGGCTTGCTGGATGCGGTTGGCGGGCGGGTTTTCGGGATGGATGCGGAGGAGGGTAGCGGCCATGAACAGGGTAGGGCTTGGGGTGAAAGAAGGGGGGTAGGGGCGGACAAGGTACTACGGCAAATGGATTTTAACGGTCTTTTTTCGAGTTAACAACCCAGCCGGCGCCCTTCCTGCGCCGGCTGACGGCTCGCCGGAGACCGTACTTTACTTTTGACTTTTCAATTCCCTACCCCCCTCACGCTGGCCCAAGCCGCCGGCTCCCGCTTCATGCTGCCCGAACCTGCCAAAACGTCGCCCCCCGACTACAAGGCCCGCGCCATCCGGCGCCGCAACCGCTACGCCACGCTGAGCGTGATTTTCAGCCTCACGCTGATTTGCTTTTCCTACTACTTCTACCAAGTTTTTTTCACGGCCAACATCGAGACCAAGGGCAAGCCGGCCTACGTGCTCATCCGCCGCGGCGCGACCTGGAAAACGGCCCTTGACTCCGTCGAAGCCACGGGCGCGGTCGTGGACCGGCTCTCGCTGCGCTTCGTGGCCCGGCTGATGAAGTACGACAAGCCAGGGGCCGTGAAGCCCGGCCGCTACGAGCTAAAAGACCAGGCTACGAACCGCGAGCTAATAAATCTGCTCAAGTCGGGCCGGCAGTCGCCGCTGAAGCTGACGTTTACCAACGTGCGCCTGCGCCAGGAGTTGGCCGCCAAGCTCTCGCGGCAGATTGACGCGCGGCCCGCCCAAATCGATTCGCTGCTCAGCAGCCCCGCCTACACCAAAAAGCTGGGCTTCGACACCACGACCGTGCTGAGCATGTTCATCCCCAACACCTACGAGCTGTACTGGAACACCTCGGCCGACAACCTTATGCAGCGCATGAAGAAGGAGTACGAGCGGTTCTGGACGCCCGCCCGCGACGCCGAGCGCGCCCGGCTCAAGCTCAGCCGCGCCCAGGTCAGCACCCTGGCCAGCATCGTGGAGGCCGAGCAGCAGCAGCACGCCGACGAGCGCCCCCGCATCGCGGGCGTCTACCTCAATCGCCTCAAGCGCGGTATGAAGCTGCAAGCCGACCCCACGGTCGTGTACGCCAACGGCGACTTCGGCATCAAGCGTGTGCTCAACGTGCACCTGCAAAAAGACTCGCCCTACAACACCTATAAGTATGGCGGCCTGCCGCCCGGCCCCATCAACCTGCCCAGCATCGCCAGCATCGACGCCGTGCTCAAACCCGAGCCGAACGGCTACCTGTATTTCTGCGCCAAAGAAGATTTCAGCGGCTACCACGCCTTCGCCGCCAACGAGCGCGACCATCTGCTGAACGCGCGGCGCTATCAGGCGGCCTTGAGCCGGGCGGGAATCCGGTGAAGGGTTGAGGTGTAAAAACTGCGTTATAAAAGGCGGTCATGCTGAGCAGAGCGAAGCATCTCGCCAGGGGAAGTAATCTGCTTACCCACACGATTGAATTAGTCCACCATGCGAGGTGCTTCGCTGCGCTCAGCATGACCGCCTTTTAGCTACTTTCCCTTGTTCCAATCCGACACCCAAATTCGCGTGCGCTACGCCGAAACCGACCAGATGGGCTACGTCTATCACGGCAACTACGCGGCGTATTTTGAGGTCGCGCGCGCCGAGGCGTTCCGGCAGCTGGGCCTGAGCTACAAGGCGCTGGAAGCGGAGGGGGTAGGGATGCCGGTCGGGGAGCTGCGCACCCGCTTCCGCCGCCCCGCCCGCTACGATGACCTGCTCACGGTGCGCCTCTTGCTGCGGCAGCCGCCTGAAGGCTCGCGGGTGCTGTTCGAGTATGAGATTTACAACGAGGCCGGTGAGCTGCTCACTGAGGGCCACACGCTGATGGTGTTCGTGAGCACGAGCACCGGCCGGCCCGTGCCGCTGCCGGCCGGCATTCAGGCCAAGCTCGCGCCGTACTTTACGGAGGATGACACGCTCGGTCCGCTCGGCGCGGGGCCGGAGCTGCCCAGGGACGCGCCCGCTCCCCCGACGTTTGGGAAGGTCTAAACAGGAATTATAAGTTAAAAAAGAACGTCATGCTGAGCTTGCCAAAGCATCTCTACCGCTGACTAATCCAGTCAAAGCAACGATTAAGTTAGTCAGCGGTAGAGATGCTTCGGCAAGCTCAGCATTGACCGCCTTTTCCCTACCCCCCCTCCACTCCATGAAGGCTCCTGTGATTCGCCGGGCGCGGCTGCCCGATGTGCGCCGGCAGCGGCCCTACCGCCGGGCCATCGTGTGGCTCAAGCGGTTTCGACTGCGGCAGGGGCGGGCCTCTTTGTATGACGTGCTCGACCGGGCCCTGTTTGAGCTGCGGCTCGACTCGCTCGAAAAGCGCGCCTCCTACATGGCCTTCAACCTCACGCTGGCTTTGTTTCCGACCATTATCTTCCTCTTCACACTCATCCCCTACATCCCGGTTCCGCAACTCAACGTGGACATTCTGCAATTTCTGGGCGACATCATGCCCAAGGAGCTATACGCCGCGACGGCGAGTACCATCGAGGACATCGTGAACATCCCGCACGGCGGGCTGCTCTCGTTCGGTTTCGGGGCGGCGCTGTTCCTGTCCAGCAATGGCATCATGGCTTTGCTCGACGCGTTCGAGAAGAAATACCCCTGGTTTAAGCACCGCAGCTACCTGCGCAAGCGAGTCATCGCCACGGCGTTGACTTTTTTGCTGGCCTTCATTCTGGTGCTGGCCATTGCGGGCATCTTCTTCGGCACCTACATCATTGATGCGCTCGTGTTCTACGAAATCGTGCCCGAGAAGCTCACCGAGCTAATGATTCTGGTCTTGCGCTACGGCTCGCTGGGCGGGCTTTTTCTGTCCATTACCTGCGTGATTTTCTACTTCGTGCCGCCCGTGCACGACAAGTGGCCGTTCGTATCCATTGGGGCCGTGGTGGCCACGCTGCTCATCTTCCTGGTCTCGTTTCTCTTTACGCTCTACGTGCGCATCTTCGACTCCTACAACCACTTCTACGGCTCCATCGGGGCGCTCGTGGGCTTTATGGTGTGGCTGGAGTTCGTGTGCATGACCCTCATCATTGGCTTCGAGGTGAACGTGAGCGTGGATGCGGTAACGGGCCGGCTGAAATCAACTGCTAATGAGTAATGAACAATGAGTAAGGGAGAAGTTGGCCTTAGTCAGAGCAGGGGGGTAGGGAATAGTTTTCTACCGAAAATTGCTCATCGCTCATTGCCCATTGTTCATTGCTGGTTACTTTTGCGTCCCCGAATCACTCCGGGGAATCTGTTAGAGAGGTGGCAGAGTGGTCGAATGCGACGGTTTCGAAAACCGTTATACCGGCAACGGTATCGGGGGTTCGAATCCCCCCTTCTCTACCTTTTTGAATTATGAGTTAAAAATTATGAGTTACGAGTTGCCGTTCATTTAACTCATAATTTTTAACTCATAACTCTCCCAGAGAGCTGGCAGAGTGGTCGATTGCGGCGGTCTTGAAAACCGTTGAGGGTCAAACCTCCGGGGGTTCGAATCCCTCGCTCTCTACAAGCAAAAACCCCGTTTGCACCTGCAAACGGGGTTTTTGCTTGTAGAGGCAGTTCAGTAGAGCGGCCATAAATGCTCCTCTGCCAAGAGCCTAATCGGCGAGCGACGCTACCCCCCCCCGCGCTGGCGGGCTGCGTTGCGCGCCGAAAGGCCGCAAGTCAGGTTATCCGGCGGCCGATGCCCGCTTCCCATTCCGTTGAAACAGCTCAGGGCCAACTGCCTGACTTACCTTCCGCCTCTCACCCGCATGGGCACCGTAAACACCGCGTCGGAGGCGGTGATGAACAGGGTTTGGCGGTTTTTGCCCGCGAAGCAGACGTTGCCGGTCCACGCGGCGGGCACGGCGATGTGCTGGATAAGCTGCCCGGCAGGCGAGTACACCGTGACGCCCTGGCCAGTCAGGTACACGTTGCCCTGCTCGTCGATGGTCATGCCGTCGGAACCCTGCTCGACGAACAGCTGGCGGTCGCCCAGCCGGCCGTCGGCTCCAATCTGGTAGCGGTAGGTCTTATTGGCCCCAATGTCGGCCACATAGAGCTGCCGGCCGTCGGGCGTGCCGACAATGCCGTTGGGCTGTTGCAGCTGGTCGTCGGCCACGACGGGCTGTGCCTGGCCAGGGGCCAGGTAGTAAACTTTCTGGCCGCCCAGGGCGGGGTCGGGCGCGGTGCGGGTCCAGTAGGGGCGCGGGTAGTAGGGGTCGGTGAAGTAGATACCGCCGGTGCGCGGGTGCACCCACAGGTCGTTGGGGCCGTTGAGGCGGTGGCCCTGCACGTCGCGCACCAGCACGGTTGCCCGGCCATCGGGGTCAATGGACCAGAGCTGGTTGTGCTCGTCGGCGCAGGCCAGCAGGTTGCCCCGGCGGTCGAAGTACAAGCCGTTGGCGCGGCCGGCCTTTTCCAGAAACACGCTGAGCGTGCCGTCGGTGGCGTACTGCCAGATTTTGTCGTTGGGCTGGTCGGTGAAGAATACGTTGCCCGCCTTATCCACGGCCGGGCCTTCGGTGAATTTGAACTGGCGGCTGACCAGCCGCGGGACCGCCCCAGGGGCAGCAGTGACCATGCGAGGCGCTGCGCTTTGGCTGGACCCGGAAGTGGCGGCCGAGGTGGGGGCTGTGCAGGCGCCGGTGCTCCAGGCCAGACTCCCCGCGAGTAGGCCGAGATAAAAGTTAGGGTAGCTCATCCAGGAAGGCGAATGGGGGTAGGGGTGTTATGAAGAGCCAGCGAACAGATTGAAAACGGGTGCGGCCCTAGCCAGCACCAAAGTGCCTCTGGACGCGGCGCTTTCAGCTTTATCCCAATCCGTATTCTAACTTAACTAAAACGTCACATCTACCCCTGCCGTGAGCAGGCACAACGTGCTCATGCGGATGCCTTGCGAGCGGCGCGAGATGATGTAGCGCGCGCCCGTCAGGTCTTTACCGGCCACGCCCAGGCGCATGTGGTCGCGTCGGACAGTGAGCAAGAAAGGCCGTTATGCTTCGCTGCGCGCTGCATGATTCTTTTAAAGATGAAACAGCCAGCAACATGGCTGCTGTCTACCCGCTCAAGAACAGGATAAAACAAATAAGATGGTGATAATTAACCTAAACATAATCTGCCCCGCAGCAGCCAGAGTGCGGTATTACGTTAGGGTTAATGTTATATGAACTGTGAAATTTACTAGATAAAACCATACGAAAGCAAGATACTTTTGGGCGCCCATTCACCCTAACCATCTTCTTTCTGATGCCAACTGCTCTACTATTTCTCTTTCTCCGGCGGCGTTCCTGGGCCCTGGCGGCCTTATGCTGGGTGCTGCTGGCGGCGCCGCTCAGCCAGCCGCTGCGGGCCCAATCCACGGACGCTTCCATCGCGGGCCTGGTAGCCGATGCCCAGGGCGCGGCCATCCCCGGCGCAACGGTTGTGGTCCGCAATAACTCCACCGGCTTTCAGACTGGCGCCGCCACGGGCACCGATGGGCGCTACGCGTTCCGGCAGCTGCCCCTGGGCGGGCCCTACGAGGTTAACGTCAGCTTCGTGGGCTACGCGCCCCAGCAGCGCATGGGCTACACCCTGAACCAGGGCGACCGGGTGACGGTGAACTTGCAGCTCAGCGAATCGACCGCGCAGCTCCAGGAAGTGGTGGTAACGGCCAATCCGCTGACCAGCCGGGTGGACCGCCTGGGCAGCAGCACCGCCATCACGGCCCAATCCATCAGTCGCCTGCCCGCCCTCAACCGCGACTTCACCAGCTTGGCCAACCTAGCCCCGACCTCCAACGGCACCAGCATCGGCAGCCAGCTGGCGTCGTCGACCAACTACCTGATTGATGGCCTGAGCGCGCGCAACATGCTCACCAGCGGGCCGGTAGGGCGCGGTACGTTCACCTTGTCGCTGGAAGCCATCCGCGAGTTTGAAGTGGCCTATAACGTGTACGACGTGACGCAGGGCCGGCAGGGCGGCGGCACGGTCAGCGCGGTCACGAAGTCAGGCACTAACACCTTCACGGGCTCGGCCTTCGCCTATCAGCGCGCCGACTGGCTGGCCAACCCGCGCGACATCCGGGGCAACAAGCGCACGACGGATTTCAGCACCACGCAGTACGGCTTCAGCCTGGGCGGCCCGATTATTAAAGACAAGCTGCACTTCTTCGCGGCCCTGGACCGGCAGCAGCAGGCCGCGCCGCTCTTCATTGCCGACATTCAGCGCCCATCCGACGAGCAGGCCCTGGGCATCAGCCGCGCCGTGCTGGACAGCGTGATTACCATCGGCCGCGCGAAATACGGCCTGGGCACTGGGCCGCAAACCGGCTCGTTTGACCGCAAAAGCGTGGCTAACAGCATCTTAGCGCGCTTCGACTGGCAGCTTAATGACAAGCACCGCCTCACCTTGCGCAACAACTACAGCGACACCGACGAGCCCGCCAACACCAACGACAACTCGGCCATCAACCTCTACGAAACCTGGTCGGGGTTCAGCTCCCGCGAAAACAGCACGGCGCTGGCCCTGCGCTCGGCCTTTTCATCGAAGCTGCTCAATGAGCTGAAAGTGCAGTACGTGTACTCGCGCAACGGCATCACGCCCAACCCGCAGCTGCCGGCCGGCAACATTCCGCGGGCCATCGTGACGGTGAGTTCGGTGCTGCCCGATGGGCGTGCGGGCCGCACCGACGTGCAGTTTGGCGGGCAGCGCTTCACGCCCGAAACCCAGCGGGTTCATCAGGTTCAATTGGTGAATACGAGCTACCTCACGGCGGGCCGGTTCAACTTCACCTTCGGCACGGATAATATGCTCACGTCCTTGTACAACTACGTTTCCAATGAGCAGAACGGCCGCTTCATTTTCAATAGTCTGCGCGATTTCAATAACCTGAATCCCGCCCGCTACGCCCGCGAGGTGCCCCTGAACGGCATTCCGGACGTGAAGCACGCGGTGCTGGACGCCTCGGTGTTTGCCCAGGCCGCCTACAACCCGCACCCCGACCTGACGGCCCAGCTCGGCGTGCGCTACGATGTAACGAGCTACCTCACACCCGCCGCCTACAACCCGCTGGTTGAGCGCGAGCTGGGCCTGCGCACCGACGCCCAGATTACCGACTGGAACAACGTGCAGCCCCGCTTGCAGCTGACCTGGGACATGGGGGGCAAAAGCCGGAACATCTTCCGGCTGGGCGGGGGCGTGTTCTCAGCCTACGTCATCAACTACGCGCAGCTCAACAATATCCAGAACGACGGCCTGCAAATCGGGGCCGTCGACCTGACCCGGCCCAACAGCGCCAGCGCGCCTAACCCGGTCCCTACCCCCGACTTTCTAGCTTACCGCCGCGACCCCTCTACGGTGCCGGGCCTGCCGGCGGGCGCCACGCCCGTGGCGACCATCAACCTGACCGACCCCAACTTTGAGGTGCCGACCGTGTACAAGGCCAACCTGAGCTATAACCGCATCGTGAACGAGTGGCTGCGGGTGGGCGTGAACCTGCTGGCCTCGCGCACCGACAACAACTACGTGTATCTGGACGGCAACCTGCGCGACGAGCCGGACTTCCGGCTGACCAACGAGGACAACCGGGGCGTGTTCGTGCCGGCCGGCTCCATCTCGACCCGCGGCCAAACTAACAACGTGCTCAGCCGCCGCTCCCAAGCCGTCGGGCGCACCCTGATTCTGACCAACGGCGCCAAGCTGCGTACGGCCACCGCCATCGTGGATGCGCAGGTGGAGCTGCCCAAAATCGGCGCCTTCAACGTCAGCTACACCTGGAACGAGGCCCGCGACAACACCTCCTACAACGGCAACGTGGCCAACACCTCCACGTTCCGGCCCATCAAGAGCGACCCGCGCAGCCTCGCGGAGATGAACTATTCCGACAATCAGTTTCGCCACAAGCTGGTGCTCTACGGCGTGTCGCCGGTGTGGAAAGGCTTCAGCCTGAACGCCCGCTTCAGCGGCCTGAGCGGTACGCGCTACTCACTGCTGGTCGCCGGCGACATCAACGGCGACTTCGTGGGCCAGACCGGCACGCGCAATGACCTGGCCTTCGTGTTCGATCCTAACAATCCGAGCACGCCCGAAACCCTGCGCAACGACCTCAACCGCCTGCTCAACGAGAGCAACAGCCGCGCCAAGGACTATATCCGCGAGAGCCTGGGCAGCATCGCCGACCGCAACGGCGGCGAAAACAAGCAGCTGGTGGGCGTGGTGGACGTGCGGCTGCTCAAAACCATCAAGACGTTCAGAACCCAGGCCCTGGAGCTGTCGGTCGACGTGTTCAACTTCGCCAACCTGCTCAACAAGGACTGGGGCGGCAATTACAACCTAGGCAATCAGAACCTGCTGAACGTGACCGGCTTCGACCAGGCCACCAAGCAGTACCGCTACTCCGTGAACACCAACGCCGGGGTAATCCAGAAGAACGGCACGCCCTATCAGATTCAGCTCGGCGCCCGGTACGCGTTTTAGGGAATTCGTAGAACCTGGACGTACACGTAGGGTGCGGGGCTTGCCCCCGCCCGCTATTCGTGCCAAAGCAGCGCCGCTGTTCAACGCCGGGCGGGGGCAAGCCCCGCACCCTACGTACACGAACCGCTTTAAGTAAGTGGCTGGCTTCAGGATATAAGGAGGGGGTAGGGATGTTATTCGCCATCTCAAAATGAAAAAAGACCATCGTGCCGGGCGAAGCCGAAGCATGATGGTCTTATCCTTTTTTTCAGATGCATCTCTTCAAAAACGTAGTTTCCGTACTTGCCCCGTAAGCCTGAAAATTCAATCCCACCGCGGATTATCCCAATTTGCGGCCCGCCGCCAGAAAACAAACTTTAGTTAGTCGCGCGATGAAAAACTCTGTAAAAGCCGCCGCTGCCTGCCTGGGGATACTGACCATTTCCCTACCCCCCGCCGCGGCGCAACAGCCCACCAACCCAGCGGCTGCTGCCACCGCGACTGCGCCGGCCGGCCGCATCCTGCTGCCCAACGGCTGGTCCTTGAGCCCGGCCGGCACCGGCGTGGCCCTGCCGCTGGGCGATTTGCCCCTGAACATGCAGCTCAGCCGCTCCGGCAAGCTGCTGGCCGTCACCAACAACGGGCAGAGCAAGCAAACCATCCAGCTGATTGACCCGCGGGCCGGCCGGCTGCTCGACGAGCAGCCCATTCGCAAGTCCTGGTACGGCCTGAAATTCAGCGCCGACGGCCGGCGGCTCTACGCCTCGGGTGGCAACGACAACGTGATTCTGGCCTACCCCCTCCTGAATCAGAAACTCGGCCGGGCCGACACGCTGCGGCTGGGCGCGGCCTGGCCGAAGGAGAAAATTGGCCCTACCGGCCTGGAAGTGGACGACGCCCGCCAACGGCTCTACGTGGTCACGAAAGAGGACAGCCGGCTCTACGTGCTTGACTTGAAGACCAAAGCCACGCTCAGCAAGCTTGATTTAAGCCACGAAGCCTACGCCTGCCTGCTCTCGCCCGACCGCAAGACGCTCTACATCTCGCTTTGGGGCGGCGACAAAATCGCGCTCTACGACACCCAAACCGGCCGAATCACGGGCGAAATCGCCACCGAAAGCCACCCCAACGAGCTGCTTCAGACCCGCAATGGCAAGTACCTCTTCGTGGCCAACGCCAACGACAACTCGGTTTCGGTGCTGGACCCCAAAACCCGCAAAGTGCTGGAAGTCATCTCCACGACGCTCTACCCCACCAAGCTGACCGGCTCAACGCCCAACGCGCTGGCCCTCTCGTCGGACGAGAAAACCCTCTACATCGCCAACGCCGACAACAACTGTCTGGCCGTGTTCGACGTGGCCACGCCTGGCAGAAGTGCCGCGCGCGGCTTCATCCCGACCGGCTGGTACCCAACCAGCGTCAAGACCCTGGGCCGCCGGATTCTGGTCGCCAACGGCAAGGGCTTCTCGTCGCTGGCCAACCCCAACGGGCCGCAGCCGCTGAAGAAAACCGACGACAGCGGCTCGCACCTGGGCACGAGCGGCAAGGCCGAGGTGCAGTACATCGGCGGGCTGTTCAAGGGTACGCTCTCGTTTATCGACCAGCCCACGGCGGCGCAGCTCAAGGCCTACTCGGCGCAGGTCTACGCCAACTGCCCCTTCACGCCCGAGGCGGAAAAGCAGGCCCTGGGCGCGGCCGGCAACCCCGTGCCGCGCCGGGCCGGGGAGCAGTCGCCCATCAAGTACGTGTTCTACGTCATCAAGGAAAACCGCACCTACGACCAGGTTTTTGGCGACGTGAAGGAAGGCAACGGCGAGGCGAGCTTGTGCCTATTCCCCGAAAAAGTGACGCCCAACCACCACGCCCTGGCCCGCGAGTTTGGCTTGCTGGATAATTTCTACGTCGATGCCGAAGTCAGCGCCGACGGCCACAACTGGAGCACGGCCGCCTACGCCACCGACTACGTGGAGAAAACCTGGCCCACGAGCTACGGTGGCCGCGGCGGCACCTACGACTACGAGGGCACCCGCAAAATTGCCTACCCCCGCGACGGCTTCATCTGGGATTACTGCCAGCGCGCGGGCCTGAGCTACCGCTCCTACGGCGAATTTGCGGAGCGTGGCAAAACGCCACTCAAGGCTCTGGAAGGTCACATCAGCCCGAAGTCGCCGGGCTTCGACATGGACGTGAAGGACGTGGAGCGCGTGCGCATCTGGCGCCAGGACTTTGACTCGCTGCTCGCCCGCGGGGCCGTGCCGCGGTTCAGCACCATCCGCCTCAGCAACGACCACACCAGCGGGCAGCGCCGGGGCAAAATTACGCCCACGGCCGCCGTGGCCGACAACGACCTGGCCCTGGGTCAGCTGGTCGAGCATCTCTCGCAAAGCGCCATTTGGAAGGAAACGGCCATTTTCGTGCTCGAAGACGACGCCCAGAACGGCCCCGACCACGTCGACGCTCACCGCTCGCCGGCCCTGGTCATCAGCCCCTACACCCGCGGCGGCAGCCTCAACCACACCATGTACTCCACGTCGGGCGTGCTGCGCACGATGGAGCTGATTCTGGGCCTGCCGCCCATGAGCCAGTACGATGCCGCCGCCCGCCCGCTCTTCGCCTGCTTTCGCCCTACCCCCTCGCTGGCGCCCTACCAGGCCCGGCCCGCGCAGGTTAGCCTAGATGAGCGCAATGTGGTCTGGAACCGGAGCGCCGAGCGCTCCGAGCACTTCGACTTGGCCAGCGAAGACGCCGCCCCCGACCTGGACCTGAACGAGGTCGTCTGGAAGTCGGTGAAGGGCGAAGACGCCGTGATGCCGGCTCCGCGCCGCGGCGCCTTTTTGCGCCTGGAGCCCCGCCGCGACGACGATGACGATTAAATCAGCGAGCGGGAACAGGGTTGGGATGTTTGCAGAACTCCGCCACCGTCAAGCGTGACCTTTCCTGGAGTAGCACTAGCTTTTCAAGGTTGCGCCGGGTTTATGGGTAGGCACCTGTCCATTCTCGGACAGCTTGTCCGCTTCCGAACGATTTTAGGAAGTGGGTTGGTGATTCGCTTGCTTATAACTAACTGTATTTTAACAACATAACGAGCTGGTACGGTCATTGGCTAAGAGTAGGAGAACTATAAGGTTTCTACTCAAAAATGGACAGAGCCATTGCCCCCGCCACTCAAAACCAACGCCAGCGCCGCCGCTGGCTGCTGGGGACAGGTTTCCTGGTTTTGCTGCTGGCGGGCGTGCTGGCCTTCCGCTCGGTGCTCAAGCCCAGCCTGCGCCGCGCCGACGTGCTGACGGCCGCTGTCGAAACCGGTGACGTGGAGGCTGCGCTCACGGCGGCGGGCGTCATCATTCCGGGCCGCGAGGCGGTGATTACCAGTCCGATACAGAGCACCATCCGCCGCGTGGCTGTGGCCGTGGGCGCGCGGGTGGCGCCCGGCCAGACCATCCTGGAGCTGGACAAGGAGCTGGCCAACTCGGCTCTGGCCAAGCTTGATGATGAGCAGCGCCGCAACCAGAACAAGAATTCCCAGATCCAGCTCAGCCTGGAAGGCAACCTCACCGATTTGCGGGCCCAGGCGAGCGTGCAGGCCGTGAAGGTGCGCAGCCTGCAATCGGCCCTGCGCGACGAGCAGCGGCTGCTGGAAATTGGGGGCGGCACGGCCGAAACCGTGCGCCAGGCCGAGCTGAACCTGCGCGTGGCGCAACTGGAAAATGAGCGCCTGGCGCGCCAGATTCAAACCCAGCGGCAGGCCAACGCCGCCGACGTGCGCGAGCTGGGCTACACCGTATCGATGCAGCAGCGCAGCATCACTGAGCTGGCCAGCAAGCTGCGGCAGGCCGACATCAGCAGCCAGCAGCCCGGCGTGCTGACCTGGGTCAATGAAAACCTGGGCACCACCGTGCAGGCCGGCGACGCCCTGGCGCGGGTGGCCGATTTGAGCAGCTTCCGGGTCCGGGCCACCATCTCCGATGCCTACGCCGAGGCCCTGCACGCCGGCGACCCGGTGGTGGTGCGCATCAACGGCACCGACGTGCGCGGCGCCGTGGCCAGCATCAGTCCGGCCGTCGACAAGGGGGTAGTCACCTTCTACGCCCAGCTCGACAACCCGCACCATCCGGCCCTGCGCGCCAACCTGCGGGCCGACGTGTTCGTGGTCACGCGCGCCCACCGCGGCGTGCTACGCCTCCGAAACGGCCCCTTCTACCAGGGTGGCAAAGAGCAGCCCGTATTCGTGCTGAGCGGCGGGCGGGCCGTGCGCCGCACCGTGCGCTTCGGCGACAGCAACTTCGATTTCGTGCAAATCCTGAGCGGCTTGCGGGCGGGCGAGCAGGTGGTGGTGTCGGACATGAAAGACCACCTGGACACGCCGGAGCTGACCCTCCACGACTAAGGCCCCGCGACGATGCATCCCTACCCCCTCTTTCTCGGACTAACGCTGCTGCTGGGAGCCTTGCCGCGGCCCGCCGCCGCGCAGCAAATCCCTACCCCCCCGCTGACGCTCCAGGCCGTCATTGCCCAGGCCCTCGACCACTCCGCCGCCGGCCGGCAGACGCTCACCGACCGCGAAACCAGCTACTGGGCCTGGCGCGGCTACCAGGCCAACTACCGCCCGCAGCTGGCTTTGCAGGGCACCTTGCCCAATTTCAGCCGCGTGATTACGCCCGTCGTGCAGCCCGACGGCACGACTGATTTCCGGGCCGTGCGCATCAATAACTCGGACATCGGATTGACCCTGAGCCAGAACCTCGGCCTGACCGGCGGGCAGGTGTACCTGGGCTCGGTGGTGCAGCGCTTCGATGATTTCAACGGCAACTTGCGGCGCTACAATAACCAGCCCTTCACGCTGGGCTTCACCCAGCCGCTGGGCCAGTTTAATGCCCTGCGCTGGGCCCGGCGCATCGAGCCGCTGCGCTACCAGGAAAGCCAGCGCCAGTACGCCGAGGAGCGCGAAACCGTGGCCCGGCAGGTCACGGAGCTGTATTTCGACGTACTGCTGCAACAAGTGAACGCCGCCGTAGCCAGTCAGAATGCCCAGGCCACCGCCGAGCTGCTGCGCGTGGGCCAGGCGCGCTACCGCCTGGGCCGGCTCTCGCAAAGCGACTTACTCCAACTCGAGCTGAACCTGCTCGACGCGCAGCAGGCCCAGACCCAGGCCCAGCTCGACGCCGAGAACGCCGCCGTGGACCTGCAAGCCTACACCGGCCTACCCGGCGCCGGCGCCGAAGCGCCGGCCCTGGCCGTGCCCGACCCGGCGCCCCAGCCGGCAGTGCCACCCGCCCAGGCATTAGCCCTGGCCCAGCAGCACCGCGCCGCGCCGCTGGCTTTCCAGCGCCGGCAGCTCGAAGCCGAGCGCGCCGTGGCCCAGGCCCGCGGCACGACCGGCCTGCAAGCCAGCCTCACCGCCAACCTCGGCTACGTGAACCAGGCTGCCGACCTGGGCGCTACCTACCTCAACCTGCAAAACCAGCAGCAGCTGCGCCTGGCCTTTAGTATGCCGCTCCTGGACTGGGGCCGGCAGCGCGCCATCATCAAAACCGCCGAGCTAAGCCGCGCCCAAACCCAGCTCGCCGTGACGCAGGAGGCGCGCAGCTTCGAGCAAACGGTGCTCACGCAGGCCCGCCAGCTGCCCGCCCTGGCCCAGCAGCTGCGCCGCGCCGGCCGCGCCGACTCGCTGGCCCAGCGCCGCTACGCTATTGCCCGCGCCACCTACGAGCTGGGCCGCCTCTCCCTGACTGATTTAACCCTGGCCTCCGTGGCCAAGGACGGCGCCCGGCGCGGCTACATCTTCGCCCTGCGCGCCGGCTGGGTCGCTTACTTCCGGCTGCGGGCGCTCACGCTGTATGATTTTGAACGGCAAGTGCCGCTAGCCGCCAAATGAGCACCCCACCTCCTGACTACCAACACGGGAGCCGCCTGCTACTGCATAATCCTTTTTCTATTCAGATGAGATTTGTTGCGCTGCTTCTTATGCTCCTGGGGAGCCCGCCACTTCTCCAGGCCACCCCAATCGTGCGAGTGCAATTACAGCTCGCGCCTGCTACAGGCTCTTTCACTTGCCGCTACACCTTCACCCTGCCCGCTTCTGATACCACCTCCACTATTCAGCTTAACCTGAACCGGCACTTTCCGCTGCAACGCCTGTCCAGCCCTGGGGCGCTGCGGCGGCGCATTAGCCGCACTTACTATTCCTTCTTTGCCGACACGATGCAGCGGGTGGAAGTGCAGTATGCCCCCCACAACCACAAAGCCCGGCAACTTACCCTCACCTACGCCGGAACACTTGATAAGAGCACTTCCACCGCGCAGGTGATGGAGCTTAGCGGTCACTCCAACTGGGTGCCCTTCCGTTCTAATCAAGAGTATGAGATTGTAAAGTATACGCTCGCCGTGCGGGCGCCTGCTGCCTACCAGGTTCGCAGCACGACGCCAGCGCTTCGGCAGCGGCGTGGGCGGTGGCTTTTTAGTGGTCGCACCAGCAATATTGAGATTACAGCGCTGGTAGCCAAGCAGTTTCATCAGGTAGTATCGGCTACTGCGCCGCTAATCACCGTGGTTAAAGCCGGGGCAGCCCTTGTGCGTCAGGATACGGCTCTGCTGCACCAAGCCGCCGCCATTATTGGCTTCTACAATCGCACCATCGGTCGTCAGGATTCCATTGCACGGTTCACCATTTTCCTGCCCGGTACTAACCGGGACGCCTTCGGCCTGCTGGATAACGCCACGGTCATCACCTACCCTGGATTCGATGTGGCGGAGCGGGAATACGTGCTGATTCTGGCCCATGAAATCAGCCATAAGTGGTGGAGCTACGGTTCATTCCACGATTATAACGACTGGCTTAACGAAGCTTTCGCGACCTATTCGAGCCTGCTCTACCTGCAAGCCATCGGGGACACGGCCGGCTACCAGCAGGAATACGCGAAACGGGCCCAAACCACGGCTAACACCCCGGCCATATTGGGCTTCGACCGCGATAAGTACGAGCGCTCCATGTACCGCCGCGTCGTCTATAACAAGGGAACCGTGGTGCTGGCGGCCCTGCACGCGCGGGTGGGAACCGAGAAGTTTTACGCGCTGCTCGCGACGACGGCCGCCCGAAAAATAAGTACTACCGCCGCTTTTTTGGAGGTAGTAGAGCAAACCGCTGGCCCAGCTACCCGGACCTGGCTTCAAGCCGAATTAACGCGCTGAGCCCACTTGTCCCATACCAATTCTTAAAATTCCCTACCCCCCATGCCTACCGCAACCCCGCCCGTCCTCCAGCTCACCGACATCGAGAAGGTGTACCAGACCAAAACCATTGAAACAGTGGCCCTGAACCGGGTGAACCTGACCATCAACCGGGGCGAGTTCGTCTCGATTATGGGGCCCAGCGGCTGCGGCAAATCGACCTTGCTCAGCCTGATGGGCCTGCTCGATGAGCCGACCAGCGGCACCATCGCCGTGGATGGGCGGCCCGTGCAGTCGTATTCCGATAAAGAGCTGGCCGGGCTGCGCAACCTGAAAATTGGCTTCGTCTTCCAGAGCTACCACCTGATAAACGACCTCACGGTGGCCGACAACGTGGAGCTGCCGCTGCTCTACCGCCGTGGCCTGGGCGGGCGCGAGCGGCGACAGCGGGCGCTGGCCGCCCTCGATAAAGTTGGACTGAGCGCCCGCACCGGGCACTTTCCCAGTCAGCTTTCGGGCGGGCAGCGCCAGCGCGTGGCCATTGCGCGGGCGCTGGCCGGCGCCCCGGAAATCATCCTCGCCGACGAGCCGACCGGCAACCTCGATTCGGTGATGGGCGAGGAAATCATGGGCCTCCTGCTGGGGCTGAATCAGCAGGAAGGCACGACCATCGTCATGGTGACCCACGACGAGCAGCAAGCCCTCAAGACCCAGCGCCTGGTGCGGCTTTTCGACGGCAGCCAGGTGGCGTAACTGCCCTCATCTGTCATGCTGAGCCCTGCGAAGCATCTTATCTCCGCTGAACGATGCAGTATTCAATCGTCCTAGGCTCGTTCGCCGGTGATAGGATGCTTCGCAAGCTCAGCATGACGAACGATTTTTAATTGATTATTCCCTACCCCCTATGCTCCTTTCCTACCTCAAAATCGCCTGGAAGGTCTTGCTGCGCCGCAAGTTCTTCACCTTCATCTCCCTGTTCGGCATCAGCTTCACGCTCATGATTCTGCTGGTCGTGTATGCGTTCTATGACTTCACGGTGGGGCCGCAGATGCCGGAGCAGCGCGTGGACCGGCTGCTCTTTAGCAGTCCCTTATCTATTTGGGCACCGAATACGAGCAATGTCTCCAGCCCGAGCTACGCCTTTCTGGAGCGCTACATCCGGCCGCTGCGCACGCCGGAAAAGGTGTCCATCAGCACCGGACACGGCACGGTGGTGACTTACGTGGGCAACACCAAGCTCAAGCTCGACCAGAAATACACCGACGCCGAATTCTGGCAGGTGCTGGATTTTGAGTTTTTGGAAGGTCGGCCCTACTCCCTGGCCGAAGTGCGCGACGCGGCCCGCGTGGTAGTCATCAACGAGAGCACGGCCCGCAACTATTTCGGGACCGCGCGCGGCGTGGTGGGTCGCGCCCTCGTCACCGACGACAACCTCAGCTACCGCGTCGTGGGCGTGGTGCGCGACGTGCCCGCCGCCCGCAATTACACTTACGCCGAGGTGTGGATGCCCATCACGACCAGCTCCGAGGACATTCACGGCACCGACTACATGGGCTCGTGCATGGCTATTTTGCTGGCCCGGCGCGCCGAGGATATTCCGGCCATTCAGCAGGAATTTGGGCAGGCCGTGGCCCGCGCGCCTCTGCCCACGGACGTATATAAGTGGTGCACTGAGGTGCGCCTCTACGCCGGCTCGCTGCTGGCCACAACCGTGCGCGAAGAGCTGGACGAGTACGGCCCCGACGATGGGGTAGGGCGGTTCCGGCGGCTGGGTACGGGGCTGCTGCTCTTGTTTATGCTGCTGCCGGCCCTGAACCTGGTCAATATCAACGTAAGCCGCATCCGCGACCGCAGCTCCGAGATTGGGGTGCGCAAGGCGTTTGGGGCCACGAGCGGCGCGCTTATCCGGCAGTTCTTGATTGAGAACGTCTTTCTGACATTGCTTGGCGGGGTGCTGGGCCTGGGGCTGGCCGCGGGCGCGCTGCACCTGCTTAATACCAGCGGCTTGGTGGCCTACACCGAGTTCGGGCTTAATGGCCGGGTGTTCGGGGCGGCACTGGTGGTCGTCCTGTTTTTCGGAATCCTCTCGGGCGTGTACCCGGCCTACAAAATGTCGAAACTCCAGGCCGTGAAGGCCCTTAAAGGCGAAAGCAACCCCGCATGATACGGCACTTATTTACCTTGATTTGGAATCGCCGCCGGGCCAACCTGCTGCTCATTACCGAAATTTTTCTGGCTTTCGTGGTCTTGTTCGTGGTCGGCAGTCTGCTGGTTTATAACCAGCGCAACTATCGCACGCCGCTGGGCTTCGCCTACGAGCAGGTGTGGCGCGTGAACCTCGACCCCGGCGCCCTGCCCCAGGCCGGCCGCCTGGCCACGGTGCGCCAGGTGATGGCACGCCTGCGGGCCATGCCGGAAGTCGTAGCCGTGGGCCGCACCTCCTCGAACACCCCGTTTTCAGGTAGCACGAATTCTACCGATGTGGGCGCCGGCAAAGAGGCCAAGGGCGCGACGGCGACCAGCGGCTTTTTTGTTGAAGACGACTTGCGCGACGTGTTTCAACTGCCCTTGGTGGCGGGCCGCTGGTTCGATAAGCGCGACGATGCCGCGTCTATTCCGCCGGCCGTGCTCACCCGCGACCTCGCCGAGCAGCTCTTCCCGCAGCAGTCCGCGCTGGGGCAGGTCGTGGACCGGCACGGCGACGAATTTCGCGTGGTGGGCGTCATCGAGCGGTTTCGGGGCGACGGCGACCTGGCCGCGACCCGCCCCGCCATCCTGATGCGGGTAAGTCCGCAAGACACGGCCTGGGGCGAGGCGTCGGCCATGCTGCTGCGGGTGCGGCCGGGCGCCGGCGCCGTCTTGGAACGACAGATGAACACCGAAATCCTGGCCATTGCCAAGGGCTGGAACGTGGGCATCACGGCCCTGACGGAGCAGCGCGCCGCCCAGCTCAAGCGCACGCTGGTGCCCATCGGGGCGCTGGTGCTAGTCTGCGGGTTCCTAATTATCAACGTAGCGCTAGGTTTGTTCGGCGTGCTTTGGCAAACCATTCAGCAGCGGCGGGCCGAAATCGGGGTGCGCCGGGCAATGGGCGCCACGGCCGGCACTATCAGTGGGCAGATTGTGGGCGAGATTCTGGTCGTGACCACGTTTGGATTGGCGCTGGGCTTGCTCGTGGCGGCGCAGTTTCCGCTGCTGGGCGTCTTCGATGTGAAAGCCGGCGTGTACCTGACGGCCATGCTGCTGGCGATAGGGCTAATTTATGCGCTCTCCACCATTTGCGCGCTCTATCCGAGCCAGCTGGCGGCGGGCATCCGGCCGGCCGTGGCCTTGCGCGAGGAGTGAGCGTTTCGTTTTTGCCAGCCGCTGTAACGAACTGCGCCCCGGCCCGGTAGCCGGGGCAACCCGGCGCCCGGCCAGCGCATCTGCCTCGCCAAATCCCCTTCCTTTCCCCTTTCCCTACCCCCCTTCTATTTATGAAAAACCTCTTAACCCTCGCGCTGCTTTGGCTGCTGGCCCTGGCGGCCCCGGCCCTGGCCCAAACTCCTTTTGAAGTTCGTCCCGTGGACACCTTCAGCGCCCTGGAAGTCAGCAGCGGCATCGAGCTGCACCTGACGGCCGGCCCTACCCCCCGCGTGGAAGTGAGCGCCGACACGCCCGAGCTGCAAGCCCGCATCAAAACTGAAGTCAGCGGCGGCGTGTTGCGCGTAAGCTTCGAGCAGACCAGAGAAGAGCAGCGCAGTCGGCAGAAAACTGCCCGCCACCTGCGCGTCAACGTGACGGCGCCCCCGCTCACGGCCCTGCGCGCCAGCAGCGGCGCTACTATCGCCGTCGCCGGCTCCTACTCCCCCGAAAAGCTGGAAATCGACCTCTCCTCCGGCGCCGTCCTTACCGCCGACCTCACGGCCCCGGCCGTGCAGGCCCATTTGAGCAGCGGCGGCATCGCCACGCTCACCGGCCAGATTCAGCGCCTCGATGTGCGCGCCGCCAGCGGCGGCATCTTCAAGGGCAGCGGCCTGCAAGCGGCCACCTGCCAGGCCGAGGCGTCGAGCGGCGGTATCATCACGGTAGGCGTGGAGAAAACACTGACGGCCGAGGCGTCGAGCGGCGGCGGCGTGCGCTATACCGGCTCGCCACAAGTCACGAAACGCACCAGCAGCGGCGGCCACGTTAGCAGCCGCTGATTTGCGCTGCTGCCCGCAGTTATAAAGTAGAACGTCATGCTGAACGCAGTGAAGCATCTCGCTCGTCACTAATCACTGATAAATAACGATTGGATTACTACCCCACGCGAGATGCTTCGCAAGCTCAGCATGACGGTCTGCTTTAGCTAAGCCCTCCCTACATTTCTTGCATGTTTCTCATCGTCGACGACGACCTCGCCATTCGCACCTCGCTGCGCCTGCTGCTCAAGCAGGCCGGCTACGCGGCGCAGGCTGTGGCCACGCCGGCCGAAGCATTGCAGCTGATAGGGGAAACGCCGCCGCGGCTGGTGCTGCTGGACATGAACTTCTCGCTCGACACCAGCGGGCAGGATGGGCTGACCTTGCTGCGCGAAATCAAGCAGTTGGCCCCGCCGGTGCCGGTCGTGCTCATCACCGGCTGGGGCAGCATCGCGCTGGCCGTGGCCGGCATGAAGGCCGGGGCCGCCGAGTTCGTCACCAAGCCCTGGCACAATGAGGCGCTGCTCCAAACTCTGCGCACGGTGCTGGCCCTGCACGAAGCCGCGCCCGTAACCGACTCCGGCGACGCCCTCGAAAACGCCGCGCCGGCCGCCGAGGAGACGCCCGCCCGGCAGCGCCGGCAGCTCGACCAGCAGTTTAATTTCCAAAACATCGTCGGCCACGACGCGCGGCTGCTGCACGTGCTGCGCCAGGTGGGGCAGGTGGCGGGCACCGATGCGGCCGTGCTCATCGAGGGCGAAAGCGGCACGGGCAAGGAGCTGATTGCCGAAGCCATTCACCGCAACAGCGCCCGGCGGGGCGGGCCGTTCGTGAAGGTAAATCTGGGCGGCATTGCCAGCTCCTTGTTTGAGAGTGAGATGTTCGGCCACCGCCGCGGCGCCTTCACCGACGCCAAAGCCGACCGCGTGGGCCGCTTCGAGCTGGCCAACGGCGGCACCATCTTCCTCGATGAAATCGGCGAGCTGGAGCTGGCCTCGCAGGTCAAGCTGCTGCGCGTGCTGCAAGACCGCACCTACGAAGTGCTCGGCGACTCGAAGCCGCGCCGCCTCGACATCCGCGTCATCGCCGCCACCAACCGCCACCTGGCCGAGCTGGTGCAGCAGGGCCGCTTCCGCGAAGACCTCTTCTACCGCATCAACCTGATTGCCGTCCGCCTACCCCCCCTGCGCGAGCGGCCCGCCGACATCAGCCTGCTCACCCAGCACTTCATCAATCAGTTGCGCGCCACCTACCAGCGCCCGGCCCTCAAGGTCGGCGTGCGCGCCCGGCACTGGCTCAGCGAGCAGGCCTTGCCTGGCAACATCCGCGAGCTGAAAAACCTGGTCGAGCGCGCCGTGCTCGTTAGCGGCCACGACGAGCTGAGCCCCGAGGACTTTCAGGCCCACGCTTTCCCTACCCCCCCTCGCCTGCCCAACCCCACCAGCGAGCTGCCCGCCCCTGGCACCCTGACCCTGGACGAGCTGGAAGCCCAGGTTATCCGGCAGGCGCTGCTGCACTACGAGGGCAACATCAGCCGCGTGGCTAAAGCGCTGGGCCTGAGCCGCGGGGCGCTGTACCGGCGCTTGGAAAAGCACGGCATTCCGTATGCGGATTCGCCTGGCTAGTCAGACCGTCATGCAGAGCGCAGCGAAGCATCTCGTGTGCCGCACTAACTTAAATTGTTGTTCTATTACTTGGATTAGTGCCCCGAGCGAGATGCTTCGACAAGCTCAGCATGACCGGCTTTTTTGCCAGCCAGCCCCATGACGCTCCGCCTTAAATTCCTGCTCTTCGTCGTCCTCATCCACGCCGTGCTCATTGCCCTGGCCGCGCAGCTGCGGACGGTGAATCCAGTATTATTCGTGGCGACGGAAATACTCTTGCTCATCAGCATCGTGCTCACGGCGCAGCTTTACCGGGGCTTCGTGCGGCCGTTTCAGCTCATTGCGGCGGGCACCGCGGCCATGCGGGCCCAGGATTTCTCGCTCAAGTTCGTGCCCGTGGGCCAGCGCGAGATGGACCAGCTCATCGGCGTTTATAATGAGATGATAACCGCGCTGCGGCGCGAGCGGGTGAGCCAGCACGAGAAGAGCGTGCTGCTCGAGCGCCTCATTCAGGCCTCGCCGGCCGGCATTCTTCTCCTGAATTTTGAGGGCAAAATCGAGAGCGTGAACGCCGCCGCCGCGCGGTTTCTGACGCAGCCGGCCGCCGCGCTGCTGGGCCAGGCGCCCGCCGCGCTGCCCGGCGCCTGGGGCCCGGCGCTGGCCGCCCTCGCCGCCGGCCAGCCCGCCACGCTGCGCCTCTCGGGCCTGCACACCTACCGCGCCACCGCCGCCCACTTCCTCGACCGGGGCTTTTCGCGCCGCTTCCTGGTGCTGGAGGAGCTGACCCACGAGCTGATAAGGCAGGAAAAGCAGGCCTACGAGCAGCTGATTCGGATGATGTCGCACGAAATCAACAACTCCATCGGCGCCATCAACTCCATCCTGCACAGCTTTCAGCACTACGCCCCGCAGCTGACGCCCGCCGACCAGCCCGACTTCAGCCAGGCCCTGGAGGTGAGCATCGCCCGCAACACGCAGCTGGCCAACTTCATCGCGAACTTCGCCCACCTGGTGCGCCTGCCGCCGCCCGCGCCCCGGCCCACCGATTTGCACGCGCTGCTGCGCGGCATTGCCCGGCTGCTCCAGCCCCAGAGCGCGGCGCGCGGCATCCGCTGGCACCTGGAGTTTCCTACCCCCCCGCTCGTGCTTGACTTCGATGCCCCGCAGCTGGAGCAGGCCCTGCTCAACGTGGCCAAGAACGCCCTCGAAGCTATCGGCCAGAACGGCAATGTGTGGGTGCGCACCACCGCCGAGCCGCCCGCAGTGGTCATCGAAAACGACGGCCCCGGCCTGACCCCGGCCGTGCGCCAGCGCCTGTTCACCCCGTTTTTCAGCACCAAGCGCGACGGCCAGGGCATTGGCCTCACGCTCGTGCGCGACGTGCTGCTGGCCCACGGCTTTGCCTTCGAGCTGGCGCCGACCATCCGCGCCACCACCGCCTTTACGGTGTGGCTGCGCAAGTAGACTGAGCGAAGAGCAATGGTCATTTTTACAAATCAGGAAGTAGCTGGCTGCTACTGGGCGGTCAGTGGGGCAGGGGGGGTAGGGAGTTGCCGGAGCCGGGACTACCAGGGCTGATTAGCACCGTTTTCAAGGAGCTGGCCGCAGATTCCTGCTGGCTTCAGTTGCGCTCGCTCCGGGCCGCGGCGTACCTTTGGCGGCATCCTCTGCTTTTTTTCTACTGCCTTCGGTGACGCTTCTCCGAACACTGCTGCTGACAGGGTGGCTGCTGCTGCCGGCCGGCCCGAAACCACCACTGTGGCCGGACCACCCCCCTACGAGGCGGCGCCCCCCGGCCAGCAGCGGGAGCGCCCTGGCAGCCCCGCCCGCCCGGCCCGCGGCCGGCCCGCGCTGCGACGGCAAGCTCTACGGCATTGCCGCCGAGCGCTACTACCAGGGCCACTGGGAAGACGACTGCCGCACCCTGCACGAGTTTACCGGTGCCGACCTGAGCGCCCGGCCGGTGGTGCACCGGCGGGTGCTGCCGTTTCAGTCCTACGCCCTGGCTAAGGGCTTCGACAACTGCCTGTACGCGGTAACCAACGCGCCCAGCAACGCGCCGGAGCTGGTGTACCGCTACGACCCGGCCACGCGCACGGGCCGCTACACCGCGTGGCTGCTGCCGCCCCAGGGCCCGGAAACCAACTGGATTTCGGCGGCCACCGACGAGCAGGGCGACCTGTACTTCGGCACCTCCGATGGTGCCAAGCTCGTCAAAGTCTGCCCCGCCGACGGCCAGGTGAGCGTAGTGTGGGAGGCCGACCCGCTGCGCCAGGCGCCCTACTACCCCGAGATTGGGTTCTCGGCCGCCGGCACCCACGGCAATTTCTGCCTCGATGATGCCACCACGGTCTACTTCGTTTACAGCACCGATGGCTCGCTGCTCAAGGTGGACCGCCTCAGCCAGCGGCCCGCGCCCGAGCGGGTGCAACTCACGGGGCTGCCCGCCCGCGGGGGCTACAGCGACGTGCTGCTGCAAAACGACGCCGCCGGCCGCCGTCGCCTGTACCTGGCCGGGCCCAAGGCGCTCTACGAGGTGAACATGGCCCGCCGCCAGGCCCGCCGCGTGCGCCAGGGCACCTACACCGACCTGGCGGGCTGCAACCTGTTCAGCGCCCCGGCCAGCGCTCCGGCGGCGCCCTCATCACCCCCCCCGGCCCCACTTTTGGCAGCAGGCGCCGTGTGGCGCGGGCAGGTGCTCGACGCGCGCACGGGCCAGCCCCTGCCCGATGCCCAGCTGCGCGTGGAGGGGGGGGTAGGGGCCGCCACGGCGGTGCCGCTCAGCGCGCAGGGCCGGTTTGCGTATGCCGGGCAGGCGGGCCGCGCCTACCCCTACCACGCCGAGCGGCCCGGCTACCTGCCGGCCGACAGCGTCTGGACGGCCGCGCCGGGCGCCGGCCCCGCCGGGCCCGACGTGCGGCTGCGCCCGCTGGCCGTGGGCACTACCGTGGCGCTGGAGCAGGTCCGGTTCGACCGGGGCCAGGCCGATTTGCGGCCCGAGTCGGCGGCGGCCCTGGACCAGCTCGTGGGCCTGCTGCGCGCCAACCCCCGCCTCATGATTGAGCTGCGCGGCCACACCGACAACGTGGGCTCGGCGGCCGAGAACATGGCCCTGAGCGAGCGGCGCGTGGCCGCCGTCAGAGCCTACCTGCTCGGCCAGGGCGTCGCCGAAGCGCGCGTAAGCGGGGTCGGCTTCGGGGGCAGCCAGCCCATTGCCAGCAACGCGCAGGAGGCCACCCGCCGGCGCAACCGCCGGGTCGAGTTTCGCGTCACGAGCCTGCAATAGCTCCGGCGTGGCTCACGTTCAACCTACGAGCCAACCAGCCGGGCTGGCCGCCGGAGCAGCGGCCACTCCGGCTGGTTTTTTAGGGCTGCACGCCGGCCGCCTTCACGAATTTCGTGTTTTGGCCCGTCGCCGCGTTTCGCAGGAAATAGATGCCGTCCGGCAGGTCGCGCACGTCCAGCTGCTGCGCCACCAGGCTGATGCCCGGCACTCGCCGGCCCAGCTGGTCGACTACTTCCAGGCGCGCGCCCACTGGGCCGGCTACGGTCAGGGTTTCAGCGGCTGGGTTAGGATACACCCGGAGATGAGCGGCAGCGGTAGGCGCCGCTCTCACCGTCACCACCGGGCTGAACGCCACGTGGCCGTCGCGGTCGAGCTGCCGCAGGCGGTAGTAGTTAAACGACTCAGGGGCCGCATCCACAAACTGGTAGGGCCGGGGCTGAGTGCTGGTGCCCGCCGCCCGCACCTGGCCGAGGGCCTGGAATGCGGGCTGCGAGCTGGTCATGCGCTCAACCACGAAATGGGAGCTGTTGGCCTCCGAGGCCGTTTTCCAGGTCAGCACCACACCCGCCGCCGTCGGGTGGCCCTGAAAAGCCATCAGCTCCACCGGTAGGGGTAGGGAGTTGACATAGACGTAGGCTTCAAACAAGAATAAGTCAACGCTGGCATTCACCAGGCTCGTGGCTCGTAGCTCGACCTGGTCGAAGTCGGCCCCCGCCACAAATTCAACCGACGTAGCGCTAGATGGACTTAGCACGCTGAGGCTGACTAAGCTGGTGAGCGCGTAGCTTTCCTGAAAGACGGCATTTTTATACGTGCGAATGCTCATGTTTTCAAGCAGGCTCGCGTCCAACGCGCCGGTTGGCCGAACGATAAGCCCCGCCCGGCCGCCCCGAGGCACTATTGCTGGGAAACCTACGCGCACCCAGGCCGTGCCCAACACCAACGGGGGCGAGAGCCGGGCGGCCGTGGCAACAGTGCCATCAGCAGCAAGGGAGGGGTTGGCGGCATTGGCCGACGAGATGACGGCAGTAGCAAACTGACGCTGCGCCGCACCGGGAAAAACGATAAACCCTGTTAGCAAAAAACTCAGTAGCGCGATGCGGGAGAACAATAGCGAAGTATGCACGACAAGCTGGTAATTAATTTATAACTCAGGCCGGGCTGGCTGAGCTTACTGATGCTGATTAAAGAGACTTTTTATTTTGTTGGCGGGATAACCTCCTGATAGGCGCACTATTCAAGCGGGAGTTGGTCGCCGGGCGTCGTAAATCCTGGCTTTGTACTATGGAAAGCTCTTGTCGGGGGCAACCATTCGCATACTATTTCAGGAAAAAAAGGCCTCTGAGCTTTTGGCAGTAGGTTTAGCGACGGAAAAAAAGCGTTCGGCGCTTTCCGTACTCAACGCCACTATGTCGCCATCTCCAACTCGCAGGTCTGACCCGTGAGTGGGGCCTTTCAGCCAGATTTCGGCCGTATTTGCCATATTGCTCAGGGTCCGAATCTCCCGGCCGGTGATAAGCGAGTCTGGATGCTGAAACGAAATGTGGTCGATAATTAAAGCGTAGGCTTTTTTCTCTCTAATATGCTGCGAATCAAGAGCTTTGCTAGGATTAGTATGCGCGGCCACGGTAAGGCGGGTGCGGCGCAGTAGCATTCGGGTGACGCTGACAAGTGTCTGGTTGGGACGTGAAATAGGGAAATGCATAAATGGAAAGCCGATAAGTGGAAAGCCAATAAGTGAAAATTGATAAGTTTAAAAGCAGGTTACACTACGCATTCTTGGGCCAGCGCTTCTTTGTTGCCTGCTTGCGGTGACAAACATAAATGCCTGGCGAGCATGGTAGCGTAGTAAATACACCAACGCCTTTATTCGAGGGACAAACCCCCGATTTTGAGGAAAAAAGCGTTCTGGCAGGTCGGCTTCACCCTGGTTCGAGGGGGTAGGAAGCTCACGTTAGCGTTAAGCACTTGCGGCGGCGAAACCACCGGCGCATTATAATTAAGAAGCTGTTTAGGAAGTCGGCCGAAACATTCCAGAACGTCCTGCTTCGCGGGGCGCAGCAGGACGTTTTTTCGACAGGACGTCTTTCAACTTCCTAAACAGTTTATATAGCCGCAGCTTTATTAAAAATGCAGTGCTCGCCAGCCGGTTATTTTTATGTTGCATATTAGCTCTGCTTGAAAAAGAATAGTCATTTGATACAAAAAGTGATGCTGACTGGCTGTTAGCGGCCCGGCTATTACTATTGCAAAGCCGCTTGGCTGCCGCCGCCTGCCAAAACAGTGTATATGCTTATGCAGCACCTGTATTCATTTCATAGTCAGCTTGTGCTGCGGGCCCCCGCCCGGCCCTTTGTCGGGCAGCTCAGCGCAACCCATATCAGCGCCGTCCTGGCCGACGAGGAGTTCATGGAGGCGGTTTACCTGGCTTCGCCGGTGCTGCACGAGGAATGCCGCAAATGGCAGCGCGGGCTGATTCGGGAGGAGGCCCGGCCCGACCGACTGCTACAATCACTCGCCCGCTACTACCTCCGCGGTACCAGCCGGAGCACCCCCTTTGGCCTCTTTGCCGGGTGCGCGCTGCTGAGCTGGGGTGCCGGAAGTTGCATTCAGCTCAGCCCGCGGCTTAACGTGCGGCACACGCGGCTGGACATGCAGTACCTCTGCGCGCTGGCCCAGCAGCTGGCCGCCCGCGACAGCATCAAGCCCTGGCTCCGCTACTGGCCCAATACCAGCCTGTACCGCGCCGGCGAGGAGTTTCGCTACGTCGAGTACGTGTATGAGGGCGGCAAGCGGGTGCATCAGCTTAGTGCCGTCGAGGCTTCCGAGCCGCTTCAACAACTGCTGGAGGCCGTTACCCGGCCGGGGCAGACCCTGCCGGAGCTGGTGCGCCGGCTACTCGAGCCGGAAACCGAGCCGGCCGCCGTCGTGGGTTTCGTCGAGGAGCTGCTAGCGGCCCAGGTGCTGGTCAGCGAGCTGGAGCCCACCGTGACCGGCCCGGAATACTTCGAGCACCTGGGGGCCATCATCAACCGGCTGGCGGCCGAGTCGGCGGACCCGGACGCGCGGGCCCTGGCCCAGGTGGTCGGGCAGGTGCGGCACGAGCTGCGGGCGCTCGACGAGCGGGCGGTGAACACGCTAAGTGAGTATGAGCGCCTGGAAGCCCTGCTGACCCCGCTGGGCGTGCCGGCGGAGGCGGGCAAGCTCTTGCAAACCGATTTAGTTCTTGGCCTGGCCCCCGACCAGCCGGCTACGCTGGACAAGGCACTGCAAAAGACGCTATTGGAGGGCCTGGAGGTGCTAACGTATCTGTCGCCCCTACCCCACAACCCGCGGCTCGCCGACTTCGCCCGCCGCTTCCAGGCGCGCTACGAGGAGCAGGAAGTGCCGCTGCTGCTGGCGCTGGACAACGAGAGCGGTCTGGCCTACGCCGACTCCAACGCCAGCCCTTACGCGGCCCTGGTGCACGACCTGACCGTGGAGGGCACCGCTGCCGCTGCCGCGCCGCGCCGGCCGCCGGCGCACCAGCTGCTGCGGCAGAAGCTGCGGGCGGCCACCAGCCAGCGGCATTACGGCGTGACCATCACCAAAGCCGAGCTGCTGGCCCTGGGCCTGCCGCCGGGCGCGCTGCCCCTGCCGCCCTCGCTAGGCGTCTTGTTTCGGCTGGCCGGCGCCCGGCAGGTGGTGCTGGAGGGGGTAGGCGGGTCGAGCGCGGTCAACCTGCTCGGCCGCTTTGCGCACGCCGCCCCCGGAATAGAAGACCTGATTCAGCAGATTACCCGGCACGAACAAGCTCAGAATCCGGGCGTGGCGTTTGCCGAAATCTGCCATCTGCCGGCCAGCCGCATCGGCAACTTGCTCCAGCGGCCTCACTTCCGGCCCCTGGAAATTCCCTACCTGGCGCAGTCGACGCTGCCGCCGGCGCAGCAGCTGCGGGTGCAGGACCTCTATCTGCGTGTGCGGGATGGGCAGCTGCTGCTGCGCTGTGGCCGCACCAACCAGCGCATCATTCCCCGGCTCAGCACGGCTCACAACTTTGCCCACGCGGAGTCGCTGCCCGTCTACCAGCTGCTGTGCGACCTGCAGACCCAGGGCCTGCAATCGCAGCTGGGCTTCAGCTGGCAGGCCCTGGCGCCGGATAGCGCGTTCTGGCCGCGGCTTACCAGCGGGGAGGTCATTCTGGCCGCCGCTACTTGGAATTTTGACCGCGCCAGCCTGCAGGAGCTGCTGACGGCAACTCCCGCCGACCTGGCCAGCCGGTTTGCCGCGTTTCGGGCCCAGTGGCAGCTGCCGCGCTACTTCACGCTGGCCGACGGCGACAATGAGTTGCTGGTAGATGCCGACAGCGAATGGCACGTGCGCGTCTGGCTCGAGGCCAGCCGCACCCGGCCCGAAGTCCAGCTCCGGGAGTTTCTCTTCGACCCCGCCACCAGCCCCGTGCGCGATGCGGCCGGCCGACCCCACGGGCATGAGTTTCTCGCCCTGCTGCTCCGGCAGGCTCCTTCTTACGCGGAAGAAGTGAGCAGGCCCGCCCTGGCGCCCACCCCGGCGGCACCCCGCGAGTTTGCGCTGGGCTCCGAGTGGCTCTACTACAAGCTGTATTGCGGGCAGCTCGTGGCCGACCGCATCCTGCTGGAAGTCGTGCGGCCGTTGAGCGCGGAGCTGCAAGCTCTGGGGTTGGTCGATACCTGGTTTTTCGTGCGCTACGCCGACCCGGACCCGCACTTGCGCGTGCGCTGGCACCTGCCCGACCCCGACCGGCTGGGCGAGATACTGCGCCGCGTGAGCCAGGCGCTGCGGCCCTACAGCGCCAACCAGACCATCTGGAAAATTCAGACCGATACCTACCGGCGGGAGCTGGAGCGCTACGGCCACCAGACTATTGGCTGGTCGGAGGCGCTGTTCGGCTACCAAAGCCAGGCCCTGCTGGACTGGATGGTCCAGTCCGCCGCCGCTGAGACCCCGCCCGAACCCTGGCGCTGGGCGCTGGGGGCAGTCGAGGAGCTGCTGAACGCCTTCGCCTACCCCCTGCCCCGCAAGCTAACCCTGCTGGCCGGGCTGCGGGATTCGCTGGCCCAGGAGTTCGGCGTGACAAGCGTGCTGAAGCGGCAGCTGGAAGCCAAATACCGGCTGGCGCGCACCACTATTCAACAGGAGCTGGCATCGGCAGCGAATGCCGCCCTACCCCCCCGGCTGGCGGCCATTGCCCAAAATATCCGGGAAGTGGCGCTCCAAGGCCAATTAGAGGTGCCCGAGGACCGCCTGCTAGGCAGCTACATTCACATGCTGCTCAACCGCGTCATTGCGGCCGACGCCCGGCTCCACGAGCTGGTCCTCTACGACTTTCTGGTTCGGCACTACCAATCAGCCCTGGCCCGGCAAAAGCCGCGTGTCACCGCCTAAGCTAGCTACTTGCGGCCGTCCATCACCTTGCCCTGCAGGGCCTGAAAGAAGGCGGTCCGGTACGCCTCGCCCAGCGGTACGTAGGCCTTCGACTGCTGGAAGAAAATCTGGCTGCCATCTACCGCCCGAATCTTGTCCAGGGCTACGAAATAAGATTTGTGCACGCGCACAAAGCGCCGGGACGGCAGCCGCGCCAGCAAATCTTTCATGCTCAGTAGGGTCACAATCTGCTCGTCAACAGTCGCGATAGTGATACGGTTTTTGAGTCCCTCGACGTAGATAATCTCGTTGAAGGCAACCCGGATGAGCCGGCCCTTGCTTTCGGCCTTGACGAAGACGTAGTCGTCGGCTGCTTCGCTGGCCAGCTCCCGCGCGGGCGGCCCGGCCGGGCCGCCCGCGCGGGGCACTTTCTGCACCGCTTTAAGGAAGCGCTCGAAGGCAATGGGCTTGAGCAGATAGTCCAGGGCCTCCAACTCAAAGCCCTGAACCGCAAACTCGGCATAGGCCGTGGTCAGAATCACGCTGGTGGAGGCCGGCAGCAGCCGCATGAAAGCCAGCCCCGAAAGCTGCGGCATGTGGATATCGAGAAAAATCAAGTCGACCGGCGCGCGCTCTACGGCCCCGAGCGCCTCAACTGGATTAGTTGCGCTCCCGGCCAGCGTGAGGAAGGGCACCATCGCAATGAACGTGCGCAGAATTTCGATGGCGGCGGGTTCGTCATCGAGGATGAAACAAGTGAGCATGGCCTACAGGTCGATGAGCAGCGTGGCAGTATAGGAGTCGCGCTCGTCGGCTACGCTTACGCGGTAGCGCGCCGGGTAAACCAGGGCCAGGCGCCGCTCGGTGTTGGCCAGCCCGATGCTGGTGCTGATTTCCTTCGGGCCGAGACGCTTGCGGTTGTGAGTCTGGAACCGCAGCTGGCCGTGCTCGACGGCCAGGCGAATCAGGACCGGGTGGGCGGCGTCGGTTAGCTCGCCGTGCTTGAAGCAGTTTTCGACGAACGTGATGAGCACCAGCGGCAGAATCATCAGAAAGTGCACGTTGCCCGCAATCTCAAAGCGCACCTGCAATTGGTTGTTGAAGCGCAGCTGGTGCAGGGCAATGTAGTTGCGCAGGTGCTGCACCTCGTGTTCGAGCATGACCTTGCCGCCGCGGCTCTCCTGCAGGGCGTAGCGCATGGTGTCCGACAGCAGCAGCGTAGCCTTGGCCGCCGCGGCCGAGTGGGGGTAGACCTGAGCGTAAAGAAAGTTAAGCGAGTTGAAGAGAAAATGGGGGTTGATTTGGCTCTTCAAGAATGCTAGGTCGGCCTCCATCAGGCTGTTCTGGGCCGTGAGCAGCTGCTGCTCCTGCCGGCGCTGCTGCCGCTCCAGGTTCAGGGCGTGGCTGGCAAACCAGTAGCCCGCGCTGACCAGCAGAAAGAAGGTCCCCCGGTAGAGAGATAGTACTCCAAAGTGATAATATGAATCTTTCAGCGGCATGGCTGGCTCTCCCAAATCCGGAAAGATGTGAAGATAAAGTTCGGTGCGTAGCAGTGCGTAGACGGCTAGCGCAGTGAACATACCCAGCAGGTAACGGCCATAGCGACGCTGAGCGTAGAAGCGCGGCAGCAGCAGGGAGCTGTGAAGGTAGAATAAAATTGCGTTGAGCAAATAGTGCAGCAAAAGCTGCCAGAAATGAAAGCTCGAGTTGCCGACCAATAGAAACACTGACTGCTCATAGACAGCAAAACCAATCCAAGTCAGAAAATGAATAAGACGAATCCGCAAAGGAGTGAGGCTTGTTGGCATCCCGCAAAGTAAAATGGTTGGCTGGACTGCCAGGGTCGCCAGCATCGGGGCAGCCTCTTCAAGCCAGCTGTCATTAGGAACTTGTATCTCTAAATGGGGGCGTTGGTCCTTCAAAACGCCCCGTTGGTGTAATTACCTTGAAATAATAAAATCTAGCGAATAGATTTGAGCGACTGTAGTACAAACCACTCTCATTTTTCCTCTTAACAATTCCACTCATTCAACATCAACTATGAAGAACTCGGCTCCACTCTCGAAATTCACGCTCCGCAAAGTCATTGTCGCCCGCCTCACGAAGTCAAATACGACGCAAGGCTTCATGAGCACTTCTATTGTCAAGACGAGCACCAGCTTCGCAGCTTAAGGGTAGCTCGGCGCTAGAGGTAGGCAATCGTTCAGCAATTGGCAGCTTCAATACCAACACCAGCGGTGCGGTCTAAATGAACAATGCCAAAGACGTCTCATTTGCCTGTTGTGCAGTATCAGCTTAGTCGTTAAGCAGAAACAGCTTGACATTATAAAAAGAGGCCGCATACGGCCTCTTTTTATAATGTCAAGCTGTTTCTGCTTAACGGTAATTGTTTCCGCCTACGACGGGCACATTTCGGGCTAGCTGCCCAGCACCGAGGAAATGCGCTGCGTGATAGCCAGATGCTCTTTGATGGTTGTTGAGGCCAGGGTGGCAATGTGGCGCCCGTGCAGCTCCATCAGGTTGGTTTTGCTCGGGGCCGGGTTGGCCAGGTAGCCGTCGGTGAGCGTGCGCAGCAACTGGTGATTCTGGATTTGCGCCGCGATGTAGGCCCGGTCAAACGCCGCGCCCGAAGCCGATTGCAGCTGCGCCATCAGGGCCTTCGCCTTGGCATCCGGCGGGGGCGGCGGGGTGCCCAGGTCTTTGAGAATACTCATCATGGCCGTGGTTTCGGCCAGCTCGAAGGTGGCAAACTGCTTGGCATATTCGTTGGTCGCCTTGGTGGCGGCCAGCTGGCTGCTCATCATCGACATCTGCGCGGGTCCGGCCACGGCCGCCCGAAACTGCGCCTCGCTCGTCACGGTCGGGCTCTGCTGCCACAGGGCGGACTCTTCTTCGGGCTTGAAGGCAAAGGATTGCAGCAGCGAGGCCACCGTCGACAGGCCGACGCCGAGCGCGAGCGTCCCTTTGCAGGAAGAGGCCAGAAAGCTCCGGCGGGGTGTAGGTTCATGGAGCTGATTCATACACTGGTTGGTTTTGGTGAGATGAGAAGTTTAATAATTTCGGCGGCCGACCAGCCCGCAGGGCCTGAATTTATAACGCCAACACAGTCAGAAGGTTAATTGTCGAGTTTATAATTTATCCGCCAAGCTCAGCCGTTATCGGCGCCAGTAAAGGCCCGCGCTTAGCCGCCGGGGTTGGCCCATTGAAGGGGGGTAGGGACCGGCGGGCAGCCGGGTCCGAAACGAGCGGGGCAGTTTTGGGGTATTAGCTGCCTAAGCGGCTACGATAGCCGCCGCTCACTCCCCTAAAAACCAAAAACCAAAATCATGGCTGGAAAACTAACGGGCAAAGTCGCCCTAATCACGGGCGCGAGCGCCGGCATTGGCGCGGCCTGCGCCCACGCGCTGGCCGCCGAAGGCGCCCGGCTGGTGCTCACGGCCCGCCGGCAGGAGCGGCTGGAGGCGCTGGCCGCCGAGCTGCGCGCCCAAGGCAATGAGGTGGTCGTGGTAGCCGGCGACGCCCGGCAGGAAGACACCGCCCAGCGTGCCGTGCAGGCCGCCCAGGGCTCGTTCGGGCAGCTCGACATTCTCCTCAACAACGCCGGCGCCGGCAATTACAAAAACCTGGCGGACACCAGCGCCGATGAGTACGACGAGCTGATGGACACCAACATGCGCTCCACGTTTCTCTTCACCCGCCACGCCGTGCCCCTGATGAGCGCCCAAAAATCAGGCACCATCCTGATGCTCTCCTCGATGGCGGGCGTGTATGGCTTTGCCGGCGAGGCCGTGTACTGCGCCACCAAGTTTGCGCAGGTGGGCTTCGCGCAGGCGCTCGATAAGGAGCTGCGGCCGGCGGGCATCCGGGTGGGCGTGATTTGCCCCGGCGGCGTCAAAACCGAGTTCGGGCTGGGCAAGGGGCGCACCGAGCAGAGCGTGGCCGAATCCGGGATGCTGGAGCCGGAAGACGTGGCCGCCGCCGTGCTGCTGGCCTGCACGCAGTCGGCTAACTCGCGCATCATCGAGATTCAAATGCGCACTATGGCTGAGGGGCTCACGTAATTCCCTACCCCCCTCCTAAACGCTGAACCCCATCCGCGCTCTGTGAATGGGGTTCAGCGTTTAGGAGGGGGTAGGGAATCAGGTCCGACGGCTACTCCAACACTTGCTCCTCTAGCGAGATACCGATGGGCTGGCTTGCCGGGGCAGCAGCGGCGGCGGCCGGGCTCACAGGCGCGCTGACCGCGGCACCTGGCGGCGCGGCGGCCGGCTGGATGCGGCGCACTACCAGCAGGCTCAGCAGGTTGG
The DNA here is from genome assembly GCF_964243305.1 of uncultured Hymenobacter sp. GTDB lineage: Bacteria > Bacteroidota > Bacteroidia > Cytophagales > Hymenobacteraceae > Hymenobacter. The sequence continues at coordinate 154,560 of NZ_CAXTEF010000005.1, forward strand.
CGGCGGCGGCCACATAGCCCACCCACTCGTAGTGCAGGAGACGGCCGCCGGGAGCCGGCACCACCAGCAGCCCGGCCAGGTAGGCCGCCGTGCCGGCCGCCAGCTGCTGCACCGACGTGTTCAAACTCATAAACGAGCCGCGCTGCCGGGGCGAAACCACCGCCGTGGCCAGGGCTGTAGCCGGCACGAAGCGGCCCCCCATCACGGCGAAGAGCAGGGCCGTGAGCAGGAGCACCAGCGGCAGCGGCGTGGGCCCCAGCCGGGTGATAATGAGCTGCACGGGGATGGTGGCCAGCGTGGCCAGGGTGAAAACCAGCACCTTGCCGTGGCGGTCGGAGAGGCGTCCGAACAGCGGCGAGGTGAAGAAAGTGAGCGCCCCGCCCACCAGGTACACGTAGCTGAGCTGCTCGTTGGCGAAGCCCACGTTGCCGACCAGCGAAGGGCTCAGAAACGAGATAACTGTGAACTGCCCCAGCATGAGCAGGGCCGTGAGCGTGAGGGCCGCGCGCACCGAGGGGTTGCGGAACAAGCCCGCCACGGCCGCCGCCCGCTCGCTCAGCGACTCGGGGCGGGCGCTGAGGTGGCCGCGCAGGTCGGGCATCACGAAGTAGATAACCGCCCAGATAACCAAGCTCAGCCCGCCTAGCAGCACGAAGGGCAGGTGCCAGGAAAAGCGGCTGGCCAGCAGCAGCCCAAACGGCACGCCCAGCACCGAGGCCACCGAAAACGCGCCCATCACCACGCCAATGGCCTGCCCGCGCCGCGCCTCGGGCACGGCATCGCCCACGATGGCTAAGACCAGGGAACCCAACACCCCACCGAACGCGCCGGTCAGCACCCGCGCCGCAATCAGCCAGTGGTGGGTGGGGGCCAGGGCGCAGGCCACGGTGCCGAGCCCAAAGCCCAGATACAGGGTCAGCAGGGCGGTTTTGCGGTTGAAGCGGTCGAGGAAAAACGCCCCCACGAAGCCCGTGACGCCGGCGCTGAACGTGTAGGCCGAAATCACGAGCCCGAACTGCTGCGGGCCAATACCCAGCGCCGGCATCAGCTGCGGGCCCAGCGGCATCATAATGACAAAATCCAGGATGTTGGTGAACTGCACGGCTGCCAGCAAGGCCAGCAGGAGTTTTTCGTTTTTCATAGCGGGGCCCGCCGACGGTAGGGCGAAGAGAAGCCTGACAAACGGCGTAGCGGGGCGTTTGTTTGCGGAACTGGCTGAGCGAGAAAGTAGGAAATGTAGAGACGCGATACTTCGCGTCTGCTCGCGGGGTGGGGGGTAGGGCAATCAACTGACCTGAGATTACTGCGCCCCTCGTACTGCGAGGAGACGCGAAGGGTCGCGTCTCTACCTCGTTCGGCTAGCGCAGCGGCGCGGTGGTGAGCGGCGTGACGGGCGTTTGGGCCGGGCGGCGGCCCTGTACCTGCGGCATCGACACGTTGGGCAGGCGCGGCAGCACGTAGCGGGCAAAGTAGTCGGCCTCTTCGAGCAGTGGATAGCCGGAGAAGATAAAGGCGCGGAAGCCCATATCCATATAGCGGCTGAGCTTGTCCACGATTTGGTCGGGCGTGCCGACGAGGGCGCCGCCCGCCCCGGAGCGCGCCTTGCCGATGTCGGTCCAGAGCAGCGGCTCGACGAAGCCTTCGTTATCAGCGTGTTCGCGTAGCTCATTTTGGCGGTGTACGCCCAAGGACCACGAGTCCTGGGCCCGGCTCTTGATTTCGGCGCCCTTCACGGGGTCGAACTTGGACATCAGCTTGCGGGCGTAGGCGCGGGCTTCGCTTTCGGTTTCGCGCACTATCACGTGAATGCGCAGGCCGAAATCAATCTGGCGGCCGTGCCGGGCGGCGCGGGTGCTCATATCCCGCATGGTTTCGGAGAGCATCTCTTCGGTTTCGGGCCACATCAGGAACATGTCGCAGTACTGCGCGCACACGGCGCGGGCGCCCTCCGACGTGCCGCCGAAATAGAGCAGCGGCCCGCCGTTTTGCTGGTAGGGCCTGGCCGGGTCCGACGGCATATCGAACTGATACAATTCGCCCCGGTGCACGATGCGCTCCTGAGTCCAGGCCTGACGCAGGATTTCGATAGTTTCGGCGCAGCGCTGGTAGCGCAGGCCGGCATCTTCGCGCAGGCCGGGCAGGTCAGAATTGATGATGTTGATGGTCAGGCGCCCTGCCAGCATGTGGTCGAGCGAGGCCAGGGCGCGGGCCAGCATGGGCGGATGAATCTCGCCGGTGCGGATAGCAGTGAGCAGGTTGATGCGCGAGGTTTGCGGGGCGATGCCGGCGGCGAACGTCAGCACATCCTGCCCCACGGTGTAGGAGGTGGGCAGCAGGATGTTGGAGTAGCCGAGCTGTTCAGCTTTGAGGGTGATATCGCGGCAGTGGGCCCAGGAGCTGCGATACGCGCCGTCGAGCACGCTCAAGTACTGGGTGTCGCCGCCGCAGAGGTCATCAAACCAGGAGATTTCGGCCACGCGCTGCGGCGTACGGATGGGCACAGCGGTGATGGGAGAGGGGAGGGGCATGGAGTGAGAACAAGGTAGGGTACGGGGCTTGCCCCCGCCCGGCGTGGGTACGAAACCGTTGAGCAGGTAATTAATCAGCTAGTCAGCAACTAGCCGGCGCAAACGCTGGGCGGGGGCGAGCCCCGCACCCTACCGCCGCCACACAAAATACAGCCCTACCCCCGCCCCGGCGGCCAAAGCCACATCGCGGGCCGCAGCGCCGTCGCTGCTGCTGAGCAGCCACCCGCACAAGCCCACGCAAACGGCCGCCACCAGTCCGCCGCCCCAGACCTGAAACGGCGCCGGCCGGGCCGGCGCGCGGCGGCGCAGCACCGGCAGCGCCGCGCAGGTGAGGGCAAAGTACAGCAGCCGGATGATGGTGCTCAGCGTGAGGGCGTAGATGAACGTGCCCGAAATGGCCAGCGCCAGCTTGAGCGCCGCCGACCCGAGCAGGGCCACGTGCGGGGTGCGGAAGCGCGGGTGCGTGGCGCCGAAAACCGCCGGAATCTGGCCCTGCTCGGCCAGGGCGAAGAGCAGGCGCGGCCCGGCCAGCATCAGGGCGTTGAGGGTGCCGAGGATGATGAGTAGGGCCGCGCCCGCTACCGCCGCCGCCGCGCCCGCGCCCAGAAACCGTTGCGTAGCGCTGGCCAGCGGCCTTTCCGACGAAGCCAAATCGGGCAGCGTGCCGATGCACACCACTTGCACCAGCAAGAATAAAACGGCGACGACGGCAATGGCCGTGAAGAGCGCGAACGGTACGTTGCGCTGCGGATTCTGAATCTCGCCGGCCGGAATAGCGGCCACGTCGAAGCCCGAAAACGTGAAGATGAGCAGCAGCACGGCGCCGGAAAACTGGCTGTAAGTCGGCGCCGCGGCGAAGGAGAAGGCCCGCCAGTCCACAAAGAAAATCCCTACCCCCGTGAACAGCACCAGCACCAGCAGCTTGCTGATGGTGAACACATTGTTGAGCCGTGATGCCGTGCGCACGCCCACCAGGTTGAGGGCAGTGAGGCTGGCAATGAGCCCGGCCATGAGCGCCGCGCGGCCAGCGCCGGCGCCCGTCGCCGGCCAGAAATAAGCGGCGTAATCGACAAACAGGTTGCAGAGGGCAGCGAAGCTGGCCAGGCGCGAAATCCACAGCAGCCACCCCACCTCAAACCCCACCAGCGGCCCAAAGGCTTCCCGCGCGTACAGATACGGCCCGCCCGCGCCGCTGAAACGGCTGCTCACCTCGGCAAAGCACAGAATTATACCGGCGACGACGGCCGCGCTGACCACGTAAGCCAGCAGGCTGAACGGGCCGGCCAGGGCGTAGAGCCTGGCCGGCAAGCCCAGGATGCCGGCGCCGATGGTGATGTTGACGATGAGGGCCACAAAGTCCCAGCGGCGAATGCCGCGCACCAGCGGCTCAGGCTGGGCCGCGGCCACGGGGGTAGGAATCATGCGGGAAGAATAAGGCAGCCGGCCGGCCGGATAGTTCGGCGGTTGGCGGAGCCGAGGGGGGTAGGGAACAGGACGAGTCTTGGCGCGCCGCTGCCGCTGCGGGAACGGGCTGGGAAGCGGGCAAATATAGGCCGCCGCCGGTGCGAGACCGATTTTTACCACTCGGCTCCGCGGCGACTGGCCGGGCCCGCCAACCGGGTTTAGCGGGATAAACCAAGCGCTTGGTTGGCCTGGTCTTTTTCGGCCCTTCATTTGACGACCTTGGCTCCTGTCCTGCTTCCCTACCCCCCCGCTGCGGTTTATGTTCCGACTTATACTCTTGCTGCTGCTCACGGCCGCGCTGACGCGCCCGGCGGCGGCCTACTCAGTGCTCACGCACCAGGCCCAGATTGACTCGTGCTGGCGCCCGATGCTGGTGCCGGCCCTGAGCGCCCGCTTTCCGGGCGCCACGCCCGAGGAGTGGAAGCAGGCCAAAGCGCACGCCTACGGCGGGGCCATTATTCAGGACATGGGCTACTATCCGTTTGGCTCCCATCTGTTTACGAACCTGACGCATTATGTGCGCTCCGGCGACTTCGTGGGCAACCTGCTGCTGGAAGCGCGCGACCGCAACGAGTACGCCTTCGCGCTGGGCGCGCTGGCGCATTATTCGGCCGACATCAAGGGGCACCGCGAGGGCATTAATAAGGTGCTGCCGGCCATGTTTCCGGAGCTGAAAGCCAGGTTTGGGCCCGAGGTGACGTATGAGGAAGCACCCGCCCGCCACAAGCAGGTCGAGTTTGCCTTCGACGTGGTGCAGCTGGCCGCCGGCCGCTACCGCACCGAGCAGTACCACGACTTCATCGGCTTCAAGGTGAGCAAGGAGGCGCTGGAGCGGTCATTTCTGAAAACCTACGGCCTGGCGCTGGGCCAGGTCACGTTCAACGTCGACCTGAGCATCAGCTCCTACCGCTTTGCCGTGCAGCAGCTCATGCCCCTGGTGAGCCGGGCCGCGTGGCGCCAGAACCGCCAGGATATCTATAAAACTAACCCCCGCGCCCGCCGCCGCGACTACGTGTTTCGAGAAAGCCGCCAGGACTATGCCCGCCGCTACGGCGCCGGCTACCAGCGCCCCGGCCCAAGCGCGCGGCTGCTGGCGGGCTTGTTTCAGATGCTGCCCAAGGTCGGACCGCTCAAGCCGCTCAAGTTCAAAAACCCCAGCCCGGCCGCCCAGGAAATGTTCAAGGCCAGCTTCCGGCAGGTGCTGGCTGACTACGGCGCCTTGGTGCAGGCCGTGGCCGCCGGCCGCCCCAGCCTGCCTAACACCGACTTCGATACCGGCCAGCCCACCAAAGCCGGTGAGTACCCCCTGGCCGACGAGACCTACGGCGAATGGCTGCGCGAGCTGGCCAGCCGCGACTTCAAAGACGCTACGCCCGCCGTACAGCAGAACATCCTGACCTACTTCGGCCCTACCCCCAAAACGCCCGCCGACCCCGAAGAGAAAGAAGCCGACAAGCGGCAGAAAACCCAGGCCGCGCTGGTCCGGCTGCGCGCGCTGCGCATTAATTGACAGTGCGCAATAAGGCGGTTAGCAGCGGGCAGCGAGCAGTTGGCGGTCAGCCCCGGCGGGGCGACCCATCGGTAGAAATAGGGGGTAGGAAAAAGAGAAAGCCCCGCGGGGCGACCCAACCGTCCGCACGACCGGCGCGGCTGCAATGGGTCGCCCCGCGGGGGCTTCGGCTCAAAAGAGGGGGTAGGGACTCTGACGACGCGCCACCCTGCCGGGGTTGAACGCCAACTACTTACTGCTCGCTGCCTACTGCGCCTGCACCAGCGAGCCGCTGAGGCGGCGCAACGCCGTTTCGGCTTCTTTAGCCTGGTAGCGAATATCCAGCAGGCGCACGGCGGCGTCGAGCTGGCTGCGCTGGGCCTCGTGCAGCGCCAGGGGCGTGAGCAAGCCCAGGCGGTAGCGCTCCAGGGCAATCTGCACGTTCTGGCGGGCCAGACGGATATTGTCTTCCTCTAATTCCAAGAGGCGCAGGCGGTTCTGGTAGCGCTGGTAGGCCTGCTCCAGGTCGGCATCGAGCTGCAAGGTGGTTTGCTGAAGCTGAAGCTGGCTGGACTCCTCGGCCACGCGGGCGTTCTGCTCCAGCCGGCGCAGGTTAAAGCCGTCGAAAATCGGCAGGCTCGCCGTCAGGCCATAGTTGAGGCCCAGGGTGCGGTTGCTGGAGTTGGTGAGGGCCGTGCCGGCAAAGGCGGCGTTGTTAATGTTGCGGTTCAGGCCGTAGCCGGCCACTACGCCCAGACTCGGATAGCGGTTGGCACGAGCCAGGCGGCGGTCGTAGGTGGCGACGGCCACGCCCAGGCGCGCCTGCTGAAGCCGTGGGTTGGCGGCCGTGAGCTGGGCCTGAAGTGGCTCGCGGGCCAAATTGCGGGCCACGACGATGGAATCAGCCGGACTGAAATCGGTGCCCGGCGCGCGGCCCAGCAGCGCGTTAAGCTGAATCTTGGCCGTGCGCAGCAGCTCTTGCTGCTGGAGCAGCAGGCTGCGGTCAGCGTTGTAGTCAACGCGGGCCGTGAGCACTTCCACCTTGGCCGCCACGCCCACATCGACCCGCGCCTGCGTCAAATCGACGCGGGCCTGACCAATGGCGAGGGCTTCTTCCAGGCTGCGAATCTTGCCGGCCTCGCGCACCACCGCGAAGTAGGCGTTGCTCACGTCTTCCACCGTTTCCTCGACGGTGGCGCGGCTGATAGCTTGCTGCTGCTGGCGCAGCGTGCGCAGCTGGTCGTAGGCGATGAACATGGCGAAGCCGTCGAAAATCGTCCAGCCCAGCGTTACGTTCGAGTTAAGCAGGTTGGAGGTGCCGCCATTGACCACGCGCGGGTCGCTGTCGCCAAAGCGCTGGTTGATGTTGTTGCGGTTGAAGGTGCGCGTGGCGTTGCCCGTGAGCGAGGGCAGCTGCCCGGCATTGCCGCGGGTGAAGTTGTTGGTGGCCAGCTGCTCGTCCTGCCGCGCCAGCCGGATGCCGAAATTCTGATTAAGGGCCAGCTGCGTAGCCTCCTGCAAGGTCAGCGGCGGGGCGGCCTCCACCGTGGCCGGCTTTTCCAGCTGCGGCGGCCGGGCCGGGGCTGTAGCCGGCGTCTGCGCCAGGCAGGGGGGTAGGGAAAGGAAAAGAAGGGGCAGCAGAAATCTCATGGGTAGGAGACGGTCAAAACTCCCCCCTCTATTAAGGAGGGAATGTTTCAGCGCAGCTGAAACTGGGGTGGTGCAGGTCGTTGAACGACTTCGGCTGCAAAGAGGGGGGTAGGGAAGTGGCTGGAGGCTCGTTATCCGGGTGCTGTTCAACGACGCGCACCACCCCAGTTTCAGCTGCGCTGAAACGTCCCCTCCTTAAAAAAGGAGGGGAGCTTGGTCGTTCTGCTACGCCTACGCCGCAACGGCCTTTTCGGCCACCTTCGGCTTATGATTTTTAGCCGAAGCGAAGTAGGAGTACATCACCGGCACTACGTACAAGGTCAGGCCGGTGGCAATGAGCAGGCCGCCGACCACGCCGATGCCCATTGCCTGCCGCGACAGCGCACCCGCGCCGGTGGCCAGGGCAATCGGCATAATGCCAAGAATGGCGCAGAAGCTGGTCATCAGAATCGGGCGGAAGCGGGCCGTGGCGCCTTCCAGCAGGCCGGTTATGTAGTCCACGTTCTCGTTTTCGACGCGCTGGTTGGCAAATTCGACGATGAGAATACCATTTTTCGTCACCAGGCCCACCAGCATGATGATGCCGATTTGGGAGAAGATGTTAAGCGTCTGATTGAAATACCACAAGCTCAAGAGCGCGCCCGACAAGGCGAGCGGCACGGTTATCATGATGATGGCTGGGTCGCGGAAGCTCTCGAACTGCGCGGCCAGAATCAGATAAATCAGAATCAGGGCCAGGCCAAACGCGAAGAGCAGCGACGACGAGCTTTCGGCGAAGTCGCGCGAGGTGCCGGCCAGCGCCGTGCTGAAGCTCTCGTCCAACTGCTTGCCGGCCAGCGCCTCCATTGCGGCGATGCCGTCGCCGAGGGTGCGGCCGGGCGCCAGCGAGGCCGAGAACGTGGCCGCGTCGTAGCGGTTGAAGCGGAAAAGCTGAGGTGGCGTGCTGCTCTCGGTGAGCCGAATCACGTTGTCGAGCTGCACCAGCTCGCCCTGCCGGTTTTTCACCGAGAGCTGCCGCACGTCGAGCGGGGCGCTGCGGTCCTCGCGGCTCACCTGCCCGATAATCTGGTACTGCTTACCCTCGCGGATAAAGTAGCCGTAGCGCTGCCCGCTCAGGCCGGCTTGCAGCGTTTGGGAGATGTCCTGCACGCTCACGCCCAGGCTCTGCGCCTTTTCACGGTCGATGACTACGCGCAGCTCAGGCTTGTTAAACTTCAGGTTGACGTCCACGAAGGCAAACGTCGGGTCTTCCTTGGCGGCGGCCAGAAACTTGGGCACGGCGGCGCGCAGCTTCTCAAAGTCCTGGTTTTGCACCACGAACTGCACCGGCAGCCCGCCCCCGCCGGAGCCAATGCTCTGGTCCTGCGAGACCGAGGCGCGGGCTGCCGTCAGGCGCTTGATACCATTAGTGAGCTTGTCGGATAGCTGCTGCTGGGTGGCGCCTTCGCGCTTTTCGGCATCGATGAGCAGCACCCGCAGGATGCCTGAATTGGTACTGCTGGCACCGCCGAAGCCCGGCGAGGTCACGGTCAGCACGTTGTCGAGGTTCTGGCCCACCGTGTCCTGCACCATTTTCAGGGCGTCGTTGATGTAGGCGTCCATGAACTCAAACGAAGCGCCCTCCGGCCCGGTAGCCGAGATGCTGAGGCGGTTGCGGTCCTCGACCGGCGCCAGCTCCGAAGAGAGGTTTTTGGCAAAGAAGTAGATGCCCGCTCCGGTTGTCGCAATCAGGAGCCAGGCCGCCCAGCGGTTGTCGAGAAAGCTGCGCAGGCTGTTCTGGTAGCCATTGGTTAGGCCCTCAAAAAATGGCTCGGTCTTGCGGTAAAACCAATTGTGCGAGTCGCTGCGCTTGAGCAGGTAGGCGCACATCATGGGCGTGAGCGTAAGCGAGACGAAAGCCGAAATAATTACCGAGCCCGCCAGCACCAGCCCGAACTCGCGGAACAGGCGCCCGGTGATGCCCGTCAGAAAAACGACGGGTAGGAAAACCGCCGCCAGCACCACCGTGGTGCTCACGACCGCCAGCAGAATCTCGGCCGAGCCGTGCAGTGCCGCCTCGCGCGGCGACTCGCCCTGCTCGATGCGCGAATAGATATTTTCCAGCACCACGATGGCATCATCCACCACCAGACTGATAGCCAATACGATGGCCAGCAAAGTCAGCACGTTAATCGTGAAGTTAAGCAGGTACATCACGAAGAAGATGCCGATGAGCGAAACCGGAATGGCCACCACCGGAATCAGGGTCGAGCGCCAGTCGCGCAGGAACAGGAAAATCACGATAACCACGAGTACGAACGCCTCCACCAGCGTGTGCTGCACCTCCGAAATCGAGGCCCGGATAAAGACCGAGTTATCAAAGCCGGAGCTGAGCTTGAGGTCCTTAGGCAAATCTTTCTCGTAAATTTTCAGGCGTTTATTAAACTCCTCGGCAATCTCAATCTGGTTGGAGCCTGGCTGCGGCACCACGGCCACGCCCACCATCGGCTGGCCGTTGCGGCGCAGCAGCGTCTGGTCATTCTCAGGGTATAGCTCGGCGTAGCCTACGTCTGAAAGCCGCACCAGACTGGTAGCATCCTGCCGGATAATCAGGTTGTTAAACTCCTGCACCGAGGCCAGCCGGCCCATCGTGCGCAGGGTGAGCTGGGTGTTCTGGCCCTGCACGGCGCCGCCGGGCAGCTCCACGTTTTCGCGGCCCACGGCCGCCTGCACCTCTGTGGGCGAGACGCCCAGGGCGCTGAGCTTGGTGGGGTCGAGCCAGAGGCGCATGGAGTATTTGCGCTCGCCCCAGACCCGCACCTCCGACACGCCGGGGATGGTTTGCAGGCGCTCGCGCAGCACGTTGTTGGCGTAGTCGGTCAGCTCCAGCAGGTTGCGCCGGTCGGAGCTGAGGTAGGTCAGGGCAATGGGCTGGGAGTCGGCGTTGGCCTTGCTCACGATGGGCGGGTCCACATCGCGCGGCAGGCGGCCCTGGGCGCTGCTGACCTTGTCGCGCACGTCATTGGCGGCATTGTCGAGGTTGGTTTCCAGCTCAAACTCCACCGTGATGGTGCTGCGCCCGTCGCGGCTCACGCTCGTCAGGTTTTTAATACCCGCGATGCCGTTGATGCTTTCCTCCAGCGGCTCGGTTATCTGGCTCTGAATCACGTCTGCCGAGGCACCCACGTAGTTAGCCGCCACGGTGATAATCGGCGGGTCGACGCTGGGGTACTCGCGCACGGCGAGGCTGCGGAAGCCGATGCCGCCGAAGATGAGGATGAGCAGGCTCATCACAATGGCGAGGACCGGGCGGTTAATACTGGTTGAGGATAAACTCATTTGAAAAATAAATATTGTTATTATTTTAAAAGGCGGTCATGCAGAGCGCAGTGAAGCATCTCGCGTGCGGCACTAATTCAATCGTTGTTCAGGCATCTGGATTACTATCCCAACGACGCACGCGAGATGCTTCGCTGCGCTTTGCATGACCGCCTTTTAATCACCTACTTCGTGGCCCGCACGGCGTCGCCGGGCTTAAGCTGAAGTATCCCGGTTCGCGCCACGGAGTCGCCCACGGCCAGCCCATTAGTAATCTGAATCAGCCGCTCACTCCGCACGCCGATTTTCACCGGTTGCTTCACGGCTTTGCCATTTTTAATCAAGAAGACCGAGTAGCCCGCCGCTTCGGGCGTGATGGCCTCGGTCGGAATCTGGATGGCATTGCTGGCTTCGCTGAGCTGCAAGCTCACCTTCACGAAGGCGCCGGGACGCAGCTCATCCTTGGTATTAGCGAAGCGGGCGCGTACGGGCAGCGTCCGGCTCACCGGGTCAATCTGCGGGTCGAGGGCGTAGACCCGCGCCGAGTACGTTTTGCCGCTGCCCTCATCTTTGATTTTCACCTCATCACCGCGCTTCACGACCGCCGCGAAGCGGCCCGGCACCTGGAAGGCAATCTTGACCGGCCGCGTCCGCGACAAGGTGGTAATCTCGTCGCCGGGGCTCACGTAGGTGCCCACGGTGGTAGTCGTCAGGCCCAAAACACCGTCAAACGGCGCCCGCACGTAGGTTTTCGCCAGCGTGGCTTGCAGGGCGGCGCGGTCGGCGCGGGCGGCTTGCAGCTGGGCGGCGCTTTGCTCGTACTCCTGGGCGCTGATAAACTCTTTGTTCAGCAGCGTGCGCTGCCGCCGCTCCTGGTCAGCGTAGAGCTTCTGGTTCGTGGCCAGCTTCTGGAGCTGAGCCTGAATGTCGGCCGCATTGATGGTGAACAAGAGCTGACCTTTGCGCACGGCCTGGCCTTCCCGGATAGTAAATGAGGTGATTTTGCCCGGCACCTCGCTGCGGATGGTCACGGCTTCTTCGGCCAGCACCGAGCCGGTGGCGGCCACCTCGTCGGCCAGGCTCGTCGTGGCTACGACAAACGCGGAAACGGGCGTCTTGGCGCCCGCGCCCCTACCCCCCCCCGCGCCGGCCGCGCCCGGCCCGCCCTTCTGATTGGCTCCACTGCCACCGGCCGCCCCGGGGCCGCCTTTAGCGTCTTTGCCGCCAGCGGCGGGGGTAGGGAAATATCTCATTTTGACAAATACCAGCGCCGCCACTACGGCCAGCGCCAGCAGCCACCAGCGCCAGGCGCCGCCACGGGCCTTCGGGGGCGGGGGGGGGGTAGGGGACGGGGTGGCCGCCGGGGCCGTGGTCGTGGGTGGTGAAAACTGGCTGGCGGGCCCGGCTACGGTCGTTTCCGTGACGACCGGCAAGGTCCCGATTTCCCCGGTTTCCTGAATCAGATTTTCGGGCATCGTTTTAAAAGCGTCCGTGATGGCGCCGTATAATTCAAGGGCAATCGGGGCGAGAGGCCACCGATGGAAAGCTACTAACACGAAGAAAAGCCCGCGGGTTGCGCGGGCTTTTCTAATGTACGGTGATTGCAATCGAAAAGGCGACTCTTTACATAGCCTTCTGGTTGATACAGTCTTCGGCCAAATCGTTGAGGCGGGTGTCAGCCAGTTGCTCTTCCTGCAAGGTTTGGCGCAGCAGGCCGGCGGCTTCGGGGTGGCCGAGACGCTCGGCGTAGTGGGCAGCCGTGCCGTTAGCTCGGCGCGTTACTTTTGGCGGCGCGACCGAGCTGCCTTGCCCCTTCTATTTCTATGATAGTTTACAAATCGACCGACTGGTGGGAAGCCCTGCGCCACCTCAACTCATCCAACATCATTCGCCTGCTTTTGCGCCGGGTGCTGCTCGTGGGGCTTTACGCTGCGGCCGTCACGGCCGGCGCGGTGTACTTCCACCTGCTGGAGTTTACCGTCGATAGGGAGTTTTTCTCTTTCCTGGGCATTTTGCTGAGCTTGCTGCTGGCTTTCCGCACCAACACGGCCTACGACCGGTTCTACGAGGGCCGCCGCCTGTGGGGGCAGCTCACCAACAACTGCCGCAACCTGGCCGTGGTGCTGCACGCCCGCCTACCCCCCTCCGACCGGGCCAACCGCACCTACCTGGCCGGGCTGCTGGCCAACTTCCCGCTGGCCCTTGACGGGCACCTGCGCCAGGATGTTAAGTTCCACAATCTCAACGAGGTAGAGCCCGGCTTTAGGGAGGAGTTGCGACGGTCCGACCACCGGCCCTCGTATGTGGCCGCCCGGCTCCAGGAGTTTTTTGAGCGGTTGCTGGCGCAGGAGCTGATTCTGCCCGTGCACCTCATCACGCTCCAGCGCCACCACGAGGCCCTGCTCGACGTGGCCGGCGCCTGCGAGCGGATTCAGAAAACGCCCATCCCGCTCTCCTACAGCTACTTCATCAAGGGCTTTATCACGGTCTTCATCCTGAGTATGCCCTTCAACCTGCTCGATACCTACGAGCTTTTGACTATTCCCATCACCATGTTCGGCGCCTATGCCCTGCTGGGCGTGGAGATGATAGGCGACGAGATTGAGGACCCTTTCGGCAAGGACAGCAACGATTTGCCCCTGACCCAGATGGCCAACTGCATTCGGGCCAACGTGCACGAAATTCTGGGCGTGGAGCTGCACGAGGATGTGAAAGCGCTGGCCGACGCGCCGTACAGCGTGGTGTATTAAAGTAGTGCGGGCTCTGCGAGTCCGCGCGGGGGGCAGTAGCGCTGCCTGCCTTTTCGTTTGGGCTGTTCAACGCGCGGACGCGCAGCGTCCACGGTTCGGCGCTCACTCGCGGACTACAAAGCCTGCGCTACAGCACCTGCTTCTTATACGCGCCCGGCGTGACGCCCTCGTATTTTTTAAACAACGCCTGAAAGTAGGCCGGGGAGTGGAAGCCGGCCCGAAAGCAGACGTCGGCCACCGAGGCCAGCGGCTGGCGCAGCAGGCGCTTGGCCTCGCTCAGCCGCTCGTGGATGATGTATTCGAGGGGCGTGAGGCCGAACTCGCGCTTGAACACCCGGAAGAAGGTGGCCTTGCTCATGCAGGCCAGGGCGCTGAGCTTTTCCACGCTCAGCGGCTCGCCCAGGTGCTGCTTGATGTAGCCGACGACGTGGGCAAAGCGGTGGGTGGTGAGGTGGCGGGCGTAGTCGCGGAAGATGAGCTGCCGGGCCTGGGTCTGCATCAGGCGCACCAGCAGCTCCTGCAAGGTGATGCCGGCCAGCACGTCCTTGGCCGCGTCGGTGGCCCGCGAGAGCTGCACGAGCCGCTCCAGCGTGCCGGTTAGCTCGGCAGTGTTGGTGAGGTGAGCGTGGGCGGCTTCGTCATGCAGGTGCCAGGGCGCGTGAGCCTCGGCGCGGGGGTAGCGCTCATTAAGCAAATCGACGGTGCGCTGAATGGTCTCGGCCGGGATGGCCACGGCCAGGCACTGCGTGGGTGCTTCGGCCGTGGCGTCGGGAAAGTCAATTTCCATCAGCTGGTCCTCGCCCACTATCACCGATTCGCCGGGCAGGTAGTCGAAAGCCGGGCGGCCGGCCAGGTGCATCACCTTTTTGCCGCGCAGCATGGTCGTCAGCACCAGGCTGCCCAAACTCAGCGGTACGCGGTGGGCCGGCGCGTGCGTCTCGAACACGTTCAGCTCGAAGGCATCGAGCGAGTACACGGTGCGATTTTCCACCAGCGTGCTGAGCTGCTCCGGGCGGCGCAGGGCCACGGGCGCGGGCAGGAGTGGGCGAGTCGGCATGGCGGGTTTGGCTGGGTGGGAGGGGGTAGGGAGCGGGCTGCGAAGAAACAGATTTTCAGCCAGAACAGCGCGTAGCGACGCCTCCTTGCGTCTGGCTCGCGTGGCGGGGGGGTAGGGTAATCGACTCAATAAGATTATTGCGCCCCTCGTACTGCGAGCCAGACGCAAGGAGGCGTCGCTACAACCAAAATCTGCGACGATTGCCGAGCTTTTTGCGACGATTCCATACCCGCGCTGCCAACTATATAATTCACATTTGACCCACCTATTCTCACCTTAAAACCCTACTCAGTCTTATGGAAACCCTGGAAGAAACCACTACCGTCGTGGCCCGGCCGGCCTTCAAGTCGCACTACGACAACTTTATTGGCGGCCAGTGGGTCGCGCCGGTGAAGGGCCAGTATTTTGATAATCCTTCGCCCATTGATGGCAAGGCATTCTGTAAAGTCGCCCGCTCCACCAAAGAGGACATTGAGCTGGCCCTGGATGCCGCCCATGAGGCGTTCAAAACCTACGGCAAGTCCTCGCCGACCATGCGCAGCAACCTGCTGCTCAAGATTGCCGATATCATGGAAGCCAACCTAGCCCACCTGGCGGCCGTGGAAACGGTCGAAAACGGCAAGGCCATCCGCGAGACGATGGCGGCCGACCTGCCGCTGGCCATCGACCACTTCCGCTACTTCGCGGGCGTGATTCGGGCCGAAGAAGGCTCCGCTACCGAGCTGAATGAGAACACCTTGTCGCTGCTAATTCAGGAGCCGCTGGGCGTCATCGGCCAGATTATTCCCTGGAACTTCCCGCTTTTGATGGCGACCTGGAAAATCGCACCCGCCCTGGCCGCCGGCAACTGCGTGGTGGTGAAGCCCGCCGAGCAGACGCCCGCCTCCATCATGGTGCTCATGGAACTGCTTCAGGACGTGCTACCCCCCGGCGTGCTCAACGTGGTGAACGGCTTCGGCCTAGAAGCGGGCAAGCCGCTGGCCTCGAACAAGCGGGTGCAGAAAGTGGCCTTCACGGGTGAGACAACCACCGGCCGCCTGATTCTGCAATACGCGGCCGAGAACATCATTCCCGTCACGATGGAGCTGGGCGGCAAGTCGCCCAACATCTTCACCAAGAGCGTGATGGACCACGACGACGACTTTCTGGATAAGGCTATCGAGGGCGCGGTGATGTTCTGCCTCAACCAGGGCGAAATCTGCACCTGCCCCTCGCGGATGCTGGTGCACGAGGACATTTATGATGCTTTTATCGCCCGCGTGATTGAGCGGGTGAAGGCTATCAAGCTGGGCAACCCGATGGACCCGGAAACCATGATGGGCGCGCAGGCCAGTAACGACCAGTTCGAGAAAATCCTGAGCTACCTTGAAATCGGCAAGGCCGAGGGCGCCGAGGTGCTCATCGGCGGCGAGGCCTACACGCAAGAAGACGGCGCGCTAGCGGAGGGCTACTACATCCAGCCGACCATCTTCCGCGGCCACAACAAGATGCGGATTTTCCAGGAGGAAATCTTCGGCCCGGTGCTCTCAGTGACCACGTTCAAGGACAACGACGAGGCTATTGCCCTGGCCAACGACACGCTCTACGGCCTCGGCGCCGGCCTTTGGAGCCGCGACGCTCACGAGCTGTACCAGATGCCGCGCGCCATTCAGGCTGGCCGCGTGTGGGTGAACTGCTACCACGACTACCCGGCTGGCGCGCCCTTCGGCGGCTACAAGGCCTCGGGCTTCGGCCGCGAAAACCACAAGATGATGCTCAACCACTACCGCCAGAGCAAGAACATGCTGATAAGCTATAGCCAGCAGAAGCTGGGCTTCTTTTAGGTGTTAGTTGTTAGCTAGGAGCAAAAAAGAACGTCATGCTGAGCAAAGCGAAGCATCTCGCGTGGGGTAAGTAATTCAATCGTTCTTTTAACCTTAATTACTTACGCGATAGAGATGCTTCGCTTTGCTCAGCATGACGTTCTATTATTTTAGTACTTCACCGCCTCGCCTTATGCCTACCCCCCGCGTGCTCGTCACCCAAGCCGCCGAAGCCACCATCGACCTGCTGCGCGACGAGCACGGCCCACTTATGTTCCACCAGAGCGGCGGCTGCTGCGACGGCTCCTCGCCGATGTGCTTTGCCAAGGGTGAATTCCGGGTGGGCGGCGCCGACGTGTGGCTGGGCCAGATTCACGGCTGCGACTTTTTCATGAGCGCCAGCCAGTTTGAGTACTGGCAGCACACGCAGCTTACTGTCGATGTCACCAAGGGCCGGGGCGCCAGCTTCTCGCTGGAAATCCCGCTCGGCGTGCGGTTTTTGATTCGCTCCCGGCTTTTTACCGAGGAAGAATCGAAGCAGATGGCGCCAGTGCTCGATGGGGAGGAATACTTGGCGCAGCAGGCGGCAGCGGCTACCTGATTCGGTGAAGCCGGCAGCTAGAAGGTTAGGTTGAAAGTGCCTTTGGTGACGGTGATGCTGCTAGTGGGTGGCGTGGAAAACAGCTGGCTGTCAGATATAGCCAGGGCAGTGAACTCAAAGGTGCCCGATATAGTGAAAGCCTTGGAGTCGAAGCTGGTGATAGTGATAACGCCCAGACGCTGTGGTATCGCCGAACTGGTGCGGTATTGATAAGCTCGCAGTGTCTCATTATTATTAATATAGTTGGTATAGATAGCCTTTGGAAACATCGCCGTTCCGAGTTGGTAGGCGCCAACTCCCCGAAACAAAGCACTCTGGTTTTCTTCCTTCGGAATAATTAGTAGAATCTCATAATTCTCTGTCGCTGAAGAGTCTTTACCACTCAAGTCCAAGGAATCGTCGGTGATTGTTCCTCCAAGGCTATTCGCTGAGTAATTGGTGTCACCGACGGTCCAGGTCATGGTGCCCCGTATCGTACGGTCACGAATGAGCGGCTTCAACGTGAGTTTTGTTATTCCAGCCGCCGCTACATCTACGGCTACCGGTGCAGGAGCTTTGTAGGCCAGGGTAGTCTCGAAGGACAGTATATACCTGCCGGGAGCTAAACCGGTAAAGGAAAACACGCCAGTTGTCGCGTCAGTCACCGTCTGGTAGGTGCGCCCGCCTGCCCCTGTCAGGGTTACGGTGCGCACGCTGCCAACGGGAATAACTCTGGCTTCAATGGCGCCGGGCACCACGGCTGGCCTGGGCTCGTCTTTGCCGCAGGAGGTGGCGAACAAGGCCAGCCAAAGACCCACTACGGCTAGCAGCGGCGAAAACCGGAATGATAAGAGCATGAGGCAATTAGGTAGTAGTGATTGACGACTCAATCTACGACTATATTTCATAGAAAGTGCCCGCACCAGCCGCCTGATTGGTGCGGCTAATGCGGGCATCAGCTG
The DNA here is from genome assembly GCF_964243305.1 of uncultured Hymenobacter sp. GTDB lineage: Bacteria > Bacteroidota > Bacteroidia > Cytophagales > Hymenobacteraceae > Hymenobacter. The sequence continues at coordinate 172,139 of NZ_CAXTEF010000005.1, forward strand.
AGCGCGCTTCAGGCGGGCAGAGGGGGGTAGGGATTCAGCATTACAGCTGGTCCAGCCGGCCGCCGTCGACGCGCATCTCGGTGCCCTGCACGAACTTGGCATCATCGGAGGCCAGGTAGGCGATGGCGGCGGCCACGTCCTCGGGGCGGCCGACGTCGGCCTTGTTGATGACTTCGACGCCGGACTTGATGTTGGGGTTGTCCCAGAGCATGGGCGTGTCGATGGCGCCGGGCAGCACCACGTTGGTGCGCAGGCCCTTGGCCCGGCCTTCCAGCGATGAGGAGCGCGTGAGCGAGAGCAGGGCCGCCTTGGCCGCCGCGTAGGGCGCCACCAGGGGGCTGGTTTCGACGGCGTGAATGCTGGCCACGTTCACGATGGCGCCCCCTGGCTTCATATGCAGAAACGCCTGCTTGGTGAAGAAAAAGGCGCCCAGCAAATCGACGTGGAGCGTGCGCAGCCAGTCGGCGCCGGTCAGCTCTTCCAGGGGCTTAAACTCCATGAGCCCGGCGTTGTTCACCACCACGTCGAGGCGGCCAAACTTGTCGAGTACCTGACGCACGGCGGCTTCTACCTGAGCCTCGTCGCCGATGTCGCAGGAGATAGTCAGCACGTCGGGGGCACCGACGGCGGTTACTTCTTCAGCGGCGTGCTTGAGCTTTTCCTCATTGCGGGCCACGAGTACGAGTCGGGCGCCTTCCGAGGCCAGGCGCTTGGCCGTGGCCAGGCCGATGCCGCCGGAGCCGCCCGTGATAAGGGCTACTTTGTCTTGAAATCGCATGGGAAGGGGGGTAGGGGTTAGGTTGAGTGATAGTAGTAGGCGAAAAGCTGGTCGAGCTAAAGAACGTCATGCTGAACAGGTGGCGCATCAAGCCAGGGATGAAGCATCCCGCTCAGGCAAGTAATCAAGGGTAACCTACGGTTGGATTAGTTGCTCGAGCGAGATGTCTCGCAAGCTCGATATGATGTTCAGTTAGCTTAACTGCTGCTGCCCGCCAGGTGCTTCGACTGCGCGACGCGGCGCGGACGCTAAATGAGCATGACCGCCTTTTTCTTTCGTTGGCTTAGTATCAAGTTGGATTATATTCACTCTCGTGGGGCATGATGATGGGCACTTGCAGGCACACGCTTTGAGCGGGCAGCACCTCGCACCAGTCGCGAATAAGCTGCTTATACGCTTCCCCGACGGGGCGGATGTTGCGGTCCAAGTCATACAGGCCCAGCGGGTTGACGGTGCCGTTGTTTTCACGCAGCGCCGAGTCCCAGTCGACCTGGTCAATGAGCGAGTACCAGGTGAAGCCGATGATAGGCACACCGTCGTTGCGCACGCGCAGCACGTTGGCCCACTCCTTCCGGAGCCAAAGCACGGCCTCGTCGCCGTTGGGGCCCTGCCAGAGGTTGGTTTCGGTGTGCATGGCCGGCAGCTGGTAGCGGTTGTGGTACTGCATGGTAATGGTATGATAGCCAAATATTTCGCCCGACGGGAACGTGTCGCCAGCGGCCGTCACGCGGTGCTCATTGGTGCGGTAGTAGTCGGTGCCCATGATGCAGAACCGCTTGAGGCTGTTGCCCAGAAAGAAGTGGTACTCGTCGCGGGTCATGCCGTTATCGAGCAGGTACTCGTACATCTCGGAATCGACGCGGCGGCCGTAATTCAGGTCCAGCGACAGAAAGCGCTTGGCGTTCAGCAGCTCGGCGGGCTTGATGGCGGCGGGGCTTTCGGCGTGAAAATATTCCGACGACTCGCTCTGAATAAAGAGCGCGTTGCGGCGCACGTCCAGGATGGCCTGCATGGCCAGCACGTTGGCCTTGACGATGTGCTTGAGCGCCGTCACGAACGCCTGGTCGGAGCGCAGCTGCTCGTTCCACCAGCCATACAGGGCCGAAAACGTGGCGCAGATGTACATCTCATTGATGGGCGTGTAAAGCTGTACCCACGGAAAGCGCCGGGCAAAGTCGCGGGCGTAGCCGGCAAACAAGGCCGGAAAATCTGGGTTTTGAAAGTTGCCCAGCCAGTCGGGCACGCCGAAGTGGCACAAATCGACGATGGGCACGATGTTGCGCCGGTGCAGGTCCCGAAACGTCTCATCGGCGAACGACCAGTCGTAGCGCCCTGGCCCCAGAAATGTGGTGTGAATGGGCGGCCCGTAGCGCAGGAACTTGATGCCCAGTTCCTCCACGAGGTCAAAATCTTTACGCCAATACTGATAGTGGCCGCATTTTTCCAGCTCATCCTGACGCAAGCCATTGTTGACGGTCGGGTTGCTGTTTTCGATGCCCGTAGCAAATAAGAACTGAGCGGCCATTAAGATGAAAAGTAGGGGGTAGGGAAATGGGCAAGGACGCGGCCCGGCGGCAGCTAACCGGCGCCGGGCGCAGCGGGTTGGCGCGCCGGTTGCGCGTCAGCGGTTGTAGGATTGCAGAATGGCGAGCTGCCCATCGAACTCGTAGACGTGAATGCCCCCGGTAATGATTTCCAGCGTCTCGACCTGCGCGGGCGTGAGGCCTTCGAGCGACATGCGCAGGGCGCGCAGCGTGTTGCCGTGGGCCACGACCAGCACGTTCTGGCCGGCGCGCAGCCGGGGGGCCAGCTCGGTTTGGTAGTAGGGCACGGCCCGGTCCTGGGTTTGGTGCAGGCTTTCGCCGCCGGGCGGGGCCACGTCATAGCTGCGGCGCCAGATATCAACCTGGTCCTGGCTGTATTTCAGGATGGTTTCGGCCTTGTTGAGGCCCTGCAAGTCGCCGTACATGCGCTCCCTGAAGGCCTCGGCCGGCTGCACCAGAATGTCGGCCTGCCCCAGCGCGGCCAGAATAATTTCCAGCGTGCGCCGGGCCCGCACCAGGGTAGAGCAGTAGGCCGCGTCGAAGCGGAAGCCGCGCAGCTTTTCGGCCACGGCGCTGGCCTCCAGCTCGCCAGTTGGGCTCAGGGCCACGTCGAGCCAGCCCGTGAACACATTCGCCAGATTTGCGGTCGATTCGCCGTGCCGGACAAGAACGAGTAAGGCCATAGCGCTGATGCGGTTCCGGGAAGTCGGCTGGAGCTTAGGCTAACTTCCATTCCGGGTTCTACGTTGTCGGAAAGCAGAAAATAATTTAGCCGCTCCACCAACCGCCATGACGCCCCTCGCCCATATTCTCGAACACAAGGTCGTGGCCATCGTGCGCGGTGCCGACCCCAAAAGCCTGCTCCCGATTGCCGAAGCCCTGCACGCGGGCGGCGTGCGCACGATAGAAATCACGCTCAACTCGCCGGGGGCGCTGGCCTCGATTGAGGAAGTTGCGGGCGCCATGCGCGGCAGAATGCTGGTGGGTGCCGGCACCGTGCTCGACCCCGAAACGGCCCGCGCCGCGCTGCTGGCCGGCGCGCAGTACATCATTTCGCCCACGCTCAATAAGAAAACCATCCGAATGACCAAGCGCTACGGCGCCGTCAGCATCCCCGGCGCGTTCACGGCCACCGAAATCCTGGCTGCTTACGAAGCCGGCGGCGACATCATCAAGGTGTTTCCAGCCTCGGTCGGGGCCACGTATTTCAAGGATATTGCCGGGCCGCTGCCCTTCATTCCGCTCATGCCCACCGGCGGCGTCTCGCTGGAGAATATTCAGGAATTTCAGCGGGCCGGCGCCGTAGCCTTCGGGCTGGGCAGCGCCCTGGTCGATACCAAGCAGGAAGTGACCGCTGAGTACCTGGCGCAGCTCACCGACAAGGCCCGGCAGTTTGTGCAGGCCGTGGCCTCTACCCCCGCCTCGTAGGCAGACCTGCTCCCGGCTGGCGGCGCGCGGGCGGTTAAACTCCGGTGGCGTTCTTCCGTTAGGCCGGAAGCAGCCACCTGTTTTCATTTCCCTACCCCATGCTTTTTCCGCTACCGGCGCCGTGGCTGTCAAGTAGGCTCGTGCTGCTGGCGGGGCTAACGCTCGGCGGCCCGGCTGCCGCGCAGCACGACCTCGGCGCGGCCGGCGCGGCGCCGTTTTTCCTGAGCCTGCAAATCGGTGGGGGCGCGGGCATGGTAGCCGTGGGCGGCGGCGGTCGGCTGGCCAATCAGAGGCTGGAGCCGGAGCTGCTCGTCGGGTGGGTGCCAGCGCGCTTCGGCGGGCAGCCGCTTACGGTCTTCACGTTTAAAACCACGTATCTGCCCGTGCGGCCTTCGCTGGGCGGGCGTTGGCGCGCCGAGGGGGGGGTAGGGGCCTGCATCAGCTACACGGCCGGCGCTACCCTGCGCGACAGCCGCGACCCGGCCAACTACCAGAAAGGCTACTACTGGTTTTCGACCAAGGTGCGCACCGGCCTGTTTCTGACGCCGCGCCTGAGCTACGCCGGCCGACGGGCCGGGCCGGACCGGCACCCGCCACGCCTGACGGCCTACGCCGAGTTTGGCTCCAATGATTTGTATATAATCAGCCGCTTTTCTAATAAAGGTGCGCCTTCTCTCGCCGAGCTGCTCACGCTGGGCTTGGGCGCGAAAGGAAGCTGGTGAAGGGGGTAGGGAGGTGGCGCCTTTAGGTATTTTAAATTAACTGGAACGTTATGCAGAGCGCAACGGAGTGGAGCGAAGCATCTCGCGGGCAGCAGTAATCTAATCGTTGTTTACCACTGATTACTACCCCCCGCGAGATGCTTCGCTCCACTCCGTTGCGCTCTGCATGACGTTCTTCTATCACTCAGTATCCACAACCAAGCCCGCCAACCATGAAAATCACCCGCTTCACCCTGTATCAGGTGCCGCCGCGCTGGCTGTTCCTCAAAATTGAAACCGACGCCGGCTTTGTGGGCTGGGGCGAGCCCGTCATTGAGGGCAAGGCCGCCACCGTGGCCACGGCCGTGACCGAGCTGATGGAAAACCTCATCGGCAAGGACCCGCTCAACATCGAAGACCACTGGCAGGTGATGTACCGCGGTGGCTTCTACCGCGGCGGCCCGATTCTGATGTCAGCCATCGCCGGCATCGACCAGGCGCTGTGGGACATCAAGGGCAAGTTTCATGATGCGCCCGTGCACCAGCTGCTCGGCGGCCGGGCCCGCGAGACGATGCGGGTGTACTCCTGGATTGGCGGCGACCGGCCCGAGCACGTGGGCGCCGCCGCGGCCGACATGGTCGCCAAAGGCTTCACGGCCATCAAGATGAATGCCACCGACGAACTGGCCTACGTCGATTCTTATGTGAAGGTGGACCAGGTGCTGGCTCGCGTGGCGGCCGTGCGCGAGGCCGGCGGCCTGGGCCTGGGCATCGGCATCGATTTCCACGGCCGCGTGCATAAGCCAATGGCCAAGGTATTAGCCAAGGAGCTGGAAGCCTACCGCCCCATGTTTATCGAGGAGCCGGTGCTGCCCCAGAACAACGAGGCGCTGCGCGAAATCGCCAATCACTGCTCCATTCCCATTGCCACCGGCGAGCGCATGTTTTCGCGCTGGGACTTCAAGCAGCTGCTCATCGACGGCTACGCCGATATCATTCAGCCCGACCTCTCGCACGCCGGCGGCATCACCGAGTGCAAGAAAATTATCTCGATGGCTGAGGCTTTCGACGTGGCGGCCGCGCCGCACTGCCCGCTGGGCCCCATCGCGCTGGCCGCCTGCCTGCAAGTCGATGCCACCTGCCACAACGCCTTTATTCAGGAGCAGAGCCTGGGTATTCACTACAATAAGGAGAATGACCTGCTTGATTACGTGGTCGATAAGACAGTGTTTGACTACGAGGCCGGCTACTGCAAAATCCCCAACGGGCCCGGCCTGGGCATCGAGATAAATGAGGAATATGTCATCACCCGCGCCGCCATCGGCCACAACTGGCACAATCCCGTGTGGCGCCACACCGATGGCAGCGTGGCCGAGTGGTAGGAGATAATGACGAATGAATAATTAACAGCCCGTCATGCTGAGCGTAACTGGAGTATCTCGCTAGGGGAAGTAACTAAGCTAACAGCCCGTCATGCTGAGCTTGCGAAGCATCTCGCGTGCGGCAGTAACTCAATCGTTGATTCAGCTTGATTACTTTCCCCGGCGAGATGCTTCGCAAGCTCAGCATGACGGGCTGTTAATTGTTCATAATCAGCAATTAATTATTCATAATTTAGAGAAATGAATTCCGAAACCACCTTCCTCAGCTGCGACTGGGGCACGTCGGCCTTCCGCCTGCGGCTGGTCGAGCGCGAAGGCCTGAAAATTCTGGCTGAGGAAAGCTCCAAGCAGGGTAATGCGGCCACGGCCGAGCGCTGGCGGCAGGCTGGCCAGCCGCCGGAGCAGCGCGCCGCCTTTTACCAGACCGTGATTCAGGAGCACCTGGCGAAGCTGGAAGCCACGGTGAAAACGTCGCTGGCGGGCCTACCCGTCGTGGTTTCGGGCATGGCCTCGTCCACTATCGGCATGGTCGAGCTGCCCTACAAGCCGCTGCCCTTCGCGGCTGACGGCGCGGATTTGGAAGTGAAAAAGTTTGAGCCCACGCCTGATTTTGACCATGAAACGCTGCTGATTTCGGGTGTGAAAAGCGAAGACGACGTGATGCGCGGCGAGGAAGTGCAGCTCGTGGGCTGCGGCTTTGAAAATACGGCTGAGGAGCAGCTGTTTCTGCACCCCGGCACCCACGCCAAGCACGTGCAAGTAATTGGCGGCCAGGCCGTGGCTCTGAAAACGTATATGACCGGCGAGCTTTTCGGGCTGCTTTCCAACAAGAGCATTCTGGCCGCTTCCGTGGAAGAGGGGGGTAGGCTGGATGGGGGCGCCAACCGGCACTGGTTTGAAGAGGGCGTGCAAGCCAGCCGGCGCGAAAATCTGCTGCACAACGCTTTTCTGGTGCGCACCAACGACCTGTTCGGGCGCGCTACCAAAGCTGAAAACTACTTTTACCTTAGTGGCCTGCTCATTGGCAGCGAGCTGCAAGAGTTGCTGCTACGGCTGCCGGCCCGCATTGTGCTGGCCGGCGAGCCGGTGCTGCTGGCTCACTACGAGGCCGCCCTGCGGGGACTGGGCATCAGCGACAAATGCCCGGTCGAAACCAAAACGGCGGAGGAAGTAACCTTAAACGGGCAACTGGCCGTGCTGCGCCGCCCCGCGCCGACGGCGGTGGCGCCGACTGCTGCCCCGTAAGTTTGCCGCGCTGTTTGGCGTTAACTAAACCCGACTCCTATGCCGGAGCGCAATTTTTTCCAGGATGTGCACGAAGTAACGCGCCTCGTGCCGCCGAGCCGGGTCACCACCTACGGCGCCATCGCTCACTACCTCGGCGCCCGGCACAGCTCCCGCGCTGTGGGCTACGCCCTGATGGCCGCCAACCTCGACGCGGCCACCCTGCGCCGCGAAGCCTTCGTGCCCGCCCACCGCGTCGTCAACCGCCTGGGTCACCTCACCGGGCGCCGGCATTTCCCTACCCCCACCGCTATGCAGGAAGCCCTCGAGGCCGAAGGCGTGCGCGTGGAAAACGACCAGGTGGTGGAGTTCAATAAGCTGTTCTGGGACCCGAGCACGGAGCTGGGGTAAGAGCCGCGACTACCGTATCAACCAGCGTAGCAGGGCCTCACCAGTTAGCCGGTCGAGGCGGCGCAGGGTGGGCCGTTGGGGCGACGCCAGGCACGCACTTATAGTAATTAGCCGATGGTTTAGTAGGAGTGCAATTGGATAGAACAAAGCACTAGGCTGGCCAATGAAAAGCTTAGCGTCTCCATAAATTTAGTCAGGACTTGCCCCGGTTGCGTCTTTTTTCTTCCTGCTGCTGGCGCAGCTTAATGGCGCGTACGTCAAACGCGCCTTCTTTTAGGGGTACCCGCTCCAGGGTTTCGCGGTCAGCCTCCAAGCCGGGTTGAGTTATTACTTTAATGTAAACTGCCGGGGTCGAGCCGGGAATGAAGGCTAGGTCAGCGTCGGTGGTTCCCTCTAGGCGTAGGTGGGGCTCGTGCTCCTGGTCGGTCCAGGGCAGGGCCAGAAAGCTGTTGCTAGCTAGCTCGCCCACAAACTGCCCATCGAGTAGTAGCCGGACGGGCTCAGTGGTTTCGCCGCGGGGGCGGTACACGTAGAGAGTTACCGTATCGCGGCGCGGGCGGCTCTGGCCAGCGTCGGCAAATGGCGATATCGAGCCGGTTGTCATGTTCAGCGTCAGCTCAATAGGTCGGCCGGCGGTGGCCGACGCGGCAATGGCACCGCCCAGCGCGCCACCCAAGAAGCCCGCCGTGCTCACCGCTCCAGGGTCGGCGTCGCTAAAGCCCACGAACCGGAAGGCGTTGCCCACGCGCGTCAGGGGTAGGTAGTGCCGGTTGTGCCGCACGTAGAGTTGCTGGCCGTCGGAAAAACCCCAGACCTTGCCCAGCGGCTCCTTGGCTGCTCCAGAGGCCGGCAGCAAGTAGGCTACTACTTCCGTACTGCCTTCCCAGCCCTTAGCCGTGCGCGGGGTAGCCTCTAAGTGCAGGTCCGGTGCCGTCACCGGCTGGTTGTTGCGAAATGCCAGAAACGTGGGGTAGTAGCCCCTGGGCCGGACCGAATCGGTGAGAATAGCATAAGTCAGCGCGGGGGGCATGGGGTGAGCGAGCTGCTGAAGCTCGGCCAATGTTCGGGCCGGCTGGGCGGGCAGCTTATCCCAAGCGACAGCTTGACACTGCATCAGGCAGCGCTGCAAGGCTAAACTCAGATTAACGGGGTGGTGCGCCGTGGTTTCTATGCCCTTGCTCTCAACCAGCTCAGCCGCACTTAAAACGTAGTGAAAGCCATCGGCAAGGTGGGCGTACACGTCTACCACCAACTCGACCTGCGCGTGCTCCGAGAAAGTAGTGATTCTCTCACCGAGCCGTAGCCCCCGCACCACCAGCACCACAGGGTGGTCGGTCGGGCGCGGTGGCAATTGGGCTTGCACAAACTGCGTGAGCGCCGCCGCCACACTGGGCTGCAAGTCGGCTTGTTGCGGGATGTTGGCCAAACCCCGATGCACCCGGCCGATGCCGGCCCGGTCCTGGCGGCCATCCAGCACCTGCTCGACGCTGAACGTGCGCTCGGGCAGGCTCAGCGTTTGGCCATTGATATCAACATAATAAACCTGGGCCGCCACTGGCTGAACCCCGAAACTTAGCCACAGCAAACCTACTAGCCAGCGGCCCCATTGCATTGTTGTTTTCATGCATCTAAAATAGATGCCGTTTGCACAGAGTGCACAAAAAAAGCCTCAAAAACACAATGAGGCCTTTTTTATATCGAAATAAGCTAAATTTATCTGGCCTCGGCCTTGCTGGCCAGCACCACCGTTTTGGGGTCTACCGTGATTTCTTGCAGGCGCTGAGCCACGGCCGGGCTCATCGTGGTTTGGTAGCGGCCGTGCAGGTGCTGGGCCAGGAACTTCTCGGCCGCCGCCAGCATGGCCAGGTTGTTCACGGGGCGGGCGAAGCCGTGGCCTTCGTCGGGGGCCAGCAGATACTGCACCGGGTAGTTGCGCTCGCGCAGGGCTACCACCAGCTGGTCGGCCTCGGCCTTGTTGACGCGCGGGTCGTTGGCGCCCTGCACCACCAGGAGCGGCGTTTTAATCTTGGCGGCCGAGTTGAGCGGCGACTGCCGGTCCATCTGGGCCTTGCCGGCGGGCGTGGTGGGGTCGCCCATGCGGCGGTACATCTGCTGGCGGGCGGCCTCCCAGTAGGGCGGAATGGCGGCCAGCAGCGTTTGCAGCTTCGAGGGCGCCACGATGGCCACGCCCGCCGCGTATAAGTCGGGCGTGAACGCGACGCCCGCCAGCGTGGCGTAGCCGCCGTAGGAGCCGCCCATGATGCCCGTGCGCTTGGGGTCGGCCAGGCCCTGGGCCACCAGGTATTTTACGCCATACGTCAGGTCATCCTGCATTTTCTGGCCCCACTCGTTGTTGCCGGCCTCCATAAACTGCTTGCCGTAGCCGGTGCTGGCCCGGAAGTTGGGCGAGAGCACGGCGTAGCCGCGGTTGGCCAGAAACTGGTGCATGGCATTGAAGCCGTAGGTGTCGCGGGCCCAGGGGCCGCCGTGGGGCAGGATGATGGTGGGCAGGTTCTTGCTCCCTACCCCCTTGGGCAAAGTCAGGTAAGCCGGAATCTCCAGCCCGTCCGCCGACTTGTAGCGCACCACCTTCATGTCGGCCAGGTCGGCGGCCCGGAGCTTGGGCCGGGTTTCGTACTGCTTGCTGAGCTGCTTGGTCTGGCGGTCAAACAGATAAGCCACCGCCGGCTGCGTCGCCGAGCTGGCCGAGAGCAGCCACAGCCGCTCGTCGGTCGTGTTTGATACCGGGTGCACGTCGAGCCCCTTGAGTTGCAGGCTGGCGGTCTGAAAGTCCTTGGCAAAGGCCGCATCCTTCCACACGCGCCGCAGCCGGTCGTCCTCGAAGCTCACGAACAGCGGCTCGTGCGTTTTCTCCGACATGCGCAAGCTGCCCACGTCCACGCGCCGGAGCGGGTCGGTCTGGTAGGTCGTTTCCTGACCCGTGACGGGGTCGAGCAGCACGATTTCGGTTAGGTTGCGGGCGGCGCCTTTGTTCGTGGACAAGTACACGCGGCGGTTGTCGGCGGCGAAGCTTTCCACCTCGCTCTGCTCGTCAATCGACGTTTTATAGAACGGCGTCATCTTCTCGCCCTCCACGCGCAGCCACTCGGTGCTGCCGTCGAGGTTCGAGCGCGCCGCCAGCCGCAATTGGTCGTTCCAATCAAACACCCAGGCGTCAAGGCGGTCGGTGTTTTGGCGGACCAGCGTTTTCCGGCCCGAACTCAGGTCGAGCTTGTAGAGGTCGTGCCAGGCCTTGTCGCGGTCGTTGAGGCCGATATAGAGCGAGTTGGGGTCGGTGAGCGGCGCGTGAATAATCTGTACCCGCACGCCCTTCAAGCCGGTCAGGTCGCGGGCGGCGGGCACGGGCTGGCCGGCGGCGGGCGCCTCGGCCGGGCTGACGGCGTAGAGGTTGAAGTTCTCGTCGCCGCCCTTGTCCTGGCTGTAGAGCAGGTACTTGCCGTCGCGGCTCCAGAAATAGCTCCGCACCGGCCGGGCCTGGTCGTTGGTCAGGGGCCGGGCCTGGTCAAACGGCTCATTCAGGCCCTTCACCCAGATGTTGCGGGTGCCATTCAGGGGCTTGATGAAGGAGAGAAACTTCCCATCGGGCGAGAGCTGCGCCCCGGAAATCTCGGGGTCGCCGAAGAGCAGTTCCCGGTCGATGAGGGCCGGTGGCCCGCTGGTTTTGGGCGTTTGGGCCCAGGCCGCCGGTGCAGCCAGGGCCAGGAGCAGCCCGAGGCTGATTAAAACCTGTTTCATAACCTGCCGAAATTAAGGGGAGAGAACAGGGCCAAGTAAGCAATAAATCGCCAGTTTTCCCACCTTAATTACAAACGCTGCTTTAAATAATGCCAGCCCGCTGGCCGGGGCTCGGCAGCAGCCGACTAAAAAAAGCGCCCCGGCCCGCCGGGCAGATGGTCGTCCTCTTCGTCTTCTTCCGGCTCGTCCATCTCGTCTTCCTCTTCCGCCGCCTCTTCTTCCGCATCCGGCTCATCGTCGGCCGCGTCCTCGTCATCGAGCGTGTCAAACACTTTGTCCAGCGAGGCTTCGGCGTGGCGCAGCTTGTGGCGGCAAAGCCGAATCAGCTCCGCCGAGCGCTCAACGCGGGCCGTGAGGTCGTCGACGTCAATCTGGTCGGTTTCGAGGGCCCGGAGGATGGTTTCCAGTTCGTCGGTGGCTTCGCGGTACGTCATGGGGGTAGGGAAACTAGGATATTATGCGTTGGTAGGAAAGGCGGTCAAAACTCCCCTCCTTTTTTAAGGAGGGGACGCGGCTGTGAAGCAGCCGCTGGGGTGGTGCGCGTCGTTGAACAATGGGCTGGAACGGCGGGCTGAAAAGGCTTTTGCAAAAATGGGAGTGTAGGGAAATGGGGGGGTAGGGAAATACTAATGCGCCATCGTTCGGCCGACTCGTTCAACGACGGGCACCACCCCAGTTTCGGCTGCGCCGAAACATCCCCTCCTTAAAAAAGGAGGGGAGTTGGTTGTTCTATTTGCGCTCACTGCGCAGCAGGCGCAGCTCCTGGCGGTGCAGTAGCTTTTGGGTAGCCAGCTCCAGCTGGTAGCGCGCGCGCAGCAGGTTTTCGCGGCGGCGCTGGTGGTGGCGCAGGAAGCGGCGCAGCAGGTCGCGGCCCCGCTGCCGCAGCTGGCGCTGTTCGCGGGCCAGGGCGCGGCGGGCGGCGCGCGGCAGCAGCGTGCGAAAGCGGCCCAGGTCTTGCTCCAGCGCCCGAAGCTGCTGGCGCGGGCCCTGGGTGGCCTGCCGGGCGCGCTCGTGGAGCGTGGCGCGGGCGCCGTTGAGCTGGCGCTGGCCGGCGTAGCGGGCGCGGGCCGTGGCCTGGTCGAGGCGGGCGTGCTGGCGCGCGAGGTGCTGGCGGGCCACGTCGGTGATGCGCTCGGCGTAGCTTAGGAAGGCGGCTTCGAGCCGGGCCAGCCGCTCAACCAGAAAGGCGGCCACGGCGGTGGGCGTTTTCAGGGCGCGGTGGGCGGTGAGGTCGGCCACGGCCTCGTCGCGCTCGTGGCCGATGCCGGTGAGCACGGGCAGCGGAAACGCGCCGATGGCCGCCGCCAAGCCGTAATCATCAAAGGCCAGCAAATCCGTCTTCGAGCCGCCGCCCCGAATAATGACGACGGCCTGAAACTGCCCGCGCCGGGCCCGCACCGCATCCAGCGCCGCGCGCACGCTGGCCGGCGCCTCGTCGCCCTGCATACTGGCCGGAAACAAGGTCAGCGCAAAGTCATACGGCGCCTCCTGCAATTGCTGCACGAAGTCCTGGAAGCCGGCCGCCGTGGGCGAGGAGATGACGGCAATATGCTGCGGAGCCAGGGGTAGGAAAAGCGTTTTCTGGCGTTCGAGCAAGCCCTTCTCGTCCAGCTTTTTCAGGGTCAGCAGCCGCTGCCGGGCCAGCTCGCCCACCGTATAGCTCGGGTCGAGGGCCAGCACATCCAGGCTCAGGCCATACTGCTCGTGGAAGCGCACCTGCACCCGCAGCAGCAGCTTCAGGCCCGGCCGCAGCGGCTGGCCGGTGTGCTGCTCGAAGGCCGGCACCACCTGCTGGTAGCGCTGGCTCCAGAGCGTGGCGCGGGCCTGCGCCTGCACGCCCAGGCCGTCGGGCGCGGGGTCGGTGAGCGTCAGGTAGCAGTGGCCGCCCACGAAGCGCGGCCGGGTCAGGTCGGCGACTTCGGCCACAACCCAGTAGGCATCGGGAAAGCGGTGGTGCAGGGCGGCGCGCACCTGCGTAAGCAAGGTGCTCAGGGCCAGCGGAGCAGCAGTTTCGGCAGGTTCGCCGGTGGGGCGGGGGGTAGGGCGGCGAGAGTAGAGCGGCACGCCGCAAGTTACGGCGCGCGCAGTAGCGCGGACTTGGTAGTCCGCGAGTGAGTCACGCGGGCGCCGCTTAGAGGCTGTATGAGTTAACCGAAAGTCCTTCTGAGACGGTCATGCTGAGCGAAGCGAAGCATCTCGCGTGGGGTAGTAATCTATGGAAAACAACGATTGAATGAATTACTGCCCGAGCGAGATGCTTCGCTTTGCTCAGCATGACCGTCTCAGAAGGACTTTCGGTTAACTCATACAGCTTCTTAGAGCGTTCATCCGCGGACTACCAAGTCCGCGCTACGGCGCGCCGGCATCTCAGCGGCACACCTGAACTGATGATTAACAAATCAGTAATGCGGCTTATCTTTCGCGTCTGATTCCCACATTTTCTTTTCAAATTAATGTTTCAACTTCGCTACCCCACGCGCCTGGCGCTGGCGGCGGCCGTGCTCGGCCTGAGCGCCGGCAGTGCCTTCGCCCAGCAGCCGGTCAAAGTGAAAACCAAAACCAAGCCCGCCGCGGGTCAGGCCACTAAGTCGGTGAGCACCGGCACGGCGGCCGTGGCCCTGACCGGCCGGGGCATCTCGCTGGCTAACCTGGACAAGTCCGTTGCGCCTTGCGACAACTTCTTTCAGTTCGCCTCGGGTACTTGGCTCAAGAACACGCCGATTCCGGCCGCGGAGTCGCGCTACGGGGCCTTCAACGAGCTTGCCGACCGCAACCAGGCCATCGAGCGGCGCATTCTGGAAAAAGTGGCCGGGCAGGCCCGCACGGCCAAACCCGGCTCGAACGAGCAGAAAGTGGGCGACTTCTACGCCGCCGCGATGGACTCAGCGGCCATTGAGCAAGCCGGCCTGAAGTACTTGCAGCCGCACCTGGCCCGCATCAGCGCCATCCAGGACTTGCCGGCCCTGCAGCGCCACCTGGCCGACCCCAAGTCGTTTGCCACGGGCTGGTACAACTTCGGGGTGAACCCCGACTCCAAAAAGAGCGACGAATACGCCGTGCAGTTCAGCCAGGGCGGCCTGAGTTTGCCCGACCGCGATTATTACCTCAACGACGACGTCAAGTCGAAGGCCATTCGCGCCGCTTACCAGACGTATCAGGTCAACGTGTTCAAGCTGCTGGGCGACGACCAGGCCACGGCCGAGAAGAATGCCGCCGCCGTCACGCGCCTCGAAACCCGCCTGGCCAAAGCCAGCCGCACCCGCGTGGCCCGCCGCGACCGCCTGGCCAACTACAACAAGCTGACCCTAGCCGAGGCCAACACCCAGTTTCCCAACCTGGCCCTACCCCTGGTTTTGCAGGCCAGCGGCCTGGGCACGGCCCAGAATGTCATCGTTGGTCAGCCCGAATTTTTGAAAGAAGCCAGCACCATGCTGGGCACCGAGCCGCTCGCCGACCAGAAGCAATACCTGCGCTGGCACCTGGTCTCGGCGCTGACTTCGGCCTTGCCGAAGGCGTATAGCGACGAGAGCTTCCGCTTCGCGCAGGTGCTGAGCGGTGCCAAGGTGCAGCAGCCGCGCTGGAAGCGCGCGCTGCGCGCCACCGATGGGGCGCTGGGCGAGGCCTTCGGGCAGTTATACGTCGATGAAGCCTTCACGCCGGCCGCTAAGAAACGGGTGCTGGAGCTGGTCGAAAACCTGCGCGCCGCCTACGCCGAGCGCATTCAGGCCGCCGATTGGATGAGCGCCGCCACCAAGACCGAGGCCATTCGGAAGCTCAACGCCTTTGCCGTGAAGATGGGCTACCCGGATAAATGGAAGGACTATTCGGCCCTGAAAATCAGCCGCGAGAGCGCCCTTAACAACCTGGTGGCCACCAGCGAGTGGCAGAGCCGCGACAACTGGCGCCACTTCGGCCAGCCCATCGACCGCACCGAATGGGGCATGACGCCGCCCACGGTGAATGCCTACTACAATGCCAGCATGAATGAAATCGTGTTTCCGGCCGGCATCCTGCAACCCCCGTTCTTCGACCCCAAAGCCGATGACGCGGTGAACTACGGCGGCATCGGCGCCGTGATTGGCCACGAGATGACCCACGGCTTCGATGACCAGGGCCGCAAATCGGACGCCCAGGGCAACCTGCGCGACTGGTGGACCAAGGACGACGGCGAGAAATTTATGGCCAAGGCCGACGTGGTGGGCAAGCAGTTCGACGCCTTTTCGCCGCTCGACTCGGTGCACGTGAACGGCAAGCTCACGATGGGCGAAAACCTGGCCGACCTCGGCGGCCTCACCATCGCCTACCAAGCCTTCCAGAAAACGCCGCAGTACCAGGCCGGCAAACCCATCGACGGCTTCACGCCGCCGCAGCGCTTCTTCCTGGGCTACGCCCAAATCTGGCGCGCTAACTCCCGCCCCGAAGCCCTGCGCCAGCAGGTGCTCACCGACCCGCACTCGCCGGCGCAGTTCCGCACCAACGGCCCGCTCCAGAACATGCCCGAATTTCACCAGGCCTTCGGCTGCAAGCCGGCAGATAAGATGGTGCGCTCTGGCGCCGAGCAAGCTAAGATTTGGTAAGCTGTAGCGCGAACCGCAGGACGGCGTAGCCAAACTCCGTTTCGCGTCCTGCGCCGGCAAGGGGTGAGTTTTCGTGAAAAAAGGCCTGCCTCGAATTGGAGCGGGCCTTTTTGCTGCTGAGCGGCGCTCCATTTACCTACCCCCCTCCAAACAAGAAGCGGCGCTATAGAAAAGCTATTGGCTAATAGCTTCAGGTTGGAGAGGGGGGGGGTAGGGAATGAGGTTAGTCAGAACAATCTCTCATTTCCCCTTACCTTTTCACTGCGAAAAACTTTCACCCATCCCTGTTTGAATATGATGCAATCAACAACCCTGCTGCGGGCGCTGGCGGCCTCGGCGGGCCTGGCGCTGGCTGGCTGCGCGACCAGCAGCACGGCCCCACCCACGACCGCCACCGCGCCGGCCGCCGCGCCTACCCCCGACCCGGTGGTTAAAGGCACTGGCCTCACCGTGGCCAACATCGACCCGTCGGTGAGCCCCTGCGACGACTTTTTCCACTACGCCTCGGGCAGTTGGCTCAAGAACAACCCGATTCCGGCCGCTGAGACGCGCTGGGGCTCCTTTAACGAGCTGGCCGACAAGAACAACGCTACCCAGCGCGCCATCCTCGACGAGCTGGCCCGCAATGCCGCCACGGCCGCGCCCGGCACCAACGAGCAGAAAGTGGGCGACTACTACGCCTCGGCGATGGACACGGTGGCCATCGAAGCGGCTGGCCTCCGCTACCTCAAGCCGCACCTCGACCGCATTGCCGCCGCCAAAACGCTGGCCGATTTGCAGCGCCTGCAATACGACCCCAAGGCCCACACCGGCAACTCCTGGTTTGGCGCCTACGTGGGCCAGGACGACAAGAAGAGCGACGAGTACGCCGTCGGCATGAGCCAGGGTGGCCTGAGTTTGCCCGACCGCGACTACTACCTGAAAGAGGATGCGCGCTCGAAAGCCATCCGCGGAGCTTACCAGACCTACCTGGTCAACACGTTCCGGATGCTGGGCGACGCGGCACCGGTAGCCCAGAAAAACGCCGCCACGGTGCTGCGCATCGAGACGCGCCTGGCCAAGGCCAGCCGCAGCCGCGTGGACCTGCGCGACCCGGAAAAGAACTACAACAAGATGAGCGTGGCCCAGCTGGCCAAGCGCTACCCCAACCTGGGCATCCCGACTGGCCTCAAGCTGGCGGGCCTCGGCACGGCCCAGACGGTGATTGTCGGCCAACCCGAGTTTTTGCAGGAAGTGAACACCATGTTCAAGGCCGAGCCGCTGGCCGACCAGAAAACCTACCTGCGCTGGCACACCGTGTCGGCCGTGATGCCGGCCCTGCCCAAAGCCTTTGGCGACGAGGCGTTCCGCTTCGCCCAGGTGCTAAGCGGCGCCAAAAAGCAGCAGCCCCGCTGGAAGCGGATGCTACGCGCCACGGATAACGCGCTGGGCGAGGCGTTCGGCCAATTATACGTCGATAAAGCCTTCACGCCCGAGGCCAAGCAGCGCGCCCAGGAGCTGGTCAACAACCTGAAGGAAACCTACGCCGAGCGCATCAAGGCCAATGCCTGGATGAGCGAGGCCACCAAGCAGGAGGCGCTCAAGAAGCTGGCCGCCTTCACCGTGAAAATCGGCTACCCCGACAAGTGGAAGGACTACTCGGCCATGAAGGTGTCGCGGGCGTCGTACCTCAACAACCTGTACGCGGCCCAGGAATGGGCTTTTCAGGACAACGTGAAGAAGCTCGGCCGGCCCGTCGACCGGCTGGAGTGGGGCATGACGCCGCCCACGGTGAACGCCTACTACAACCCGTCGATGAACGAAATCGTGTTTCCGGCTGGCATCCTGCAACCGCCATTCTACGACCCCAAGGCCGACGATGCGGTGAACTACGGCGGCATCGGCGCCGTGATTGGCCACGAGATGACCCACGGCTTCGACGACCAAGGGCGGCAGTATGATGCTCAGGGCAACCTGCGCGACTGGTGGACCAAGGACGATGCCGACAAGTTCAAGGCGCGGGCGGCCGTGGTGGGCCAGCAGTTCTCGAAGTTTTCGCCCCTGGACTCGGTGTACGTGAACGGCGACCTGACGATGGGCGAAAACCTGGCTGACCTCGGCGGGCTTAGCATCGCCTACCAGGCCTTCCAGAAAACCGACCAGTTCAAGGCCCAGCAGAAGCTTGACGGCTTCACGCCGCCGCAGCGCTTTTTCCTGGGCTACGCCCAAATCTGGCGCACCAACGCCCGCCCGGAGTACCTGCGCCAGCAGGTGCAGGTCGACCCGCACTCGCCGGCCCAGTTCCGCACCAACGGCCCGCTGATGAACATGCCGCAGTTCTACGAGGCCTTCGGCTGCCAAGAGGATGCGCGCATGGTGCGCGCCGCCACGGCCCGCGCGCAGGTGTGGTAGGGGGCGGGGCTGGCCTCCGCCCGGCGCCAGAACGGCCAGCGCTGGCTTAGCAACCGATAGGGCGCCAGCGCCGGGCCGGGCAAGCCCCACAACCTCCGACTACCAAAACCACGACCCCGGCCGTCCCGCCGGGGTCGTGGTTTTGGGGTTGGGGCCAGCAGCGGGGGGTAGGGAAAAGTGATGCTGAACAATCCGCCATTTTGCCTACCTTTTCACCGCTGAAAAATTTCACCTGACTCTGTTTGAATATGACTCCTTCTACTCCGATGCTGCGGGCCCTCGCCGCCGCGGCCGGCCTGGCCCTGGCCGGCTGCGCGGCCAGCAGCACCTCCCCGAAAACAGCGGCTACCTCGCCCACCGCGGCGCCGGCCGCCGTCCCTACCCCCTCTCAGGAAACCAACGTGCCCGGCATCGGTCTCGACATCGCCGGCCTCGACCAGTCAGTAGCGCCCTGCGACGACTTTTCGCAGTACGTGAACGGCAAGTGGATTAAGAACACGCCGATTCCGGCGGCGGAGGCGTACTGGGGCAACTTCAACATCGTGCAGGAGCGCAACACGGCCATTATGCGCCAGATTCTGGACGAGGCGGCGGCCACCAGGAATGCGCCCAAGGGCTCGAACTTGCAGAAAGTGGGCGACTACTACGCTACGGCGATGGACTCGGCCACGATAAACCGCTCGGGCCTGGCGCCCCTGCAAGGTGAGCTGGCCCGGCTGGCGCAGGTGCAAACCCGCGCCGCGCTGGTGCCGCTGCTGGCCCGCCACCAGATGCTCCAGACCGATGCCTTCGTGCAAGTCGGCGTGGAGCCCGACGCCAAGAACAGCACTGAGTATGCCGCTTACCTCTACCAGGGCGGGCTAGGCATGGGTGACCGCGACTACTACCTGAAGAATGACTTGCGCTCGCAGAGTGTGCGCAAGGCCTACCGCACCTACCTCACCAACACGTTCAAGCTGCTCGGCGACGCGCCGGACGCCGCCCAGGCCAACACCGAAACCGTGATGCGCCTCGAAACCAAGCTGGCGCAGGCTTCGCGCAGCAAGGAAGATTTGCGCGACCCGCTCGCCAACTACAACAAGCTCAGCGCCGCCGAGCTGCAAAAGCAGTACCCGACCATGCAGCTGCCGCAGTTCCTGAAGGGCCTGAACATGGGCGGGGCGCAGGCGGTGATTGTGGGCCAGCCCGCGTTCGTGAAGGAAGCCGACCGGCTGCTGGCTGCCACGCCGCTGCCGGAGCTGAAAACCTACCTCAAGTGGCACCTGGTGTCGTCCATGACGTCGGCCCTGCCGCAGAGCTTTATCGACGAGAATTTCCGCTACCGCCAGACTGTGTACGGCACCAAGCAGCAGCGCCCGCGCTGGAAGCGGATGCTCTTCGCCACCGATGCCGCGCTGGGTGAGGCCTTCGGGCAGCTCTACGTGGACCGCGCGTTCCCGCCCGCGGCCAAGGCCCGGATGCTGGAGTTAGTGGAGAACCTGCGTGCTGCCTACGCCGAGCGCATTCAGGCCGCCGACTGGATGGCGCCCGCCACCAAAGCCCAGGCCCAGGAGAAGCTGCAAGCCTTCGCCGTGAAAATCGGCTACCCCGACCAGTGGCGCGATTACGCGGCCCTGAACGTCTCGCGCCAGAGCTACCTGCAAAACGTGGTCAACGCCCGCATCTTCGAGTTTAACCGCAACGCCAAAAAGCTCGGCCAGCCCATCGACCGCACGGAATGGGGCATGACGCCGCCCACGGTGAACGCCTACTACAACCCGCTGCTGAACGAAATCGTGTTTCCCGCTGGTATTCTCCAGCCGCCGTTCTTCAACCTCGAAGCCGACGATGCGGTGAACTACGGCGGCATCGGCGCCGTCATCGGCCACGAAATGACCCACGGCTTTGACGACCAGGGCCGACAGTATGACGCCAAAGGCAATCTGCGCGACTGGTGGACCAAGGAAGACGGCGAAAAATTCAACCAGCGTGCTGCCCTCGTCGGTACGCAGTACAGCGCCTTTTCGCCCTTCGACTCGGTGTATGTGAACGGCAAGCTCACGATGGGCGAAAACCTGGCCGACCTCGGCGGTGTGACCATCGCCTACGCCGCCCTGCAAAAAGCGCTGACCAACAAGCGGATGCGCAAGCTCGACGGCTTCACACCCGAGCAACGCTTCTTCATTTCCTACGCCCAGAACTGGCGCGGCAATACCCGCCCCGAAGCCCTGCGCGACCAAATCAAGACTGACCCCCACTCGCCCGACGTGTACCGCACCATCGGGCCGTTGCAAAACTTTCCGGAGTTCTACCAGGCGTTTGGCTGCAAGGAAGGTAATAAGATGATGCGTGCGGAGGCGCAACGGGCCAAAATCTGGTAGGAGTTGACTAAAATACGGCCGTCATGCTGAGCTTGCGAAGCATCCTATCACGCTGGAAAGATGCAGTAATCAATAATACACTGCTCGTCCAGCCGTGATAGGATGCTTCGCAAGCTCAGCATGACGGCCGTATTTTACTTCACCACTTTCACCTTCATTCGGATATTATCCACCGGCCACTTGTCGGATTCTACCGGCTCGTTGGCAATTCTATCCACCACGTCTAAGCCTTCTATCACTTCGCCAAAAACGGTGTACTGCCCGTCGAGCGAGGGCACGCCGCCGACGGTAGCATAAGCTTTCAGTTGCGCAGGGGTGAGCAGCCGGCCGCTCATCTGCCGGCTTTGGGCGGGGGTGAGCTTCTCGCCGACCACGAAGTAGAAATCCGTGTTGGAAGAGAGGCGGCCGGGGTTCTGCTCGTCGTCGTAGCGGGCCATGCCGAGGGCGCCTTTGCGGTGAAAGTGCGTGGGGCGAATTTCGGGGGGTAGGCGGTAGCGCTTGAGACGGATGGTGCGGGCGCCGGTAGTTTGCCCGCCCTGCACGGCAAAATCCTTGACGACGCGGTTGAACATCGTTTCGTTGAACACGCCCTTGCGAGTGAGCAAGAGGAAGTTGGCCCGGTGAATCGGCGTGTCGTCGTAGAGCTTGACCCTGATTTTGCCCAGGCGCGTGGTGATGAGCACCTCGGAGCCGGGATACTGGCGGCCGTAGGCCAGCAGCGCGGCCGGCGCGCTGCTGTCGGCCAGGGTGCCGGGGTCGGGGCCGGGGAGGGGGGGTAGGGATTTGGGCTGGGCGGCGGGCGGCGGGGTTTGGTTGCAGGCGGCCAGCGCAGCCGTGAGTAGCCAGGGAAGCACGAGGCGTTTCATGACCCAAAGTAAAGCCGTTTGTCATCCTGAGCTTGCGGAGGACCTTATCAAGCGAGAGCGTTAATCAAAATAACGACTCGTTCTTACTTGATAAGGTCCTTCGCAAGCTCAGGAGGACAAACGGCTTTTCCGTGCGGTGAAAAAACGGCCGCTTACTTCTTCATGTAGCTGGACAGCTCCTTGCCCAGGCCCAGCTTCTTGGCCACGTCGCCGAACATTTCGGGGTCGAAATTATCCTCGCCGGGCGAGTTGAGCTGGGGCTCTTCTTCCAGCACGGGGTAGGGAACGCCCTTTTTGGCGCCCTGAATCACGACCAGCTCCGAGCCGTCTTCGGGGTGCTTGCCGTTCCAGATTTGGTTGGCTTCCATGTAGGCATTGGGCGAGAATGTGTACAGCTCGCGGTGCAGGCCGTGCGCCATGAAGGCTTTGGCCTCCGGGAACGCCTTGTTGCTGAGCGTCGGAATCGGCATGAGCTTCTTCACGTCCACGCCAGTCAGCTTTTCCAGGGCCAGGGCGTAGGCGTATACGTGCAGGCCGCCGCGCACCAGCAGGTAGCCGACCATCGTGCGGGCGCAGGGGTCGGTGACCATCTCGTACACCCGCATCTTGTTAGCACGGGCGCCGCACTCCAGGAAGAAGTTGTGCAGCAAATCCAAGCGCAGGTTGCCGGAGCTGAACACGTTCTGGCCGCTCCAGAAATTGCCCATTGAGTCCATCGGCAGGGCCGCCTGGCCGCTGGCGATGAAGTGGTAGGTGTTGCGGGCGTCGGCGGCGCCGGCCAGCGGGGCGGAGGCTGGGTCGGGATTGCGCTTGCTCACGCCGGTCAGCAGCAGGTTGATGGCGTAGGAAACGGCCTCAATGTGCGAGTATTCCTCGGCCGCAATGGCGGCGGTGAGCGAGTAGAACGGGCGGAGCCGGTCGCGGCCCCGGAAGTTGAACGACTGGAACGTGTAGTTCATCAGCGTGCTCATCTCGCCAAATTTGCCGCCCAGCAGCTCCTGAATGGCGGCGGCATCGTTGGCGGACGGGTTTTTGGGCTTCGGCAGGTCAATGCTTAGCTCGTCAAGGCGTAAAATCATAAGTGAAAGAGGAAAGGTGGTTGGGTTGCGGAAAGGCGAGGGGGGTAGGGAAAGCGGGCAAGTGGCGAAAGCAGCCAAAAGCAGCCGGGGCCCAATAAAAAAGTCAGCCCCGCGCCAGTGGCGGGGCTGACTGGCATACGGTCCGGGCGACGCTCCCGAACGTGCATAATTATGCAGCTGAGCCGTAGAAAAAGGCTTAAGGGTTAAGTACTAGCGACTACGGGTCAAAAATTAAATTCAGGGGGTCGGCACAAGTTGATTTTTACTTTTCTGCTTGTCGCGCCCGGCGGCGTCCTTGCGCTTGATTTTGATTTTAGAGGGCGCGGCTTCGGCCGGGGCGGCCGGGTCGGCGGCGGTGGGGGGGGTAGGGGCGGCCGGCTCCGGGGCGGGCGGCGGGGGCATGTCGGCGGCGGGCTTGATGTCGTCGGCGACTTCGGCGCGCTTGGTTTTTTGCAGGGCCAGCAGCAGGGTTTGGTCGGCGCTGAGGGTGTGGTTTTTGCGGGCAGCCAGCTCATTCTTGAGCGTTTCGCGCTCGGCTTCGCTGAGCTTGGCGGGCGTCATGAGCTGGCCCAGGTCGGGCTTGCCCGCGTCCTGCCAGGCCGTGAGCCAGAATGAGGCCAGCAGGGCGGGTGCGCCCTTAAGGCGAAAGGCCACCTGCCCGCCCACTTCCTTGGCGTAGGCATCGGCGTAGGCGTCGGAAAAGCGGCGCTGGGTTTTGCCGTAGCGGTGCGAAAACGTGTAGCGGGTGCTGGGCGGAAACTGCTTTTCCAGGGCCAGGGCGCGGTCCAGGGTTTCGCCCAGAAAGCCGTAGCTCCCCTGCACGGCCGTCCAGATAGCCGCCTGCGGGTCTTTCAGATACTGGGCCGGGGCGCTGTCGAGGTGGTAGGTGCTCAGGCTGCGCTCCACGAGCTGGCTTTCCCAGAGCGAGTGCAGGCCGTTCTGGTTGGTGAGCTGCCCGTCGTAGTTGACGGTGGTGTGCAGCGGCACGAAGGCATCGCCGAGGTAGTGGCCCAGCTCGGCTGAGTAGCGCACGATGGCCAGCGTGTCGCGCCGACGGAAGGCTTCGGTGAGGCTATCTTTCATTTCCAGCACGGTCCACGGCACGGTGCCGTACTTGTTGAGCGTGTCAGCCGTGAATTTATCCACCGCCTTGTCGTAGGAGCGCGGCACCTTGCCGAAGGGGTTGTCTTCGGAGTAGTGGTCCATATCAATAAAGTGGCGCGGCGCCTCGCCGGGCGTACTGCTGCGGCGCTCGTCGGGGGCGGTGCTCAGGCGCACCAGCTCGGCCAGATGGCGGTAATAAAAGGCCTGCATACCGCCCGGCAGGCTGTAGACGGCCACCTGGTTGATGACCTTATGGCCCAGAAAGCCCCAGGCGTGGGCGCCGCCAGTGGCCAGCAGGGCCGCGGCCATCGTGAGCAGCAGGAGCGTCTTGCGCAGATTTTTCATAAAAGGAGGGTAAGTCGGAGGAGGGGTAGGGCAAACGTAGGGGGGTAGGAAATTGCTAAATTGGCTCCAGATGCCGCTGCAAGACCATGACTAATCGATAGACTTCGGTGGCGGATTCGTGATAAGCTGGCTCGGTGCCTTCATCGGCCCAGCGCTTGGCAATGGCGCGGGCACGTCCGATGGCCACCTTGCGGCGGGGCAGGCGGCCGGGTTCGGCAGTAGGGTCGTCGCTTTCTAACAGGTCAAATAAGGCCCGGCTAATATCTTTACCCTTCTTTCCATCGAAGCTCACTTTGGGATTGGCCTCCCTTATCAATCCGCTGAGCCGGTCAGCGCAACGTTCGCGGGTCATGCCACCGCCCTGATGGTCGTCAAAATGCAGTAGAAGCCAGAACTCGAAAGCTTGGTTGGAGTACGCGACTTCAACTTCATTCGCGGCGGCTATCTGAATAGCGGCGTGAAACTGCTCCGGCGAGGAATCATCCTTATCAAACACGCACCAAACTTGCTCATAGGGCGCATCTCTTTTGGCGTCGTCGCGGAGCCGAATAGCCTCTCGCACCAGCGTTACCGGGTCGTAGGCCAATCCTACGGCTTTGATATCGGCCGTAGCCAGTTCAAAATGCTCAAAGTATTGCACCTCCGTGTTGGTGCCCTGACACACGATGAGCAGCACCGGGTTTTCTTCACGTACCGGGGCTGCCCGCGCCAAGATTGGCGCCTGCTGCCGACGCGCTTTGACTGCCTGAATGGCTGCGAGATGCTGCTCTTTATCCTGGCGCTGCACCTCGCGCTTATCCCGCATTTTCATGGGCCGCAGCTTCGGGGGTAGCAGTAGGCAGTGCGTTGAAGTCGCCTAAGTAGGGCACGGCACCATACTTACCCCGCACGTAGTTGGCCTCGAAGTTATCGTCCTTGCGCACCTGGTCGGTTTTAAAGTCGGCCAGCGAGTAGAGGCTGGCCTCGCCGTAGCGGTTCTTCTCCGTGAACCAGATTTGGTCGCGCCGGAAGTTGCCTGACGCTAGCAGGTTTGTGTCGTGGGTGTTGAAAAGTAGTTGGGCGTTGTTGGGGTTGGTGGTTTTGGAATTGAAGAGGTGGACGATTTTACTCACCAGATTGGGGTGCAAGCGAGCATCTAGTTCGTCTACCACCAATATGGATCCCATACTAATTACACTGACCACCGGACCAGCGAGGGCTAACAGTTTTTGGGTTCCAATAGACTCATCTATCAGCATGGAAAATTGCACCTGTTCAGCTGGTTCACGGGCATTAGTATAGGTTTGGTGCAAGGTTTTCACGTCAGCATATTCCTGACTTGTCCACTTGTGCAGGCGCTTTGCTGTTTCATCCGGCCTCTCATTCTCGTTTGATGGAAAGGGAAATTGAGATTGTTCACTCTCTTGTAAATCATCAATAGCTAAGTCAGCACTTGCTAATAAATTCAAAATATCTTGCTTGCTGTCAGGGAAACGTAATAGCATAAACGTGAGAGCACCTTCCCAAGCTTCGTTGAAAGTTGAGAGAATAATAAGTTGAGTGAACCAGTTTAAAATACTCGTCGCTCGCGGCTGGTTAAACTGCGCTGCCACCGATAGCAGTAAAGCATTTTCGCGCACCGCAGCAACTTTAACTAGCTCGTTTACAATACCTCCGAATAGACGAGAATTAAAGGAAATGTCTTGTCCCGTCCGATAAAATAATTCGACTTCCGGCTTGGTCCTAACGCCTTTTGCGGCGCGCATAAATAACCATTCGGCCTCTATCCGAGTCGCGGACACTTCAAAGCCGTAGCGGTACAAAACGTTTTGGTGCACAAACTGAACTTCAAACTCTGAGGGGGCTTGCGCTGAAGCCGGATTCAATCTAAAGGGCTCTATTTGGGTTGGCTCGCCAACCTGCCCACTCTTGGACGATTCTTGAACAAGCCCGCGTATGTAAATTAGCGCTTCTACCAGCTTACTCTTCCCGCTAGCATTAGCGCCGTACACCACGGCGCTTTTCAGCAGCCGCAGCCCGAAGCCCGGCACCGCCACTACGTTTTCCTCTTCCCGCGTTTTATCAGGGGAAGCAATGAGGCTCCACTCAGCTCGTTCGCGAAACGTGCGGAAGTTGCGCACACTGAAACTGATTAACATAAGTGGGGCTTTTGAAGAGAATTACGCAAATGTACCCGTTGTTTATATGTTTTTGATGAAACTAGCTCCGGCGCCAGCGCCACAGTGGGTAGCTGCCCGCCACCAGCAGCGCCGCCGCCAGCGCCGGCACGGGGTCGAGCACGGCGTTCAGGAGCAGAAACGCCCCCGACAGGCCCAGCAGCAGCGCCGTGCTGGCCGGGTGCGCCCAGGCGCGGTAGCCGTCGTAGGGCTCGTTATCGGCCGCAGCGGCCCGCCGCACCCGAAACAGCGCCGCAAAGCCCACGGTGTAATAGCCCACGAACAAAATGCTGGTCACGGCCTCCAGCCCGGCCACGGTGCCGCTGAGTGCGAGGCCGGCCGTGAACACCACGGCCACCGTCAGCGCCGCCCGCGGCGTGCCACCGGCGTGGACGCGGGCCAGCCGGGCGGGCAGGTGCCCGTCGCGCCCCAGCGCGAACAAGACCCGCGTAGCCATCAGCAGCACCGAGTTGAGCACGCCCAGCAGCGCGCCTACCCCCACCACCAGGGTCAGGCGCCGGCCCAGCGGCCCGGCCAGGGCGGCGGCCACCTCGGCCAGCGGCAGGGCCGATTCGGTGAGGCGCGCGGCCGGTAGCACCCGCGCCAGGCTCAGGTGCAGGGCCAGGTAGATGGCCAGCACCGCGCCCACGCCGCCCAGCAAGGCCTTGGACAAGGTGCGGCCCGGCTGCGGCGTCTCCTCGGCGAAGTAAATGGGCGCGTACCAGCCATCGTAAGCAAAGATGACCACTTGCAGCCCCGCCACCAGCGCGGCGGCGCTGAGGTGGCTTGCGGCCAGGACAGGGGGGTAGGGAGCCGAAGCCGCAGGCAGCGCCGCGTTGCCGCCCAGCACCGCCAGCAAGCCCAGCAGGAGCGCCAGGGCCGTGATTTCCTGCACCCGGCTGCCCTCGCGCAGGCCGCGCAGCTGCACGGCGCCCAGGCCCAGCACGGCGGTCAGGGCAATAGCGAATGGGTGAATGAGCGAGTGGGCGAGGGGCTGGAGCAGTTGGCTCAGGTAGTCGCCGATGAGCAAGGCTACTAAGGCGCCCGTCACGCAGGAAGAAGTCCAGTCGGCCCAGGCCACGGCCACGGCCGCAAACTCGCCGAAGGCGGCGTGGGCGTAGCCATACCAGCCGCCGGCCTGCGGGCGGCGCCCGGCCAGCTCCGCCAACGTATTAGCGGCCAGCAAGGTATAAAAGCCGCCCACCAGCCACAAAGCCAGCCCCAAGCCGGCGCCCGGCACCGCCCGCGCCAGCTCGCCGGGGCTGCTGAGCACGCCCGTGCCCAGCGTGCCGCCTACCCCCACCGCGAGCGCGAAGCCCAGTCCCAGCAGGCGCCGCAAGCGCGAGGAAGCGGTGGGAGTTAAGTTGATTTCAGGTTTATTTGACAAAACAGGAACAATTCTCAGCTGAGAAAAGACCGTCATGCTGAGCTTGCGAAGCATCTCGCTCGCGGCAGTAATCAATGGTAAGCCACCGATTGAATTACTTCCCCACGCGAGATGCTTCGCAAGCTCAGCATGACGGTCTTTTGATTCTTTCTGCTTCCTTATTTCCTACTCCTGCTTATACACCACGCCCTGTTTCATCACGAAGCGCACCCGCTGCAGCTGGGTGATGTCTTGCAGCGGGTCGCCCTCCACGGCCACGAGGTCGGCGAACTTGCCGGCTTCGAGGGCGCCGAGGTTGGCGGTCTGGCCCAGCAGCTCGGCGGCGTTGAGTGTGGCGGCACGGATGGCTTCGAGCGGCGGCATTCCGGCTTCGGTCATATACTGGAACTCCTTGGCATTGAGACCGTGGCGGTACACGCCGGCATCGGTGCCGAAAGCGATTTTGACGCCCGCCTTGTAGGCCCGGCCCAGCGAACCTTGCAGCTGAGGGCCGATGGCCAGCGCCTTGGGCTGCACGGCGGCCGAGAAGTAGCCGGGGATGCGCGCCGAGTCGGCCACGGCCTTGCCGGCGATGATGGTGGGCACGTACCAGGTGCCGTTTTTCTTCGCCAGCGCCCGGCCTTCGTCGTCCATCAGCGTGCCGTGGTCGATGCTGCTCACACCGGCCCGAATGGCGCGCTTGATGCCCTCGGCGCCGTGGGCGTGGCAGGCCACGCGCATTCCCAAATCCCTGGCCGTGCTCACGATGGCGCGGATTTCCTCCTCCGAGTACTGCGGGCCGCTGGGGTCGTTGCTTTGGTCGAGCACGCCGCCGGTGCTGGCAATCTTGATCAAATCGGCCCCGCGCTTGAACTGCTCGCGCACGGCCTGCCGGCACTGGTCGGGGCCGTTGGCCACGTTGCGGGCCTGGCCCATGCGCTCCATCAGGTCGCGGCTCAGGCCCACCGACTCGTCCATATGGCCGCCGGTGCCGGAGATGGCCTCGCCAGCCGTAAAGATGCGCGGCCCCACCACCTGCCCGCGGCCGATGGCGTTGCGCAGCGCCACGTTCACGCCCGTGCCGCCCACGTCGCGCACGGTGGTGAAGCCGGCCAGCAGCGTAGTGCGGGCAAAGCCCTCGGCGCGGTAGGCAATGTCGGCGGGGTTGGTGATGAACTGCTCGATAAAGGCGGTTTTGCTCGATTGCGACTCGATGTGCACGTGGCCGTCGATGAGGCCGGGCAGCACGGTGCGGTTTCTCAGGTCAATAACCTTGTCGGCGCCGCCGGCCGCGCCGGTGTAGCCTTTCTGCACAGCCGCCACGCGGCCATTCTCAATGACGACGGTTTGCTCGGTGAGCGTTCGGCCGGCGCGCACGTCGAGCAGGCGGCCGCAGTGCACGTAGGTTTTCTGGGCCAGCGCGGCCGGACCACTGAGCAGGAGCAAGACCAGGGCGACGGCCCAGGTGGGAATAGATTTACAAGTCATAGGTTTGCCGCAAGGTGGGTTGGAAGAAAGAGAGGGGGGTAGGGATTGTGGGCGTAAAGTAGTCAAGCCCGTCGCACTTCAACTGCTTATAGACTCATTATTTCACTAAATCAGCACATCGCTCCATCACACTATGACTTCCCAAGTCGACTTCGAGGCCGCCGCCCAGCGCGCCCAGCAGCTTTCCAGCAAGCCCAGTAACATGGTGCTGCTCCAGCTCTACGCCCTCTACAAGCAAGCCACCGAAGGCGACGTGACCGAGGCCCGCCCCACCGGCTTCGATTTCAAGGCCCTGGCCAAATACGACGCTTGGAAAAGCCTCACCGGCACCAGTCAGGACGAGGCGCGCCAGCAGTACGTGGCGCTGGTGACGGAACTAGGGGGGTAGGGTAATAGAATACGGCTCTTAACACAATCGTACTTCCCGGACACCTTCAGAATCGGTGCGGGTTTGCTTAATGTCATATGGCGGTTAGCAGTGGTACTTTTCTGCTTTCAACTGCCTATGGAACGCTCAAAAATTCCCTTTCCTCCTACTTGGTGGCGGCTAGTCCTGCTCAGTGTGGTGCTGCTGTTCAGTAGTCGTACCGCTTTCGCGCAGTTCGCGCAGGGCCCTGTCGAAGTGCGCGTACCACTGGCCCCGCAGCCCGTCACTGGCAGCGACGGGCTGGTTCACGTCGCCTACGAACTGCACGTCACCAACTTCTATCAATCCACCGGTACGCTCCGCCTCAAGCGGGTCACCGTGTTCGCGGACGGTATTTCCCTAGTGCTGGCGCACTTCACGGCGGCTCAGGTAAACAGCCTTTTGGCTCACCCAACGGAGGGAGTAGACACGCTTGGGGTGCCGCTCGAAGCCGGCAAGCGGGTCGTGCTCTTTCTCTGGCTCACGCTCCCCAGTGGCCGACCGCGCCCCCAAATGCTACAGCATCAACTCGCCTTCGTAACCACGAGTGGCGTGCAGCAACTCGTTGATGGCGTGCGTACTCCCCTTAACGCGATGCCCCCGGTGGTCCTCGGTGCCCCGTTACGGGCAGGGCCGTGGCTGACGCACGAGGGGCCGGGCAATCACTTATCCCACCATTGGGGCAGTATCGTGACGGTCAACGGCCAAGCCACAATTCCCCAACGATATGCCATAGATTTTTTCGGGCTGACCCCCACCGGGCACGCCGTTCACGTGGCTCGCGACCAGTTGAACGCGTCTACTAATGCCGACTGGGTCGGCTTCGGGGCGGAAGTCCTCGCGGTCGCCGATGGCGTGGTTCGCGACCTGCGGGACGGAGAACCCAACCATCTCCCGTTGGCCTCGCTACCCGAGTTGACCGATTTGACGGTGCGCACCCTGATGGGCAATTTCGTGGTGCTAGAAATTGCACCCCACGTCTTCGTTCACTACGCTCATTTGCAGCCCGGCAGCCTCGCGGTAAAGGTGGGTGGCCGGGTTCGTCGCGGCACGGTGCTGGGCCGCCTTGGGCAGTCGGGTAACGCCAATGCGCCGCATCTACATCTACAGGTGAGCAACGCTGCTACGTTCGAGGAATCAGAAGGCTTGCCGTTTGTTTTTCAGACCTTTGACCGCACGGGCTCGATTCAGATTGGAGATGTGCTGGACCAAGCAGTGAAGGTTTCTCTTGAAACTAACTTCCAAAAGCCCTGTCGGCAACAACTGCCGCTAGACGGCAACGTTATTATTTTCAAGTAAAGCACTAGGAGGAAATTTATTTACATTGGTGGTATATAAAACAAATATTTTCATTTTCTAAATGACCCCTCATAACATGTAAAATGGTTTCTGCTGAGACAATGATAACCCATCAGCTTGTCCTACCCCCCTCCCGTGGACATCTCCCATAAAAAGCCGTCCTACCCCATTGGCGCGGCCCTGCGCCAGTACCTGCGCGACTTCGATCGGGAGGCGCCGCTGCCGGTGACCTACGCCGACCTGGCGCGCTACAGCAACTCGTTTGCGCTGTTCGACCGCCTAGGGCATGACACGCTCTGGCAGACCGTGTACTACGAGCCGCACCAGCTGCTCGAAATCAGCCACGGGCTGACGGAGGTGTACGCGCTGCTCAAGACGGCCGGCGACCTGAGTTTCACCGAGCACCTCATTGCCGACCGCATCGACTACTGCCGCTTCGGCAATTCCAATCCGTTTCGGGTGCGCATCGTCAATCAGCTCAACGACAACTACGACTACTTCTACGTCAAGCGCGCCGACGCCTCGCGCCTCTACGGCCTGGAGCTGGAGCACCTGCTCTCGCCCAACTCGATGAACTACTTCGTGGCCGGCGACACGCTGATTGAGGAGCACATTCCCGGTATTCCCGGCGATGATTTTATTCGCCTGCGCCTTCAGCAGCCGCACCTCAACCAAGTGCGCATCGCCAAGGAGTTCGTCAAATTTAATGAGCGCTGCTTTGCCCGGCTGCTGGGCGACATGCGGGCCTACAACTACGTCATCGACGTGACGCCCGACTTTGAGGACGAGCAGTACCGGGTGCGGGCCATCGACTTCGACCAGCAGAGCTACGAGGGC
The DNA here is from genome assembly GCF_964243305.1 of uncultured Hymenobacter sp. Classification (GTDB taxonomy): domain Bacteria; phylum Bacteroidota; class Bacteroidia; order Cytophagales; family Hymenobacteraceae; genus Hymenobacter. The sequence goes on from NZ_CAXTEF010000005.1 coordinate 203,637, forward strand.
CGCCGCAGCATGTATTTGCCCCAGTTTTTCAAGGACAACCGCCCCGTCGTGGACCTGTGCATGGAATTGCTGACGCCTGAAACCCAGCGCCAGTACCAGACCGAGGAGCGCACCCTGATGGCCCGCCGCGCCCGCTCGGAGCGCTACCGCCTCAAGGCCCTGCTCGACCTGATGCGCCGCGACGAGCTGGCCCCGCCGGCCAAAATCCAGCAGCTCAGCCGGGAGCTAAACCACTTCCACCGCACCACCCACTTCGAGCGCTGCCGCAGCATGGGCGACTTGGTGCGCCTGAACCTGAAGCTGATGCTGCTGCGGTGAAATTAGTTATTCTCTCCTGTATAGCCTAGGCAACCTTATTTGCAGAACGATACTCTTAAAATTAAATAATTTCCATATGCTACCACTTGGCGGTGGTATAAACTCAAAAACCTAAAGTGAAACTTGTTGTATTTCTTGCATTAGTGTGCATATGCAGTTTCTCCTGCCTAGGCCAAAATTGCCTTTACTTCAAAAAAAATAATCACAGAGAAGCATTTTATACTAGTGGTGACGTAATAACTTTTAATCTGAAGGGCAACAAAGCTAAAATATCAGAGCAGATTAAAGGATTTGAAGACAGCTTAATTGTATTTCAGTTCTATAAAGTAAACCCCAAAGAAATAGCTGCCATTTACGTTGACAAAAAAACCAAGATATGGTTTATACTAAGGTATAAGTACGAGAAAATTTTTCTTCTATCTGGTGTATTGTTTTTGCCGATAGATATTATAAATACTGGTAGGGTGCAAGAGAAGTCTATGTTAATAAGCGGTGGCTTACTCACTACTGGACTGCTTGCAAGATGGCTAATAAGTGATAAAATGAAAATAAAAGGCAGAAGAAAATTGCTTGTTATTAGCCGTTAATTATACCTTTGCTCTTCGTAAGTATGACGAAAAACAAGGCGGAGCGTCGTAGTCTAGACTACGACGCTCCGCCTTGTTTTGTCCAGGGTAGCTCTTACACCGCCGGCTTGGGCGCGGGCAGGTCGAAGGCCTCGGCCGGGTGCTCAAAGTGGCCCTTGTGCGAGCCGTCGCAAAACGGCTTTTGGGAGCTGAGGCCGCAGCGGCAGATGCTGAGCCGGGTGCGCCCGCCGAGGCCGTAGGCGTTGCCCTGGGCATCGACCATTTCGATATCGTCGCCCTCCACGCGGAGGGAGCCATTGGAGAGGACGGTGAGTTTAACAGCCATTTCTTTTGAGTTATGAGTTAAAAGTTATGAAATATGAGTTGCTGACTATGAGTACCTACAAGTAAAAATTATAAATAGATAAGCTGGGCAATGCGCCAACTCCTAATTCATAACTTTTAACTTATAACTTATTAAACCAACTCCTTTCTAAGCACGAAATCATTCATCCAGTACGGGCCAATCGGGATGTCTTCTTCCCGCTGCTGCTGGTAGCCGTGGCGCTCATAAAAGCCGAGGGCGGCGGCGTTGTGGCGGTTCACGTTCAGCTCCAGAAACCGGCCCTGCGCGGCCTGCGCGGCTTGCTCCACGGCTTCGAGCAGGCGCACGCCCAGGCGCTGGCCCTGCTGCGAGGGCAGCACGTAAATCTTGTGCAGCTTGAAGGCTTTGGGTGCGGCGGGGGGGGTAGGGAGGGAGGCTTTATCGGCGGGCAGGGGGGTAGGAACAGCGGCCGGCAGCGGGCCGAACGAGGCGTAGCCGGCGGGCCGTTCGTCGACGTAGGCGACCAGGAAAGTGTGGTGCTCGTCCTGCATCTGCCGCCGGAGCGAGGCGGGCGTGTAAATCACGCGGTACATGTACTCGAGCTGCTCTTTGGAGATGATGAAGCGGTAGGTGGGCTCCCAGGTGGCCTCAGCCAGCGCCATAATGGTGGGAATGTCGCGCAGCGTGGCGGGCTGAATACGGGGCAGGGCGGCGGAAGTAGAAGCACTCATAAACGGCGAAAGCACGAATTTGCGGCGAAAAAAACGAAACCCGCGGCCCCTGAATACCAACCCCGGCCGGGTTTCGTTGCGTACTGAGGGCGTCGGCGGGGTAGGGCCGCATCGGGCCGGGCCCGCGCCGAACGAGGAGCAGACCGGATTGGCCCGCTTTTCGAATAGCATTTTTGCCGGTTCGCTTTGAACGAGCCGCTTCACCACTTTCTTTTTTCCGCTTATGCTTCGTCTTCGTTTGCCCATTGCCGGCCTGGTGCCGGCCCTGCTGGCGGCCCTGCCGCTGGCCACCCAGGCCCAGGCGCCCGTCGATTCGGTGGTGCGCACCACCACCGTGGTCACGACCACCACCACCACCGTCACCAAGCCCGCCGCATCTGGCAGCAAGCCGGCCGCGCCGGTCAGCACTTCCTCTTCGACCACTACGACCACCACCGAGCCCGCCGCCAGCGTGCCGGCGGCCCGGCAGCCCGCGCCCGGCGACCTGACCGGCGCCCGCCCGCGCCCCGCCCCTACTGCTACGCCCGCCGCTACTACCACGCCCGCTGCCCCCGCCAAATCGAGCGCTTCCGCCAAGCCCACCGCTTCTGCCAAGCCCGCCCCGGCGCCCCGGCCTAAGACTACCGCTACGGCCGTGCCTGCCAGCCGCACCACCACGGCTGCCACGACCACCGCCGCCACCCGTCGGAGCGCGAAGGCTGACCCGGAGCTGGTGCATTTTCTACAAACGGACGTGGACCTGACCTTGGTGCGGGCCGACCAGCTGCCCAACCTCTACGAGCGATTCATGGAAACCACCCGCGCCGAGCGCCGCCAGTGGACCACTGCGCAGTGGGCCACCGCCAGCACCGTGCTCGCCCGCCTCAACCAGCGCTACGAGCAGGTGCGCGGCGAGCTAAGCCTGGAGGAAAAGCTCAACGTCCGCACCCTGCAAGGCGAATTTCGGGGCCTCGAAGCCGCCAAAAGCGTATCGAAGCG
>NZ_CAXTEF010000005.1:206654-208487 GCF_964243305.1 uncultured Hymenobacter sp.
CGAAGCGTCATTGTGTCAGCAGCCACTGCCAGGCCTCATCGACGTCGTGAAACAGCTCAATGCTCAGGTGGGGGCGCACATTGCTGACAAACTCCTGCGAGACGAACTGATGCGCCAGGTCGGGTGAGAATACGTAGCCCAGGGCGCGCACGCCGGCGGCCGTGGCCTGGGGCAGCCACTCATATTGCAGCCACGGCAGTGCCTCGTGCCAGTCGCCGCTGGCGTCGCGGTTGTCGTTGAGCACGCGGCTGTAGGGCAGGCCCGTGCGCTGCTGCTGCTGCCGGCCCAGCTGGGCGCCGCGGATTACTTCCTCGGTAGTCAGGTGCCCGTGCCAGCGCAGGTAGAGCAGGTCGTCGGCCGGGTAGTGGCTGAACTCTATCAGCGGCTCACCGTGCAGGTCGGCCAGAACGTGAAATGGCGGGGGTAAAGGACATGCCATGCAGCGGAGGGGGGGTAGGGTTAGTAGAGGAATCTTATCCTAAATATAACCGCGAATAGTTGGGAAGCCGCGCTGCCTGGCCCTGGGCCCGCCGCGTTGGGGCAACCCGGATTCGGGCAGGCGGCATGGGCCCGGCGGCCCTACCTTTGACGTTCTGCCTTCGGCTCCGCTATTTCTTTCGCTTCGTATGCACATTGCCATCGTCGGCAACATCGGGGCCGGCAAAACCACGCTGGCCCATAAATTGGCCCACCACTTCCGCTGGGAGGTTTTTCTGGAAGACGTGGCCGATAATCCTTACCTGAAGGACTTCTACCACGACATGCCGCGCTGGTCGTTTCACTTGCAGGTGTATTTCCTCACTGGCCGCTTTCGCCAGACGCAGCGCATCAGGGAGCTGCAAGCCCAGGGCAAAGGCATCATCCAGGACCGCACCATCTACGAGGACGCCCACATCTTCGCCGCCAACCTGCACCAGTCGGGCCTGCTGCCTCACCGCGACTACGACAACTACTGCGCCCTGTATGAGGCGATGATTGGCCTGGTCAATCCGCCCGATTTGCTGCTCTACCTGCGGGCTGATTTGCCCAAGCTCATCAAGCAGATTGAGCAGCGTGGCCGCGACTACGAGAACAGCATCAGCATCGAATACCTTAAAAACCTCAATGAGCACTACGAACAGTGGATTGCCTCTTATACCCACGGCCGCCTGCTCATCATCGACGTCAACGAGCTGAACTACGTGCGCAACCCCGAAGATTTGGGGACCATTATTGATAAAATCAACAACACGCTGTTCGGCTTGTTTTGAAAAGCGAGAGGGGGTAGGAAACGGTCATGCTGGTCAGGTGTCGGCAGTTGAATTGCTCCGCCGGCCAGAGGCCAGCGAGAGCAGCTACTTTCAGTTTTGTAATATGTGAGCATGAGAAAACTAGCAATAATCAGCTTTTTACTACTCGTTTGCTGCTCAGCTGTGCAAGATGAGCAAATGCATGAGGTAACCTGTCGCTCGATTGCCGTCGCAAAAAGAGACGGCGTATTATTGGCTATTTGTAGCGTGAGTCCTGTACAAATTGTGGTTGACCACAGCTTCTTTTTCAATATTAAAGAAGCTTTTATTCAACGTCGGTTTATGATGAACCTCAGCACGGGCCGAACCAGATTGATTGACTCCACAACCATTCAGCCCAGACTGGTAATAGTGGGCGACGACAAATCCAAGGTCGGTACCATGCGAATCGATTGGGACATGGAATTAATGGACAGGGAAGCGTTAGCCGTACGCGGGCATGGCATTCTTGCTAGTGGTGGGCCAACTAATAATTCGGCAGCTTTCGACCTAAGAGCGTGTTGGGGATTTAGTTGGGGCATAACCGATTGAGGCACAGAGTGGA
>NZ_CAXTEF010000006.1:0-188785 GCF_964243305.1 uncultured Hymenobacter sp.
TGACGCTCTACTGGACGGCCGCCATGATTGGCCGCTTCGCGGGAGCTTACCTGCTCACCAGGTTTTCGCCGGCCAAGCTGCTGGCCTTTAACGCGGTGGGGGCGGTCGTGCTGGTGCTTATTTCCATTAACACCACGGGCGAGCTGGCCATGTGGAGCCTGCTGGCCGTGGGCCTGATGAACTCCATCATGTGGCCCGTGATTTTCCCGCTGGCCCTGGCCGGGCTGGGCCGCCACACCGAAGAAGGCTCCGGCCTGCTCTGCACGGCCGTGGTAGGCGGCGCGCTCGTGCCCCTGCTTTTCGGCGTCGTGGCCGACCACAGCGGGCTGCGGCTGGCGCTGCTGCTCCCGGTGCTCTGCTACCTCTACATCATGTGGTACGGCCTGCGCGGCAGCCGCCACACCGCAGCCGCGGCGTAGGCACAGAGTTACTTTGACTGGTAAGGCTGGCTAAAGGCTTTCGCTGTCCTCACTACTAATTCCCTACCCCCATGACAAAATCATACGAGTGGCGCCGGCAGCTTTGGCAGCTGCTGGCCGCCACCGGGCTGCTGACCGGCGCCAGTCAGGCTCCGGCCTACGCGCAAACCCAGCTGGCGCCGTGGGGCAACGTGGAAGGCATCCGGGTGCAGGGGCAACTGCTGGAGTTTGAAACCAGCCTGCGCACGGTAGCCCCCAACTGGGGCCGGGTGAGTGCTACCGGCAAGGAGCGGCAGAAGCCCAAGTACACCCGCCAGGGCGCCCGGCAACTGGTCACTACGCTGGTCGACAGCGTGGCTTTTACGGAAACGGTGGAAGACACCCAGGCCGGCCAGGCTCGCGTGACGGTGGCACTGCAAGCCCTGGCGAACCGGCAGCTGCAAGGCAGCTATTTCGCCCTGGCGCTGCCTGGCGAGGCCTTCGCGGCGGGCAGGGTTGAGTTTCTGGATGCGGCGGGCAAGCTGCTGAGCACCCAGCCGCTGGGCAATCAGGCGGCGGACGTTTCAGCGCTGGCCAGCCGGCTGCGGGTCGTCAGCCCTACCCGCCAGGTAGAAGTCAGCCTGCCGGAGCCGGCCACCGTGGTACTGAAGTCGGCGGCGGCAAACGCTAAAACCTTTCAGCTGTACCTGCCTCTTCAGGAGGGCAGCCTGCGCAAGGGCCAGACGGCCGAAAAAACTTACGGCCTGCGCGCCACCGGCGACATCGACCGCCGGCCTATTCAGCTGACGGTGAACGCCGCGCAGCCGGGCCGCCCGTTCGATGGCCTCGGGGGCAACTTCCGGCTTCAGAATTCTTCGGGCGACCCCCAGGTGATTGACTACTCTCTGAAAAACCTGCGCGTGGCCTGGGGCCGGGTCGAGATGCCCTGGCAACTCTGGCAGCCCGACCTTGCCACCGACCCGACCGCGGCGGCCCAGCAGGGCCGACTGGCGCCCCACGTGAAAGAGTCGATGGAAATGGCGCAGCGCCTGAGCCGGCTGGGGATGCCGGTTATCGTGACGGCGTGGTCGGCGCCGGCCTGGGCCATCGTGGGCCCGCCCGCCTCCGGCAACGGGCCGGGGCCGGACGGCATCTGGGGCAATCCGCTCAACCCCGCCACCCTGCCGGCCAGCTACAAGTCTATTGCCGACTACCTGGTGTATTTAAAAGAGCAGTATGGCGTGGAAGCGGCCATGTTTTCCTTTAATGAATCGGACCTGGGCATCAACGTGCGCCAAACCGGCCCCGAGCACGCCGACCTGATCAAGAACCTCGGCGCCTACTTCGCTACCCGCGGACTGAAAACCAAGCTGCTGCTGGGCGACAACTCCGACGCGACGACTTACGAGTTTATCTACCCGGCCATGCGGGACCCAGCCGTGCGCCCCTACCTCGGCGCGGTGTCGTTCCACTCGTGGCGGGGCTGGGAAACCGAAACCCTGCAAAAGTGGGCCGACGCGGCCACCCAATTGCAGCTGCCCCTGCTCGTGGGCGAAGGCAGCATCGACGCCGCCGCCTGGAGCTACCCGGCCGTGTTTGAGGAGGAAACTTACGCCCTGGCCGAAATCAACCTCTATACTCGCCTGCTCAATATCTGCCAGCCCGCCAGCATCTTGCAGTGGCAGCTTACGTCCGACTATTCACCGCTGGCCGGAGGCGGCATCTTCGGCAACAATGCCCCGCTGCACCCCACCCAGCGGTTTTGGAACCTCAAGCAGCTGGCCGCCACCCCAGCCGGGCTCGCCGCCCTGCCCATCACCGCCGACCGGCCCAACCTGGCCTGCGCCGCCCTGGGCAACGCCGCGCAAGGCCAGTACGCCTTTCACCTGGTCAATAACGCCGCCGCCCGCCAGGTCACGCTAACCGGCTTGCCCGCCAACCTCAAGAAGCTCTACACCTACACCACCGACAGCCGGCGGGCCGTGCAAAAAGGCCGGGCCGTGAAGGTGTCCCGCACCGGCCAGGCGCGCTTCACCCTCGATGCCCGCAGCTATACCACGCTGGTGAGCCAAGAGCTTCAGTAATCAGGCCAGGCATCTTCTACAACTGGCTCCGCCCCAGCCCAGCAAAAAGGCCGCCTCTAAGTCAGAGGCGGCCTTTTTGCTGGACGGTTTTACAGGTAGTAGAGACGCAATATCTTGCGTCTCCTCGCGTGCGAATCGTTCAACGACGAGACGTAAAATAGTGCGTCTCTACCTCATTTAGGCCAGCCAAAAGCTTACTCAAACAGCTTCTAAGTCAGAGGCAGCCTTTTTTGCTGGCCGGCTTCACTAGTGGCAGCGAACAGCGGCGGGGAAACGCTCCACTTCGTGTCCGCACCGGCAGCAGGGGGGTAGGCGCCCGGAAATCAGCGGGGCTTTTCGGCTGAGGCGGCCTGCTGCCGGGACCTGATTTTTTCGGCTACTTCGACCATCGGGGCAACCCAGATTTCCTGCTCGTGGGCTTTGAGGTAGCGCAGCAGCTGGCGGTGGGCGGCGAGGTCGACGTTGAGGCTGTGGCCGCCGCCTACGCCGTGGAAGAGAAACACGAGCAGGGTGTGGGTCTGCTGGGCCTGCTTGACTAAATCAATCAGGTAGGTGGCGGGCTGGCTGTTAATCGAGTAGGCGTTGATGTTGGTGAGGTCGACCTGCGCGGGGGTTTGCAGGCCGGCGGTGACGCCCCGAGCCCCAACGAAATCAGCTTGCAGCTGGTCGTAGAAGTTGACGCCGCCGAGCTGGCGGTCGCCGCAGGGGTAGGCGAAGGTGCGGGCGGTGCGGCCGTCGATGGCCGTGAGCAGCGTGTTGGTGGCGCGCACTTCGCTCACGGCCCGGCTCAGGGTGTACTTACTCAGGTCGTTGTCGGGCGTGACGAAGCCGCGGCCGGGCAGGCTGCCGTCGCAGGGGTGCATGAGGGCGTGGTTGCCCAGCTCGTGGCCGCGCTGAGCGGCCCGGCGCCACTCGGGCAGGCGGCGGGCCACGACGGCGGAAGAGCCAATGAGGTAGAAGGTGCCGCGCAGCTGAAGCGAGTCAAGGGCCGGGATGGCCGCGTCGAGGTCGGCGTCGATGGCGTCGTCGTAGGTGAGCACCACGGCGCACTGCTTGTTATTCCAGGGCATGGTGGTCTGGGCCCGGCTGGCGGCGCAACTGGTGAGCAGCAGGGCAGCGGTAAGGCGCAGGAGGGAGAGTTGGTCCACGGGATTCGAGAGAGTAATCAGCGGCTCAACGCGGGAGGGGGGAGTAGGGAATGGATTGTTAAAGCCCCGCGCTGTGCGCCTCATGCCGCGGCCAGCTCCGCCCAGCGCAGAAGCTCATTTGCCCGGCGCCAATGTCAGCAGCACCACATCGTGGGTGGGCACCGTGGCTTTGAAGGCTTTCCGGGTGTTGCCCGCGTCCTTTCGGGCCCACACGTTGCGGACGCGGTAGGTGTTTTTGGCGGCGTCAAGTGCCGTTTTCGACAGCTCATCCACTACCGGCGTGGCTTTCCAGTCGAAGCTCACGGCCTGGGGCCGCTTGCTGCGGTTGAGGAACGTGACGGCCCAGCGGCCGTCAGCAAGCGGCTTGAGCCAGGTCTCCACACTGTCCTTCGCGGCGTAGCGGAATCCTTGAACTCCCAATTTGTCCTGGTTGATGGCCACCGCTTCTTTGTTGGTCAGAATCTCGACGGTTTCCTTTTTCATCGCACGGACATCGTTGCCCGTGATGAGCGGCGCCGCCAGCATGGCCCACATCGTGAAGTGCGCCCGGTCCTCGTTAGCTACCATGCCGTTGCCAACCTCCAGCATGTCCGGGTCGTTCCAGTGGCCGGGACCGGCATACTGGCGCAGGCCATCCTGCTTATCCAGAATGGCCATCACCCCGAACGACTTCCAGGTACCGTGGTCCTCGATGCAGTCGAAGCAGTTGTAAATATCGCCGGTGGTGCGCCACAAGTGCCCCACGGCCGGGCCCCAGCTCCAGGGCTTGTCGGTGCCCCATTCGCAGATGCTGAGCACGACGGGCCGACCGGCTTTGCGCAACGCCGCCGTCATGGTTTTGTAGGCGCCTTCGGCCTTGAGGCCTTCGGTGTTGCACCAGTCGTACTTGAGGTAGTCGACGCCCCAGCTGGCGTACATCTGGGCGTCCTGAAACTCGAAGCCCCGACTGCCGGGCCGGCCGCCGCAGGTTTGGGAGCCGGCATCGGAATACACCCCAAACTTGAGGCCTTTGCTGTGCACGTAGTCGGCCAACGCCTTCATGCCGGAGGGGAAGCGCTTGGGGTCGGGGTGAATAAAGCCCTGCGCGTCGCGGTCGCCGTGCCAGCAATCGTCGATGTTGATGTACGTGTAGCCGGCGTCGCGCATGCCGGAACTTACCATCGCATCGGCCACCTGCCGGATAAGGTTCTCATCGACGTTGCAGGCAAACTTGTTCCAGCTGTTCCAGCCCATCGGCGGCGTCAGGGCCAGCCCCTCGTATTTCTGGTAGTTCTGAACGTAGTTGTTGCCCTGGCTCAGGGCCGGGCCGACGGCGCTCAAGCCGAGCAGCAGTAAAAGCAGTTTTTTCATACCTGGCAGAATGAATTAGTAGCGGCAGTGAAAAGAAAAGGAGCAGTGGCTTGACCTATCAAGCTACTGCTCCTCCTTGAATAAGAACGCATTTTCCTACCCCCTCTTTTGCACCCGATGCCTCACGGCTCTATCGGTTAATTTTTGGGAACAATTCGGAAGTTGTCAAACGAAATATCCGCGTCCAGTATCGCGCCTCCGAATAGCACTACCCTGACCTCGTGCATGGCTTTCTCCGGTATGGGCTTGGTGATAAACTGGTTCAGGTCGATGCTTCTCGTGACCCACTTGCCCTTGGTAGTGAAGGAAGCAGCAGTTGCATCCCACACGTAGGTGTTGAGCGGAGGATTTCCGCCTGGGTCTCCATCAATCGCAATCAGCAGCTTATTGTTGTTGAATATCTTGAGCGTGTTAATCTCAAACTTCAAGGCGTAGTTGCCGGGGTTGACAAGTGCATCGGCCGGGATAACAATGTTGTTGTTGGCGCTGAGTTCTGTCCAGGCCCACGCATCGACAACTTTATTTACCCGCACGTAAGACCCGCTGATAGCTCCCGGACTAGCCGCGTTGGTGATGAAGTCAGTTCCCCCCCACACGCTGCCGTTGGTGTCGTAGCTGAAAATGATGTTGCGGCCGTCTCTGAAGCGCCCTCCCGGCATAGTCGTGGTCACGCCGTTGGCATCAACTACTTTGACCTCGCTGTTTGCCGCAACCCCGGCCGGCACTACAAAGAATACCGAGTCAGCCGTGCTCCGGGTAATGGCGACGGCCGTTTCGCCCAGCATCACCTTGCCGGTTTGCGGCGTCACGCCATACAAGTCAAAGAACTTACCTACTAAAACAGCCTGCTCTCCCTCAACCGCGTACTCGTTTGTTAGCGAGGACAAACTGAGCGAAGGAACAACAACTGTATAGGGGCTATCCGCGCTTCCACCATCCGTTACAACTGATATCTTGTTTGTGACCTCCTTGGGCACTGCCCGCGGAACACGCAGGGTGATTTCGTTCTGGGTGATGTAAGCGTCAGTCAGGTCAGCCTCAATATCATTAAAAAGCACCTGCTTTACGTTGCAGAAGTTGCTGCCCTGAATAATAACCCAATCAGTCAGGTTGCCAGTGGTCGCAGCCGCGTCTCGCTTGGTAGGCATCGTCACTCCGCTAATAGAGGGAGTGCCACCGCACACATCATCTGATTCCTTTTCGCAGGAGGAAAAGGCAATAGCACCCAGTAGTAAAGCCGAAGCCCAAATCTTGGTGGACTGAGTAGGTATGTTCATCGTAGAATTTTACTGTAAATGTGAGAGTGTGAGACGTTTGCTGCTTAGTGCTACCTGCTTCAGACTTTTCAACCCAAAGTAGATAACACTAAGTTTCAGCAGCCACGCTAAGAACTACCAGCCAGGATTTTGATTGCCTAACGCTTTGTTGGAGTTGATTTCACCAGTTGGGATAGGGAACAGCAGGTGCTTCTCCGAACGGGTCTTGGTCACGTTGTTTTCATCAACGCCGATTGCGTTCATTACGGGCAGGTAGATTCCCCAGCGCAGCAGGTCCCAGCGGCGGTCACCTTCCAGAGCCAACTCACGGCGACGCTCTTCCAGCACAAAGGAGCGGAACTCCTGCTGGTTTAATGCCCTAACCTCACTGGCGCTATTGCGCCGACGAAGCTTGTTTACTGCCTCCAGGGCTTCAGCTGTCGGCCCACCATTCACCTCATTGGCAGCTTCAGCATAAATCAGCAGCACATCCGGGTAGCGCAACAAGGGAAAGTTGAAGTTAGCCCGCCCGAAAGAGCGGTCAGTAACTGCTTCAAACTTCCGCAAGCGGGCGATGTGGTCAGAATCCAAGCCCGAGATGTCGCTAGGCATATAGCCGTACTTCTCACGCTTGGCCTGAGCGACCTCAGTAGTGTCGTGGCCATTCACTACCGCGCTATCGCGTATCGGGTAATAGTGAACGCCCTGATACATCTTCCAGCGATGCAGTACGCCCTCCGTGATACGCTGGTCGGTTGGCTCAAAATTGCTGTACCAATGGTCGGAAACCCCAATCCAGCCACCTTCAATCTCGCCGTTAGACTGGATGCGCCCAATGCGGAAACGCGAAATCTCATTGCCGTAGGTGCCATCGTTGGAGATGGTCTGCAACGACCACATATGTTCTCCCCTGTTCTGATTAGCCACCGTCCATACATCGGCGTAGCTGGGGAAAAGCTGATATTCCCCGCTGCTCATTACTTCCTGGGCCTTATCCGCCGCCAACTTGAAGTACTCAGCTGAGTTTACGCCTGTCAGGCCGGCTACCTGTGTTTTATTAACATTGATTGCCTGGGGATTAACAAGCTGTTTCTCGCCGGCTACCAGCTCCACTGCCCTACCCCCCCTTACAGTCACCTGACCACTAGACAAAGCGCCGGAGGCCATAGTCACGTAAACCTTGGCCAGCATCCCGCTGGCCACGCCTTTGGTGATTTTGCCCGACTGGTACGGTCCGAGGTTGCTTTCCGCTGACTTCAGGTCTTCGATAATGCGAGCGTATACCTCCTGCACTGGTTTGCGCGGTTGCTGAGGATTCTCACCTTCCGTAATGGCTGTGGTGAAAATTGGTACTTCGCCGTAAGCTCTTACCAGTAGAAAATAAGCCCATCCACGCAGGAAATACAGTTGACCGAGCGCATCTTTCTTCGCAGCCTCATCGGCAGTCAACGCTTGTATCCGCGAGATGGCAAAGTTGCAGCGGTGAATCAGGATGTAGGGACCAGTCCAGGAATAATCAAGGTCCCCGTTGTTGGCGAAGTTGCCGTTGCCGATGCTGCCAAAGGCCCAGCTAGGTCCCGTGGTGTCATCAGCGTCGTAGTCCCAGTTATTCGGGAACGGGCCCCAGCGGAACATCGGGTCCGCTACCAGCGTGTTAAGAGCCCCGTTGACGTAAGAATCAATGTTTGAAACCTGGCCTGGAGAGACGGCATCCAGTGGAGTCTCCGTAAGAAAATCCTTACAGGCCGTTGTGGCCAGCGAACCAGCAAGAAGCAGCGTGAAAATCTTAAGCTTTTTCATAAAATGAGTCAACCCTGTTAAGAATTAGAATCCGGCGCGAACCCCAATGGTGAACGTGCGGCTGTTGGGGTAGGAATTCATATCAACTCCACGGCGGGAGGCATCGCTACCGAAAGCATTCACGTCCGGGTCATACCAGCTGTAATTGGTCCAGGTGAACACGTTGCTAACGCTGGCATAGACATTCACTGATTCGATGAAATTAACCGGCTTCTTGAAAAGGTAGCCAACGTTAATGTTCTTCAGGCGCACGTAGGAGCCATCTTCAATGAGGCGGTCCGAGATAGGCCGCAGGCGTGAGTCGGTGGCCAGCGATTTAGGCCAGGTAGCATTAGCGGCATTCTCAGGAGTCCAACGGCCATCATAGACAAACTGTGGGATGTTGCCGACCTGATTCTGCTTAATCTGATACAGGTTGGTGTTCACAATGTCGTTACCCTGCACCCCTTGTAGGAAAACACTCAGGTTGAAGTTGCCAAAAGTGAAGTTGTTGGTTACCCCGAAGTTGTAATCCGGATTGGTGTTACCGATGATTCGACGGTCGTTATTACCAATGACGGTCGGGTCATTGTCGAAATTCTTGTACTTAATTTCTCCAATCATCGTCCGCTGCACTGTTTCAGGCTGATTAGCATACTGTGGGTCAGCGACTACTTCCGCCAGGTTATCATAGAAGCCATCTTCCACGAGTCCATAAACAGCGCCGATAGGCTGACCGTTCCGCTGTAAGAATACACCTTCCACATTATAGTAGAGACGCGGAGCAAACTGGTCAGCTGGTAGGTCTAGAATCTGGTTGCGGTTGAACGAGATGTTAGCATTTACATCCCACTTGAAGCGGGGGGTAGATAAGAGTGCGCCAGTGGCAGAAACCTCCAGACCCTTGTTCTCTACCGTTCCAAAGTTGGCCAGTTGACTTGCAAAGCCAGTGCTTGGGCCAGTGCCAAGATTTTGCAACAAGTCGAAAGTCTTCTTTCTATAAACATCGACCGTGAGGTTAAACCGGTTTTGCATGAAGCCCATGTCAACGCCCGCATTGAATTGGTCGGTCGTTTCCCACTTCAGGTTTGGGTTAGCTGGCCCACGCCAGGTGAAATCGGCGTAGCCTGGCTGCAAAGCGCCGGAATTAGGATAAGGAGAATACCCCAGGAGCGCTAGCGTTCTGTTATTATCAATGCCTTGATTACCCGTCTGCCCGAAGCCGACGCGGAACTTCAAGTTGCTGAATACATTCAGGTTTTGCACGAAGACCTCCTCTGAGGCATTCCAGGCAAGGGCAAAAGAGGCGAAGTTACCCCATTTGTTCGCTGCCGCAAACCGGCTCGACCCATCCCGACGGAAGGTGGCAGTAGCTAAGTAACGACCTTTGTAGCTGTAGTTTACTCGACCGAGGAAGGACACCAGGGAGTTCTCGCCTTTACCGCTGGCCAGCGTTTTCTTATCTGAGCCGGCAGCCAGGTTATTATTTCCCAATATGTCATCCGGGAAGTTCTCGACTGCCAAACTATGGTTAAAATAATAGCCCGTTTCACGGGTAGCACCAACCACGGCATTGATGTTATGGTCCTGGCCAAACGTGCGGTTGAAGTTCAGGAGCGACTCGAGGGTAATACCGCGCCAGGTATCATCCGACACGGAGGCAAAGCCGTTGTTGGCGCGGGGTGCCCGCCCCTCTTGCAGCTGCCGGTTGTAATATACTTCGCGGGTGCCCACGTTGTAGTTTACGCCGAGGTTCTGGCGGAAGCTGAGGTAATCCGTGAAGCGCACCTGGGCATACGACGAGGAGAAGATGCTGGTGGTGCTCGTCTGATCTTTCGCCGTGCGGGTATAGATGTAGGGGTTGGCGGCTGAAAACCAGGAAATATTATTTTCACGGGCTAGGTTATTGGGGTCCGAAACCGGGTAGGTAGCGGGGAAGCTCAGCGCGGAGCTAACGATGCTGGCCTCGTTGCCGGCGTTGTTGGAGCGGCTCAGGTTGTAGTTGCTGAACGTAATGTTGTTGCTGCTGCCAATCTCAATCCACTTGTGAATTTTGCGGGAAATGTTGGCTTGCAGACCGTAGCGCTTAAAGCCAGAATTGTAGATAATACCTTGCTGATCCAACATATTGCCGGATAGCGAATAGTTGCCCTTATCATTACCACCCGACACGCGAAGGGTATAATCCTTAGTAAGCGCCCGGCGGAAGATTTGATCCTGCCAGTCAGTTCCTTTGAACCCAGCCTGGTAAGCAGTACCGTTTGGCAAGCCATTCAGGTAATCCTGCGGTCCGGGCAGGTACACAGAGTCTCCCAGCAGTGTGTCGAAGCCCCGGATGCCAGGAAAAGGCAAATTTACCGTTGGGTCAAAACCGTTATAGGTAATAGCATTTTGAGCAGCCTCATTCTGGAACAGTGCGTACTGATAAGCATCCAGAACTTTCACACGCTTTGAAACTTCCGAGAGACTGGTATTGGCAATAAACTCGATGCGGTCTTCGCCGGCTCGACCTTTCTTGGTCGTAATCATCACCACCCCGTTGGAACCGCGCGAGCCGTAGATAGCCGTAGCGGAGGCATCCTTCAGAATCTCCATCGACTCAATGTCCTGCGGATTGATATAGGACAGGGCATTAGTCTGCTGGTGTTGGTTGTCACTAGTCGCTGACGCTGGCGTGAGGAACGGAATACCGTCGATTACATATAGCGGCTCGCTACCCGTAAAGGAGTTGGCGCCACGAACGGTGAGGCTGATACCCGCGCCGGGTGCCCCATCGCTGCGGTTTACTACTACCCCGGCCACCTGGCCTTGCAGGCCCTGGTTGATGCTGGTAGGAATGGTTTTGAGCAGGTCGTCGGTTCTGACCGAGGAGATGGCGCCGGTTACGTCGCTCCTCTTTTGCGTACCGTAGCCCACTACCACGACCTCGTCAAGTGCTTTTCTATCCGCTCTTAAGCTAATACTAATGTCGGACTTGCCTTTAGCAGAAATCTCCTGAGCTTGGAAGCCTACGAAGGAGAAGACCAATGTGACATCATCGTTGGGAACCGAAAGTGAATAGGTGCCGTCGACACTGGTTACGGTACCAATGGTAGTGCCTTTGACCACCACGTTCACGCCGGGCATACCTTCGTTATTAACTGCGTCGGTCACGACGCCCTTGAGGGCGACCTGAGCAAACAGTTGCGCCGGCCCCATAAGTAGGGCTAGCAGAAAGACTAAGGATAAAATCTTCTTCATACAGTTGAGTGAAAGGGGTGAGAATTGAAGCTGCGAGTACTAGGGAATAGGTTTGGTGTCAGGAAGAGCAAGGGATGAACTGCAGTGAGTAGGAAGCAGTATAACTCAAAGCCTGTTAACTGGTGTGGTCGTAATCGTTTGCGGAGACATCGCATCAAACTAAAAGGTTTTAGCAAAATGAAGTTATCATACAGTAAATATAATGGGAAGCAAGTATGACTTTGCAGGACCCGGCAACGATTGCGGCCGAAAGTTAGTTTACTAAAAGGTTTTAGCAAAATTTTTTCAATAAAAATTTGTCTTCGCGGTTGAGAAATGTCAGCAAGCTGTGTTTAAGGGTTGAAATTCCCCTTCAATGCCAGCTTACAAAATCCTACTGGCTTTGCTGGTCAAGAAAAACTCGTGGATCATGCCTACTTCTAGTTGACAGAGATTTCCCCCGGTGGTAACCTAATAGAAGGATAAATCTATTACCTGACCTCTATCGGTCTCAAACTCGCCGAAGCGACAACTCTTAACGTGCTCGTAAGTGCACAATACCGTCTAATTGGTGAACTGAGGTGGTCGAGTAAAACTGGACAGAATAGGCCACGAAAATCCAGGCGCGGCTACTTTGGGGCATCGTTTCCACATCGCGAGTGCCTAGTCGGTGGTAGCGACTGAGCCAAGCAAAACTGCGCGGTGCTGACCGGCTACGAGCTGGGCTTGTCGGCGGCCCTGAAGAAGGGCTCCGACCTCTGGCTCAACACGCCGCGCTTCCCGCGCGAGGCCTCCGGCACCAGCGGCATGACCGCGGCCATGAACGCCTGCGTCAACCTGAGCATCGCCGACGGCTGGATTCCCGAGTTCACCCGCCCGGGCGAAAACGGTTTCCTCATCCCCCACTCACCCGTCGAGCTGCCGGAGCACGTGAGGGACGATGCCGAAGCCACGGCCCTGCTCGACGTGCTCGAAAACACGATTCTTCCCCTGTACTACAACCGGCCCCAGGACTTTCTGAGAGTAGCCAAAACGGCCCTGAAAGACGTGGAGCCCACGTTTGAGAGCGGGCGCATGGCCCGGGAATACTATGAGCAGCTGTATGCGGTGCAGTAGGGGGTAGGGGTAAGCGAAGTAGAAGTAAACAGAACGTCATGCTGAGCGTAAGCGAAGCATCTCGCCTGAAGCAGTAAATCAATCGTTGCTCACCATTGATTACTTCCTCCTGCGAGATGCTTCACTTCGCTCAGCATGACGTTCTGTTTGTTTTCCATCTAATTTCCCTACCCCTATGTGTGGCCGCTACACCTTCGTTACTCCCGCGCCCTCCGCCGAGCAGCGCTTCGGGGCCCAGCCCAAGGGCGCCCCCGTCCCGACGACCTACAACGCGGCGCCTTCGCAGGCCCTGCCCATCATCACCAACGCCGCGCCCGGCCAGATTCAGCTCGTGCGCTGGGGCCTGGTGCCGGGCTGGAGCAAGGACCCCACCACCGGCCCCAAGCCCATCAATGCCCGCGCCGAGACGCTGGCCGAGAAGCCCAGCTTCCGGCAGCTGCTGGCCCGTAAGCGCTGCCTGGTGCTGGCCGACAGCTTCTACGAGTGGCAGGCCACCGAGCGGGGCAAGATTCCGCACCGCATCTTGCTGAAGGAGGAGCAGCCCTTCGCCTTCGCCGGCCTCTGGGACGAGTGGCTCGACCGCGGCACCGGCGAGCTGCACCCGACGTTCACCATCATCACCACCGAGCCCAATGAGCTGATGGCCCGGCTGCACAACCGGATGCCCGTCATCCTGCCCAGCCGCGAAGCCGAGCTGGCCTGGCTCTCGGATGACAGCAAGCCCGCCGACCATCAGCAACTGCTCGTGCCCTACGATGCCCGGCTCATGCGCGAGTATGCCGTGACCACGCGGGTGAACTCGCCGGCTAATAACGACGCGGAGGTGCTGGCGGCGGCGTAGCCCGCCAATGGGCGTCCGGGCGGATTTTTCGCTGCGGGGCAATGGCTGGTCAAGTCCCCAAACACGCATTTTTGCTTTACTCGCTGCCTGTGGCTCGGAGTACTTTTCGGGTTTGTCGTCTTTTATTAGAGCGGCACGTACCACGTGCCAGACCTTTTCCGTCGCGGCAGTCCCATCATGGTCCCTACCCCCCCGTCGTCACCCGAAGCCGAAAACCAGGCCCTTCGGGCGGAAATTCAGCAGTTGCGCGCCGACCAGGCTGCCAATGCGGCGCAGCAGGCCACGGCCGACAAGTACGAGCAAAGCCAGGTGCGTTTTCGCACCGTGTTCGACCAATCGCCGCTGGGCCAAAAAATCATCGACGCCGACCTGATTATCCGGCAGGCCAACCCGGCCGTGATAGCCATGCTGGGCTTCACCCGCACCGACGAGCTGGTGGGGCGGCGCATCCTAGAGTTTACCCACCCCGACTACCGCGCCGATTGGGCCCGCTTGCAGGAAAGCCTGTGGGCCCACCGGACGCCCTATTTCACCTTAGAAACCTGCCTTATCCGCCAAAGCGGCGCCTCCTTTTGGTGCCAGGTCACGTCCGTGCTGTTTCAGGATGAGGACGGCGAGTTGGGCTACACCACCCTAGAAGACATCAGCGAGCGCAAGGAGCTTGCGCTCTCCCACCAGCGCCTTTTCGCCGCGCAAGAGAACTTACTCTACCTGGTGGCCCACGACCTGCAAAGCCCGGTCAACAACATCGAGCTGCTAGTGGACTTGCTGCGCCGCGACGCGGCCGTGCAGCGTATTGAACCCGCGGCGGCCGCGCAGGAGGTACACGCATTTCTGGCGCTGATTGACGAGGCTTGCGCCGACGCCAACACCCTGCTCCGGGACGTGCTTTACCTCGGACAGCTGGAATCAACCCGCCTGGAAAAGAACCACACCGACCTGGGGGCCTTTCTGGCCGAGCGGCTGAAAGTATTCAAGGTCGCGGCGCAAGCCAAAGGCATTGACTTGGCGCTGGACCAGCCGCCGACGGCCGTCTACGCGGCTATTCACGCCGATAAGTTTGGCCGTATCCTGGACAACCTGCTCAGCAACGCGCTCAAGTTTACGCCGGCCGGGGGCCAGATTCACGTGCGCTTGCAGGAGCACGACGGGCAGGTGCGCCTGCTGGTGCAAGACACGGGTTTGGGCATCCCCGCCGACTTGCAGCCCCACGTCTTCGACAAGTTCAGTGCGGCCACGCGCGCGGGCCTCTACGGCGACACCACCACCGGACTCGGCCTGTTCATCACCAAGCAAATCGTGGAGTTGCACCACGGCCATATCTGGCTTGAAAGCAAAGAGCACGAGGGCACCACCTTCTTTATTGACTTCCGCTGAAAGCAGGGCCTCATTCGTTCCTTTTGGCTGTTGTAAAGCACCATTAGATGGGAGCAGGCCCATCGCGGCGCTTGGGAGGAGTGGCGGGGGGTAGGAAATGCGAAACTACTGCGTCTGGTAGCGGTTCAGCAGCCGCAGCAGCACGCCGTTGGTCCAGCCGAAGCCGTCTTGCAGCGGGTACTCGCCGCCGCCGGCGGGCTTGTTCAGGTTCACTACGTCGTACTTCTCCAGCAGCTTGCCGGTTTGGGCAAACACGCGGCTGTTGAGCCTAATCCAGCGGCGGGCAATGGTGTCGGCCAGCGGGCGCTGCTTGTAGCGGTTGAGGCCCTCGATGGCCAGGTATTCGAGCGGCGCCCAGGCATTGGGCGCGTCCCACTGTTGGCCGGTGGCGCTCAGGGTGGTGATGAGGCCGCCGGACTTGAGAAAGCTGGTTTTCAGCACATTGCCTACCCGGCTCGCCTGCGCCGCTGACGCCAGGCCGAAGGTCAGCGGAAACACGCCCGCCAGCGTGCGCACCGCGGAGCGCTGGCGCAGACGCCAGTTATAATCCTGAAACCAGCCGGCCTTGGTATCCCAGCTCAGCGCCAGCAGGGCGGCCCGGCGCCGGCTGGCCTTAGCCGTGTAGAGGCGGGCCTGGGCGGGCTCGCCGGCCACGCGGCTGGCTTCGGCCAGGGTAAGTTCGAGGTTATAAAGCAGGCAGTTCAGGTCCACGGGCACGAGGTCAGTGGTCTGGATGCTGGCCAACCCACTGCCTACCCCCCTCATCCCGAACCAACGGCTGCTGAAGTCCCAGCCCGAAGCAGCGGCGGCCCGCATGTGGCGGTAGAGCTGCGCCGCCGGCTGCTGGCTCTTTTTGGCGGCGGCCACATCCTCGGCGTAGGATTCTTCGCGGGGCTGGTCGCTGTCGTCCCAGTAGCGGTTGAGCACGGCGCCGGTGGGCAGCTTCACCACGCGGCGGGCGGCGGTGCCGGGCCGGAGCTGCTCGGCGCCCTGCATCCAGTAGCGGTATTCGCGCAGCAGGGCGGGGCGGTGGCGCAGCAGCGCGCCGTTGCCCTGGGTCTGGGCGAGCACCTGCACCATGTTGGCGAAGAAAGGCGGCTGCGAGCGGGTCAGGTAATACGTGCGGGTGCCATTGGGCACGAAGCCGTAACGATTAATCAGGTAAGCAAAGTTGTCGGTCAGCTCGTGCAGCAGCTGCGTCTGGCCGGCTTCAGCCAGGCCCAGCATCGTGAAATAGGTGTCCCAATAATACATCTCCCGAAAGCGCCCGCCGGGCACGATGTAGGGCTTGGGCAAGGGCAGCAGCGAGCGGTAAGCGGCCAGCGAGTCGGCGGCCGGGTCGGGGGCAGGCACTGCGGCCGGGCGGGCCAGCACCGTCCAGAGCGTATCGAGGTGGGCGCGCAGGCCGGCCTTGAGGTCGCTCTCGAACGCGGCGGTGCTGTTGGCAGGCACGTCGAAGTGCTGCTCCACGAATGCTTTCAGCTGAAACCCTGGCTGGCTTTTTTCGCGGCGCCAGGCCGCCAGGATGACGGCCGGCCGCTGCCGGGGCGCGGCATCAACAAAGGTTTTGTTGTCGGGGAAAATGCGGCCCAGCTGCACGGCCTCGAACAAACCCGGAAACAGCCGCCGCGGCGAAGCCGGCCGGGCCGGGGCGCCCGCCGCCCTCGCGGCAGCCACCGGTGGCGCCGGCGTGGGCGCGGCGGGCGCGGCCAACTCCGATTGGGCGAAGGTGGCTGATGGCCCGCCCACAAGCACTAGCAGCAGCGAGCAGCGGCGTAATTTTTTCAGCATGACAAAACAAATAGGGGCCGGACGAGCGTTAGGAGGGCAGGATACTGACTTAAGTGTCTTTGCCTTAAGAAAATTTAGGGTTGTGCTCTGCAAAATGGGTACGTATCAGCCTTGAGAAACTGTTCTCACGTCAGCATGTGTTTTAACTGCAAAATGACCTCGTTTTTTTGCAGTTAGCGTGCATTATACTACTTATTTTATGCCCTCTTCTAATAATTCGCTGCTTTTGCTTATCACCGGCCTCAGCCACCACCTGCCGGGGTTGGGCGTGCTGGCCCTGCCAGCCACGCCGGGCCGCTTGCCTTTTCCACTTCACACGGCCCTGGTCGTGAATCTTGGCTTCCCGGCCGGCCACTCTACTCAGGCCGTGGCCACCGTGGAGGAAGTCGACCGCTACGGCATCACTTTTTCCGGCCTGCTCGTGCAGCTCGACGACCTCGCCGACCTGCCGCCGGGCACCCGCATCTGGCTGGCTGGCGGCGAGGCGTAGGGCTCCAATTAACAGCGAGCAATGAGCCCCCGCGGGGCGACCTATCGGTAGAATCCCTACCCCCTCTCCTGTAAGCAAAGCCCCGGCGGGGTGCCCCTACTCAGCTGCGCAAATGGCGCGGCTGGTTGGGGCACTCCGCTGGGGCTTTGCCGTTCTCCTACCCCCCCTCGCTACGAATAGTCCGCCCCTTGGGGCTCACCACGTCAGGGTCTTTGGTGACTGATTCGGGCGGGTGCCGGGCCAGTCAGGGGCGGGCCGGCAACCGCGGCCTCCTACTCCCGCGGCAATTCGACGAAGAAGGTCGTGCCGCGCCCTTCCTCGCTCTCGACCCAAATACGGCCCTGGTGCAGCTCAATAATGGTTTTGACGATGGACAAGCCCAGGCCGGTCGTTTTTTCGCCCCGCAGCCCCGGCCGCCGCACAGGCGTGAAGCGCTCAAATAGCTCGGGCAGGTGCTCGGCCGGAATGCCGATGCCATCGTCGGCCACGCTGAGCAAAAGGTGGTCGGGCTGCCCGGCCACGGCTATTTCGATGTGACCTTCGTCGGGCGTGAACTTGATGGCGTTAGAAATCAGGTTGTTAACTACCTGCTGAAACTTGTTGTAATCAAAGGTGGCGTAGAGGGCCGGCGCCGAAGGCGCGAGCGTGAAGCGCTTGGCAATGAGCTGCTGGTCGAGCTGGTAGTTTTCCAGCACCGTGCGCAACATGGCGACCAAGTCCTGACGCTCCCGCTTGAGGGCCACGTACGAGGACTGCAAAAACTCGTCGTCTACGAAATCCCGAATCAGGCTCACGCCGTCCTGGCAGGTGGTGCGCATCACGGCCAGCTGCCGGACCAGGGTCGGGTCGGCGGCGGGCCCCACCTCGTCGGCCACGTAGTCGGCCAGTTGCTGAAGCAGCGCGAAGGGAGCGGCTAAATCGTGGGAGAGAATCTCCAGGGTGGCGTTTTTCTTGGCGTTGAAGCGGTCAGCATTCTGAGTGTACTCCTTCGCGGTGCTGATGTCTTCGAGGGTGCCGCCGAGCCAGGCCGGCGCGCCCGTGGCCGGGTCGGCGGGGGGGTAGTAGGGCGTCAGGGCCAGCCACTGGTCCGGGCCACCGGCCCGCGTCAGGCGCAGCTCGAGGCGGCTGGGCGCCAGGTCGCCGGCGAGCCAGCCGGACCAGCAGTCGGCCAGGTAAGCCTGGTCGTCGGGGTGCAGGCGGGCGAGCAGGGCCGGCACTTGCGCCGTGGCCCCGGCCGGGCTGAGAGGCAAGCCGAGCACCGGGCCCGCGGCGGCGCTCAGGTACAGCAGCTGCCGGGCGGCCGGGTCGTAGGCGAAAAACACCTGCGGACTGGCCTCAACGAGGCCATGCAGAAAAGCGGGCAGGGAAAACATTGGTCAAATATCCGCCAAAAAGCCTGCCCCACCAAGGGGGAGCTTGTCGGCCTTTAGTGCCCGCCGGGGGGGTAGGAAATTCGCGCCGTGCCGCCCACCCGCCACCCGAAAAGACCTAACTTGCGCTTCTATTCCGGTCTCCTCAACCCGTTTCTACTCAGTGCTTTTTTCTACTTTATTGCCCGGCCGCGCCGTCTGCGCGGCCAGCCTGCTGGCTTCCCTGGCCCTGCTGCCCGCCTGTCAGACCCGCCCCGCCGACTCCGAAGCCGCCGCGGCCGGCGCCCCCGCCACCACGGCCCCCGCCCCTACCCCCCTCGATACCGTCAGGCGCAAGCTGCTGGCCCTGCGGCGCGACTCGCTCCGGGCCGACTCCATCGTGCGCAAGAGCGGGCAGCTGCCGGGCGCCATTTTGCCGGGCCACCGCATTGTGGCGTTTTATGGCAACATTCGCTCGAAGGGCATGGGCATCCTGGGCCGCGAGCCCAAGGAGCAGATGTTCCGCAAGTTCGAGAAGGTATTGGCCGAGTGGCAGGCCGCCGAGCCCGGCCTGCCCATCCAGCCGGCCCTGCACAACGTGACCATCACGGCGCAGGGCGCGGCCGGCAAAGACGGCAAATACCGCCTTATGAACTCCAAGGCTACGATTGAGGAGGTCATCTCCTGGGCCAAAGAGCACAACTGCATCCTGTTTATGGACGTGCAAGTGGGCCTGAGCAACCTGCGCGCCGAGCTGCCCAAGCTGGAGCCCTACCTCAAAGACCCCATCGTGCACCTGGGCATCGACCCCGAGTTCGCGATGGAAACCAAGGGCGTGCGCCCCGGCAAGAAAATCGGCACTTACGACGCCAAGGACGTCAACTACGCGGTGCAGTATCTGGCCCGCATCGTGAGCGAGAACAAGCTGCCGCCCAAGGTGCTCACCGTGCACCGCTTCACGCAGGGCATGATTACGAACTATAAAAACATCAAGCTCGACCCGCGGGTGCAAATCGTGATGCACATGGACGGCTGGGGCGACCCCACGCTGAAAAAGGACTCCTACAAGGCCTACGTCGAGAAGCAGCCCGTGCAGTTCACCGGCTTCAAGCTCTTCTACGAGTACGATGCGCGGCCGGCTCCACATCACATCATGACGCCGCCCGAGATACTGGCCCAGCTTAATCCGAAGCCGCTGTACATTCAGTATCAGTAAGCTATTTCGGAGGTGCTCTCAAACCAAAAGCCCCCTTGCTTCGCAGCCAGGGGGCTTTTTTAGTTGACTCTAAAAGCTCAATGAGCTAAAAGGCGTAGGTGTAGCCGGGAATGCTGACGTGGTTGAGGCGGTAGTATTCGCGGCCGTCTTCAGTTACTAAATACAATTCGGCCTCACCGGGCGCAAAAACAGGCCGGGCCGCCTTGCGAGCATCCCGAATGGCTTGGCGGGGATGCGGCTTCTTTTTAGAACGTTTCGCGGAAGATACTTTCATAGCGCGTGATGATGTTATCGGCCGCCGCCGACTGCTGCATTAGCTGCAACGGGAAGACGAATATACTGCTCGTAAGTGGTCTGGTTACGACGCCATGACGCCGGGGGTTAATCTTTTGTTCCAGCATCCGGGTGTAGAGCCTGAAGCGCTTGGTGTTCGCGTCGCTGGTTTCGGTGAGCAGCGCGGCGGCGATGAAGCCAAAGCAGGCGGCCGGGTCCTGACGCAGAATGCCGGCCATGATGGCCAGCACCGTGCTGCCGAGCTTGCCGGCCGCCTGCTGGTTCGTTTGCAGGCGGTAGCGGTTCACGTCGTGCACTTTGGCGTAGAAATCAACCGTGTACAAGTGGCCGGGATAGGCGTGCACCTCGACCAGGTACTTGCGGCGCGAGTCGTGCGAGTGCACGAAAAACTTGTAGATGTCCTCGAGCAGCCAGCTTTCCCGCCCCGCCGAACGGTTGCGGTTGCGCTGCACGAAGCGGTAAGGCAAGACGGTGTTGAACAAGGGGCAGCAGGGATTGAACGAGCGTCGTGCTGAGCGCAGCGAAGTTGAAGCATCTTGGCTGGGGTAGTAATCCAAATGCGAGACCGTCATGCTGAACGCAGTGAAGCATCTCTACCGCTGACTAACTCCGTCGTTGTTTACCGCTGATTATTTTTCCAGCCAAAATGCTTCGACTCCGCCGCGTCCCTGGCTTGAGGCGCCACATGCTCAGCATGACATTCTTTCAATCCCTACCCCCTCGCTACCGTCCCACCATCTCCTCGGGCTTCATCCACTCGTCATACTCCTCGGCCGTCACGTAGCCCAGCATTACGGCCGTTTCCTTGAGCGTAGAGTTGTTCCGGTGCGCGGTTTGGGCAATTTCGGCAGCCTTGTAGTAGCCAATGTAGGGGTTGAGGGCCGTGACCAGCATCAGGCTGCTGTCGACGTGCTTTTTGATGTTGGGCAAAATCGGCTCGATGCCCACGGCGCACTTGTCATTGAAGCTCACGCACACGTCGCCGATGAGGCGGGCCGAGTGCAGGAAGTTGTAAATCATGAGCGGCTTGAACACGTTCAGCTCGAAGTGGCCGCTCATGCCGCCGATGTTGATGGCCACGTCGTTGCCCATCACCTGGGCCGCCACCATCGTCATGGCCTCGGCCTGCGTGGGGTTCACTTTGCCGGGCATAATGCTGGAGCCGGGCTCATTATCGGGAATGTGCAGCTCGCCGATGCCCGCGCGCGGGCCCGAAGCCAGCAGGCGGATGTCGTTGGCAATCTTCATCAGGCTGGCGGCCACGGTTTTAAGAGCGCCGTGGGCTTCGACGATGGCGTCATGCGCGGCCAAAGCCTCGAACTTGTTTTCGGCCGTGATGAAGGGCAGACCGGTCAGCTCGGCAATGTGCCTGGCAACGTTTTCCGAGTAGCCGGGCGGCGTGTTGATGCCCGTGCCGACGGCCGTGCCGCCCAGGGCCAGCTCCGAGAGGTGGGGTAGGGAATTATGGATGGCGCGCAGGCCGTGGGTGAGCTGCGAGACGTAGCCCGAAAACTCCTGGCCCACGGTGAGCGGCGTGGCGTCCATGAGGTGGGTGCGCCCGATTTTTACGATATCCTTAAACTGCTCTGATTTTGATTTAAGCGTGTCGCGCAGCTTTTCGAGGCCGGGAATGGTGGTTTCGACCAGCATCTGGTAGGCCGCGATGTGCATGGCCGTGGGGAAAGTGTCGTTGCTGCTTTGGCTCTTGTTCACGTCGTCATTCGGCGCGAGGGCCTTTTTCTCGTCCGTGAGCTGGCCGCCTTGCAGCACGTGGCCCCGGTAGGCAATAACCTCGTTGACGTTCATGTTCGACTGCGTGCCGGAGCCAGTTTGCCAGACTACCAGCGGAAACTGGTCCATCAGCTGCCCGGCCAGGATTTCATCCGCCACGCGGCCAATCAGCTCGGCCTTGTCGGCGGGCAGCACGCCGGCGTCGCGGTTGGTGAGGGCGGCGGCTTTCTTAAGCACGGCGAAGGCGCGGATAATTTCCTTGGGCATCCGGTTGATGTCCTGAGCAATGGGAAAGTTCTCGATGCTGCGCTGGGTTTGGGCGCCCCAGTAGGCGTCGGCGGGCACCTGTACGGTGCCCATCGTATCTTTTTCGGGCCGGAAAGTCATAAGGAGGTCTTGGGGCTGGGAAGGAGGAAATCGGGAGGGTTTGGTGAGCCGGCGGCCCAGCAAAAGTACGCTGCCCGGCCCACCCCAGGCAGCCATTGCCGGCGGCGCCACGTACACCAGCAGCCAGTTTCCTTTTCTTTTTCTTATCCTGATATGAATCCTGAACCCGACCCTACCCCCGACCCCCAGACCGAGCCGCCCGTCCCGACCCAAGGCAACGGCATCCCCGACTACAGCCAGGTGCACATCGACGCCGAGCCCGAAGCCCCGATTGAAGAAGCCACCGGCCCCGGCGGCAGCGCCACCGAAGCCGAAAGCGGCGGCGGCTACAGCGGCTAGCGTTTCCCTACCTTCTTCTTCTTACCAAAAAGGCCCCGAAGCAGTGCTCCGGGGCCTTTTTGCTGAATCAGGTGAGCCGCGCTGCCGGGGCCTGCGCCGCCGCGGGGGGGTAGGGAATGCGGGGCGCCGCTAGAACGAGAAGTTCAGGCTGGCTTTGATGACGCGGTTTTGGGCGTCGAAGCGGTTGCCGGCATCGAGCGAAGTCAGGCCGTAGTCGTAGCCGGCGCTCAGGCCCAGGCCATTGTTGAGCTGCACACCGAGGCCGCCGACGGCGGCAAAATCGACGCTGCGCAGCTGATTTTTGATGTCGAAGTCCTGCTGATAGGCGTTGAAGCCCAGCGCGCCGGCCTCGACGCGGCCCTTGCCGCTGACCAAAAACGACGCCTGCGGACCGGCAAACAAGTAGAAATTAGGCGTCACGAACACCTTGGCCAGCACCGGCACATCGACGTAGGCCAGGCGGGCGGTGCCCTTGAGCTGGGTGTTGAGGAATTCCAGCGCCTCGACCGGTACGGTGCCGCGCAGCACGGTGCCTTTCTCGGAGTAGCTCACGCCCGGCTCGATGGCGAAGCCCGCGCCCAGCGGCAGTGTGGCATAGATGCCGGCGTGAAAACCGGGCCGCATCTCCCGGCTGATGGCGCCCTCCGGGGCGTAGCCGGCCACGTTCACAAAGCTCTGCACGGCGTCACCCGATACGTCGGCCACGTTGAGGCCAGCCCGCACGCCGAAGCGCACCCCTGCCGACGAGGAAGACGACGAGTAGCTGCCCGGCTGCTGGGAGCTGGCCGCCTGGCGCGGCGCTGTCAGCACGCGGCCCTGGCGGGAAGGCGTCCCGACGCGGGGCGTGCCGTACGAGTCGCGGCGGGTTTGGGCCGTGGCGGCCGTCGAGAGCGAAGAAACCAAAAGGCAAGCCGCGGCCAGGCGGCCTAGAAGGCGCTGATTTTTCATGACCAGAAAGGATAGGGAGGTGAGAGGTTTGGCCCGGCCAACAGCCAGGACGCTGACCGGTATTATTTCAAAACCGTGCCAAAAAATCTGCGCTTAATCATACTCCAGAGTCGGGCCCGGTCTCCGCGGGGCGGCCTGCTGGTAGAATCCCTACCCCCCTCTGCCCGCTCAATGAAGCGCGGCGTTACTTTCGCCCATGCTCTTCTATAAGGTTGTCAAGCCGGTGGTGCAGCTTTCGCTGCGGGTGTTTTTCCGGCAGATTGAAATCCGCCACCCCGAGCGGCTGCGGGCGGCGGGGCCAGTCCTGTTCTGCGCCAACCATCCCAACACGCTCATGGACCCGCTGCTGATTGCGGCGCACCGGCGGCAGTCGGTGGCGTTTCTGGCCAAGAGCACGTTTTTTAAGAACCCCGTGGCCCGCGCCATCTTCCTGTCGGCCAACTGCATCCCTATCTTTCGGCGCCAGGATGCGCAGGTCGGCGGCCGGGCCGCCACGCCGGCCGAAGTAGCCGCCCAAAACGAAAAGAGCTTCGGCAAAAGCTACGACCACCTGGGCCGGGGCGGGGCGCTGCTGATTTTCCCGGAGGGCAGCAGCATCTCCGAGCGCAAGCTGCGGCCCCTGAAAACCGGCGCCGCCCGCATTGCCCTCGGCACCGAGGCGCGGCATAATTTTCAGCTCGGCTTGCGCGTGCAGTGCGTGGGCCTCAACTACTTCGACCCTACGCGCTTCCGCTCCGACGTGCTGCTGAACGTGGCCCCGCCCATCCGCGTGGCCGCCTATGCCGCTGCTTACGCCCACGACCCCGAAGCCGCCGCCGACCAGCTCACGGCCGAGATTGAGTTGCGCCTGGCGCGCCGCCTCGTCATCAGCCGCGACGCGGCCGAAGACGCGCTCGTGGCCCAGGTCGAGCGCACCTTCGGCGACCACCTCAACCCCGACGATGACCCCACAACGCTCTACGACAACTTCCAGCTTTCGCGGACCCTGTTTTCGGCCGTCGCCTGGTTTGAGCTGCACGACCCCGGCCGCCTGGCCGACCTGCGCCAGCGCCTGCCCGCCTATCTCGCCGAACTGAATAAGTATGGCCTCGATGATGCCGCCCTTGATGATGAGCGCCGCGGCTCGCTGACGGGTTTGCTTAACCTGGTGTTCGGCTTTCCGGTATGGGTTTTTGGGCTGATTACCAACTACCTGCCCTACATGCTGCCATCGATGATTGCGCGGCGCGCGACCCAGGATTTGGAGTTCGTGGCGCCAATTATGCTCGTCACCGGCATTTTTACTTTCAGCCTGGGCTACGCGCTGGAACTGTTCATAATTCAGCACTTTATCACCCACGATTGGCGCCTGACCACCCTCATCGGCCTGCTCATGCCCGTGGCCGGCTTCTACGCGCTGAACTACTGGCAGGCGCTGGCCGCCCGCCGGCGCCGGCTGCGGGCGGCGCGGCTGTTTCGGCGGGCGCCGGCGGTGGGGCAGGCCCTGCTGCAAGCCCGCGCCGCCGTGCTGCAAGGGTTGGCCGAAGCGCGCGCGGCGTATGTGGCGCGCGCGGCGGCGTGAGGTGGCCGCGGACAAGCGGGTTATAAAAGCAGAGGGGGGTAGGAAAAGCCAGCGAATTCGTCTACAAATCCGCCTTTACCCCAATGCCCAGCGTGAGAATGTCCTTTAGACGCAGCGAGTTAGCGTTGCCGCCGGTATAGTAGCTTATGACATACAGGTCATTGGAACCCAGCTCATAATAAGCCGAGAACTGCCGCCCACGCCGCCCGCTGAGCGTAGCTGGTAGGCGCTGGTAGCTCAGGCGGCCACCCAGCAGCGGCCCCACGCGGGTATCGGCCGAAAACCAGTAGTAGCCCTTGGAATATTTTCTCCGGTCGTCGTTGATGATGCCGTAGGTGTGACTCACGTACAGGCCCGCCGTGAGCGGGCGCAGCTGCACCGATTCGCTTAGCTCTACTTTGAAAGGCGAGTAGAGCAGCTTGAGCGAGGGAATAAGCAGGCTGGAGCCCGCGTAGCGGCGGGGCACGAAGCCGAGCAGCACGTCGGTTTCCACCTGGTCGCGGGCAAAGGCGTAGCCGGCGCCCACCGCCAGCAGGCCCAGGCCGCTGCCGGTTTGGGCCAGCAGGTGGCGCGGACGATACCAGGGCACGGCCGGCCGCGCAGCGGCCGGGGCGCCGGTAGCGGGGTCCGTGGTCTGCGCCAGCGCCGGCCCGGCTGCGCTCAGCCCTAGCAGCCATGAGAGTAAAAACCAGATTCGCGGCATCAGAAGCTCACGTGTTTGAGGCGAAACTGCGGCTGGTCGGTGGCGTCGTTCCACACAGTGAGCACCACGTACCGGTTTTTCTCAAAGGCCGATGAGTTGATGTACGTCACGCCGTCCTTGAAAGGCTCGCCGATGCTGAAGCTATGGCGGTGGCCGTTCAGCTCAAAGGCCAGCTTGGGCGCCGTGGCCAGCGCGCCGGCGTAGGCGGCGGTCAGCCTGGGGTCGAAATCCGTGTCCTGGGGCGGCACGTGCGACATCACGATTTGGCGCCTGGCGCCTTGCAAGTCAGCTAGTTGCGCTTGCAGCCAGCCCACATCCGGGACACGACCGTTGAAGTTGTGCTCGCGGCTGTTGGTATCGACGAAGATGAACTTGGTGTCGCCGTACACGAATGAATAGTTCAGCGGGCCGAACACGTGCTGGTAGGCGGCGCGGCCGTTGCCCACCTGGTCGTGGTTGCCGATAACGGTGAGGTAGGGTACGCGCAGCTTGTTGAGTCGCGCAGCCACCCAGTGCATCTCCCGGTCCAGGCCGAAGTCGGAAATATCGCCGGCCACCACCACCAGCGCGACGCCGGGCTGCTGGTTCACGCTCGCTACCAGCGCCTCAGCGTGGTCATAGAAGCGCTGGGAGTCGCCGGTGAACACGAAGCGCAGCGTGTCGCCGGCCGGCAGGGGCTGGGCGGCTAGCTTCGTCAGATTTTTGGCGGTCAGGTCGGCGTATTTCGCGGGCCCGCGGGTATCGCTGGGGCTGAACTCCAGCAGCTCGCAGCCGCCGGCCAGCAGCCCCAGCAGCCCGGCCCCGCCCACCCGCCGCGCCCAGGAAAAAGGAGTACGATTCATTTGAGTAAAATTATGTGAGACGCACCCGCCTACCCCCCTCCGGGCGCCGAAAGCCGGCGCGCCGGCCTACTCATCCAGGTACTGGTGCACGAACTTGATGGCCATCGAGCCTTCGCCCACGGCCGACGCCACCCGCGCCATAGCCCCGGTGCGGCTGTCGCCGGCCGCGAAAACGCCGGCCACGCAGGTTTCGAGCAGGTAGGGCTCGCGCTCGCGCTTCCAGGCGTTTTTATAGCGCGGGTCCTGCACCAGGTCGCGGCCCGTGAGGATGTAGCCTTTCGCATCGCAGAGCACCTGGTCGCGCACCCATTCGGTGCTGGGCTTGGCGCCGATAAAGACGAACATGGCCCGCGCCGGCCGCACCTGCTCGGTGCCGTCGTGGCGAATCACGACTTCCTCCAAGTGGTCTTTGCCGCGCACCTCCAGCACCTGCGAGCGGGGCAGAATTTCGATGTTGGCCGTCTCGCCAATCTGCTGAATCAGATACGCCGACATGCTGGCGGCCAGGCTCTCGCCCCGAATCAGGATGTGCACTTTATTGGCGTAGCCCGACAGGTACATGGCCGCCTGCCCAGCCGAGTTGCCACCCCCTACAATGTACACATCCTGCTGGTCGCAGGAGCGCGCCTCGGTGCGGGCCGCGCCGTAATAGACGCCGGCGCCGCTGAGCCGCTCCTCGCCCGGCACGCCCAGGATGCGGTAGCTCACGCCGGTAGCCAGCACCACGGCTTTGGTCTTGATTTCTGAGCCATCGGTGAGGCTGAGCACCTTGTAGCCGTCCTGCACGCACAGCTGGCGCACTTCCTGCGGGGCCAGAAACTCGGCGCCCAGGCGCACGGCCTGCGCCCAGGCGCGGTGGGCCAGCTCGGCACCGCTCAGGCCCGTCGGGAAGCCCAGGTAGTTCTCAATCCGGGACGACGAGCCCGCCTGCCCACCGGGTGTCTGCCGCTCGATGATGAGCGTTTTCAGCCCTTCCGAAGCGCCGTATACCGCCGCGGCCAAGCCCGATGGGCCCGCCCCGATTATCGTCACATCGTAAATGCCCTCGTGCTGCGCCTGCACGTTGAGGCCCAGCCGGGCCGCGATGGCTGCGCGCGCCGGCCTGGCCAGCGCCGTGCCATCCGGAAACACGACCACCGGTAGGTCATCGGCCTGATAATCAGTGGTGCCGAGCAAAATTTTGGCTTCCTCATTGGTTTCAAAATCCAGCCACTGAAAGCCAATCATGTAGCCGGCCAGGAAGTCTTTCAGCTCGTGCGAGAGCGGCGACCACTGAAAGCCAATGAGCCGCAGCCCATCGTATTTGGGGCGGTACTCAGCCTGCCAGGCGTTGAGCAAGTCGTGCAGGGTCGGGTAGAGCAGCTGCTCGGGCGGGTCCCAGGGCTTCATCAGGTAGTGGTCGAGCCGGGCGGAGTTGATGGCCCGGATGGCGGCCTCGGTGTCGGCGTAGGCCGTGAGCAGTACGCGCTTGGCCTGCGGAAACAGCTCCCGCGCGCGGGCCAGCAGCTCGACGCCCTCCAGGCCCGGCATCCGCTGGTCGGCCAGAATCAAGGCCAGCGGCTCGGCTCTGGCTTTCAACTCTTTAATCAACTCCAGCGCCTCGTCGCCGGAAGCCGCTTTCAGGATGCGGTACGCCGGCCGGAACTCCTGCCGCAAGTCGCGGTCGATGGCGCCGAGCACCTGCGCGTCGTCGTCAATGCAGAGAATAATCGGTTTTTTGGTCACCATTGGTCAGGGCAGATACGGTTATTTAAAGTAATCGAACTTGAACGTCATGCAGAGCGCAACGAAATGGAGCGAAGCATCTCGCAGGCGGCAGTAACTCAATTGTTGTTCTTACATCTGAATTAGTCAGCGAGCGAGATGCTTCGCTGCGCTCTGCATGACGTTCAAATTCCCTACCCCCCTGCTACGCCGCGACCGGCAGCCAAGCGCAAAACTCGGTGCGCCCCGGTTCCAAGCGCACTTCCAGCCGCCCGCCGTGCTGCCGGATGATGCGCTGCGCGATTTCCAGGCCCATGCCCGAGCCCTCGCCGGGCGGCTTGGTGGTGTAAAACGGCTCGAAGATGTGGGGCAGCACGTCAGCCGGGATGCCGGGCCCGTTGTCAATGATAAATACCCGCACGAAGTCATCCTCGACGGCGGTGCGCAAGGTCAGCTCGCCACCCTGCGCCGGCAGCGCATCCAACGCGTTGTCAATCAGATTAGTCCATACCTGGTTGAGGCTGCTGACCTGGCCCCGAATCTGGGGCAAATCGGCCGCGTAGTCGCGGGTGAGGCGCACGTTTTTCTGACGCAGCACGTGGCCGAGCATGTTCAGGGTCGAGTCGAGGCCGGGGGCCACGCCGAGCAGGTCGAGGCCGGCGTCGCGGTCCATGTGGGAGTAGGTTTTCACGTCCTGCACCAGCTTGCTGATGCGCTGCCCGGCTTCCAGCAAGTCGTCGATAAGCTGGGCCGACACCAGCTGACTTTCCAGCCAGGCCAGCGCGGCAGGCCGGGCGGTGGGGGGTAGGGATTCCAGCACCGGCGCCAGCTGCGCCGGACCCAGGCCCGCCGCCAGCAGGCCGGCGGCCAGCCGGTAGCCGTCCGGGCTGCCCTGGCTTTCGAGCCAGTCGGCCAGCTCGTCTTCCCGGTCGGCATTGTCCAGGGCCGAAACCCTACCCCCCTTGTCCGGCGCGGGCACCACCAGGGTGGTGAGGGCGGTAAGGGCGGCGGGGTCGGGGGCGGCCTTCAGTAAATCGAGTAGCAGCCGGGGGCGGGCGGCGGTGCGCACGGCCAGGGTTTGGGCGGCGCGGGCAATGGCGGCGGCGGGGTTGTTCAGCTCGTGGGCCAGCCCGGCCGAGAGCTTGCCCAGCGCCCGCAGCTTGTCGTCGCGCTCCTGGTTGCGCACCTCCTCGCGGGCGCGGTCGCTCATGACGGCTACCAGCCGCTGCACCAGCTCGGGGCTGGCCTGCTCCAGGGCCGGAAACCGGTCGCGGTGCAGCCGATACAGCGTAACGTCGCCCACGGCTACGCTCTGTCCCTTAATTATCCGCAGCCGGGAGTAGGGCAGCACGCCGCTTACGCCGCCTTGCTCGACCCGGAACACCGGCTCGCGCTGCCCGTTGCGCAGCCCATAAAACTGCATTCCGCCCTTGATGACAGCCATCAGGAACTCGGCCGGGCTGCCGGGCTCGCTGATGGTTTCGCCCGCCTCGTAGTGGTGGCCCTCGCCCTGGGCCAGCAGCCAGGCGTGCGCCGCCGTCGGCAAGCCCGCGAAGACGGTAACAGCTTCTAAATCAGGAGCGGTGAGAACGGCGGGCGTAGGCATAGCCAGCTTAACCGTGGGGAAGCAGAGAAGTTTCTCCGCTGGCCATTTCGCTGCCGGCCACCCCGGCGCCAGCGGCTGCCCGGTGGGCCACAAAAAAGCCCAGTCCTTTTAAAAAGGCCTGGGCTTTCAAGCTGACACAGCGGCCGGCTATTGCCGGCGTTAATTCCTTACTTGTTTTGGGTCGAGGTGCTGCTGCTCTCCTCGGTCGTGGTGGTGGTGGTGCTGCCCGCCGAAGGCGTGGTTTCGGTGCCGGAGATGGGGGCGCCGGTCTGCGACGAGTCGGCGGTCATGGCGCTGCCGGTGGCGGGAGCGGTAGTTTCGGGGGTGCCGGCAGCCGACGACGAGGTTTCGGTCGTGGAGGCGCTTTGCGAAGTCTTCGACTCGCAGGAAGTCAGGCTCAGAGCTAGCAGCAGGGCGGATACTTTCAGTAGATTTTTCATTCTGGTGTAGGTTTGGATTGTTGTTAAGATTGAAACTGCCTTTTATGCCGGCTTGGCCGGAACGTAACCCGGTACGGGCAAAGAAATTCACGGGTTACTTCTATTCTCTTTTGGTATCAAACTCTATCCCAAGCGCATGAGTCAGGGCACTTCCTCACCGCTCACTGCCGCGCCGGCCGCCCTTCCGGCGGCCGATGCGGCGCTGATTGCCGCCATCCGGGCGGGCGATGAGCGGGCCCTGGCTCAGCTCTACCGGCTGCACTGGCCGATGGTGTCGCATTTTGTGCTGCAAAACAGCGGCTCGGAAGACGACGCCCAGGACGTGTACCAGGAGGGCGTAATGGTGTTTTATGAAAAGGTGCGCGAAGGCTCCCTGGAGCTGAGCTGCCAGATTAAAACCTACCTCTACGCCGTTTGCCGGCGCCTGTGGCTCAAGCGCCTGACCAGCAAAAGCCGCTTCGGCGTGCGCCTGCTCGATGACGAGGAGCACGGCAGCAGCCTGGCGGCGCTGCCCGCCGGCGCCGCCGACGACCTGCGCGAGGCCGAAGAGCGCGAGGGCCGCTTCGCGCTCATGGAGCAGACGCTGGCCCAGCTCGGCGAGCCCTGCCGCTCCTTGCTGGAAGGTTTTTATCTGCTCGACAAATCCATGCTGGACCTGACGGCCGAGTTTGGCTACACCAACGCCGACAACGCCAAAAATCAGAAATACAAGTGCTTAGTAAGATTAAAGAAGCTGTTTTTTGCCGTTTATAAAGAAGAGTAGCGTTTGCCTTTTTCCTGCCCTCCTTACCCTGCCTACCCCCATCCCTGATGCAAACCGAAGCCGACTACTACGCCCTCTTTGAGGCCCTGGACCGGGGCGAGCTGGCGCCCGACGCCCGTGCCAGTCTGCGCGTGCGGCTAACCCAGGAGCCGGCCCTGGCCCAGCGCTACGCCGAGTTTCGGGAGCTGACCGGCACGCTGGCCGCCTACGCCGGGCGCCGCCGCACCCGCCAGCAGCTGCGCGAGCTGCACGCCGCCATGCTGAGTCCCGAGGCACCCACCCTGATGACGGCCGACAGCAACCCGGCGGCCCTGTTCCCTACCCCCGCCGCCGCGCCCAAGCTCCACATCTCGCGCGTCGAGCGCCGGCTGCGCGACTTCTGGAACGGGCACCGCGCCACCATTGGCGTGGCCGCTTCGGTGGCCGTACTGGCCGTGTTCAGCACCTTGCTGGGCCTGCAATGGTGGAAAGCTTATCAGCAAAAGTCTTCGCTTTACGGCTACACGACGCTGAAGCTGGAAGTTGATAGGCTCAAGAAAAACCAGCGCGCCATCAACCGCAACCTCAGCCAGCTCGACCTGCTGCCCGCCCCCGACGCGCCGCGCGACG
The DNA here is from genome assembly GCF_964243305.1 of uncultured Hymenobacter sp. GTDB lineage: Bacteria > Bacteroidota > Bacteroidia > Cytophagales > Hymenobacteraceae > Hymenobacter. The sequence goes on from NZ_CAXTEF010000006.1 coordinate 31,342, forward strand.
CCCGCGATGCCCGCGACCAGAGCAAGTTCAGCGGCACGGGCGTCGCCCTGACGGCCGACGGCTACCTGGTGACGAGCTACCACGTGATTCAGGGCGCCGACTCGCTGGTGGTGGAAGGCCACGACAAGCACCGCTACCACGCCGAGGCCGTGTACGCCGACCGCAAGCACGACTTGGCCATTCTGCGCATCACCGAAGCCGGCTTCGGCGGCTTCGGGCGCCTGCCCTACGCCGTCAAGGCCACGGAAACTGACCTGGGCGAGCGGGTGTACACGCTGGGCTACCCCCGCGAGGACGTGGTGTACGGCGAGGGCGCCCTGAGCGCGCGCTCCGGCTTCGAGGGCGACCCGGCGTTCTACCAAATCAGCATTCCGGTAAACCCCGGCAACTCGGGCGGCCCGCTGCTCGATGAGCGCGGCAACCTGATTGGCATCATCAGCGGGCGGCAGGCCGACGTGCAGAGCGCCGCCTTCGCCACCAAGTCGTCGTATCTGGTGCGGCTGGTCGATTCACTGGCGGCGGCGCAGCCCGCGGCGCCAGCTTACCGCCTGCCCCGCACCGGTCAGCTGGCCGGCATCTCGCGCCCCCGGCAGCTGCGCAAGCTCCAGGATTTTGTATTCGTGGTGAAGGTCTATGAATAAGTCGCAACCAGGCTTTCGCTGAATTAGCTGACTAAGCTCAACTTGAAACCGCCCTGCCGGAGCACTCCGCCGGGGCGGTTTGACGTTTGGCGGGTTCCTCAAACCACTTCCACCGTGCTGGCTACCTTGGGCGGTGGCTGCTCGCCGCTGGGCTGGCACCGGGTACGGGCCAGGTGCGGGCCGGCGCATTTCCCCGGTCATTTCTGAAAAAAGGCAGCCCGCCGGACCACTATTCCGTAGAGGACTTGCGCGGCCAGCAACGGCCGTTTCGCTTATCATTCGTTTCCTAACTACCTAATCAACGCACCTGATGGAAGCCCAAATCGAACAGCATCTGGAAAAGATTATGCCCGAAGACCTTGCCCGCACCTTCGAGAGTGCCTACCACGTGCTACAGGGCCGCCACGAGCACATGGACGACCTGCTCAAGCACGGCGGCACCCTGTTGCGCAAGGCGGCCCAGCGCTTTACTTCTACGCAGCTTATTCTCGGCATTGCCGGCATCGCCACAGTAGCCGTGGTGCTGATTAACCGGGCCCAGAACGATGAGCACGAAGAAGGGCAGGGCCAGGACGTGACGCCCCGCACGCCGCGTCCGCGCCTGAGCCAAAGCAAGCAGGACCAGCCCAAAGGCCAAAGCCCGGACAACGACTAGTCGCTGCGCTCACGGCATAATTCCCTACCCCCTTCCAAAGTGGCTTTCTTCGGAAAGCCACTTTGGAAGGGGGTAGGGCGCTTTGGGGGACGCCTGCACACCCGGCAAAAAGTCAATGCCGCAATTATAGTCGCCTCAGCCATTGCCATTTCCGAAAGGCGCCGTACCTTTGCAGTCCTTAAATCAAAAATAAACTCTCCCCAGCGATGGCCAAGAAAGGAAACCGGGTGCAGGTTATCATGGAATGCACCGAGCATAAGAATTCGGGGCTGCCGGGCACCTCGCGCTACATCACGACCAAGAACCGCAAGAACACGCCTGAGCGCATCGAGCTGAAGAAGTTCAACCCCATCATGCGCAAGATGACGGTTCATAAAGAGATTAAGTAAGCTCTGTAAGCTTCTCATTAATAGTTAATCAGCTTTTCAGCTCCTGAGTTATGGCTAAGAAAGTAGTAGCAACCCTGAAAGTGGCCGGCGGCAAAGACTGGGCGAAGGTGATTCGCACGGTGCGCTCGGAGAAGACCGGCGCCTACACCTTCCGCGAGGAGATGGTGCCCGTCGATAAGGTGCAGGAGTATATCCGCGATGGCGTGAAGTAAAACACCTGGCTGGCCGTTTGGCAGTGAAAAAGTCCCACCTTCGTGGGACTTTTTTCGTGTTGGGTGTTTGTCATGCTGACGAAGGAGGCATCTTATCACGGCTGCTTTCGTCAGAGGTATCAATCAGGGCGGCGCGGGCGTGATAAGGTCCTTCGCAAGCGGACGCCAGATAAATGATGACGAATTTCGCATGGGTCTCTTCGATTTTTTCAAGAAAGACAAGGAAAGCCAGGAGCAGCAAGCCTCGCTCGATGCGGGCCTGGAAAAAACCAAAGCCAGCTTTTTCGGGCAGCTCAGCAAGGCCGTGGCGGGCAAAAGCACCGTCGATGAGGCCGTGCTCGACGACCTGGAGGGCCTGCTCGTGCACGCCGACGTGGGCATCGACACGACGGTCAAGGTCATTGACCGCATCGAGAAGCGCGTAGCGCGCGATAAGTACGTGACCACGGGCGAGCTGGACCGCATCCTGCGCGAGGAAATCGTTGATTTGTTGGAAGATAACAACGCCGGCTCGGCCGCCATCCTGGAGCGGCCCGACAGCCCTGGTCAGCCGTTTGTAATTATGGTGGTGGGCGTGAATGGGGTAGGAAAAACGACGACCATCGGCAAGCTCGCGCACCGCTTTCACGCGGCCGGCAAGAAGGTGGTGCTGGGCGCGGCCGACACATTCCGGGCCGCGGCCGTGGACCAGCTCATCGTGTGGGGCGGGCGCGTGGGCGTGCCCGTCATCAGCCACGGCATGAACACCGACCCGGCCGCCGTGGCCTACGACGCCGTGCGCAAGGGCGTGGAAATGGGTGCCGACGTGGTCATTATCGACACCGCCGGCCGCCTGCACAACAAGGTGAACCTGATGAACGAGCTGAGCAAAATCAAGCGCGTAATGCAAAAAGTGCTGCCCGACGCCCCGCACGAGGTCCTGCTGGTGCTCGATGGCAGCACGGGGCAGAATGCGTTTTTGCAGGCCAAGGAGTTTACGCGGGCCACGGAAGTCTCGGCGCTGGCTATCACCAAGCTCGACGGCACGGCCAAGGGCGGCGTGGTGATTGGCATCTCCGACCAGTTCAGCATCCCGGTGCGCTACATTGGCGTGGGCGAGAAAATGACTGATTTGCAGCTCTTTGACCGCAAAACGTTCGTGAACTCGTTGTTTAAAAAGTAAACAAGTAGGGTCCGTTGCGTTGGAGCTACGCCGGGTTTAAAACCGCTTTATCATCTCCAGCTCATGAGCGATTTCCCTACCCCCTCCTCCGGCGCCGAACCCCCAGCCTCGCCGTTTCGCATCCAGACGCTGGCCGTCGTCGGGGCCGGCACGATGGGGCAGGGCATCGCGCAACTGGGCATCCAGTACGGCTTTCCTACCCTGCTCTTCGACCTCAATCCGGCCGCGCTGGCCAGGGCCGAGCAAGCCATTGCGGCCGGCCTGGGCAAGCTGGTGGAAAAGAACAAGCTGAGCGCCGAAGCCCGCGAGCAGGCGCTGGCGCGGCTCACCTGCACCTCGGCATTGGCCGACGTGCAAGCCGACCTGATTGTGGAGGCCGTAGTCGAGCGGCTCAACGTAAAGCATCAGCTGTTTAAGGACTTAGCTGAGCTAAACAGTTCGACTACCATCCTGGCTTCTAACACTTCCTCGCTGCCCATCACGCGGCTGGCGGCGCCGGTGCCGTATCCGGAGCGAGTCGTGGGGATGCACTTTTTCAACCCCGCGCCCCTCATGGCGCTGGTCGAGGTCATCAGCGGCGCCGCCACGGCCCCCGCCGTCGCCGACGCCGTGGAAGCGCTGGCCCGCAAGCTGGGCAAAACCCCCGTGCGCGCCGCCGACGCGCCCGGATTCATTGTCAACCGCGTGGCGCGGCACTTCTACGTCGAGAGCCTGAAAATCGTGGAGGAGCAGGTCGCGGATTTCGCCGTCGTCGATGAGCTGCTCGAAGCCAGCGGCTTCCGAATGGGCCCGTTCCGGCTCATGGATTTGATTGGCGTGGACACCAACTTCGCCGTCACTTCGGCCATGTTCGAGTCATTCCATCAGGAGGCCAAGTTTCGGCCGAGCCGGGTGCAGCAGCAAAAAGTAGACGCCGGCCATCACGGCCGCAAATCAGGCCGCGGATTTTACAATTATCAGTGAACAGTGAGCAATTATCAATGAGCAATTCTGTTAAGTATTTTATGCGTCGCCACCTACTACTCACTGCTCACTGCTCACTGCTCACTGCCTTCAGCGGCTGCAACTCCGATAATAGCGCCCAGCCGCGCATCCCGTATGCGCCAGTCAATCTGGCCCTTGACCTCACCAACCAGCAGTACCGCGCTCTGCGCTTCGACAACGGCGTGGTAGCGCTGCCCGCGCGAGGGCCAGCCGGCACCGGCGGGGTGAGGGGAGTGCTGATAGTGCGCCAGAATGCCTCGTCCTACCTGGCCTTCGAGCGTAACTGCCCCTACCGCCCCACCGATGAATGCGCCCGCGTGGGCTTCGACACGAGCCCGGCACCGTTTCTGCGCGACTCGTGCTGCGGCTCTCAGTTCAGCCTGCAAGGGCAGGTAACGGGCGGCCCGGCGCCCCGGGCCTTGCTGCAATACAGCACTAGCCTAAGCGGTAATCAGCTCAACATCACCAATTAATGTCTTTCAGCTGAAAAATCTCCATCGAAAGCTTGTGGTGCTTCCGCAGTTTTCGTAAGTTTGCAGTCCGAAAACGCCGGTTTCGGACGAAATTGCTTCCTTAGCTCAGCCGGTTAGAGCATCTGACTGTTAATCAGAGGGTCCCTGGTTCGAGCCCAGGAGGGAGCGCTACTACCGAGAATGCCCGCCCTGACCGGCGGGCATTCTTCGTTTTTACTCATTTCAGGGCACTTTTGCGTTTGGCACTGCGGCCATCATCGGTTATCTTTGGCTATGAACCGGGACATAGACCGGGACACGAACCGGGACATAGCCTGAGCCAATGATACGCCCCTCTGCCTTCAAGCGCGCCATCAGCGTGCGATTTTACTTGCGACTGACGGCGAAGAATCGGGACGGGTGCTGCCCGGTCCGCCTCACTGCGCGGTGGCACGGCGAGGAGTTGCAGGTTGACAGCGGCGAGATTGTGCTGCCGGAGCGGCTGGGCAAGAGTGGCGAGGTAGAAGCCATGTGGGACCTCAAAAGTCAGCGGGCTCTGAGCGGGCGGCGCCTGACGCCGAAGGAAGAGGAAGCCGGCGTACCAACGCACCCGGACACGGCCACGAACATCAACGCCCGGCTCGGGGCGTTGGAGAAGGACGTAACTGACACGTTCAACCGGCTTTTCGACAGGGCCCCGTTTGAGAAGGTGACCAAGGCGGCGCTGGCCGGGGAGCTGTTTCCGGCCGATGCCAGGCCGGTGCCGGTGGCCGCGCCGGTGGTGAGCCGCACGTTCCGGCAGGTGCTGGATGAGTGGAAAGCGGAAAACCGCAACCTGGCCAAGGACTCGCTGCGCAAGTACGACCAGCTGGCTACGATGATGGAGACCTGGCGGCCGGAGCTGCGGCCCGACCAAGTGACGCAGAAGGTGGCGAAAGAGTATCAGCAGCACCTGCTGGATTTGCAGAAATCGGACGCGACGGTGAAGGTGCACTTCGGCGGTATTCGCAAGTGCCTGGAGCAACTGGGGCTGCCGGCGGATATGGCGTGGCTGCAATACTCGGCCAAGAATGCGCCGCAGCTGGATTTGGAGATTGAGGAAGTGCGCAAGCTGATTCGCTGGCGACCGACGGGCGAGCACTTGGCTGAAGAGCGGGACCGTTGGCTGTTCCAGCTGTTCAGTGGGCGGCGGTACGAGGACCTGGAGAAGTTCGACAAGCGCGAGCGGGTTACGCTCACGCTGGAAGACGGCAGCCAAGTGCCGGCCCTGGTTCACGCGCAGGGCAAGACGGGCAACGATGCGGCCGTGCCCCTACCCCCCATCGCCCTGAAAATCGGCGACCGGTGGGGCTGGCAGTTTCCGGCCCGCAACTGGCAGCAGCGCGGCGACTGGATTAAGGAAATCGCACAGGGCGCAGGCCTGACGCGGGAGTGGGACGACCGGCTGATTACGGGCGGCAAGGTGGTGCACAACTGGCGGCCCATCTGGCAAGTCATCAGCACCCACACGGCGCGGCACACGGCCGGCACGCTGCTCAAGCAGGTCAGCAACGGCAACAAGGCGCTGGCTAAGCTCGTGCTGGGGCACGCCGACGAGGACGTGACGGACCGCTACGCCAAGGATAAGGCGCGGCTGCTGGCGCCGGCCGTGCTCGATGCGTGGCAGAAGATACTGGGTGAGTGGTACGACGGGGAGCCAGCGCTGTAGTATGTATGGCTTACTAATAGCCAATGACTACTAGATTATAAGGCAGGCGCATCCGGGAGTGACCATAAAGCGCATTCGCAATCGAGACTGTATTTTCGTAATCCTTACTTATAACATTCTTTTCTTTAGTGACATAGCGGTAAGTGTTAGGTACCGCCAGTACAAGTGTGTCTACCTCGACCATCACTAATGCTTGAATCAGGTCGCGATAAACGGCATTGCCCATCCATGCCCGACCAGCTTCAATTTCCAAGCCGCACCGCCATTCGCTGTGAAACGCATCAATTTCATATCGCAGGCTGGGCACACCGTTTTCACCGAAAAACACAGGACGCGCAATTTTTTCTGCAGCACGTTTGCCTGCCTCAGCAACGAAGCCCAAAAGCAGTAAATCATTGCGCAGAAGAGCAAGTACGGCGTCACTGGATAGTCCTTTCTTCAGTTCGATTGTACCGATGGCGTCTAAATGCTGACGGAACACTGAAACTATCTTCTCCACAAATGGAGCCGGTGGCTCAGTTTGGGGATAAGACATGAATCGAATAAGATTTTTAGACAAAGCGACGTGTGAGGTAGGGTATGACTGAACTGACAAACCGGAGCTAAGCGAAAGTAACGGAATATCTCGCGTAGCGCTGGCACTTGCGCCGCCGTCACACCACTTAGCAGTACACTGAGTGCAGACTGCCTTCGGGGTGCCTTCAACCTCGGTTAAGCGCGGCGGCCACTTCGGCCTCGGGCAGGCTTGTATACTGGCAGAACTCGGCTACTGAAACGTAGGCGCGGGCGGGCTTGCGCAGCTGGGTGCGGATGCGCTGAAGCAGGCGCTTGCCGGCGTCGTAGCCGGTGCCGGTGAGCTGGGCAACGTCTTTGGGATATAGGCAAACCTGGGGCATCTGAGGGCGACTTGGGGCAAGTTGGACGGGCGAATATACAACGGCTGAAAGCCGGCTGTAGGTTCGGGACATGAAAGCTAACGCACTGTATGTCAAGGGGTGGTTGCTAATGGTTGCAACTGGTTTCGCGCTAGGCGAAGGGGCCGTTCTGGGCCTGTACGCCTCGGCGGTGAAAAGCCCGGCGGTTGAAAGCCCGGCGCCGAAGGAAGAGACGGGCCGCGTGGCGCGGGTCGTGGACGGTGACACCTACGATGTGCTGGCCGGGGGCGTGGTGTACCGGGTGCGGCTGCTGGGCGTGGATGCGCCGGAGCCGGACCAGCCGTTCGGATATCAGGCGGCCGACTCGGTGGCGCGGCTGCTGGGACGGGGGCGGCAGGTGTTGCTTACCCGGCGGGGAACAGACCTGTACGGGCGGACGCTGGGTACGGTGCGGCTGCCGGTCGGCGGCGGCAAGCCGGCCCTGGCGCTGGATTCGCTGCTGGTAGTGCGCGGCTGGGCGTGGGCCGTCGACCCCAGGCACCGGGTGGCGGGACGCGCCGCGCAGCAGGCCGCGGCGGTGGCCGCCCGGCGGGGCTTGTGGAAATGCGGGGGGGTAGGCGTGCTCACGCCGGGCCAGTGGCGCAAGCTTAACTACAAAAACAAGCGGCGCTACGGGGTGGGCTGCACCTGGTAGCAAGGCCGCATAAGCGCAAGCAGCCAGCGACAAAACGATTTTCTCACTTCTAACAACAACTTACCAACATGGCACGTCAGACAGGTATTATCGGCATTCAGGGCACCGTAGGCGGCCTGGTGTTCAGCAAAAACGGCAACATCTCGCAGAAGCCCGCCAGCGACAAAGCGGCTTTTGCCAACGCCCCGAGCCGGGCGCGTACCCGCGAAAACGCGGCGGAGTTTGGCCTGGCCGCCAAGTACAGCAAGCTGCTGCGCGACTCGCTGCGCGTGGCCATCGCCTCGGCCAGCGACAGCCAGCTGGCCGCGCGGCTCACCAAGGTGATGCGCGAGGTTATCGGCCTCGACGAGACGAACGACCGGGGGCAGCGGGTGTTCGACGCCGGCAACTCGGCGCCGCTGCTGGGCTTCAACTTCAACGCTGCGGCCGGCATCGGCCAGACCATGTACTTCCCCTACGAGGTGACGGGCGAAGAAGCCAGCGTGACGATGCGCATTCCGGCGCTGCGGCCGGGCAGCGACATCGCCGCGCCGCAGGGCGCCACGCACTTCGAGGTGGTGTTTGCTGCCTCGTCGCTGGACATGGAAGCGCTGACCTTCACCAACGCCGAGGTGGCGGCCCCGCTGGGCATTCTGCCCATCAGCAGCGCGGCGCTGCTCAACCAGTCGGTAGTCGCCACGTTCCCGGCGGCTCCGTCGGCTGCGGCGCTGGTCGTGGGCGTGGTGGGCATCAACTTCTACCAGCAGCTTAACGGCAAGTTCTACGCCCTCAACAACAACAGCACGAACCCGCTGGCGATTGAGTACGTGGCTTAAGCCGGCCCATTCCCTACCCCCCTTCCCGATTGGGAAGCGGAACCTGAGGCGGCCGGCCAGCAGCGGCCGGCCGCTCTTTTTTCATCCTTACTCCCCCTCCCCCAACACAATGGCACTCACCCCTTACCAGGCCCAATTCAAGCGGCGCATGAAGCGCGCCATCCGCCTGCGGGCCGCAGCCGACCGCAAAGCCCGGCGCTACACCCAGCTGCTCTCGGATGCCATCGGCGCGGCCGAGGACGCGGCCACGCAGATAAACGCGCTGAATCAGCTCTACAATGTGGACGTGAGCACCTACACCCTGCTCACCCAATCCCTGCACGCCAATAGCGGCCAGGAAGTATTAGAGGACCGCCTAGCGCAAAGCGCGCCCGGCGAGGAAGTGGTTCTGTTCAATCAGGTACCGGATGGCAACGGCGGGCAGGAACTGCCTGGCAACCCGCTTTTCGGGGAGTTGGTGGCGGGTACGCCAATCATTCCGCCCACGCAGGCAGCAAGGATTGTAGCACCTGAAAAGGCGCTTCTGTAAGAAATACCAACAGGGACGGCAGGTTGGCAGCTCCTGTCCTCAATGAGCCAGTTAGCGAGTATCGTTTTAACCTGAATTTCACGAAGCTTGGAAAGCCCGCTGGCATGTTGCAGCGGGCTTTTTTGTGTTGGCACGAAGTTGTCTCAAAAATGTCTGGTCTTCTACGCTGGTAAGCCAGAACGGTAACGCGCTGTTTAGACCTTTGGGGGTATTGGAATCTTGCCTCTTTCGTAATGCGTTTGATACCTTAAGACCGATGTATTATCTATGGCCTTCATGTGCGGAGAGGTTTCTAGGTACCTCACGCGGCGAAACTAATACTACAACAGTCTTGTGACTCGTAAGCTCGCTCCAAGCGCACGTCGCGCCATAATGTCCAAGGTTCGCAGTAAAGACACTAAACCGGAAATGCTGGTCCGGCAGTATCTTCATGGACAAGGCTTCAGATACCGGCTTTACCGAGCTGACCTTCCAGGCAAGCCAGATTTGGTGCTACCAAAATACGGTGCTGTAATCTTCGTGCACGGCTGCTTTTGGCATCAACACAACTGTGGCAAAAACATCACGCCGGCCCATAACACGACTTATTGGACGGCCAAGCTTCAGCGTAACGTAAGCCGCGACGTAGAGGCCCAAAAATCTCTACAGGAGCTGGGCTGGCGGGTAATAGTGGTTTGGGAGTGCGAGTTGAAGCAAGCGGCTCGCGGCGCTACTCTTGCCTGGCTGACGTCTAAGCTGTTGGTTGATGAGATGCCCCATAGCTGGGAGTAACTGCATCCAAAACCAATCCGTGTATTTAGGCCTCTTCTGCTACTATTGACTTCCCTGCTGGATGGCTACTGATTGCCGACGTGATGAGCGCGAAGATGAGCCTTGCAACCGACCGACTGGTAACCGGGTCTAAAGTAGCAGGCCATGCATGGAGAAAGCCGGTGCCTAAGCGGTGGCGACTGTGGGTTACGATGTTGCTTGCAAATCGGTGATGAAATCACCTCGTTTAATTGCGTTGTAATCGTAGTGCACTAAGTGATTCAAATTTCGTTGTAAACGACCAGCAGTGACGTACATCTTCTTTCGAGCAAATTCTTTCACCTTCTCAGCATAAAACTTTTTCATCACTTCTATAGACTGGGTTAGAGTATCGTCTGTAGTTAAAAAGTTTATTAGCCCTTTATTTTCGCAAGTAATAAAAACCATCTCGTCTTCTTCTCGCGCTGGCAACCGAACCAGACCTGTGTACCCCACATAGCCATGACAGTCATTCGATACCAATGCGCGCATTAACTCAAGTCCTGTTAAACAGCTATTTGTGTAGACCAAGCTGGTTTTGAAATGAGGAGCCATTCCTAGTGTTACATAACCGTCTGTAGCATACGTTGACACCAAAGCGTGGCTCTGCCCATGCGAATAGGCCACAAGTATGAATTTCTGCTTTTGAAATGAGGAAATTGCTTCTTGCACATTTGCTGCTTGGCACGCTTCGCCGGTTAACAAATGCATATTATAAGATGTAACATCAATTTGGCTACTCAGGTAGCTATAAGAGCGTTGGCAATTGCTCCCTATGATGTTGTCATGGTCGTCGGCGACGACGATAATATTAAACATAGGCTCAATCTCCGATTCTAGATTCGTCCTCAACGAGCATCGTAATTGCCAGTGAAAGGGTATCATTAACCATTTCTTGACCTATTGGGTCATCGCCAGTACGAATGGCTCGCAATATGTCAAGTAGGGTATAAGACTTGCCGCCACGGGTTTTTATAAATTGTTTCTGTAGGTCTTCAGGCTTCTGTCGAAGTATCCACTCTTCCAAAGCGCCGTCCACTCGCATAGACAAATGGTCTTCCGCTTTCTTGACCACTTTCAAAATCTCCTTAGCTGGTTCATCACGGGTAACTAAGTACCATGCGTGTCCATTAATCAGCTTTTTTAAATCAGTGCGCTCAGTGTATTCAAGGCTACCGGTCATCACAATGACGCATACTAGTACGCTCTCCTCGGTTATCTGCTCGAACACGCCGAAGCCGACTGCCTTGCCGTCAAACATAATGTCGAGCAAAACAATTATGCGCTCAGCCAGGTGAGATTTGATAAACTCAATACCTTCGCTCGGCTCTTCGAATACTTTGACTCGCTCTTCTCCATAAGCCCCCTCGAGAAAATCAATTAATGGGTAGTCGCCCTTGTGAACATCATCGTCAATGATTACGATGTATGGTTTGTTAACAGCAGTCATAACTATTTTTTGAGAGGTAGTGACAATCGAAAGCTAGCCCCTTTAGGAGCAAACACGCTTGGAACTAACTCAATTGTTCCGCTCAAAGCAGTCATGCGTGATTTAGCGATGAAAAGGCCAAGTCCTGCGCCGCCTTCCTCAGCCGTCGTAGTCTTAAACATCTCGAACATCTTATCAGCAATTTTAGGGTCAACGCCGGAGCCATTGTCCGAAAAAATAATGTGGAGTTTATCTGCTTCGGCGTAACTCTCGCATATAATCTTCTTATCCGCCTCTTTTTTAAGCGCTTTGATGGAGTTCGAGACAAGATTAGAAATCACGTCCTCTAGAAATTTTCGCTTGCCTGTGAGCTGGATATTATCCCTTATACTCAATTCGGTTTTGACGCCTTCACGCTCAAATGTTAATGAATAAGGACCGCCTAGTACGCTATCAAGCATTTCTTCAACGAAGAACTCGCTGTCTTGCAAGTCCGCTTGGGCGTAACTGAGCATGAAATTTACTAAAGAGCTTACTTTTTCTGTCTGCTTATAAATCAAATGAGCATAATGCAGCACTTTTTTTTCGTAAGCGGGATTTGGGTAAAACTCTATAATATATTCAGCCGCGTGTTTAATAGGAGCGATAGCGAAACGGATTCCGTGAGCCAATTCGCTTGCGAAATCCTGCATGGACATAAGGCTTAGGTACAACGCCTCTCGGCGCTGATATTCCCGTTCTGATTCCTGAGTAACCTTTACGCCTTCATTTACCTTATCTGTGACCTGCTTGGCCTTCTCGATGGTCGGACCTAACACCATCTTCAACTCAGGCCGTTGCCGTACAATCTGACTCAGTGTCCGGCTAATGTCTTTAACATCCGCGGTGGCACGCCGAAGGTTATTTTGCACGCGCTCTTTCCGGTCCTCACGCTTGGCTAGTCGGTATTGCCCAAATTCGTCTAATTGGTCAATTAGAAACTCTTTAAACAGCCTGTATTCCTGGTTGTCTACAAAGTCTTGACGGTTGGTTGCATCGGTTATTTCCGGGTTACCGTCCTTAGTAATGTTTACAATTCCGATAAACTCACGTGTGTTAAGTTTATCGAAGGCAGCACCGTAGCGACGTTTGTCTACGCCCAGTATATCGCGGCGTTTGTCAAGCACTGTTTCATACTCTGCAAACGGCGTACAGATCACGCCATCACGGTAGATTTTGAAGCCCTCGACGTAATTTTCAGTGTTTTTATAAGTGCTTTTAAATTGCTTTTGAGCCTCAACATCAAAAAAGTAAAGGTCTATTGTTACTGGCCCGAACTCCTTTGTATCAACGTACTCAATGTCAAACTCCTCAGTGTTCTTATCAAAGCGCAGCACACCTTGCTTCTTACGTTTTTTGTCGTAAGGTACAGCAGCATGTACGGTAGCTAACTTCTCTATAGGCTTAGCTTTGACGGGTTGTTCTGGATAATCAAGTTCAGGGGCGTTGAGAAAGATGTTGAAGTCGAGAGTCGGGTCAGGAACCGGGGGCAGAATACGCCCAAGCTGGTTGTCGAGCCGAAGCAGCATATCACGGTCCCATGCCTCGTGTAACATGGTGATGGTTAGCTCGGTACCGTGGCCTTTTTTGAATGTTTTGTCTCGCTCCAGAAAAGCGTATTCGTTTTCCAACTCGGTGAATAGCACTAACTGCTCGTCTCCAATGGCTTTCTTTTCGTAGTCTCCCCAGTTGATTGTCACTGAGAGGGTCTTGTCGTCACCCTGGCGTCGGGTTTTGATACGCAGGTGTTCTCCAAGCTTGTCAGTGGCGAAACGACCCACGCCTTTTTCTCCGATGTAGCGGCGGTTAAATGGGGCCGGTGAGAAGGCGCTCTTACGTTTACTAGAGGTGCCGACCACGAGCCATTTATCCCGAATATCGGATAAGCTCATACCCACGCCATTATCACGGATGATGATTCTGCTGCGGGGGCCACGCTTTTGGGCATGGGAAAACTCAACTTCCACTATGGTGGCGTTGGCATCGTAGCAATTCTTGACCAGCTCGTAAATGGCTGTTATGCGGTCAGTGATGAGGCCGCGGCCAAGCAGCTTGAAGGTACTTGCGTCAAAACGCCATTTTAACTTGCCGGCCATTGTTGTTTGCTGTGGTGGGGTTGGCCAGGTGCTGCAAGATACTGTGAGCTATAGCCTCTCCGAGTTTGGGCGGAACCGCGTTACCGATGTGGCGGGCGAGTGTAGAGATTATTCCCTGCTCGTCCTTCTTAATGAAATGGTAGTCGCTCGGAAAAGATTGCAGCAGCGCGGCCTCGCGCAGGGAGATGGCGCGGTGTTGCTCCGGGTGACCATAACGCCCGTTACTCAAACCTGTGCAGTGCGTAGTGAGCGTTGGGGCCGGCTCTTTCCAGCTCATGCGTCCGTAGGCGCTGGTGAAGCTTTTGCCCACAATACTTTTGCGGCATGTGAGGTCAGCCGCAAGCTCCTCGGGCCAGGCGGTCCAATCGCCGCCCTCGGGGGTAGCTTGGATGCGCCGCATGTTAATTGAACTTAGGCTGCGGGCGCGGTGCAGTGGGTCGGTCGCGTCCGCCTGCCCCGCTTCGAGGGCAGGCAAGCCTTTTATAGCATCGGCGACACTGGGCAGTTGACTACCGACGTGAGTTTTGGTAACCAGCCTAATCTTGCCAAATTTTGAGGCAAAGAGAATCAAACGGTACCTGCGCTGGGGCACGCCGTAGTTAGCGGCGTTGACTACGAACTTGGATACATAGTAACCTAGTCCTTCCAACTTACAAATAAAATCATTAAGAACTTTTCCTTTCTCGTACCCGGCTAGTAGGGTTACGTTTTCCATAGAAACTACTTCGGGGGCAACCTTCTCAATCAGGTCGCCGAACGAGTAAAGAAGCTTCCATTTTTCGTCTTTATCCACTCGCTCACCTGGCACTCGTGAGAAAGGTTGACAAGGTGCACAGCCGACCAAAATTCTTAAGGCATCAGGGGGGTAAAGAGCAGCTACTTCAGCGGCTGAAACCTTGGTGATGTCTTGGTGAAGAAATCTGGCTCTATTGTTCTCCTCGTAAGCGAATCTGCAGCTCTCGTCAAAGTCAATGCCGGCCACTACCCGCAGTCCAGCAGTTTGCAATCCATAAGTCAGCCCCCCTACTCCACAGAAGACGTCAACCGCTACAGGCTGCTTTGCTTTAGTGATTTTTGCGAGCAGAACGGCGTCGGATTGATTCATGATTTAATGTAAGGTCCCCATGCACCACTGCACAAAAGCTAGTAACGAATACTTTTCTTGTACAAACTACCAACTTAATTTAATCCAAGCGGTAGGGTTTCAGAATTGAAAAATCATCGTTGCTAGGGCCAGTGGGCAAGTCGATTACTTGAGTTGGAGCTTCGCTGAAGTTGAGCAGCTTCACGCATAGGCTTAATCTGGGCACAGGGACGCTAGTTGCACTGGGCAAATATAAGTGAACCAGCGTTACTGCGCTATTGGCCTCAACCGGAAAGCAAACAGGGATTTTTATTGTACAAAATCAAGTCACAGCAAACTACGTTTTATCAGCGGGTATAGCTTGTGTAGCAGACAAAAATGAAGATGTCGCGCATTTGGCGTGGCGGCGCAGCAGCGCCGCGTACTTCTTGCGGCCCTGCTCAATGAAGCCGGGGGCAGCTGTGGCATCGACTACCCATAGCTGGTGCGGGTCTTTCTTCTGCACGCCGATGATAAGGAAGCGGGTGGCGCCCAGCGTGTCAAGGTAGAGGGCGGCTTGGCGGTCGTAGTCGTACTGCTCAGCGCTGGCCAGGAAGTGCGGCAGGTCGGGGCAACTGGTGGTTTTGAAGTCAATCAGGGTGGTGCGACGGCCGGCGGGGCTTCTCACCAGCAGGTCGGGGCGGATTTTGACCTGCACGCCGGTGGCGGTGTGCGTGGCCGTGTGGGTCAGCTCGGCGGCGCCGCGGTAAAGCAGGTCGCGGCAGTAGCGTTGACGGCGCACCTGGCGGGCCAGCATTTCCAAGTCGGCCCACTTGATGCCGCGCTCGTCGGTGCGGGCGTAGGTGGCGGGCTCCAGAGTAGCGGCGTGGAAGTGGGAGCCGAAGGCCAGGGCCTGCGGGTTAGGCCGGCGCAGCTGGCCGAGCACCTGGGCTTTGAGGTCCGAGAGGTCGGTGTTGGAGACGTGGGGTAGGGCGCGGTGCTGCTCCTGGGTCAGGCCAGGGTAGGAAGTAAGGTCGTGAAACATGGGGGCTTGGAGTTGGGACGGGGGGTAGGGAATTGACGGGCAAAGCGGGGCGGGCCGCAAGGGCCGCCCGCCCCGGAGCGGGACGGGCGGCCGGCGGCCGTCAGGCAGCGACGGGCAGCGCCAGCGTCCCGGCGGCCGGCGCCGGCTCGGACTGCTCCGGCGCGGCAGGCACGGCGTAGGCGTGCTGAATGCGCATATCGGCTTTGCCGGTGTGGGTTTCGGCGCGCCAGATAGGGAAATCACGGGCGAAGTCGCGGCGGGCGGCAACCTCGGCCGGGTCGGCAGCCTCGTAGCTGAACTGCGCGATGTAGTAGGTGGCGGTCTTGCCCTCCTTCGTGGTCTGCTTCTTCTCGGCCGTGACCTTCACCAGCACGTCGGCCAGCGTGAGGTCGTCGTAGAATAGCGGCTCAATAAGCCGATACAGGTTTTCGACGCTGTAGCCGTGAAAGAGTACGGCGCAGACCGCGCCCTTCTCGTCGGCATAGAACAGCTCGGCCCAGAGCTTGCGGCCCATGTTCAGAATGTCGTCCTGGAACACGCGCCAGGCCAGCGGAATAAAGGATAGGGAGCTGCCAAGCTCCGTGGTGCCGCCGATGTTGAACTTTCCGGCTTTGGCGTCGAAGCGAATTTGGCGCGGGTGGCCGGGCAGGTAGCGGAAGCGCGGCACCTGGGCCAGCTCGCCGGTGGCCTCGTCCAGCTTGTCGATGAGGTAGGCCGGCCCGGCTACGGTCAGGGCGGCGGTGGGAGCAGGGGCGGCCTGGGTGGCGGCGCCAAGCTGGGTGGCGCCTTTTTTCGGCTGGGCTTTTACTTGGGCTGACATGGGGGGTAGGGAATTGGGAAATGAAAAAGCGGGGCGTGTTAGCGGCCGGCCCCGTCGCCGGTATGGGTTAGTTGAGGCCGCGGCTGCGGCGCTCGGCGGCACCGATGGCGGCGCGCAGGCCTTCGCGGCGGTCGCCGAGCAGCAGTTCGGCGTAAGGGTCGCCGGGGCGTTGCATCAGGGTCAGGTAGGTGCCCGGCCCCAGGGGGCTGCCGGGGACGGGGCGCTGAATGATGCGGCAGACGGGCGCGGGTCTTTTGCTCATGGGGGGTAGGAAATGCGGGGCCGGCCAGCGCCGGCCCCTGGTGGCTATTTGAATTGGTTGTCGTGGCAGAGCACGGCGCGGCCGGCGATGCAATCGACGCCGCGGGCTTCGGGCACATGCTTGTGCCAGAGGTAGGTAGCCAGCAGATTGAGGTAGCAGGGGCTGCGGAACTTGCCCTCGTCGTCGATTATCAGAATCAGCTCCTTGCTCAGGCGTACCACGTCCACGCGCTGGCAATCGAGCAAAGCGTACAGCTCGGCCAGCTTGAAGCTGCGGCCGTTTTTGGGGCTGACCGGCTGCGGGTCGGCGCTGTGCGGGTCGAGCAGGTGCGGCTGGTAGGTGGTGGCGGTTTCAGGCATGGGTAGGCGGGATAAGAGGACCGCCCAGCGCGGGCGGCCCCTGGTGAGTGAATTGGTTAGTAGCCTTCGACCTCGGCAATCATCTGCTCGTATTCGCCTTCTTCCCACACGGCTTGCTCCTGCTCGTGGTGGTAGTGGGCCTGGCGCTCCCACTCGGCGCGGGCGGCCTCCTGCTGCTCGTACCAGGCAGCGGCGGCCTGGTCGGCGGCGGTTTCGTCGCCGCTCAGGCCGTTCAGCTCGGCCTCGGTTGGTTCGTAATCCATGAATGGCGGGGCTTGATGGCTCGCGCCGGGGCGGCGCGGGCCTAGTGGCTAGAAGAGGGGGTAGCGGGCGCGGATGTCCTGCAAGGCGGCGCCGGCCGGGCTGGCGTGGTAAGCGGCGGCAGCCGCGGCGTAGGCAGCCTGGGCCTCGCGGCAGCGGATGATGGCGGCGCGAAGCCGGGCGAAGCGGCCGGGCCGGGGGCCGGGCTCATCGCGCAGCGCATACCTGGCGGCGCGGGCCTCAAATAGGGCGGACTGAGCGCGGGCCAGCGCGGCGGTGGCGGCCACGGCGCCCGCCGTGCACGGCGCGGGCCGGGGGGCTGCCGGGGGCCGGACCGGAAACAGGGCCTCCAGGCGGGCAATACCGGCGCGAAGGGCCGCCAGCCGGCAGGCAGCCGCGCCCGGCGCGGGCACGGCTGCGACAGGAGCGGCGCTAGGCATGAGCCGGGACGCCCGCAAACTCGTCTTCGGCCTTCATCACCGCCCACACGGCCCCGAACGCATAGCCGGGGTAGGCGGCGCGCAGGGCGCGGAACGCCTCGCGCAGCGCATGAAACGGGCAGGGAGCGGAGCCTTTAAACTCCTGCTGGGTGCCGTTGGCGGGCGCCTGGGCCAGCCGCAGGCTGATGTACCAGCTGCTGCCGCCCTTATCGTAGGTGGCGGCAGACTGCGAAACGTAGATGCCCGCGAACGAGCAGAAGGCGGGGCCTTTCCAGGCGGCAGCAGCAAGCTGCAAAAGCTGATTGGGTTGCATGGCTGTATGGGTTAGCCGTGGGATGCCCCGCGCCGTAGGCCTCCGGGTAGGGCGGGCAGCCGGGCCTTTCCCGACTTGCTACCCAAAGATACAAACAATATGTTTGTAAATCAAACATTATGCAACCAAATGTTAGGCGTCTGGAAGGGAATTTTGTAGTCTGCCTGGACCTGCAAAGTGCAATTTCCAGCAGCCCTACCCCCTGGCCTGGCCGCCAACCGGGCGCGGCCGACCTGACGGCACTTTAAAAGCCTTTTTCGGCGGCGCGCAGCCCGCCACTCTCCGCGGAGCGGGCCTTATGAGGGTGGAGCGGCCGTTTTCAGGCTGCGGAACCCGAGGCAGTGTAGAGCGAAGCGGAGCACACTACGGGGGTTTGGGGGCCTCCCCAATGGACACTGCCCGAAGGGCGCCTTGTTCTGGCCGGCGCGACGGGGGTAGGGACTGGTGCCGGGAGCTGCCGCCGCAGCGGCCGGCCCTCGTGGCGGGCGAGGCTTCCGTAGCTGGGGCTGGCGTCCGGGGCGGGTCCGGGGCGGAAGGCCGAGCCAGAGCGACCAGCGGGAGCGGCGGCTCGGCCGGCGAACGAAGCCCGCACGACTCTGAAACCCGCTGTGGCTGCTGTGGTGAGTAGCCGCTGAATCTGCCGTATCGGGGGCGGCGTGGCTTTTTCAGACACGCCGCCCCGGCGTATCGGCCTGGGTAGCCCGGCCTGGCCGACCAACGGAAGGCAGGGCCGGGCGTGGGACGATTAGCGGGAGCCGCGGCAGTATCGGGGGCGGTGTGGCGTGCAGGGAAGGATGCCTGCAAGCGCAGAGAGCGAACGAGCGCAGGAACGGAGCGCAGCGTGGCATCCTGACCGGAGCGACGCACGGCCCCGGCGTATCGGCTGGGG
The DNA here is from genome assembly GCF_964243305.1 of uncultured Hymenobacter sp. Taxonomy (GTDB): domain Bacteria; phylum Bacteroidota; class Bacteroidia; order Cytophagales; family Hymenobacteraceae; genus Hymenobacter. Next base: position 50,263 of record NZ_CAXTEF010000006.1, read on the forward strand.
TAGGGACGGGCGGCGCTTTTTTCAGGCGCGGCCTGGCCCGTAGGCGGTTCGTAGCGGCTCGTAACGCTGGTTTTGGGGGACACGAGGGCGGGGCCGTTTCAGGGCCGGCCCGAGACGTGAGGCGGTGCGGCAGGGAGGGGCGGCGCCCCTTTCCGGCGCGGCCCGACCGTAGGCGGTTCGGGTCGGCGGAATCACTAAGCTGCGGGCCGTGATGCGCTAGGGATGGGAGCCAAGCGACCAGCGGGAGCTGCCCGCAGGGCCGAAGCGAAGCGGAGTGGCGGACAGCCCGGCCCGAAGGGAGCGCCCAGAATAGTACAAACTGTGTTTGACTTAACAACGAACTGTGTTGCAATTTGCTACGTATGTTTGCCGAAGAATTTCAAACATTGTAACAAAAAGCAACGCCATGTTCAGCAGCACAAAAGCAGGGCACTTCGCCCACATCTTCGCAACTGCCTTCCTCGGGCAGGTGGCCGGCAACGAGCTGGTGCCGCCGGACCCCGACAAAATCGAGCAGTACGGGCACCTCGTCATTCAGGCGCTCGTGGCCATCGTGACCATCTGGGCGACGGTCAGAAAGGCGCTGCAAAAGCCGGAAACGGTGGTCAAGGCGCCGGTTTCGGCAGTCGTCGTAGCGCCGGCCGGCACACCAGTAGCGAGTTCACCTGCTAACTCGGAAGCCGATGCTGGTCGTTGATAGAAATTCTCTGAAGCGGGTGCGGTTTGGGCCGCAGCTGACCTCGGCGCAGCTACAGGTGCAGGCGACGCGCCTGGGGCAGGCGGTGCCAGCGCTGGCCTCGGCCTACGCGCAGGCGCTGGGGCGCTGGCTGGGCGACCCGGTGCTGCGGCTGCTGGGGGTACCCATCATCACGGAGTGCTATCGGAGCCCGGAGCGGCAGGATGAACTGTACGCGCAGGGGCGCAGCACGCCGGGGGCCATCGTGACTTACAAGCGCGGGGGCGAGTCGAACCACAACCGGCGGCCGACGCCGGCTATTGACGTGGCCTTTCAGCTGGAAGACGGTTCGGTATCGTGGTCGGGGCTGCTGCTGAGCAAGTTTGCGCGGCTGATGAGGTACGCCGACAAGCGCGTGCGCTGGGGCGGCGACTGGGACGGGGACGGACGCAGCGACGACGAGAAGTTTCTGGACATGCCGCATTTCGAGCTGCCGAGCTGAGCCGTCCGCCTCATTTCTTTTCCCTCAAACCTTTACTCATTCCCTACCCCATGAAAATCTGGCAAATCCTCGCGCAGGCGGCTATTGCAGTCATCACCCACTTTATCGATAAGAAGCGCCGGCCGCCGGTAGAAAAGCCGTAGCGGGCAGCACTGCAAATGCCAACGGGGCCAGTCGGCCGGGTCAAGTACCTGGTGGGCTGGCCCTTGTTTTTTCCCTCGCCCAGCCCACAAGCCGTAGCGGGATTCAGTGCGCGTAAGCCACGGTGGCTTGACTGCTCTACCACACTAAAACGTGATAAGAAGCTGCCTTTGGAATCAAGTCTCGTATTTAACGTGCCGTCAGCTGAGCACTCGAACACCATCCAATTACCAAATCCAAGGTTTCCTGAGTGAGCGGCGCATCTGCGGCTTGCCATAGACAATCGGCGCAGAGATGCCGATAAGGCTTTCCCTCTATAAACGCTATGGATTGACGCAGCGTCTCAAGCAACGCCTGCCGGGACATCTCGTCATACCAGCGCTTGACGTGAACCTGCACATTGCGCGCTGCAAGAAAATCCTTGGCGGCATCCACGGCTAGGTTCTTATCCGTTGACCTGACGTGCGGATAATATACTACCTGCGTAGGCTGCTCGAATCCATGAATCTTGGAGCAGAGAAACCGGGGGCTCATGGTTTTTCGCTCCCTGATGGCAACGCTCAAGCAGACGGGACAAGCAGCCCGCTCCTCCCCTTGGGCAGCAGCCAGAGCTTCGTCTTCCGTGATGTCATTGGCTATCGTCGATTGAAGCAACTGCTCAACGGCACTACGAATGGCATCCATGTTCCTTTGATGCGTTCTTGGGGCAGGATGCGGCACTAAGGCATGTGCTTCATCGGCGCCCCCACAGCCTTCGCAGGACTCACCGGACATTATCTGGCTAGTCCTCCACTTCTGCAAATCTTCGTGCGACGGCAACCGGCGCAGCTGGGTCAGTGCCTCCGCAACTGACAGCTCGTTCAACTCCACTCGGTGAAGCAGCTTGGTAAAAGGTAGTGAATCGGTTGCTCATCGGGTGCCGCCACGCTCGGCACCGGCTCTTGTAAGCAGCCAGCTTCTTCGGGAGTAAAACCCAAAGCAAGGGCCAACTCACGTGAAAGACGGACCATTTGGTAGGCATACGTACCGGGGCAGCTTACTTCGCAACGTTGGTTGACGAGCTGCAAGGTGCGCAAGTCGTAGAAATCGGCCCACACTTTAGGGTTCCCATAGTAGGGGTAACGCCCTTTAATTTTACTCCCTTCCGAAACGCCTTCTATCTCCGTTATTCTTGCTAAGGTATTGCCCCATGAGTCCCGTACTATCCAGAAGCCATATCGCAAGTCGTTATGACGGTACATCTGATAAACATTCATATCCCTGACGTGCAGTAGCGTCATATTTCAACAACTACGTTAGTTCAATTCTCGATAATTCATCGAGCTATTTTTTAAGAGGCAGCGCCCACGGTCTCCAGCCACTGCTGCAAACTTTTCAGGCGACCAGACGCCACGTGAGCGCGCACGGCCGTGATGGATTCGTTACTGGTGTCGCCATAGGCGGCCAATACTCCGGCGGGGTTGATATGAACCACATGGGTAAAGAGCGGGGCATTTTGGCGGCGGCGCTCGCAAGCTGCTTTTAAGCGGGCGGCGTCAAACTCGTTGGTGATGAGCGTATAATTGAAGCTTTCACCTTTGGATTCCAGCGCGTTGTACGTCTCAAAATCACTGTGGAATTGCTCCTCACGGTCGGCGCGGACACTCCACTTGGCACTTACGAGGGTCCGCAGGCTCTCTTTAATGAGAACCAAGTCCACTTTGCGAATTTTATCGTTGCCTTTGGGCGGGTAGAAGCCGGGCACCGAATGGAGCATGGGGCGGTTGCGCACATCGAGGCCCTGCGGGTGCAACTGCCGGACCACGGCTCCCAGCACATCCTCAAAGCCCTCTCCGACGAGATTCTTGCGCTTATTTTCCTGGGTGACGTGCGCATAGATGCGACTGGCCAGGGTTCGGTATTCGGTTTCGGTCGGCTCACTCTGGAAATGAGCAGCGAGCATTTCCTTGATGATGGCGACTAGCTCGGGGTCCTCGCCGGGCTCGGGGAAGTGCTGCCCTTCGTAGGGCTTGCGTTGCTGAAGATAGGCGGCCGAACGGCCGGCGAATGCCTGGCTGGCCAAATCCTTCACAGCTTCCCGAAACAGCCAGTCGATGTGCTCGCCCAGCGTGGCCGGCGTCACGGCAAGCGCCTTAGACACCCAGGCGTGGAAGGCCAGCGAGCGGGCGTACCAGGGTCGGCCGGGCTGGCACTTGTCGGATTCGTAGCAGTGAGCCAGCGCCGTAGTGCGGTCAATCCACAGCAGCAGCCGGTACACATGCTCCCACGCCGTGGCCGCCGTAACGGGGCCGACTTCGGCGAAGTATTTTTTCAGCAGGCGGGCCCGGTTTTCTTCACCAAAAGCGCGGGTAACGGTAGCGGGGGCAAACTCAGCTCCGCTTTGTTCGGGAAACAACGGCAACATCTAGGAGTGGGTGAAAAGCTGGCCGTTAAGGGAATTCAGGCGGCTTTTGCTGGCCTCGCGGGCAACCGACGACGGTTCAATCAAAATGGCGTTCAGGCCCAACTCGTGAGCCACTTCGCCGGTGGTGCCGCTGCCGGCGAAAGGGTCTACGATGGTATCGCCGGGGCGGGTAGTGGGTAGGAGCATCTGGCGCACCAACGCCCGCGGCCACATGGCCACGTGCCGGTACGGCGATGCCTCGGAGTTGACGCGCCACAGGCCGTCCATGTCTTCCGAGCTATCGGAAAGAATTTCGCATTGGGTTTCCCACACCGAGCCGGGATTGGTTTTATCGCCCTGGCGGCTGCTAGAACGGGCCGCTACGTCGATGGCCGTGCGGTCGAAGCGGTAGGTAGGGCGCTTGGAGAAAAGGAATAGAAACTCGTAGTTGCGCGACGGGCGGTCCTTCGTGGGTTCGGGCATGGCGTTGCCTTCGGATTCCTGACTTTCGACCCGCACCAGGGATTTGGCCCAAATGATGGTGCGCCGGCAAATCCACTGCGGCCCTGGCTCGGCGCCCACGAAGCGCCGGAAATCAGGGTCGGTCATGGCTAGATGAAAGCGGTACGGCACGCCCATTTCGGACTTGTGGCCGATGCTGGGCACGTTGTGCTTGAAGAACTCGGGCTGCGCGCGCAGCGAATCGGCGTAGCCTCGGCCGCCGGCCGCAAACCGGCCGTCGGAGCCGTTGGGAGCGTTCGTAGTGCCTTTCTTACCCTGACGGTTGTTGTACGTATCGGCCAGATTTACCCACAAGCAGCCATCGTCTTTTAGCACGCGGTATGCTTCGTCAAAGACGTTGAGCAGGTGCTTGACGAAATCGTTGGGGTGGGCTTCGTGGCCTAGTTCCCCCTCCCAGCCGTCGGGCCAGGTAGTGGGCGTGCCGTAGCGGCGCAACAAATAAAATGGTGGTGAAGTGAGGGCGACCTGGGCCGACTTGTCGGGCAGAGTCCGCAAGCCTGACAGGGCGTCCATGTGCAGGGATTGTAGCGGGCTGTCGGCCACGGTGCTGATTAGTTTCTCCACTTAGATGCTAGTTGTCTGCCCGTTGCTAAAAATGGCAGGTTGGCTCGGTTCTGCTGGTGATTCAAAAGTACGAGAAACGCGGTCAGGGCGTACGATGTAGCAGGCGGTAAGTAGCCGCTGACGGCGAGAGCATAAGTAATGGGTTCAGCCTTCCTCCGGGGTGCCAACCCGGTTAGCTAACTTTTTTCCATCGGCCGTTCTTCGCGGCGACCGTTACTGGTGCGTGACGGAAGGTAGCAAGGTAAAATCTGCGAACTTTGATTAACGCAATCAATACGACAATGAACGCCACGCTTTACCTGCCTCAACAGCCGCCGCAGGCGGTGCCTGCCGATGGGCTGTGTATGCCAAACCCGAAAACTGGTTTTGCGCGGATACCTGAGTTAGTGCCGGCGTTGCTGGGCTGCGCGCCGGGCCTAGTGGATGTGCTGGCTAGTGGGCCAGAATACATCGCCTACTCGGTGTTCGACTGCGAGGGGGAGACGAACAGCGCCGCGATGGCGGCCGTGGCGGCGGTGTCGGGGGTAGCGTTTGAGTTGGACGACGAGGATGCAATTTTGTGCGGGGCGGTGCTGGTGGTTCAGTGTAAATAGCAGCAGAGTTATAGTTATTATGGCCAAGCAAGCCGACGAGTTGGATTTCTTGCGGGAAGAAATCAAAACCGGCCTTGCCGAGGTGAGCAAACACATAAAGGCAAACCCTCCATTTATAACGCTAATTGGTCTAATTCGGGAGTTGGACGTTCAGCTTACCATACCCTATAAAAGTGACGTTGCCAATCCATCCGTATTGGACCTTTACAAACATGGCTGGCAATCGCTGTTCAAAGAGGCTTACCGACTTTTCGATATGGTGCCGCGGCCGATGTTTTTTCCTTCCAGCAGGGAGCACATCGAGGATGCACGGATGCTTCTTAATTTTTCAGGACGGGTCGGAATATGCCAGCAATTCTTGTATTATCTGCGGTATGGTATGATTCGGGTTGCGGAGGTTGCAGGTCAGAACGTAGAATTTGAACCCAACTACAAATACTTTGGTGTCGAACGCTTCGACATAGAGTACCGAGCTTTTCTGTCCGAGCACATTATTGAACGAATAATAGAAGAGCGTAAGGCTCAACACTCGCTATCCTTTGAGACCATCCAGCTGTTGATACGGCGAACGGCTGAAAAGCCGCACCCGCAATTCATGGCGTATGTAGCCCCAGAAGAGGTTTCGGACTTCTTCAGGCGGCAGGGCCACTATATGATTCTGCGATTGCAGGAACACGAGAATTTTGGACCCGACGACTTGTTCGGCGGCTTACCTTATCGGGTCTACGTTGATGCCGTGGAGTACCTGATGGGGGTTGCGCTGATGCATGTTCACTATGCGCTTGCGGTGCTTGAACGTCATCCTCAAACCTTCTTAGCGAACCTGTTACCATATCTACGGCCGGAATCTTCCTTTATTGGAATGCTTGCCGAAGGGATAGATGTAACTGAAAGTCAGGCCCGGCAAATACTTGATTGTCTAACACTAGACAAGGTCAACTATGAGGGCTACACTGACTTTACGGCGGCGGCACCGCCGCCATTCATCCGCATGTCAGAGGGAAATTTACTCAGGTCGGTTGCTGGCTGTATGATCAATCCGTTCCAGCTACTTAACTACGAATTGAAACGACGTTACGAGAAGGACTACTTCCGCGCGGTCAATAACAGAGAAGTCCAATTCCGACGCGACCTATTCAACTTCTTTCCCCAAGAGCACATTATCAAGCTTAACAAAGGCATGATGCTGAGTACCCCACTCGGCTCGACTGATATTGATGCTGTTCTTTATGACAGACATGCAGGAACGGCTGCACTAATACAGTTGAAATGGCCTGACGGGTATGGCGACTCTATGCGCCGCCGCCAAAGTGCCATGACTAACTACTACAGTAAGGCCAATGAGTGGGTGGAAAAAGTGCACTCGTGGGTAAAGACGCCAAATGCCAGGACAACTTTTTTTGACAAGCTTCAAATACAGGTCGCGGGAGAGGAGCGCGCGAGCTTCAAAGGATTTTATATAATCGTGCTTAATCGTTATACCGCACATTTCACAAGCGGAGAGCCAAGTGAAAAAGCTGCGTGGGGGTCTTGGGCGCAACTTATAGCTACCCTTGCCACTGGTATGAATCATAAGCCGGATGACCCGCTAGGGGCCGCCTATTTCTGCCTGCGTTATTTTGACCCGAAGCGTCGGATAGACAGAGAGGGGGTACCAAAGCCTATGCGCTTTGATATGAAAATTGGAGCTTCAAGGCTCATAATGGACAAGTGACAAGCTGAGAGGCAGGCAGCTAAGTGAAGCTGCCTGAGCCGCCGGTAGGCGATAAGTCGCTGAACACGCCGCGGCGCAGGTTGCAGGCGGCGATGACCTCATCGGTGGCGCCGTTGCGGTGCTTGGCGATGTCGAAGAGGATGGTGTCGGCGGTGGGGGTGCCGTCCTCATATTCGGCGATGTGGTAGTATTCGCCGCGCCAGAGGAAGGCGATGCAATCGGCGTCCTGCTCCAGGCTACCCGACTCGCGCAGGTCCGAGAGCAGCGGGCGCTTCTCCCCGCCCCTTTTCTCCACGTCGCGGGAAAGTTGGCTGAGGGCGATGACGGGCGCGTTCAGCTCTTTCGCCAGCTCTTTCAGGCTGCGGCTGATGCTGCCTACCTCCTGCTCGCGGTTGCCTTTCTGGTCGCCGCGCATGAGCTGAATGTAGTCGACCAGGACCAGACTTAGAGGGTGCTGGGCGTGCAGGCGCGCGCACTTGGCGCGCAGCTGCTGGATGCTCAGGCCGGGCGTGTCGTCCAGGTGCAGGGCGTGGCCGTGGGTTTGAAGCCGCTGGGCCTGCTCGCGCACGTGGGCGACTTGGGGCAGGCCGCCGGGCAGGTTGCCGCGGCGCAGGTCGGAATTGCTGTAGCCGGGGACTTCGCTGGCAACCAGGCGCTGCATGAGTTGCAGGGTGGGCATTTCGAGGCTGAAGACGGCGGTGTGGTGGCCGTGGTCGAGGGCGGCGGTGCGGGCGAAGTGCAGCAGGGCGGCGGTTTTGCCCATTGCGGGGCGGGCAGCCAAGATGATGAGGTCGCCGGGCTGCCAGCCGCCGGTCAGGCCGTCGAGCTGGGTGAGGCCGGTGGGGATGCCGGTCAGGCCCTGCTGCCCGATGGCCTGGGCTAGGCGGTCGAAGGTGGCATCGAAAGCGGCGGCGGCCGTTTGGCCGGGGCGGGTTTCGAGGGCCCGGTGCAGGCTGGTGAGGCGGGTTTGGGCGTCGGTGAGCAGGGTGAGCGGGTCGCGGCCGTCGTCGTAGGCGTGGGCGGTTAGCTCGGTGCCGGCGCGGATGATGACGCGGCGGGCGTGCTGCTCCAGCAGGATGCGGCAGTGGGTATCCAGGTGGGCGGCCGAGTTGATGCGCTGCGAGAGCCGGGCCACGAAGTGCGCGCCGCCGGTGCGCTCCAAGGTGCCGCGGTGGCGCAGCTGAGCCACGACGGTGAGTAGGTCGGCGTGGTCGCCCTGCTGCACGAGGTCGCGGATGGCCAGGTACACCTGCTGATGGGCGGCGGAGTAGAACACTTCCTCGGTGGGCAGCGTGGCCAGCAGCGTGCGCTGGGCGTGGGCTTCGAGCAGGGCGGCGCCGAGTACGGCGGCTTCCAGGTCGAGGGCCTGGGGCGGCAGCTGGCCGCCGGTAGGAGCTGAGATGACCGCCCGACGCACGGCGTCGGGGAAGCGGGGGGGTAGGGATGGCGACATGGCGGGTTAGCTGTAGCGGCTGGGGTCGGCGGGCCGGGGGGCGGTGCGGGCGCGGGCCGGGGGCGGCGGGCTGCTGCCGGCGCGGCCGGCGGCCGGGGCCTGGAACTGGGGACGGCGGCGCATCCAGCCGCGGAAGGCGGCGCGCCAGTCGGCCATTGGAGTTTTGCCGCTCACGCGCCAGCCGTTGCTGGCGTAGTGGTCGTGGAAGGCGGCGGCCTCGGTTTGGGCGTCGGGGCTGGCGGGGTGCTGCTCGGCGGCGTAGGCCTGGACCTCGGCCAGCAGCGGGGGGGTAGGGATTTTCTTCCTTTCCGGTTTGGCAGGCGCGGGCGCTGGGGCGCCAGCCCCTACCCCTCCCTCTACTTCGGTAGAAGTAGTGAAACTGAAATTGAAAGCCTTTTCAATTGCTTTCTCTTGCGGGGGCAATTGCTTTTCGCCGGAAAGCTTTTGCTTATCGGCAGCAAGCATTTGCTTTTCGGGCAGGATTTGGGGCGCGGCAGGCGAGTTGTCGGAAACCAGTTGGTTATTTTCGGAAAGCAATTGCTTTTCGGGTCTACCCCCCTTGCGGCCGTTGGCAGCCAGCCGCTCGCGCTTGGTGGCTTGCTTTATGGCCTCCTGCACCAGGCGCGGGTTGTGACGGTGGGTAGGGTCGTCGGGAGCCAGCGGGAATTTGCCGAGCAGCAGCTCGCGGCTGTCGGCCCACTGCGCCTGCGTGAGGCGGGCGGTGCGGCGCAGGCGGCTTTCGTCGTTGGGCAGGTAGCCGGGGCGGTCGGACTGCCAGGAATTGAACAGCAGCAAGCAGTAGGCCCCCACTTCGTGGGCCTCCATCAGCTGCACGTCGGGCGAGCTGAGGAAGTCACCCGTGTAGAAGAGAAAGGCGGGAGCCTTCATGCCAGGCTGGGAACGGGAATGTAGGGGATGGCGGCCGGCTGCTCGAACAGGTCAAGCTGGCGGTGGTCGGTACACTTGCCGCGCAGGGCGGCTTCGACCTCGGCCAGGGCGGCGGTCAGCGTGGTTTCCAGCAGCCCCGAGTAGGGGTAGCTGGTCTGCTCGTCCTCGAAGGACTGGTAGGGGGTAGTGAGGTTCAGGACGCGGCCGGCGGTTAGCTCGCGCTGGCCGATGAGGGTTACGCCGCCCTGGTTGCGGCCCATCGAAAAGCCGGTGACGGTGAACGGCTCGAAGAGGGCCGGCAGGTCCTCGGCCTCGTCGGGCCAGTAGTCGGGCGTCTCGGTCAGCTGCTCGGCCAGCAGGCACAGGTGCGGCACCAGGCGGCTCAGCGCGTGCGTAAGGTCGGGGTGCACCTGCTCGGCGCAGGTCAGGGCGAAGGCGCGGGGTGGGGCGTCCTGGGTGCGCTGCTCGGTGAACTCGCAGGTCAGGTGCTGGTCTTTGACTTTGACCTTCTGAATGGTGATGATGGAGTGGGTTTCGGGGCTGTCGGGGCCGACGATGGGCAGTAGCTGAGACATGGGGGGGGTAGGGAATGAATGGTTCGATTGGCGACTGGACTACTGGCCGGCGGGGCGGCGGCCCCGGATGCGAGCGGGGGGCACGGCCGCGGGGGCCGCGTCGGTGCGGTTGCGGTGCTGCCAGTCGTGGATTTGGGAGAGCAGAATCCGGTCGCCGCGGCTGGACTCGCCGGGCACGTAGTGCAGGCGGCGCGGGTGCTGGTCGGGCAGGCGCATGTAGTCGCGCAGCGTCTCGGGGTGCAGGTCGAGCAGGTCGGCGGCGCGGGGCACGGCGTAGGCCGGGTCGGGGGTAGGGGCAGATTCAAGCTGGCGGCGGGCCTCGGCGGCGCAGGCTTTCTCCAGCGACTCGCGCACCCAGGCGTGGTGGTCGGGCAGCCGCACGGTGATGTGCAGGCCGTCGGGGGTGGTAGTGGTTAGCTCAGTCATGGCCGGGATGGGGGTTGCGGGGCTGGTGGGGTGACCGGGTCGGCGCTGGCGGAGTCGGCGGCTTCGGGCCAGTAGTAGCCCCGCTCCCGGTACACGGGCGCAATGCCCGTCGCCTGGCGGTAGGCAATGATGCGCTCCAGCAGCTGAAGCACGGTGTCGGCCGTGGCTACGTCGAAGCGCACCCGCATCCAGTTCACCCATTTATGCTCAAAAGGCAGCAGATAGTGAGAGGCCAGAAGCTTATCCAGCTGGCTGCGTTGCGTGGGGGTCGAGAATTTATACTCTCCGAAATGCGTAGGCCGGGGGCAGTTGGTCAGCGTGGTTTCGAGGGCGGCAGTAGCGTCCTGCGGCTCCCCGAGCAAGTGAGTGGCGGCACTCATGGCGTGGGAGTCTGGCCGCTGAGCTGAGTAAGGTCGTGCTGCACGGCCTGGCTGCCGGCCTCCTTGATGAGGCGCACGGCCTCGGCCACGGCGGGGTGGGTAGGGCGGGCCTTCTGCAAGGCCTTCGACACGGCGGTATGGGACATTTTCAGCGAGCGGGCGATGCTGGAAATCGCGCCGTGCGGCAGCAAAGTCCGCAGTGTGGCCGGCGTACTGGTAGTTTCAAGTAGTTGCATTTTAGTTTTGTTCTGTTACCTTTGGGTGCGAATGGACGGCCCAAATGTAGGCAACAGTTACCAAATGTTACAAAATGACTACGCTTGAACGCAAAAAAATCAGCTCGGTTAGCCCAATGCCCTCATTGAGCATGGCCGAGCGGCTGAAAGTCATCAGGCAGGCTCGTGGCCTGACCCAGCAGCAAATGGCTGACCTATTGGAAATTTCGCGTCCTACGGTGGCCCAACTTGAAGGCGGCCGGCATCAGCCCAGCAGCGAGGTGCTGGAAACCATCGTAAAGCAATTGGAGGTCAGCCGTAACTGGCTCTGGTTCGGCAGCGGGCCGATGGAAGAGGCCAGTCGCGTTGGCGGCGACGTGCTCTACAAGGGCACGTTCGTTGTAGCCGACTATATCGACTGCCCGTTTGTGCCCGTGCCGGTGCGCGCCGGCTTCGTGGAGATGATTGGGCACGACGGCGACTACGGCCAGCTGCAGATGATTCGCATCTACAACCCTAGCCCCGAGTTGCGGAAAGATGGAACGCTGGTATTTGAGATTAACGGCGACTCGATGGAGCCGCAGCTTCGCGCCGGGATGCTGGTAGCCGTGACACCCATAGCATTTGAGGATATCAAGTATGCCGTGAGCGGGGTTTACGTGGTCGCGTTCAGCAATCAGCTGACTGTAAAGCGCATCAAGGACAACGACCTGATGGCTAAGCGGCACCTGGTGCTAAACTCCGACAACCCGCGGGCGGGAATGCTGACCGTGGCCGGGGAAGATATTCGCGGCCTGTGGAAAGTTGTGGATATTATCCGGGGTAGGGTAGAATAATTAGCATTTGGCCTGAACCGGGACACAAACCGGGACATAATCTGCCAAAATATGCTTTTTTGACGTTACAGACGGTTATCGCGCTCTCAGGAGGGAGCGCGATAACCGAGAATGCCCGCCCTGACCGGCGGGCATTCTTCGTTTTCAGGCTATTGAGAGCGCATTTTGGGTGGCAAATATGCTTATCAGCGGAAAAGCTGCCAGTTACAGTAACCATAGCCCAATATACATGCTCCGCTGGCAACTAGAGGTGCTTCTGTGGCGCGCAAATGGGTAAGGAATAAGGCGACAGACATTTGTGGGTCGAATACTCGGCTCCAATAACTAGCAAGGTCGAGCACTAGCACCAAAAGCATGAGCCCGCACTCCGCAATGGTTATCGCTCGCATCACGCGGTTCATTACCGCCCAGGTAAAGTACGGCGTGAGACGCTGCCATATCTTCGGAAAGTGATGACGCTTGCTGTAAATCGTGAGTAGGCCAGCTAACAGGCTAACCAGAATTTGAACAACGTGTAGGAAGCTCATGGCAGTGATGGAATAAAGGTGAAGAAGGGTAATCAGCAAACGAGGACCTATGCGATACGCAGATGGTTGCTCCAAGCCTTAGCTTACGCTACGGGCGACTTGGAGCAAAGCTGGTTTGCGCGGCGCAAATGCTCTCTCTGGCCCAGGCTTATAAATCGGCGAAGGAACCGGAAAGGTGCCGCCAGTTCACAGGTGGACGCGGCTGGCGGAGTAGCGCTGGAAATTTACTCCGACGTCTACCCCCGCCGCATCACCTCCAGCGTCTCGCGGTGGCGCTTTTCGGCCAAATCCTGGTTGCGCGACACCACGCCCCAGATGGCGGCCGGCAGCCAGCCGATGAGCGTGAATTGCAGAATAAAGCAGATGATGCCTTTGAGCACATGGCCGTTGAGCATCATCGAGAGGCCGGGAATGAGAATGGCTAAGAGCATGACTGAGAGAGGGAATAGTTGATAGTGCAAGCTACTTCCATTGCCGGAAATCTGAGCTGACTTGCCCGGTGGCGGTGCACTATATCCTGGGTTTAGTCGAACTTTAGGGCCCGCTTTTCTGCTACGCCGCTGTGCGCGACTACCTGCTCTTTATCGACACCGAAACCTCGGGCCTGCCCGCCAACTGGCAGCAACCCTACGCCCACAGCGCGGCCTGGCCGCACGTGGTGCAGGTGGCCTGGGTGATTTATGGGCGCGCGGGCGAGCTGATCAAAACCGAGAGCTACTACCTCAAGCCCGGCGGCTACGACATCAGCCCCGCCGCCGGCCGGATTCATGGCCTGACCTTGCAGTTTCTGGAGCAGCAGGGCCAGGGCCGCCACCTCGTGATGCAGCAGCTGCTGGATGATTTGCGGCGCTACGAGCCGCTGCTGGTGGGTCACTTCATGGAGCTGGACTTTCATATGCTCGGCGTCACGCTGCACCGCGCCGGGCTGCCCAACGGGCTGCTGGGGCTGCCCACGTTCTGCACCATGCGCCTGACCGACCGGTTTGTGCGGCCCGCCGGCCAGCGCTTTCTGCGCCTGCCGGAGCTGTATGAGCGCCTCTTCAACCGGCCGATGCTGCGCGAGCACGACGCCCTGCTTGACGCGCAAGCAACGGCCGCCTGTTTTTTTGAGCTGTGGCGCAAGGGTGATATCAACGAGGAAATGCTGGCCGCCCAAGTGCCACTGCGCCCGCCGGCAGAAGCCGTAGCATCGCGCTGGCGCCGGCTCTTTGGCTGAGCGAAGGGGGGTAGGGAAATGACGCCGACGGCCGGCCGGAGCCACTGACTCGGCCGTCAGCGCCAGCCGGATTTTTATCCTGCCCTACCCGGTGCCCATTCTGTTTGGGCTGACTTTTGCCGCCCGCGGCCCGAACTTCGCCGCTTACCCCCCTGCCCGCCATGAAACCCGACCGCCTTGACTTTCTGCGCGCCGTGGCGCCCTTTGCCGAGCTGCCGCCCGAGGTGCTGGCCGAAGTGGCCGGCCTGCTGGAAGAAGTTTACCACGCGCAGGAAGCCTTTATCTATGAGCAAGATGCCACCAAGATGCGCGGCCTCGATATCGTTGTGGAGGGCAGCTACGAGGCTTTTTTCTACGACAGCCAGCACCAGAAGCGGGTGCCCGAGCTGGTGGGGCCGGGCCAGTGCTACGGCGGCGTGTCGCTGCTGCTGAACAAGAAACGCTCGATGCGCACCGTACTGGCCCACAAGGGCACGCGGGTGCTGGTCTTGCCGCGGGCCGATTTTCGGGCCTTGTGTTTGGGCAACGAGGCGTTTTTCGGCTTCTTCACCACCCGCTTCGGGCGGCTGCTGCTCAATGACGAGTACGCCCATTTCGTGCGGCCCCGCTACCAAGGCGGCCCCAGCTACCTGGCCTCCGACCAGCTCTACTCCCGGCGCCTGGAGACAGTGGAGCTGCGCCCGGTGCTGAGCTGCCCGGCCCCTACCCCCACCCAGGAAGTGGCTCGCCGCATGGCCGAGGCGCGCAGCTCCTGCTACTTCGTGCTCGATGAATACGACCAGCGCATCATCGGCTACGTCACCGATATCACGCTGCGCGACAAGGTGGTGGCGGGCCTGGCCGACGCCCGCCAGCCCGTGCGCACGGTGATGGACGCGCCCATCGTGGAGGTGTCGGCCGACGCCTACGTGTATGAGGCGTTGCTGTTGATGTTTCGGACCAAAACGCGCTATCTGTTAGTCGAGAAAGACGGCGCCTACCTGGGCTTTATCTCCCGCAATAAGCTGCTCACCGACCAGGCGCAGTCGCCGTTTTTGTTTATTCAGTCGGTGCGGCAGGCCGGCACAGCCGGCGAGCTGCGCCGGGGCTGGCGGCAGGTGCCGGAAGTGGTGTATCAGCTGCTGGACCGGGGCGTGAAGCCCGAAATCGTGAACCAGGTCATCACGACCGTGGCCGACACCATCGCCCTGAAAGTCATTGAGAGCGTGATATCGGAGCTGGGGCCGCCGCCGGCCCGGTTCGTGTTTATGGTGCTCGGCAGCGAGGGCCGGCAGGAGCAAACCCTGCTCACCGACCAGGACAACGCCATCATCTACGAGGACAAGGCCAACGAGCAGCGCGAGCTGGTGCGCGACTACTTCCTGCGCTTTGCCGAGATGGTCTCCGACCAGCTTAACGCCATCGGCTTCAGCTTCTGCGACGGCGGCTTCATGGCCAAAAACCCGAAGTGGACCCACTCGCTCTCGCACTGGAAGCGTAACTACACAAGCTGGCTCACCGAGTCGGACCCCGAAAAGGTAATGAAGTTCGCGGCCTGCTTCGACTGCCGCTTTCTCTACGGCGAGGCCGCCATCATGGAGGAGCTGCAAGCCTTTCTGAGCGAGGAGCTGGCCCAGCCGCTGGAGCGGTTTTTCACCTTCATGGCCCGCAACGCCCTGCAATACGAGCCGCCGCTCACGTTTTTCAACAACATCCGCACCTTCGACTTGGGCGGCGGCCAGCAGGTCATCAACCTCAAGCGCACCATGTCGCCCATCGTGGATTTGGTGCGGGTGTACGCGCTCAAAAACCGCATCTTCGCCACCAACACCGGCCAGCGCCTGGCCGCCTTGCAGCAGGCCGGCATCTTCAGCGAGCCCGAGCACCAGGAGCTGGCCCACGCCTACTACTACCTGATGGGTTTGCGCCTGAAAAAGCAAGCCACCCAGATTATCACCGACAAAACCTTGCCCGACAACTATCTCGACCCCAAGCAATTGACCAAAGTAGAGCGGGTGACCCTGAAAGAGATTTTCAAAGTTATTGGCGAGTTCCAGCTCAAGATTAAGCTGGTTTTTGCCAGGGCGCTGTAGCGCGAAGTAGCGCGGATTTTGCAGTCCGCGAGTGCGCCGTTAAAGTCGTTCACCCGCGGACTATAAAGTCCGCGCTACTTCCCTACCCCCCCACTTTCAGCGAAGACTCCCGGATGAGCACCTGCGGCTCGAGCACGACGCGGCGGGGCTCAAAAGTGCCGGGGCGGGCGGCCAGCATCTCCAGGAAAAGGCGCACGGTTTCCTGGCCCATCTGCTCGCAGCGCTGGTCGACGGAGGAGAGGCGCGGCTCGGTGAAGGAGGTGAAGGTCTCGTTGCTGAAGCCGGCTAGAGCTACATCCTGGGGCACGCGCAGGCCGTTTTCCTTGAGCACCTGCATGGCCCCGACGCTGGCGAAGTCACTGGCGGAGAATATGGCCGTTGGGCGGGCGGCGGGGGGTAGGGCCAGCAGCTGGCGCATCCCGGCCGCCCCGTCTTTAAGCTTCATATTGCCGGTCACGATGAGCTGCTCTTCCACCGGCAGGCCGTGGGTGTGCAGCGCGGCCAGGTAGCCCTGCTGGCGGTTGCGGTAGATATTAAGATGCTGCGGGCCCGCAAAATGCCCGATGCGGCGGTGGCCCTGCTCAATCAGGTGGCGGGTGAGCAGGTACGCGCCCTGATGGTCGTCAATCACGACGGCGCTCACGTTCAGGCCTTCCAGCATCCGGTCGAAGAAGACGAGCGGAATCTCGCGCTGGCGTACTTTCTCGAAGTGCTTGAAGTCGTGGGTCGTGCGGGCCAGCGACACCAGAATACCCTCGACCTGGGCCTTGATGAGGATGTCGATGTTCTGCTTTTCGTGCTCCACATCTTCATTGCTCTGGCAAATCATGATGCTGAAGCCCGCCTGCCGGGCCACGGTTTCGATGCCGTGTACCACGGCCGAGAAGAACGTGCCCTCGATGTGGGGCACCAGCACGCCCAGCAGGTTGCTACGGCCCTTGCGCAGGCCGGCGGCCAGGTGGTTGGGGTGATAGTGCAGCTCCTGGGCCAGCTGCTGCACCCGCGCCTTGGTGGTCTCGCTGATGCTGGGGTGGTTGTTGAGCGCCCGCGACACGGTAGCCGTCGAAATGCCCAGCGCCTTGGCCATGTCGGCAATAGAAGCCCGCACGGGAGGATTCAGTTAGCAGTGAACAGTGAACAATGAGCAGTTTATAGGAAGCGGCTGACAGTTACTAGGCGACTGCTCACTGTTCACTGATTTTACTTACGCACCCCAAATTTATAAATCGTGGTTGATTTAAACGTCTCGCCGGGCCGCAGAATGGTGCTCGGGAACTTGGGCTGATTGGGTGAGTCGGGGAAGTGCTGGGTTTCGAGGCAGAAGCCGTAGTGCTGATTATAGACCGTGCCGCCCTTGCCTTTGAGCTTGCCATCGAGGAAGTTGCCGGAGTAGAACTGCACGCCGGGCTGGTCAGTCAGCATTTCCATCGTGCGGCCGGTGGTGGGCTCATACACGGTGGCCACGGCGCGCATTCCCTGGCCGTTGAGCACCCAGTTGTGGTCGTAGCCGCCGGGCGCCGGCCCTTCCACCTTCGCCAGCCGCTCGCCGATGGCGTGGGGCTGGCGGAAATCCATTGGCGTGCCCTGCACCGGGCGCAGTTCGCCGGTCGGAATCAGGGTGTTATCCACCACCGTGTAGCGGTCCGCGTTCAAGGTCAGCACGTGGCCGAAGTTGTTTTTGGCCTGCCCGTGGTGGAGGTTAAAGTAGCTGTGGTTGGTCAGGTTGAGGGGGGTAGGCTTGTCGGTCGTGGCGGTGTAGTCAATCTTGAGCGCATCGTCGTTGATGAGCGTGTAAACCACCGTGGCGGTCAGGTTGCCGGGGTAGCCTTCCTCGCCATCCTTGCTCAGGTACGTGAGCTTGAGGGTTTGCCCATCGGCCGACGTGCCGGGCTCGGCCTGCCAAACGACTTTATCAAAGCCCTTGACGCCACCGTGCAGGGCGTTGGGACCGTTGTTTTTAGCCAGCTGATACTTCTTGCCATCGAGCGTGAACTGCCCGTTTTTCAGGCGATTGCCGTAGCGGCCAATCAGGGCGCCGAAGTAGGGCGAAGCCAGCGGTCCCTCACCCTGGTAGTCAGCCAGCTTGTCGAAGCCGAGCACGATGTCGCCGAGCTGGCCGGCCTGGTCGGGCACAAGCAGGCTGGTGATGATGCCGCCGTAGTTGGTGATGGTAGCCGTGAGGCCGTGGGCATTGCTGAGCGTGAAAAGCTGCGTTTCAGTGCCGTCTTTGGTTTGACCGAAGGAAGTGACAGTGGGCATAGTAGAAGTAGAAGCGGAAGCTGCCGGAGCTGACGTAGCGGCGGATGATTCGGGAGTAGCAGCCGTTTGGGTGGCGGCCGGCTGGGAATCGCAGCCGGTCAGCAGTAGCAGCCCGGTCAGGCTGCCGGGTAGCCAGCGAACAACGGAAAAAGAAGCCATCGAGGAGAGAATAAAAGTGGAAAAGCACCAATACTGCCCGAAAAGTAGGCATTCCTTTCGAAATTGTGCAATCGTTTGCACAAATAATACCGGCACGGGTCGAAAGAATGCCGGCTGGCTCGGCCAGGCGGCTTCGCGGCGGCAGCGGGGGGTAGGGAGTCAGGCAGCACTTCGCGGGCGAACTATTGACCGCTCCATTTTGGGCTCGTCTGGCTGAGGCTTTGCCCGTTTCAGGCGTATTTAGTTCTGGCAGCACGCCACCCCGTTGGAGCCAACACTTCGTTTTCATTGCCTACCCCCCTCCTCCTGCCTGATGCCGCGCTGCGCGCCACCTACGATGCCCTGTTTGCGGCGGGCAGCGCGGCCTTGCGCGCCGGGCAGGCCACGCCCGACGCGTACTTGCGCGCGGCACCCCACCTCGATACCCGCCGCGGCCTCACGGTGCTGGCGGCGGTGCGCGGGCCGGCTGCCACGGCCATCGCGCGGGAGCAGGCGGCTTTGCGCGCCGCCGAGCCCGACCTTTACTACTACCCTTCGGCCGACCTGCACGTGACCGTCATCAGCCTGCTCACTGCCCGGTCCGGCCGCGAACCTGACCCGGCGGTTTCGGGGGCCTATGAGGCGCTGCTGCGCGAGCTGCTGGCGGGTGCGCCACCGCTGCGCCTGCGCTTTGAGGGCTTCACCCTCACGGCCGAAGCGATTCTGGCGCAGGGCTACCCCGATGTGGCGTTTCAGCCGCTGCGCGAGGCCATTCGCCGCGGAGCCGGCGCCCACGGCCTGCCTCTCGATGAGCGCTACCACAGCCCCACGGCCCACGCCACCATTGGACGGTTTGCGCAGGTGCCGCGGCAGCCAGCGGCGCTGGCGGGCTGGGTGGCGGCCCGCCGCGAGCTGCCGCTGGGCGAGGAAGTCATCACCGAGCTGCACCTGGTAGCCCACGACTGGTATAACCGCCAGGGCCGAAGCCAGCTGCTGGCCCGCCTGCCGCTGCTGGGCGGGGCCACGCCGGTCTGAGCACCGCGCCTTTCCGGCCGGCGCGTCAGGCTGCGTTCCGGGCTGGCCTTAACCTTTCCGGCGGCGGGCAAGTATGCGAGCATGAACCCGGCGGCCCGGCCGGCGATCAGGCCGTGGCTTCTCCGGCACTTCGCACCTTCTTACTCTCATCCCATGAAAAATCTTCGTCTGCCCGTGGTAGCCTTCCTCGTGCTGCTCTCCTTCGCCCTGACCAGCTGCGACGCCATTGAGGGCGTGTTCAAGGGCGGCGCCCTGTTTGGCGTCGTCGGCGTATTTCTGGTCGTGCTGCTGCTCTGGTTTCTGGTGCGCAAGATGCGCGGCGGCGGTGGCCCGGCTTAACGCTTCGCTGTAATGAAGAATGAGGAATTAGCGCCGTGGCCAATTCCTCAATCTCTATTCCTCATTCTTCATTAAGCGAAGCGGATTCCCTACTCCCCCGCTTTCGGCTCGCGGCCGGGCATGGTGCCGACGATATGGTCCCAGAGCGTGCTCGACACGCCGAAGGCCACCTCATCCTGCCGGTAGTGGTGCTGGGCGTGGTGAGTCCACCACACTTTAAGGAAATTCTTGGGCGGCGCGTAGGCGTGAATGGCGTAGTGCACAAACAGATACATGGCGTAGCCGAACGTGAAGCCGGCCAGAATGCCGAATGCCGAGGTGCCGAATACCAGCCGGAACACGAAAAACAAGAGCGACGAAACGAACACCGTCACGATGGGCGGCATGGCCAGCCGGGTTTTGTCTTTCGGGTATTCGTGGTGCACGCCGTGCATGGTATACTGAATCTTGGCCCGGCCCGGCGTGGTGGCGGGCAGGTGGTAGAGGTAGCGGTGCACGGCGTATTCCAGAAACGTGAAGCCGAACAAGCCCAGCAGAAACAAGCCCAGCGACGAGGCGCCCGACAGAAAGCCGTGGGTGAAGCCGTAGTAGAGGCTCAGCAGCGTGGTAGCCAGAAAGATGCCCACTGGCAGGGCAATGTGGGTGTGCGAGAGCCGCTCCAGCACCGGATTTTTAAACAGCTGAGCCGAGCCCTTGTGCTTGGGGCGCACCGCGGGCGGCGCCGGAGCGGCAGAGGTCATTTCCATATCAGATTACCAGAAAAGTTGAGTAGCTGACGAAGTAGTTGACGAAGGACAAAGCAAAGGGCAAATTTACGACCGGACCGCCAGACCGGCTTTAGAGGACCTTAGCCAGCCGAGCCGGCCCCGAAGCCGGCTTTCGCCAGCCGGGCCAGCACGCCGGCCAGCCGGGTATCGGGCAGCTGCAGCTGTGCTAGGGCGTAGAACCCCCGCCGGGCCACCAGGGTTTCGCGCAGCTGGGTTTCGAGGGCATCGGGGGCGCCGGGGGGGGTAGGGCCGGCGGCCGGCGCAGCGGCTAGCAGCGGGCGCTTAGCCAGGCCCCCGCGG
Organism: uncultured Hymenobacter sp.; assembly: GCF_964243305.1. Lineage (GTDB taxonomy): Bacteria > Bacteroidota > Bacteroidia > Cytophagales > Hymenobacteraceae > Hymenobacter. Next base: position 70,784 of record NZ_CAXTEF010000006.1, read on the forward strand.
CGCAGCCGGGCCGCCAGCACCGGCACCGGCACGTCGAGCCAGAGCGTAAGGCCCGCGGCTTGTAGCACCGCCAAGTTGGCGTGAAAGCAGGGCGTGCCGCCGCCGGTAGCCAGCACCAGCGGGCCGGGCCGCGCCACCACCTCGCGCAGGGCGTCTGCCTCCAACTGCCGAAAATACGCTTCGCCCTCGGCCGCAAAAATGGCCGGAATGGACCGCCCCGCGCGGGCCACGATAGCCGCATCGAGGTCGAGGAAGGGGTAGGCGAAGTGGGCGGCCAGCCGCCGGCCGAGCGTGCTCTTGCCGGAGCCGGGCATCCCGATTAAGCTGATTTTCAATTGACGGTTATTTCAGTGAGTAATAAGGCGGTCCTGCTGAGCTGGGCGCCGCGCCGCGGAGTCGAAGCATCTTGCGTGGTGAGCTAATCAAATTATACCAACGATTGAGTTACTTCCCCTGGCAAGATGCTTCGGCTGCGCTGCGCGGCGCCCAGCTCAGCAGGACCGCTTTCTTATTTACTATTCATTACTCATTACTTACCCCAGCTTCACGCGCGGGTCGAGCACGGCGTAGAGCACATCGACGGCAATGTTGACGAGCACGAAGATGGCGGCCACGAAGAGCGTGGCGCCCATCACGACCGGGAAATCCAGGTTCTCGACGGCGCGCAGGGTCACCGTGCCCAGGCCTTTCCAGTTGAAGATGTATTCGATGAAAAACGCGCCCGACAAGAGCGAGGCCAGCCAGCCCGACACGGCCGTGACCACCGGATTCAGGGCGTTGCGCAGGGCGTGACGCACCACCACGGCCCGCTCCGAAAGGCCCTTGGCCCGCGCCGTGCGGATGTAGTCCTGGCTCAGCACATCGAGCATACTGGAGCGCGTGAGCTGGGTGATGATGGCCAGCGGCCGGATGCCCAAGGCCAGTGCCGGCAGCAGCAGATTGCGCAGCACCAGGTGCCGCTCGGCCGTAAACGGGTCGGTTTCAAACAATTGCCCGGTCAGGCTCAGGCCGGTCCAGCTGCTCCAGTAGAAGCCGAAGCTCACGGCGATGACGATGGCGGCTACGAACGAGGGTACCGAAATGCCCAGCACCGTGGAACTCACCAGGATTCTGTCGAGCCAGGAATGGGGCCGCAGCGCCGCCAGCACGCCCAGCGCGATGCCGCCCGTGGAAGCCAGCAGCATGGCTGCCAGCGCCAGCCAGAGTGTGCCGGGAAAGTTGTCGATGAGCAAGCTCAGCACGTCCTTGTTGCTCTGAAACGAGCGGCGCAGATACGGCACCTTGAGCACCAATTCCCTACCCCCCTCTGCGCTGCCCAGGCCGCCAAGCGGCAGCAAGGCCAGCCCGCCGTAGCGGGCGCGGCTCACCGAATCGCGCGGGTGCACGCCCAGCGGCGAGACATCATTTAAATAGCCCAGCAGGCGGGCGGGCAAGGGCTGGTCAAGACCCAAATCAGCCTGGATGGCGGCCTTGGTGGCCAGGTCGGAGCGCTGCCCGGCCAGCAGCGCGGCGGGGTCGCCGGGCAGCACGTTGAAGAGCAGGAAGACCGTCAGGGCCACGCCCAACAGCACCAGGACACCCTGGGCGAGGCGGCGCAGCAGGAAAGAGAGCATAGGGCAAAGTAACGTGGAATTCAATTCCGCGCCCCGCCGCAGCGGTTTGTTGAAATTTCGCGCAGCGCTTTCTAATCTCCTAAAACAGTGAAAAGTTAAAACCCTGGCTACTATTGCGGTGGCCAGGGTTCTAACTTTTAACTTTTAACTCTCAACTCTTAACTGTTCTAACGCCCGCGCCGCCCTACAGCATCAACCCTAACCCCGCAAACCAGGTGCGCCCATCGGCGGGAAGGATGCCGGGGCCGGGGTAGCCGCCGGCGCGGCGGGTGAAGTAGCGGGCGTCGAAGACGTTGTTGAGGCCGCCGCTGAGGCGGTAGCGCTGCTCGCGGCCCATCTTCCAGGTGGCGGAGAGGTCAGCGACCTGGTAGGCGGGAATGCGGCCGGTCTGGGCGTTGGCGGTTGGGGCCTCGGTGTTGTTGGCGTCGGCGAAAGCTTCGCCCACGTGGCTGTACTGGGCCGTCACGGAGAGGCCTTTGTGGGCAAAGGTGAGGCCGGTGCGCAGCGTCTGGCGGGGCGCGTTCTCGACGTACTTGTTGCGCAGGTTGGTTTCCACGATTTGGGCTGCCGTGCCGCTGCCACGCAGCTCCGTTACGGGCTGGTTCTGGTAGCGGGCATCGAGCAGACTCAGGGCGGCGAACCAATCCAGGTGGGGTAGGGCGAAGTTGCCAGTAATCGAGTGAATCAAATCCAGCTCAGCGTAGGCTTCGAGGCCGTGGGTGCGGGTGCGGCCCAGGTTGGTGCGGAACTGCTGGGTCTGGCCCGCAGTGCCGCCCGGCACGGGCCGCCGGATGAGGCCGATACGGTCTTCGTAGTTCAGGAAAAAGTAGCCCACGTCGAAGCGCAGCCAGTTCTGGTAGTTGCCGCGGTAGCCGATTTCGGCGGTGTAGCCGCGGGCGTCGCGCAGGTTGGGGTCAATGACGTCGGCTGTGGCCGGGGGCACCAAATCGCCGAACAGCACCGGCCGGAAGGCGCGCGAATAGTTGGCGTAGAGGTTGGTGCCGGCCGAAACCTGGTACTCGGCAGCGAGGCCGTAGAGCAGCACGTGGCGGCGGCGGGCCTGGTCGGGCAGGCGGTTTTCGGTGCCGTTGGCGGCGCGGCCGAGGTAGCCCTGGCTCGTGTTGCGCAGGTAGTCGTAGCGCAGGCCCGGCGTGAGGCTGAGGCGGGTGCCGGCGCGCAACAGCACCTCGGCAAAGGCGGCGCCGTTGGTCGTGGTGAAGTCAAACTCGTTCGTGTAGCGGCCAGGGGCCGTCAGGCCCAGGTCGAAGTCAGTGCCGGTGCTGCCGATGCCACGCTGCTGGCGGTGGGTACTGGCGCGGTAGGCCCGCAGGCCGCTGGCCAGCGTGTGCGTGCGGCCCAGCAGGCTGAAGTCATGGGTCAGGCGCAGCTCGGCGCCGAGGTTGCGGTAAGCGTCGCGGTCTACCTGGCGGGCGGCATACTGCTGGGTGCGGCGGCTGATGGTGTCGGGGGCGGGCAGGCCGGCCACGAAGCCCACGCTATTGCGCTCGGCCACAAGGCCGAAAGTCTTCAGGGTCAGGCGGGTAGCACCTTCGTTGGCGCGGTAGTCCAGCGTCAGGGCCGGCAGCAGCCAGGGCGTGCTGAGCCAGTTGCGGGTGCGGGTGCTCTGGCGGCTGTCGGCGTCGAATTGCGCGTCGGTGAGGCCGCCGGGCTGTTGCAGGCGGTTGGTGAGGTAGCTGATTTCGGCGCCCAGGGTCAGGCGCTCGGTGAGGGCTACCTGCACGCCGCCGTGCAGGTTGTCGACGCTGAACTGGTTCGAGGGCCGCCAGCCGTTGCCTTGCCGGTGGTGGTAGTAGGCGTAGTAGTTGACCTGGCCCACGGTGCCGCCCACGGCATTGTAGGAGTTGAGCAGCCCGTTCGAGCCGGCCGTGTTGCTGGTTTCGACTTGCACTTGCTTATCGCGGGCGCCGCGCTTCAGCTCGTAGTTCAGCAGGCCGCCGAACTGCGGCCCGAACTGCAGGCCGGCCCCGCCGCGCAGGAGCTGAATGCGCTCGACGGCTTCCAGAGGCGGGGCGTAGTAGGCTTCGGGGTAGCCGAAGGCGTCGGCGCTGATGTCGTAGCCATTCTGGCGCACGTTGAACTCCCAGCTGCGGTTGGGACTCAGGCCGCGGGTGGCGATGTTGATTTGCTGGCCCGAGCCGTCGTTTTCCCAGACCATCAGGCCCGGCACGCGGGCCAGCACCTGGCGCATGTTGTTCTGGGGCAGGTTGGCGTCCACGTCGCGGGGCTTAATCAGCTCGTTGCGGCGGCCGGCCGTGATGGTCGTGCCCTCGACGGGGGCCGCGAAGTGGGTTGCGGCGCCGGTCACGGTGACTTCGGTCAGGCTCTGGCGCAGCTTGGCGGTGTCGGCTGCCGCCGGGCGCTGCTGGGCCAGCACCGGCGCGGCCAGGCCAGCTAACACGTTAATTGATAAAGCAGTAGCTACAGTTTGAGATATGAGTCGGGGTGGCATGACGAACCATTGAGGATAACAGATGCCTCAAAGGTACAGCCTTATTTAGAATGATTACAAATAAAATCGGCCCTACCCCTCTATGCCCGCCAACGTTGCCATCACCGACGCCGAGCGCACCGAACTTCTCGCCGAACAGCGCGCAAGGCGGCCAATATCTCAAACCCATTTGAAGCAGCGTTTGGCTAACGCTACAGTTTCTCCTCCACCTTGCCGATGGTTGGGATATCGTGGTAGTGGTACTTGGCTTTCACGACCCCATCTTTCAAGATAATAAAGCCCGGATTAGAGCGAATCATTGACTTGAGCACCGTCGCGTCGGCGTAGTAGTAGGGCACGGCGAAGTTGGCATTGTGGCGGAACACGTCGAACTCCTGGGGGCTGGAGCTGGTGATGATGAGTGGCGTGATGCCGCGGCGCGACTTTTGAGCGCCGGCGAAGAGCTGGTTGATGAGCACGAACCGGTCGCGGTCGGTTTTGTCGGTGTTCTGCACGATGAGTACCAGCTTGTTGCCTTGCAGCAGCTCCTGGGTGTAGTCGCCGGCATCATTCCAGACCCGGAAATCCGTGATTTTGGGGCCGGCCTCGGGGTTGAGGGCCACCATCTGCTTGAACGTCCAGGTCGAGTCGGGATAGGTCGTGAAGTCCTGGGTCTGGCCGTTTTTCTCCATGATGTACTTGTAGCGCAACGGCGCGCTGGCCTTCATAAGCTGGCCGATATTATTGCCCACCTTATAGGGCAGGAAGTCGAAATACGGCAAATGGCCCAGCGCCCGCACCCCGATGCCGATGGCAATGGCGGCGGCAAACGTCATCATCATCAGCCCCAGCGTGCCCTTGGCGAAGGTGCGCCGCAGAAAGCGCTGATTGAAAAACACCACCGCCCAGAGCCCAAGCAAAAACAGGTCTTTGCCAAACGAGGTCCAGGGCGTGAGCTTGATAAAGTCGCCGAAGCAGCCGCAGTCGGTGACTTTATTAAAAGCGGCCGAGTAGAAGGTCAGAAACCCGAAAAACGTGAGCAAGGCCAGCAGCACCCAAAGCACCGGCCGCAAATGCCAGCGCAAGAGCACCGCCGTGCCCAGAATCACTTCGGCCGCGCTCAGCAGAATCGAGAGCAGCCGCGAGCTGCTGGCCAAGGACTTGAATAAGCCGCTCAGCACGGGCAGATCGCGCGAGAATACGTCGAAATATTCTTCAAACTTCAGGGCCGTGCCCACCGGGTCGTTGAGCTTGACGAGGCCGGAAAAGATGAACACCACGCCCAGCAGCAGCCAGCACACGCGGGTGAAAACGCGCAGCGGGTGGGTAGCCGGCCGGGGCGCACTGACGAAAACGGAGGTAGCCATAAGATACAAAGTAAGCCGTTGGCAAACGCGCGCGCGGCAAGCAAAGTTTGGGGGCGAAGGGAGGGGTAGGGAAGTGGGCAAAAAGGCGGTCAGGCTCCATCTGACGTTCGCTTGTCGAAGCATCTGGCGGGCAGCACTACCTCAATCGTTGCATAAGCAGATTACCTACGCGGTAGAGATGCTTCGCGGGGCTCAGCATGACCGCCTCTTGCCCACTTCCCTACCCCCCCTCCCCGCGCAAAATCAGGGCAAACACCGCGTAGTTGAGCATGTCGCGGTAGCCGCCTTCCACGCCCTCGCTCACTTGGGCGGCGCCGGGCCCCAGGTTTTCGAGCTGCTTGATGCGGTGCAGCTTCATTAAAATCAAATCCGTGATGCTCTCGACGCGCATCTGCCGCCAGGCCTCACCGTAGTCGTGGTTTTTGGCGAGCAGCAGGCGGCGGTTTTCGGCGGCTTCGTGGTCATAGGCAGCGGCCACGGCGTCGGCGCTCAGGTCCTGCGGAGTATTTGCCGGCAGGTGCAGCTGCATCAGGGCAATGAGGCAGTAGTTGATGATGGCCACGAACTCGTCGTTCACATCGTCGGCAATCTGCTGGTTGCCCACTTCCTGAATGGTGCGGATGCGGTTGGCCTTAATAAAGATTTGGTCCGTAACTGAGGGCAGGCGCAGGATGCGCCAGGCCGTGCCATAGTCGTGGGTTTTGGCCAGAAATAATTTTCGGCAGCGAGCCAGGAGCAGGTCGTAGTGGTCGGGAGTGCTGGGCAAGGGGGTAGAGATAACTTAATATTGTCATCCTGAGCGCAGCGAAGGACCTTATCATGCCCGCGCCGCAAGGGTTTATAAATTCTGATGTCGGCAGCCGTGATAAGGTGCTTCCTCCGTCAGCATGACAAAGTAACCTCATGTCTGCTCACCTATTCACCCATTCCCTGCTAAGCCCTCACGGCCGCCTGCTCGACCTGCGCCGGCCCGCCGTGATGGGCATTCTTAACCTGACACCAGATTCTTTTTTCGCCGGCTCGCGCATCAGTGCCGGCGCCGACGCCGACCTGCTGGGCCGCGCCGAAGCCATGCTGCGTGCCGGCGCGGCCGTGCTGGATTTGGGCGGCTACAGCACGCGGCCCGGCGCCGAAGACATCCCGGAAGATGAGGAAAAGCGCCGCCTGCTGCCCGCCCTCGAAGCCGTGCGCCTGAGCTTCCCGGAAGCCTTTCTCTCCGCCGACACCTTTCGCGCCGCCGTCGCAGCTGAGGCCGTGGCCACCGGCGCCGATATGATTAATGACATCGGCGGCGGCACCCTCGACGCGCAAATGTTCGCCCTCGTGGCCCGCCTACGGGTGCCCTACGTGCTGATGCACCTGCGCGGCACGCCCCAGACCATGACCCGCTTCACCGACTACGAGGCTGATTTGGTGCTGACGCTGCTGCGCTTTTTCCGCGACCAGCTCAGCCGGCTGCACGCCGCCGCCGGCCCGCCGGCCCAGGTGCTGCTCGACCCCGGCCTGGGCTTCGCCAAAACGCCCACCCAAAGCCACGCGCTGCTGCGCCGCCTGCCCGAACTGCAAGTCCTGGGCCTACCCCTGCTCGTGGGCCTCTCGCGTAAAAAGATGGTGTATGGCCCGCTGGGCCTGACGCCCGCCGAGGCCCTGCCCGGCACCATCGTCCTCAACACGCTGGCCCTGCAAGGTGGCGCCCGTCTGCTGCGCGTGCATGACGTGGCCGAGGCCCGGCAGACGATTGAGCTGTTTTTGAATATCTTTCCGAAAGCGTAGCCGCGCAAGCAGCCGCCGCGCCGGACCCGGCGGTGGCAAAGCAGCTTAAGTAAGAAAGCAGCCGTCTTTTCCGGCAGCATCCCCTACCCCCTTGTCGGCGGCCAAGCTGCTGGCAAATGGCCGTTCCCTGGCCGGCTGAGCCCGCTGTTCAGCCGGACTCAGCGGCCCGTTTGATTTTCCTACCCCCTCCGCGCCCCACGCCCATGCACGGCCCCTTCCCCATCAATTTTCTGCGCTTCGGCTGGATTGATGCGGCCGACGTGCTGCTGGTCACCGTCCTGCTGTATCAGCTTTATAAGCTGTTGCGCGGCTCGGTGGCCCTGAACGTGGCCGTGGGCCTGGGCTCGCTCTATTTGCTTTATCTGGTGGTGAAGGCCATCGGGCTGGAGCTGCTCACCACTATTCTGGGGCAGTTTATGAGCGTGGGCGTGCTGGCCAGCATCATCCTGTTTCAACAGGAAATCCGGCGGTTTCTGCTCACGCTGGGCAAGGCCACGGCGTTTGAGCGGGTGCGCAACTTCGCGCGGGGCCGCTCGGCGGCGGGCCCACAGCTCAACCTCGGTCCGTTCGTGGAGGCGGCCAAAAGCCTGGGCACCAAGTACACCGGCGCGCTCATCTGCTTCAGCCGCGCCTCCGACCTGACGCCCTACGCCGAAACCGGCGACCGCCTCGACGCCGAAGTCAGCAAGCGCCTGCTACTCACTATCTTCAACAAAACCTCGCCCCTGCACGACGGCGCCGTCATCATCACGGGGGGCCGCCTGCGAGCCGCCCGCTGCATCTTGCCCGTCAGCGAAAACCCCGACGTGCCCGCCGCCCTGGGTTTGCGCCACCGCGCTGCCCTAGGCCTGAGCGAAATCACCGACGCCGTGGTGCTGGTCGTGAGCGAAGAAACCGGCCAGATGAGCCTCGTGCAGGGCGGCGACATCTACCGCAACCTGGGTCAGCCGGAGCTGCGCGCCAAACTTAGCGAGCTGCTGGGTCTGGAAAGCACCCGCGCGGCTAGCTCGGCCGCCAGCGCCGAGCTGCCCGTCGGGTAGGGGGGAGGGATTTTGCCTGTTCCCTACCCCCCGCAACCCTGAAGCCCGGCGGCCGTTTAACCCAAACAGGTTAGCTTATCATTCCCACTGAATTTAGCATCATGAAAATCTCCGTTGACAAAGGCGAGGCCAAAGGCTTCCTGCCCGATGGCCGCCACACGGTCGAAATCACCGACATTGAAGAGGGCGTGAGCGAGCACCAGCAGGTGCCCTTCTTCGCCGCCCGCATGGAAAACGAGGACGGGTTCGTCTCGCAGCGCTTCTACAACTCGCCGGCCGGCCACCCCATCATCCTTCAGCTCTACTCCGCTGCCGGCATCAAGCCCGAAGAAGGCAAAGACCTCGACACCAAGCAGCTCATCGGCAAGCGCTTATCGGTGGAAGTCGGCGACCATTCCTACGCCGACCCGGCCAGCGGCAACGAGCGCAACATCCGGCAGGCCACGGGCTTCCGAGCGGCGTAAGAAGGGTTAAAAGTTAAAATCCCTACCCCCCTTGTTCGGCTCTAAGCCAAACGAAGGGGGTAGGGATTCTCGCTTTTAACTCTTAGCTTTTGACCGCTTTCCTCACGGCGTGTTCTCCACCACCTGCGGCGCGGCCGGCGTGGCCGCGGCGGCGGCCGTGTTCTTGAGCGTGCCCAACTCCTGCCCGACTTCGATGAACGCCTGAATGGCCTTGTCCAGGTGGGCGCGGGTGTGGGCGGCGGAGAGCTGCACCCGGATGCGGGCCTGGCCCTGCGGCACGACGGGGTAGTAGAAGCCGACCACGTAGATGCCTTTGGCCAGCATCTTGGCGGCGAACTCCTGGGCCAGCTTGGCGTCGTAGAGCATGACCGGCACAATGGGGTGCTCGCCAGGGCGGATGTCGAAGCCGGCGGCGGTCATCTGTTCCCGGAAGTACGTGGTGTTTTCTTCAAGCTGGTCGCGCAGGGCCGTGCTTTCGGTGAGCAGCTCCAGCACACGCAGGCTGGCGCCCACGATGGCCGGCGCCAGCGTATTAGAGAACAAATAGGGCCGGGAGCGTTGGCGCAGCAGGTCGATAATTTCCTTGCGCCCGCTGGTGAAGCCGCCCATCGCGCCGCCTAGGGCCTTGCCCAGCGTGCTGGTGATGATGTCGATGCGGCCGAGCACACCACGTAGCTCGTGGGTGCCGCGGCCGGTTTTGCCCAGAAAGCCGCTGCTGTGGCACTCATCGACCATCACCAGGGCCTGGTATTTATCGGCCAGGTCGCAGATTTTATCGAGCTGCGCGATGGTGCCGTCCATGCTGAACGAGCCGTCGGTGACGATGATGCGGTGGCGGCTGCCCTTGGCCGTGGCGGCTTGCAGCTGGGTTTCCAGGTCGCCCATGTCGTTGTGCTGGTAGCGGTAGCGCTGGGCCTTGCACAGGCGCACGCCGTCGATGATGCTGGCGTGGTTAAGCGCGTCGGAGATGATGGCGTCCTGCTCGTTGAAGAGCGGCTCGAACACGCCGCCGTTGGCGTCGAAGGCGGCGGCGTAGAGAATCGTATCCTCGGTGCCCAGGAACTCGGCCAGCTTGGCTTCCAGCTCTTTGTGAATATCCTGGGTGCCGCAGATAAAGCGCACCGAACTCAGACCGTAGCCGTGCGAGTCGATGGCGGCTTTGGCGGCCTCAATGACTTCGGGGTGCGAGCTGAGGCCCAGGTAGTTGTTAGCGCAGAAGTTCAGCACCTCCCCGGCTTCCGTGGTCTCGATTTCGGCGCCCTGGGGCGAAGTGATGATGCGCTCCTTTTTGAAAAGGCCGGCATCCTTAATTTCCTGAAGCTGCTGTTGAAGGTCGGGCTGGAGGGTGGCGTACACAGGTAGGAATTATGAGTTAAAAATTATGAGTTGAAGAGCCGCTATTAGGCAGCCAGCATATGCGGCAATTCACAGTTTTGCGCTGCGCTGCTGAGAATAGCTCAGCCGGGTTAGTCGAATAATAAAGCAGACATGTGATAATTATTTCAGTGCCGTTTTCTAGCGTGTACACATGGTACCCATATGCACTCCAGGGGATACGATGGTAATAATGAGAGGCATAGTGCACAATGCTCACAACCTCTGACGTGGCGAACGTTAACTGCCTGCCTTGGTTAGTGTACACCGCCCGCTGCTGTAGCTTATCTATTTCGAGTCGGGCGCCACGGTCGTGCCGCCAGTAGCTGAGATGCAGCCGGTTGACTATAAAAGCTATTGCCAGCCACGGTAGCGCGAGCAAAGAGAAACTAATTGCTAAGTTGAAGAGATTGCCTCGCGCCGCCAGTTTCGGCTGAAGCTCCGTGGCGGTTTCGTAAAGGGCGACGGTCGCAGCCGCATTGTATAGTAGCAAAAAAAAGAGCAGCGAAAGGTCCTCACGGCCAACTCGGTAAACAAATTCCACAACCGGCCTATCGTGTCTTTTTGCTTCCAAAAACAACCGGTAGGGCCAGGCCAGCAGAAGCAGCCCAAAGGGCAGCAGAATCAGAGCAATCATTTAGCAGCGGCGCTATTTTCTTTTGTCGTTTAGTTTCAAGAACGCCCGCACGCCCTCGCGCCCGCTGTCCATGAGCTGTTGCTTTTGCGCGTCGGAAACGCGCTTAATCTTGGGGCTGAAACCGAGGATGTTGATGCTCACCGTGCGGCGCCAGTCGGCGGGCTGCACGGGGTTGAGGTTTTCCAGGGCCACGGTGTAGAGCGCGCCGACGTAGGAGCTGAAATCCTGAATCTGATACGGGGCGAGCTGCTGCCGGCCGGCGGCGGCCGTGTCGAGCGGAATCTGCTCGGCGCGGTCGAGGCGCAGGCCCAGGGTTTCGGGGTTGAAGACCTTGCCCTGCACGAGGGGGGTAGGGATTGAGAGGCCGGCGCTGGTGGGCAGGTAGCGCGGGTAGTCGAACAAATCAATGGGGTAATTCGCCAGCAGGCCGCCATCGACCAGCACCTGCACGGGCTGGCCGGGTGCAGGCTTACCCGTGATGACGTGGTTTTGCGCGTCGAGCAGCACGGCCCGGAAGTAGAGCGGAATGCTCATGCTGATGCGCACGGCATCGGCCACGCGCAGGTCGGGGCTGGTTTCGTAGCTGAACACCTGCATGCGCTGCGTGGTGAGGTTGGTGCCCGTCACGTAGAGGTCGCGGAAGCGGCCGGCGGCACCCGGCGCGGGCCGCTGCTGGGCCAGAGCGTGCAGCTCGCCCAGCGTCAGGTCGGGGCGCTGCGTTTGGCGGCCGACCAGCTCGCTCAGGTACGTGGTGAGCTGGTCGCCCCGAAACCAACCGTACTGCTTCACGAGCCGGTGGCTGCCGCCGAAAAAGATAAACCGCCCGTCGTTGAGCCGCTGCACGGGCGTCGCGTTCACGACCGCGATAATCTCGTCGGGCGAGTAGCCCACGGCCAGCAGCGCCGCCTGAATCGCGCCGGCCGAGGTACCCCCGACCCGCTCGATTTTGGGCAGCACGCCCTGCCGCTCCAGCTCTTGCAGCGCGCCGCCGTAGGCAATGCCGCGAATGCCGCCGCCCTCCAGCACTAGGTTGCGGTAGGGCGAGGGGGGTAGGGATTGGGCGGAGGCCCGGTCGCCGCTCAGCGCCAGCAGCAGCCCCCAGATTAGATGTAGTAAAGCACTAAGCAGGCGCATCGGCCAAAGATACCGGCGCCGTAGCAATGACTTAGCGCTCGGCGCGACTACGTTTTTTCCTACCCCCCCTCCCGGCTCAGTGGTCCCGCGCCTGGCCCCGCGCGAAGTCGCGCAGCAGCTGGCCGAGCGCGGCGGGCGGATGGGTGGTGAGGCCCGGCGCGGCGGGCAGGGGGAGGAAACCCGTCACCCTGGCCAGCAGGTTTTCATCGGTGACGGCGAAGCCCATGCGCCAGTCGGGAAATGAGCGGGCGGCGATGGGCCCATACGCCAGCAGCCGCACCTCGCGGTGGCGCGGGTCGGCCTCGATGCGGGCGTACAGCTCGCTCAGGGCAGGCTCAACGCCTTCCAGCACCTGCAAAAACTGCCCTTGTCCGTAAAGCAGCAGCCCGCTCAGGCGCGCCTGCTGGTTGTAGGCGCGGGCATTGCGCAGCAGGGCGGTGAGCGAGGTATCCCGAAAATTGCCGCTGGCACGACTGGAGTAAACCAGGCTGAATAAGGGAACGGAAGCGGGCATAAAACGCGGGCGCGGTGGCCGGGGCCGAATTGATAGCAGACTCATACGCCAACCGCGCGGCGCCAGTTCCGCCGGGCTGCCGCGGGCTTACTGGCGGTATCTTTGCGGTGGGCTTCGGCCTGCCCGCCGAACCACTCCCGCCCCGCTTTTTTGCCTTCGCTTATGGATACCACCTCCGGCGACCCCGCTACTACCACCCCTACCCCCCCGCTGCCCGGCCCGGTGCTCGTCATTGGCGCCTGCGGCCAGCTTGGCCTGGAGCTGACGGCTGCCCTGCGCCAGCGCTACCGTCCCGAAAACGTGATTGCCGCCGATGTGCGCCCGCTTAAAAACATGGAACTGCTGGCCGGCGGCCCCTTCGAGCTGCTCGACGTACTCGATAAGCCCCGCCTCGAAGAGCTGGTGCAGCAGTACCGGCCGCGGCAAGTGTATCACCTGGCGGCCCTGCTCTCGGCCACGGCTGAGAAGGACCCGCTGTTTGCCTGGAAGCTGAACATGGACGGCCTGCTCAACGTGCTTAATGTGGCCGTGGCCGAGGGCGTCGGGCAGGTATACTGGCCCAGCTCAATTGCTGTGTTCGGGCCCGATACGCCCCGCCATGATACGCCGCAGCTCACGGTGATGAACCCCAACACGGTGTACGGCATCAGTAAGCTGGCCGGCGAGCAGTGGTGCGAGTGGTACCACCGCAAGCACGGCCTCGACGTGCGCAGCCTGCGCTACCCCGGCCTGATTGGCTACAAAAGCCTGCCCGGCGGCGGCACCACCGACTACGCCGTCGACATCTACCACAAAGCAGTGGCGGGAGAACATTTCACGTGCTTTCTGAAGGAAGACAGCGCCCTGCCCATGATGTACATGCCCGATGCGCTCACGGCCACGCTGGACCTGATGCACGCCCCGGCCGAAAGCATCAAGGTGCGCACCAGCTACAACCTGGGTGCCATGAGCTTCACGCCCGCCGACATCGCGGCCAGCATCCGGCAAGAGCTGCCCGGCTTCCAAATCAGCTACGCCCCCGACCAGCGCCAGGCCATTGCCGACTCCTGGCCCGCCAGCCTCGACGACTCGGCCGCCCGGCAGGACTGGGGCTGGCAGCCCCGGTTTGACCTCAATAAGATGACCCACGACATGCTGGTGCACCTGCGCGAGCTGCAACCAGCCTAAGTGACTGACTTACTGCGCTTATCCGGCAAAGCCCGGCCCCGCTTCACCCGCCTGAAGTGGGGCCGGGCTTTTTAAATTTTAAAACCCGCTTCGGGCGCTGGCAGTAAGTGCAATAGCTGTCTTCCTACCCCCCTCATGATTGTAAACCCTGCTCCTGCCGGCTGGCAAGTCATCTACCAGCAGGCCCACGCGCTGCTGGCGGCGCAGCTCATGTGGCAGTGGCCGCCGCTGGGCCCCCCGGACCGGTTTGTGGGGCTGCTGGCGGCCGTGGCGCAGCACGACGACGAGCAGGCCGCCTGGCACGGCCGCGGCGGCCACTACGGCCTGACGCCCGCGGGCGCCCCGGCCAACTTCACTCAGAAAGCGTTTTCGCTGGAGCAAGCGCAGAGTCTGCTGGCCGCCGCCCGCTTCCAGGGCCGCTGGCGCAGCCTGCTGACCAGTATGCACCTGAGCGTGCTCTACGAAAATCTGCGGGGGCAGAAAAAAGAAACTGACGCCTTCCTGGATGAGCTGCGAACGGGCCAGGAAACGTGGCGGCGTGGCCTGAAAATCAACCAGAAAGACGCTCAGCAGGCCTACGACCTGCTGCACTGGTGCGACCGGCTTTCGCTGATTTTGTGCCGCCAGGAAATCCCGGAGATGGGCCGGGCCGTGGAAATCTACCACGGCCCCGGTGGCACCATCACCCACACGCTCAGCCAGCCCGCCGCCGAGGGACCGCTGGCAGTCAGCCCGTGGCCGTTCCGCGAGGAAGCGTTTTCGGTGAGCGTGGAGGCCAGCGCGCTGAGTCAGTTGCAGTTCAAGGACGATGCTGAGCTGGCCGAGGCCCTGCGCGCGGCGCCCGTCGAGACGCTGCGCTGGGAGCTGCGCCGGGCGCCGGGCAAGCAAATCAGCTAAATCAGCTAGCCAGGAGCCCGGCGAACTCCCTACCCCCCTGCTCCGGCGCGAGCCCGGCTACTTGAGCTTGGCGACGGGGGTAGGGCTGCTCATCACGCCTGCGGGCAGGGTCTGCACCTGAGCGATGTCGTCGAGGCGGGCGGGCTTGGCGGCTTCGCCGCGGCCGGAGGCCAGCAGCAGGGCGCCGTGGCGGCGGTAGTCGTTCCAGCGGCGGCGGAAGGCGGGCTTGGCATCGCGGGCCTTCTCGAAGTAGGCCCACTCCTCCACGAGGCCGCTGGCCCGGCTCACCAGCACCTCGTAGCGGTTGTCGGGCGTCACGCCCACGTTCTTGAACGTCATCTGGAGTACGTCGGCGGGGGCGCCGCTCATGAGCTTGCCAGGCCCTTTATAGGTGAGCGTCACGCCCGTATCCTTGAGCTTGAAGGGCATCAGCAGCCACCACGAGTTGTTAATCCAGATGGGCGTGAGGTCACTGAGCAGCTTCCGGCCGGCCGGCGTGGCCGAAATGTCTTTGCCCCGGCTGAAGACGCGACCGCGCTTGGTTTGCAGGTTGTAGTTGGCCACCAGCGTGTCTTTCTGCCAGTGAAAGTCGCCGGTGTACTTGTCCCAAATCTGGTATTGCCCGCCGAAGAAGCCCCAGCCGAAGTAGCGGGCCTTTTTCCAGGCGTCGAAGCCACCCATCTGCTGCATCACCCGGTCGGCCAGGGCCACGGCGCGCGCATCGGAGCCCGCCGCGTCGAAGCCCGGCGCGGGGGGGTAGGACGCGGACAGGGCGGTTTTCGGGGCGGCGGGCGGGCTTTGAGCCGGGGCCGGCACGGCCAGCAGCAGGCCGGCACCAACGGCCAGCACGGCGCGCGCAAATCGGGAGAGAACAGGCATAGGACAGGGGCAAACAGGTTGGAGAACAGAAAAACCTGACCGCCGGCGGCGGTCGGTCAGCAAGATACAGCTAAGCGCGAAACGGCAGGAGGTAGTGATTAACGGTTAGCGACTGTTCAAAACTGACCGCTAACCGCTCCCCATTAACTACTGCCTGCTAACCCCACCGCGCCCGGCCCGTAGGTAGCGGCAGCCCCTACCCCCTCCCTTTCGCGTTATGACCCACTATAAATTCTCCGATATCCTGGCCATCTTCAAGTCCACGGCGACGGAGTTCACCGAAAACAACTCGTTTCGCCACGCGGCGGCCCTGAGCTACTACACCATTTTTTCGTTGCCGCCGCTGCTGCTCATCGTCATCACGGTGGCCAGCACGGCCTACGGCGCCGAGGCCGTGACGGGCCAGGTGTACGGGCAGCTCAAGGGCCTGGTCGGGGCCGACTCGGCCAAGTTCCTGCAGGACAGCATCGCCAGCTTCACCAAGCAGCAGAAGGGCGGCATCGCCACGGCCATTGGCCTGGCCACGCTCTTGTTCGCGGCCACCACGTTTTTCGTCACGCTTCAGGAGAGCATCAACGACATCTGGAACCTGAAGGTGAAGCCGCGCAACGGCGTCTGGCAGTTCGTGCAGGACCGGCTGCTCTCCTTCGGGCTGATTCTGAGCGTGGCGCTGCTGCTGCTGGTCTCGTTCGTGGTTAGCGCCGTGCTGAGCGTGTTCACCGGCTATCTGGAGCGCCTGCTGCCCGATGTGGGCGTAGTGGCCATCAAGGCGGTTGATGTGCTGCTTTCGCTCAGTATTACGACGCTGCTCTTCGCCCTGATTTACAAGTTCCTGCCCGACGCCATCATCCGCTGGCGCGACGTGCTGATTGGCGCCTTCATCACGGCGCTGCTCTTCATCATCGGCAAGTATCTGATTGCCTTCTACATCTCGCAGGCCGACCCCGGCTCGGCCTTCGGGGCGGCGGGCTCGGCCATCGTGCTCCTGCTGTGGGTCAACTACTCGTCGCTGATAATCTTCTTCGGTGCCGAGTTCACCCAGGAGTTTGCCGACGCCTTCGGCCAGAAGGTGCAGCCCAAGGCCCACGCTGTGCGCGTGAAGCTGGAGGAAGTAGCCCCCGGCGAATCCGCCCAGGAAGTGGCCACCGGCCGGCCCCGCAGCACGGGCCGCTGGCGCAAGTAAGCGAGCTGCTTAGAGCCCTAAAAAAGCTCCTTCGAAAAACCCGAAGGAGCTTTTTTAGGGCTCTGCTGGCACGAGGAGTGCCGGGCCGCGAAGCTTTTCTTAGAAGGCAAGCCCGAAGGTGACGCCGGTACGGATGCCGAAACCTATTCCCAGTAGAAAGTTATTGTCGCTGAAGTCTCTACGGGTGCCGTCGTTTTCCTCATACTTCAAGGAACCCGCACCATACGAAGGTCCCAAAAACGTATCCAGCGAAAAACGCTGCTTGAAAATCCATTGGCGGCCGATAAGAACGCCGCCCCCAAATGTGTTGAGAGAAGCCTCAGCCATTGGCGAGCCGGTGCCGTTATCACTCGTATCCATGAGCTTCAGATGGCGGTAGCGTAGGTAAGGCCCCACGTAAAAGCCCTCCAAAGCTTCTTTGCTGCTTGATAGGTAAAGTCGGTATTCTGGCGTAATGGCGAAGCCAGACAGGTCTGCGTCATCCGCGCTGGTCTTGGTAAAGGAGGCACCGAGTTGCAGGCTGCTGGATGCGCTCAGCTTGTGCTCAAAGAAAAACGAGCCGGTTTTAACAATGGGACTAAATATATTGACCTTGATAGCATTATCCTGCGCCTGAGCCGCCGTAGCGCCAGCCATCAGGATAGTAGCGAGAAGAATTTTCTTCATACAGAAAAAGGGAGAAAGGGAGGAAAAAGGATAATTTTATATAAAACTAAGTACAACAATCGAAAATCAACAATCAGACCATATCCGATTGTATTAAAAATGTTTAACTTAAATCTCCTCAAAATGCAAGGCCGAACGTAACTCCACCCCGGAAATCGTAATTTGTGCCCTCAAAATAGCTCACGAAATAGTCTTTGTCGATAGCCGCGTTGTCAGAAGAAATACTGGTGACGGTGTAGGCGGGCCCGGCAAAAATGTCGAGCGAAAACCGCTGCTTGAAAATCCAGTGCCGTCCTACAGTCACGCCCAGGCCAAAAGCGTTGAGGCTGGCTTCGTAGGGCTGACCGCTAGGCGCCCCGCCGCCCGAGTAATAACCATCGGCAAAGCCAGTTTGGCTCAGATACTGGTAGCGCACAAACGGCGCCACGTAGAAGCCTTCCGGTGCCGGGTGCTTTTCCGACAGGTAGAGCCGGTATTCGGGCGTGATGGCAAAGCCGGACGTTTTGCGGCCACTCTCATTGGTGAAGGAATCACCGTCTTCGCTGTAGCTAAAGGTGCCTGAGAGCCCAATTTGAAAGCTGCTGGTTTCGCTCAGTTTGTGCTCGAATGAAACCGCCAGCGTGTTGATGACGGGCTGAAAGATGTCCACTTTCAGCGCGTTAGTTTGGGCGTGAGCCGCACCAGTCAGCAGCATAGCGGGCAAGAGAAGAAGTTTCTTCATAAAATGAGGTGCTTAAATATTTAAAGACACGTATTACCACTTTAGTAAAGTGATAAAGCCTTTGGCACCCCCAGGAGCCTGCTGCCCGGCTAATGGTTGCATGAGCGGGCAGGCTTCGCAACCTAAGCGCCAACCACCTGACGGCCGGCGTGGGCTACGCTTTTGGGCAGGGCAAGTTCCTGAGCCCGCCGGTGCTTCTGCCTGGCAGCGTTGCCGGGGTGCAGCGTGGCCAGCCGCGCCTGAGGGGCAGCCTGGGCCTGCGGCATGGCTTCATTAGCTACTATTGCAGCACCGGCGTCGGCGGCGGTGGCAGGACGGTGCCCTTCGCTGAGGCGACGTGACGGTTTGGGCGGGTCGAGTAAGACGAGGGGGGTAGGGAATCGGTGGGTTGCCAAGTCGGCCCTGCCCGAATTAAGCCGCCGCTTTCTCTTTCCCCGCCAGCTGCCCACAGGCGGCGTCAATGTCCTTGCCGCGCGAGCGGCGCAGGTTGGTTTGCACGCCGCGGTCAGCCAGGTACTTGAGGAAGGCCATGAGCTTGACTTCGCCGGTGTTGCGGTAGTCGGCGTGGTCAATCGGGTTGTACTCAATCAGATTGACTTTGCAGGGCAGCCACTTCGTGATTTGCAGGAGCGCTTCGGCGTCCTCCGGCGTGTCGTTGAAGCTCTCGAAGACGATGTACTCGTAGGTGACTTTGCGGCCGGTTTTCTGGTGGTAGTACTGCAAAGCTTCCTGGAGCGCGGCCAGCGAGTTGGCTTCGTTGATGGGCATGATTTCGTTGCGCTTGGCGTCGGTGGGCGCGTGCAGGCTCAGGGCCAGGTTGGCTTTCACGTCGTCGTCGGCCAGCTTCTTAATCATCTTGGCGATGCCGGCCGTGCTGATGGTGATGCGGCGCGGGGCCATGTTGAGCCCGTCGGGGGCGGTGATGCGGCGCACGCTCTCCACCACGTTGGCGTAGTTGAGCAGCGGCTCGCCCATGCCCATGTACACGATGTTGGTGAGCGGCGTGCCGTACTGGCTTTCGCACTGCTCGCGGATGCGCACCACCTGGTCGTATATCTCGGCCGCGTCGAGGTTGCGCTTGCGGTCCATGTAGCCGGTGGCGCAGAACTTACACGTCAGCGAGCAGCCTACCTGACTGGAGATGCAGGCTGTCATGCGCGTGTCGTGGGGGATGAGCACGCCCTCCACCACATTGCCGTCGTAGAGGCGGAAGGCGGACTTGATGGTGCCGTCGTTGCTGAGCTGCTGCTGTTGCACCGTCACGCCGTTGATGACGAAGTGTGCCGCCAGCAGCTCGCGCGTGGCCAGGCTCAGGTTGTTCATCTCCTCGAAGGAGGCGGCCGTGTTCTTCCACAGCCACTCCTGCACCTGCTTGGCACGGAAGGGCTTCTCACTGTGCTCCACCATAAAAGCCTTCAGGTCTTCGGCCGAGACTTTACGAATGTCGCGTTTGGCGGCGGCAGGGGGGGTAGGGAGTAGGGGCAGTTCGAGCAGCATAGTGTAAAGATACAACTGCTCAAAGTCCTAGGTTCCGGGAAAAGAACTATTTAGTGTGGGGGCGTATTTTGCAGTCACATTAAACTTGTTGCGTTATGCATAACCAAGCTCTAATTGCTGAAACCGGCCGCTTGTTAGCCGCTTTGTCCGCAGATAAAGCCCAGACCGTGCGCGATTTTGCAGCTTTTCTCGCGCGGCAACACTGGGATAATCTTCCGGTGGTAGATGACCCCTCCATTGCGGACGAAACTGAGGAAGAATTACGGGCCGACATCGCCGCTATCGTAAGCTACAGCGGGTCGTTCGACTGGCTCCACGACGAGCCAGATATCTACACCGACAACGACTTAATAGAGCGCTACAAATAACTTTTTACTTACCTTTTAATTTCTTGGTAACGGGAGTATTTTTATTCCGTAAATCTGGAAAAGAAACACGGAGTGAAAAAAGGAGACATTGTTTCGGTCGATTTTCCCTTCACGGATTTATCCGGTACTAAAAGACAGCCTGCGCTATTCTTGACAGAAGATGGTAGTGATGCCACGCTTGCATTTATTGCAACTCAGACACATCAAGCTCGACCTGCTGATGTGCTACTAATTCTAAGCAGCCTCAATGGTTTGAAATTGCCTTCCGTCGTTCGGACAGGTAAATTTGCCACGCTAAATCAGCAACTTACCCACGGAAAGTTGGGAGAAATAATTCCGGCTGAAATTGTGGCAGTTGACGCCGGACTTGTGCAGTCGCTTGACATCAAATTTCCTGTCTGAATAATAGTTTAGTGTAGCCTTACCCGCTCACCCGCGCCGCTAGCTCCTCAGGCAGGCCGCGCAGCTTGCGAATGTTGTAGTCAAAGCAGAGCATTCCGGTTTTGGCGCGGGCCACGGCCTTGCCGGCTTGGTTACTTACCTCATACACCACATCGAAGCCGTATTTGTGCGCATCCAGCGTGCCCAGGCGCAGGTGCAGCACGTCGCCGTAGAAGGCCTCACCTTTGTACTCAATCGCCACGTCGGCCATGATGAAGCCGAGCTTGGTGGCCGCGTCAAACTCGGCCGTGCCCAGGTGCGCCAGCAGCTGCACCCGCGCCTCGTGCAAAATGCTGAGCAGCGCATCGTTGCCCAGGTGGGCGCCGTAGTTGAGGTCGGTGATGCGCACCGGAATTTCGAGCGTGAGCAGGAACGTAGCGGGCAGCTCTACTTTTACGCGGGCCATTTTAATGGGCAATTACTAATGAGCAATGAGAAATTCATTGGTTCTTCAAAGGTAGAGGTGCGGCTGACCGGGGACGGCTCCAGCACGCTGTTTGTGCCGGCTTTGAATGAGCACTACCACTCCACGCACGGCGCGCGGCAGGAGTCGCGGCACGTGTTCATCGGGGCAGGACTGCTGGTGCGGCTGGCGGCGGGGCTGGGGCAGCCCGGCCGGCCGCCGCTGCGCCTGCTCGAAATCGGCCTGGGCACCGGCCTGAACGCGCTGCTGACGCTGCAAGCGGCGCAGGCAGCGGGCGCCGCCGTGGCCTACGACGCGCTCGAAACGTATTCCCTACCCCCCGCCGTGGTGGCAAGGCTCCTGCCCGAGTGGGCCGCGCAGCCCGGCGCGGCGGGCGGCTGGTTTGGGGCGCTGCACGCCGCGCCCTGGGGCGAGCCGTGCCCGCTGGCGCCGGACTTTTTCCTCACCAAGCTGGCCCAGCCGGTGCAGGATGCTGCCCTGCCCGCCGGCTATTACGACCTGCTTTATTTCGACGCTTTCGCGCCCGCAAAGCAGCCGGAGCTGTGGACGGAAGCCGTTTTTACGAAGCTCTACGCCGCAGCCGCGCCCGGTGCGGTGCTGGTGAGCTACTGCGCGCAGGGGCAGTTTCGGCGCAATTTGCGGGCGGCCGGCTGGCTGGTAGAGAAGCTGCCCGGCCCGCCCGGCAAGCGCGAGATGACGCGGGCGGTGAAGTAACGGGGGAATGAGCGAATGGGTGAATGAGTGATGTTGTTCCTTTGCATTTCCAGCGGCTCATTCACCCATTCGCTCATTTGCTCATTCCCTCATTGCCTATGAGCCGCAAATTTCTGGAAACTGACAGTCCCACTTGGGTGGCTCAGGGTCTCATCAGCGAAGAGCAGCGGCAGAAGCTGCTGGCCCGCTACCCCGCCGACGCTGGTGCCGTGGGGCTGCTGCCGCTGCTGGGCAGCGGCCTGGTAGGCCTGAGCGTGCTGAGCGTGGTGGCGGCCAATTGGCAGGGCCTACCCCCCGCGTTGCGCCTGAGCCTGCTGCTGGGCTTCCTGGTGGGCGCCTACGCGGCGGGCAGCTACTTTCTCCGGCGCGGCAACTTCGGGCTGGGCTACGGGCTCATTGGGCTGGGGCTGATGGGGTTCGGGGCCAGCATTATTCTCACCTCGCAGCTCTATCAGCTGGTGGGCTACGACGCCAGCGGACTGCTGGCCTGGGTGGTGGCGGGCGTGGCTCTGAGCTGGCTCTACGGCAGCCGGCAGCTCCTTAGCCTGACCATCGTCATCGGGGCGGGCGTCCAAACGTACTGCGTCGAGGCGCTGGGCTCGTTCAGCTACGCCACGGCCTTGCTGGTGGCAGGGGGGGTAGGGATATTGTGGTGGCGCCGGCCCAATCCGCTGATGGGCAGCCTGCTGGCTACGGGCCTGCTCTGGCAGGCGGCCTTGCTGGTGGCGGCGCTGCACGCCAAAATCACCTGGTTTTTCATTCCCGCCATGCTCGTTTATGCGGCCGGCGACTGGCAGCGCGAGCCCGCCGCCGGCCGCGCCATCCAGAATCCTTCCTTGGCGGCAGCTTATCTCTTCACGCTGGGCCTGGCCGTGTTCGGCGAAACCGAATCGTACGCCGGCGAGCTGCGGGCGCCCGTGCTGCCCTACCTGGTGGCGCTGGCGGCGGTGCTCGCCATCTCGGTGGCCGGCAAGCTGCGCCAGCAGCGCCGGGCCTCGCTGCCCGACTGGCTCCTGCTTTTGCCCGGCTTCTACCTGCCCGGCGGGCTGCCGCTGGCCGTAGCGACGCTGGTGGTGCTGTATCTGCACGCGGGCTCGGTGCTGGCGCGGGCGCAGCAGCCGGGGCAGTCGGAGCAGCTCACGCTGGGCACGGTCTTGTTTGTGGTGGCCACGATGGTGGCGTACTTTAAGCTGACTTGGGGCTTTCTCGACCAGTCGCTGTTTTTCCTGCTCGGCGGCGTGCTGCTGCTGGGGCTGAGCTGGTATTTGCGGCGCCGCAACAAGGTAGTTATCAGTGAGCAGTGAAAATGAGCCCTGACCGCCGCCGCTCGCTGCTGGCGCTGCTCGTGCTGGCGCAGGCACTCTACGTGCTGGGCGTGGCCGCCGCGGGCTACGCCACTACTGCCCTAGGCCAGCATATCGTGCTCAGCACCCGGCCCATCGACCCGCGCGACTTGCTCTACGGCGACTTCGTGCGCCTGCGCTACGGCATCAGCGAGGTGCCGGCCAGCCTCTGGCGCGAGCCGGCTACGTCGCCCCGGCGGCGCCAGAACGTGTACGTGCTGCTGGCCGCCGGCCCCGACAGCCTCAGCACCGCCATTGGCGTGTATGCCAGCGCGCCGCGGCCGGCCGCGGGCCAGGCAGTATTGCGCGGCTGGATAACCGACGTGTACGCCCGCTCGCTGGGCCTGCGCTACGGCCTGGAGCGCTACTACGTGCCCGAGGGCAACGGCCTGCGCCTCGAAGCCGCTGGCCGGCGGCGCCCGCTGCGGGTGCGGGTCAGCATCGCACCCTGGGGGCAGTCGCGCATCACCAGCGTGCGCTAAGGCT
Organism: uncultured Hymenobacter sp.; assembly: GCF_964243305.1. GTDB lineage: Bacteria > Bacteroidota > Bacteroidia > Cytophagales > Hymenobacteraceae > Hymenobacter. Next base: position 93,935 of record NZ_CAXTEF010000006.1, read on the forward strand.
CGGGGTCCAATCCCTACCCCCTTGTTTTAACCAAAAACTCCCGAACCCGGCGCGCGGCCAGATTCGGGAGTTTATTTCACTTTACTGAAAGCAGGTTTCCCTACCCTCTACTGAATCTTAAACGTAATCGGCACGCTGTACGATACGCTCACCTCGCGGCCATTCTGTTTGCCGGGAATGAAACGCGGCAGCGTCCTGATGGCGCGAATCGTTTCCTCATCCAGGCCGGCGCCCAGCCCTTTGACCACTTCTATGTCAACCACTTCGCCCTGCTTATTCACCACGAAGCGCACGTACACCTTGCCCTCCACGCCCGCGCTGATGGCCCGGCTGGGGTATTTCACCGCCTTCTGAATGGCCGCCACGATGGCCGCTACGCCGCCGCCGCCCGGCAGCTCCGGCATCTGTTCGGCGGTGAGAAAGGGTTTTTCTTCCACGATGCCAGCCGTCTCGTTGGGCGCTTCGGCTAGCTCTACCGGCTCCAGAGTAGCAGGCATACTGGGGCCGATTATAGTTTCGGGACCGACTTTTTGGCCCTCCAGCACTTTCGCATCCGGTATTTCTTCCGTCACCTCCGTTTCTTTGGCTACCACGGGCGGCGTAAACCGAATTTGGGGCACCGGCGGTGGCGGCGGGGCTACCGCGGGCGGGGGCGGTAGCACCTCCTCTTTGCGCTCGTCGAGAGGCGGCGGGTTGATGGGACCAACCGGAATGGGCGGCTTGGTTATCACTACCAGAGTAGTGTCCTTCAGATAATTGGCCAGAATGGGCGAAAATACCAGCAGCGCAAAGATGGTGGTGGCAATGGCCAGGGCCCGCGACACGTGCCGCTGATACAGGCCCCGCAATTGGTAAGCGCCGTAGCCTTTGTTGCGGCCGTCGAAGATAATATCATCGAAGCTGGCGGCGGCCAGCTGGGCATTGGTCATCATGAGGGGGGTAGGGGTTTAAAACGGGTGAAGCAAGCTTAAGTCGGCGGGAGAAGTGGGAGCCAGCACGGCTCGTCGTCGGCCGCCTTTCGCTGGTTCAGGATGGGCCGGGCGCGGTTGGAGTTCTGCCATAGCTAGGGAAAAATTAGGTGGAGAATATCCGGCCAACGCGACCCCTGAATGGCTTATTGCGAGCTAATTACAGCCATGCAAGTATTTATTTTTCGCACAATTTGAGCGCCATCGCCGCGTTAGCTATCCTTGCCAGTGCGGGCCCCGGCTGGGCAGCAGAATACCCGCCGCTGCAAACTCCATTCACCAAATCCCTACCCCCTCAAAACCGCCACACGCTGCCCGGCGTCAGGCAGGCGGTGAGGCGGATGTCGGTGGGCAGCACGTCGATCAGGGGCGGCACAGGCGCCTCGTCATCAAGCACTTGCAGGCCGATGAAGGCGCAGCCGGGCCGGCACCGGGCCAGAAACTGGTCGTAGAAGCCGCCACCGTAGCCCACGCGGTGGCCCGTGGCGTCCACGGCCAGCAGCGGCACCAGCACGGCATCGAAGGCTTCGGGCGGCACTTCGGCCAGGTGAGGGGGGGTAGGGACGGGCTCCGGGATGCCCCAGCGGTTGGCTTGCAGCGGCGTGACCGGGGTCAACTCGTAGTGTCTCAGCGAGATGCCATCGGGCTGCACCACGGGCGCGGCCAAACGGAAGGGTAGAACCTCGGCCCAGAGGCGGCGGATGATGAGCCAGGTGTCGGGCTCGTGCTGGCGGGCCAGGGGCAGAAACACGTGCAGCCAGCGCCACTCGGCCACCGGAAAATGGGCGAAGAATTGGTCGGCTAGCTGCGCGCTGCGCCGGGCTATTTCGGCAGGAGCCAAGGCCCGGCGGCGGGCCAGGGCGGCGCGGCGGCGGGTGGCTTTCAGGTTTTCCTCCATGCGGCGGGGCAGCGACCGGGCGCTAGTCGCTCACCGTTACGTAGAAGCTGAGCTTGGGCTGCATCCCGGCCAGCAGCGCGCCCACCGATTGCCGCTCCCAGGTGGCTTGGCTGGCGCGGCGGGCGTAAATCTCGTTGCCGGTGTAGCCGATGGCGGCCGAGAAGGCAAACTCAGCGCCCTTATCAGCTGCATCAACCCACTTGAGCATTTCCAGGGAAAGGAAAAAATCTTCGTTCAGCACGAGCTGGTCGGCCTGCAAATCGACGGTGATGGGACCTTTGACGATGGGCGCGCTCACAATCACGTCGCGGGTCAGCAGTTTGAAGTCGGTCGGGCGGCCCTGACTATCAAGCCGGTACATATTGACCCGAAACGTGACCTGGCCCGGCGAGCTGCGCGCAATGTTGAAGTGGGCGCTGAGCACCCGCGTGGGCCGGCGCCGGAGCTTGATAACCGTGCCTACTTCGCCGCCCAAATCATTGCGGCCGAGCGTGTTGGTGGCGTTATCAGAGTTGCCGGTGTTGCCCAGCGTGTGCCGGCGCCGCAGCCCCGACTTGCCCCGCACCTGCACGTCGGCCAGCGCCACAGCGGCGGGCGTCAGCGCCAAGTCGGGCCGGGCAGCCAGCTCGCGCAGGGTGAGGGTGCGCGGGGCGTAACCCAGGCTCGATACGCGCACGGTTTCGCCCGCCAGGTTTTCTCGGAAAGCCAATTGGTAGGCGCCGTGCTCGTCGGCCACCGTGCCCAGGGCTTTGCCCACCACGCCGATGTTCACAAATGGCAGCGCCTCGTGGGTTTCCGCGTCCGTGATGCGCCCGCTGATGGACTGGGCAAACATGGCGGCCGTGAGCAGCAGGAAAAAGGCGAGCAGGAGGGTTGGCTTCACGCGGAAGAGGGGGGTAGGGAATGGCCAGCAGCTGACTGCCAGCCAGCGGCCAGGATAGGCGGTTTGGCTGGCCGAATCGGCTCAGTCTTCCTCCAGCACCGTGAACTCCAGCGCCAGCGGCTCAAACGCGGCCAGCAATTGCTCAAAAAACGCGGGATTGTTAATTAATACGCTGAGCACATTGTCGGTGCGCTCCTGCAAGCCGCCATCCGGGAAGAGCTTGTCCTTGAGGGCGCTGAGCTGGGTGTAGGCGGTTTCGTGCTTGGCTTCAGCGGCTTTGCCCAGGCGCTTTTCGAGGCCGGCCACAGCGGCGGCGGCTTTCTGAGCTTCGGCGGCCACGGTGCGTACCAGCGTCGGGTCGAGGCGCTGGGCCAGGGCCGCCACCTGGTCGAAGGCGGCTTTCAGTTGCATTTGCGCCTCACTCAGGCTGACTTCTTCCTGGCCCAGCGCGGCGCCAACCTGCTTTTTCAGCTCCGGCAAGGGCTTGAACATGTCCAGCGCGCTCAGGCCCAGCTTGCGCAGCTTGCTGGCGTTGGCGCGGCTCAGGTAAAGGGCCGAGTTGCGCAGCAAAACGAGGGGGTAGGGAACTTCATTCAGGGCAAAAACCTCCTTCAACTGGCCCCAGTAAGCTACTTCGGCCCCGCCGCCGATGTAGCACAGGTTGGGCAGCAGCAGCTCCTGATACACGGGCCGCAGCACCACGTTGGGGCTGAAAAGCTCGGGGGTTTGCCGGGCCAGGGCCAGCAGATCCTGCTGCGTGTGGCACTTGCCGGTGCCGCGCAGCATGATTTGCACGCAGTCGGCGCCGGCCGCGTCGGGCTCCAGCCGTTCGCGCTGGCCTTCCTCGGTGAGAAAAAACAGGTTTAGCGGACGCGAATACACCTGCGGCCGGTAGCCGGCCGCTTCGAGGCGAGCGTTGGTGGCCTGCACGGCCTGGTTGGATGCTTGATGCAGAATCTCGCGCTCCAGTACCGGCACCAGCGCTTGCTTCAACTCGGGCCGGTCGGCATCCAGTCCCACCAGGCCCAGCTCGCCGAACAGCGCGTTCACCAGCCGCAGCGTGGCCTCGCCCAGCGTGGCAGCTTCGCGGTAGGCGGCCAGGAAGGAGGCCGGCATTTCGGCCGGCAACTGGCTCAGCACCTGGGCTTCCAGGCCGGCGAGGGGCAGGCGGCCGACGGGCCCGCCAGTCTGCTCGGCCTGCCACTCATAGCGCTTGCCAAAGAGCTGAAAGTGATTGATTTCAGCGAAGTCGTGGTCTTCGCTGGCCAGCCAGTACACGGGCACGAAGTCGTAATCGGGATAGGTAGTCTTTAACTCCCGACACAGCTTGACGGCCGAAATAATCTTATAAACGAAGTACAGCGGCCCCGTGAACAAGGCCAGCTGATGGCCGGTCGTGACGGTGAACGTGGTGTCGCGCGCGAGCAAATCCAGGTTGGCCTGCACGGCCTGTGGCACCGAGGCGGGGGGTAGGGATTCGTATTGCGCCCGCAGCGCCGCCACGAGCCGCTGCCGGCTGGCGGCGTCGTAGTGGGATTTTTTTTCCGCAATCTGCTCCGCGAAGGCGGCCAGCGTGGGCGGCCGGTGGTAGAATCCGGCCAGGGCCGGCGCCTGCTCAATATAGTCCAGCACGAGGCCGGAAAAGGCGCCGGTAGCGGCGTAAGAAGTTGTCTGAACCACGGATTTATCGGATTTATCGGATTGGTCGGATTTCGGGGACGATTCGGCTTTGGGCAGGCTTGCACTCGCGCGGCGAAGGTCGGGGTTAAACAGAAAAGGCAGCCGCATGGCTGCCTTTTGCTCAGCATTAACGTCCTGTTTGCTCAAAAGCTTGGTCAACTAAGCTGCCAATCGTCCCCGAAATCCGATAAATCCGTGGTTCAGACACCAGCAAGCTCGCCGTACAAGTCGAAATCCGACGCGCTCGTGATTTTGATATTGGCGAAGTCGCCCAACTGAATCTGCGTCCGGCCCGTCGCCGTCACCGGCACCAGCACTTCGTTGTCCACTTCGGGCGAGTCAAATTCGGTGCGGCCCACGAAGTAGCCACTCTCCTGCCGGTCGAAGAGCACGGGGAAGGTATGGCCAATTTTAGCCTCGTTCAACTCCAAAGAGATACCCTGCTGCAACTCCATGATGGCGTCGGCGCGCTGCTGCTTGACGTCGGCCGGCACATCATCAACCAAGGTGTGCGAGTGGGTGTTTTCCTCGTGCGAATACGTGAAGATGCCCAGCCGGTCGAAGCGCGTCTGCTCCACGAAGTCGTAGAGCTGGTCGAAATCAGCTTCCGTCTCGCCGGGGTGGCCAGCGATGAGCGTGGTGCGCAAGGCAATACCCGGTACGCGCTGCCGCATGGTGTCCACCAGCTCCAAGGTGCGGCGGCGGCCGATGCCGCGGCGCATGATGCGCAGCATATTATCCGAAGCGTGCTGCAAGGGCATGTCGAGGTACTTGCAGATGTTGCTGCGCTCGGCCATCACGTCCAGCGCGTCCAGCGGAAACTGGGAGGGGTAGGCGTACTGCAACCGAATCCAGCGGATGCCGGGCACGTCGGAGAGGCGCTGCAATAGCTCGGCGAGCTTGCGCTCGCCGTAGGCTTGCAGACCGTAGTAAGTCAGGTCCTGGGCAATGAGAATCAACTCCTTAACGCCCAGGCCGGCCAGGCGCGTGGCCTCGCGCACCAGCTCGTCCAGGGGCCGGTCCACGTGTTTGCCGCGCATGAGCGGGATAGCGCAGAACGAGCACGGCCGGTTGCAGCCCTCCGCGATTTTGAAGTAGGCGTAGTGCTTGGGCGTGGTCAGCAGCCGCTCGCCGACCAGCTCCTTCTGGTAGTTGGCGTTCAGCGTCTTGAGCAGCTGTGGCAGCTCCAGGGTGCCGAAATAGGCATCGACCTGCGGGATTTCGATTTCCAGCTCATCCTTGTAGCGCTGCGAGAGGCAGCCCGTGACGTAGAGCTTGTCGAGCCGGCCAGCCTCTTTCTCGTCGGCGTAACGCAGGATGGTGTCGATGCTTTCCTGCTTGGCGTTGTCGATGAAGCCGCAGGTGTTGATGACCACGATGTTGGCGTCGTTCTTCTCCGCCTCGTGCGTGACTTCAAACTTATTGGCCTGAAGCTGACCCATCAGCACCTCGCTGTCGACCAGGTTTTTGGAGCAGCCGAGGGTGATGACGTTTACTTTATTCTGAGTTTGATTGCGGACCTTCATTTAATCACAGATGATGCAGATGGGGCGGATGTCGCTGATTAAGAGGGGTAGGAACATCTGGCAGGAATTATGAATAGCTCGAGGGGGCTTAGGCCGGCTGTCCGGCGCGGGCATCCACGGCATGGTAGCGCAGGTAATCGGGACACATATCATAGTCGTTGGGCCAAAAAATTCCCCGACCATTCGGGTACAGGGCAGCTTGCTGAAAAAAAGCCAGGTCGGCCAGGGGCGCCGTCAGAGCATCAGAGCCGATAAATAGTTTAATATCAACCACTTTATCGGTGCCATCATCGAAGCGCAGTAGCAGTTGCGCGTTGGGCAACGGCTGCAAGTCAATAATATGAATCATGGCTAAGACAAAGGCTCTATTTTGAGAAGTGGTTCTGGCCGGGCTGCTTTTTCCCAGTTTGTCAGCAGCTCGGCCCGGTGTTCTAGAGCCCACTCGGTAGCCAGCAGACGAGCATGCTTGGGTAGGCTGCCTCCTAGTATCTCTAAGGTTTGAATGTCAAACAAGGCTTCTTCTCCTTGATACTCAGCGTGAAAATGCGACGGATTGTGGTGGCGGAAAAACATTCAAATAATGATTCCATAAAACCGACAGATTTCGGACATTTAAGCGGACGTTAACGTAAAGCAGTCAGGGCGAACGCAAAGCCAGGCAGCACGTCCTCGCCGCTCAAAATCTCCTCGAATGACTTGACCACGCTCACCGAGCCATCAGGGCGGAAGACGCGGGCAGTCTGGGTTTTGGGGTCCAGGAGCCAGGCCAGGCGGCAGCCGTTGGCCATGTACTCCTGCATCTTCGGCGTCATCTCGTCTAGCGAGTCGCGGGCCGACATCAGCTCCACCACGAACTCCGGGCACAGCGGCGGAAACTTCCGGCGCTGCTCGTCGCTGAGCGTTTCCCAGGTGGCCGTGCTCACCCAGGCCGCATCGGGCGAGCGCACCGCGCTGCTCGGCAGCCGAAAGCCCGTGGAGGAATCAAACACGAGGCCCAGACGGGCCTGACGGTTCCAAATGGTCAGGTCAGTGACCAACTCACTGTTGCGGCGACCCGTGTCGCCGCCGGTTAGGGCCATATGCTCAATGGTGCCGTCGGCGCGGCGCTCGAATTTGGATTCCCGGTTGGCTTGGCAGAAGGCGAAGAACTCGTCTTCCGTCATGTTTTGCAGCCGCTCGGCCACGCTGAAGCGCGAGCCCTCCTCCAGCTCCTGGTCGGAAGGAAAAGGCAGGGTGAGGGTCATCGTTTTCATAGGAAAGACTCAACAGGTTTTGAGCGCCGAATGATTCAGCGAGCCAATGATTTACGCGCTTTCAAACTGCCGCAAAAACCGCAGGTCATTCTCCGTAAAGAGGCGCAAATCCTTAATCTGGTACTTGAGCATGGCGATGCGCTCGATGCCCATGCCCCAGGCGTAGCCGGAGTACGTTTCGGGGTCGATGCCGCAGTTTTCGAGCACCGCGGGGTCGACCATGCCGCAGCCCAGAATCTCGACCCAGCCGGAGTATTTGCACACGTTGCAGCCCGCGCCGGCGCAAATCAGGCAGGTGATGTCGACCTCGGCGCTGGGCTCGGTGAAGGGGAAGAAGCTGGGCCGAAACCGCACCTGCACCCGCTCGCCGAACATCTCCTGCACGAAGTAATAAATGGTCTGCTTGAGGTCAGCAAAGCTCACGCCCTCGTCCACGAACAGGCCCTCGACCTGGTGAAACATCATGTGGGCCCGCGCTGAGATGGCCTCGTTGCGAAACACGCGCCCCGGCACCACGCAGCGAATGGGCGGCTTTTGGGTTTCCATCACCCGCACCTGCACGTTGCTGGTGTGGGTTCTGAGGAGTTTAGGAGGGTGGGAGGGTGGGAGGGCAGGAGTTGGTAGTGCTTGTTCGGGTGCCGGCGAAGAGGAATCAGTAGCGGCTTCTCGCTCACCATCAACTCCTCTTACTCCTACCCTCCTACCCTCCTGTCCTACCCCCCCCTGCACGAAAAACGTGTCCTGCATGTCGCGGGCGGGGTGGTTTTCGGGGAAGTTGAGGGCCGTGAAGTTGTGCCAGTCGTCCTCAATTTCGGGGCCTTCCTGCACGTTGAAGCCGATGCGGGCAAACACGCGCAGCATCTCCTCGCGCACGAGCATGAGCGGGTGGCGCGTGCCGAGCTGGCCGGGCACCACGGGCAGGGTGTAGTCGAAGCCAGCATCGGCGGGCTGGTTGGCGCTGGCCGCTTCCAGTGCCTGCTGGGCCTCGTCGTAGCGGGCCTGGGCCTGCTGCTTGAGCTGATTCAGCTGCTGGCCCACGGCGCGGCGCTCGTCGGCGGGCACGGTTTTGAGCAAGTCAAACAAGTCGGCCAGTTGGCCTTTGCGGCCCAGGTAAGTTAGCCGGAACTGGTCGAGGGCGGCGGCGGAAGTGAGGTCGGCGGCGCTGAGGTCGGCGGCGAGCCGGGCAATGGATTCGGCTATCATAAGGCAAAGGTAAGACCGGGGTCATACCCTGTGACCCGATTTGGGCGTATGAAGGTTTGTCCGCTAAGTCTAACCTTCTTCTATTCAGCCAATGAAACGCTCTCTATCATCTCTTTTCGTGCTCGGCGCCTGCGGGCTGCTAAGCGTCGCCAGCGCCCAGGCGCAGCAAGCTCCGGCCGGCACCCGCCAGGGCACCCCGGCCCGGAAACCAACCCCTGGCCAGCCCGTTTCGGGCACGGCCAAGCGCAGCTCCTCCACCACGAAAGCGTCGGGCGCGAACAGCACCTCGGCCGCGGCCACCGCTACCGGCACCGCCGCCAGCGACTCCAAAAACAACCCCGACACGCCCAACACCGTGAACGCCAACGGCAGCATCGGCTCGCAGGAATCGGCCGATAGCAAGGGCCAGGGCGTGTATGCCGCGCCCGGCCAGCCCGTGAACCCGGTAAGGGGCCAGAAAACCGACTCTTATGATGGCAAAGCGGCCAAGCCCGCTTCTTCTACCAAGAAAAGCAGCACCCTCAAGCCGGCGGGCCAGCGGTAAACTCACCCGTTTTTGACTATTATTCAAAGGCCCAATAAGCCCTCATTGCCTGGCAGTGGGGGCTTATTGGGCTTTAAGCGGGCTTGGCGCCAGTAAGGGGGGTAGGGAATGGCGAGAAAGCGGCACAGTTTTCGTTTTTCAGGCTGGCATCTTCCACTTTATTCCTCTTTTCGCCATGCTTCGCACGCTCACCACCCTCGCCTTATCGGTCTGCCTGCTGGCGGGCGCCCAGGCCCAGACCACCCCCACGGCCACCAGCAAGAAGGCCGCCGCCCAAGCGGACCGCACGGCCAAAAAAGCCCAGCGCACCGCCAAAAAAGCCGACAAGCAAGCCGACCGGGTGGCCCGCAAAGCCGCCGCCAAGTCGGCCGCCGCCCTTAACGACGGCTGGCCTCCGCTCGATGAAAGCACCACGATGGTAGCCAGCACCACGCCCACCGATGCCAGCTACGGCGCCAGCCAGTCGCCCTACGGCCGCGACAACGTGTATGCCGCTCCCGGAATGCCAGTCAACATCCGCACCAGCAAGAAGGCCGTACCCTACAGCGTACGCCCGCCCCGCCCCGCCAGCCACTCCCAGACCACGCTTGCCAACGGGCAGTAGGCAGCAGCTTTCCGGCGAACTTCCTACCCCCCTCTCCCGCATCATGCTCCGCTACCTGCTCGTTGCCGCGCTTCTGCTGGCTGGCCTGACTGAGGCCAGTGCCCAAACTACCACCCGCCGCAAAACCGCCAAAAAGCGCGCGGCCTATTCGGTGCGCGGCCCGCGCCGGGCGGTTGGGCCGGGCATCTCGCCCCGCACCGGCCGTCCCTACGGCGAGGCGCTGGCCCAGCATCCGGAGCTGAAAGACCAGGTGTATCTGGCCCCCGGCGTGCCGATGCGCAAGCGCTCGACCTACCTGCCCAAGAGCAGCTACAGCAACCGCGCCCCGCGCGCGGCGGCGCTCGGCGCCGCTACTACCCGCAACGCCAACACCACGCTTAACGGCGGCACCAAATCCGCCGCGCCCGCCAAGGCCCGGCGCCGCCCCTAGCGGGCATTATTTTTTGACGAGTATCGCAACGAGTATTTAAAAGCTAATTATATAGAAATCAAGCGAGGGACGGCAAAAAGCTAATCATGCTTTTTACCGTCCCTCGCTTGATTTTGGTTGTATTCAGATTCTAAAGCTAAACTGGCGGTAGCAATCAGGCTTTTACGTCGGCCAGCTCGGCCGGCGCTGCTTTTTCAGCCTGATAATACAGCGTGCTGCAATTCTCGGGGCGCAGTACGAGCTGCGCGGCCTCGCGCACGGCGGCCACGTCCACGGCCTGAATGAGCTGGCTTTCCTGATTGACAAGGTTGGCGTCGCCGAGCAGCTTGCTGTAGGCCAGGTTAAGGGCGCGGTTGAGCAGGTCGATTTCGCCAAAAATGAGGCTGGCCTCGGCCTGATTTTTCACCTTGGCCAGCTCCAGCGAGTCGACATCGGCGCTGACGAATTCTGCCACTACCGCCTCGACAGCGGCATCGGCTTCGGCCAAATCCACGCCGGCATTGAGCTTGCCACTGACGACCAGCAGGCCCGCGTCAAGCGAGCCGGTGAGTGAGGCGGAAATATTATTAAACAACGCCTGTTCTTTCACCAAGCGCTGGTGCAGGCGGCTTGACTTGCCCCGGCCCAGGATGTCGCTCAGCAAGTCGACGGCGTGGTAGCGGGGGTCGCGGCGGGCGGGCATGTGGTAGGCTTTGTAGAGCGCCGGGAGCGGCACGTCGGCCGTCACCTCCAGCCGGCGCGCTTCGGTTTGGGCGGGCTCCGTAGGCAGTTGGCGGCGGTAGGGCACCCCGCCCGATATTGACCCGAACCACTTCTCGGCCAGCTGCTTAGCTTCGGTCACACTCACGGCGCCGGCCACCACCAGGATGGCGTTCTGCGGGGCGTAGTGCTGGCGGAAGAAGCTGCGCACGTCATCCATCACGGCGTTTTCGATGTGCGAAATCTCCTTGCCAATCGTGTTCCACTGGTAGGGGTGCACCTGGTAGGCCAGGGGCTTGAGCTTGAGCCAGACGTCGCCGTAGGGCTGGTTGAGGTAGCTCTGCTTGAACTCCTCGACCACAACCTTGCGCTGCACTTCGAGCCCGTTTTCCGAAAAGGCCAGGTCCAGCATCCGGTCGGATTCGAGCCAGAAGCCGGTTTCGAGGTTGGCGGCGGGTAGGGACAGGTAGTAGTTGGTCACGTCCGAGGACGTGAAGGCGTTGTTTTCGCCGCCCACGCGCTGCAAGGGCTCGTCGTAGGAGGGAATGTTGACGGAGCCCGAAAACATCAGGTGCTCAAACAGATGCGCGAAGCCGGTGTGGCCGGCGTCCTCGTCGCGCGAGCCCACGTCGTACATCACATTGAGCACGGCCATTGGCGTCGTATGGTCTTCGTGCACGAGGCAGCGCAGGCCGTTGGCGAGGGTGAATTCTTCGAACTGAATCATGAAAAAAAGGAGGGGGTAGGGAATGGCGTTAGCGGCCGGGCCGGCGCGGCAATGCGCCAAAAACCTGGTCCGCGGCCGACCACTTGAAATAAAGGGAAAAGATTTAAGCGGCTGTCGCGCCGCCGCAGCTGGAGCCGGCGCCGGCCGTGCAGCCGTAGCAGTGCTGGTTGAGCACCACGGCCCGGCCGGCCAGCGCGGCCAGCTCAAAGTCGCGGATGTGGCGCGGCACGGCGCCGCCCACGGGCAGGTCCAGCATCTGGTTGAAGTCGCAGTCGTAGAGCTGCCCGTCCCAGCCCACGGAAAGGGTGCTGCGGCACATCACGTTGGCCGCCGCGGCCGGGTTGAAGCCCTGCACGAGCTGGCTCATGTACGTATCGTAGTTGCCGCTTTCGAGCAGGTAGTCCAGAAACCGGCTCACCGGCAGGTTAGTGATGGTGAGCAGCTGGTGAAAGCTGATGCCGTAGCTGGCCAGGCGGCGCTTAAACTCCTTTTCCAGCGCGGCCTGGTTGCCGGGCAGAAAGGCCCCGCTGGGGTTGAACACCAAATCGAGCGACAGGTCCGAGCCGGGCAGGCCGTAGCCGGCGGCGTTGAGCATTTGCAAGGCCTTGATGGATTTCTCAAACACGCCCTCGCCGCGCTGCGCGTCGGTGCGCGAGGCCGTGAAGTAGGGCAGCGATGAGACGACCCGCACCCCGTGCCGGGCGAAGAAGTCGGGCAGGTCGTAATATTTTTTGTTGGCCAGAATGATGGTCAGGTTGCAGCGCACAATCAACTGGCGGCCCAGGGCGCTGACTTCTTCGACCAGCCAGCGGAAGTCGGGGTTCATTTCGGGGGCGCCGCCGGTCAGGTCGACGGTGCGGATGCCGGGGGCGGCCCGCAGCGCGGCCAGGCACTGCCGCATGGTGTCGCGGGTCATGATTTCCTTGCGGTCGGGGCCGGCATCGACGTGGCAGTGCTTGCACACCTGGTTGCACATCTTGCCCACGTTGAGCTGCAAGGTGCTGATGCCCGTGGCTTGCAACGGAAACAGACCCGCCTCGCGCAGCTTGCCGGCAAAGGCGGGAAAGCTGTCGCCCTGGCGCCGTGCCTGGTTGAGCACGTCAAGCTGGAAGACGGGATTGGCCGCCTCGGGGCGGGTTGCGAGCAGTGATTTCATGAGCAGTAAGAAGCCAGCGGCCGGCGGGAGGGGGTAGGCGCGCGGCCGGGTTTTCAATCTTGCCACAACCACGGACTCCCGGCAACAGTTTGCTCAGCCGTGGATTCGGGCGGCGGGGCCGGATTGTTCGCGGCGGCATCAGAAGCTGGCTGGATTAACGTGAGGGAGCAATCAACTCATTGGTCCAGTCATGCTGAGTTTGCGAAGCATCCTGTCACGCCTCAACGAGCAGTATATAATTGAGTACTACATCATTCTAGCGTGATAGAATACTTCGCAAGCTCAGCATGACAGATGGATAGAATACCCTACCCCCTCTCACAACCCCAACCGCCCTACATCGTCACTTCCTTGATTTTATTCATCATCTGCACGCCGTGCACCAGCGACGAGCCGCCGCGGATGGCCGCCGTCACGTGGATGGCCTCCATCATCTGCTGCTCGTCGGCGCCCTTCTGGAGGGCATCCGTCGTGTAAGCATCAATGCAGTAGGGACATTGCACGGCGTGGGCCACGGCCAGGGCAATCAGTGATTTTTCGCGCTCACTCAGCGCGCCTTCCTTGAATACTTCGCCGTAGTAGTCGAAGAACTTGCGGGCCAGGTCGGGACCATACTCGCTGATTTGGCCGAATTTGGCCAGGTCGTCGGGGTTATAATAGGTTTTCATGCCCTGAATGTACGCCAACCAGCTTGACCCTCCTCATGGCTTCGGCACCCTGGCTCAGCATTATCATTCCTACTTTCAACGAGGCCGGCCACATCGGGCCGCTGCTGTGGGCGTTGCGCCGGCTGGGGGCCGCGGCCCCCGCCGTTGAGCTTATCGTGGCCGACGGCGGCAGCACCGATGCCACCGCCGCCGAAGCCGCTGCGGCCGGCGCCCAGCTCGTGCATAGTCCGCGCAAGGGCCGCGCCGCCCAGCTTAACTACGGCGCAGCGCGGGCGCGCGGCGCCCTGCTCTACTTTCTGCACGCCGATTCCTACCCCCCCGCCACGCTGCTAACCGACCTGCGCCGGGCCTGCGCCGCCAGCGGCTGCTACCGCCTCGCCTTCGACGACCCGCACTGGTTTTTGCAGCTCAGTGCCTGGTGCACGCGCTTCGATTGGGACGCCTTGCGCTTCGGCGACCAAAGCCTGTTCGTGCGCCGCGAGGTGTGGGCCGCAGTTGGCGGCTACAACGAGCGGCTCATCGTGTTCGAGGACCAGGAAATCATCGGGCGGCTGCGGCGGCAGGGCCGCTTCGTCGTGCTGCCGGGCGCCGTCATCACCTCCGCCCGGAAATACCGCGCCAACGGCGTATACCGGCTTCAGCTCACGTTCGGGTTGCTCTGCCTGCTCTACCGGCTGGGCGTGGCGCAGGCCACCCTGGTGCGGCTGTACCGGCGGCTGATTCGGCAGGGCAAGATTTAACTCGGCTCTGAGAGCAGTAGCTGTGAGTTAAAAGCTGTGAGTCAAAACCTTTATAAATCAGCATTTTAACTTTTGACTCTCACCTTTTAACTTCTTTCACAAGGACGTACCCGCACCTGGGAATCACTGTAGAATCTACAGCTGCGCCACATCGCGCACCAGCCCGCCGATGCCCCAGAGCTGCAGGCGGCGGCGCAGGTTTTCGGCGGCGGGGCGCTCGGCAAAGTTGACGATGAGCACCCGGCTGAGTGGCCGCCCGGCAACGGTTTCATCCACTACCCGCACCTCCAGCCTCGGGTCCAGCGCCTGCAGGCGCGTCTGCACCGCCCGCGCATTCGCTACGTCGGCGAAGGTGCCGGCCTGCACCACATAAGACCTGGGGGCGGCCGGCACACTGGCCAGCATCACTTCGAGCGTGATGAGGGGGGTAGGGATTATGGACGCGACCTCGGCGGCCAGCTCAGCGGCGGGTGCACCGTAGGTGGTGAAGGGGGCCTGCGGGGCGGGGTCAGCAGCTTGCAGCGCGGCCAGGTTGGCGGGGGCTTTCGTGGGGCCGAGGGGAGTAGAGGCCGGCACGACTTCGGCAATGATGGTGGCGGCGCCGCAGCAGACGATGTTCAGGGGGCGGGCGGCAACCTCCGACAAGTCGATGATGCGCTGGTGGCGGAACGGTCCGCGGTCGCTGACGCGCACCACTACTGATTTGCCGTTGGTAAGGTTAGTGACGCGCAAACGGGTGCCGAAAGGCAGCGTCTTGTGGGCGCAGGTGTAGGCAAAGCGGTTGTAGCGTTCGCCACTGGCCGTGCGGGCTCCCTGAAATTCGCGGCCGTACCACGAGGCCCGGCCGCGCAGCACCATTGTGCTGGTGACCTTGGCGGGCTCGGTGAGGTGGGCGGCCCGGTGGCGGGCCTGCACCGCCGCCAGCGGGGCCAGCAGCAGCCACAAAGAGAAGGCAGCGGACGAGAAGTGTCGAAAGGATAAAATCACTATAAGTCCTGGATGGTGAATCAGCCAAAACTAGGCACCACTCCCAGGCCCACCCATCTTTTTCGGTTCTTAAGCCGAAATGACAGCTTAATAACTTATCCTTTTCCCATAAAACTTGTATTTAATTAATTCAAGAGCAATCTGAACGAGTTGCGCCTGCGTTTCAGGAGGCTAGTTTTGACAGTTTGTCGGCTGCGCAAAACATAGCATTAAAATTAGACTTTAGGACGGGTACAAGATTTTGGCTTTTAGCGCTGCTCCCTGGCCCGCTGCCCGGTTGCATAAGTCCCGGCTTTTTTGTAATGCTTAAAGCGCTGCTTTAAGCCCTGCCGCGCGGCCTTTCGCCGTACTTTTGTCCTATGGATTTTGGCCGCCTGCCCGACCTGCGCTACGTTGATTTCCGGCTGCCGCCCGACCATCCCGAAACCGCCGCCGTGCTGGCCCGCGCCCGCCCCACGCAGCCGCCTACCCCCGGCTTGCACGTGGGCTGCCCCATCTGGACGAATAAGGAGTGGCTCGGCTCTTATTTCCCGCTCGGCATCCGCGAAGCGGACTATTTGCACTACTACGCCCGGCAGTTCAACGCCCTGGAGCTGAACACCAGCCACTACCGCATCCCGGACGCGGGCACCGTGCGGCGCTGGCGCGAGCTGGTCGGGCCGGGCTTTAAGTTTTGCCCCAAGCTGCCGCGCAGCATCAGCCACGAGCGCGAGCTATACCAGGCCGACGACCTCGTGGTGCCCTTCGGCCGGGCCGTGGCCGGGCTGGAAGACAACCTGGGGCTGGCTTTTTTGCAGCTGCCGCCGCACTTCGGCCCCGAGCACCTGCCTCGGCTGGAGCGCTTCCTGCTCGACTTTCCCGCCGACGTGCCGCTGGCCGTGGAGCTGCGCCACCCGCGCTGGTTTCAGGATGCCGGCCTGCGCGACGCGGTGATGGCTACGCTGGAGGCGTTAAATAAAACGCTGGTTATCACCGATGTAGCTGGCCGGCGCGACGTGCTGCACCAGCGCCTGACCACCGCCACGGCCTTCATTCGCTTCAACGGCCACGGCCTGATTCCGTCGGATTATCAGCGGGCCGACTTCTGGGCCGGCCGCCTCACCGAGTGGCTGGCGCAAGGGCTGCACGCCATCTACTTCTTCATTCATCAGCGCGATGTGCGCCACGCGCCGGTCTGGGCCAGCTACTTCCTGGCCCGGCTGCAGGAGCTGAGCGGGCTCTACGTGCCGCCGCCGCAGGTCATTCCGCAGGCCGTGCAGGGCAGCCTGTTTTGAATCCCTACCCCCTCCCCGGTCGGTCATCCTGCGCATCTTTCGCTTACAGCAGCGGGCGCAGCACGGCCCACACGTTCTCAGCCAGAATCTGCTGGCCGGCGGCGTTGGGGTGCACGCCGTCGGGCAGGTTCAGCTCGCGGCGGCCCAGCACGCCTTGCAGCAGAAACGGGATAAACCCTACCCCCTGCTCATCGGCCAAGGTGCGAAACAAAGACTTGAATTCCAGCGCGTAGCGTCCCATCTTGTGGCCGCCGAGCGGGCCCAGGTCGAAGGGAAACTCCAGGCCGGCCAGCACCAGGACGGCGGCCGGAAACTGCCGCTTCACCTCCGTGAGGATGTGCTTGAGATTCTGACTGGTTTCGCGCACCGGGATGCCGCGCAGGCCATCGTTGGCGCCCAGCGCGAGCACGAACACGTCGGCCGGCTGCCGGGCCAGCACTGTGGGCAGGCGCTGCCGGCCGCCGGCGCTGGTTTCGCCGCTAATGCCGTAGTTATGCGCCTTGTAAGGCAGATTTTCCGCGTCGAGCTTTTGCTGAATCAGGGCCGGAAAGCTTTCATTGGCGCGCAAGCCGTAGCCGGCCGTAAGGCTGTCGCCGAAGCAGAGAATGTTTTTCATAAAGGCAGAAAGCCGCCGGCCCGGCCCGGCAGGCACGCGGCGGGCCAACGCCGCGGACGCGGCGAAAAGCTGGTGGAGATTAAAAGTCACTTTACTAAATCAGCGCCTTGCGCTGGCTATTTTCAGCCGGCAGCGCGGGCAGGATAAAAATCCCTACCCCCTCCCAAACAGTCAACTGGCCGGGCACGTTTCGGCCGCGCTTTATTTAAAACCCAAGCCGACTGGCTACGCACCAGGCTGGCGCAAACCGGCCCGCAAGCAGCGGCCCGGCTTCTTGCTAACTTCTTGCTAGCTTCTTGAAATGCAGATTCCAGTCATCACGCACCTCGTTGAAACGCAGTCTTTGGCCAGCCTTCAGGCGGCCGAAGTGGCGCTGCTGGCCGGCCGGCCGCCGGCCATCGACGTGCCCGGCGCCGATGCCGCCGAGCAACTTACGCACGTGCTGGTAGCGCAGCGGTGGCGCCACTATATGCAGGCCCACGGCACCGGCATAGCCGCCGCCCGGCGGGCTTTCGCCCAGCGTATCCGCACCTGGGTTGGCGAGCAGCGGTAACGTGAACTGCTGTTGCAGGCACCACTCCCTACCCCCCTGCTTTCAGCGCAGCGAGCCCAGGCCGAAGAAGAACAGCAGCTGCACCAGATAAGTCAGCGGCACGAGCGGGTTGTACTTGACGAAATCGGCGCGCTGAAACAAATACTGCGTCAGGCAGGCCAGGATAAACCAGTCGCGGAAGTTGCGCAGCGGGATAATGTCGGCCGTCCAGTGCCAGAAGTCGTAGCGGCCGGCGACGGGCTCCAGGCACACATCCAGGGCCAGCATGAGCAGGGCGCCGGCCAGCAGGCGCAGCAGGGCGGAGCCCGGCACGTAGCGGGCCAGCATCCCGGCCAGGTAGCTGACCATCACCCAGTTAAGCCCAATGAGTGGCGGCACGCCCCCGTACTGCCAGCCCAGGGTCTGGCCGTAGGAGTAGTGCCCGAACAGCTGCCCGGTGTTTACGCCCACGAACTCGGCCAGAAAGCCCAGCAGCCCCACGCTGAAACAAAACCCCCAGAAAGCCAGGTTGCGCTGGGGTTGAAACGCGGCCAGCAGCCCCAGTGTGAGCAGCAGCGTGAGCGGCGTGTGAGCCAGGTAATAGCCGGGGTCATCGGAGAAGGCCAGCCCCAAAAAACCAGTCGCGTGAAACAGCACGACCACAAACTGCGCCGCCCGCAGGCGCGGCGAAGCGGGCGCCAAGGTTGAATTTATTCCCTCCATCTAGTTTGAGTTATGAGTTATGAGTTATGAAGTATGAGTTGGACACCCGCCACAATCAGTTCCGCAGTGGTATCGCCGGGCGTCCAACTCATACTTCATACTTCATAACTCATAACTTTTAAGCAATTAAGTCTGCCACGATTTTGGCCGACAATAAGCATAACGGAATGCCGCCGCCGGGGTGTACCGAGCCGCCGCAAAAATACAGCCCCGGCAGCCGGCCGGCGAAATTAGGGTGGCGCAGAAACGCGGCCAGCGCGTTGTTGCTCGACGAGCCGTAGAGCGCGCCGCCGAACGAGGACGTATCCTGGGCAATGCCGGGCGGGGTCCAGGTTTTTTCGGCTTTAATCAGGGGTTCCAGGTCGCGGCCGAGCGTGCGGCTGAGCTTAGCCAGCACGGCGGCGCGGGTTTGGCGGGTCAGTTCCTCCCAGTCCTGGCCCTGGTCGTGGGGCACGTTCACCATCACGAACCAGTTCTCGTGGCCGGGGGGCGCATCCTCCGGCGTTTTTTTGCTCGTGATGTTCACGTACACCGTAGGGTCGGCAGCCACGATTTTTTGCTGAAAGATGGCGTCGAACTCGGCCTTATAATCGGCGGAGAAAAAAATGTTGTGCAGGTCCAGCTCGGCAAACTCAGCCCCTACCCCCCAGTAAAAAATCAACGCCGACGACGAGCGCGGCTGCCGTAGCGTGCGCTCCGGCGCCGGTTGCTTGGGCAGCAGGCGCCGGTAGGTTGGCACCACATCCATGTTGCTGACTACCAGCGGGAAACTGTAGCGGCCCTGGCTTGTGCGCAAGCCCGTGACCCGGCCGCCAGCGGTCAGAATCTCCTCCACCGGCTCGTTGAACCGAAACCCTACCCCCAGCTCCTGGGCCAGCCGCGCCAGGCTGCTGGCAATGGCGTAGATGCCGCCCTCAGGGTAAAAGGCGCCGATGCCGTGCTCCAGATGCGGAATCAAACTCAGCGTGGCCGGTGCCTGGTAGGGGTCCGAGCCGTTGTAGGTGGCGAAGCGGTCGAAAAGCTGCACCAGGCGCGGGTCCTTAAACGCTTTTTCGTGGCGCCGGTGCATGGTGCCGGTCAGGCCCAGCGCCGGCAGTGCGGCCACGGCCTTGAGGGTTTCGCGGTTGAAATACGTGCCCGCTTTGTGCAAGGACTTGTGCAGGAACGTGCCCGCCGTGGCCTCGTAGCTGCGCCCGCTACGGCTCAGGAACGCTCGCACCTGCGCGGCCGGCGTGCCCAGCTTCTCCTCGATTTCCGCCGCAAAGTGTTCGGTATCAGCCCAGGCCGCCACGCGGGTGCCGTCGCTGAAAAAGTACTGCGTAATCGGGTCGAGGCGCTCGTAGCGGAAATAGTCCTGCGGCACCCGCCCCGCCAGCCGAAACAAGTCATCGACCAGCGCGGGCAACGTGAACAGCGACGGCCCGGCATCGAAGCGGTAGCCGCCGGGCAAGCTGAACTGCTGCATCTTGCCCCCGAAGCTAGCGGCGCCCTCAAACACCGTGACCGGGTGGCCGGCTACGGCCAGCCGCACGGCGGCCGCCAGGCCAGCGACGCCCGCGCCGATGATGGCGGCGGGCGAGCCAGGGGGGGAAGTATCTTCTTTCAGGTTATAATTCACGATGAGTTCTGCGGGCGGAACGCTGCTCTTCAGGGTTGGGGAAACAACATCTACCTTTCAACCATGAACAGGCCTGATGTTTACTTGGATACCTCGGTCATCAACTTTCTGTTTGCTGACGACGCCCCGAGAGGCAAGCTATAACGATTGATTTCTTCCCTGACTTTGTTCGACTGGGCATTTACAAGGCCTGCGTGTCAGAATACGTGGTGGATGAGATTCGCCAGACGCCGGACGCCGCGCACCGCAACCGCCTGCTTCGGGTGCTGGAGGATAATTATGTGGCCATTCATGCGGTGACGGACAGCCGCGAAATCGGGGAGCTGGCTCAACACTACCCTACCTACGAATGGGGGTGTTGCCGCCATCCAAGCTGTATGATGCGTTGCACGTTGCGTTTTGTACGGTGTGGCGAATGGACTATCTGGTTAGCTGGAATTATAAGCACCTAGCCAATGTCAACCGAGAACGCCGTATTTTAGCTCTAAACAGCGAGTCAGGCTACTTACATCCATTTCGCATTCTCACCCCTACCGAACTTACGGGCTATGGCAGTTAAAGAGTCGCAGGCGCAGTTAGACGTATGGACCTGGAAAGAGCAGGCTCAGAAATCATTGGACCATTTGCCGGATATGCGGGCCAAGCTGACGCTCATTCATGAGCGCACCCGCCAAATAGTGGAAGAACTTCAGCAGGCTCGGCGAAATAAGTCCTCCAATGATGCGCCGCAAAGCTTAGAATAGGCTCGGCCTTACTTATACTTCGGCTACTCCACGGCCAGCACCAGGCCCTTCAGATACGCGCCCTCGGGGTGAAACAGGCTCACGGGGTGGTCGGCGGGCTGAGTGAGGCGGTGCAGAATGCGCGCGGGGCGGCCCGCCTCGATGGCGGCAGCCAGCACGGCACCCTCAAACAGCTCGGGACTAACGACTTGCGAGCACGAGAACGTGAAGAGCAGCCCGCCTGGCGCCAAGTGCTGGAGGCCGGCGGCGTTCAGGCGCTTGTAGCCCATGAGGGCGGCGTGGCGGGCACCCATGTGCTTGGCGAAGGCGGGCGGGTCGAGCACGAGCAAGTCGTATTCCTCCGGGTGGTTTTTGAGGAAGCCGAGCACATCGTCGGGGTAGGCGGCGTGGCGTGCGGCGTGCGCCGTGAGGGCAGCGTTGCGCTCAGTGAGCTGAATGGCCTTTTTGCTCGAATCGACGGAGTGCACCAGCTCGGCGCCGGCCGCCAGCGCATACACCGAGAAGCCGCCGGTGTAGCAAAACGTGTTGAGCACCCGGCGGCCGGGCGCGTAGCGGGCCAGCAGGGCGCGGTTGTCGCGCTGGTCGATGAAAAACCCGGTTTTCTGGCCCGCTTCCCAGTCGATGGCAAACTGATGGCCGTTTTCCGACACCAGATGCTCCTGCCCGGTGCTCGCCCCGAAGAGGTAGCCGTTCACGGCGCCGGGCGCCGCCGCGGCGGGCACGGTTTCGGCGCTCTTGTCATAAATGGCGCGCAGCCCGGCACCGAAAACTGCTTGCAGCGCCGCCGCGATGGCGGGCCGGGCGCGGTACATGCCCACGCTGTGGGCCTGCACCACGGCCACGTCGCCGTACACGTCGATGATGAGGCCGGGCAGGCCATCGCCCTCGGCGTGGACGAGGCGGAACACATTGGTTTGGACGGATTCCCTACCCCCCCCGTTTGCCCCAGCCAGGCCCAGGCGCTGTCGCAGCCGGTAGGCCTCGCCTAATTTCTGCTCCCAAAACCCGGCGTCGGGCAGCTGCGCGGCGGAACCAAAATCCAGCATCCGCACCGCGATGGAGCCGCCACCGGAAAAGTGGCCGACGCCAAGCAGTTCGCCGTCGCTGGCTTGCACCCGTACGGCGTCGCCCTCCTCGGCCTCGCCTGCTAAGCGGGCAATGGCGCCCGAAAACACCCAGGGGTGGCGGCGGCGCAGCGAGTGGTCTTTTCCATTTTTAAGAACGATAGTGGCGGGAGTCGGCATAGGCCGGCAAAGGTAGGGGTAGGGCCGGGTGCCTGCCGCCGTAGGGAGCGGGGCTCGTCCCCGCCCGGCGTCCGCGCCAATCCAACGATTATTGTTCGGGCACCGGGCGGGGACGAGCCCCGCTCCCTACCCGACATCTTGCCCCGCTACATACTCCTGCACCACGGGTAGCAGCAGGAGTAGGGAATCCTCCAGATACGCCCGCTCATCGGCCGTCCAGTGGCGCGGGTGGCCGAACACGCAGGGCTGCAAGATGCCCCAGAGCGCGTCGCCTTCGGTGATGTGGGCGTGCACCAGGGCGCGGTGCCCGAAGGTGCGGCGCTCGAACTCTTGGTTGAGCACCTCGGGCCCGGCCTCGCTCACATCGTCCACGAACACCGACGGCCGGGCGGCCAGCGCGGCCCGAAACAGCGGGTCCTCCTTCGGCAGCTCGCCGGTGTCGTCCTGCCAGTCGTGGCGCGGGTCGGGCACGGCCTCATCGAGGCGCCAGACCAAGGCAATGCGCCCGCGCCCGCGGGCCGGGTCGCGCACGTAGAGAAAGCAGCGGTCGGCGCGCAGGTGCGAGCCAACTAAGTCGAGGGCGGCTTGCAGGCGCTCGGCGGGCGCCGCGTCGGCGGTGGTCAGACCGGCTTGCAAGGCGGCCAGGGCGGTCAGGGCGGGCTCGGTCATAGCGAGGGGGTAGGGAATAGGCGCTCTTAATTGCTTTATGGATTTTACTTAAACCAGCGCCGGTAAATCGGCTTCCGCCAGGCAAATTGCGCCCACATGGCCGGGTAGAGCAGCCGGTCCAGCACGGGCGAGGCGGTGCGGTACTCCAGGTCATCGACGATGACGCTGCCGCCGGCCGGGCCGGGCTCGATGAGGTGCTGATGGCGCCAATAGCGCAGCGGCGGCGGCAAGGTCTGGCCTTCGTCGATAAAATAATGAGTGCCATCAGGCCGCACGCCATCGTCGGTGATGAGCGAGGTCCAGGCGAGCTTTTTGACCAGCGTATTCAACTCGATTTCCACCCGGTCGCCGCGGCGGCAGCCGTCGAAGCGGCGCAGCGTGAGTTGCGGAAAGGGCGGCGCCAGAGCCAGGAACAAGGCGCGGGTGAAGCCGGCCATGACGGCGGCCGGCGGCTGGGCCACGGCGGTGCGAAGAAGAACGCGCATAGGCTGGGCTAACGCCCGGCCCCGGCGATTGTTCGGCGGCTACCTGATTCCCTACCCCCTGGCTGCCGGCCAGGCAGGCGGCCTGGCTCGAAACTAATTGAATTTTAGCTAGATTCGACACGTTAGGCAAGGTCTGGCCCTTAGCTGGCCAGCCCGCTGCCGCTCGGCGGCGCCCCTGTTTCTTAGCCTTAACTTTCTGATTTTCGCGATGACAACGACTGCCTTTTCCCCGGCCAACGCCTTTCTTCCAACCCAGCGCCGCACCCACGAGCTGAAAATCTGGCCCGGCTGCTTTGAAGCCGTTGAGGCCGGCCAGAAGCCCTTCGACGTGCGCCAGGACGACCGCCACTTCGAGGTGGGCGACGCGCTGCTGCTGCGCGAGTTCGAGCCCGAAACCGAGCAATACACCGGCCGCAGCACCACCCGCTGGATTAGCCACCTGCTGCGCGGCGGCCAGTTCGGCATCGAAGCCGGCTGGTGCGTGCTCGGCTTCAGCGCCTACCCCCCGCTGCCGCCGGGCGTGATGGATACGAAGCTGTGGTAGAATAAGTTGAATCAAGCGCCGTGGACCTGCTGCGGCAGAAGGGCCCGGCGGCCGAGGGCTGCTCAGCGCAAGCTCCGGCCGCCGGGTCCTTCGTCTTATAATATCGTGGCGCTTTGCCTGCCCCTACTTCGGCGCCGCGTCGGGGGTAGGAGCTGCCTGGCCTGCGGCCAGCAGGCGGCGGGCATCTTCTGCCTGGTAAAAGGCCAGCTCGCGCTTATAAAATTTCTGGCTCCAGTTGGGCCGCGCTGCCGCAATCACCGCCTGCGCCGCCTTGATAGTAGCCAACTGGCTCGCCGGGCACACCGGCCCGGTAGCCGAAGCGGCCAGCGCCTGATGGCACTGCTCCAGCTGGGCTTCCAGCAAGCCAATCTGGTCGGCCGCTTCGCCGGTAAGCTGCTCGGCCGGTGTCCGCTTCACCGGAAACTCCTGGTCGCGGTAGGTGGCAGTCGTCACGGTCTTGTCGCCATAATCGCCGTGCGCCGCCGTGACACCCACGCGGAAAAGCGTAGCAAGCCCGTTGACGAGAACCGCCTGCGCCTGCGCGGCCGAAGCGGCACCTGAAAACAGGAGCAGCAGTAGGGATGAACGTAGCAGCTTTTTCATGTAGAAATAGAGTAAGAAGTGAGTTGATGCCCGCAAAATACGGCGGGTGCTCTATATTTTAGTCAGGCCGCCGTTTTGGCTCCGTGATGCAATACTACGCACGGCGCTTACCCAATTCCCTACCCCCCTCCTACCCCAGCAGCTCCTCAATATCTTCCCTGGTCAGGTGCTTCATCACGGCTTCGTCGGTGGCAATCAGCTCGCTCACCAGGGCCAGCTTGCGGCGCTGCAAGGCCAGGATTTTCTCTTCCACGCTATCCTGGGTAATGAACTTGTAAGTGAACACTGGGCGCTGCTGACCGATGCGGTGGGCGCGGTCAATGGCCTGGGCCTCCACAGCGGGGTTCCACCAGGGGTCGAGGATGAACACGTAGTCGGCGGCAGTGAGGTTGAGGCCCACGCCGCCGGCCTTGAGGGAGATGAGGAAGATGGGCAGGTCCTCGTTCTCCTGGAAGCGGGCGACTTCGGCGGCCCGGTCGCGGGTGCTGCCGTCGAGGTAGGCGTAGGGCAGTTGGCGCTCATCGAGGGCGGCGCGCACTAGCTCCAGGTGCTTAACGAACTGACTGAATACGAGCACCTTGTGGCCTTCGGCCACGACCGAGCGCAGCATCCGCAGCACCTCGCGCAGCTTGCCCGATTCGCCGTCGTAGTCGGGGTCGGCGAGGCGGGGGTGGTTGGCCATCTGGCGCAGACGGGTCAGGCCTTGCAGCAGCAGCAGCTGGGTGTTGGGCACGGCGACGGCACTCGGCGCGGCGGCGTTGCCGTTGGCGCCGGCCGCAGCGTCGAAGCTGTTGAGAATCTGGTTGCGGTAGAAGCTCTTGGTTTCCTCGTAGCGGTGGGCCTGCTCCTCGGTCATGAGGCAGTAGCTGAGCTGCTCGGTTTTGGCCGGCAGATCCTGCGCTACCTGCGCCTTGTGGCGCCGCAAGATGAAGGGCTTGATAAGCGCGTGCAGGCGCTTGGTGCGGGCTTCATCCTGGTTTTTCTCGATGGGCTTGAGGAACTCCTTCCGAAAAAACGCCTGCGTGCCGAGCAGGCCCGGATTGATAAACGACATCTGCGACCACAAGTCCATCGTGCTGTTCTCGACGGGCGTGCCCGTCAGAATCAGCCGGTGCCGGGCCCGCAGCTGCCGCACGGCCTGCGAGGTGGTCGAAGACGGATTTTTGATGGCCTGCGACTCGTCCAGAATGACGTAATCGAAGGGGTAGGAAGCCAGCAAATCCGTATCCAGCCGCACGATGCCGTAGCTCGTGAGCACCACGTCGTAGTCGGCAAAGCGGGCAATATCCTTGTCGCGGTAGGTGCCGGTGTAGGCCAGCAGGCGCAGGTTAGGCGTAAACTTCTGCGCCTCCTGAAGCCAATTGTAAACCAGCGAGGTAGGCAGCACCAGCAGCGAGGCCGCGCCCTGCGCCGCGCCGCTCTCGGCCCGCTGCTGAAGCATGACCAGCGTCTGCACGGATTTTCCTAATCCCATATCGTCAGCTAGGCAGCCGCCGAAATGGTAGTCCTGTACGAAACGCAGCCAGTTATAGCCCGCTTTCTGGTAGGGGCGCAGCTCGCCCCGAAAACCGAGGGGTAGGGGCTGGTCCTCGATTTCGGCGAAGTCGCGCAGCTTTTCCAGCTGCCGGCTTAGGCGCACGGTGGCCAGCTCGCCGCTCTGCAAATCAGCCACCAGAGCCAGGTGATGCCGGCGCAGGCGCAGCTGTTCCGGGCCACCTTCTTCGGCGAAGGCAAACAGCTCCAAGTAGTCCGTAAACCACTCTTCGGGGATAATGGCGACCTGCCCGTTGGGCAACTTGAATTCGCGGCGGCGCTGCAAGATGTAGGGCCGCAACTTGCTAAACGGCAGCTCAAACTCGCCGAAACGCACTGTGCCGCGCACGTCGAACCAGTCGCCGGCCTCCGAGATGCCGACCTGCACCGACACGGGCCCGATAAAGTAATTTTTGGCCGCCGTGCTGGCCGCCTCCACCGTGTAGCCCAGTTCCGTCAGCTCCGGCGTGTGCTGGTGCAGCCAGCGGAAGGCGGCGGCCTTGTCGAGCACGGCGCGCGCGCCTTGCATCTGCAGCTCGCGGCGGGCCAGCTCCTTGATGGCACTCGTTTCCTGGTCGGGGTCGCGCAGCAGGCGGTGAAACACGTAGGAGTCGGCCGTTTTTTCCAGGCGCACGCTCACCCGGCGGGCGGGGCCGGGCGGCATCGGGTGGGGCCCGTAGCGGAAGCTCAGCTCGAAATGAATCTGCTCCTCGCCGGGCGTGGCCACCGGCACGGGCTTGGGCGCCGGGGCCCTACCCCGGCGCGGCGGGCCCGGCGGGCGCACCGGCACCACCGGCGCAGCCGCGGGCTGCGCGTCCGTAAACGTGAGGTAGGGCCGGGCCACGTAGCGCTCCGAGCGAATATCGAAGCCGCGGGCGTGCACGTCGAACGACTCCATGAGCGGGGCCACAAACTTCTGAAAGTAGCTTTCCTCGACCTGCCGCGGCACCACGATAAACTTTTTGCTCAGAAACGGCAGCAGCTTGCGCCCGTCCACGTCGTCGCGGAAGCTGTAGAGCACATCGCTCACCAGCAGCCAGGCCGGCTGCTGGCACACCAGCACCGCGCCTTTGTTTTGGAAGTCAAGGCGCTGGTTCTGGTACTGAATGGTGGGGAAGTAGTGGGTGCCTTCCTCGTTGCGCCGAAAGTGAAACAGGATGGAAGCTGGCTTGCTGGCCAACGTAATTTCCTTCCAGGTCGGCTCGCCGTCGCGCCCCATGATGAAGACGCGCTTGCCCGCCAGCCGGGCCAGCAGCCGGCCCATGCGCTCCTGCACCGCGCGGGCAATGACTTCCTGCATGGCCTTGTCGCCCTTCTCGGGATGATAAATCTTGAGGAAAAACTCAGCCGTGCTGATTTTGCGGGGCCAAAATTCCTTCACCAGCGCGTCCTGCTGAAGCTGGTCGCTCAGCTCAATTAGCTCAAAGTCAACCTCATCCAGGCCGCTGGCAAATTCCCTGGCGTTCTTGCCCGACACGGTCTGGTGCAGCAGCGTGAGCTGCCCGCGCGGTCCGCGCTGCACCACGAAGGCCGCGAATAGATGCCCGAGGTACTCGTGGGCAAACAGCGAATAAACAATTTGAAACTGCTCGGTAGTAGAAACTTTCATTACGGCCGCACGTGATGCCGCAAGTTAGGGTACGCCGCGCAGAATCCTATTTATTACCTGTTAAAGTAATATAGTATTGAGGTTTCTAAGCTGAACCGCTGGCTTTGCCCCGCAGCAGGGGGGTAGGGAATGCACCACGTCATCCTGAGCGAAGCGAAGGACCTTTTCAGGTGAGGGCGACTCGCAGTAATCAATCAGTTATCGCTCGTTCTCACGAAATAGGGTCCTTCGCTTTGCTCAGGGTGACGTGGTGCATTCCCTACCCCCCTCGGCGGCGCTAAACCCTGGTTTAGAGGTTGTCGCGCAGCTCGATGCGGCCGGCATTGATGGCCGGGCGAATGGACACGGCCAGCGTTATCACAATGATAGCCAGGCAGGTATAGATGATGTCGGTGGCCTGCATCTTCACCGGATACGAGTCCACGACGCTGGTAGCCATGCCCATGCTCACTACGTGGAAGGTTTGCTGAATCCAGCAGATGCTCACGCCTAGCACCAGCCCGGTGGCGGCGCCCACCAAGGCCACGATGGCTCCGACCAGCAGAAACGAGCGCCGGATGGTTTGCTCGGTGGCGCCCATCGAGAGCAGAATCGCCACGTCTTTTTTCTTGTCGATGACCAGCATCGAGAGGGAGAAAAAAATGTTGAGCGAGGCAATCAGCAGGATAAAGGCGAAGGTGATGAACACGAACAGCTTCTCAATCTTGATGGCCTTGAGCAAGCTCACGTGCTGCTCATCGGAGTCGAGCACCGTAAAATTCGGTCCTAATTGCTTGCGCAGCTGCTTTTTCACTTGCTCAATCTGAAAGCTCTCCCCGACGCGCACGTAGAGGGCTGTGCGCTTGGCGCCGTAGCTGAGCAGGCGCTCGGCGAAGCTCAGGGGTACGAAAATGTAGGCGTCGTCCATCTTTTGCTCGATGAGGAAGACGCCGCCGGCAGTGATATCCTGCTCATTGAAGGCCTGGGTGGGGTCGATGGAGAGCGTTTTGCGGCCGGCCGTGTTGCGCGGATAGAGCAGGCGCAGGGGCGAGAGGCGATTATCCAGGGTGATGCCCAGCTCGTGCTGCACGCCGATGCCGACCACGGCGTACTCCCGCGCGCCGCGGCGCAGGCGGTGGTCGCCTTCGCGGATGGTTGAGTCTATCGGGCTCTGGGCGAAGTAGTTATCGGAGAGGCCGCGCATCTTGACCACCATCTGCCGGTCGTGGTATTGCAGCAGGGCGTTGTCCTCGATAACTTCCGTGAGCAGGGCCACGCCGGGCGTGTTTTGCAGCCGGACGGTGAAAACTGAATCAACCACGAAAGCCTTGCCCTTGACGGCCGCAATGACCAGGTTGGGGTCGGATTTGCTGTAGAGCGTGCGTACCAAGTCTTCGAGCCCGTTGAAGACCGAGAGCACAATAATGAGCGCCATAGTACCCACCGCCACGCCCACCATCGAAATGTTGGAGATGATGGTGATGATGTTGCGCTTTTTCTTCGAGCGGAAGTAGCGCCGGGCAATGAGCAGGGGGACGTTCACCGAAATCTTGGGGGCCGGTAAGGCACGGGGCTAGGCGGCGCTTTGGAAGCCGTTCATGAAATCTTCAAGCCGCTTGAGGCGCTCGTCGTACTGCTGCATGGTGAGCGTTGTCTGGGCATGATAGACGCGGGCGTCCTGCTTAATATGCCGGATTTCTTCCAAGAAAACGACATTAAATTCATCCTGCCGCTTCGCAAATTCCTCTTGCACCCGGTTAGACCGCACCTGCTCAGCGCGCAGCTTCTCCATTTCGTCCAGCATCCGCAGCTGGATTTGGCCGAACGTGGCTAAAACCTCATCGGTCCTAGCTAAGCTGGCGTCCAAGCGGCGGTTCATTTCTTTGGCTTCAACCAAGCCGGCATCTAAGCGGCGGTTGGTAGCTTGTGTTTCAGCTAGGCCGGCATCGAGGCGGCGGTTGGTTGCTTGCGCTTCGGCCAGGCCAGCATCAAGGCGGCGGTGCGTTTCGGCGGCGCTGCGGTGCAACTCTTCACTGCGCAGGGCACTGCCTTCGAGGCGACGATTCATTTCGTCCTGGTTCGCAGCCAGCGCGGTGAGGCGGTCGAGCTGCTGCTGGTGCTGGTCCTGGCGGCTGATAAGCGTGTCGGCTAAGCGGGCAAAGTCCGGGGTGTCAGCCATTCTTCAATAAAAATTTAAGGTAACGATAACCAAGATACGGGGCCAGCCGGCTAAAAGTCAAAGCTACTTCCAGGCTTTCACAATCAGCCCCGTTCCAGAATCATGCACGGTGCGCGCGTCGAGCCAGTTGAGCAGCAAGCAGAACGGAGACGTGAGGAGATAATAGAACGGCAGCACGAGGAAAAACCAGCGCGAGCGGCCCAGCATCAAAATTGGATATTTCATGCTCAGGCGCCACGAAATCTGGCCCGGCTCGCCGTAGGCATAGCGCGCCTCAATGCGCTCGAAGCCCGCCGTGCGCAGCTTCTGCTGAATCTCGTGGATGTTGTAGCCGTCGCGCACGTGCTCCTCAATAAAGCTGGTCTCGGAGTCGTCGTGCACGTCGGAGCCGCCCTGGTCCGACGGCGTCGAGATGAGTAGCATCCCGCCATCGCGCAGCGAGGCGTGAATGTTGCGAAATACCTCCACATCTTCCAGGATGTGCTCCATCACATCCACCGACAAAGCCAAATCAAACGCATTCGGCTCCTGGTAGAGCACCAAATCCTGCACCGCAAACTGCACGTTGGTGCGGCCAATCTGCCGGAAAAAGCGGTTGGAGTCAGCCACCTGCTCTTCCTTCACATCAACGGCCAGGATAGACCACTTGGCGCTCAGCCCCGACAGCCAGTAGGTGTACTGCCCGAAGCCGGAGCCCGCGTCGAGCACGCTGACGGCTTGTTGCTGCTGGCCCTGGGCCCAGGCGCGCAGCTCGCGGTGCACGTGCCAGGTGCGCAGCAGCAGCAGGTCGAGCAGGCGGTAGAACAGCCGGCGCAGGAGCGGCGTGCGGTTAAACACCTCGCCGAGCGTCTTCTTAATGGGGTCGTAGTACAAGTAGGGTAGGAAAATAGAAATCGCCTTGTCATCCTGAGCTTGCGAAGGGCCTTCTCACATTAGAATGACAATGGCAGCAACAACTTAGTCTGATATGAGAAGATCCTTCGCAAGCTCAGGATGACAAGGCGGTTTATTCGTTATTAAAAAGCTTTGGGCGCGGCGGCGCCTCGTCCTCGCCGGTTTTCGGCGCGTCATCGGCGGGCGGGATGTGCAGGCCGCCGAGCACCTCGTCGATGCGGGCGGCGTAGGCGGCGGAGTCGTCGTGGAAGAAGTGCAGCTCCGGCACCACGCGCACCTGCCGGCCGATGCGCTTGCCGAGCGCGCCGCGGATAAGCTTCGTGTTCTCGCGCACCTCGGTCAGCCGGGCTTCGGCATCCTGGGCCAGCAGCAAGCTTAGGTAGACGCGGGCCACGCCCAAGTCGGGGCTGATGCGCACCTCGCTGATGCCCGGCGCCAGGCCGCTGCCGAACAGGTGGGGCAGGTCGCGCTGGAGCACCTGGGCCAGCTCCTGCTGGAGCAGGCTGGCCATTTTCTGTTGTCGTTTACTTTCCATAGAAAGAGCAAAGGTAGGGGGCGAGGTAGGTAAGGCGGGGTTGGCAACGGCCGCGCCGCCGCATCTTTACGGACCCACGGGCCCTGGCTCCCAGCCTGCTCATTCCCTACCCCCTGCTTGCTTCGTTTTTTCAAAAACCTGCTGCCCACGCGCCTGCTGGCCCTGCTGCTGCTGGTGCAGGCCCTGCGCCTACCCCTGCTGCTTTGGCTAGGTCACTCGCTCAGCGCCGCCGAGCTGCGCCTGCTGCTGCTGGGCGAGCGCCTGCACGGTGGCGCGCTGCCCTACCGCGACCTCTACGACGGCACCGCCCCGCTGGCGGCGGCCACGGCCACGCTGCTGCAGGCGGTGCTGCCCCGGCCCGTGCTGCTGTACTGGCTGCTGGCGCTGGGGCTGCTGCTGGCCCAGGCCCTGCGCCTGCACACGGTGCTCAACCGGGTAGGAGCCCACCCCGAGCGCGGCTACGTGGCGGCGCTGACTTACCTGCTGGTGGGCAGCCTCAGCACCGACCTCGACACGCTCTCGCCACTGCTGCTGGGCCACACGTTCGTGGTGTTTGCGCTCAGCGCGCTGCTGCCCACCTCGCGGGCGGGCTACGACAACCGCCGCTTGTTTCGGGCCGGGTTTCTGATTGGGGTAGCGGCCTTGTGCTACCTGCCGCTGGCCTTGTTTGTGGGGGTAGGGCTGTTTGCAGTGGCCCTCTTCGCGGCCAGCTCGTTTCGCAGCGCGCTGCTGCTGCTGTGCGGATTTTTGTTTCCCTACGCCGTGGTGGCGACGTTTTTTCTTTATGTGGGCGCCTTGCCGGGCTTCGGACAGTTCCACCTGGAGCCAGCCCTGCGCGGGCGCAGCGCGGGCCTCGATGGCCTGCCCGCCGCCGTGCAGCTGCCGCTGCTGGCTGTGCCGGTGGCGCTGCTGGCGCTGGCGCTGCTGCGCACGGGCGCCACGGCGCTGGGACTGGTGTTTCAGGCCAAGTTCCGGCAGCTGATGCTGGTGTGGCTGCTGGTGGCGGTGGGGGTCGGGGCCGCCGGGCTGGGCGTGACGCCGGGTACGCTGGTGCTGGTGCTGCCGCCGCTGGCTTATTTCAGTCAGTTTTTGTGGCAGCGGGCGCGGCCAGCGTGGGCCCCGGAAGTGCTGCTGCTCCTCACTATTGGGGTGGTGGCGACGCTGCGCTACCGCGCCGCCGTACCGGGCCTGGAAACGGCGCTGCATCTGCCCGCCGAAAGCCGCTTTGCCCTGCACCCCGACCCGGCCCTGGCTCGCCTGCAAGGCCAGCGCGTACTCGTGCTGGGCCCCGACCGCCGGGCATACTTAACCAACCAACTGGCTACGCCTTACCTCGACTGGAGCCTGGCCCAGGCCGATTTTGGGCACCTCAACGAGTATGCGGCCCTGGTGCGCGTGGCCCAACAAACGGCCGCCAACCCGCCCGTGTATATTATTGACCAGCAGCGGCTAATGCCGCGCCTGCGTGGCCTGATGCCGGGCGTTTTCGGGCGGTATAAGTTGACGGAGACGCCGGGCGTTTGGCAGGCACGGTGAGGCGCCAGGCCGTGCTAGCCGTCAATCTTGCTTACCCGGTTTTGGTGCCGGCCGCCTTCAAACTCGGTAGCGATAAAGATATCGGCAATCCCTACCCCCTGCTCCTGGGTCAGATACCTCGCGGGCAGGCAGATGATGTTGGCGTCGTTGTGCTGGCGGGCCAGCTCAGCCAGCTCGGGCAGCCAGGCGATGGCGGCGCGCACGCCGGCGTGCTTATTGGCCGTGATGCAGACGCCGTTAGCCGAGCCGCAGAAGAGCAGCCCGCGCGGCACCTCGCCCGCGGCCACGGCCGCCGCCACGGGATGCGCAAAATCAGGGTAGTCCACGGAGTCAGCCGAGTAGGTGCCGAAGTCACGCACCTCGTGGCCGGCTGCTTGCAAATGCTTCAGCACGAATTGCTTCAACTCAAATCCGGCGTGGTCGGAACCGATGGCAAGGGTCATTATCAAGTAGAAATAAGCTAGTAAAACATTATGCTCATCTGGCGTACGCCCCGCGAAGCATCTTGCTTAGGGAAGTAACCCAATTAGTTGCGGAAGCTGATTACTTTCCCACGCGAGATGCTTCGCAAGGCTCAGCATGACCGCCTTTTACCGAATCCCTACCCCCCATTATTCTTCAGCTCCGCGTTCAGCCGCGCCACGCTTTGGCGCTGCACGATGGCCGCGATGTTGATGCTCAACTCGTAGAGCAGCAAAATGGGAATGGTAACGATAATTTGGGCTGAGATGTCGGGCGGGGTGATGATGGCGGCGATGATGAGGATGACCACGATGGCGTGCTTGCGGTAGAGGCGCATGATTTCGGGCGTCACCAGGCCGGCTTTGGCCAGGAAAAACACGATCATCGGCAACTCAAACACGAACGCGCACGAAAGGCTCATCGTGGTGAGCGTACTCAGATAGCTCTGCATGTCAATCTGGTTCTCGATGCTGGCATCGACCACGTAGCCAGCTAAGAAGTTGATGCTCAACGGCGCGGCGATGTAGTAGCCGAACAGCAGCCCCAGCAGAAATAAGACCGAGACGAAGAACACTGCCCCGCGGGAGTTGGCTTGCTCGTGCGGATACAGGCCGGGCTTCACAAAGCGCCACAGCTCCCAGAATAAATACGGAAACGTGAGCACGATGCCGGCCATAAACGAAGTGCTGATGTGCATACTCAACTGCCCGCTCATCTCGCGGTTCTGAATCACGAAGCCGACTTTGTCGATGCACATCTCGGGGTTGCCAATCCAGGCGCCGAAGCGGCAGAACATGCGGTAGGTCCAGAAATCGGGCCGCGAGGGCCCCAGCAGAATGTCATGAAAGAGCAGGTCTTTGGCGAAAAAAGCCGCCGTAGTGAACACGACAATGGCAATGGCCGCCCGGATGATGTGCCAGCGCAGGGCCTCCAGGTGGTCGATAAACGACATTTCCGCCTCGGGGGCGGTGGGAGCTTTCGGGTTCAATGGCTGAATGGCTGAATAAGAGAATGGGCGAATAAAACTGGTTAGCTGATTCGCCGGAGTGCGCGCTAGCCGGCAGTAGAGCAGATGCCGGGATAGCCGGCAGACGGGTAATACCCACAAAAAAACGAGCAAGGCCGCCCGTCACTAACACACCCGGCCTCAAATTTCATTCTCATTCGTCCATTCAGCCATTGCAAAAGCTCATTCACCGTGAAAGAGGGGGTAGGCGTCGAGCCACTGATTGACTTGCCGGCGCACCTGCCCGATGCGGCTCTCATCGGCGTGGTGGGTCAGGGCCTCGTCAATCAGCTCCACGATGCGGCCCATGTCGGCCTCCACCAGCCCGCGCGTGGTGACGGCCGCCGCGCCGATGCGGATGCCCGACGTCACGAACGGCGACTTATCATCGAAGGGCACCATGTTTTTGTTGATGGTGATGTCGGCCTTGACGAGTGTGTTCTCGGCCAGCTTGCCGGTCAGGTTTTTGCTGCGCAAGTCAATCAGCATCAGATGGTTGTCGGTGCCGCCCGAGATAATATCGTAGCCCAGCCCGCTGAAGGCCTGGGCCAGGGCTTGCGCGTTGCGGGCCACCTGCCGCATGTAGTGGCCGAAGTCCTCGCTCAGCGCCTCGCCGAAGGCCACGGCCTTGGCGGCAATTACGTGCTCCAGCGGCCCGCCCTGCGTGCCGGGAAACACGCCCGAGTCGAGCAGCGCCGACATGGGCCGAATCTCACCTTTGGGTGTTTTCAGGCCGAAGGGGTTGTCGAAATCCTGGCCCAGCATGATGAGGCCGCCGCGGGGGCCGCGCAGGGTTTTGTGGGTCGTGGTGGTCACGATATGGCAGAACTGAAACGGCGATTTCAGCAACCCCTTGGCGATGAGGCCGCTGGGGTGCGAGATGTCGGCCAGGAGCAGGGCGCCCACTTCGTCGGCAGCCTCGCGCAACGCTTTATAATTCCAGTCGCGCGAGTAGGCCGAGGCGCCGCAAATTATCATCTTGGGCCGCTCGCGGCGGGCGGTTTCCTTTACTTTTTCCCAGTCGATGAGGCCGGTTTCCGGCTCCACACCGTAGAAGCTGGGCTGATAGAGCTTGCCCGAAAAGTTGACCGGCGAGCCGTGGGTGAGGTGGCCGCCGTGGGCCAGGTCAAAGCCCAGAATCCGGTCGCCCGGGCTCAGGCAGGCCAGCATGACGGCAGCGTTGGCCTGGGCGCCGGAGTGGGGCTGCACGTTGGCCCACTGTACCCCAAACAGCTCCTTTACCCTATCAATGGCCAGCTGCTCGACCTGGTCAACGACCTCGCAGCCGCCGTAGTAGCGCTTGCCGGGCAGGCCCTCGGCGTACTTGTTGGTGAGCACCGAGCCCTGCGCGTCCATGACCTGCTGGGACACATAATTCTCGGAAGCAATCAGCTCCAGGCCGTGGGTTTGGCGCTGCTTTTCCTGCCGGATGAGGTCGAAAACGGCGGTGTCGCGGGTGTGGGCGGGGGCGATGGTTTGCATAGAGGCAAAGGTACGGGTAGGCGCCGAGCAATTACTACCCCACCAGCTGCTACCGGTCAGTGGCGCCGCGCGCCCTCAGCGGCCGGTGGGCGGCACTGGCGGCGCGGCCTCAACTGGGGTTGGGCCGGCCGGGGGGGGTAGGGACGCCGGCTAGGAATATTCCTACCACATCCTTATCTTCGGTATTGAATACGCTATTGAGCTACGTTTAAAGCAATTGCTCCTTATTAATTACTACTTGTTAATTAAATTATCATGCTGGCCGAAACGCTGACCCAGCTGCGGGTGGGCAACCAGAAATTTCTGATTGACTTTTACCAGAGCCGCCGCCTCGTATTTGCGCGCTGGGCGCAGCGCCAACACGCGCTGCCCGCCCCGGCGGCTCACGCGCTGCTGCAAGCCACGCTGGTAGAATTTTATGACCAAGTGGCCGATGGCCGCCTTACCCTGCTGCCCACCGACTTGCGCGCTCACATCCACGGCATGGCCCAGCAGCACCTGCGGGCGCAGGCCACCGACGCGGCGGCTACCCAGCAGGCGCTGCCGGCCGCCACGCGCCGCCGCCAGCGCCTGCTGGGCTACTTCGAGCAGCTGGGCCCCGACTGCCAGCGGGTACTGGGCTACTTCTACTTCCGGCACCAGAATCTGGAGCGGCTGGCCGGCAAGCTTGGCTCGGCCAACGCGCTGGTGGCGGGCAAGCAGAAGACGGCCTGTATGCGCAAGCTGCTGGAACTGCTGGAGCCGGGCGGCCCGACCCTCAACCTGCGGCCCTACCTGGACGAGCTGGAGCAATTTGCCGACGAGCAGCTGCCGGGTTCGTCGCAGGAGGCCTTTGAGCTGCGCCTGGAGCATGACGACGCCCTAGCCGCCGCTTACGAGGCCTACGAGCAGCTCACGGCCGACCTGCGCTGGGCCGCCGGCCACCAAAGCTTGCAGGAGCGCCTGCTGACGCTGGACAAGCGCCTCGACCAGCGCCAGACCGCCCTCGACCAGGCCCAGCGCCTGATTGGGCAGCGCCGGCGCCGCTGGCTGGTGCGCCTGGGCGCGTTGCTGGTGGCGGTGCTGGCCGGAGCCTGGTGGCAGTTGCACCGGCCCACCGCGGCGGGGGCGCCGCGCAGCTGGCAGGCCTACTACCAGCCCGACCCCGGCCCGGCGCCCACGCCCGCGCTGGCCCAGCAGCGCCCGCTGCTCTATCAGGCGCTGGTGCAGTACCGCGCCGGCCACTACCCCGCCGCGCAGCACACGCTGAGCCGCATCTCGCCGGTCAACATGGACCCCGATTCGCTTTCGTACCTGCACGGCGTGTTCTTGCTGCGCCAGCAGCAGGGCCTGGCCGCCCAGCCCTACCTGCGCCGCGTGAGCGAGCAAGGCAATGACGCCCTGGCCCGTCGCGCCCGCTACCACCTGGGCATGGCTTATTGGCAGGCCGGCCAGCTGCCCCAGGCTCGCGCCCTGCTCCAGTCAGTCGCGGCCGACTCGCTTAATGACTACCGCGGCGCCGCGCGCCGGGCGGCGGCGGAGGCGGTGCAGTAAGAGAGAGAATAAAGAGAGTAAGAAACCAGACGACTGCCCCGGCGAAGCGGTCCTTGACACCCGCAAGCATCGGGGCCGCTCCGCCGGGGCTTTTCCATTTCCCTACCCCCCTCCTACTAACGGAGCCGCCCCGCCGGGGCGGGCGCGGCAACTCATCACGCCACTAGGCGCAGCAAGTCGGCGGCGATGGCGGGCCAGGGCTGATGCAGGTCAAGGGTGAGCACGCGCACGGGATGACCACCCAAGGTGTAGCGCACATCCAGGGCGGCCGTGGCGGCGGGATAGAGCAGGATGCCTTCGAGGGTCTGGCCGGGGGTAGGGCGCTGGTTTTGGAGGTAGGCGTAGAGCTGGTAAAGGTGGGGCGAAATCAGGCGCTGCTGGTCGTAGCGCGGGCGCAGCGCGGCGGCGTAGTATTTGGTATCGAGGATGATTTTGCGGGTTGGACTCTCCAGGGTCGTGTCGGTGAGCATGGCAGGCAGCAAGGCCAGGCTGGCCGCCTCCGGGGCCGTGGCCTGCCAGCTGATGGTTTCGGCATAAACCCGGAACTGGCGCTGCTCGAGGCGAAAGAAGTTGCGCACGAACTGCTCGAAGATGCGGGCCATCAGGGCCTCATCGCGCCGAAAATCCGGGAAGCGAACGCGGCCCGCCGCGGCCGGCGCGGGCAGCGCGTGCCGCCAGATTAGCTCGCTCACGTGCAGCAGCAGCTGCGCCTCGCCGCCCAGGCGCTGCCGCCGCAGCTCGGCAAACGTGGCGGGGGTAGGCGGCGCGGCCGGCGCGGGCACGGCCGGCAACCGCGCCCGCAGCCCGCGCAGCTCGCGGCGCAATGGCAGTGGCAGCGCGGCGGCCGGGGCAGCCAGCAGCGCCGCCACGGTCGCGGCCAGCAGCAGGTTAAGCGGCGTGGCGGCGGTCAGCTCATCAAACGCGCACACGGCGCGGCCCCGCGGCAGCAGGCCCTGGCTCAGGGTGGGCGCCAGCCGCACCCGGCCCCGCAGCTCGGTCAGCTCCGCCTCCTGGGCCGCATAGGCCACGGGCGGCCCCCCGCGCAAGTAGCGGCGCAGGCCGTGGGCCAGCACTTGTGCCAGCAAGGCCAGTGGCCGCTCAAACGGCGTGGCTTCGGCCGCTTGCAGCAGCGCCGGCACCGGCAGCCGGTTCCAGGCGTAGCAGAGCAGGTAGTAGAGCGTGGCGAGGGGTATCACGGGGTTACTTGATTAAGAGGGGGGTAGGGAATTGGCGTAACGCCTGAACTCCCCTCTTTTTTTAAGGAGGGGATGTTTCTGCGCAGCGGAAACGGGGGTGGTGCAGGTCATTGAACGATGAAAGAATAACAAGCCCTGCGCCGCTGTGCCACCAAGACCTGATATATGGCCCTCGTTCAACGACCTGCACCACCCCAATTTTCGCTGCGCGAAAATGTCTCCTCCTTAGAAAAGGAGGGGAGCTTGCCGTTGTGCCAATTCCCTACCCCCTCTTCAGCTCAGCAGCTTACGCAGCTGGGCAGCAGCCGTGGCAGGCTGCTCGCGCCAGTAGTCGGCCAGTAGAGGGCCGATTTCCTGCTCAAAAATCAGGCGCTGCCAAGCGTTGGCATCTTCACCGGCCGGGGACTGGCAGAAGTAGCTGTGGCCGATTTGGAAATCGGGGCCCAGCTCGGGGTCGTCGGCAATGACCTGGTTCAGGGCCTGCATCTTGGCGCTGATGGTTTCGGCCAGGGCGGTGGGCACGCCCTGGACGGCCAGCAGTTGTTGCAGCGGCTCGCCAAATTGCGGGTGCAGGCTCACGAAGGCGAAGCGGCGGCGCAGCGCGTAGTCGAGCGGGGCCAAGCTGCGGTCGGCCAGGTTGAGCGTGCCGATGACGTAGAGGTTTTCGGGCACAAAGAAGCGCGGCGCCTCGGGCGGGGCGTAGGGCAGGCGCAGCGCGTGGGCCGGGCCGCGCTTGTCAGCTTCGAGCAAGAGCAGCAGCTCGCCGAAGATGCGGGCCACGTTGCCGCGGTTCAGCTCATCAATCAAGAGAAAATACGGCCGGCCGGGGTCTTGCGTAGCGCGCTCACAGAGCAGCGGCAGCACGCCCGGCACCAGGCCAAACTGCCCGTCCGGCCCCGGCCGAAAGCCGAGCACGAAATCCTCGTAGCCGTAGCTGGGGTGAAACTGCACCAGCTCGATGCGGCGCTCGTCCTGGGCGCCGAGCAGCAGCCAGGCCAGGCGCCGCGCCAGGTAGGTTTTGCCCGTGCCGGGCGGGCCTTGCAGCAGCAAGTTGCGGCGCCGCCTGAGGCCGGCCAGGGCGGCGTCCAGCTCTGCCTCCGTCAGAAATAACTCGTTCAGAGCCTGCGCCTTGGCGTAAGCGGGCGCTTCGGCTTCCGGCGGCAACGCGTAGGGCACGGCGGCTTCTTCAGCCAGGGCCAGGTCGGGTTTGCGGGCCCCGAGGCGGGCAGCGTCCAGGGCGTTTTCGGGGCCCACATACAGCGCTTGCGCCTGCTGCTCAGCGGCCTGCTCACCGTCTTCGGCCGAGCCGGGCGACAGGGTAGGACGGCGGGTGCTGATGGTGAAGTCCAGCTTTTCGAGCACCGCGTTGGTGGGGCGGCCAGCGGGCAGAGGCCAGCGGGCGGCCGCATCCTGTTGGGCCAGGCGGTAGGCCTGCTCGGCCACGGCGCGCGGCGGGTAGCGCCGGCCCCGATACACCAGCTCATACACCGTGGCCGGCGGCAGCGGCGCCGCCCCGGCCCGGCCCAGCAAGCGCAGCGCCCGCAGCACCTGCTCGCGGGTGAGCGGCAGCGGGGGGATAGGGACTGATTCGGTGGGAGTAGTGGTGGGCAAAGCAGCAGGCCGCTGGGCAAGCAAGCAAGCGGGAGGGGGCAAAGTAACGCGGCCGGGGCTGAATCGGTGCCGGATGACTTGATTCCCTACCCCCCTCTTTTCAATGAAGAATGAGGAATGAAGAATTGGGCCAAACGCAACCGGCCCGGCACTTGCGCGCCGGGCCGGTTGGGGTTTTGGTTGGGGGTAGGGTGGGGCTTAGTGGCCGCCGCCGTAGCCGGGCTTGTCCAGCTCCGGCTTTTCCAGGTTGCGGTTGGGATGGCGAATGCCGGCGTCCTCGGCTTCTTCGGCGAGGCGGTTTTCGGTTTCCTCGTCTAAATCGTTGACGGGCAGGTTGCCGGCGCCTTTTTCCTGCTCCGAGACGGTGGGCCCACCCTTGTGCTCACCCGACTGCTGATTCGATTTGCTGCTGCTGTGGTCGGCCATAGTTTTAATGAAGAAGTAGGAATGAAAAATGAAGAATGAGGAATGAAGCGCTAAGACGTGAGGCAATTCCTCATTCTTAATTCTTCATTCAATCAAAAGCCCTGGTCGATGGCCGTGTCGGTGGCGCCAGGGTCGGTCAGCTCGGCGTTGGTGTCGGTGCCGGTGATGGGCTCGATGGGGCGGGGCTCCATCTCGCCCATACCGACGCGGGAGTTGGGGTTAAGCATCTCATCGACGCCGCCGCGCTGGTCGTCAGCGGCTATTTCGTTGGCGGGGCGGGCGGGGTCGTGCACGGCCACCAGGTCGGGGTCATCGTCGTAGGTTTCGCGGGCGGGCAGGTCCTGGTTGGCGCGGTCCTCGCGGCCCTCATCCTCCGAGCGCATGTTGTCCGGGGGCGGGCTCATGTTGTCGGCGTTGTCGTTCACGCCCAGGGCGGTTTCGCCGCCGGCCGTGTCGGAGCCAAAGCCCTCGCGGCCTTCGCGGTTGCCGAAGCCGCCGCGGGCGGCCTCGTTTTTGGGCGGGTCGGCGTTGGGGGTGTAGTGGCCGGCCCGCATCTCTTCGTCGGTCGTGTCGTCGTTGATAACGCGGATGGGGCGGTCGTTGGGGTCAATGGCCATAGGGGGGGGTAGGCGGGCTAAGCGGGTGTTTTGATAAAGGAGTGTACTTGGCTTTGACCGTTTAGGTTTACTGGGGCATTTCAATCAATTGGCAACCAGTTTTCAAGAAGTATGTGGACCGAAACCGACCACGCGCTGTGCCGCAGCTTCCAGTTCGCGGACTTCCAGACCGCCTGGGCTTTCCTGACCGAAGTCGCCGCCGAGGCCGAGCGGCTCGACCACCATCCCTGGCTCAGCAACGAGTACGGCCGGGTTGAGTTTCGGCTGCGCACCCACGACCGCGGCAACACCGTAACCAAGCGCGACCACCGGCTGGCCGCCGCGATTGATACCGTGGCTACGCGGTTTGGAGTATAAGCCCCTGTACCCCGAAGCTCTGCGTCGGTCGAACGATGGGCGAACGAATTGTTCAGGTGTCGTGGGGACCGAAGCACAGCTTCGGGGTACTCGTTTAGCTGGCTCCTACCTTTGCGTCATGCCCGCGCCGCCCGCCCTCACCCTGGTCCCTACCCCCATCGGCAACCTCGACGACATCACGCTGCGGGCCATCAAGGTGCTGGGCGAAGTTGACACGGTGCTCTGCGAGGACACCCGCACCAGCGGCCGGCTGATGCAGCATCTGGGCCTGAAAAAGCCGCTGCTGAGCTACCATCTGCACAACGAGCACCAGCAAGTGGCGCGTCTGCTCGACCGATTGGAAAAGGGCGAGCGCATGGCCCTGGTGTCCGACGCCGGCACGCCCGGCATCTCCGACCCCGGCTTTCTGCTGGTGCGCGAGTGCCTGGCGCGGGGCCTGGCCGTCGAGTGTCTGCCCGGCGCCACGGCCCTGATTCCAGCCCTGCTCAAGTCGGGCTTCGGGGCCGAGCGGTTTTGCTTCGAGGGGTTTTTGCCGGTCAAGAAAGGCCGGCAGACGCGCCTGGCCGAACTTTCCAAAGAAACCCGGACGTTGATTTTCTACGAGTCGCCGCACCGCATTGTCAAGACGCTCCAGCAGCTGGCCGAGGTTTTCGGCCCCGACCGCCCCGCCTCCGTGAGCCGCGAGCTGACCAAGCTATTCGAGGAAACCGTGAACGGCACCCTGGGCGAGCTGGCGGCGAACTTCGCGGCGCGGCCGGCCATTAAGGGCGAAATCGTGCTCGTGGTGGAGGGCAGCGCCGCCCCACCGGCCCGCGAAACCCGTCCGGGCCGCGAAACCCGTTTTGAAACTGCCGACGCCGATGAACCTGAAAACGACGACGCTGCCGACGAGCCAGCCGACGACGAATAGCTCCCTGCTCACCCGCCATCCCTGGCTGCTGGCCGTGCTGGGTGCGGTCCTGCTCTGGGCCGGCTGGCCCGTGAATCCTGGCCCCGCGCCGCTGCTGCTGTTCGTGGGCTTCGTGCCGTATCTGCTCCTGGAGCGGCAGCTCACGGCGCAAGGCGCCTCGCGCCGCCGCGTGTTTGGCCATACTTACCTATTTCTGGTGCTCTGGAACGCCTTCACCACCTGGTGGGTGAGCTACAGCACCTTGGGCGGCGGCATCGCCGCCGTGGTGCTCAACGCCCTGCTCATGTGCCTGCCGCTCATGGCCTTCCGACGCACCAAGGCTCGGCTGGGCGCCCGCTGGGGCTACCTTCCCTTACCTCTCTACTGGATTGCCTTCGAGCAGCTGCACCTGCATTGGGACCTGACCTGGCCCTGGCTGACGCTGGGCAACGGCTTCGCGGCCGTGCCGCAGTGGGTGCAGTGGTATGAGTTCACTGGTTTTCTGGGGGGTAGCGTCTGGATTTGGGCGGTGAATCTGGCGGTGTTTTTTGCTTTAGTTAAAAGTGAAAAGTTAAAAGTTAAACCGGCAAATGCAGGCTTGCCGTCCGGCTCCGCTGGCCGCGCGGGTGCTGCTGGCAGCGGTCTAAGCGGCGACGACCGCGCCATTACTAACCGCCCGGTTTTAACTTTTAGCTCTCAACTTTTAACTTTCCTACCCCCCCTCCTGCTCATCACGCTGCCCATCGCCTTCTCCTACCTCCTCGGCGCCAGCTACCAGGAACGCGGCCCGGCCGCCGAAGTGCTCGTCATTCAGCCCAACGTCGACCCATTTGAGGAGAAGTTCAAGAAAGGTACCCGTTACATTCCGCCCGCCGAGCAGCTCAACCGCCTACTCACCCGCACCGAGCAAAACCTGACGCCCCAGACCCGGCTCGTGCTCTGGCCCGAAACCTGCCTGCCCGACACGCAGTGGGAAGCCAGCTTCAACCAAGACCCCCGCAACCAGCCCATCCGCGAGCTGCTGGCCCGCCACCCCAGCCTAAGCCTGCTCACCGGCGCCACCAGCATCATCACCTACTCCACCCAGGACGCGGCCAGCGCCACGGCCCGCTACCGCGACGACCTGGGCTACTATGATGTGTTTAACTCCGGCGTCTTCCTGGCCGATGCCACGACGCCAGCTGTGTTCTACCACAAGTCGCGGCTCGTGCCAGGAGTCGAGAAGATTCCGCCGCTGCTTACTTCCGTCATTAAGCACATCGACTTGGGCGGCACCGTCGGCTCCTACGGCTCGCAGGAGGCGCGCACAGTGTTTCCGGCCTTGCCCAGCGTGCCGGCACTGCGGCTCTCGCCCATCATCTGCTACGAGTCGGTGTACGGTGACTTTGTGAGCGAGTACGCCCGCAACGGCGCCACGCTGCTGGGCATCATCACCAACGACGGCTGGTGGAGCGACTCGCCCGGCTACCGCCAGCACCTGCTCTACGGCGCGCTGCGGGCCATCGAAACCCGCCGCGACATCGCCCGCTCAGCCAACACCGGCATCTCGGGCTTCATCAACCAGAAAGGCGAAATCACGCAGCGCACCGGCTGGTGGGTGGGTGCCGCGAGCCGCGGGATTGTCCATCTAAATGATGAGCTGACGTTCTACGTGCGCTACGGCGAGCTGCTTGGGCGCGGCGCGCAAGTTTTGGCCGTTTTGCTGCTTGGACTCACAATTTTTAACGCGAAGTTTAAAAGAAGTGAAAACTAAGTTTTGCGAAGTCGGGCGGCAAACTTTGCAAAACTTCCTTTCAAACTTCTTTCAAACTTCGCGTTAAACGCTACATGGATTATTCCCAACTCTCCCTCAGCCTCGCCACGCTCTGCCGCCACACCGGCGAGTTCATTCGCCGGGAAGCTCAAACGTTCGACCGCAGCAAAGTGGAGAATAAGGGCTTGCACGACCTGGTGAGCTACGTGGACCAGGAAACCGAGCGCCGCCTGGTGCTGGGCCTGCGCGAGCTGCTGCCCGAAGCCGGCTTCATCACCGAAGAGGGCACCACCGGCCCGGCCACCGAAACCGCCGCCGAGTTCACCTGGATAATCGACCCGCTCGACGGCACCACCAACTTCGTCCACGGCCTGCCCTGCTACTCCATCAGCGTAGCGCTTTTGCACGAAAAAGAACTGGTGGCTGGCGTGGTGTATGAAGTGAACCAGGACGAGTGCTTCCGGGCCGCGCGCGGCGCGGGCGCTTTTTGCAACGAGCAGCCCCTGCGCGTGAGTGAGGTGAGCGAGCTGGGTCAGAGCCTGGTTGCCACGGGCTTTCCCTACCACAACTTCGACCAGCTTGACAAGTACCTGGCCGTACTCGGCGCCTTTATGCGCCAGACCCACGGCGTGCGGCGGGTGGGCTCGGCGGCCGTCGATTTGGCCTGGGTCGCGGCCGGCCGCTTCGAGAGCTTCTTCGAGTTCAACCTTAATTCCTACGACGTGGCGGCCGGCATCCTGCTCATCCGCGAGGCGGGCGGGCAGGTCACGCAGTGGCTGGAAGAGGGCGACCCGCTGTTTGGGCGGCAGGTGCTGGCCAGCAACGGCCACCTGCACGAGGCCATACGCAACGTGATTCGAGAGTTCTGGACCTAGCGCCCGCATTGCCAAGCAACTTTCCGCTTATCCTCGTGGTTTTAGCTGCGCCATTCCCTACCCCCCTCCCCACCGTGGAAGCCGCTCAGTATTTTATCATTGCCGCGCTCTTCGCCGCCGCGCTCTTCTACGTCGGCCGCATTTTTTACCGCGCCTTTGTCTTGAAAAGTGAGGCGGGCTGCGCCAAAGGCTGCGGCGGCGCCTGCGGGGCCGCGCTCGATGTGGACCGTTTGCAGCGCACCATCGAGACCCGCACCAAGAAAGCTATCAGCTAACCGCTGTTAACTAATAGCTTTCTCAGGAATAACCCGCCTCCGGCTCGGCTGCGTATAGCCGGCTGGAGGCGGCCTCATTTCGGGCCGGCCCGCTCCCTACCCCCCTCTCACCTCCCAAACACCCCCGCGCCATGCAGGACAAAGAAGAAGAACGCGCCCTTACC
Organism: uncultured Hymenobacter sp.; assembly: GCF_964243305.1. Classification (GTDB taxonomy): domain Bacteria; phylum Bacteroidota; class Bacteroidia; order Cytophagales; family Hymenobacteraceae; genus Hymenobacter. The sequence continues at coordinate 138,863 of NZ_CAXTEF010000006.1, forward strand.
AACGTCGAGGCCAAGCTCACGGCCGACGGCTTCACCGAAGACTTCCGCGTCGCCGAGGGCCGCCTGGTCGCTTTCAGCGATGAAAACCGCAGCTACGCCCCCGCCGACGTTACCATCGTGGACTTCTACCGCTTCGAGGGCGAAAGCAACCCCGACGATATGTCCATTCTCTACGCCCTCGAAACCGCTGACGGCCTGCGGGGCACCATCTCGGCGCCCTTCGGCGTCTATTCCGATGATGTCGTGGATGAGTTTCTCAAGAACGTCGAGGACTTAGGCAAAAACCTAAAGAAAGCCCACAAATAATTTCAGTGGACAGTTATCAGTGAGCAGTTGTCATGAGTCAGTAGAACGCCACTGTTCACTGCTCATTGATAACTGTTCACTGACTTTTACCCCCACACCTTCGTGCCTTCCGAGCAGTTGCGGCACATCTCAATCTGGTCGCGGCCTTTGAGCAGGCTGGCGCGAAAGTCCCGGTATTTCCTACCCTGCCAGAGCTGGGTGAAGGTCTGGGTTTTGAGGTCGCCGAGGCGGTATTCGGCGTCTTTATCGAAGCAGCAGGGCACCACGAGGCCATCCCAGGTCACGACGCAGGCGTGCCACATCTTCCAGCAGTGGCTGAGCAGGCGGTTTTTCAGCCGCCAGGTGCCGTCGCCCTGATTCTGGTAGCGCGAGTAGTAATCGATGGTTGGAATCAGCGGCGAGCCGTGCTGGTGGTCGTAAATCTGGGCGGTCTTGAACCACACGTCGTCCACGCCCAGCGCCTCGGCCAGCTGTTTGGCATCCTCGATTTGGTGCTCGTTGGGCCGCACCACCAGGAATTGAAAGATGATGCGCGGCGTGCGGGAGTTCAGCTCCCGGCGCCACTTCACCACGTTGTGGGTGCCTTGCAGCACCTTCTCCAGCTTGCCACCAACGCGGTACTGCTGATACACCTCTTGGGTGGTGCCGTCGAGGGAGATGATGAGGCGGTCGAGGCCACTTTCCACGGTGCGGCGGGCGTTTTGCTCGTTTAGGTAGTGGGCGTTGGTGCTGGTGGCGGTGTAGAGGCCTTTTTGGGACGCGTACTGCACCAAATCCAGAAACTCCGGGTGCAGATACGGCTCGCCTTGGAAATAGAAAATCAGGTACCAAAGCCGGCTGGCTACCTCGTCAATCGTCTTTTTAAATAAATCAGCCGGCAGCATTCCGGTCGGGCGCGTGAACGAGCGCAGGCCGCTGGGGCACTCCGGGCAGCGCAGATTGCAGCTCGTGGTGGGCTCGAAAGCCAGTGCTACGGGCAGCCCGGCATGGTGGGCGCGCCCGCTGAGCTTGCTCAGAAGGTAGGAGCCCACCACCTGCGCGCCGTTGAGCAGGCGCAGCGGCGTGGCTTTGCGCAGGAAGCTGAGGGCGTCGCGGAGCGTGGAAGTCATCGAGAAGTAAAGCTAGTGCCCCAAGCCCCAAGCTCAGTGGGGCTGGCTTGGAACTTGGGGCACCGGGTTTGGGAGGGTGACGAGCTTACTTCATCACGCTCAGCGCGCTGAGGTAGGTGCTGGCTTTGCCAAACGACTGATTTATCTCATCCACGGCGGCGCGGCTGCTCAGGCGCTTGGGCTTGGTATTGAGGAAGGTGCCGTCTTCGCCCAGCAGATAATACGTAGGCACTTCCTGCACGGCATAGAGCTTGGCCAGGGCCGAGCGCAGCCCGCCAGTGGCCCGCACGTGCACGCCGGGCAGCTTCTTGATCGTGACGAGCTGTCGCCAGGCCTGCTCGTTCTCATCGAGGGCCACGTTTACGAACACAATGTTTTTGCCTTCAAAGCGGCGAATCAAGTCCTGCGCGTAGGCCAAATCGCGCAAGCACAGGCCATTAGTGGTTTTCCAGAAGTTCAGGTACACCAGCTTGCCCTGGAAGTCTTTGAGGTTGATGGAATCGCCGGTGGCCGAAGCCAGACGGAAAGCCGGCGCGGGCGCGCCGATGGCAAAGCTGCGGTGCTTGTCGAAATCGGCCCTGAGCGTGGGGGAAAACTCTTTTTTCGGGTCGCCAGCCTCGAAGTCGGCCAGCATGGCTTCCGACTGCCGCACGTGGCCGAAGCGGAACGACTCCTGCAGGATGCGCCCCAGGATGACGGGCCGGGTAGGGCCAGTGAGCTGCTTGCTGGCCAGGGCGTAGCAGGCGGGGTAGAAGTCGGGGTCGGTGCGCTGGTGCTTGGCCGCCACGGCCGCGTAGTGCACGTAGTTGAGCAGAAACTCGTGGTACAACTCGCTCTGGTAGCCTTCGGGGCTGTTGAGCAGGGCCGGGTCGTTGAGGAACTCGTAGTAGGTGGGCGACATTTTCAATCGGCCCTCGGTGTTCACCACCTGCTCGCGCAAATCCTGGTAAGTGAGCTTGTCGTTGGCGTAGGCGTAGATGATTTCGGCCTTGGCGTAGTTGTAAAATTCCGGGGTGAACGACTGCTTCTCGGCACGGTCTTCCAGGAACTCGTTCTGGTGCTTACGGCGGTACTCCAGAAACGACATAAACGGCGCCTCGTAAAGCTGAATGTTGTCGGGCAAAACCTGAAAGCCGTCGTTTTCCACGAACTGCTCGTCGGCCTCCACCAGATAGGCATTGGCGTTGGCAGCCTGCTGGCGGTGGCGCTGCTCGGGCGTGAGGTTGGTGCCGTTGCTAAGCTTGACTTTCATGCCCGTAGGCACGTCGTTGGCCTTGAACTTGAGCGTGGCAGCCATGTCCTCGCCCTTAAAGCGCACGTCGAGGTCGGTGCCGGGGTCGAGGTAGAGCGGGGCCACGTCGTCGCCGTACACGAGGTCGGCCTTGGTGCCGCCCACCACGGGCACCACCAGCCGAAACTCACCCTTGTCATTAAGGCGGGCGTAGGTGATTTTTTCGCGCGGGTCAAGCGGGTTTTCGCGCACCGACACGGCCACCGAGTCGAGCGTAGGGCCGCTAATCTTGCCCGTGAGCGTGGCCGCATTGGCCGCGCTGCTGGCGACGGCCGCTACGGGCCGCGCCGCCGCCGGCCGGGCCGCAGTACCCTGAGCCTGAGCGGCTAGCGTGCCGGCCAGTAGCAGGCCGCCGCTTAGTATCCAGCGCCGGGTGCAGTGAAAGTTATAACGCATCATAAGCAAAATACTAACGGCTATAAGCGGGTAGAAGAAGGAAGAACTCGAAGAGTTGGAATATGGCAGGAAAAGCTTTCACGGGAAAAGCCAAAGGATAGCCGAAGATAAGGCCTTTTTTGTTTATCAAATCCTATTTAGCCTATATTTTTTCAATGCCCCGAATACCAAGCGCATTAGCCCCGCGTTAAAGTGTTTTTTGTAGCCAGAGGTGGACGCCCACCCAGCCCCTACCCCCCGCTAGCCGAACAAGCCCGCCAACACAGCGTCGAGGCGGCTCACGGCCTGCACCCGCATCCCGGAGTGGGTGCCCTGGCCCAGGTTTTTGCCGTTGAACTCAGATACGTACATCTCTTTAAAGCCGAGCTTCTCGGCCTCAGCCAGGCGCTGGTCCAGCCGCGAGACGGCTCGAATTTCGCCGCTCAGGCCTACTTCGGCGGCCAGGCAAACCGTGCCGGGAATGGGCAGGTCATTCAGGGAGGAAACCACAGCCGCGCACACGGCCGCGTCGAGAGCCGGGTCGTCAAGCCGCAGGCCGCCGGCGATATTGAGGAACACGTCGTGCTGGCCCAGGCGCAGGCCACTGCGCTTTTCGAGCACGGCCAGCAGCATTTGCAGGCGCTTGGCGTCGAAGCCCGTGGCCGAGCGCTGCGGCGTGCCGTAGGTGGCGGGCGTCACCAGCGCCTGCACTTCCACTAAAAGCGGGCGGTTGCCTTCCAGCGTGGCGCCGATGGCCATGCCGCTCAGGCTTTCGGCCCGCTGCGAGAGCAGGATTTCCGAGGGGTTGGAAACTTCGCGCAGCCCGTCGCCCTGCATCTCATAAATACCTAACTCGGAGGTGGAGCCGAAGCGGTTTTTAGTCGTGCGCAGGATGCGGTAGCTCAGGTGCCGGTCGCCCTCGAACTGCAAGACCGTATCCACCATGTGCTCCAGAATCTTGGGGCCGGCGATGGAACCGTCCTTGGTGATGTGACCAATGAGCAAGACCGGCACGCTGGTTTCCTTGGCAAACTTGAGCAGCTCGGCGGTGCATTCGCGCACCTGACTGACACTGCCCGCGCCACTCTCCACCAGCTGTGAGTGCATGGTCTGAATGGAATCGACCACGACCAGATTGGGCTGGAGCGTATCAATCTGCTTAAAGATGTTCTGGGTGTTGGTTTCGGTGAGGATGTAGAGCTGCGGATGCTGCTCGCCGAGGCGCTCGGCGCGCATCTTTATCTGGCTCTCGCTTTCTTCACCTGAAATGTAGAGCACCTTGAGGTGGCGCAATTTCATGGCAATCTGGAGCATGAGCGTGCTCTTGCCGATGCCCGGTTCGCCGCCGATGAGCACCAGCGAGCCCGGCACGAGGCCGCCGCCCAGCACCCGGTTCAACTCACCGTCCAGCGTGTCGTAGCGGGGCTCATCCTCGATGGCAATGTCATTAATTACCTTGGGGCGGGCGGCCTTGCCCTGGCCGCCGGGCACGGTGCTGGCGGGCGTCTTCCAGGAGCCGGCGGCCTGGGTGTCTTCCTTCTGAATAACTTCCTCCACGTAGGTGTTCCATTCGCCGCAGCTCGGGCAGCGGCCTATCCATTTGGCCGACTGCGCGCCGCAGCTCTGGCAGAAATACATGGTTTTGAGTTTGGCCATAAAGCAGCAAGGCCAGCCAGAATAGGCCGGCTGGGGGTAAGGTTTTCAGGGTTGGAAAAGTGCCGTTGAGTGAAATTGCCAGATTGCCCGGTTGGATTCGGCGGCGTACCCGGCGCTTCAGGGCTTGGCCAGCGCGGCGTTATAGGCGCTGATTAGCTCCGGCGCGTTATCGACCCGGTAGCGGGGCTGGCGCTCGGCTTTGGTCGGGCCGGCGGGCGGCCGTTGCAGCTCGGTCACCAGCGCCGGAACCGGCGCGCAGAGCTGGCTCATCAGCTTCACAAACCCTTTCTGGTCGCGCGGCACCTCTTGCAGCTCACCGCCGACCTGGCGCACGAACCAGTAGTATTTCTCGTGCGTGCCAGTGGAAACGAAGATGGTGGGCGGCCCGATGGGAATGGGCAGCAGCATATCGTTCTTGGTTTTGGCATAGCCATAAATTTGGAGCGGACCGGGCGAGGCCAGGTTTTCAGCCAGAATCCCCAGCGGCTTGCCTTTGATAGACAAAGCTTCCAGCGTATGACCGTCCACGCTCAGGCTGCGCAGCCGCTCAATACTGATGGCTTTGACCGGCGGCGGGGGCAGGCGGTCGGGGGGCAGCTCGTAGCACGCTACGCGCTCAAGCAGGCAGGTGCTGTATTCTTTCACATAGCCGCGCACCTGTTTGCCGCTGCTGAGCGTGAACAGGGCCGGAAAGAAGGTGGGCGCGCCGTCGCGGGCGGCCCGCAGCGAGTCGAGGCGCGTCGCGGCCCGCGCCGGCCGCTGCGCCAGCGCAGCAGTGCCCGCCACGAGCAGAGTGCCAGTCAGCAGCAGCAGGAAGAAACGGCGAAAAAGAGAAGAGCGGCAAGCCATCAGAGGAAACAGTAAAAAAATTTAGAACGCTGCGCACTCGCAAGCTACCAACGTCGCCGCTGATTTGCCCGGCAGGGGTAGGCTCGTTGCCAGAGCCAGGTGGCCTACCCCCCCGGACGGCACCATCGCGCAGTAGCCCGCCAGCCGCCCGCGGAATAATCCGGGCCCGGCCGCCCCGGCCCGGCGGCCGGCTTGATTCCTTTTCCGGGCCGGGCAAATGAACAAAGTGGGTGGGATTATCGTCATGCTGCGGCATTAGTCGTAATAGCGAAGTTGTACCACAGTGCGCTGGCTTTCTTTTTCACCTCGCCATCCCTACCCCCCTGCCAGCCGGGTGACTTATCTGGATGGCCTATCTGCCGGGCATCGGCGCCCCAGCTGCTTATCTCTCCTTCCTATGCTCTTGTGTTTTAAAACTGCTGCACCCTGGCTGCTGGGGGCCGGGCTGCTGATGGCCGCGCCCGCCTGGGCCCAGACGCCAGCCATCAGCGATTCGCTCGACCTCGACGGCACGCTGCGCTCGGTGCTCGATGCGAATCCGGCCGTCACTTCCCTCGAAGAGCAGGTGAACGCCGCCGCCGGTCGCCTGGCCCAGACGCGCACCGGCCTGCTGCCGCAGGTGACGGGCACCGCAACCTACACTTACCTCAACCCCGTGGCGCGGGCGGCTTTTCCGGCCGGGCCGGGCGGCGAGATTCGGGAGTTACAGTTCGTGCCGCATAACAACTACGACGCCCACATTACGGCCCAGTACCTGCTGCTGGACTTCGGCCGCAACGCCGCCACGCTGAGCCTGAGCGAGGCCCAGCGCCAGACGGCCCAGGACAACGTGACGGTGGCCCGGCGCGATTTGGCCTTCACGGCCGCGCAGACCTACTACAACATTCTGTTTATGCGCGAGAGCATCCGGGTGCAGGACGAGCAGGTGGCCTCGCTGCAAGTTCACCGCCGCGAGATGGAAAAGCGCGTGCAGGGCGGCGTAAGCACCCGCTTCGACGTGACGACGACCGACGTGCGCATCACGCAGGCCCAAAACACCAAACTGGATTTGGAAAACCAGCTGCGCAACCAGCAGGTGCAATTAGCACGGCTGCTGCACAAGCCCCAGCAAACGGAAGTGCCCGTGCGGGGCCGCCTCGGCTACCAGCTTCAGGCCGTGGACCTGAGCGCCGAGCTGGCCAAAGCTCTCGAAAACCGCCCCGAAGTGAAGCTGGCCCGCGACGCCGAGCGCACGGCCGATTTGCAGCTCAGGCTGGTGGAGAAAAGCAACCTGCCCTCGCTGGGCACCGGCGCGCAGGTGGGCGGCAAAAACGGCTTCCAGCCCGATATCAATCAGTTCCGGGCCAACTTCACGGGCGTGGTGCAGCTGTCGGTGCCGATATACGATGGCCACAAAAACCGCAACCAGCGCGTAGAGGCGCTGGCCAACATCCGCGGCCAGCAGGCCCGCACCCAGGACGCGCAGGAGCAAATCCGCGCCGACGTGCGGCAGGCCGTCAACAACCTCACCTACGGCCAGGCCCGCTTCGATAATGCCACCCAGCAAATTGCGCAGGCCACCGACGCGCTGACCCGCGCCCGTGCCCGCTACCGCTACGATGTGGGCACCAATCTCGATGTGCTCGACGCCGAAACCAGTCTGGCCCAGGCGCGGCTGGCGCGGGCGCAAGCCATGTATAACTACACGCTGGGTCAGTTTCAGCTGCGCCGCGCCACGGGCGAGCAGATTTGGCAGTAGGGTGCGGGGCTTGCCCCCGCCGCTTGGTTAGTAATCAAACGACCCGAATGGCGGGCGGGGGCAAGCCCCGCACCCTACAGGATCCTGCGCTACCCCCTATCACTCAACTACTCATCTCATCATATGGCAACCCAACAAACTGAGCTGAACACCGCGACGGTTTCGCCGCCGGCCGGCCCCGCCCCTACCCCCCCCCCCGCCGACGAGGTGCCCGCCAACCCGGCCCGCCGGCGCATCGTGCTCCTCGTTCTGGCCCTGGCCCTGCTCATCGGCGGCTACTATGGCTGGACGCGCTACCAGTACGCCGCTGCCCACGAAAGCACCGACGCCGCCCAGGTGGAAGGCGACGTGTACCCGATTATTCCGCGCATCAGCGCGCCGGTTCTGGCAGTGAGCGTCGATGACAATCAACTCGTTAAAAAAGGCGACGTACTCGTGACCCTCGACCCGGCCGACTATCAGCAGCGCGTGAACGCCGCCGAGGCCGCGCTGGCGCAGGCCAGGGCGCAGGTAATAGCCGCCCGCGCCGGCGTCGGCACGGCCCAGGCCGGCATCAGCACCGCCCAAAGCACCATCGGCGTGAGCGATGCCAACCGCGCCAAGCTCCAGAAAGACCTTCAGCGCAGCCAGTTTTTGCGCAAGGAGGATATCATTCCGCAGAGTGAGTTCGACGCCGTGCAAGCCAATTTGGAAGCCACTTCCGCCACCCGCACCACGGCCACCAACCAGGTGCGCGTGGCCCGGCAGCAAGTGACCGCCGCTCAGCAGCAGGTGGCCGTGGCGCAGGCCGTGGTGAAGCAGCGCCAGGCCGACCTCGATAACGCCCGGCTGCAAGCCAGCTACGCCACCATCACGGCCCCGGCCAACGGCATCGTGAGCAAAAAGAACGTGCAGCCCGGTCAGTCGGTCGGCCCTGGCCAGCAGCTGCTCGGCCTCGTGGGCTCGGAGCGCACCTGGATTACGGCCAACTTCAAGGAAACGCAGCTGGCCAACATGCGCGTGGGCCAGCCCGTCGCGGTCGAGGTGGACGCCTACCCCGACCTGAAATTCCAAGGTCACGTCGAGTCCTTGTCGGCCGCCACGGGCGCCCGCTTCGCGCTCCTGCCGCCCGATAATGCCAGCGGCAACTTCGTGAAAGTGGTGCAGCGCGTGCCGGTGAAAATTGCCTTGGACAAGCTCGACCCACAGCACCCGTTGCGCGCCGGCATGAGCGTTAAAGCGGAAGTGGCTATTAAGTAGCCGACTTTCCTACCCCCTCTTTGTCATGCTAAGCCTGCGGAGCATCTTACCACGCCTTAACGAGCACTAGCTTCTGATCACTGCGTCGTTCACATGTAGTAGGATGCTTCGCAGGCTCAGCATGACAGCCGGCTAACAACACGATTTTTTATAGAACAAGCAATGGAAACCGGCGCTAAAAAGTGGATTATTGTTATCACTGTAGTGCTCTGCACCTTGCTGGAATTGATTGACACCAGCATCGTGAACGTGGCCCTGACCCAGATGATGGGCAACCTTTCGGCCACGCTCTCGGAGGTGAGCTGGGTGATTGCCTCCTACGCCATCGCCAACGTTATTGTCGTGCCGATGACAGGCTTTCTGAGCGAGCAGTTCGGGCGGCGCAACTACTTCGGCTTCTCAGTGGTGCTCTTCACCCTGGCCTCGGTGATGTGTGGGCAGAGCACCAACATCTGGGAGCTGGTGGCGTTTCGCTTCGTGCAGGGCATCGGCGGCGGGGCGCTGATGGCCACCTCGCAGGCCATCCTGATTGACACGTTTCCACCCAAGCAACTGCCGCTGGGGCAAGCGTTGTTTGGTATGGGCATCATCATCGGCCCGACCATCGGCCCGACGCTCGGCGGCTACATCGTGGATAACTACGACTGGCCCTGGATTTTCTACGTCAACGTGCCGGTCGGGATTCTGGCCGTCATCTGCACGTTCAGCTTCATCGTGGACCCGGCCCGCTTCAAAAATCTGGTGCCGCGCGCACTGAGCGAATTTGACTGGGCGGGCATTGGGCTGCTCATTGCGGGAGTCGGCGCCTTGCAGCTGGTACTGGAGAAAGGCGAAACCGAGGACTGGTTTGAGTCGTCGTTCATCAACCTGTTCACCGCCATCTCCATTGTCGGCATCGTCGGCTTTATCTGGCGCGAGCTGACGGCCAAGAATCCCATCGTGGATTTGCGGGTGCTGGCGCGCAGCCGCAACCTGGCCGTGGGCGCGTTCCTGTCGTTTATCCTCGGCTTTGGGCTGTTCGCGTCGGTGTTCGTGTTCCCGATTTTCACCCAGCGCATCCTGGGCTTCACGGCCGCCCAAACCGGCTTCATCCTGTTGCCAGGAGCGCTGATGTCAGGCTTTATGATGCCAGTGCTGGGCCGGGCTTTGCAAGCGGGCGTGCCGCAGAAGTACATTCTGCCCTTTGGCTTCGCCATCTTCTTCATATTCACCTTCTGGATGAGTCAGAGAATCTCGCCCACGGCCGGCGAGGACGATTTTTTCTGGCCCCTGATGGTGCGCGGCATCGCGCTGGGACTGATTTTTCTGCCCATCACCACCATGTCCCTGGCCGGCTTGCAGGGCAAGGATGCGGGGCAGGCGGCGGGCCTGACCAGCATGATTCGGCAGCTCGGCGGCTCGTTCGGCGTGGCCATCGTCGGCACCTACATTGAGCGCAGCAACGCCCTCAACCGCGCCGCCCAGCTGCCCAACATCTCGCTTTACGACCCTGAAACCGGGCAGCGCCTGCAAGCCTTCACCCAGAACTTCCTGGCCAAAGGCTACCCCCTGGCCCTGGCCCAGCAGCAGGCCTACGCCGGCCTCGAAGGCCTGCTGCTCAAGCAAACTTCGCTCATCACCTATGCCCAAACCTTCACCATGCTGGGCATCTTTTTCCTGGGCTGCCTACCCCTCATTCTGCTGGTGAAGAAGGTCAAGCAGGTGGGCAAAGTGGAACTGGCCGCGCACTAGCAGTGAGATAGTGGGATGGGGCAATAGTGTCGTTGAACGACACTATTGCCCCATCCCACTATCTCACCGTTTCTTTGCGGGCCTATGGAGTTCACCACGCCCGTCGTTTTAGAAAACAGCCGCGCGCGGCTGCGGCCCCTCGAAGCCAGTGATTTTGAAGCGCTCAAATCCGTCGCCTTCGACCCGAATTTGTGGGAACACATCCTGACCCGCGGCGACGACGCCGTGAGCCTAGCCGCCTACCTGGCCGCCGCCCTGCAAGGCCGGCAGCAGCAGCAACGCTACCCTTTCGTTATCATCGACCGGCGCACCGGGCAGCTGGCCGGCAGCACGAGCTATTATAATATGGTGGCCGAAGACCAGCGCCTGAGCATCGGCTATACCTGGGTGGGAAGCGCGTTTCAGCGCACGGGCCTCAACCGGGCGGCCAAGCACCTGCTGCTGAGCTACGCCTTCGAGGAGTTGGGCTGCGAGCGGGTCGAGCTGGAAACCGATGCCCGCAACCATAAGTCGCAGCAGGCCATGCGCCGCATGGGCGCTACCGAAGAAGGCACCCTGCGCAGCCACCGCCCCACGCAGGGCGGCCGGCGGCGCGACACGGTTATCTTTAGTATCCTGCGGCCGGAGTGGACCGAGCTGGGCCGCACCGTTTTCGCCGAGTTCGATGCCCGTGGCTAATCCCCTACCCCCCCTCTCGCCGGCAACCCCGCCGGCCGGCGCCGACGGTGGCCCGCCGCCGCGCCGGCTGGGCGTTTTGCGCCGCCGGGCGGCTTCGTTTCAGTACGCCTGGCGCGGAGTGCTGGCCGCGCTGCGCTCCGAGCTGCATTTGCGCTTTCACGCCGGCGCTACGGTGCTGGTGGTGGGGCTGGGCTTTTACCTGGAGCTGAGCCACGTGGAGTGGGCCCTGGTGGCGCTGGCCATCGCTGGCGTCTGGAGCGCCGAGCTGTTCAACACCGCCATCGAAGCCCTGACCGACCTCGTCTCGCCCGCCTACCACCCGCTGGCCGGCAAGGCCAAAGACGTGGCCGCCGCCGGTGTGCTGCTGGCTGCGGCCGGCGCGGCCGTAGTGGGGCTGATTGTGTTCGGCGAACGGGTAGTGGGGTTATTTTAGCAGCGGTGCTTGGGCAATCTACCGTGCCCTACCCCCTCAAACAGCAAAAGATAAAGCAAGCGTAAGCCCAACCCCAAACAACTCAGTTTATGAAGTCGCTTGGGGTTGGGCTTACTCGTGCCTTCTTATAGCTAGCAAAGGCAGCTGGTCGGTAAAGGCGGCGCTACCTAACCAGCTCAGCACCTGCCTTATCTTACGGTATTCCCTTCCCGCCCGCTGCGCCATACACTTGGCCCGTGGCGTAGCTGGCGTCGCTGGCGGCCAGTTGCACGTAGATAGACGCTAATTCCACCGGCTGACCGGGCCGGGCCATTGGGGTGTCGCCGCCAAATTTCTTCAGTTTTTCCTGGGTGGCGCCGCCGCTTACTTGCAACGGCGTCCAGATGGGGCCCGGCGCCACGCCATTCACCCGAATGCCCTTCGGGGCGAGCTGTTTGGCCAGCGAGCGGACGAAGTTGCTGGTTGCCGCCTTGGTCTGGGCGTAGTCGTATAGGTCCTCGGAAGGGTCAGTAGCTTGTTCCGACGTGGTACCGATGATGGCCGAGCCGGGCGGCAGGTGTGGCAGCGCCGCCTTGATAATCCAGAAGGGCGCGTAGATGTTGGTCTTCATCGTCCAGTCAAACTGCTCGGTGGAGATATCGAGAATAGACTTGTGCGTTTGCTGGCGCGCCGCGTTGCTGACCACAATATCGAGCCCGCCCAGCTGGCGCACGGCCTCAGCCACCAGCCGCTGGCAAAAGGCCTCGTCGCGCAGGTCGCCCGGAATGGCAATGGCCTTGCGGCCTTCCTTCTTAATGAGGGCAATAACTTCCTTGGCATCGGCCTCCTCGGCCGGCAGGTAGTTGATGGCCACGTCGGCGCCTTCCCGCGCGTAGGCAATGGCCGCGGCGCGGCCCATGCCCGAGTCGCCCCCGGTAATCAGGGCTTTGCGGCCCGCCAGCCGGCCCGAGCCTTTGTAGCTGGTTTCGCCGTGGTCGGGGCGCGGGTCCATCTGACTAGCCAGGCCTGGCCAGGGCTGCGACTGGCTTTTAAATGGCGGCCGGGGGTACTTGGTGGTCGGGTCCTGTAGGGGTGCGGGCGCCGATTCTACTGAGGTGGGGGCGCCCTGAGCCGAGAGCACCGGCCCCACGGCCGCGGCAGCCAGGCTCGCGCCCAAACCGTTGATTATCTGGCGCCGACTGATTTTATTTTCTTCGTTCATGGTAGTGCAGTGGTTGGTTGACGGGTTAGTGAAGCGTTTCTCGTGCTATTGATTCCGGACTGCGTCCCTGGCGGCGCCAAGGCTCGCGCAGTGTCCGACTTGGAAGTTGCCGGCCACCACAAAGGCTATAGTGGCTCTTGGTTTCTTTGCTTTAGCTCTAGTCCCGCCAAGATGCTGGCTGGCCTTACTTATCAGCTCATCACGTAGCTAACAGCAAAGCGTACATCAGTTCAACGGTAAGCAGCGGGCGGGCGTTATAGTCGAGTTGAGAGCGGCGGCCGCTTTGCCCGATGTCAATCCGAGCAGTTGACGTTGCTAGACCCTGCCCAGCCTCGTTCACTTTGCCCGCCGCCAGGGGGGTAGTGAAATTAGCCCAGACGTACCCAGAAAACTGCCTTGAGCCGAGCGCCAGAACCTAAAACCCGCAATCAAAGCGCGGCGATGCGCCGGCACGGTATTCCAATCAGCCACCAACCTGCCCGGCAGCCGCGCGTAAGCATCTGCCACCTCTGTCTCTTAGCTTCCTACCCCCGTGCGTTCTTCCCATCTTCTGCTGGCTTCACTGTTGGCGGCCGGCGCGTGCAGCCAGCCCCTGGCCGTGAATACGCCCACCACGCCGCCCGACAGCCCCAACGTGGCCGGCAACTCGACGCCCGCCCCGACCAGCGCCAACACCGTGGACCCCGTGCCCGCCCGCGTGGCCGAATCAGACACGACGGCCCGCCCCGGCTGGCTGCAGCGCCGCATTCAGGGCGTGCTGGCTGAGCGCAAGCGCAACCCGATTACGCGCATTCTCAGCTATCAGTACCAGGGCCAGACGGTGTATTACCAGTCGGCGCCCTGCTGCGACCAGCCTTCTTACGTGTTCGACACCCGCGGCCGGGTGCTCTGCCAGCCCGACGGCGGCCTCACGGGCAAAGGCGACGGCAAATGCCCGAACTTTGACAAAAACAAAACCGACGAAAAGCTCGTCTGGCAGGACCCACGGTGAAAAGGCTATGAGTTATAAATTAGGAGTTATGAGCTGACTAATTATGATGCTCAAAATTCACAACCATTAATTCATAGCTCCTAATTTATAACTCATAACTCCCAAAATGGTAAATACCATCGAAAAGCTCGGTGCTTTCAATGTGTGGGCCAACGAAACGCTGCTGGCCCGCCTCGACGAGAGCGCCACAGCTGGCCGCGAGCTGCCCGCCAACGCCCTGCGCCTGTTCAGCCACGTACTCAATGCCCAGGCCATCTGGATTGCCCGCCTCGGTGGCACCCCAAGCCCCGTGAAGGTGTGGCAGGAGCATGATTTGGCCGGCCTGCACCACTGGCATGAGCAAACTTCCGGACGCCTGCGCGATATCATGGCCACGGCCGACGACACCGAGCTGCACCGCCGCATTCAGTACACCAACACCCTCGGCGATGCCTACGACAGCGGCGTGTCCGACGTGCTAACCCACGCCGTGGTGCACGCCAGCTATCACCGCGGGCAGGTCGCTACTCGCTTGCGCGAGGCCGGCATCGAGCCCGTTAATACCGACTTCATCACCTATTGTCGCCAGCTTGATGCGGCGGCCGTGCCCAGTTTGTAGCACCCCGGCGGCGGCGTTGCCTTATCACAAAAAAGCCTCTCCCAGCGTTGGGAGAGGCTTTTTGTATAGTCAAGCGGCCAATGCTTACTGCACGCTCACCTGCGGCAGGTCGGTAATCTGGTCGTTGGCGACCACGACACCGGTGCGGGCTTCGAAGTGGTAGGCGGCCTGGCCGGCGGGGGCCATCGTGCTCGGGAAAAACTCGACCCGGTAGGTGCCGTTGGGCAACCCACTCAGCTGGTAAGCGCCAGCCGCATCGGCCGACGTGCTCACCGTGTCGGGCCCGGTGACGGACGAGCGAATGGCCAGCACCTGCGGGCGCGCCGCCACGGGCACCACCGTGCCGCGCAGGCCGCCGCGCAAGTCCTGGGCCACCACCCGGATAACCGGCTTGAGCAGGTAGCGCTCTTTTTTGTCGTTGCCGGGCTTCCAGTTGCCGCGCTCCACGATGGACTTGGCCACGTCGAAGTCGAGCAGCAGCTGGAACGTCTCGCGCTGGCGCAGCGTGGCTTTGGCCAGCTTCACGCCCGAGCTTTGGCCGCTGGGCGTCTTCAGCTCGTAGCGCTGGCCGTCGCGGTTGGTGATGTAGCTGTCGGGACCCAGAATCAGGCGGATTTCCTTCAGATCACCGGCGGCGAAGTCCTCGCTCACCAGCAGCGCCGATTTACCATTCACGTAGTCGAGCACATTGATGGCCTGGGGCGTGAAGCCCAGCGTTTTCCAGCCATCAGCGTCTTTTTCTTCTTTCAAGTGCACCTCAATTTGGCGCACATCCAGCACCACGCTCTGAAAGTCGCCCGGTGCGTCGGTCAGCCGCACTTCCAGCTTCGAGCTAGTGCTGTCACTTTCTTTTTCTTTCGAGCAGCCAGCCAGCGCCAGGGCAGCAGCGGCAGTCAGGGGTAGTAAACGAGTAATCTTCATAAAAATGGGACGGGGCGGAGGAAAAGTTGAAATATAAAATGGCCTGACAACTCACAGGTTGTCAGGCCATTGTCTTGTCAAATATAGGACCACTCCAACAAGCAGCCACTCGCTCATGCGCGGGCGAGTAGCGCGGACTTTGTAGTCCGCGACCCGAACAGCCGCCCCTACCCCCTGACTCGCGGACTACAAAGTCCGCGCTACTCCCTACCCGCCCGCCTTCGCTGTATCGGCCGGCGCTGGCGCTTCGGCGGGTTCGGGCGCAGGAGGGGGGGTAGGGGCTTTTGGCTTGGGCTTGCCGAAGAGCCGGTCCAGGCCGGCGTTGATGCCCTGCCCAACTTTCTGCCGGGCCTTGGCTTCGGCTTCGAGGCGTCGTCGTTCCAGCTCCAGGCGCAGGCGCTCTTCAGTTTCCTGCTGCGTGGCGGCGGCGCTCTGC
Organism: uncultured Hymenobacter sp.; assembly: GCF_964243305.1. Taxonomy (GTDB): domain Bacteria; phylum Bacteroidota; class Bacteroidia; order Cytophagales; family Hymenobacteraceae; genus Hymenobacter. The sequence goes on from NZ_CAXTEF010000006.1 coordinate 154,415, forward strand.
TGCGTGCTGTCGTTTCTGGCCTTGTTTTTCGTGGCCAAATCCAGCAGCGTATTCGTGAGCTTCGTTTTTACCACATTAGTTACCAAGGTCTTGGCCTGGTCTTTCACGCTGCCGCTGGTCAGCTTCACGCTGGGGCTGGTCACGCTGCCCCCGATGTTGAGACCCAGCGTGACGCGCTCGGCGCCCTGAATGTCGCGCACGCCGGTCAGCCGCGTGAGCTGGCCGGTGAGGGCCGAGCCGAGGCGGCCCGTCGGCACGTTCAGGGCCGTGACGTAGGCCAGCGCGCCGGCCACCGAGTTGGAGCCGCCGATGGTCATCTTCACGTCGCCAATGGTCAGGTCAAAGGGCTTGACAATAAAGTTGCCGTTCACCAGCTCGGTGCTGATGGCCTTGTTCACGACCACCAAATCTTTCAGTTCGGGCAGCGTCGTCAGCGCGGAAATCTTGCCCAGCACCTCCGATTTCAGCACTGCCGCCTTCACGATATCAAACACGCCGCGCCCGGTGAGGGAGTTCAGGTTGGGCCGCATGTCGGGCAGCATCTCGCCGCTCACGTTGAACGAGGTGTTGAAAACGCCCTCCACCCGCCCTGCCAGCGGCACCAGCGCCTTGATGGTGTTGAAGGCCTGGAAGGCGTTCTGAAAATTCAAGTCATCAATCTTCAAGCCCAGGCTGAATTTCGGGTGCGCCAAATCCTTGCTCGAATAGCTGCCCGTGGTCGTGAAGCTGCCGCCCAACGTGTTGAAGGCCAGGTTTTGCAGTGTGGCGGTCTGGTCGCGTACTACCACGGCGCCCCTGGCATTGGTCAGGTTTAGATTGTCGTAAATGACCTGGCCCACGGTGCTGTTCAGGGTCAGGTCGAAGAACTTGGGTACTTCGAGCACGCCGGTCGCTTTGGAGGGGGTAGGGCGGGCCTGACCGCTTACCTCGTCCACCATCCACTCGTTGAGGTTGAAGCGGTTGGCATTCACGTTCAGGTTGCCGCGCAGCGGCTGGCCGGGCGTGAAAAGGTAGCCCAGGTAGTTGCTGACGGTGCCATTGGCCGTGAAATCCGACGAGCCGGCCGTGCCTTGCAGGCTCTGCACGGCAATCTGATTGTTGTTGAACGTGGCGGTGCCACGGCTGATGCGCACGCCCTGCGGCAGGTCTTTCGATTTGTAGGTCACGTTGTTAGCCGTCACGGTGCCGCTGGCGCGCACGTTCTGGTAGCGGCCGGCCTCCACGTCGGCCATGTTGCCGGCGGCGGCCACGTTGCCGCTCACCCGCCCGGTCACGGTCATGCCTTCCAGCGGGAAAATCTTCGTGATTTTAGTCAGGTCTATCGTGCCGCGCACATCCGTGTCGAAGACCGGCGCGTTCAGGTTCTGGGCCGTAAGGCGGCCTTGCAGCGGCTCGCCGTCGAGCGTCATGGCAAACTGCGGCAAGTCTACCCGCGTGTCGTTTACCTGCCCGGTGCGGTTGACGACGGTGCCGCTCAGGTTCACGTTTTCCAGCGGCGCCGGAAATTTGGCCGATTTCACGTAGCCGTTGGTGAGGCGGATGGCCGCGTTCACGACCGGCATCTGCGTTTTGGAATAGGTGCCGTTGGCCGTCGCATCCACGAAAAACTGCCCGCGCATCGCCAAATCCGGCACTGGATACACCTTCAGCGCTTCAGCCAGATTCACGTTGGCTTTCACCTGGCCGTTCACTTTCATCGGCTCCAGCCCGTCGATAGTCACGCTGCCGTCCACCGGGTTAGGGCCCAGGTCAAGGTGAAACCGCTCGACGTTGACTTTCACGTTGTTGGTGAAGCCCGAGGGGTTGTCGACCCGCATTTTCACGTTGATGTTGCGCGCCGCCTGCGGCAAATCCGGGTACTTGAATTCGCCGTTGTTCACCATCAGATTAACACCGTAGCCCGGCATTCGCAGCGCGTTTTGCGTGCCCTTGTAGTAGCCATCGAACGCCACCTTGCCGCTGGTTTGAATATTCTTGAACCGCTCGGTAAACACGCCCGGCACCAGGCTCAGGATGTTCTTGAAATCGGTTTCCAGCGCCTTGAACGTCAAATCATAGGTAATGTCCTTCTCATTGGGCAGCCCGATGGCACCCGCGAAGCTGAACGGAAAGTCGTTGAGCCTGATTTGGTTATTCTTGAACGTATACAGATTCCGGTTCAAATCCATAGCCATTGTCACGTCGGCGGTCAGGCGCTTGTCGCTTACATAAGCCACGCCGCCGTAAGTCATGCTCAGGCTGTCAGCCGTGGTTTGGGAGGTCATATCAAACACGTTGCGGGCGAAGTCGCCCCGGCCGCTGTGCTGCACGCCGCGCGCCCGCATCAGGAAAGGCATTCCCAGGTCTTCGTAGCGCAGGTGGCCATCGGTCACGTTCCAGCCGCGGATGGCCAGCTGCACCTGGCTCGTGTCCTGCCCCTTGGCGGCAGCCGTCGAATCCGAAACCACGATGTCCCAGTTCGAGCGCCCGCTTTTCAGCACTTTTAGTTGAATGTCGGGCCGGTCGAGGGCGATGCTGTTCACGTCCACCGCGCCACCGCGCACCACGCTCATCACGTCGAGCCCCACGCGCACGGCCGGCAGGTAGGCCAGCGTGTCGCGCCGAAACGAGTCCTGCCCGATAATGCGCAGCTCGCGCAAACTCACCGTTAATTCCGGGAACGAGCGCAGCAGGCTTACGTCAATGCTATTCGGGTCATACTGCACCTGCGCGCGCAGGCGCTGAGCTATCTGGCGGTCGGCCAGGGCCCGCAACTTGTCTTTAAACAGGAAGGGCGCCGCCACGGCCGCCGCCATCAGCACGACCACGACCGCTAAAAGGCCCAGCAGAATCTTACGCATCATAAGTCGGAAATTTGCGTGGAAGGGTCAAAGTTAGAACGGACCGGTAGGTACCGGGAGGGGGGTAGGGAATGCAGGAGTAGGGGAACAAGAAACATCATGCTGAGCAACGCGAAGCATCTTGCCAGGGGAAGTAATCTAATCATTCCGCCTTCTGATTAGTGACGGGCAAGATGCTTCGCGTTGCTCAGCATGATGTTTCTTGTTCCCCTACTCCTGCATTCCCTACCCCCCTCCGCGCACCAAAACGCGGCCCGCTCCCGTTATTGCTCGCCCATGCTTTCAAATTTGTTTCCAAAGGCCGCTCTGCTGCTGAGCACGCTGCTGCCGCTGAGCCCAGCCGGCGCGCGGGCGCAGGATGTGTACTTTTCCCAGCCTGGCGCTACGCGTCTGCACACCAATCCAGCCTTTGCCGGCCTGCTCGACGACTACAGCGTAACGCTGGCTTTCCGCAACCAGTTTCCGACCCTGGCCGGCTCGTTCACCACCACGCAGCTGGCCGGCGACCTGCGCCTGCCCACCCGCGGCCTGCACCACGCCCTGGGCCTGGTGCTCACCCAAGACCGGGCCGGGGAAATCGGCTACACCCGGCTGGAAATCAGCGCCCTGTACGCCTACCATCGCCGGCTCACTTCGGCCCTGGCCCTGAGCGGCGGCCTGGGGTTGAGCTACGGCCGCCAGCGCGTGGGCTACGACAACCTCGTTTTTGGCGACCAACTCAGCGCCGATGGCACCACCACCGGCCCATCGGCTGAGCCGCTGAGCTTCGTGCCCGTCAATTATTTTTCGGTTAATCCGGGCATCGTGCTCTACACCGGACAGGCCTGGCTGAGCGTGGCCGCCCATCACCTCAACCGGCCCAGCCTGGGCTTTCGCACTCAGAGCGAGTTGCCCCCCCGCTTCAGCGTCAGCGGCGGCTACAAGCTGTTTTTGCGGCGGCCCAGCCCCGGCCCGCGCAGCCCGTCCGTGACGGAAATAAGTGTCACGCCCACGGCCAGCTACACCCGGCAGGGTGGCTCTTCGCGCAGCGAGATGGGCGCCTACGCCACCGTGGCGCCGCTCACAATTGGCGCGGGCTACCGCAATATTGGTGCGGGCAGTGGCGTTGAGCGCCAGCAGGTGCTGACCTTCACGGTGGGGGTAGGCGTGGGCGCATTTCGGCTCGGCTATTGCTACGATGCGGGGCTGACTGCGCTGAGCGCTGACCTCGGCGGCGCACACGAACTAACCTTGAATCTGTTTAGTTTCGACCAATTGGACAGCGCCTACCGCCGGTTGCGGCGGCGCGCTTATCCGGTCGCTCCTTTTCCGGCCTACTGATTTATTACCGAAATTTTGTATTATTGCGTCTTCATTACCTAATCTAACCCCCGTAGCCTTCAGCGAAATTTCACTCTGCTATGAACTTTTATAAATGTGTGCGCCTGGCCCTGCTGGGCACTGTTGCCCTGGCAAGTTGTAATAAAGGACCCCGGACGGCGGCTAATCCCGGTAAGTATAGTTCCACTACTAATCTGGAATATAACACCGAGAAAGGCATGACGGTCGCCTCGTACAAAGGCACCCCCAATGGCCCCGGACTGGTATTTATCGAAGGTGGCCGTACCGTTTTGGGATCGCAGGAAGAGGACGTGACCAACATGCACGACAACCTGGAGCGCACGGTCACGATTGCCTCGTTTTACATGGACGAAGCGGAAGTGGCCAACATTCACTGGCTCGAATACCTGCACTTCATCCGCACCGACTCGACCGAGGAATTCTACAAGGCGGCTTTGCCCGACACCACGGTGTGGGCCCGCGACTTGTCGTTCAACGACCCTTACGTTGACTATTACCTGCGCTATCCCGGCTTCCGCTACTTCCCGGTTGTGGGCGTGAGCTGGCTGCAAGCTGATGACTATTGCACTTGGCGCACTTCAGTTGTGAATGCCAGCTTAGCGAACGGCAGCGATAATGGTGGCAGTAAAAAGGGTGGTGGCTTGTTTGGCCGCAAGAAAAAAGCTGATGCCGCCGCTGAAGGTGGCAACGCGGGCGTGGGCGACAGCAAAAACCGCGTTGCCATCGAGAATGGCAACGTGCTGCCCAACTACCGCCTGCCTACCGAGGCCGAATGGGAATACGCCGCGCAGGCCCTCGTCGGTGCCCAGGAAGTAGGCAACGAAAACCAGGAAGTAAAGCGCATCTACCCCTGGGACGGCAACTCGACCCGCAATGCCTACGGCCGCAAGATGGGTCAGTTCCTGGCCAACTTTAAACGGGGCCGCGGCGACTACGCCGGCATTGCCGGCAGCCTGAACGACGGCGCTATGATTACTGAGCAGGTGTACGCCTACCCCCCCAACGACTACGGCCTCTACAACATGGCCGGCAACGTGAATGAGTGGGTGCAGGACGTGTACCGCCCGCTCTCCTTCCAGGACGTGGAAGACCTCAACCCCTTCCGCCGCAACGGCGTGCAGGACCCCGCCGACAAGTACGACAAGAAAGGTTACCAGAGCCTGATTGACGACCACGTGCGCGTGTTCAAGGGTGGCTCGTGGCGCGACGTAGCATACTACCTCTCGCCCGGCACCCGCCGCTTCATGGCCGAAGACTCGGCTACGGCCACCATCGGTTTCCGCTGCGCGATGATTAACGCCGGCTCGAACAAGTAATATCTGGACCACGGATTTTCGGATTAATCGGATTTTAGGGACGACTTTATCCTCGGATTAAATAATTAAGAAAGGCCACTCATTTGAGTGGCCTTTTTGCTTTCCAGGGGGGTAGGGATTTGGAGCCGGCAGAGCAGAATCGTCCCCAAGACCCGATTAATCCGAAAAATTTGCCTGAATCCGTGGTCCAGATATTATTTATCGGCGCAGGCAATAGTGGCAATGCTTACTTCTGCTGCGCCGGCTGCCAGCAGCGCCAAGCCGCAGGCTTCGAGGGTGGCGCCAGTTGTGAGCACGTCATCGACCAGCAGCACCCGGTGGCCGCTTATTTGAGTTGGCTCGGCCGTTTCAAATACCGTAGCCACGTTCTGCCAGCGCTGAGCACGACTCTTTCGGGTTTGGGAAGCGGTGTGCTCGGTACGGCGCAGGGCATCGGCGCGGTGAGGCAGCGCGAGGCCGGTACCAAGACCTTCGGCGAAAGCAGCGGCCTGGTTGTAGCCGCGGCGCGCCAGCTTGCGGCGGTGCAGCGGCACGGGCACGATAACATCAAACTGCCGGGTGAAGCCGCTGCCGGCCAGCTCGGCGCCGTATAGCTCGCCCAGCGCCACGCCTACTTCCTGCTGCCCCTGATACTTAAGCTGGTGCAAGAGCTGCTGCACCCGCCCGTGCTGCACGAAGCGCAGGTAGCTCAGCGCGTACTGCACGGGCAGCTTGCCCCAGAAGCGCCGGCCCAGCGGGCTGTCGGCGGGCGGCAGCAGGTGAAAATCCGTGTAGGGCAGCTCGGCCCGGCAGCCGGTGCACAAGTGCCGCTCGCCGCGCCGCAAACTCTGCCCGCAGGCCAGGCACACGCTGGGAAACAGCAGGCTCAGGAAGTCGGGGAGCAGGTCGCGCAGCATTGTTGAGATAATAAAGCGATGCGCTGGTGAGCCTGGTAGGCAAGGCCTCCAGGCAGTTCAGTCAGCCAAGGGGGGTAGGGAATGCGGCAAGGTAGCGCCCGGCGCCGGAAGGCGCGTGCTTAACTTCGGGGTTCGGGAGAAATGCCGGGCCGGAGCTTTTTTACCGCGCTATAATTTCCCCTGAGTTGTTAATTGCTCACTATTAATTGCTAACTAAAATAATGTCCCTCGTAACCGAATTTAACGACTACCGCCAGCGGATGAACGAGCAGATTCTCGCCGCCGACAACAAAGTCATCAAGCGCTTTTTTAATCTCGACACCAACACCTACCAGGCCGGCGCCCTGGATGTGAAAATCAAGGAAATGCTCGGCCTGGCCTGCTCGATGGTCTTGCGCTGCGACGACTGCATCAAGTATCACTTGGGCAAGTGCCAGGAGGAGGGCCTTAATGACGAGGAAATCTACGAGGTCTTCGCCATCGCCAACCTCATCGGCGGCAGCATCGTCATCCCGCACTTCCGCCGCGCCGTCGAGTATTGGGAGGCACTGAAGCTGGAGCCCGGCTACACGGCACCACCTGCCGCCGGAATTCCTACCCCCCGCCAGGCTGCTGACGCGGCTCAGCAGCGCCACGAGCAGGCCGCTCACGGCATCGCCTCGTCGGCCACCTCCACCGAAACGACCGGCGCATGAGCGACCAGGAAATCCCTACCCCCCCCGACGGCGCCAACGAGAGCGAAGCCGACTTCGAGGCCCGCTGGGAAACGCTGATGGCTGAAATGGAAACGCGTTTCAGCCGCCGCCCCGACCTCAACGCGCTGCTGCTGCTCATCGGCGTGCAGGAGCTGGGCCAGGGCGTGGCCACATTCACCAAAGAGCAGAAGCAGGATTTGATGCACATCGCGACCTGCAAGCTCTTCAGCCTCAGCGGCCACTACGAGCTGGAAAGCGTGGACGCCGACGGCTGGCCCCATTACAAGCTGCTGCGTCCGGTGCCGTTCGCGTTTCTGAAAGAGCAGGAGCGAATGCTGAAATGGCACATCCTGGAGTATTTCGACGCCGCCGACGCGGAGTGAGATGGCAGAAGCATAATAGTAAGAACGTCATGCAGCGCGCAGCGAAGCATCTCGCGGGGGTAGTAATCTAATCGTTGTTAATTATTGACTACTGCCACGAGCGAGATGCTTCGCTGCGCTCTGCATGACGTTCTAGTAGCCTTATCTAACCCCGTGAAAATCGTCTCTTACAACCTCAACGGCCTACGCTCGGCCCTAAGCAAGGGCTTGCTCGACTGGCTGGCCGAGGCCCGACCCGACATTTTCTGCGTGCAGGAAATCAAGGCCGGCACCGCCCCGCTTGATGTATCAGGCTTTGAGCAGCTGGGCTACCACTGCTACCTGCACCCGGCCCGCAAGCCCGGCTACAGCGGCGTCGCCACGTTCACCAAAACCCTACCCCGGCGCGTGGCCGAAGGCTGCGGCAAACCGCTCTACGACGATGAAGGCCGGGTGCTGCGACTCGACTTCGACGGCTTCTCGGTGCTGAACACCTACATGCCCTCCGGCACGAGCGGGCCGGAGCGGCAGGCCTTCAAGGTGCAGTGGCTGCACTTCTTCCGGCGCTACGTGGCCCAGCTCCGGGCCCAGCCCGGCCAGGCGCCGCTCATCATCGTCGGCGACTTCAACTGCTGCCAGACGCCCCTGGACCTACACAATCCCAAAGCCAACCAAAAGAGCCCCGGCTACACCCCCGAGGAGCGGCAGTGGTTCCGCGACCTGCTCGCCGACGGCTACTTCGACTCGTTCCGGCACCACGTGGGCACCGAAGCCGCCGGCCACTACTCCTGGTGGAGCTACCGCGCCGGCTCGCGCCGCCGCAACGTGGGCTGGCGCCTCGACCACGTGCTGGTCGATGAGCAGTTGCGCAAACGGGTGCAGGCGGCCGGGCTGTTGCCGGACGTGGTGCATTCCGACCACTGCCCGGCCTGGGTGGAGTTGATAGGAAGTTGACCGAATCGGATTGTGATTTACAGCCCCTACCCCCTACCGGCGCGGATGCCCGCAGCCCGACGGTGTAGCGGGCGCTAAGGCCACGAGTAGTAAGTGTCAGTATTGAAACAGCTCCTGTAGCCAATAACAGACGGCTTGGGCGTAGTGTATGACACTACGTCCAAGCGGCGCGCCAAGGGAGTTTTGTCCATCGACCAGATATGGTGAGGCGCGGCCTGCCCTTCCTTACCTTGTACACATGCTTGGCTATGTCGATTTCATACTCTATAAATCAGCACTTTAATACCAATAATGAGATTTTATCGAACCCTATCCGAAAGACGGTGGGTGCTTAAAGCACCGTTTGAATGAACGTCAATACAGCTCATAGTCAGTATCTTCACCCTTTCACCTTTTCCCTGGTTATGAAACCCGACCCCCTTTTCCTACTTGGCATGACGCTAGTGGCCCTATGCGGTCCTGCTGCCGCCCAAACAACGCCAACTCCTGCACCTAACACCCCCCTGGGGAAAGGAGTCTCTCATCCAAAAAGGGCCGCCGCTCCACCGCGCACGGCGTCGGTGTGGGCCGTGAAAATAGACACCGTTGCCTTTCGTCGCGGACGCCCCGTTGACGCCATCCTAATCCGCGCCCGGGATATCCCCCGGTCTGTCCCATTGAAAAACTAAAGGAGGAGGTCGTTCGAGCATCCGCTCCTTTCGCTAAACGTCAGGAATTAGCCCGGCACCTAGTGGTCAACCGGCAGTTGTAGTGCCGGAGGAGTTTAAGAAACTCGTTTACCATTCACCGTCTACGAAAGGGCCTAAGGTGACGAGTTTTGTAAACGCCAAAGCCAATACTTTTCATGGGGGGACACAAACAGAGTTTTGGATGTAGCAGCAAGGTATTGATCCTCCCTTTCGTCTTAGTTATGTCCTTCAACATAACAAGAGTTATACTTAGCTTATCCACCGGCCTCTTCCCTACCCCCCGGAAACTTTTTACTGCCCGGCTTCCCTTGCCAGCCGCTGGCAGCTACGGTAATGGACGCTTCATCTTCGGACCGGGAGCAGACGGCGCGGTAAGCCGCCACGTCCCGCCCCACCCCCTACCCCCCTCCCAGCGCGGACGCCCCCCCTGCCGACGCGGACGCCTCACCCCGCGCCGGTTCCTGGCGAAAGTAGCGGGCGTGGCGGTTATGGGCGCAAGTCGCAAGCTTTTAGTATTGAAACAACTCCTGTAGCCGGTCACAAACGGCTTGCGCCGTGGCGTCGGGCAATACGCCCAGGCGACGCACCAGGCGGGTTTTATCAACCGAGCGGATATGGTCGAGCGCGACCTGCCCTTCCTTGCCTTGGAAGGGGCAATCTACCCGTGGGGGGTAGGCGCGCCGGGTGCTGGTCAGGGCCGCAATCGTGACCGTGCGCAGGTAGCGGTTCATCTCGTCGGGCGGGAGCACCACGCAGGGGCGGGTCTTGTTGATTTCGCTGCCCTGGGTCGGGTCGAGGTTGAGGAGCCACACCTCGACGCGCTGCACCGCTACCACTGCTACTCCGTTTCCTCAAAAGCGTCGTCGGTAAAGCCTTCCAGTAGCTCGCCTTCCGGGGCTGGATCCTGGGCCAAGGCCTGTTGAAACTGCGCGTCCCAGCCCTGGCGGCGGGGCTTTGCCACGAGCTTGATGAGCAGGCCCTCGGGCGTGGGCAGCAGGTCCACCTCGCCGGTGAGTTGATACTGTTGCAGGAGCTTCTTGGGCAGCACTATCCCCTGGGAATTGCCGACCCGAATCAGGCGCGTGGTCATAGAAGCGAATGTACGTACAATGTAAGTACATTTGGCTGCATTACTGCTGCTATAGATGCAGTTGGAAACCTCTCCTATATTTGGCCATCTTTTACGCTTATAAACCCATAAAATAGCATGGAGCCAGAATATGACCGTTACCCCGACCAAGAGGTAGTTTGGAGAGACATACGCTTCGCGCCTGCCCGCTTCGAGGTCTGGATGAGTGGTCAGAAGATCAAGTCGGGCAGAGCGTCTAGCATAATAACCATAACCTTAGAAGAGAATGGTCTAGGTTATCAGGGTTTAGGTCAAGTAGAAGTTCGCCATAATGAGGCGGCGCTTCTCAATCTGTTAAGCGATGAGAATATGTTTGACATGTATGGCGCACAAGGAAATAGGATAGTGTTGGCAACTGTGCCTACTCAAACTAACGCGAGGAGTATTGACATGACTGCTATGCAAATGCGCTGGCCCCACTCAAGATACAACTATGATTTCAAGAGTGATGAGCCATATGCTTGTAGCTTATTCATGTTAAATCAGCGAATATCTAAGCTGGCTTTTCACTTAGACAATCCAGAAAAACTAGTAGAGTTTTATGTTATGTAGCCTGTACATGTAATTACTACGGTGAGGTAGTAGTTGAGCAAAATGTTTAGCCATTTGACCAACCACAAAAAAGCCCGATCTAATAGGTCGGGCTTTTTTGTGGTTGGTCAACGTTGTACTAAAGACCTTATCAACTCAATGGCTTCAACCAAAGAAGCTGTTGTAAAACGTTTCTCAGCAAACTCCCACAAGTAGGCAGCCGCGGCGAAGAATTGAAAAATGGAACCGATGGTCCACTGAGGCTTGGATGGCTCCGAAGAGCCGCGTTTAAAGGGTGACATTACTGCGTTGGGCGCGGTTAACTTCCACACATCAGCATCGTCATAGTCATAGTCATAGTCATTGTTTATTACTCAGCGTTTGGCGATTCCAAAAGCTGTTTCTTTCATCGTCCATAGCGGAGCGACCCAGCCGGCCGCCGTAGTACCGGCTGGATGACTATAAAGATGCACAAAAAAACCGAGATTTCAACGTCATCACATGAGGTAACAAAATTTGACGCCGTGAATAACTTCCTACCCCTCCCCTACCCCCCCGGAAACTTTTTACCGGCTGGCTTAACTTGCTAGCCTATGGCAGTAATCGAGATGCAAGGCCCCTCGGCCCTGGCGCGGGTGCGGGGCGAGCTGGAAGCGTTTAAGCGCAAGTTTTACCTGAACCTGCTGGTGCGCGGCGGGCTCGTGGCGGGCGGATTGCTGCTGAGCTTGTTCGTGGTGCTCAACCTGCTGGAGTATTTCCTCTACCTGCCGACCTGGGTGCGGGGCGGGCTCCTGTTCGGCTTTATCGGGCTGAGCGTGTATGCGTTCGGGCGCTGGATATGGCAACCACTGGCCGCGCTCACCAACCTGCGGCGGCTGCTGAGCGACGAGCAGGCCGCCCGGCAGGTCGGGCAGCTCTTTCCCGAGGTGCAAGACCGGCTGCTCAACGCCTTGCAGCTGCAAGGGCAGGCCCGCGACAACGCCCTGATTGCGGCGAGCCTGGAGCAGCGGGCGGCGCAGCTGAGCGGGTTTTCGTTTGCCGAGGGCATCAGCATCAAGCAGCAGAGCCGGCCGCTGTGGAAGTACGCGGCCGTGCCGCTGCTGGCCGTGCTGGGCATCGCGGTGGTGTATCCGGCCTTGCTGGTGCAGGGCACGGGGCGCATCCTGCACTACCGGCAGGCGTTTGCGCCGCCCGCGCCGTTTGAGTTTGAGTTGAAAAACAAGACCTTGACGGCGTTTCGGGGCGAGGACTTCACCTTGGACGTGGGGGTAAGCGGGCAGGCCCTACCGGCGGCGGTGAAGATTCGCTACGGCGGCGCCGAGCGGACTTTGCGCAAGGCCGGCGGGCGGGCCGACCAGTTTCAATACACCTTCGAGCAGCCGCAAGGGCCGGTGCGGTTTCAACTCGAAGGCGCCGGGTTTTCGTCGCCCGAATACCAGCTCACGGTGCTGGAACGGCCTAATCTGCGTGATTTTCAGGTGCGGGTTTCCTACCCCCCCTACACCGGCCGACCTGCCGAAACCATCCCCAACGGCGGCAACCTGACCGTGCCGGAAGGCAGCACCGTGCGCTGGGAGTTTGCCACGGCCGCCACCGATGAGCTGGCGCTGGTGTTCGAGAACCCCGCCGAAACCCTGCCCGCCCGCGCCGACGACGGGCAGTTCGTGGCCGAGCGCCGGGTGCTACGCTCGCAGCCTTACCAACTGCGCCTGCGCAATGCCAACAGCCTCAATAAAGACCCCATTGCCTACCAGCTCACGGCCGTGCCCGACCTGGCGCCGAGCCTGACACTGGAAGCCTTCCCTGACACGACCAGCCTGCGCTACCTCGGCCTGGGCGGCACCGTCCGCGACGACTACGGCCTGACGCGGCTGGAACTGCGTTACTCGCTGCGCCGCGACGGCCAGAATCCTACTGCGAAGCCCAGCGCCCAAAGCGCCAAACCGCTTTCCCTACCCCGTGAAAGCGCGGGCACCTACAGCTACACCTGGGACTTGAAGTCGCTGAACCTGCGGCCCGGCGACCGACTCGAATACTACGTCGAGGCCTGGGACAACGACGGCGTGCACGGCCCAAAGAGCACCCGCACCCGGCCGGCGGAATTCCGTCTGCCCAGCGCCCGCGAGCTGACCCAGCAGCTGAAAGCCGAAGCCTCATCGGTCGCCAGCCAGATGAGCCAGGCGGCCAAGCAGAGCAAGGCGATGGAGCGCGAGCTGGCCAAGGCCCAGGACAAGCTCAAAACCAAGCGCGACCTCAGCTTCCAGGACCGCAAGCAGCTCCAGGACATGCTCGACCAGAAGCAGCAGCTCGACCAGCAGATGCAGAATATGCAGAAGCTCTTCGACCAACTCAACCAGAAGCAGGACCAACTGAACCCCAAAAGTGAGGAACTGGCGAAAAAGGCCGAGGAGCTGAAAAAGCTCATGAACGACCTGCTCGACCCCGAAACCAAGAAGCTCTACGACAAGCTGCAGAAGCTGCTCAACGAGCAGAAAACGCCCGACGCCGAGATGCAAAAGCTGTTGCAGCAGCTTGAAAACAAGGAAGACACGCTGCAAAAAGAGCTGGACCGCGCCCTGGAGATGTTCAAGCAAATGCAGTTTGAGCAGAAGCTGGAGGAGACGACCGACAAGCTCGACAAGCTGGCCGAGGAAGAACAGAAGCTGGCCGAGCAAACCGAGAAAAACGACCGCCAGAACCCCGACAACAAGCTCTCGAAAGAAGAGCAAAAAGCCGCGCAGGAGCAGCTCAAGCAAGACCAGGCCAACAAGCAGCAGGATTTTGAGGACTTGAAAAAGGACCTCGAAGACCTCAAGAAAATGGATAAGGAGCTGGGCGACCAGAACGGCGCCGACGAGCAGAAGCCCGAGCAGCAGGATGTGGACCAGGACATGCAGGAAAGCCAGCAGGAGCTGGGCAAAAACCAAAATCAAAAGGCCGCCGCCAACCAGAAATCTGCGGCCCAGAAGATGAAGAAGATGGCGCAGAAGATGCGCGAGCAGCAGAGCGAGGACGAGGACGAGCAGGCCCAGCAGAACATCGACGACCTACGCAACATCCTCGACAACCTGGTGACGCTCAGCTTCGACCAGGAGAAGCTGATGAAGGATTTCCGCGCCGTCGACCAGACTGACCCGCGCTTCGTGCAGCTCGGCCAGACCCAGCGCAAGCTGCGTGATGACGCCCAAATCATCCAGGACAGCCTGTATGCGCTGGCGAAAAAGGAGCCCAAAATTCAGAGCTTCGTGACCCGCGAAGTAGGCGAGATGAACGGCCGCATGGACGAGTCATTGAACCACATCCGCCAGCGCGACGTGGCGCGGGCTACAGCAACTGAACAGCAGGCCATGACCAGTATGAACAACCTGGCCCTAATGCTCTCCGATGCGCTGGGCCAGATGCAGCAAGAGCAGCAGGACGGCAAAAGCCAGCCCAAATCGGGCGGCGGCAAGCCGGGCAAGGGCAAGAAAAAGGGCAAAGGCCAGGGCAGCAGCCCCGGTCCCGGCAAGCTCGGCCAGATGCAAAAGCAGCTCAACGAGCAGATTCAGCAGCTCTCGAAATCGGGCAAAACCGGCCGCGCCATGTCGCAGGAGCTGGCCAAGCTGGCCGGCCAGCAGCAGATGCTGCGCCAGGCCATGCAGCAAATGGACCGGATGCAGCCCGGTGGCGGCCAACCCGGGGGCAAGCCGGGCCCTGACGGCAAAGAGGGGGGTAGGGATGGCAAGGACGGCAAGGAAGGTGGCCAGAACGGCAAAGACGGCAAGGGCGAGCAAGGCGGTGGCGGCTCCGGCGACGTGAAGAAGCTCATGGAACAAACCGAAACCGACCTCGTAAACAAGCGCCTGACCGAGGAGACGATTATGCGCCAGCAGCAGATTCTGACCCGCCTGCTGGAAGTGGAGAAGTCGGCGCGCGAGCGCGACCAGGACACCAAGCGCGAGGCGCAGACGGCCCAGAACAAGCCGCCGATGTTTCCGCCCGCGTTCGACAAATACAAGGCTTCTAAGAACCGGCAGACCGAGCTTTTGCGTACAACCCCACCGACCTTAACTCCTTATTATCAGCGCGAAGTGGGCGAGTATTTCCAGAAATTGAAATAGCACCCTGCTGCCTGTCATGTTGACGAAGGAAGCATCTTATCCCCGCAGAACGGCGCGGTAACTAACCGTTCTGGCTTCGTTTCGCGGCGAGAGGATGCTTCGCAGGCGGACGCCAGATGAGCATGACCGACGGGCGGGTACGACGCATGTCGATAGATAAATAGCCGAACGTCTTTACTTTCCGTTCGTAAGCTGAGCCTTACTTCACAAGTCCTTAATTTCGCTGCTCACAACCGCTGCTGCCCTCTCCACCACCTTATTTTATGAAGCAGGTCAAAATTCAGATTCCGTCGCTCGTTGAGAACATCCGCGTGGTGGAGAGCTTCATTGACAACTCCAAAGACACCTTTCAGATTGAGGACGACATCTACGGCAACATCATGGTGGCCGTGACCGAGGCCGTCAACAATGCCATCCGCCACGGCAACAAGTTTGACAAGGATAAAAACGTGTATTTGTCGCTCTACGTGCAGCCGCAGCAGCTCAAGTTCGAGATTGAGGATGAGGGCGCGGGCTTCAACTTCGATAACCTGGATGACCCCACGGCGCCCGAAAACCTGGAAAACCCCGGTGGCCGCGGCATCTTCCTGATTCGTCATCTGGCCGATGAGGTGCAGTTCAGCAAGGAAGGCCGCCGCGTGGAATTGACGTTTATGCTGCACCCTGCCGGCGAAGAGGGGGGTAGGGAAGCCGGGCAGTCGATGGCGGCGTAGCGTCGATGGCGGCGTAGCTCCGAGCATAAATAAAAATAAGCAGAACGTCATGCTGAGCTTGCCGAAGCATCTTGCCCGTCACTAATCAATGGTGTTCAACGATTGGATTAGTGACGGGCAAGATGCTTCGGCAAGCTCAGCATGACGTTCTTTTTTACTCTATCTTTCTTATTATCATGATTTCGACCCCGCCGGTTGACCCGCCGCACCTGAATCCGTTTCCGCCCGAAGGCCTTTATCACGAGGCGCCGGGCATCGAGTTTCTGGTCGAAGACGTGCCGGATTTTGAGTTGAGCGACGCCGAGGACCTCACGTCGTGGATTGAGCGGGTAGCGGAAGTGCACGAGCATCGCATTGTGCAGCTGACGTATATCTTCTGCTCGGATGAATATTTGCACCGCATGAACGTGGAATACCTCAACCACGACACGCTCACCGACGTCATCACCTTCGATAACGCCGACGACTCCGACATCTTGGAGGGCGACGTGTTTATCAGCGTCGAGCGGGTGCGCGAGAATGCGCAGGAGCTGAACGTCCCGTTCCGCGACGAGCTGCACCGGGTCATGATTCACGGCGTGCTGCACCTGCTCGGCTACCACGACAAGGATTTGCTGAGCCAGACCGCTATGCGGCACCGCGAGGACTACTGCCTGACGCTGCGGGAGTTTTAACAAGGAGTCTTGTGATGTTGCGCCTTAGCCGAACGACCTCTGACAACTCCGACTTTCAAGCGTTAGTCGTGCTGCTGGACCAGGATTTGACCCGGCGCGACGGCGACGAACACGTCTTTTATGCGCAGCTTAACAAGCTCGGGAAGATTAGCAACGTGGTAGTGGCGTATGAGCAGAATGAGCCGGTTGGGTGCGGCGCTTTCCGGGAGCATGGCCCCGGCGAAGTGGAAATAAAGCGCATGTTCGTACTGCCCGCGCACCGTGGCCGAGGAGTGGCTCAAGCTGTGCTGGCGGAGTTGGAGCACTGGGCGCGGGAGCTTTCCTACCCCACCTGCGTGCTGGAAACCGGCAAAAATCAGCCCGAAGCCATCCGGCTTTATCAGAAGAGTGGTTACGAGCTTACCCCGAATTATGGGCAGTACGCTGGGGTAGAGAACAGCGTCTGTTTTCGCAAAGAGGTCAGGGTGAAATAAGCTTCAGCTTGCCGTTTGATGCCGGCCCGGCTTCGTTGAACGAGGTAGAAACACAATATCTTGTGTCTCCTCGCAGTACGGGGGGCGCAGTAATCCCACTGGTTTGATTACCCTACCCCTCGCTACGCGAGGAGATACAAAATATTGTGTCTCTACTTATACCGCGCATTGAAAGACACTGCCAGGTACGCTTCCAAACAGCCCCAGCCGTCCTCTCGGCTGGGGCTGCGCTATTTTTGCGGGGTGATAAACGCCGGCATTTGAGTTCGGCGAACTATTTACGGCAGGCTAAAGCTTATCGGAGACTATGTTCCAGACAACCGAATACGATGTGATTGTGGTGGGCGCGGGCCACGCCGGCTGCGAGGCCGCCGCAGCTGCCGCCAACTTGGGCTCCAAGGTGCTGCTCATCACGATGAACATGAACACCATCGCCCAGATGTCGTGCAACCCGGCGATGGGCGGCGTGGCCAAGGGCCAGATTGTGCGCGAAATCGACGCGCTCGGCGGACAGTCGGGCATTATCACGGATAAGACCATGATTCAGTTTCGGATGCTGAACCGCTCGAAAGGCCCCGCCATGTGGAGTCCGCGCGCGCAGTCAGACCGAATGCGCTTCGCCGAGGAGTGGCGCCTGACGCTGGAGGGCATTGCCAACGTGGACTTCTGGCAGGAAGCCGTCACGGGTTTGCTGGTGGAGAACGACGCCGTGACGGGCGTAAAAACGGCCTTGGGAATTGAGTTTCACGCCAAAACCGTAGTGCTCACCAACGGCACATTTCTTAACGGCCTGATTCACATTGGCGAGAAGAACTTCGGCGGCGGCCGGGCCGCCGAGCGCGGCAGCACCGGCATCACCGAGCAGTTGATGGAGTTGGGCTTCGAGGCCGGGCGCATGAAAACCGGCACTCCGCCCCGCGTAGACGGCCGCAGCCTCGACTACTCCAAGATGGAAATTCAGGGCGGTGACGAAGAACCCAGCAAGTTCTCCTACCTCGACACGCCGCGCCTGACCCGGCAGCGGCCCTGCTACATCACTTACACCAACGAGCGGGTGCACGAAATTTTGCGCGAAGGCTTCGAGAAGTCGCCCATGTTTCAGGGCCGCATCAAGGGCCTGGGGCCGCGCTACTGCCCGAGTGTGGAAGACAAAATCAACCGCTTCGCCGACAAGGACCGGCACCAGATTTTCGTGGAGCCCGAGGGCTGGAGCACCGTGGAATGTTACGTGAACGGCTTTTCCAGCTCCCTGCCCGAAGACGTGCAGTACCGCGCCCTGCGTGAAATCGCGGGCTTTGAGAACGCCAAGATGTTTCGGCCCGGCTACGCCATCGAGTACGACTTTTTCCCGCCCACGCAGCTCACGCCCACGCTGGAAACCAAGCGCCTGCGTAACCTCTGGTTTGCGGGCCAAATCAATGGCACGACCGGCTATGAGGAAGCCGCCTGCCAGGGCCTGATGGCGGGTATTAACGCCCACCAGCGAGTGGCCGATAAGGCGCCGTTTGTGCTTTCGCGCAGCGAGGCCTACATCGGCGTGCTCATCGATGACCTGGTGAACAAGGGGACCGACGAGCCCTACCGCATGTTCACGAGCCGCGCCGAGCACCGCATTCTGCTGCGCCAGGACAACGCCGACAGCCGTCTCACGCCGCTGGGTCACGAGCTGGGCCTGGCCTCGGATGAGCGCTTGGCGCGGGTGCGGCAGAAGGAGGCGGAGACGGCCGAAATCGTAGCGCTGCTCCAGCATTTTGCGCTGGAGCCGGCCGTCATTAATCCCATTCTGGAGCAGCTCGGCACGGCTACCATCAGCGAGAAAACCCGCGCCGTGAACCTGCTGCGCCGCCCCAACGTGGAGCTGGCTGACCTCACCAATTCCCTACCCTCCCTCGCCGCGCAGCTGGCCCACTACCGGCCCGACGCGCTGGAGCAGGCCATCATCCAAATCAAGTACGAAACCTACCTGGCCAAGGAGCAGCAGCAGGCCATGCGGATGCAGGAGCTGGAAAACTTCGTCATTCAGGGCCGCCTCAACTACCGCGAGATGCCGGCCCTCAGCCACGAGGCCCGCGAAAAGCTGCTCAAGATTCAGCCCGAAACCATCGGGCAGGCCTCGCGCATCAGTGGTGTGAGCCCGGCCGACGTGTCGGTGCTGATGGTCTATTTGGGCCGGTAGGATGGAGGCAACCGCTAGACAGCTTGCAGCTAAACCCGCCGATTACCTCGGCTGGTGGGTTGGGCTGGCGGTGGGCTGCCAGGTGGGTTTCTGGGGCACGGTAGCTTATATTCTCTTGGTGCAATGGGGTCATCCCCATTTGAATTTCACCACTGCTGACTACGTGGCAGCGGCCTGGCTTGCTTTGCAGCTGGTGCTGGCAGCGGCCGGCTTTGTGAGATGGGGTTTCAGTCTCTGGCAACGTCGTTGGTGGCGGGCGCTGACATGGGGGCTGCTGAATGGTCTCAATCTGGGCTTGTTTCTAATGGCCTATGCTTTTGGGGCGATAGTCTTGATTGGAGCCCCATCAGTGGGCGACCCGCCAGCAAGCGAAAGAGAGGAACTTGACCGCTCCCTTAACTTTGCGCCGGCTAGGCCCCGACTGACTGAGGCAACGCCGAAGTTGATTAGCAGGCTATCATTTTATTCTATTCTGTGATTTACGAGCGACTAAAAAGCTGCCCTGTCTGCGGTAAAACCGAATTTAAGAACAAGCTGGTGGTAGCAGACCGCACAGTGAGCGGGGAGAGTTTCGCCATCGTGCAGTGCGCGGCCTGCGAGTTTCAGTTTACCAACCCGCGGCCCGACGCCGCCCACATCGGGCGCTACTACGAGTCGGCTGCCTACGTCTCGCACAACAGCGGGGCGGCGGGCCTGCTCAACCAGGCCTATAAAATGGCGCGCTTCTTCACCATGCGGCGCAAAGTGAGGCTGGTCAAGCAGCTTGTGGGGCTGCCGGGTGGGGCGGGCCGACTGCTGGACTACGGCTGCGGCACGGGCCACTTTCTGGCGGCGGCCCAGGCGGCGGGCTGGCAGGTGGCGGGCCTGGAGCCCAACCCCGGCGCCCGCGCCGAAGCCAGCCAGCGCGTGGGCCAGCCGGTGGGCGCGGGCGAGCTGACCGATTTTAAGGAAGGCACCTTCGACGTTATCACGCTCTGGCACGTGCTCGAACACGTGCATCAGCTCAACGAGACGCTGGCTCGCCTCACGGCCTTGCTCACGCCCACGGGTGTGCTGCTGATTGCCGTGCCCAACATCGAGAGCCTCGACGCCCAGCACTACCGCGAAAACTGGGCGGCCTACGACGTGCCCCGCCACCTTTACCACTTCGCGCCCAAAACCATGACCCAGCTGCTGAAAAAACACCAGCTGACCCTGCGCCAGACGCTGCCCATGCCACTCGATGCCTACTACGTGAGCCTGCTCAGTGAGCGCCACCGCGCCGAGCGCGGCGGCGGGCTGCTGGCTACGCTCAAGGCCGGCTACAAGTCGAATCAATACGCGGCGCAGCACGAGGGCCAGTACTCGAGCCTGCTCTACGTGGCGGGCCGGCGCGGACCCAAACCGGCCCGGCCCGCCAAAGACGCTTCGGCCTCGCTGCCGGGGACGGCGGCCCCGGCTCCGGGCATCAACGCCAAAGCCCCGCTTTCCTGATAAAGTACCTGAGTCATCCGCTGGGGCCGCGCTGCTTTCCCTACCCCCTCTATTTCACCCCTTGATAATGGCTGTTTGCACCGGGTTGCGGGGGTGGAGGGGGGTAGGAAGCTGGCTGGCGGGCGCGCTGCTGAGCGGCTGCGCGGCCATCAGCGCGCCGCAGGGCGGGCCCAAAGATGTGGTGGCGCCGCGCCTGACGGCCACTTCGCCCGATAGCGCGGCCCGCAACGTGCAGCAGCGCTTCGTGCGGCTGGAGTTTTCGGAGCCGGTGCAAGTCAAAGACCTGGCGAAGAATCTGCTCATTACCCCGCAGCTGCCGGCCGACAACCCTTATAAGCTGCGCGAAGAGCGCAACGCCGTCACGCTGCTCTTCGACAAGCCGCTGGAGGAGAACACCACTTACTCCTTCAATTTCCGGCAGGGCATCGTTGACATCACCGAGAGCCTGCCGGCCCGCAATGCCAGCCTCAGCTTTAGCACCGGCGCGGTGCTCGACTCGGGCGCCGTGCGCGGCACCGTGACGGATTTGCTCACGGCGCGGCCAGCCAATGATTTGGTGGTGAGCCTGTTTCGGGAAATTGATACGGCCGGCGTGCGCCGGGGGCGGCCCTACTACCTCACCCGCACCGACAAAACTGGTAAGTTCGGCCTGGGCTTTCTGAAAGCCGGCCGCTACCAGCTTTACGCGCTAAGCGACAAAAACAACAACGGCCGCTACGACGATGGCGAGTACATTGCCTACCTGCCGGCGCCGCTGACCCTGGGCCAGGGCGGCCCTACCCCCGACCTGGCTTTGCAACTCACCCAGCCCGACCGCCGGCCGCCCCTCATCACGGCCCGGCAGCCCGCGCCCACCCTGTTGCGGCTGGGCTACGGCGAGGGCCTGCGCGAGGTCACGCTCGCGGCCGTGCCGCCGACCACTGGCGCCTCGGCTGCCCTCGCGGAGGCCGTGCAGCTCACTGACCGGGGGCGCACGGTACTGCTTTATAAAACGCCGGCCGTGGGCGACGGGCGCTATCTGCTCACGGCCACCGACAGCACCGGCAACGTGGGCCGCGACACGCTCAACGTGGCGTTTCCGGTGCCGGCCGCCGCCAAGAAGGCTGCCCCCGCGCCGCTCTACACCGTCGAGGGCAGCCCGCGCAGCGTGTACCGGCAGGGGCAGGTGAAGTTTCAGTTTGCCGTGCCGGTGCGGCTGGCGCCCAAGCTGGCGGTGGGCACGCTGATTGAAGACTCGCTGAAGCGGCGCCCGTTGCGGCTGCCGGCCGATGGCGCCCTCAGCCCCGACCGCACCTTGCTGACGCTGAAGCTGGACACCAAGGCGCAGAAAAACATTATCATTCAACTCGATAGTGCGGCCATCACAGCCATCACCGGGCAGGCGCTGTGGCTGCGGCCCCTGCGCCTGACCCTGACCGAGCAGGCCACGACGGGCACGCTCTCGGGGACTATTCAAGCCAAAACTGCCCGCTTTGAGTTGCAGCTTTTAAATGAGAAATACGAGGTGGTAGCCCACCTGAATTCGCCCAAAGGCCGCTACCTCTTCGCCAACCTGGCGCCCGGCTCCTACCGCCTGCGCGCCCTGCTCGACGCGGACGGCGACGGCCGCTGGCGCGGCGGCGACCCCAACCTGAAAGTGCCCGCCGAGCCGGTATTCCTGTTCCCGAAGCTGCTGCAAGTGCGCGCCAACTGGGAGGTAGACCAGGGTTTGAACCTCACGCCGTAGCGCAATAGCGCAAAGTGAGTTTTTGCTGGGAGCAAACCGCGCCGCACACAGGCGTGCGTAGCGCGAACGTCTAGCGGCTTTGCCAGCGCCGAGGGGGGTAGGGAAATCAACGTTTCCCTACCCCCCTCGGCGCTGGCAAAGCCGCTGGACGTTTGTGAAAGGAGAAAATCAGCCGCAACGGCTCTAGCTGCTTTTCAATTGCTTTGGCTTGCGACGGCGGCCGGAAACTCGCGCTGCAACCAGGCAGTGGCGGTTTCCACGTCGGTTTGGGTGAGGTCGTGGCCGGCGGGCACGTCGTGGCGGCTGAGCTGAAAGCCGCGGTTCGTGAGCAGGGCCGCGTACTGGTTGGTGGCTGAAGGCTGCACGGTAGGGTCGTGGGCGCCGGGCATGAGCAGCACCGGCGCCGAAGCCGGCGCGGGGGCCGGCGGCACATCATTGGTCAGGGGCTGCATGGGACGCCAGAGCACGGCGCCGGCCAGCAATTCCGGGTGCAGCAGCAGCAAGCCGCCGGCGATGTTGGCGCCATTAGAATAGCCCACGACTACTATTCTTTGCACATCAAATTTCTCGGTCTGGCTGATTTCCCGCAGGAAGTGCGCCAGCTCGTGGGTGCGAAACACGAGGTCTTTTTCGTCGAAGACCCCCACGCCCAGCCGGGCGAAGAAGCGGGGCATCCGGCCTTCGAGCACATTGCCGCGCACGCTGAGCACGTTGAAGCCCGGCGCCAGGCGCGGGGCCAGCGGCAGCAGGTCGCGCTCGTCGCCGCCAGTGCCGTGCAGCAGCAGCAGGGTGGGTGCAGTGGGCGGCCCAGCCGCCTGATAGATGTAGGTCAGGGGTTTGTAGGACATAGTCAGGGCCTTTAGCTGATTTTGGGTAAAACGGCCTCCAGCTGAGTTCGGCGCTTTTCATACTGCGGCGGCAGGAGCAGGTGGGTGCCCAGCTCGGCCAACGGCTCATCGACCATAAACCCGGGATTATCGGTGGCGATTTCAAACAGCACCCCGCCCGGCTCGCGGAAGTAGAGGGAGTGAAAGTACTGGCGGTCAATCTGCGGGGTAATGCTCAGGCCGCTCCGGGCCACCCGCTCACGCAGGCGCAGGAGCATGGCGTCGTCCTGGACCCGAAACGCGACGTGGTGCACCGAGCCGGCGGCCACGGTGCCGGGCGGCGTGCCGGGCGCGGCGAGCAGGTCAATCAGGGCGGCGCCCGCCACCGTGTCAGTGGCGTAGCGGGTGCGGGCGCCGTCCTGCTCCAGCAAGGTGTAGCCAAAGATGTCGGTCAGCACCTGTGCCGTGCCGGCGGGGTCGGCCAGCGTCAGGGTCACGGTGTGGAAGCCGCGCAGGGCCACGTCGGCGCTCACTTCGGCAGTGGTCCAGGGTGTGCGCGGGTCGGGCGTTTTCGATACGATGAGGGCCAGCGGCAGCCCGTCGGGGTCGCGGAAGCTAAGTTGCTGCTCGCCTAGCCGCGCTTCGGGCGGCCCCACGGCCACGCCGTGCGCCGCCAGCCGCTGCTGCCAGAAATCCAGGCTGCCGGCCGGCACCGAGTAGCCGATTTCGCTGGCCTGCCCGGTGCCGGGCCGGCCCTGGGCGGCGTGCTCCCACGGGAAAAAGGTCAGAATGGTGCCCGCCGAGCCCACTTCATCGCCAAAATAGAAGTGGTACGTGCTGGGGTCGTCGAAATTGACGGTCTTCTTGATAAAGCGCAGGCCGAGCACGTGGCGGTAAAAATCGTAGTTGCGCTGGGCCGGGCCCGCGATGGCCGTCAGGTGATGCAGGCCGAGAATCCGGTCTTCCATAAGGGTTCGGGAGTAGGAGGGGGGTAGGGAAAGTCAGAAACCTGGGGCGGCAAATGGCCGCCGGTTACGGCTGCAACAGCCGGGGTCCCAAACCTTCCCGGCCCGGCTGCTTTTAGCCGGCAATTGTGGATAACTAAATCCCCATTCCAGTTACTGAGGGCTATTTTACGTAATAATCCACCGGGTTTCCCCAACTTTTCCACCGGGTTATCCACCGCTTCGGGTCCTGCCTCCAGAAAGTGGGGATAACCCAGTGGAAACCGTCTCATCACACGGGGATAACTTCGGCATAACTTTTTTTGGCCGCTTGCCGCGCCCGACAGGGGTAGGGACTGGGGATAAAGGTGGGGATAGCAGTGGATAACTCACCCCCGCACTTGGGGACTATGCACACTGCCCCAGCCGGGGGATAAGTGGATAAGTGGACAACCCGGTGAATTGTGAATAAATGAGTTAACCTTTTGTAAATCAACACAAAGTTTTCCCCACTGCCGGTGGATAGCTGGTGCATAACTCTCAACTTACCCCCAACTTATCCCCGCTGTGGATAAGCTTGGAAAGTTGTCCACTTATCAACCGAGCTAACGAGTAAGAATAAAGAGGACTTTTTTTAAAAAGAATTTAATTAAAGAATAAAGAGGTGGATAACTCAAAGCTGAGTTGTCCGTTTCGGGGCAACAGTAGCGCGGACTTTGCGAGTCCGCGCCTGCGCCACCGTGATGACCGCCCCGTTCAGGTCGCGGACTACAGAGTCCGCGCTACATCCCTACCCCATGCCGTTCGACTACACGCTGGATTTCCGTACCATCAATTTTCGGGAGCACCCGGAGCTGTACCGCGTGGGCCGCGGCGAGCAGGGCGTGCTGCTGGTGCAGCCTTACAAGGGCGAAATCCTGCCCCACTGGCGCTTCAAGGACGCGGCGGTGGCCACTGAGTCATCGGCGGCTATCTGGCAGCTGTTTGAAGCGTATTTAGCGGCCGAGGACTTCGTGGGTGCCGACATGGCCCGCAAGTTTATGCAGATGGGCTTCACCCGCGCCCGCCGCTATGCCAACCACCGCGGCGGCAAGAAGTACGACGGGCCGGTGCCGGCCGACAAGAAAGGCCAGAGCGGCGCCCACGGCCGCGCCGAGCTGCCCCGCACCGACCAGCCTGACCCAGACAAAATCGCCGCCGCCGAAATATTCGGCCGCAAGTGGGACGAGGCCAAAGCCCATCCGGACTACGTGCGTCAGAAGGAAGCTTTCATTGCGAAGTATGGGAAATAATTGGGTTAATCAGACGGTCATACTGAACGCAGCGGAGTGAAGCATGACCGTCTGATTAACCCCTAACCACTATCCGACTTCCTACCTTTGCCCCCTACCCCCTCACTTCTGACCCCATGACCCCGAACCCGACTACCACCAGCATCGAAGAAAACGAAATTATCCTCGGCACCGGCATGGGCCCGCTGCGCTTCGGCGCTACTATGGACGAGGTGCGCACGCTCGTCGGCGAGCCCGAAGAAATCGAGGAGTCCGACGACGAGGACGAGTTCGAGCACCAGGCCTGGAACTACCACGAAGATGACTACCTGCTCTCGCTCTACTTCGACCGTGAAGACGACTTTCGCCTGAGCTGCATCGAAACCGACCACCCCGGAATGCGCCTTTTTGGCGAGGCCATTCACGGCCTGAGCCAGGAGGCGGTGCAGGCGCTCATGCAGCGCCACAACCTGTCGGCGCCCGAAACCGAGACGATGGAGGAAGGCCAGACGCGCCTCTCCTACGAGAAGGAAATGATTGACCTCTACTTTGAGGATGACCAGCTGCAGTTCATCAATTTCGGCGTCTTCATCGATGAGGATTTGAACGTGCAGTGGCCCAGCTAAGCCCGGAGTTATCCACAAAAAGGCCGGTTTTGGCTGTGGAAATGTGGATAAGTCACTTATAAAAGGCGTTTTGTGACGTTTGAAACTGGTAAACTTCTACTGTGCATACTTGCTCACTGGCAGCAAAAAAGCGGCGGCTCCCAAGTGGGGCCGCCGCTTTTTTGGTTTATTTCCCTACCCCCTGCTTTAGCCCAGAATGGCGCGGAAGAGCAGGAACAGGCCACCCGACAGGAACATGGTGACGGGCAGCGTGAGCACCCAGGCCAGGGCAATATTGCGCACCATTTGGGGGTTCAGGTTCTTGATGCCGCGGTTGGCCACCATCGAGCCGGCGATGGCCGACGAGAGCACGTGCGTGGTGGACGAGGGCAAGCCGACCTGCGTGCTGGCCCCAATCATGAGGGCCGCGACCAGCTCCGACGAGGCGCCTTGCGCGTAAGTCAGGTGCTCTTTGCCGATGCGTTCGCCAATGGTTTTGACGATGCGCTCCCAGCCAATCATGGTGCCCAGACCCAGCGACAAGGCCACCATCAGCGACACCCACCACGGGGCATAGTCGGTGAAGGTGCGCATGTTGCCGATGGCGCCGTCGTAGAGGTTGCGGTCGAGCGTGCTCAGGCTTACTTTGTCGGAGTCGAAGAGCTTTTTGGCGCGGTTGGCGAGCAGCAGAATATCGCGGCGAATCTCGAAGCGGGCATTCTGAGGCAATTCTTCGACGCGGGTTTTGCCGGCAAAAATCCGGTTCAGGTCATCGGTTTGCGTCTTGATTTCGGCAATAGCTTTTTGGTCGTCCGGGCTCAGCGCGTTCTGATTCACGCGGGCAATAACCTGCTCGACTTGCTGAAGGGAGGTGCGCAAATCAAGCGGGTTCTTGTGCTGGTCGAGAGCGAAGAACGTGGGCACGATGCCGATAAGAATCAGCATAATCAGGCCCACACCCTTCTGCCCGTCGTTGGAGCCGTGGAAGAAGCTCACCAGCGTGCAGGTCGCAATCAGCGTCAGCCGAATCCAGATGGGCGGCGGCTTGCGCTTGTGGGGCTCCTTGAAAATAGCCTTGCTCGGCACGAAGCGCCGCAGCAGGAACATGGCCCCGATGGTGAGCGTGAAGCCCAGCAGCGGCCCCACGAGCAGCGCCACGCCCGACTCACCCGCCTTGCTCCAGTTGACGGAGGAACTAGAGCCAGGCAGAAGCGAAAACGCAATCCCTACCCCCAGGATGGAGCCAATGAGCGCGTGGGAGCTGGATGCCGGGATGCCGTAGTACCAGGTGCCCACGTTCCAGATGATGGCCGACAGGATGAGCGCGCCGACCATCGCGATGCCGTGGTACACGTTCTGGTCCACGAGGCTTTCGACCGGCAGCAGGTTGATAATGCCCATCGCCACGGCAATGCCGCCACCAATGACACCGATAAAATTCCAGAACGCCGACCAGATAACGGCCACCCAGGGCCGCAGCGTATTGGTATAGATGACCGTGGCCACGGCATTGGCCGTGTCGTGGAAACCATTGACGAACTCAAACGCGCAGGCCGCCAGCAGGCAGACCAGCAGCAAAACCAGGACGTGGGGTTCTAGTCCAAACATAGAAGGGGGGTAGGGATGGGCGTTGAACGCATTCAGCGGCCAAAGGTAGGCGGGTGGGGTAGGGCCGGTATGTTACCAAATTGTGACCAGGGGCGGAGTTGTAGTGCTGAGCGATGTTCAAGCAAACAGGCCGTCAGGCAGCGCGCAGCGAAGCATCTCGCGGGGGATAGTAATCAGCTTGACTACACGATTGGATTACTGCCGCGAGCGAGATGCTTCGCTGCGCGCTGCCTGACGGCCTGTCTTGCGCAATTCCCTACCCCCTCCTGAACGCCCAAGGCCGCGCGGGCCCCGCCTGCTTTTACCTTTGCCCTATGAGTGAGACAAAGAGCACCCCGAAACCCTCGCTGGAAAACACCCAGCTCCGCGACATTGTGGCCCACGCCAAAGAGTACGGCTTCGTGTTCCAGAGCAGCGAAATCTATGATGGCCTGCAAGCCGTGTATGACTACGGCCCCAACGGCGTGGAGCTGAAAAACAACCTCAAGCGCCTGTGGTGGGAAGCCATGACCCAGCTCCACGGCAACGTGGTGGGCATCGACGCGGCCATCTTCATGGCGCCGCAGACGTGGGTGGCGTCGGGCCACGTGGCCGGCTTCAACGACCCCCTGATTGACAACCTCGACAGCAAGAAGCGCTACCGCGCCGACGTGCTGCTGGAGGAAAAAGCCGCCGAATATGAAAACGCCGGCGACCCCGCCCGCGGCACGGCCCTGACCGCCGAAATGGGCCGGCTGCTGACGGAGAACGACCTGGCCGGCGTGCGCCAGCTTATTATAGATGAGCAGATTAAGTGCCCCGTTTCCGGCACCAGTAACTGGACCGAGGTGCGGCAGTTCAACCTGATGTTCTCCACGCAAGTAGGTTCGGTGGAAGGCGAATCGACCCAAATTTATCTGCGGCCCGAAACGGCGCAGGGCATTTTCGTCAACTTTCTGAACGTGCAGAAGTCGGCCCGAATGAAGGTACCGTTCGGTATCGCGCAGATTGGCAAGGCGTTCCGCAACGAGATTGTGGCCCGGCAGTTCATCTTTCGGATGCGGGAGTTTGAGCAGATGGAGATGCAGTTTTTCGTGCGGCCCGGCACCGAAGGGGAGTGGTACGAAACCTGGAAGGCTAACCGCCGCGCCTGGCACGAAGCCTTGGGCCTACCCCCCGAAAAGCTCCGCTTCCACGACCACGATAAGCTGGCCCACTACGCCAAAGCCGCCGTCGATATCGAGTATGAGTTTCCCTTCGGCTTCAAGGAGATGGAAGGCATCCACTCGCGCGGCGACTTCGACCTGAGCCAGCACCAGAACCTGAGCCGCAAAAAGCAGCAGTACTTCGACAACGACATCGACGAGGCCACGGGCAAGGCCTACGGCAACTACGTGCCCTTTGTGGTGGAAACCAGCGTGGGCGCCGACCGCCTGTTTCTGGCCACGCTCTGCCAGGCCTACGCCGAGGAAACCATCACCGAAGGCGAGGGCGACGCCCAGCAAACCAAGCAGCGCACGGTGCTGCGCCTGCACCCGGCCGTGGCGCCCATCAAAGCCGCCATTTTCCCGCTAGTGCGCAAAGACGGCCTGCCCGAAAAAGCCCAGCAAATCTTCGATGAGCTGCGCTACGACTTCCGCATCATCATCGAGGAGCGCGACGCCATCGGCAAGCGCTACACCCGCCAGGACCTCATCGGCACGCCCTTCTGCATCGCCGTCGACCATCAAACCCTGGAAGACGACACCGTAACCGTCCGTCACCGCGACTCCCGCGAGCAAACCCGAATGCCGATTAGCGAGCTGCGCGCCTACATCGGCGAGGCGGTGAGCTTCCGGCGGATATTTAAGAAGCTGTAAGGCTGCGCACCTTTTACTAGGTTCAAGCCGTTTGCTTATTAGCTTAAATTTCAGCTATATGCTCACATGCTCACCTATATCCACGACCGCATCACTGTTGACCCAGACCTGTGCAATGGCAAGCCCACCATTCGAGGCTTTCGGCTGACGGTCCAGACAGTCCTAGAGTTCTTGTCAGCCGGTGATTCGGCCGAGGAAGTGCTGGAGAGCTATCCTTTTCTAGAAATGGCCGATATCCAGGCCTGCCTGCAATTCGCACTTGAAGTCATGCAGCAGCGATATGGCGGGGTGCCAGTCGTGGACAAGCAAGCTGCTTAACTTTCTTCCGGCAGCCAGGCAAAGGCATTGTGGCGAATACTATTCAATTTCTGATTGATGCCAACCTGCCGGTACAGGTGTTTGACTCAGTTGTGGGCCCATGTGAGGCCCTGCCGGACCTGAAGTGGTCAGACTCACGCATCTGGCAGTACGCCGTTGATAATCAGCTTTTCATCATCACCAAAGACGCCGATTTTGGATTTCGAGTGATGCAGCAGACGACGTTGCGTGTCGTGATGCTGTGCATCGGCAACATGAAGCGGCGCGACCTTATGTTATTTCTAAACCGGGTTTGGCCAGAAGTGCGGGTATTGTGTGAGCGCACGACCAAGCGGCTAATTAAGGTGTTTCCAGACCGGATAGAAGTGAGCTAGCGGGCAAGGACAGGTTTCTCTGCCGTGGCATAAGGTTCATCATTGGTCCGCCCGGCTCCGGCGTAACTTTGCGTTTTCGCCGCTACTTATGTGGGCTTCCCTCGCGTTATTCATCATCCGTTTCCGGCGCACGCTCATCGGGCTGCTGGCGCTCATCACCGTGTTCATGGCCTGGAAGGCCAAGGATGTGGAAATGACCTACGATTTCGCGCAGGTCGTAAGCCCGCAGGACCCGGACATGGTGTATTTCCAGCAGTTCAAGCGCACGTTTGGCGAGGATGGTAATGTGCTGGTAATGGGGATGCAGGACAGCAGCGTCTACCAGCTAGGCAACTTTAACGAGCTGCGCATCCTGACCGACACCTTGGCAAAAGTGGAGGGGGTAAGCGGCGTGCTGAGCGTGACGAAACTGCTTCAGCTGCAAAAGGATACGGCTAATCAGCGTTTCGCGGCGCAACCTATCTTCAAGACCTTCCCGCAGACGCAGCGCGAGCTGGACTCGCTCATGCGGGTCGTGAACCGGGTCGAGTTTTACAAGGGGCAGCTGATTTCTCCCACCACCGGCGCCACGCTGCTGGCCCTAACGATGGACCCCAAGTACCTGAACTCGTCGCGGCGGCAGGCGGTGATGGCTAGTATTTTGGGCTTCGCGCAGCAGTTTGAGAAGAAAACCGGCATCAAGCTGCACTACGCCGGCCTGCCCTACGTGCGCTCGACGATGACGAGCAAGGTGGCTTCGGAAATGAAGTTCTTCACCATCCTGGCCTTGCTCGTGACGGGCGCCACGCTGCTAGTGTTTTTCCGCACCTGGTCGGCGGTGGTGTTTCCGCTGCTGGTGGTGGCTGTGACGGTGGTGTGGTGCGTGGGCTCGATTGTGCTCTTGGGCTTCAAAATCAACCTGCTCACGGGTCTGATTCCCAGTATTATCATCGTCGTGGGCATCCCGAACTGCACTTACCTGCTCTCGCGCTACCACTACGACTACCGCAAATCCGGCAATCAGGTGCTGGCCATGACGCGGGTGATTCGCAAAATCGGCCTCGTCACGCTGATGAATAACACGACCACGGCAGTGGGCTTTTTCGTGTTCTGCCTGACTGATATTGCTATTCTCTACCAGTTCGGGCTGGTGGCCACGATTAACATTTTCGTGGCCTTCATCCTCTCGTTCATCCTAATTCCGGCGGTTTTTACCTACTTGCCGCCGCCTACCCCCAAGCAGCTCGAACACCTCGACGCCGCGCCGCTGACCAAGCTGCTGGAGTTTTTTGAGCACCTCGTGTTGCACCGTCGCGGTAGCATCTACGTACTCACGCTGGTACTCGTGGCGGGCGCGGCCATCGGCATTTCGCGCATTGAGGCGGTGTCCTACATGGTGGATGACTTGCCCAAAAAGAGCACCGTGAACGCGGACTTGACCTTTTTCGAGCGTCACTTCAACGGCGTGATGCCGCTGGAATTCGTGGTCGATACCGGCAAGAAGCGCGGCTTGCTCAAGCTCAAGAATTTGCAGAAAATCGACCAGTTTGAGGCCTTTATGCGCTTGCAGCCGGAGCTGACGGCGCCGGTCAGCATCGTTACCTTCCTGAAAGCTTCGACCCAGGCGTTCTACAATGGCGACCCGCAGTATTTCCGGCTGCCCGATAACTCGGAGAAGAACTACGTGCTCAGCTACTTAGCCCGCTCCAAAGGCACCGGCGCGGGCATGGATAGCAAGCTGCTGCGCTCGTTCGTGGACAGCACCGGCCAAAAGGCGCGCATCTCGCTTAAAGTGGCTGATATCGGCTCGCACGAGCTGGACTCGCTCGTTGATGGCAAGCTGCTGCCGGAGATGCACCGCATCTTCAACGGCACCGGCCTCGACGTGCGCGTGACGGGCACCACGCGGCTTTTCACCAAGGGCAACGAGTACGTGATTCACTCGCTGCGCGAGAGCCTGCTTATTGCCTTTGGGCTGGTGGGGCTGGTTGTGCTGCTGCTGTTTCGCTCGGTTCGCACGGTGTTTTTCGCGCTGATTCCCAACCTGGTAACGCTCATTATCATGGCTGGCATCATGGGCTATTTCGGCATTCCGCTCAAGCCCGGCACGGCCCTGATTTACGTCATTGCGCTGGGTATCGATGGCGACAATTCTATTCACTTGCTGGCCAAGTTCCGGCAGGAGCTGGCGCTGAACGGGCAGCGGGTGCGCGAGGCCATTTCGGTCACGCTCAGCGAGGCGGGCACGAGCATGATTTATACCAGCATCATCTTGTTCGTGGGCTTCAGCATCTTCGCTTTCAGCGAGTTTGGCGGCACGCGGGCGCTGGGCGTGCTCATGTCGGCCTCGCTCCTGATTACGAATTTTTCCAATCTGATTTTGTTGCCTTGCTTGCTGGTCACCTTCGAGCACGCTCGCAATGAGCACATCAGCCGCAAGGCGCTGATTCGGCACTACGATGAGTCGTATCACGAAGAGGACGACGATTTGGAGCTGAACCTGGACCGGATGACGGTGCGGAAGAAGGCGGAATAAAGGTTGAATTTACCCGTCTTTATATTAAGCTAATCAACAATTATTAGTTGAAGGCAATAATCTAACTGGTATCACATCGAAAATTTATATATAATAATAAATATTATGGGAATAATTTTCTTGATTCCAGCAATATTTTTTTTAGTTGTTGTGATTCTGATTTATGTTGCGCTCGGTGACTTACGTCCTACCTACAGAGTTGCGAGTAGAACGTACCTCGTAAGTTTCCTGCTACAAATAGTTATCATATCTTCAATTAGCGAAGAACAGTTGGTCAAAATTGGATTCAAACTAGGTTCTGGTATTGGCTACTTAATGGCAATATTGACAGTGCCAGAACTTGTGTTAAAGTCAATTGCTGTGGGGAAGGGTAATGATTATTTGGCGCTTTTACTTTTGCCCGTATTTCCATCAATCATTGCGCTCTTAATAAATAAGCGCCAAAATACTGAGGTAAATTAATGTGAAAATTTATTTTTTGGATTTAAATATTTAAAAGCCTTTTATGTTTAGAGCCAAAAATACCGTCATGTTAAGCGTAGCCGAAGCATCTCTACCGGGGAAGTAATCAGCTAAACCCCACGATTGAGTTAGTGCTGCGGTAGAGATGCTTCGACTGCGGCTGCGCCTTCGCTCAGCATGACGTTCTAGAACACAAACGAATGAAATACCCCGAATACAAGCAACCGCTCAACTACGGCCTCCTCGGCGAGGAAATCCTGGCTTGGTGGAAGGAGCACGGCATCTTTGAGAAGAGCGTGAGCAGCCGTGAGGGCCAGCCCACGTTCGTGTTTTACGAGGGCCCGCCCTCGGCCAACGGCACGCCCGGCATTCATCACGTGATGGCTCGGACGGTGAAGGATATTTTCTGCCGCTACCAGACCTTGCTGGGCAAGCAGGTGCATCGCAAAGGCGGCTGGGACACTCACGGCCTGCCCGTGGAGCTGCAAGTGGAAAAGGAGCTGGGCATCACCAAGGAAGACATCGGCAAGAAGATTTCGGTCGAGGAGTACAACCAGCGCTGCCGCGAAACCGTGATGCGCTTCAAGGCGCAGTGGGACGAGCTGACCGAGAAGATGGGCTACTGGGTCGATTTGGAGCATCCCTACGTCACCTTCGAGCCAGAGTACATCGAGAGTTGCTGGGCGCTGCTCAGGCGGCTCTACGACAAGGGCTTGCTCTACAAGGGCTACACCATTCAGCCCTACTCGCCGGCCGCCGGCACCGGCCTCAGCTCCCACGAGTTAAACCAGCCCGGCACCTACCGCGACGTGAAGGACACGACCGTCGTGGCGCAGTTTAAAGTGGTGCGGGATGCGGCTTCGGAGATTTTCTTTGAGAATTTCGTAGGTGATGGAAAGATTGATAAAAGCACTCAGGTATTCATCCTAGCTTGGACTACCACTCCGTGGACATTGCCCGCCAATACAGGATTAGCGGTCGGCAGGACTATTCTTTACTCAGTTGTTCGCACTTTTAATCAATACACTCGTCAACCAATTGTGGCAATTTTAGCCACTGAGCTAATTGACAGGTATTTTTCAGAAGAAACGAATGATATCCTAGCTTCTCAATCATCCTATTTTCAAGTTGGATTAGACAGATGGTTAAAGAGTGGTGATGCCGGCTCTATTGAAGAAGTGCTGCGAAACACACATCAGCAAAGCATATTCGATAAGGTCGTAAGCAGAAATAAACTACCGTACAAATCTCTTGCAGTATTTGCAGGACTCGGTTTGACAGGCATTCGCTATGAGCGCCTGTTCGACCAAGCCGCTGATTTCCCTGCGTTTGAGGGTGAGGAGCGTGCTTTTCGTGTTATTCCCGGCGACTTTGTAACGACGGAAGACGGCACTGGCATCGTGCATATCTCGCCCACGTTCGGGGCCGATGACTTCCGCGTGGCGCAGCAAAATGACATTCCCGCGCTGCTCGTGCCCGATGCGGAGGGCAAGCTCGGCCCCATCGTGGACCGGACGGGCC
>NZ_CAXTEF010000007.1:0-129475 GCF_964243305.1 uncultured Hymenobacter sp.
CCTTAAAGGGCGGCCTGTTGCCGAGGGGGGTAGGGAAAACAGCAAAGCCCCAGGGAAGTGAGAGCAACGTTTGCAAACGTTGCTCTCACTCCCCTGGGGCTTTGGCGTGCACAGAGGGGGTAGGGATTTCCACCGGTGAAGCTCCCGGCGGCGGCGGAAAGGACCTATCACCTCACCATCTCACCAGCTCACCGCTTAGTCCTTAATCATATCCACCTCGGCCCGAATCATGGCGTTCCAGCGCTTGCCCTGGCCGTTGGCCAGCGTGAGCTGGTTCCAGCCTTTGGCGATGGAGTAGCTCCAGGTGCGCGATTCCTTGAACTCGAACGTGGGGCTCATCACCTGCCCGTAGGCGGTGTAGTTGTCCATGAAGTTGGCGGTGTAGAACTTGTCGCCGCCCACAATCCATTCCATCGCCACGTAGAAGCCCTCCTCGGGCGCCGGCACGTTATATTGGGTTAAATCAATGGTGTACCACTGCCCGCCCTGCGGCGCCGACACGACCACGTTCTCGGTCAGCAAATCGGTGTTCGGGGCGTTGTAGTTGCCATCGGCCTTGTAGAGGCGCACGCGGAAGGGCTCGCGCGGAAAGCCGTTCTCGCCGATGTAGAACGAGACCGAGCGCACATTGCCGAGCTTCTTCTGCTTGTCATTCTTAATCAAAAAGGCGTACTGGCTGCCGGCCTGCCCTTGCAGTATGCCCTCGTCGGGGCGGTCGGCGCGGGTGCCCAGGGCCAGGTTCTTGACCTTGCCGCCCTTCACGGTCACGCCCTGCAGCTCGATGACGCGCTTTTTCAGCTCGATGGTCAGGTCGGTGCTGCTGCCTTTCTTGACAAACTTCGTGTTGCGGTCGTAGCCCAGCGTCATCACAATCAGCGAGTCAGTGGGGCCTTTCTCGAAGCCCGGCAGCTGAAAGACGCCGAATTCATTGGTGAGGGCGCCGGTGCCGTCGTTGCGCAGGCCAATGGAGGCAAACGGCACCGGCTCCTTGGTTTTGGCGTCCACGACGTGGCCCGTAATCTTATTGTCCTGGCCCTGGCTCAGCAGTGGCGCCGCCAGCAGCGCGCCCAGCAGTAAACGTAGCATCATAGTTTAAGTAAGAGTAAAAAGGAGTTGGAATCAATAAATAAAACAGCAGCTGGGACCGCGCGGGCTCCGCTCCTGAGGAGGGGTTGCCGGCCCGGCAGGGGGGTAGGGGATGGGCCGGCCGAAGCCTTTGGCGTCGGCGGCAATCGGCTGCAAATCGGCCGCTTGCCCGGCCGCCCGCTGAGCTTGGGCCCGGCGGCCGGCCGGGCGGCAACTCAACACAAGCGGCGCCTTTGCCGTAAGCGCCCTACACATTCACCCCTTCTTTCTTAACCCTTTGCCAT
The DNA here is from genome assembly GCF_964243305.1 of uncultured Hymenobacter sp. Taxonomy (GTDB): domain Bacteria; phylum Bacteroidota; class Bacteroidia; order Cytophagales; family Hymenobacteraceae; genus Hymenobacter. The sequence continues at coordinate 1,371 of NZ_CAXTEF010000007.1, forward strand.
GCGTAAGCCCTTTCTTTCCCTGTTGGCGGCCCTGACCCTGCTCACCGCCGCCTGCGACAACCTCAACAAGCAGGAAGCTAAAACCAAAGACGAGCCTCAGGAAGCCACCCAGGACACCGCCGTGGTGTACCGTGACGGCCAGACAGCTGGCGACGCTACCGCTAGTGCTGCCGCCACGGCGGGCAATGCCGTGGCCGGTGCTTTCGATGTAGCTAAGGATAAGCTCAAGGACATCAAGTTTGAGGAAGTAAACCTGCCCGACATTTCGGTGCGCGGCAACGACGACTACAGCGTGTATGGCCTGGAAGAAAAGGTCTTGTTTGATACCGACAAGGCCGAAATCAAGCCCGGCGCCGCCAACGCCCTGAACCAGGTGGTGGCTTCCATCGGCCAGCGCTACGGCAGCAACCAGATTCAGGTGATGGGCTTTGCCGACTCGCGCGGCGACAAGGACTACAACAAGGAGCTGAGCGAGAAGCGCGCCGAAGCCGTGAGAAACTGGCTCGTGACCAACGGCAAGATGGACGCCAGCCGCCTAAGCGTCGAGCCAATGGGCGAGGCCATGCCCGCCGCCTCCAACGCTACGGCCGCCGGCCGCAAGGAAAACCGCCGCGTCGAAATCGCCGTCCGCACCAAAGCGTAGGCTAGTGATTAGCGAATGATTGTTCGCAGGTCATATCGCTAATCGCTCTAACCAACTTTAAAAGGCCGGCGCCGATGCGCCGGCTTTTTTGCGTTCAGCACTAACCACTACTCACTAACCCATTAATCATTACTTATACGCGTCAACCTCGGCCCGAATCATGGCGTTGTAGCGGTTGTTGCCGTTGGCCAGCGTAATCAGGCTCCAGCCGCGGCCGATGTTGTAGCTCCAGGTGCGCGACTCTTTAATCTCGAACGTGGGGCGCAGAATCTGGCCGTAGGGCGTGTAGTTGTCCATGAAGTTGGTGGTGTAGAACTTGTCGCCGCTCACAATCCACTCCATGCCCACGTAGAAGCCCTCCTCGGGCGCCGGGATATTATAGGAGGATAAATCGACCGTGAACCACTCGCCGCCGCGCACCGCCGACACCACCACGTTGTCAATCAGCATGTCGGAGTTGGGGGCGCTGTAGTTGCCGTCGGCCTTGTAGAGGCGCACGCGGAAGGGCTCGCGGGGGTAGCCGTTTTCGCCGATATAAAAGGCCACTGAGCGGATAAAGCCCAGCTTCTTGCCCTTCTCATTCTTGACCATGAGCGCGTACTGCTGGCCCGGCACGCCCTGAATCATGCCCGTGCCCGGCGAGTTCGAGCGGCAACCCAGCATCAGGGCCTTCACCTTGCTGGCTTCGACCTGCACGTTGGCCAGCTCGATGCTCTGCTTGGGCATCTCGATGATGAGGTCTTCCATCGTGGCGCCGCGCTTGACGAGCAGCGCCGTGCGCCGGTAGCCGAGCGCCATCACGATGATGGAGTCGTCCATCGCCTTGACGGGCGTAGCGAGCTGGAAGAAGCCGTACTCGTTGGTCAGGGCGCCGGTTTGTTCGTCGCGCAGGCTGATGGAGGCGAACGGGATGGGGTCTTTGGATTTCTCATCCACGACGCGGCCGGTGATGCGGCCGTCCTGCGCCCAGCCCTGAGCGGGTCCTAAAAGGGCGAAAAGTGCAAATAATAAGTAGCGTTTGAACATAAGTTGTAAGGGTAATTGTGGTAAGGCTGACAAATTTAATAGGAATCTTGAAATGATAAGACGCCAAGGTAAAAGTATTTTTACGCAATGCAATTAAAGGGTCGAATAGTATAATTTCAAGGAGACGACTGAAGCATTCAGCGTCGGCCCCGCGGCCGGAAACCTTCGTTCGTCGTAGCTTTGTTTAAAATCAGTCTAAATAACGTTTGCTCGTGACTCTGTTCCGTCGTTCCCGCTCTGTTTCGGCTCTGGCCGGCCCTACCCCCCCCCGCAGCGCCAACGACCTGCGCCTCGATGAGACGGGCACCATCTGCTGCCTGCAAGACCCCGAGATGGCGCTCAAGCTGCTCGAAATGGGCTGCGTGCCGGGCCAGACGGTGCGCCTGAGCGGCCGGGCCCCGCTCGGCGACCCGCTGATGCTCGTGCTCGGCAACGAGGAGTACACGCTCTCGCTGCGGGTGAGCGAGGCGGCCAACATTTTGCTGAAATAAGCCGGGCGCGGGCACGATGACGAGCAAGCTTTGTTTAGAATAGAAGCAGCGGGCGGCGGGTCGCCAGCGGCCCATACCTCAGCTTTATAAATAGTATGCCAACAGCGGTTTCCTCGGCTTCGGTAACGCCCGCCGCGCCCCCAATGGCCTCGGCGCGGCCCGCCCGCCCGGCCCGGCCGCTGCGCATTGCCCTGATTGGCAACCCCAACTCCGGCAAGACTTCGCTCTTCAACCAGCTCACGGGCCTCAACCAGAAGGTGGGCAACTTTCCGGGCGTGACCGTGGACCGCAAAACCGGCGTGGCCCAGCTCACTTCCCAGCAGCGCGCCGAAATCATCGACCTGCCCGGTACCTACTCGCTCTACCCCAAGAGCCTCGATGAGCAGGTTATTACCGATTTGCTCTACGACCAGGCATCCGATGAGTACCCGGATTTTGTGGTCGTGACCGTGGATGCGAGCAACCTGCGGCGCAGCCTGCTGCTTTTCTCGCAGTTGGCCGACTTGCAGCTGCCCGCCGTGCTGGCTCTGAACATGACCGATATGGCCGCCCGCCACGGTGTCGGCATCGACATCGAGGCGTTGCAGCGCGAGTTGGGCGTGCCCGTCATCCCGATGAACGCCCGGCAGGGGGTAGGCGTGGCGGCGCTGAAAATCGTGATGGCCCAGCGCCTCGACGCGCCCAGCGGCGCCCGGTTCTGGATGCCCGAGGAGACCCTACTGCCACTCGTGCGCCAGATTCGCTACTATTTCAACCTGCACAACGATTACCTGGCGCTGCACTACGCGCACCAGTTCCGGCACATCAGCTTTCTCTCGGCCGATGATAAGGCATACTTGCAGGAACTGACCAACAAGTATAAGTTTGAGCCAATGGCGCAGCAAGCGCAGGAAACCATTGCCCGCTACGCCCGCATCAACGAGCTGCTGCTGGAAACGGTGACCGTGACCCGCACCGAGCAGCAGGAGCCGTTTTCCAATAAAATCGACCGCGTGCTGACTCACCGCGTGGGCGGCTACCTCATTTTTCTGAGCATCCTGTTCATGCTGTTCCAGGCCATCTTCGCCTGGGCGCAGTACCCGATGGACTGGATTGACCAGGGCATTGCCGGGCTGAGCGCGACCATTCAAGCCAACTTCGACGGGCCGCTGGTGCGCCTGCTCACCGAGGGCGTGCTGGCCGGGCTGGGCGGGGTGCTCATCTTCATTCCGCAGATTGCCCTGCTCTTTGCGTTCCTGGCCGTGCTGGAAGAAACCGGCTACATGGCCCGCGTCACCTTCCTGATGGACAAGCTCATGCGGCCCTTTGGGCTGAGCGGCAAGAGCGTGGTGCCCCTGATTTCGGGGCTGGCCTGCGCCGTACCGGCCATCATGGGCGCCCGCAATATTGAGAGTTGGAAAGACCGGATGATAACCATCTTCGTCACGCCGCTCATGTCGTGCTCGGCGCGCATTCCGGTTTATACCGTGCTCGTGGCGCTGGTCGTGCCCGATGAGGGGGTAGGCGGCGTCTTCAACCTGCGCGGCGTGGCCCTGATGGGCCTTTACCTACTGGGCTTGTTTTCGGCGCTGGGCTCAGCCTGGGCGCTCAAGAAAATTCTCAAGCCCCGTGAGCGCAGCTACTTCATCATGGAATTTCCGGTGTACCGCTGGCCGCGCTGGAAGAATGTGGGCCTGACCATTATCGAAAAGGTAAAAGCCTTCGTCTGGCAAGCGGGCAAGGTGATTGTGGCCATTTCAGTCTTGCTCTGGGTGCTGGCCACCTACGGCCCCGGCGACGGGCAGGACCGCGCCGAGGCGCAGGTGCGGGCCCAGGCCGCGCCCGCAGCGAGCCTGCCCGCCCCAAACCTCGCAGCGGCCACCGACCCGCGCGCGGTGCTCTCGCCCGTGCGCGCCGAGCCAGTGGCGGCGGCTGACGCGCTGGCGCGCCAGGTGGCCGCCGCCCGCCTCGAAAACTCCTACGCTGGTGTGTTCGGCCGCGCCCTGGAGCCGGCCATTCGCCCGCTGGGCTTCGACTGGAAAATTGGCATTGCCCTGCTCACCTCGTTTGCCGCCCGCGAGGTGTTTGTGGGCACGATGAGCACGATTTACAGCGTGGGGCAGGACGCCGATTTGGGCACGGTGCAGCAAAAGCTGCGCGCTGAAAAAGACCTCAACGGTCAGCCATTTTATACGCCGGCGCGGGCGGCGGCGCTGCTGGTGTTCTACGTGTTTGCCATGCAGTGCATGAGCACGCTGGCCGTGGTGTACCGCGAAACCAAAAGCTGGCGCTGGCCGCTGGCCCAGCTCATCTACATGACCGGCCTGGCCTGGGTGGCGGCGCTGCTGGTCTACCAAATCTGGAAATAGGGGTAAGGCTCTTGCGGTCAGCCGATGCGCTTCGGCGCATTCCCTACCCCCCTTATCTTATGAAAGCCCTCCCTGAGCGGCCGAACTCCTGGCATAATCAGCGCTGAGTTCGGCCGTTCGGGGAGGTATTTCAACACCCACCTGGCGTCGGCGATGGCGCTGGTCACCTGGCTCTTGGTGGAGGTGGCACGCGGGAAGTGACCCTCGGCACTGGGCGCCTGCGTGGTCGGGCTGGTGGTGGGCGGCTTCACGTTTGGCGGCTCGTGGGCTTTGTATAAATTCACTAATCGTCTGGTAATTATGCGGGTAAACGCCGAAAACGAGGATGATGGTCTCGACGCCAGTCAGCACGGCGAGAGCATCATTACCGAGCAACTGGCCCTGAGCGCCCGCTAGAGCGGCGCTACATTCCGACCAGAAACACGGCCGGCACCTTGTGCAGGGCCGGCTTCGGCGCCCGGCGCCACTCGGCAATGGTCAGGGTGCGGATGAACTCGCCCGCCCCCGTTAAATCAGCGGCTACGCAGAGGCGGGTGCCGGGCTGCAAATGAGCCAGCAAATCGGTCAGGAGCGCCTCATTGCGGTAGGGCGTTTCGATGAAGAGCTGGGTCTGGCGGCGCTGCTGGGCCTCGCGCTCCAGCGCCTTGAGGGCCGCCGCGCGCGGCGCCTTCTCGATGGGCAGGTAGCCGTGAAACGCGAACCGCTGCCCTTCCAGCCCCGACGCCATGAGCGCCAGCAGCAGCGACGACGGGCCGACCAGCGGCACCACGCGTAGCCCCAGCCGGTGCGCCTCGCGGGCCAGCGCCGCGCCGGGGTCGGCAATGCCGGGGCAGCCCGCCTCGCTCAGGATGCCCGCCTCCGCAACTTCCCCGGCCAGCAGCGGCGCCAGCGCCTGCCGCACGTCCGGCTCCGAGGAATCTTTGTCTATAACCGCAAAGCGGATTTCTTCAATCACCCGCGCCGGGGCGATTTCCTTCACGAAGCGGCGGGCGGTGCGGACATTCTCGACCAGAAAATACGGCAGCCGCGCCACGGCCGCCGCCACCTGCGGCGGCAGCACCTGCGCGGCCGTGGCCTCGGCGAGGGGGGTAGGGATTAAGTAGAGAGTTGGCAATGAATACTTAGCAAGGAAGAAAAAGGGATTGAGACTGTCATGCTTCATCCAGCGTCCGCGCAGCCGGGCCGGGGCAAAGCATCCTGGCGGGGAAAGTAATCAGCTGCAACGATTTAATTCCCTACCCCCCTTGCTTGCGCCGAACCCGCCAAGGTGCTCCGACTGCCCGGCGCGGACGCTAGATGAAGCTTGGCCGCCTTTAGCTTTCCTGCCGGCCCAGCACAAAATTTCGCACCAGCCCAAACACCTCGTCCGGCTTTTCGGCGTGCACCCAGTGGCCGGCGTTGGGTATCGTCACAACCTCGGAGTTGGGAAACAGCGCCGGGATGCCGGTGAGCTTATCATCGGGCGAAACGTAGTCGGACAGCCCGCCGCGAATGAAGAGCGCGGGCTTGAGAAACGGCGGGCCGCTGGTTTCGGCGCCGATGGCGGCTACTTCGGCGGCCAGCACGGGCAGGTTGATGCGCCAGGCAAAACGGTTGTCGGCGTCGCGGTAGAGGTTTTTCAGCAAAAACTGCCGCACCGTGGGCTGCCGGATGTGCCGGGCCAGGGCGGCATCGGCGTCGCCGCGGGTTTGAACTTCAGTTAAATCCACCGCTTGCAGGCCGGCGATGATGGGCGCCTGGTGCAGCATGTCGGAGGCGCGGGGCGCAATGTCGAGCACCAGCAGCCGGGCCAGGCGGCCGGGCGCATCGAGGGCCAGGCGCATGGCCACCTTGCCGCCCATGCTGTGGCCGAGCAAGCTCAGGCTTTCGGGGGGTAGGGCGAGGTGGTCGAACAGGGCCAGCACGTCCTGCGCCATCAGCTCATACGAGTGCTCGGGCGCGTGAAACGAGCGGCCGTGGTTGCGCAAATCGACGCTCACCACGCGCAGGCCCGCTTCCTCGGCCCAGCGCCGGGCCAGGGTCTGCCAGTTATCCAAGGTTCCGAACAGGCCGTGCAGAATAACGAGCGTGGCCGGGCCGGCGCCCTGGTCGAGGTAATGCAGCATAAATTCAGTTAGCAGTTAGCAGTTAACAATGAGCAGTGAGTTGACTAATGAACCGTGGGCAGGTAAGTACTCTAACTGTTTACTGATAACTGCTCACTAATAACTGCCTTCTCAAATCCAGCACCAAGCGGCGCTGCGCCGGGTAAGCGGGGCGCTGCTCAGGAAGCGGGTGAGCGGCTCTAAATCAGTTAGAAGCGACGTCAGCACGACAGTGCGCCCCCCCGCCAGGTGCAGGCGCAGGTAGTCGTAGCGGTGCCAGAAGCTGCGGCGGGCGCGGCACGCGACGCGCTCCACGGCCTGCAAATCGCGCGGGGCGAACGTAATTCGCTGGCCGTGCTCCCAGACTTCAAGCAAGTTGGCTTCGGGGTTGAACACCAGCTCGGTGCCCCTATTGAGCACGTAGTAGCGGGCGTGCAGCAGCAGCGCCGGCCCGGCTAGCGCGGCTACCAGCAGCAGCAGGCCCAGCACCAGCCCCAGCTCCAGCCCGGAGCGGACGCCGGCCAGCATCGGCAGCACGCTCAGGGCCACGCTCAGGGCCAGCAGCGGCCAGGTGGCCAGCCGCAGCTGCCGCGCCGCCCCGAGGCGGTAGCGGTGCGGGCGGCGCTGAAACAGGCCCGTCAGCAGCCGGGCCGCGCCCAGCAGCAGGCCCAGGGCCACGGCCACCTCGAGCAGAAGACGGTAGGATTTCAAATGGTAGCAAGCAAGGCGCAAAGAACGTCATGCCGGGCACAGCCTGTGCGGCTTGGCTGAAATTGAGGGGGGTAGGGAATTCGAGTCAGGGAATTGCTTCTCCCAGCAAGCTGCTCCGGCAAGCTTGCGTACCGGATGCCCGCTATTGACTGGCAGAACTAGGGTTTAGCTGAAGCACAAGTACTGCGGTAAGCCGTCACCTGCCTGCTATGGCGCGTTGCAGGCAGCGTAGCAACATCAGGTAGCCCTACTATAAGCACGGAAAGCACCGGAAGATTCAGGTGGCCGCGGAGCATAGCTCTTGCCAGATAGACAACAGGGTTAGCTGATTAAACCGACACCTACTCAGGGCAGTCGCGCTCCAACGTCCGCCCAGCCGCTGAGGAAGGATAATTGCTCTAAATAGGGCGTTTGTCCTTCGAAAAAGCCCGTTGGTGTATTATTCTTGATTTAATGAAACCTTCGAGGTACGTTTGAAGTGCTGCCTGGCAAACGCAAAAGGCGGGCGGGGCCGATTCACCATTGTTTGAGACCAGTTTTCTAACCCCACCTAGAGTAATTCTCAACTCAGGGTACAGACCGTAGCGCGAAGCTCCTGCTTCGCGCATCGTGGAACGAGCGCCCCACAATGCCCCAACGAGACGCGAAGCGAAAGCTTCGCGCTGCTGCCTCGGTCAGCCAGTACGCTAACCTGAAAACTGCGCCAGCCACAACTCACGCGCTGCTTTAGAAAGCTAGGTGAAGCCCGTTGTCACCTCAGAATCTTTCCATGAAACAGGTCACTAATTAAAACTTTCAAAGTCCTTAAATACAATCACAAAATGTTTATAATCATAAGTTTATGAGTTGATAAAAGCCAAAACAAATGTCTAATAAATTAAAATATTCATTTGCTATCAGTCTATCATAAGGGTAGGTTTGCTCAGCAATACTCGAAACCCTATTTCTTCTTCTTAAAAATCATGAAACGCAATCGTTCTTCTAGTATTTCCTCCATTGCTACTCCTCGCTGGCTCTGGCTCATCTGCCTAACCCTGCTCGGCGCCTGTAATGACGACCCGACGACGGGCCGCACCAGAGTGCAGGGGCAGGTAGTGCAGCAGCAGAGCCGGCAGCCCGTGGGCGCGGGCTCGGTGCAGGTGTACCTGGCCAGCCGCGGCGGGGGCTACCGGCCCGTGGGCGACCCCTACCCCTGCGACGCGCAGGGCCAGTTCGCCTTTGACTTTGAGGCCGAGCAGGAGAACGGCTACCTGCTCACGGCCGAGGCGCCCCCCGGCTATATCACCGACTGGGCTGTGGCCCCGCAGCTAACGGCAGGGCGCCAGAACAAGGACGTTACCGTGCCCGTGCTTGCCCCAGCCTGGGTGCGGCTCGTGCTGGTGGATGAGCCACCCAAAAGCCGGGTTACAATGACTATAACTGGCTATTCTGGCTCAGGCGAAACCCTGCGCTACCCAAAAGATACCATCTTGGTGCGGCCAATTTTGGCGGGCCTGACGCCGAGTATAGCTTGGTTTATTAATGACCAGGGGCAAGATAAACAGTCTTATCAAGAAATTCAAACAACAGCTTTAGATACCGTGACCGTGCGCATCCCTTTCTAATTCATTTAGTTCCTATTGAATCCATGATGCGCCCTTTGCATACTATCCTGACCCGGCTCCTGACCCTGGGCAGTCTGTTTTTACTTGGTGCCTGTAATGACGACCCGACAACGGGCCGCACGAGCGTCGCGGGGCAGGTGGTGCAGCAGCAGAGCCGGCAGCCCGTGGGCGCGGGCTCGGTGCAGGTGTACCTGGCCAGCCGCGGCGGGGGCTACCGGCCCGTGGGCAGTCCCTACCCCTGCGACGCGCAGGGCAAGTTCAGCTTTGACTTCGACGCCGAGCAGCAGAATGGCTACCTGCTCACGGCCGAGGCGCCCCCTGGCTATATCACCGATTGGGCCTTGGCCCCGCAGCTAACGGCAGGGCGCCAGAACAAGGACGTCCTCGTGCCCGTGCTCGCCCCGGCCTGGGTGCGGCTTGTGCTCGTCGACGAGCTGCCCAAAAGTAGGGCTACGGTGTATTTATCAGGGTATGATGGGCCTGGAGATGTTTTGTCTTATCCACGCGACACTATTTTGATTAGACCTGCACTTGCGGATTTCCCGAGAAAGATAATCTGGGGAATTAATGAGACTGGAATTATTCAACAGTACTCTCAAGATGTAAAGCTGGCGCCTTTAGACACCGTGACGGTGCGCATTGCTTTCTAATTTAAACCAATTCTCTTTTCTCTCACCTCTTTTCTTTTTTCTGCATGAAAAACAAAATACTTGGTCTATTCATGGTTTTAGGACTGCTGAGTAGTATACGTGGGTGGGGGCAGGTTAACTCAGCCACTACCCAAAATATCGCTCCCTCGATGCCTCCCTCGATGCCTACTTCCGATGGGCCGGGAGACCCGTTGCGGGAATTACGGGAGTCACTCGGGACGCTAGACCCCAATCGCATTGCGACGGGGGTGCTACTTGACCGCATGATGCTCATAACGAACCCGCAGCGCTTCGCCGGGCAGGGCGACACGGCGGCGAGCTACAACGGCTTTGAGCAGCAGTACTGGGAGTTCTACCACGCCGCGCTCGACACTAGTCGGTTGCCGACCCTTGAAGCGCTCCGGGCCAGCATCGGACAGCGGGTGCAGCAGGGCACCGTGCCGCTGCTCATGCTGCGCTACGACTATAATGCCCTGGCTGCCACGGCTGCCCAGGACCGTTTGATTACCATCGACTCGACCAATGAGCGGGTATACGATGGTCCCGACCTGAGTCGCAGCCCCTACACGAGTGGGCAGTTTTTCTCGGTCGTGCTGTCCGCACCCACCACCGAAACCACAATGAGCGTTTACGTGGGTGCAGAGTTTTGGCTCGGCAATCAACCGAATCCCGGCTACATCTCGCTTGATTTCGGTGACGGACTGGGGTACCGGCAAGTCACGATGGGCAGCACCGTGCAGGTGCAGGTGGTGCCGCCCGCGCCGGGCGGCACGTCCTTGCGCGGCACGAGTGGCGTGACCACGCAAACCGTGTATGCCTACGAGCCCACCACCGGGAAGATGGCCCGGACCGGCGTACACTATTTAAATGCCGCCAGCACCCCGCCCCATGTGGCGCTGGGCTTAGTGGGGGCACACTGGTCAACTTTCCGGCCGACCAAAGGCATTAATGGCCCCGATGGCCGTCCCTCGGCCATTGCCTGGATAAGATATGCTTCCAGCAACAGCACCCGGAAGCTGCGTCGGCCACTCGTGTTTGTGGAAGGAATCGACTTTGAACGAAAACGCAACGGGCCATTTGCCTACTTTCCTGATAACCGCTACATCACCCAGACAGGTCCAATTCCATTGAGCGACTTTGATGGCAGTAATTACTTACGCCTTGGCGGATACCGCAACGGGGCGGCGGGTTGGAATGAGATGGTAGATTACAACGAGGAGTATAAAAGCCTGGAAAAATTTCCGGTGCTGCGGGCGCAGCTGCAAGCGTCGGCCACGCAGACGTTTCCGGATGGCACTCCCGGCGGCGACTATGACGTTATCTATCTTGACTTCTCCGACGGCGCCAGCCTGATTCAGCACAACGCAATGGTGCTGGTCGAACTGCTGAACTGGATTAACAAGCCCGAAAACCGTACCGCCAATGCCGAGGAAACGATGGTTATCGGCACGAGCATGGGCGGGCAGGTAGCGCGCTTCGCCCTGGCCTGGATGGAGCAGCAGAACCTCTGCCACAACAGCAAGCTCTACGTCTCCTTCGACTCGCCCCACCGCGGCGCCAACATCCCGCTGGGCATCCAGTATATGTTTGAGCGGCTGCAACACGTCTGGATTGGCGACGGCTCGGCCGAAAACGCCGTTAAAAACAAGTTGAAGCGGGAGGCCGCCATGCAGATGGTGAACTTCCACTTCAGCAATCTTGCGCCGGGCTACCGCCGCGACTGGCAGGCCTGGCAGAACTCACCCAACAGCTATCCATCACTGTTGCGCAAGGTGGCCGTAGCCAACGGTAGCGGACAGGCCGTACTTCAGCCGAACATGCAGCCGAAGATGCTGATGCTGCGCTCAGCCGAGGGGTTCCTTAATAAAACGCAGGCAATAGCCGGACGCAACTATGCCTACGCACTACCAGGAGCTGATGCTGGCGGGAAAAGCAACGTGGTATTTAGGTACCAAAGGCCTTATAGCTCTAACTGGAACTACTCTTACGCCGACCCCAACTGGAGCCACTTCGACTCCTCGCCGGGCTCCACTTCCCGCGTGGCCGGCGACGCAGACGATGATGGCAATTCGTTAGTAGCCGGTCATCCAACCAATACCTTCATGCCCACTATCAGCGCCCTGGACGTGAAGGACGCCGGCACTTTCGACCGGCCCAATTTTGGGTATGATGTTCGGCGAAATATATCCCCTGAAGCACCAAACCGCGCTAAGTATGCTTTCGATGCCTACTTCGCAGCAGGCGGCATCAATGAGCCGCACGTGCAGATTACCAACGCGCAAGCCTCGCGGCCGGGCAACACGAATTATTCCACCAACAACGCGGCCTGGATTCAGAACGAGCTGCGCGAGTCGGCGCACCTGCTGCCAGCCGTGCTGAGCACCAGCTACAACTTCGGCAGCCGCTACCGGCAGTATCTGCCTTCGGTACGCATAGCAAATCAAGGCGTGCTGTACGTCAACAACGGCACTCTGCCAGCCAGCGGTGGCACGGCCGCCACGCAGACCGCCCCAACGGCCGGCCGCTTCGAGATGTACACGTCCAGCTGCGGGAGCCAGGTAGTGGTGGCCCAAGGCGGGCAGCTCGTGCTCGGACAGCCGGGCAACACCCACACCGCGGAGGTGCGCATGAGCAGCAAAGGCCTGCTGGATGTTCAACTGGGCGGGCAGGTGGTCGTGGCCGCCGGCTCCACCTTACGCCTGCAGCGCGGCGCGACCCTCCTTGTGCGCAACGGGTCTTCCCTGAAAGTCGATGGCCAGGTGATAGTAGAGGACGGGGCTTTTCTCTGCCTGGAGCGCGGCGCCAACCTAAGCTTCTCGCCTTCCTCCGCGCTAACTATCCAGCAAGTGCGTCCCATCGCGGAGTCAGCCTACAATCCTGGCAATTTAAACTGCTCGGATGAGGTGAGCGTGTGCGGTCAGTTTACGACTGCCTCCACCGCCTACCGCAATGTTTCGCGCAACGAGGCGCTGCAGTTCGACGGCAACGACGTCGTATCCGTGCCCAACACCAACTCCCAGGTCAACACGAGCCTGACCCAGACCTTTGCCGTGGAGGCCTACATCCGGGCCGATAACCTGAGTGCCACCAACGACTTAAGCATCGGGCGGGCGCAAACCATCTTCTCCAGCCGGCACACCACCCCCAGCGGCGGCACCGATGGCCTGCTGTTCACGCTGCACGGCAGCCGCCTGCTGCTTCAACTCAACCGGCAGAACTACGTGGACGACGCCAACCGGCTGCCCGACGACAAGGGCTGTCACCACGTAGCCGTCACGCGCGACAACACCGGCCGGGTGCGCTTCTACATCGACGGCCAGGAAACCGCCTACTCGCCCACCACTACCATCAGCGCCCAGTCCGCCGGCATTCTCAACCTGGGTGCCGACAATTATCCCGGCTCCTACACCGAGCACTTTCAGGGCCTGCTGGGGGAAGTGCGCGTGTGGAACGTCTGGCGCAGCGCCGAGCAGATTCGGCAGAACAGCACCAGCAAGCTCACCACGCCGCAAGCCGGGCTGGTAGTATACTATGACATGCAGGATGGCACGACCAGCAGCCGGCTCAGCGACCTGTCCGGCATCAGCACGGCCGCCGGAGGCGCAGTGCCCGGCGTGCTGGGCGCCAGAGTAGAGGCCGGTAGTGATGACCCTACCTGGGTATCCCAGTGCGCGCTGACCTGCACGGCGCAGGGCAACTTTCGCATGGGGCCCCTGGTGCTTACTCCCGGCGACTCGACCGCCGGCCCGCTGAGCAAGTATCCCAAACCGAAAGCCAAGGATAGCGACAAGTCCATCACGGCGCTAAGCGTGTCGCCTAACCCGGCCACCGGCTCGGCTACCCTGCACTTTGAGCAAACTCAGGCAGCCAGCGTCCGCGTGTGGGTACAGGACCTGATGGGCGCCGAGCGGGCGGCCGTGCTGAAGGAAACGCCCTTGGCAGTAGGTCCGCAAAATCTGACCCTACCCATTCAACAGCTGCAGCCGGGACTGTATCTGGTCATGATAGAGAGCCGAGGCGAACGGGAGCACATTCGCTTGGAAATTAAATAACAAAGTGTTGCGGCAGAAGAGTCACACCGGTTCTTCTCATACCGGACGAACGTAGCCGTTGCCTCAGGTCTTTAATCCATTTTATAGAGAAGCCGCCTTCTTTCCGGAGGGCGGCTTTTTCTTTATAATTACGACAGTAACTAGTTGATTTTAGGCTAAGTTTTCGGCTTACTTCGTTAACGTGCTATATTCTCCGTTCCTAAGAGAACCTCCTTATACAGCGTGCGGAACTGCTGCCCGACGGCCCCGATGCTGAAATGCGCTTCGGCGTGGCGGCGTAGGGCGGCCGAGTCGAATTGCGCGGGGTTTTCCAAAACCCGCACCACCGCCTTGGCCAGGGCGGCTTCGTCGCCGGGGGGCACGAGCAGGCCGCGGGTGCCGTCGTCGGGCAGCAGCTCGGGCACGCCGTTCACGCGCGTGGCCACGGCGGGTAGGCCGCTGGCCTGGGCTTCGATGAGCACGCAGGGCAGGTTTTCGTAGTTGGAAAAGAGCACGAAGCAGGCCGCGCGGCGCATCTCCGCCGCCACTTCGGCCGGGGTGAGCTTGCCCAGGAACGTGACCGTGCCATCGGCCAGCAGGCCCAGCTCCGCGGCCAGCTGCCGCACCTGCTTTTCGGCTGGTCCGTAGCCGGCCACGCGCAGCTGCCCGCCCAGGAGGGGGTAGGCGGCGCGCAGCCGGGCCACGGTGCGCAGCAGGCCACTCAGGTTTTTGGCCTGCTCGTTGAAGGCGGCCACGTTCAGCAGCCCGCGGCGCGGCACCGGCATGGTCGGCAAGTGAAACAGGTTGGTATCCACGACGTTGGGAATAACTACGGTGCGCTTCCCTACCCCCCCCAGCCGAGCCAAGGCCGCCCGCAAATCCTGCGAGACCGGCGTAAAGGCATCGGCGCGGCGCACCAGCTGTCCGGCCAGCCAGCCGCGCAGCCAGCCCCGGCGCCTGTCGTTGAGGGACAGAAAGAGGGTCCAATGCTCGGTAATCAGGTAGGGGATGCCGTGGCGGCGCCGCAGCCACCACGCCAGCACGGCCGGCCGCAGCATGATGTGGGCGTGCACTAGGTCGGGCCGCCGGCCCCGCCAGTGGCGGCGCACGGCCCGCAGCCCGCGCCCCATACACCGCAGCCACAAGAACAGCTTCAGCAGCCGGTCGAGCGGACCCAGGCCGGTGAGGTGGGCGCGGTAGTAGTAGCGCCAGGTAGGCACGGGGCCGTTCAGGTCAATTTCTTCGTCGATAAGCTGCGGCAGCGGCCCGCGGGCTACGGCGGCAAACACCACGGCCATTCGCAAAGGCTCACCTGCTGGCCCGCCACCGGCAGCAATGGCCGCCACGTGCCGGGCCACGAAGTCGCCGTCCTGGTCGTCGTAGCGGTGCGGATACCACTTGGGCAGGTGCAGAATGCGCATGGACGCTTCGCTTGATGAGGAATGAAGAATGAGAAGTGAGGAATTGCGACAAAGGTCGTCCGAGTAATTCCTCATTTTTCATCACGCCTCCGCCTTAGCCGAAAAAGCCTACCCCCAGCGAAGGAGGTAGGCTTTTTCGGCTAAGGCGGAGGCGTTGCTACTTCGAGACTACGAAGCGCACCGACTGCACGGCCTCGGCGGTGGCGACGGTGGCGATGTAGACGCCCGGCGCCAGCGAGGAAGGTAGGGCCAGGCGCTGCGGGCCGGCGGCCAATTTGCCGGCCTTAAGCACGGTGGCTACTTCGCGGCCCATCACGTCGACCACCCGCACGGTGGCCGTGGTGCTGCGCTTCACGCGGAAGCTCAGGGTGGCGGCGCCCTCCGTGGGGTTCGGCGACACCGCCAGAGTTTCGAGCGGGGCATTGGCTACTTCGCGGTTAGCCAAGGTCTGGCCGGCCACGTTGTAGCAGGTAATTTGGGGGTTAAAGTTGGTCCAGCCGGTGGCCCAGTTGGTAGCACCGAAGGCGCCGCGGTGCGTGACGACCTCGAAGGTGCTGTTCGGCCCGCCGTTGCCGGTGCCGGTTAGCTTGGCGTTGGTGAAAGCCGCGCCGGTAGCCAGCACAGAACCCGTAGCCAGTGCCAAGTTTGGGGCGCACTGAGCATTAGCGCCGCAGTTGCCTTCAAAACTGAAGCTGTCGGCGTTCAAGCCCAGGGCGGCCACGGTGCTGGTAGTGTCATTGGTGCTGCCAACAAAGGTTCTGAAATTGAAGCCCGCCGTGGTGGTAGTCTGGTTGCTGGTCACGCGGCCCACGCGGCTGGGGGCAGTATAGCCGGCCAGTACGTTGTTAGCGAAGAGCAGGGCGCCACTCTGAGCGTTGGCGGTGGTCAGAGCGCCGGAGTTACTGTTCAGTTCCAAGCCGTATGGCCGGCCGGCAAACACCGAGTTGACGATGCTCAGGGCCGAGTTGCGGCGAATCAGGGCGCCGGCCGAATTAGTGTAGGCCGTAAAGGGCGCGGGCGTGGTAGGCAGCAGCACGGTCACATTCGAAAACACGGCCGAGGTCTGCGGCGTATTAGCCGTGCCGGTGGCGTCGTTGTCGCTCTCGAAACCATTGGAAACGCCACCTGACTGCGTATCGCCCCGACGCGGGTCGCGCACGGCTAAGCCGAACTGCACCCGCCCTGAATAGCCATTGTCAGTGTCAAAATCATCATCCGTCCCAGCCAGGGCAATGAGATACTTAGCGTTTACAGTGCCGCCAAACCATTCGTAGGAGTCATCGTTCGAGGCCGTTACCTGGATGTGGTCAATCGTGGTGCCGGAGCCCACGCCGCCCAGCGTGAGGCCATTAATTTCGTTATTAGTGCCGAAGTTGACGCCGGGATATTCGATGCGTACGTATTGCAGCGTACCGGAATTGTCCGCCGCATTGGTGCCGCCAAACGTGGCCACTACCCCTCCTTCAATGGACGGATTGCCGGGGTTGTTCACCGGCGCGCGACCGCACAGAATCACGCCGCCCCAGTCGCCTGGCTGACGTGAGCCAGCCAGCTGGTTCGAGGTAAATACGATGGGCTGGGTGGGGGTGCCGATGGCAATCAGCTTGCCACCCTGCCGAACGACGAGCGTGCCCTGGTTGGTTTTGTCACCTTTGATGATGGTGCCCGCCTCAATGGTCAAGGTCACGCCATCGTTAACGTACACCGTGCCGTTGAGCAGGTAGATATTATTGCGGGTCCAGGTGGTGTTCTGAGTGATTTCAAAGCCCGCTTTGGCCGGCGTGCCCGTGCCGACTGAAATGGGTGCGGGCGTAGCCGGGCAAACCGTTTGGGCCGTTGCCCCAAGGCTTAGCAGGGCGAGCAGGGCCGGGAGTACAATCTTTTTCATGAGTAAGGTGTAAGTGAGGGGGTAGGGAAAATGGTTGAGTAAAGGTCTGCTGGGGAGTACGCGAGCCAAGTCAGCGCGATATTATCCTTTGAGCGGCTTTCGGTTAAGAAATTGTTGCGTTCCCTACCCCCCTTGTACCGCTAACCCGCGTGAAGGGGGGTAGAGAATATTTATTAGAAGCGGAACGTGGCGCCCAGCGTGGAGTAAGTGCCGCGCTTGTAGCGGGCGAAGGCGGCACCGTTTTCCACGCCGTTGATTTTGCCGTTGCGGTCGAAGTCGTAATACTGCCGCACTTCCTGGTTGAGCATGTTCTGGATGCCGGCCCGCACTTCAAAGTGACTGCCGATACCCTTGGTCAAGCCCAGGTCCACGACGTGGCGGGGCAGCTCAATCACGGAGAAGTTCTGGTTCAGGTCGCCGACAAAGGCAATGCGCGGCCCAATGATGTTGTACTGGGCCGATACCTGCCAGTGGGCCTCGTCGTCCTGATAAAACACACCTAGGTTCACCACATAGGGTGACTGGCCTTGCAGCGGGCGGTTGGAGAGAGCAAACTTGCGGTTGTCAAGCAAGGTCGTGTCCAGGTCCACTCGGCTGCGGATGAGTGAGGCGTTGAGCACAAACGAGATGCGCTGCAAAAAGCGGTTTTCGCTCAAGTCAATCAGCGACTTGCGCGCTTCCACCTCCACGCCTACATCGTAGGCCCGGTCGGCATTCTGGTATGTCAGCACCAAATCGGAACCCGTAGTGGAAAGCGTAACCTGCTCGATAGCATCGTAAAATCGCTTGCCGAACACGCCAATTGAGAGCAGCTCCGAGCGGGTGGGGTAGAACTCGTAGCGCAAATCGGCGTTATAAATCCGGGCAGTTTTTAAATTGTTGGAGCCGCGCACCGAAAAGTTGTTGCCGAAGTCATAGTACTGATACTCGGCTACTTCCCGAAACTCCGGACGATTCACCGACTCACTCACGCCGGCACGCAGCACACTGCGGTCGTTGAAGTTGTAAGTCGCGTTCAGCGAGGGCAGCATGAACGTGCGCACTTCCTCATAGGGTGCGGTCTGCGCCTCCGGGGAGGCCAAGTATTTACGATTATATTCGACGCGTACGCCGCCGCTCAGATTCAGGCGCTCCGAAAGCGGGGCCACGCCGCTCAGGTAGCCAGCCACGAGGCGGTTCTGGCCATTGTAGCGGTCTTGGGCCTGGGTCGATTCGCGTAGCACGAGGCCGGTGGTAGGGTTGAGGTTGGTGGGACTGAAAATCGTTTCCAAGGGCTGGCTACCGATGCCGGCCTCGTCGAAGCTAGTGCCACGAGCATAGTTAAAATAGCGGCTGTTATAGTTGCGCTCCTTCTCTTCGGCATAAAAGCCTAGCCGAACCTTATACTGGTTGGCGCTCAGCGTATCGCGGCCCGCAAAGCGGTACTCCAACTGCCCGCTGCCCATGTAGGTATTTTCCGTCAGCGTGGCATAAAAGCGCGAGCTAGTAGTGGGCACGCTGTTGATTTCCACCCGAAACGGCAGCGGGTTTAACTCGCCGGGCTGGCCCTGGACGTAGTTACGGGTCTGCTGGTTCTGGCGGTAATCGGGCTCATCGCGGTTCACATAGTTGTAGCCTGCCGCCCAGGTAACGGTGGTGCGGCCCGCAGGCCCCACCTCGTGGTTGCCGCCGAGCTGTCCGGAGTAGATGCTGCGGCTCTGGTAGTGCAGAGCATAGTCATTGCGCTCCTGCGGGTCCGAGTTTTCCAAGTTTAGGCCCTGACGGCGCACCACTTCGTCAGTACCATACTGGTTGAAGAAGTTGCGAAATTCCACCCGGTTACGGTCGTTCAGACGCACCTGGTAGTTATGGATGATGCCTAGGCGCACCGCCGACAGACTGCGCGTGTCCTGGTAGTCAAACACTTTGCCCGGCAGCTGGCCGGGGTTGCTGGCGTCGTAGGTCGTGAAGCGCTGGCGCAGCGAGGTATTCTGCTCCTGCGTATTGGCGTAGGAAATCGAGGTGACGTTGCTCACGTACACCTTGCCGATTTCGAACTTGCGGTTCACGCCCAGCGAGATGCGCAAATCCGGCCGCGAGGTGATGCTGCGAGGCACGAACTCGTTGCGCAAGCTGCCGCGCAGGCCCGCGAGCTGCTGCTCCGTTGAATTAGTCTGCGGGCTTAGATTACCCAGGATGCCTGGCAGCTCACGCTGCCCGTTGTCAAAGCCTAAGAAATCAGTTGAGCTGTGATTCGACTGCAAAAAGCCATTCTTGAACGTATTGGTCGAGCGGGCCCAGCCCGAAACCGTGAGCGAGGTTGAGTTTTCCAGCACGGAGTTCCGGGTAAACACCTTCACGATGCCGCCACCAAATTCGCCCTGTAACTCCGGCGCACCCGATTTAAAAATCAGGATTCGGTCAATGACCGAGCTGGGCAGAATGTCAAACGAAAACGAGCGGGTGTCTACTTCGGCCGAGGGCGTTAGAGCATCGTTAAGCAGCACTGTATTATAACGTTCCGCCAAACCCCGAATCACGATAAAGTTGTTGCTCTGCACCGTCACGCCCGGAATGCGCTTCACGACCTCAGCCGCGTCGCGGTCCAGCGTCCGCACAATCTGGTCGTTGCTGACGCCGCTTACCACGACTTCGCTCTGTTTCAAGTCTTGAATCAGGGCTACTTCGGTGCCGGTCTGCTTGACGCCGGTCACGGTCACTTCGCTGAGCGAAGTCGCGTCTTCGGCCATCACGGCGTCGAGGGTTGTTTTGGCGCCACTCGTAATCACGATGCCGGGAAACGTGAGCGGCTTGTAACCCACGTAGGTAATGGTGATGTTGTAGGTGCCGGGGTCGAGGGCCAGCTCGTAGCTGCCCTGCACGTCCACGGGCGCGGCCTGCGTGGTGCCAGTCACGAGCACCGTCGCGCCGATAACGCCCTCGCCGGTCTTCTTGTCGGTCACTTTGCCGGTGAGGCTGCCTTGTTGCGCAAAGGCCAGCGCACTCGTCAAAAACCAGAAAATACCAAGGAAAAATGCGCGCATGAAGGGAAAAGTTGGTTTCACGGTGCAAAGGTCCGCGCCTCCCATTACGTCAGGATGCCCGGCACATTACCGTTATGTTACGTCCCATCCTGCCATCACCTGAGCCGGTTATCACCCCGTACTTTTGCGAATTTTTTAGCCTAGCCACCCCGGCTATCGCTTATTCCAGTCGGCGCCGCCGCCGGCGCGCTCGTCCGCCGACCTACATTCGCAGCCGGCCGCTTCCTGGTTTTCATTTCCCTACCCCCCCTCTACTTTCCATGCTTACTTCCATGACCGGCTTCGGCCAGGCCCACCGCGAAACCGACGCTTACACCGCCACCGTCGAGCTGAAGTCACTAAATTCCAAAACTTTCGACCTAACCTTGCGGCTACCACGCTTCCTGCAAGCCCAGGAATTAGAAATTCGCAATCTGTTGGCTAAGAGCTTACTGCGCGGCAAGGTGAATCTTGCCATCGACTTCACGCGGCCACAAGCTGCGACTGCCAGAGTCACGGCTTCCATCAATCGCGAGGCGCTGCTGACTACTTATTACGAGCTGCGCGAAATCGCCGAAAGCCTAGGCCTGCTCACCGGCGAAGACACTCTGCTGGCCGCCCTGCGCCTGCCCGGCGTTATTCCAAGTCCCGCCGAAGCCCGCGAAGCCGAGCCCGTAGCCGAAGAAGTAGCCTGGCCCGAGCTGCTGCCGCTGCTCCACGAGGCGGTGGCGGCCATGCAGCAGTTCCGCGAGGACGAGGGCCGCACCCTCACGGCCGAGATTCTGAGCTACGTGGCTACTATCCGCCAGCAGCTTGCCCAAGTCGAGCAGCACGACCCGGCCCGCATCGAGCACGTGCGTCAGCGCCTGACGGCCCACCTGGCCGAGCTGACCAGCCACGAGCAGTTCAACGCCACCCGCTTCGAGCAGGAAGTGCTTTACTATATCGAGAAGCTCGACATCGCTGAGGAAAAGGTGCGCCTGGCGGCCCATCTGGCTTATTTCGAGCAGGCTGCTAGTCAGCCTGATGAGGCGGCGGGCAAGAAGCTCGCTTTTTTAGCCCAGGAAATCGGCCGCGAAATCAACACTATCGGCTCGAAAGCCAACGATGCTACCGTGCAGCACCTGGTGGTGGGCATGAAGGAAGAGCTGGAGAAAATCAAGGAGCAGCTTAATAACATCTTATAGATTGAGTATAGTATGGCACTCTAATTGAATCAGTTCTACTAGCCAGCAGGCGTTTGTACTTATTCAACTTTTAACAAAACATAAGCGCCAGAAATATTTTGTTTATCCGAAATATTAAATTTTAACTACGTTTGGGATGAGCTGCTGTTATACTTTTAGCTAAAACCGGATAGTACGACTCATTAATTCGCTGTAAGAAGCAAGCAGGCAGCTTAAATCTTAGTTAAATTTTTTCATAAACCTTGCAGTCACGATTATTGTAACTACCTTAGTAAAAGCAAGTCCGCTGCGTTGTAAATTTTCTTCACCCGTTAGCATCCTATTCATATGAAATCATTTTTTCTCTTCTTTCTACTGTCTGGGCTGCTGATGGCCGCCCGTCCGGCCTCTGAAATCGAGCTGGTTAAAAAGCGCGTTTTAAGCGAGCGGGTAGAGATACTCATTCCCAAAGGCTTCGAGGTGATGAGCGAGCAGCAAATGGACTTTGCTTATGCCAAGGCGCAGAGCCGGCCCAGCGTGATGTTCACCAACAACAACCTGATTACGCTCGCCTTCAACTACAGCGACAACGAAGCCGACCAGGATATGGTCGGCGTGTACGCCGGCTCGTTCACCAAAACTTACCAGAAGCAGTTCAAGAACGCGACCTGGATTGGCGACGGCGTGAAGGAAATCAACGGCCGCAAAGTCGGCTTCCTGGAGTTCATGCGCCCGGAGCTGGGCCACGAGGTTTACACCCTCACCTTCTTCACCGACGTGGAAGGCAAGCTGCTCATCGTCACCTTCAACTGCTCGCCCCAGCAAAAGGCGGAGTGGGAGGTGGTGGCCAAGAAAATTATGGGCTCGCTCAAAGCCAACGGCTAAGCGCCCGGCAGCTATCAGCTTCTAAACTATAATCAGGCGGTTTATTCGTTAGCTATAAGGTATCTGTTATTTATGCACGTTATGCACGCCTGACCCTCAACGGTCAGGCGTTTTTATTTGAGAGCCACTGACTGGTGCGCGGTGCTGGGGCCACCTTGCCGGCTAGCGCGGGGGTAGGGAATTGACAGCTTGCCGCGCATTCAGAAAGTCGCGCACCAGCTTGAACGCGCCCGCGAAGCCGGCCAGGGAGAGCTTGTCCGGGGTGTCGTGTACGTCGTGGTAGGCGGGGCTGCCGCCGCGGGTGTACATGAAAAATGCGGGTACGCCGGCCTCGGAAAACGGATAGTGGTCGGAGTTGGCGGCCCGGCCGCGGGCGGCGAGGCTGGGTAGGTAGCGGCCCGCCTCGTTGAGCCGGAGCAACTGCTGAAATGCGGCCTCGTGCACTCGGCCGTTCACGACGGTGGCGCCGTCTTCGCCGGTGCCGAGCAAATCGAGGTTCACCAGAAACTTAATCTGCTGGAGTGGCACCAGCGGATGCTGCACGAAGTAGCGCGAGCCGACCAGGCCGGCTTCCTCGGCGCCGAAGAGTAGAAAGGCGATGGAGCAGGCCGGCTGATTTTCGGGCCGGGCATAGTGGGTGGCCAGCTCCAGCAGCAGGGCCACGCCGCTGGCATTGTCATTAGCGCCGGGAAAATAGGCTTTGCGGCCCATCATGCCCAGGTGGTCGTAGTGCGCCGTGACGACCAGGAAGGAATCCGGCTGGCTGCGGCCAGGGATGAGCGCGCAGAGGTTTTGGGTGGGGTAGTGGCGCTGGAGCTGGGCGGCTATTCGCATATTCGCTGTCCAAGCCGGTGAGCCAGTGGAAGGCTTAAACTGGTGAAGCATGGGGTGCGGCAGCGCTTCGAGTTGCATCTGATGACTTTGCTCAGAAGCCAACGTAGCCGTGAGCTTAGTAACGACGCGAAGCACGGCGGCAGCTGAGTCGAGGCGTTGGGCGACACTCACTGGTAAGTTAGCCGGCCGTTGTGCGTATTGGTCAAGCAGAACGGTTGTGGATGGCCGGCGGCTGTTACGCAGATAAGTCTGTATTTCTTCAGGCTGATTGAGCATTGTGCTGTCCAGATACAGCAGCCGACGCCCGCTCGACAACTTGCCCGACCCTGACGAAGCTGTGACAATAAAGTCGCGCCCTGCCTTCAACCGCCAATGCGGACCCAGCAGAGGAAAAAAGCCGTGGCTTAAAACCAGCGTAGCTTTTCCCGGAAACGTGTTCACGTCCAGCTCAAACGGCTGGATATAGTCCGGCGCCAAAGGCTGCAACTTCAGCTGCCGTAGCCGGCCGCGCAGGTAGGCAGCGGCTTTGCGCTCGCCCTGCCTCACGTAGCCGCGGCCGTGCATTTCGCGCGAAGCGAGTTTGGCGATGGTGGCCCGCGCGCGGGGCAGGTCCTGGCTTCGGGCGGCGAAGGGGGGTAGGGAAATAAGCAGCAGGCCGATAACCCAGCCGCGGCGGCGTAGGGGCGCGGCGGCCAGCGTTAGCAAACCCAGCGCCACCGCCGCGCCCAGGCCATCACTAATCAGGTCGCTCCATTCGCCGTGGCGGTTAAAGGGCAAGGCCATTTGTAGCGCTTCAATCAGGGCGCCGAAGGTGATACAGCCGAGCAGCACGACCGGCGTGGCGTGGCGCGCCAGGCGGGGCCAGCGCGTTTGTCGGCGCAGGCTGAGCCACGTCAGAGCAGCTTGCACAGCGAAAAAAGCGGCGTGGGCAAACGTGTCGAAGCTCAGCAGCCTCCACTGCGGCGTGGGGGGTAGGCGCTCGGCCGGGGCCAGGGTGAGGCACAGCAGCAGCACCGCCCAGACCAAGGTCAGGGCCAGGAAGGAGCGGGAGGTAAGCTTTAGCTTGCTGCCGGTGGGAAGTTGATTCGACACGGAATGGCCGGACATACATACGGCAAGCTGGCGCTTACCTCACGGCTCAGGCGCCGATTAGCTCGCCGTAGGCTTCGGCCGAGAGCAGGCCTTCAATCTCAGCGGGATTCTTAATCGACATCTTCACCATCCAGCCCTCGCCGTAGGGGTCGGAATTCACGGTTTCGGGGGCGCCATCGAGCACGGCGTTGATTTCGAGCACGGTGCCGGAAATGGGGCTGAACAGGTCCGAAACCGTCTTCACCGCCTCCACCGTGCCGAACACCTCGTGCTGGGCCACTTCCTTGTCGAGCGTGTCGATATCAACGTACACGATGTCGCCTAGCTCTTTCTGGGCGTGGTCGGTGACGCCGATGTAGGCCACGTCGCCTTCCAGGCGAATCCACTCGTGGTCTTTGGTGTATTTGAGGGTGGCGGGCAGGGTCATGCGGCGGGAGGGGGGTAGGGAAATGAGGGGTTGGGGCAAAAGTACGGGGGTGGCTGGGCAAAGTCCCTACCCCCTCCTTTCGGCGCGGCCTACTGCAAGCTGTAGCGCAGCTGAATGCCGCCCTCGGTGGTGGCGTTGCGAAAGGCGTTTTCAACATTGGGCCTGGTGATGTTCTGGCTGAAATAGAATTGCAAGTTCAGGCGGGTGTTGAGCAGGTAATCTACCGTGGGGCGCAGCTGCACTTGCAAGGCGCCGTTGGTAATCGTGCTCCGGCCGCGGCCGATGCTAACCGGGTCAGGGCCGGTGCTGCCGGGGTCCACTACGCCTTCGATGACGCGCTGAACGGTCGTGTTGTCGCGCAGGCTCAAATCCAGGCGGGCGGTGAGCGTGTTGGTGAGCACGCGCTGCTCGCCGCCGACGCGGAAGGGCAGCTTGAGGCGGTTGGTGGCGTAGCCGGCGCCGATAATCAGCTCAGTGGTGTGCTGCTCGGTGACTTGGGCGTTGGTCGTGTTCAGGAGCAGACCGCGGCTAGTGCGGTACTCGGCGCGGCCGGTTATCTTGTTCAGGGTCTGAAAGTTGATGCCGATAAGCGGTGTCAAACCCTCGATGATGCTGACCTGACCGACGATGTAGTAGGGAATGTACTGCCCCGACTGGTTGGCCTGGTTCGGAAACTCTGGCTCATCGTTGTAGGTCGTCGAGGTGGAGTAGGCGCCCACGTTGTAGAGCGAAGTGTAAGCGTGGTTGAGCGTGAACGAGCTAAACACGTTCTGGAACAGCGGCACCTGCGACAACCCATTGTACTGCACGTTCCAGTTGGGCAGCGGGATGTTGACGAATGGATTAGCCTTGCGCTCCGCCTTGTAGCCGTCCGAGGTCTTGCCGCTATACGCATCGCGGAAGCTCTGAATCAGCACCTCCGAGGAGTTGTAGCTGTAGAAAATATCCCGCCCATTCGCGTCCTGCTTCGTGGGGTTGGCGCGTTGCAATTGGTCCCGCACCGCTTGGCGGTTGGTCACGAAGCGGTTAAAGGCCTTGGACCTTTCGCCGTTGGCGCCGAGGTCGCCAAACAAAGTACGAATCGTGATGGTGCTGATGCTGAACGAACCGCTGCCGAGCGCGTTGCTGGCCTGGGGCAGCACCAGGGAGTCGGGGCCCATCTTATAAATCTCGCCAGTCTGCTCATTAAAGCGACGGCGGTAAAACACCTCGCGGTTACGCACTTGCTGCTTGCGGGCATCAAGCTGGATATTGAAATCCCGGATGGGCTCCAGCGTGGTGCGCAAAGTCAGGTTATCAGTGTAGAGTGTAGAGAAGGGCGTGTTAAGCAAATCGCTGCGCTCAGTATACCAGTTGCGGTTATACACACTCCTCAAGAATGCACTATCTAACCTTTGCTGCTCGCCCAGAATGAAGCCCAGGCCCGGCGCGGTGAAGCCATCATTAAAGCCAAAGAAGCGGGTTTTGGGCAGGTAGCCGGGCAGCAGCGTACCGTTGGAGCGGGTGTAAGTGAAGTTGAGCGAGCGGGCCGTCATCAGGGAGCGGAGCACGGCTTTCACCACGCGCAGGCCGGCGCTGGTGGTGTCCGTGGGCACATTGGCAGCGGGAGGGGGGGTAGGGCGGGTGCCGTCGGCGTTGCGCGGGGCCGGGCGGGGGCGCGGCGGGGGCGGCGGGGCATTGTTGATGATGTTGAGAAACCGCACCTTGTTGTAGAGCTTCACCAAGTCAATGCGGCCGTTGGCGCTCAGCTCGGCGTTGTTCTGAATGGTATTGCCCAGGGCCAGGGCGGTGCTGTCGGAGGGGTCTATCAGGGCCGTCGAAGCCGCCTGCCAGCTGTAGGTGGCGGCGTAGCGCGCATCGGCGCTGAGCCAGTCGGTGAGCGGAAACTTGTCCAGCGGCAGCCGGTAGGTGGCGGCGATGGTCTGGTTGAAGTTGGTGGTGCGCCCGCCGCGGCGCAGGTTGGTCATCAGCTGGTCGCGGTTGCGCACGGCAATATCTTCGTCGCCAATGGTGCGGCCCGGCCCTTCGTCTACCACGCCGCGGTTCGTGGCCGTGTAGTCCAGAATCAGGGCTTTGGTAAGGTCCCACTTCAAATCATAAATCCGATTGAAGAAGAAGACCTTCTGCACCAGATAGTCGAAGCCCTGCGTGCTGGGCACCTGGCCCGGCTCCAGCACCCGCTGCAAGAGCCGCTCATTGTAGCGCCGGTCGATGTCGGCCCGAAATGAGAAGCGCGAGGGCAGGGGCGTGAAGTTGACTTGCTGGAAAATCTTGAGGTATGGATTGTCCAGAGCCTTGATGCCGGCCAGGGGCGTGTAGTTTTTGGGCGTGGTCTGGTAGACGTAGGCCAGCGCGCCGGTGTAGGCGCGGGTGAAGTCGCGGTCGGTGCGGATGTCGGTGTGCAGGCGCTCGGTGAGCGAGTAGCTCAGGGCCAGGTTTTCCACGTCCCAGGGCTTGGGCAGGGTCTTGCTTTCGGGGTTGCGCTCCTTGCGCACGTTCAGTAGCGAGATGCTCTTGCTCGTGGTCTGGTCGATGACCTCGTTGCGGTAGGCGGCGCGGGCGGCGTTGTCCACCTCGTCATCGGCGTTTCTGAACTTTTGCAGGCTCTGGCTGAGCTTGGTATCGGGGTCGAGCGGGTCGTACTGGGGGGTGCGGCTTTCGTGGCCCACTTGCAGCAGCACCGGCACCTTCAGGTTGAACTGGGGGGGTAGGAACTTCTCGGCCGCGACGGTCACGTTCACGTCGCCGCGAAGGATGTCATCCAGCGAGCGCTGCTGGGCCTTGTCCTGCAAGCCGCCGAAGCCGACCGACGTGAACGAGCCCGTGGCAATGATATTCGCCACGTCGGCCAGCTTGGCGTTAAAGCTGGCCGTAGCCGCGTAGCCGTCCTGCCGCTCGAAATCGAACACCCGGAACTCATCGGCCCAGAGCGTAGCCGACTTGTCGTTGCGGCGGCCGTCGGTGGTGGCCGGGTTCAGCATCCCAATCATGCAGCCCTGCACGGCCGAAAAATCGGGGTTGCCGACCACCGTAATCGTGGCGCCATTATCCAGCGTCCGCGAATAGGGTTGGATGAAATTGGGATTGGGGACGCGGTTGCGGGCGGCTTTCAGGTCAATAAAATCCTGAAAGGCCAGGTCGATTTCGTTGTCCGACCGCCATACTCTATCCGGGGCTGTTTCATTGGCCAACGTCAACTTAAGGGGTAGGGAATACTGGTAGTAGTTCTGGGTATAGTCGGTGCCGATGCGAATGAAGGCCCGGATGTCGTCATCCTTGGTAGTGGGGTCGTCGCTTTCGCCGTGCAGAAACAGCTTCAGCCGCTTGTAGCGCAGCAGGTTGATGGTGATGTTTTTATAAGCGGCCTTGGCGTAGCCGTTGCGCAGGTTCGTGACGCTCAGGCGCAGGCTCTGCTCGTTTTGCAGGCGCGAGGTGCTGCTGGAGCCGTACTCCCGGTCGCGCTGAATGCCAGGCGGCGCCAGGTAAGGAATGACCGGCCGCTGGTTCGGGTCGGTGCGGGCCAGGCCGTTTTCCTCCACGCTCACCGTCGAGATGCTGAACGCGTCGGCATCGGTTACTTCGCTCGTCAGGTTGCCTTCCGAGATGCGCGACAAAAACCGGCGCCACTGATTGGCCACGAACTGCGGCTGCACCAGGCGCAATACCACCGGCTCGCGCCAGCCCGTCATGTACATCCGCATGAAGCGGATGCTCTTGAAGCCGAACTCGCGGTTGTCGTTGCCCACCACGGCCGAGTACTCGCGCACCGGAATCCGGAACTGATACCACGTCACCTCATCTTTAGTGCTGCCCTTGCCAATCGAATTCGTGACCTTGTCGATAATGTAGTTCCGGCCCACTTCCAGTTGGCCGGGGCGCAGGTTGAGGCGGTAGTCGTAGTAGCGCTCCACATCCTGCACCACGTTGTCGCGGTTCAGGTCTTCCTTGTCGGGGTAGGGCGTCGAGGAGCGCTGGGCGTCCTCTTCCGAGTTGCCCTGGTAGCCATTGTAGCGCTTGTAGCGGCCCAAAATTTTGGTGTCGCTGTCGTTATACGCCGGGTCGAGGTGGTGGCGAAAATTGTCGTTGCTGGGGTCGGGCACGCTGCCATAAATGGCGGGGTAGGAATCGGCCCGCCCCGCCTGTGCCTGCTCCCCGGCGTCGTCGACGCCGTCGAGGCCAATGTCCTGGCGGGCGCGGGCCCCTGGCGCGGCCGAAAAGGCATCGGTTAGAAATTGCTGGGTCGTGACGCGGCCATAGGGCGTCTCTCTAACGTCCTGCTCGTCGTCGGTCGTGGGCAGGCCGTTCTCGAATTCGTGCTGGTTGCCGTCCTTGAGCACGTCTTCGCTCACGTTGCCCAGGTTCAGGTGCAGCTCACCGCCGGTCGTGTTGTTGGTGGGCGGGTTCTCGCTATCGTTAACCTGCCCCCGCTCACCACCCAGAAACGGGTCCATCAGCCAGAACTCCAGGTACTCGATGTTGGCGTTGTCGAAGTCGGTATCGAAGGTGATACCCCGGCTGATGCCACCGTAGTTCTGCTCCGGCAGGCCCGTCAGAAACTTGCCGTCGCCGCTCACGCCGGGCGAGTAGTTATAAGTCCCCCGCTCACTGGGAAAATATGCCAGGTCAAAGCTGTACTCGTAGCCATTGCCCTGCGAGCCCAGGTCTCGGTTGGGGAAAATCTCGTCGCGCTGAATGCCGCGCACGTAGTGATTATTGAGGTCACTGCGAATGTTGTCGGGCGCATCGCTGCCATTGTTATAGTAGCTCTGGTCCACGGTGTACCAGGCCAGGCGGGCGCGCAAGTTGCTGTTCGCCAGGCCCGCGGCCGTGCTGATGGCCGCTGGCGTGGCCGCCAGCCGCCAGGCCGGTATCGCCGCCAGCCCGCCCAACGTGTAGGGCGTGCGCGCGTTCTCGAAGTCATCGATGTAGCTCACCCCGTTCTCGCCGCGCCCCAGCTGCGAGCGGCCGGCAAGGAGCTTGGCAAACTCGCCGGTGAAAGCAATGCTCGACGGCTCCTTGGTCGAGAGAAAGGGCAGCTTGTCGAGGTACTTGGTAATCACGCGGCTTTCCTTGCGGAACGAGCCGTCGAGGCCGATGATGGTGTTGTTGCCCGGCTCGTCGCCCACGTTCACGCGGTTGATGCCCGGCGCCTGATTTTCCAGCAAGCTCAGCACTGTGCCGCCCAGGCTGGCATCTTCGCTCACCCGGTAGTCGAAGCGGGCGCCCAGCAGGCGGCGCGGCTGCACCTGCACCAAAGCGTTTTTCTCGAACTCCACCCGCAACTCGTTGGCTGAGTTTAAATAGCTGGGATTAAGAATCTTGACCTTGGCCTGGTCGTAGAACACCTGGTAATCCACGCCCTCCGTGAGCAAGGTCGAGCCCGAGCGCACCCGCACCGAGCCCTGCGCGATGCCGATGCCGGGCAGGTTGATTTCGTCGGTGCCGGCGCCGCCCTGGTAGCGCCCGCGCAGGAAAAACTTGTCCTTGACCTGCACCTGCTGGGCGTCGCTCTGGGTCTGGTCGTACAGCTCCTGGTAAACGTATTTGTCAATCAGCGCCGTCTCCGTGGGGTCGAACTGCGCGCGCAGGTAGGAGCCAAAGGGCTGCACGTTGGGAAAAATAATCTTGCCCAGCTCCGGGTCGATGGTGATGCCGGGGAAAAAGTCGAAGTTGCCGTCGGCGTTGCGGTCGTTGTTGGGGTTCACCCTATCGAGTCCGAGCACCTGAATCAAGGGCACATTCTGCGTGCGGGCGCCTTCCTTGAGCGAAATCAAATCCACGCCCGTCACGTCGTCCTTGTAGATGAGTTGGAGCTGGAAGTTGTCGCGGCTGAGCTGAGAGGCGTTCAGGGGATAGATGTTTTTCATCATCAAGTCCCAGGTCGGCAGGTTGCGCGTCAGCCGCAGGTTCTCATTCAGCGGGTTCTGCGCCGGGTCGGCCAAGCCCACGCCGGGGTTGGTGGCCTTGAGCATCTTCAGGAAAATCACCTGGTCCTGCCGCACCTGGGCGTAGTCGGTCTGAATCTCGCCCACCGCATACGTCTGGCCATTGTACAGATACTGGAAGCTGACGCCTAGCACCTGGTCGGGCAACAAGCTGGTATTCAGACTCAAGTAGCCGAGCTGGGCGTTAAACGTGTACTCGCGCGGGTCGAGCTTGCGGGCGCGCACCCGCTCGTAGTCGATGTTCTTGGCCAAGCCGCCGCCGAGGCTGCCGAGTACCTGCTCCACAGCGAGGTTGTCGCGGGAGTTGGGCACCGCCAGGATGCTGCTCAGCAGTGAGTTGGCGCTATTGGCAGCCGGGGTGCGCGCCGTGGGCGTACCCTGGCGGAAATCATCGCGGTAGAGCCGGACCGGCTCGGCTAGGTCCTGGAGGGCCACTACGTTGCGCAGATTTTCGGTCGTGCGGTTGTCGTTGGTGACGTACACCTCCAGGTTGCGGATTTCGACGCCGCTCTGCACCGTGGGCAGGTTGCGCAGGGCCTGGTCGTAGCGGTCGCGGAAAAACTGGGTCAGGAAAAAGTGCCGGTCGCGCTCGTACTGGCTGGCTTTCAGCTCGTACTGCCGGCTCTGCGAGCCGTTCTGGATGCGCACTTCGTCGGCGGTGCCGCGCACGGTGGCGCCCACCGCCGTCACGCCCAGGCGGCCGAACTGCAGGGCCACTTTCGCCCCGAACAGGTTCTGCCCGCCCTGCACCAGGGAGTTGTTGAGGGGTAGAGAAACGTTGCCCAAATCGACCTTGCGCACGATGTCGGTTTCCTCACCCGCGAAGTCGAACTTCATCTGATTATCAAAATCAAACGAAGCCTTGGTATCGTAGTTGAACACGAGCTTGAGCCGGGTGCCAATCTGCCCGGTCAGGTTCACGTTCATGTTCTGCTCGAAGATGAAGTCGCCCACGCTCTGCTGGCGCAAGGTCAGGGCCGGGTTGGCGTTGCGGTTGAAGCGCGCGCCGGCCCGCACCGTGAGCGAGCCGGCGGGCCGGATATCGACAAAGGAGCCGCCGAAAATGCGGTTGGCAATGGGCCCGAGGTAGATTTTGGGAATCAGGCGCTGGGCCTGCGGCGAGCCGGGCGCGGCCGGCGCCCCCACCACGCCGCCCTTGGCCTTCTCGCGGAAGTAGTCGCTGATGGCCTGCCGCTGCTGAAACCGGGCGTACTCCTCAAACGTGAGCTGGCTGGGGTCGCGGTAGTCGATGTCGGCGCCCACCTTTTCGCGCACGTCGAAGGTCTTGAGGCTGTCATCGGGCGTGACCTGGAGCTTGACGTTGGCGGGCAGGGGCAAGACCAGCGGCGAGCGGCGGCGCTGCGGCCCAAACGGCGAGCCCGGCCGGTCCTGGGCGCGCACGCGGGGCCGGCGGCTGGGGCGGTAGCGGCCGGTGTCGCCGGGTTGCGAGCCCACGGCGGGGGTAGGGGCTGGCCGCTGGCCGGGCCGGGCGGGCCGGCCCTGCGCGGGCGCGGTTTGGAAGCGCGGGCGGTGGGCGGCCAAGCCGTGCGCGCCCGCCTGCGCCCACCACGTCAGCAGCGACGCGACCATGAGAACCGACGCGGGGAGAAGCTTAGTACCGGGTTTCAAGCAGAAGAAAAGGAGGCGGCGTGAATAAAAAACCGCAGGCTAACAGGATAGGAGGGGGGTAGGGAAGGGTTGCATTTTAAGGGCTGACTGCGGGGTTGAAAGGCTGCCCTGCCGGGCAGAGCCGGCGCCGCCTGGCCCAGGAAGCCACCCAACCAGCGGCGTTCCCTACCCCCTCGCCAGCTGCCAAAGTGCCTGGAAGCCGCGCTATGCCCGGCGTGGCGGCCTCTTTGAGCGGTCAGGTCAACCCTTCACCCCTTAAAAATTAAAACCTACCTAATTAGACTTCAAAGCAAATTTAATCAATTCTTCCACGCTCAGCTCACCACCGTGCTTTTGCGATATTTGGTCCAGGGTTTTCTCGGCGGCGGCGCGGGCGAAGCCCAGCGTTACCAGCGCCTGTAACGCCTCGGTGCGGCGGGTATTGTGCTGCCGAGCTAGGGGCACGGTATCGACGCCGGCCTTGGCCAGCAGCTCATCTTTGCGCAGCTTGTCGCGCAACTCCAGAATCACACGCTGGGCCGTCTTGGGCCCGACGCCCTTGATGCTCTGGATGGCGCGCACATTCTCATTGACAATGGCCTCGCGGATTTCGCCTACGCCCATGCTGCTCACCATCACGATGCCTGTGCCCGGCCCGATGCCCGACACGCCAATCAGCAGCATGAACAGGGCCTTTTCACTGGGGTCGAGGAAGCCGTAGAGCGTGTTGGCGTCTTCCTTGATGTGCTGGTAGGTATAGACCTTGGCTTTCTGGCCCTCGGCCGGCAGCTTGCCGAACGTGGTGAGTGAAATTTTGACTTCGTAGCCCACGCCCGCAATGTCGATAATGGCTTGGGCGGGGTCTTTATAAGCGAGAGTACCGTCGAGGTAAGCAATCATGCGGGCGCGGAAGAGCTTGGGTGTTTCGGGCCAACACGGCTGAGCCCGGATTATCTCCCAAAACTACTGGCTTCTGGGCTAAAAAAGTTGGACGCCGGCAAGGGGGGCTGTTTGCACGAACTGGCGCGGGGCTCTGCCTCGTGCCGGCTGGTACCCGGCCTCCGGCTAGGCCGCGCCAGTAGTGCCGCCGAGGTTGCTTCGATATCGTGCGGCTGCGAGTCGTTCTGGGGGCCAGAGGCCCACTACAAGTCGGCACCGGGCAGAGCCCCACGCCAGCTAGTGCCAGCTACTGGCCAGCCTTCGCTTTCACCTGCGCATCGACCACGGCAATGGCCGTCATATTCACGATATCGCGCACTGAGGCGCCTAGTTGCAGGATGTGTACCGGCTTGCGCAGGCCCATCAGCACCGGCCCGATGACCTCGGCGCCACCGATTTCCTGGAGCACCTTGTAGGCAATGTTGCCCGACTCGACATTGGGAAAAATCAGCGTATTAGCGCCTTTTTCGGCCAGGGGCGAGAAGCCGTATTGCTCCTGCAAAAGCTGCGGGTTCAGGGCTACGTTGGCTTGCATCTCGCCGTCGAGCAGCAGGTCGGGGTAGCGAGCCTTGGCCAGCTCGGTGGCGCGGCGAGTTTTGGCGGGTAGCTCACCCTGATTGGAGCCGAAGTTGGAATAGGAGATGACGGCGATGCGCGGCTCGGCATCGAAAAAACGCACCGCGCGGGCCGTGAGGCCGATAATTTCCGCCATTTCCTCGGCCGTGGGGTTGATATTGACCGTGGTGTCAGCGAAGAAATAGGGGCCGCGGCGGTGCTGAATGATGTACATGCCGGCCACGCGCCCTACCCCCTCTTCCACGCCCAGCACCCGCAACGCCGGCACGATGCTCTGCCCGTAGTCTTTGGTGAGGCCGGTGATGCAGGCGTCGGCCTCGCCGGTTTCGACCATCATGGCCGCGAAATAGTTGCGCTCGCGCAACAGGCGCCGGCCCTCATAAAGCGTGATGCCCCGGCGCTGCCGCTTCTGAAACAGCAGCTCGGCGTAGCGGGTCCGGCGGGCGTCATCGTTCAGAATATCAATGATTTCGCAGCCTTCCAAGTCCAGGCTGTTGGCCCTGGCAATGGCCTGAAGCTTTTCGGGCGGGCCCAGCAGAATAGGCGTGCAGATGCCCTCATCGCGCACAATCTGGGCCGCCTTGAGGGTTTTGTAGTTGTCGGCTTCGGCGAAAACGACGCGCTTAGGGTTGTTGCGGGCCGCCGACGTGATGCGGTTCATCAGCTTCTGATTGACGCCGAGGCGGGCGCGGAGCTGGTCCTCGTATGCGGCCCAGTCTTCGATGGGCAGGCGGGCCACGCCCGATTCCATTGCGGCCCGCGCCACGGCCGGTGAGATGCTGGTTATCAGGCGCGGGTCCAGAGGCTTGGGAATCAAGTAGGTGCGGCCGAAGCTGAGCGTATTGTCGCCGTAGGCTTTGTTCACCATGTCGGGCACCGGCTCGCGGCTCAGCTCGGCCAGGGCCCGTACGGCGGCCAGCTTCATGGCCTCGTTTATCTCGGTGGCCCGCACATCCAGCGCGCCGCGGAAGATGTAGGGAAAGCCCAGCACGTTGTTGACCTGATTGGGGTGGTCGGAGCGGCCGGTAGCCATAATCAGGTCCGGCCGGGTGCTCATGGCCAGCTCGTAGCCGATTTCCGGGTCGGGATTGGCCAGCGCGAACACGATGGGGTTGGCGGCCATTAGTAGCAGCAGCTCGGCCGGCAGCACGTTGGCCGCCGAGAGGCCCAGAAACACATCGGCGCCGGCCATTGCCTCGGCCAGCGTCGTGACGTTGCGGCTCGTGGCGAATTGCAGCTGAATGTCGGCCAAATCGGTGCGTCTGGCGTTGATAATGCCGTCTTTATCAAAGACGACTACGTTTTCGCGCTTCAGCCCCAGGGCCAGGTACAACCGCAAACACGACACCGCCGCTGCGCCCGCGCCGCTGACCACCAGCTTAATTTCCTCGATGCGCTTGCCGACAATCTCCAGGCTGTTGAGCAGCGCCGCCGATGTGATGATGGCCGTGCCGTGCTGGTCGTCGTGCATGAGCGGAATGTTCATCTGCTCGCGCAGGGCCGTCTCAATCCGGAAGCACTCCGGCGCCTTGATGTCTTCCAGGTTGATGCCGCCAAACGTGGGCTCCAAACTCTTGACGATGCGGATAAACTCGTCCGGGTCCTGGCAGTCGATTTCAATATCGAACACATCGATACCCGCGAACTTCTTGAACAGCACGCCCTTGCCTTCCATCACCGGCTTGGAGGCAGCCGGCCCGATGTTGCCCAGCCCCAGCACCGCCGTGCCGTTGCTGATGACGGCCACCAAGTTGCCCTTGGCGGTGTACTTGTACACGTCGTCGGGGTTGGCCGCGATTTCGAGGCAGGGCTCGGCCACACCAGGGGAGTAAGCCAGCGCCAAATCCAGCTGGGTGCTGACGGGCTTGGTCGGCACAACCTCAATCTTGCCGGCCGGCTCCTGCGAGTGGTAGTTGAGGGCGTCCTGTTTGTTGATTTTAAGCATGAGCAGAGCGAAAGCGAAAACGAAAGTAGCGTTGATTTGCCCGCTTCGTCCAGTTTCGCTGCCTGCTACCCGCCGCCTATCCCGCCTGCACCACCAGCTTCTGGCCCAGCTTCACCTCGTCGCTGGTCAGGCGGTTGAGCTTGCGCAGCTGCTGCACCGAGATGCCGAAGCGCCGCGAGATGTTGTAGAGCGTGTCGCCGGGCTGCACCTGATGGAAGCGGGTTTCCAGGTCCGCTTTCGCCGCGTTCATCCGGCTGACGGTCGGGTGGCTGCGGGCGCCGCGGGCCGGCGCGGTGTTTTCCGCCGCTGGCGCCACGAAAACCAGCCGCTGCCCCGCCTCCACACTGCCTGATTTCAGGTTATTCCAAGCTACCACCTGCGCCACGCTCAGGCCGCGCTCGTGGGCCAGGCGCGTGAGGTTGTCGCCGCGCCGCACGATGTAGAGGCGAGCCGCGACAATCTCCTCGGGAGGGCTTGCTTTCGCGGGGGGGGGTAGGGAAATTGACTGCTTGCGCACCGCCGGCTGGCTGGCGGCTGCGGGCGCCGATTCCGGCGCTGACGTGGCCACCGCCAGGGTTTCCTCGGTTGAAGTTTCTTGGGTCGAATCCTCAACTGCTGTTATTGCCTCTGCTTCACGCTGCTTCTGGCGGGCGGCTTTGGCTTCAGCCACGGTCTGCGCGGCGGCCACGGTGCGGGCAATGGCCAGGTGCTGCCGCTCGGCGGTGGCGCGGGCAGCCAGGCGGGCGGCCTCAGCTTTTTGGAGGCGGGCCAGCTGCTGAGCCTGGGCTTTCTCGCGGGCTGCTGCTTCGGCGGCTTCGCGGGTGTAGCGGGCATTCGCGGCGGCTAGGCGCTGGGTAGCTTCATCCACCACTGGCCGCACGGTTGGCAGCACTATCGGCGTGGGCGCTACCGCCGGCGCGGCAGCTATTACCTCGGTGGCGGGCAAGGCGGGGGGTAGGGGCATGAACACGACCAGTTGCCGGCCCGGCCGCAGGGCCTGACCTTTCTTCAACTCGTTCCAGCGGCGCAGCTGGGCCGGACTCACCTCAAACCGCTCGGCCAGCCTGGCCACGGTTTCGCCCCGGCGCACCATGTGGCGCACGCGGCGGGAGCGGGGCCGGGCTTCCTCAGTGCGAGCCCGCGGGCCACTGGCCGCGGCCAGCAGGTCGCGGGTCGGGAATGGCTCGACGCCCTCAATGCGGGGGGGTAGGGGCGCCAGGGCCAGCGGCAGCTCGGCGGCGGGGCGGCAATACTCCAGCAGCGTGGCCCGGTCGGCGTCGCCAAGATTGGGGCGGGCGGCGCTGGGGTAGCGCAGCACGTAGCTGCGGTAGCCGGCCGGCAGCGCGCCGCGCCGCAGCTCGGGGTTGAAGCGCTGCAAGGCCATTGAATCGGCGTAGCCCAGCGCGCGGCTCAGGCGGCGCAAATCAATCGGCTGGCCGTTAATAGTAAGCGTGTCGAGCGCTTCGGCCACCTGGTAGCGCAGCTCCGGGGCGCGCAGCTGGTGCTGCTCGGCATACTTCATCGTGTACATGATGGCCGTGAACGTGGGCACGTAGTTGCGCGTCTCGGCCGGCAGGTGGGGGTAGAGGTCCCAGAACGTGGTCTTGCCGGTGCGCCGCATCACCCGCTTCATGCTGCCGCCGCCCCAGTTGTAGGCGGCCAGCACCAACTCCCAGTCGTGAAACATGCCGTAGAGGTATTTCAGGTGCTTGCAGGCGGCCTCTGTGGCTTTTTCCGGGTGCATTCGCTCGTCCACCCACTCATCTTTCTTCAACCGCAAATCACCGGCCGTCGGTCCCATAAACTGCCATAAACCGGTGGCGCCCACCGGCGACTTGGCGGTCGGAATCAGGGCCGATTCCACCACCGCTAGGTACTTCAAATCAGTTGGTAAATTATACTGGGCCAGATACTTCTCGAAAATCGGGAAGTAAAACTGCTCCCGCTCCAGCACGCGCTGGGTGTAGCCGCGCTGGCGCTGGGTAAACAGGTTCACATAAGCCAGCACGGCATTGTTGAACTGGTGCGGCACGGCCGTTTCGAAGCAGCTCATCCGGTCGCCAATCAGGTCGCGCTGCGTGGGTGGGGTGCGCAACCAGACCAGCCGCACCGAATCGACCTCCGGCGCCACCGGTACCGCCGTCAGCGAGTCCGGCAAGAGCAGCTGCACCTGCCGGATTGTGTCTTCGCGGATGACGTTGGGGTTGCGGATATCGCCACCGGCCGGCACCTGCTGAGCCAGCGCGGGTAGGGCAAACGGGGCCAGCAAGGCGGGCAGAGCCCGCCGCAGGCGGCGCGAAAACGCGCGCGAAGGAAGATGCCAGTGCTTCATGCCAGCAAGTTAAGTGACAGATAACGAACGCGCCGCATCTTCCTGCTTCATCTATTAGAATAGGCGCGAGGATTCCCTACTCCCTCACAGTCCCGCAACGTGTCGTCGCAGCCGAAATTTTGTTTTCTTCGGAGCAAAATTCTGATGTTTATAGCTGACGCAAAGGACCGACTGGCGCTAGTTGACTTACCAGTAAAAGAGGGGGTAGGAAAACAGCAAAACCTCCGCGAAGCAGCAGCATCGGTTCACCGATGGCTGTCGTCTCGCAGAGGTTCAAACTTTTTACGCCTTGGCGCTGCTAATCGCAGGTTGGTTAGTTAAATAGGCAGGTAGCTTTTAAGCCGTCACTGTTTCCGCCGTGAGCAAGGTCGAGAAAGCCAGCAAATCGGCCTCACGGAAGGCACCAGCCATAACCTGCAAACCGATGGGCAAACCCGCCGCATCCTCGCCGGCCGGCACCGAGATGGCCGGCACGCCCGCCAGCGAGGCCTGCACGGTGAAAATATCGGCTAGGTACATGCTCAACGGGTCCTGCTTTTCGGCCAGCCTGAAAGCTGTCGTAGGGGTGGTGGGCAGCAGCAGGAAGTCATACTGCCGCAGCAGCTCGTCAGTTTTGTCCTTAATGAGGCGCCGGACCTGCTGGGCCTTGGTGTAATACGCGTCGTAGTAGTCGGCACTCAACACGAAGGTGCCCAGCAGGATACGCCGCTGCACCTCGGCGCCAAAGCCTTGGGCGCGGCTCTTCTTGTAGAGCGATTCCAGGTCCGTGGCATCCGGGGCGCGGTAGCCGTACTTCACCCCGTCGAAGCGGCCCAGGTTGGAGCTGGCCTCGGCGGTGGTGAGGATGTAATAAGTCGGAATCATGTAGTCGAGGTAGGGAAAATCGACTGGCTCGACTACGTGGCCTTGAGCGCGTAAGGTGTTCAGCGTCTCATCCAGGGCAGCTTTGATTTCCGGCTGCAAGCCCGGCCGGTTCACAGCGTCGGCGATGTAGCCGATGCGGTAGTGCGGGGCGGGCGCGAGCTGCTGGCTGTAGGCGGGTACTTCGCGCTGGCTGGCGGTGCTGTCCAGGCCATCGGGTCCGGCCATAACTTCCAGCAGCCGCGCCGCGTCTTCCACCGAGCGGGTGAGGGGCCCAATCTGGTCGAACGACGAGGCAAACGCCACCAGCCCGTAGCGCGAGACACGCGAATACGTGGGCTTAAAGCCAATCACGCCGCAAAAAGCCGCCGGCTGCCGCACCGAGCCGCCGGTGTCGGAGCCAATTGAGGCCAGGCACATATCAGCCTGCACCGCCACCGCTGAGCCACCCGACGAGCCGCCCGGCACCCGCTCCGGGTCCTGGGCATTGCGGGCGGGGCCGAAAAACGAGGTTTCGTTTGAGCCGCCCATCGCAAACTCATCACAGTTCTGGCGGCCAATCAGAATGGCGTCGGCGTCGAGCAGGCGCTGCACGGCCGTGCCGGTGAAGAGCGAGCGAAACCCGTCGAGCATCCGCGAGCTGCTTTGCAGCCGGTGGCCAGCGTAGGCCAGCACGTCCTTCAGCCCCAGCACCATGCCGGCCAGAGGGCCAGCCGTGCCGGCTGCGAGCTTGGCATCGACGGCGGCGGCCTGGGCGCGGGCCTCATCAGCCCACACTTCCAGAAAGGCGTTCAGATGAGCCTGCCGCTCGATGTTATCGAGGTAATAATCAACGAGCTGGCGGCAGGACAGATTGCCCACCGCCAGCTTGCTCTGCACTTCCGAAAGAGAATGAAAACGACGCAAAAGAATCAGGAGTTAGTTGTCAGTTGCTGGTTGTTCGCTGTCAGTTGGTTGTCGTCGGCTTGGCATTACCAGTTTAAATTATGCTGGCCCCAAACTAACAACTGACAACCAAAAACCGGCAACTTGCTGGCTTAGGCTTCCGAAGAATGAGTTTGGTCGAGGCGCGGCCGGGCCGTATCGGGCGTGCCGTAGGCCGGGGCGGCAGTTGAGCTGCCATCGGCGAGCGGCGTACCGATTACTGTCGGGTTGCCGGGCAGAGGCGTGTCGTGGTGCTGCACGGGCAGCGGGTTGTCGGTCAGGGTTGCCTCATAGGCGGGCGGCGTAGCGTAGGCGGCCGGCTGCTGGTAGGCTTGTTGAGATGGGGGTGGTGTTTGCCCCACTTTTTCAAACTCGCTGCGAATTTCACTGCTCGCGTCCTTGAACTCGCGGATGCCTTTGCCCAGACCGCGCGCCAGCTCTGGAATCTTGTTGGCGCCGAAGAAAATCAGAATGACGACCATGATGAGCATAATCTCACCGCCGCCCAAGTCACCGAGAAATAAGAGAGGACTGTTCATAATAGAAATCGATAAGTTAGTATCCGTTTTCAGAAGCAGCTGAGAGCTAGTTCCGTAAGTTAGTCTAGCGCCGGGGTTGCAGCGGGTCGTTGGGGTTGAGGGGGGTAGGGGCCGGCGGCGTAGTCGTCGTCTGGTCGTGGTAGCGGGGCTCGTCGGTGGGCTTGGTGGCATCTTTGAACTCGCGCACGCCCTGACCCATGCCCCGGAACAGCTCAGGGATTTTTTTAGCGCCGAAGAGCAAAATCAGTGCAAAGGCAATCAGCAGCATCTCGGAGGTGCCGAACGAGCCAATCAGAAACAAGGAGTCTAGCATGGAAGGGTGGGCCGGAACCCGGTTAAGGATGGAAAAACGGTTATACGTGGGCGCCGCGGCTTTGGGATTGTAAAGGTACCGAAAAGCCGGTTTCCTACCCCCCCTGTCCCAGCCGGAGCCTGTCAGTGCCTGCCGGCTGGCAACAGCGCCCGAACATTAAAAATGCGCGCCGAAGGGGCAATTTAGCTCGTTTAACCCCGCGCACGGACTGTTGGCCGACGAACGGACCAAAGTGGCGGCCATCGCGGGCTAGCTTTGTTAGCACTACATACTGAGTAGTTTATCCGCCCTACTACCCAGCTGTATCGGCGCTCAGCCCGGTTTAATTTATTCGCCTCTATGCCTTCCAGCTCGCTGATGTCCCCGCCAGGTCCTCCGGACCCAACGCCCACTCCGGGCCGGCGGCCACTGCTCAGTGCCCTGCGCCAAGTAAATGAGGCCGACCGCTTGGAGGCGCTGGGCAACTATCCGCTGCTCGATACGCTCCCCGAAAAGCACCTCGACGAGCTAACTCAGCTGGCGGCATTCATCTGCGGCACGTCTATGGCAGCGGTGTCTATCATCGGTGTCGACCGGCAGTTTCTCAAGGCCCGGTTTGGGCTCGACGCAACCGAGCTGTCCCACATCACTTTGTTCTGCCAGTACGCTATGCGGGCCGAGGATGTGTTTGAAATTTCGGACATGCTTCAGGACGCGGACTTCCGGGCGAGTCCCTTCGTCACCGGTGACCCTTTCCTGCGCTTCTACGCCGGAGTCGCGCTGCTCACGCCCGAGGGCCTGCCGCTGGGCACGCTCTGCGCCCTCGACACGACGCCCCACCAGCTCAGCGACGGGCAGCGTGAGGCCCTGCGCATTCTGGGGCGGCAGGTGGCGGCCCACCTGGAGCTGGGCCGCGCCCGGCAGCAGCTGGCTGAGGAAAAGGAAAAAATCGACAAGATCCTGCGGCTGGCTAACTCGGCGGCCCAGTCGGCGATGGTGGGGGGCTGGCGCAACGAGATTTTTGTGAAGCAGGAACAGCGGCTGGTGCGCGTGCTCACGGCCGATATTCACTACGTGGAGGCGCTGGGCGACTACGTGAACGTGCACACTACCCACGAGCGGTTCACGGTGTATGCCACCATGAAGGAGCTGGAAGCTAAGCTGCCGGCCCGTGACTTTGCCCGCGTCCACCGCAAGTACATCGTGCGCCTCGACCGCATCATGGTCATCGAAAATGACCTGCTGCTCCTCGACTCAGCGCAGGAAAATAGCCGCCTCTCCCAGTCCGTGCCCATCGGCAGCTCCTACAAGCCGGCGCTGCTGGGCCGCCTTAATCATGTGTAATTGGCCGTTGGCGGGGCAAAGCACGCTGTTCATCGAGAAACCGATTTAATTGGCCCAGGCAATGCTTCAGGTTGCCTTGCCAACGCTCAAATTTGTCCTGGTTATCGCCTATTAAGGGCCGCTAGCCGGAGCTGCCAAGGCCCCGGCATACGCCGCTTGCTGTAGGGGGTGGCTAAGTTTGTTTTCATAGCTCAGAAAGACCGGCGCTTCTAGTGCCGGTTTTTTTATGCCTACCCCCCCGGCGCGGCGCCAAGCCAACCCTAGCGCCGGCCCAGCCAGCTTTCGGGGTTCAGGTTTGAGGAGTTGTGCCAGACCTGAAACTGGACCTCGGCCGCGCCCTCGCTGTTGATGGCCACCGTGCCGATAGCATCACGCGCGTCCACGTGCTGGCCCTGGCGCACGCTCACCGAGCGCAGCTTGGCGTAGACGGTGAAGTAGTCGCCGTGCTGAATCATGACGATGTTGTTCATGCCCGCGATGCTGGCCACGGTGAGCACCGTGCCGCTAAAGCAGGCCCGCACGGCCTCACCAGCGTAAGTTTGGATATCGACGCCGCGGTTTTCGACCACCACGTGCCGCAGCACCGGGTGCGGATGCCGCCCAAACCGCTGGCTGATGAAGCCCCGCCCTACGGGCCAGGGCAGGCGCCCGCGGTTACCAGCAAATGAGGAGGAGAGCAGCGAGGTTTCGGGCGT
The DNA here is from genome assembly GCF_964243305.1 of uncultured Hymenobacter sp. Classification (GTDB taxonomy): domain Bacteria; phylum Bacteroidota; class Bacteroidia; order Cytophagales; family Hymenobacteraceae; genus Hymenobacter. Next base: position 43,674 of record NZ_CAXTEF010000007.1, read on the forward strand.
CAGGGCCACGCGCGAGGCGCGGCGGTCGGCGGCGGCTTCGGCCGCCGTTTCGGGCGCGTCGGCGCCGCCGGCCGGGCGGTTGCGGCCGGCGGAGGGGGTAGGGGCGCGAGCGGCGCGCCGGGCGGCCAGTTCCTGCTCGCGGCGGCGGGCGGCGAGGCGGGCGGCCCGGGCGGCGCGGGCAATTTCCTCGCGCACGCGCTCGGCAATCAGGTTGTCGAGGCGGCGCACGGCCTGCTGGCGGTCTTGCAGCTGCTGGCGCAGGTCCTGCTCGCGCTGGCTGAGCTGCTGCACCATCTCGTCCTGCTGGGTCTTGAGGCTGAGCAGGTTCTGGTTTTCGGCCAGCTGCGAGCCCAGCAGGGTTTGCTTGCGCTGCTGCTGGCGCGTCAGGCCGCTGAGCTGCTGGTTGAGCTGCTGCTGAGCGCCGATGATGCGCTGGGCCTGGGCCTGCCGCTCTTCCGTGTACTGGCGCACGTAGCGCAGGCGCCGGGCAAACTCGTTAAACGAGTCGGCCGCAAACAGAAACATGAGCCGGTTGAAGCCGTTGGCCGTTTTCGAGGCGCCGTAGAGCAGGCGGGCGTATTCGGCGCGCAGCTCGGCCAGGGTCTGCTGGGTTTGCTGCACCTGCCGTACAGTCTGGCGCACGCCGGTTTCCAGGCCTTGCAGCTGGGTGTTGATGGTTTGGATGACGGTTTTCTTAACTGTCAGCTTTTCCTTAATCACGTTCAGCTCGCCCAGCGAGGCCTGCTTTTTCTGGGTAGTTTGGGTCAGCACCCGGCTGGTTTCCTGAATCTGGCGCAGGTTGCGGCGGCGCTCCCGCTCCAGCTGAGCCTTGCTCTTGGGCCGCTGGTTTCGGGTAGCGCGCTGCGCGGTGGCGGGCAGCGCCGCCAGCAGACACACCAAAAACAGCAGCAAGAGCCAGCCGCCCGTTGGTTGTTGCCAACTCCGCTTTCCCCAAAACCTGATTCCAACCACGATTTACTGAGTTATGAAGGCTATTCCGGGCCAGGCCGCGCCCGCCGCGCTGACCGCCCGCGAAGCGGAAGCGGTTTGGCGGGCGGCAGGGGGTAGGGATTCTGGCGGGAAGCACTTTCGGCTGAAATCCCTACCCCCCCCGGTTCTGACCAACTGCCTCAACAAGCAAATGCCGACTTACAGCCGCACCGATTTGTATTTGGCAGGAATTGAAAACGGAAAATTAAGCCTTTCGCGGTCTAAATCAACCTTCGAGTAGTTGATAGAAAGCGTGGTGGTGCCATCGGCGCCCTGCCGGGCCTGCACGAAGGTTGCGTGGGCGAAGGGCAGGTTGCTGGGCTCGACGGGCCGGAAATCCGAATAATCGACCGTCAGGCCGCGAGGCTTGCTGCTATCCGTTACCTTGAGCTGCTGCAAGCGGCCGGTGCTCAGGGCGATAAGCTGTTCGAGCAATAAGGTGGTCTGGGGGTAGCTCACGCGCTGCCGGCCCGCCTCGTTGACCACGGTGGGCGCGGTGCCGGCCGGCGCCGGAAAGTAGTCGCCGAGCAGCAGGGCCTGCAACTGCCCAAACGTGACGGGCACGCCCAGCAGCTGGCTCAGGTAGCGGTAGCCGCCGGCGAAATACTCACGCTGCAAGGGCATCACTACCCGCACCGAATCGGGGGTGAGCAGCGCCCGCACGCCCTCGACCCCCACCAGCGAGCCCGACAGCCAGATGGCACTGTCGCGGCGGATGCGCAGGCTCATGTTGGCTCCTTGTTTGCGGCCCTTGAAATCGATTTGCAGCTTGCCCTTGGCCTTGAGGTAGCGGAAAGTAGTGTTTTTGGCTTGCACGGCCGGCTCCACGGGCCGCACCGCCACGCTGGTAGCCGTCGTGGCTGGTTTGGTGGCGGCCAGCTTGCGGTGGCAGCCGCTTAGCATTGCTCCCACCAGCAGGGGTAGGGCCAGGGCTAGCGGCCGGCTCATCAGTCTATTCATAGAGTTTGCGGTCTTTCAGCTTGCGCTCCAAGAATTCGGAGCCGGTCCCGGCTTTACGGGCGCGCTGCCATTGCGTTAGCGCCAGGTCGGGCTGTTGCAGCTGCCAGAGCACGTCGCCGTAGTGTTCGATGACGGTGGCGTCGGTGGTGGTTTTCAGGGCCTGCTCCAGGGCTTGGCGGGCGCCGGCGTAGTCTTTCTGCTTATACAGTACCCAGGCGTAGGTGTCGAGGTAGGTGTCATTGCCGGGAAACCGCTTCAGCAGCTTTTCTATCAACTGCTTGGCCCGGTCCAGCTTCTGGCCGCGTAACGATAGAAAGTAACTGTAATTGTTAGCCGCCTGGGCATTTTCGGGGTCGGCCAGCAGCGCGGCCTCGTAGGCGGCATCCGACTTCTCGTAGTCTTTGAGGCTGTGGTAGGCATCGCCGAGCTGCGCATCAAACTGCGTGCGCAGCTCGGCGTTGTCGGTGGCCAGCTTGCGGCCGTATTCCAGCGCCTTCACGGCGCGGGCGGGCTGGCGGCGCTGCCCCTGCGCCACCCCGTTATAAAACCAGAGCGTGGCCTGATTCGGAAACAGCTCCAGCGCCCGGTCGGTGTGGGCCAGCAGCGAGTCGGCCTGATTCAGCTCGGCGTCGATGAGTACGACCTGCTGCCAGATTTGAAACTTCGAGTTGTCGAAGCGCAACGCCTTGAGGTAGAGGTTACGGGCTTCGCGGCGGCGGCCGGTCAGGGCTTCCACGTCGCCGGCCACGGCGTAGGCCTTAGCTTCCTTGGGGTGGGCGCTGATGGTGGTAGCGGCCAGCGCACGGGCCGTCTCGTTCACGGCCGGGCTGGCGCTGGGCAGCTGCTTGAGGTAGCCGACCAGGATGCGCACCTGCTCATCAATGCCCAGCGCCGGACTGGCGAACGCCAGCCTGAGCTGCTGCGCGCTGGCCGGCGCCTGACCCTGCTGGCGGTAGGCTTCAGCCAGAATCAGGTGGGCCTGGGGGTTGTCGGGGTCGAGCTTCAGGGCCTGCTCGGCCACCCGGATGGCGTCGGGCAGGCGGTTGTTGTTGGCGTACAATTCCGCCTGGGCCAGCACGTAGCGGGGCTCGCTGGGGTTGGCCTGAATCAGCTTTTCGCCTTCCTGCACGGCCGCCGTCAGGTTGTTTTGGCGCAGATAAATCTGCTGCTTTTTGAAGGCAATTTCATCGACGGCCCCGAACTGCTTTTCAGCCTGATTCAGCGTGCTCAAAGCCTCAGATAGCTTGTTCTGGGCCAAGTACAAATCGGCCAGATTAAACAAGTAGGAGCCCGCGCCGGGCACCTCGCGCACCAGCGTGGCGTAGGTGCGCGTGGCGGCGTCATATTGCTTCTGGGAGGCCTGCACCTGGGCCAGCAAGAGGTAGTAGTACGTGTTTTTGGGGTCAAGGCGCACGGCGGCCTCGGCGTAGCCGGTGGCATCGCGCAGGTTGCCGCTGAGCATGTTGGCCTCGGCCAGCTTGTAGTTGATGGCGGCGTTGGTGGGCGCAAACTGGTAGGCCCGCAGCAGCTTTTCCAGCGCCTTGGGGTAGTCTTCGAGCAACACGTATTTCACGCCTTCTACAAACAGCGCCTCGCTCTGCTCACGGTCGCGCTCCGAGAGCGCGGCGCCGGCCAGCGGCCCCGGCGTGGCCAGCCGCTGAGCCAGCTCGCGCCGCTCCTTGCGGCTGAGCTTGGCCGGCGTCTGGGCCGAAGCGCACGTCGTCAGCCCTCCCAAAATCAGCAACGTGAAGAGCAAACGGCGCATGGCAAGAAGGCCCCGAAGGCGGCCCGCTGGATAAGATATAGAAATGCAGGCCTAACGTGTAAAGTTAAGCCGGCATTCCATTTAGTGAGCTTTGTCACCAAAAGAGGGGGTAGGGAAAGCAGACCTCGCTGTGCGGAGCCTACTTTCCCTACCCCCTCTTTTGGTGATTTTCGGGCCTAACTCACCGGCCTCAGACTCGCAGCTGGTTGTAGTCGCCGAGGCTCAAATCGCGCGGGTTGCCGCTCACGCTGGCGTGGTTGCCGACCATCGAGTTGGTCACGTTTACGTCGAGCACCGTGGCCGATTCCTGCACGATGGAGTTACTCAGGCGGGCGTCGCGCACGTTGGCGTGGGCGCCCAGGCTCACGTGCGGCCCCACCACGGAGTTGGTGATGATGGCGCCTTCGCCCACGTACACCGGCTCAATCAGCACCGAGTTGGTGATGATGGCCGACTCGGCGACCAGCTTCTCACCGCGCTCCTTTAAATACTCCAAATAGCGCTGATTGGTGAACACTGTGGCGTCCTTGTTGCCGCAGTCCAGCCACTCGGTCACTTGGCCGGGCACGAACACGGTGCCCTGATTTTTCATGTTCTCCAGCGCATTAGTAAGCTGAAACTCGCCCTTGTCCTTGATGTCGTTGTCGAGCAGGTATTGCAGCTCGCGGCGCAGGTACTCGCCGTCCTGGAAGTAGTAGATGCCGATGATGGCCAAATCGGATACGAACTGCTCCGGCTTTTCCACGAAGCCGGTAATCTGGCCCTGCTCGTTGAGACTGACGACGCCGAACGGGCGCGGGTCTTCCACTTTCTGCACCCAGATGGTGCCGGCCACGCTGCTATCGAGCTGAAAGTCAGCTTTAAAAAGCGTGTCAGCGAAGGCCACCACCAGCGGCCCGCTCAACGATTCTTTGGCGCACAAAATGGCGTGGGCCGTGCCCAGCGGCTCGTCCTGATAGGTGATGGTGCCGCGCGCGCCGACCGACTCGGCGATGGCAACCAGGCTTTTCTCGACGGCCGCGCCGAAGCTGCGCCCGATGATGAAGGCCACTTCCTCCACGTCATCGCCGCAGACTTTGGCGATGTCCTCGACCAGCCGTTGCACGATGGGCTTGCCGGCAATCGGAATCAGGGGCTTGGGAACGGTGAGGGTGTGGGGGCGCATCCGCTTGCCCATGCCAGCCATCGGGACGATGATTTTCATGTAGGAGGGTTGTTGGAAAAGAGGGGGGTAGGAATTTGGGAAAAGTCAGCTTGTAGGATGTAGCATTCAGGCCAGAGCCGGCGCGGCAGCGGGGACTTCTTGCAACAGACTCAGCAGCACGGCCGGGTCGATATTGCCGCCGGTCACGACGGCCACCGTTTGGCGGGCGGCGGGCAGCTCGGCGCGGTGGTAGAGGTAGGCGGCCAGGGGCAAAGCGGCGGTGGGCTCTACCAGCAGCCGTGATTCGGTGAGCAGGCACCGGGTCGCCCGGCGAATTTCAGCTTCGCTCACTGTGATAATATCGTCGACGTAACGCTGCAAATGGGCAAAGGTTAGGTCGCCGACTTCCAGCGTGCGTACACCGTCGGCCAGGGTCCGGTTGGTGTCGGCGGCGGGCCAGCCGACGATTTGCCCGCTGCGCAGCGAGGCCTGCGCATCAGCGGCCAGCTCGGGCTCCACGCCGATAATCTTCACTTCCGGCCGCAGGGTTTTCAGCGCCACGGCCAGCCCGCTGATGAGGCCGCCGCCGCCCACCGGCACCAGCACCAGGTCTACGGCGGGCAAATCCTGTAAGATTTCCAGCCCCACGGTGCCCTGCCCGGCGATGACGTGAAAGTCGTTGAAGGGCGGCACCAGCACGTAGGGCGAGCGTTGCATGAGGCGGGCGGCCACGTCCTCGCGCCGTTCCACGGCCGGGTCATACAGCACTACTTCGGCCCCATAGCTGCGCGTGCCGGCTACTTTCACCTCGGGCGAGTTGGTCGGCATCACAATCACGGCCTGGATGCCAAGCTGCTGCGCGGCGCGGGCCACACCCTGCGCGTGGTTGCCGCTGGAATAGGCAATGACGCCGCGCTGCCGCTCCTCACTCGTCAAGCTCAAAAGCCGGTTGCTGGCGCCCCGAATCTTGAAGGAGCCCACAGCCTGCAGGTTTTCGGGCTTCAGATAAAGCTGGGCGCCATCGGCTTCGGGCCCGCCGAAGGGTAGCAGCGGCGTGCGCAACACCACGCCCCGCAGCCGGGCCTGGGCCTGCTCGATGTCAGTAAAGGTTACGAGGTTAGGTTGGGTAGACATGGGAGAGAGGCGGTCATGCAGAGCAGAGCGAAGCATTTCGCGTGGGGAAATAACATAATCGTTGCTCAGTCATTTTGATTAGTTAGCGAGCAAGATGCTTCGCTGCGCTCTGCATGACGTTCTTTTCGCTCAATAAATCAAACGCCGGTGCTGCCGTAGCCGCCGCTGCCGCGCTCGGTCGGGTTGAGGGTTTCGGCGGGCTGCCATTCTACTACCTCGTGTTTGGCGACGACAAGCTGCGCAATTCGCTCGCCGTCGCGCACCACGAAGGGCTCGTTGGATAGATTCACCAGCAGCACCTGCACCTCGCCGCGGTAGTCGGCGTCGATGGTGCCGGGGCTATTGACCAGGCCAATGCCGTGCCTGACGGCCAGCCCGCTGCGAGGTCTCACCTGCGCCTCGTAGCCGACCGGAATCTCCAGGCTCAGGCCCGTGGGAATGAGGGCGCGCGCCAGCGGCGCCAGCGTCACGGGCGCTTCGGGCAGATGGGCGCGCAGATCGAGGCCGGCGGCGTGGGCCGTTTGGTAGGCCGGCAGCGGATGACCAGAGTGGTTGAGAACGGGAATACGCATGAAAGCCGGAACTGATTGGGCGACCAAAGATAGGCAGGTGGGAAGGGCGATAGGGGCATTATCAGGCGGCTACTGGCCTCACAACTCGCGGCCGTTCCACCACCCACAAGGCCAGCAAAAAGCTGGCAGTCAGGCCCGCGTGCCAGGCGTGGCGCGCCCACCAGCCAGCCACGGGTACTAGCCAGCCCAGCGCTACCAAGCCGGTGGCAACCAGCAGCCACAGCCCCAATCGCCGGGCCGGGTAGGGCACTGGAAAGTGCCGCTCGCCCAGCCGCCAGCACAGCACGGCCATCAGGAAATAGCAGGCCAGCGTGGCAATGGCGCTGCCCATGTAGCCCAGCACCGGAATCAGCAGGAAGTTGAGCGCGATAGTCAGCACCGCCCCGGCCGCTCCGATGTAGGTGCCGTAGTAGGTTTTATCCGTCAGCTTAAACCAGACCGACAAGTTATAGTACACGCCCAGAAACAAGTTCGCCAGTAGTAAAATCGGTACCACCATCAAGCCCTGCAAATACTCATCACGCTGTAAAAATAGTCTCCCAAAATCTTCTACATTCAAGCTAATGCTTACGAAAATAACGGCGCAGCAGAGTGTAAACCACTTCAGCACCAGCGCGAACGTGGCCGGCGAGTTCTTTTCGGCGCTCTGAGCGAAGAAAAAAGGCTCGGCCGCGTAGCGGAACGCCTGAATAACCAAGGTCATGAAGATGCTCAGCTTGTAGCAGGCCCCATAAATGCCTACCGCCGTCAGGCTGCTCTGACCGGGGTAGAAGCCCTTAGGCAGCCACTTGGGCAGCAGAATGCGGTCCAGCGTCTCGTTCACCATGCCCGCCAGGCCCATCAGCAGCAGGGGGTAGGCGTAAGCGAGCAGCGGCTTTAGCAAGCCCAGGTTTAGCCGAAATTTGAAATCCAGCAGTTCGCGCCAGAGCAGCAGCAGCGTGAGGGCGCTGGCTGCCAGGTTCGACAGAAACACGTAGCCGACGCCCACCGTGGGGTCGTACGTCTGCACCACTAGCGGCTGCAGCGAGGTCAGGTACTTGCCGCTCGCCACCGCCGGGCAGAACACGATAAAGAACAGGTTCAAGGCCACGTTCAGCACGATGCCCGCCAGCTTGATGCTGGCAAACCTGCGCGCTTTGTTTTCTAGCCGCAGCCGCGCAAATGGGATGGCCGAGAGCGCATCCAGCCCCAGAATCAGGGCCACCCACTCCGCGTACCGCTCGTGGCCAAGCGGAATATTGAGCAGTCCCAGCAGTGGCCGCGCCAGCAGCATCAGCGCCAGCGTGAGGCTGGCCGTGCTCACCAGCAGCAAGCTCAAAACCCGGTCGTACAGCTCGCGCCGGTCAGTGTCCGGCCGATTAGCGAAACGGAAAAACGTAGTTTCCATACCATAGGTAAACACCACGTTCAGAAACGAGACGTAAGCATACAAGCCTGTCACGACGCCGTACTCGGCCGCCGCGAAGGCCCCGGTATACACCGGCACCAGCAGGTAGCTCAGCACGCGCCCCACGATGCTGCTTACGCCGTAGATAGCCGTTTGCGAGGCGAGTTTTTTAGCAATGCTCATAAGTTAGTGTCGCATCCTTGGCGCGGGGTTCCGGCCCCGTGCCGTTTAGTCATCGGCCTTTAGCCGGGCCACGCCATTCGGGCAGGCTTGCGTGTCGTTACTAATACATTGTTCTGCTTGTTCTGTCGGTCAGCGGCCTGCTAGTAGTCGGCGCGGGGCAAAGCTCCGCGCCAAGACAGAGTATTAAATCGCTTTACTTCCCCACAAACTTCGCCGGCCGCTTCTCCAGAAAGGCCTGCGTGCCCTCCCGGAAGTCCTCCGTCTCGAAGGCATGGCCAAATGCCTGCGCCTCGGTGGTGTAGCCGTTTTCAGCCGGCGCAAACACCGCGTTTACACACTTAATGACCAAGCCCAGGGCCAGCGGCGCGCGGCTCAGCATCCGGCCCAGCAACTGCCGGCTGAAGTCGAGCAGCTCGGCGGCGGGCACCGTGTGATTGACCAAACCCAGGCGCAGAGCTTCGTCGGCTTTCACCTGGTCGGCGGTAAGCATCAATTCCAGGGCTTTGGCCTTGCCCACCAGCTGCGTCAGGCGCTGGGTGCCGCCGAAGCCAGGCAGCAGGCCCAATGTCACTTCGGGCATCCCAAAGCGGGCGTTGTCGGCGGCCACGCGCACGTGGCAGGCCATCGCCAGCTCGCAGCCGCCGCCCAGGGCAAAGCCGTTCACGGCCGCTACCACCGGCTTGGGACTCTGCTCAATCATGGCAAACACTTCCTGCCCCCGCTCCGCTGCGCGCTGCGCGCCGGCCCCATCCAGCGCGGCCAGTTCGGCAATGTCGGCGCCGGCCACGAACGCCTTTTCGCCGCTGCCCGTCAGCAGTACGCCGCGCACTTGCGCATCAGCCAAGGCCTGCTGCATGGCCTGGCCCAGCTCTTCCATAGTGGCCGCGTTCAAGGCGTTGAGCTTGCTGGCGCGGTTCAGGGTCAAGGTCAGGACGCCGCTTTCGGTGTCGAGGTCATAGAGCAGGTTTTCAAAGGACAAGGTCATAAGGCAGAGAAAAGAACGTCAGGTTGGCGCCGGGCCAAAGATAGAAGCCCGCGCCGCTGTCAGCCGACTGGTCGCTAGCCATAGCCAATTAGACGATAGCGGAGTTGGGTTGGTCGAAATAAGCAGCGAAGCGCAATCTGGCAGCGCATTTTTACGGCCTGCCCTGGCCTCCATTCCCTGCAAAGCTGTCCGGTTAGGACCTTTCACTCAACTACTTGTGCTTATGCTTCTTTACGCTACTTTTCTAGAATTTCTTAAGGAGGAAAATGCGCCTAACCTGGCCCTGGCCTTCAGCTTCACCCTGCTCGCCCTGCTAGCCGTGAAAGCGGCAGGCCGCTTGCGGCAGGTTTTCGTCGGCGAGAGCCCCGGACGTAACGCCCGCCGCCGGGCCACGTTTGCCGGGCGCCGCTCGCGGCGTCCGGCCCGCTGATTGCTGCCCTGGCTGCTTCTACCGCGTAGCCTTGCCGCTGAACTTCGCGGGGCGCCAAACAGTTTTGGCAAGTAATCTGCCAGTGGCCGCGTGGCCGTATTCTGTCTTGCTTATGACGCGTTTGATTGCTGTTGCTGTGCTCCTCACGGCATTCTTGCCCGTTGCCTACGCGCAAACTCCCGCCGGCGCTCCCGACTTTCCAGCTCCCGCCGCAGTCCCTACCCCCCCTGCCGCTGCCAACCCCCGCCAAAGCCCCGCCGCCAAAGCTCGCGATGAGCGCCGCCAGCGCATGAGCCCCGACGAAGCCCGCCGCGACCAGCAGCTTGAAATTCTGGAGGCCCGCGCTGGTGGCACCGGCAACACCAGCCTGAGCCGCGATGCCAGCCAGGCCCGTCAGTATGAGGGCCGGGGAGGTGGCTTTAAGGTCCGAAAATTTAAGGACAAGCGCCCTACCGCCAAAAAGCAGAAGCGCGGTCAGACTCATATGGCCGGCGGCATCAACCCCAGAGGCCAGCGGCTAATTGATAAAAAGCGTAAGAAGTTTTTGTTTTTCTAATCCGTTGTCTGAACCACGGATTTATCGGATTAAAAGGATTAATCGGATTTCGGGGACGATTCCGCAAGCTTAATTTCAAATTCCTACCCTCTCTAAAAAAGCAAAAGGCCACTCGCGAGAGTGGCCTTCTTTGGTTCTTATCTGAAGAAGTAAGTCAATGACCGAATCGTCCCCGAAATCCGATTAATCCTTTTAATCCGATAAATCCGTGGTTCAGACAACGGATTTACAGCGTGCGCTTTACTTCCTTCTCCTCGAAGCCCTCAATGTTGTCGCCTTCCTGCAACTCGTTGAAGTTCTTGATGGAGATACCGCACTCGTAGCCTTGGCGCACTTCGGATACGTCGTCCTTGTAGCGCTTGAGGTCCTGAATCTCGCCGGTGTGCTGCACAATGCCGTTGCGCACTACGCGCACCTTAGTTTTGCGCGTGAACACACCTTCGGTTACCATACAGCCGGCGATAGAGCCGACTTTAGTGATGTTGAACACCTGCCGCACCTCGGCATTGGCCGTGACGACTTCCTGCACCGTCGGGGCGAGCATTCCCTCCATCGCATCCTTCACCTCATTGATGGCGTTGTAGATGATGCTGTAGAGGCGGATGTCAATCTGCTCTTGCTCAGCCAGTTTGCGCGCACTCTGCGAGGGCCGCACCTGGAAGCCGATGATGATGGCGTCCGAGGCCGAAGCCAGCAGCACGTCCGATTCAGAGATGGCGCCTACCCCCTTGCTGAGGATGTTCACCTTCACTTCCGGCGTGCTCAGCTTGAGCAGGGAGTCGGACAGCGCTTCCACCGAGCCGTCCACGTCGCCTTTCACCAGGATGTTGAGTTCCTTGAAAGAGCCGATGGCCAGACGCCGACCTATTTCATCGAGCGTGATGTGCTTCTTGGTGCGGATGGTCTGCTCGCGGGCCAGCTGCTGGCGCTGCGTGGCCGTTTCGCGGGCTTCGCGCTCGGTTTCCATCACCTGAATCCGGTCGCCGGCCTGCGGGGCACCGGTGAGGCCAAGCACCTGCACGGGCGTGGCCGGGCCAGCCACCTTCATCTTCTTGCCGCGGTAGTCAGTCATGGCGCGGACGCGGCCGTAGTGCGGGCCGGCCAGCACAATGTCACCTACTTCCAGCGTGCCCGTCTGCACGAGCACCGTCGTCACGTAGCCGCGGCCTTTATCCAGCGAAGCTTCAATTACGGTGCCGATGGCGTTGCGGTCGGGGTTAGCCTTCAGTTCCAAGAGTTCGGCTTCGAGCAGCACCTTTTCCAGCAACTCCTCGATGCCAATACCAGACTTGGCGGATACCTCCTGACTCTGATACTTGCCGCCCCACTCCTCGACCAGAATGTTGATTTGCGACAGCTCCTCGCGGATTTTCTCGGCGTTGGCGGCCGGCTTGTCAATCTTGTTGAGGGCGATGATAATCGGTACACCGGCCGCCTGCGCGTGGTTAATGGCTTCCTTGGTCTGCGGCATCACCGAGTCGTCGGCCGCCACCACGATGATGGCAATATCGGTGACTTTGGCACCACGCGCCCGCATGGCGGTAAACGCTTCGTGGCCCGGCGTGTCAAGAAACGTAATCGGCGCGCCCGACTTGGTTTTTACTTCGTAAGCACCAATGTGCTGCGTGATGCCGCCAGCCTCGCCCTTGGCTACGCTCGCCTCGCGGATGTAGTCGAGGAGTGAGGTTTTGCCGTGGTCAACGTGGCCCATAATGGTCACGATGGGCGCGCGGGGCTTCAAGTCCTCTGCTACATCGTCGGCATCCACGTCAATTTCCTCTTCCTCAGCAGAGAGAAATTCAACATCGTAGCCAAACTCGTCGGCAATTACCGTGATGGCCTCGGCATCGAGGCGCTGGTTGATGGACACAAACATGCCCATCGTCAAGCACACCTTGATTACCTCGTTCACGTTCACGTCCATCAGCGAAGCCAGGTCGTTGGCCGAGATGAACTCGGTAAGCTTCAGAATTTTGGCGTCCAGCTCGTTCTGAGCGCGCATGGCTTCGCGCTCCTCGGCTGCCATACCGCGCTTGTCGCGGCGATACTTGGCGCGGTTGGCTGCCTGCTGCCCTTTGCCGCCGCTGAGCTTGGCCAGCGTGGCCTTGATTTGCTCCTGAATCTGCTTGTCGTTCTGCTCGGGCGAAGCACCGGGCTGCGCCGGCCGGGGCACATTCTGACCCGGCGCGCCGGGCCGTCCCTGGCCGGGACCGCCGGGCCGCTGCCCAGGCCCACCGGGTCGGTTCTGCCCTTGTTGACCGGGTGTACCCGCCGGGCGGTTGCCCTGATAGCCACTACCGCCGCCCGTGCCGCCACCTGCGCCGGGAGGTCCCGGCAAACGAACCCGCTTCTTCTTATCGGCGGGGTTGATACCACGCTTGCTGACATCGGACGAGGCCACTGGCCGCGGGCCGCGCCCACCGGGACCGCGCCGCGAAGCGTCCACCGGCAGCTGAATCTTGCCCAGCACCGTGAGGCCCTTGAGCTGGTCAGCCTTGGCTGTTATTGTGCTCTCATCGACGACGGGTGCCGCAGGAGCTTCTGCCACCAGGGCGGCGGGCGCCACAGCAACGGGCGTCGCCGGAGCGACAGCTACTGGAGCCGCCGGAGTTGGGGCCGATGCGGCTACGGGTGCCGGGGCAACCGCTTGCGGTGCGGGAGCAGCCGGAGCCGCAGCTACGACCGGGACCGGAGCGGCAACAGGTTTCTCTTCCTGCTTCGCTACGACCGGCGCAGACGCTTCAACTCTCGGAGCAGGGGTAGGCGCCGGAGCAGGAGCGGCTGGCGCGGCTTTCAGTGCCTCAGCGGCAGCTGGGGCTGGCGCGGCAGCACGAGCCGGCACGGGACGACCTTTGGCATCCAACTCCAGGCGTCCCAGCACTTTCAGGCCGGGCGCGGCGGACCGGTCGGTTTCCGCAGTGGGCGAGGGGGTAGGGACTGGCGCTGGTGCAACCGGTGACGCAGCTACCGGTGCCGCCGCTGGGGCTTGAGCAACGACGGGTGCGGCGGTAGGAGTCGCAACCGGCGTGGCCGGGCGAGCCGGCGCTATGGGGGCCTTGACAGCACTATTGGACACGGCGCCGTTACCGTTGGCCGGGCGCGGGGCAGCCAGCAATTCGCTTTGCCGCTTGGCGTCGCTCAGCTTCTGGGCTTCCTGCTTGTCGAGGGCGGAAGAGGCAAATTCTTTCTCCAGCAGGCCGACTTGGTCACCCGTGAGCTTGGTCGTGGGCTTATTGTCAACCTGAATTCCTTTCTTGGCCAGGGCTTCTACCACCCGGTCCATGCCGATGTTCAGGTCTTTGGCCGCCTGTTGTAGCCGTTTCGGGGTTGCTTCCGCCATTCTTTCTTTTTCGCGAACGATACGTTCTAAGTACAAAGGTATTACATAAAATTTGGCCCGCCGGAGTTAAATCCAGCTTATAGGCCAGATTTAATACCATTGCCCCCGAAGCGCCCGTCCGCGCCCGCTCATTGGGCGGAGGCGGCGGGAGCTTCAGAGCCCGCGTCGGCGGCAGTGTCTTCCGGTGCCAGGGTAGGCACCGCCTCAGTCGGAGCATCGGCTTCGGCAACTGCGTCAGCACTGGAAGCGGCGTCAGCTCCACCGGCTTCGTTAGGCGCCGGGTCGGTGGCATCAGCCGCAGTCGGGGGGGTAGGGGCCGCCGCGTCGGGCAGGTCGTCGTCGTCGGCAAACTCGTTGCGAATGACGCGGTAGAGGTCATCTACCGTCTCTTCTTCCAACTCCGTGCGGCGCACAATGTCGTCTTTCTTCACGGCCAGCACTGCCCGGCCCGTGTCGAGGCCAATCTTCTTTAGCTCGGCAATAATCCAGGGCTCAATCTCATCCTGGAACTCGTCCAGGGCGATGTCCTCCTCGTAGTCGATGGCTTCGCGGAAAACGTCGATTTCCATGCCTACGAGACGCGAGGCCAGCTTGATGTTAGCCCCACCGCGTCCGATGGCCAGGCTCACCTGGTCGGGCTTCATGAACACCGACACCCGGCCGGTTTGTTCATTGATTTTCATCGAACCTACCTTGGCCGGCGAGAGGCTGCGGGCAATGTAGAGTTCGAGATTGTCGGTGTAATTGATAACGTCGATGTTCTCGTTCTCCAGCTCCCGCACCACGGCGTGAATCCGTGACCCCTTCATGCCCACGCAGGCGCCCACCGGGTCGATGCGGTCGTCGTAGCTTTCTACGGCAATCTTAGCCCGCTCACCGGGCTCGCGCACCACGTTTTTAATGGTAATGAGGCCGTCGAAAATCTCCGGTACTTCCTGCTCAAACAAACGCTCCAGGAAAGCCGGCGCGGCGCGCGAAAGGATGATTTTGGGCGTGCCGTTGATGACTTCTACCCGGTGCACCACGGCGCGCACGGTGTCGCCCTTGCGGTAGCGGTCCTTCGGAATCTGCTCGGACTTGGGCAGCACCAGCTCGTTTTCGTCCTTGTCCAAAATCAGCGCCTCGCGGCTCCACACCTGGTAAACTTCGCCGGTCACAATCTCACCCACCTGGTCCTTGTACTTCTGAAACAGGTTGTCGCGCTCCATGTCCTTGACGCGCTGAATCAGCGTCTGCCGGGCCATGAGTACGGCGCGGCGCCCGAAATCCTCAATCTTGACCGGCTCGGCCACTGATTCGCCCACCTCAAAGTCGGGCTCAATCTGGTGCGCCTCGGCCAGCGGAATCTTGTCCTGGTCCCAGATATCCTCCGAGTTGTCGTCCACGATTTCGCGGTTGCGCCATATTTCCAGGTCGCCGTTATCGGGGTTAATGATAACGTCGAAGTTGGTGTCGTCCTCGTACTTTTTCCGAATCATGGTCCGGAAAACGTCGTCGAGAATCGACATCATCGTGGGCCGGTCGATGTTGCGGCTGCGGGCAAACTCCCCGAAGTTCTCAATGAGCATCCGCGAGTTCATCTCGGCGGCGGCAGCGGCCACCACCGCTGGGTCAACTACTACTTTTTTTGCCATGACTAATAGGGAAATTAAACGTGTAGGGTGCGGGGCTTGCCCCCGCCCATCGTTGAAAATCGCGCTGGCGCTTCGTAGCTAAAATCGTCCAAAAAGCGGGCGGGGGCAAGCCCCGCACCCTACTTGAACGAAATAACTACTTTGGCTTCCTTAATATCCGCGAAGGGGAAAAAGGCGGGCGGCAGCGTGGTTTTTTTGGTTTTGACTTTAATAACTTCTTCAATTTCAACGCCCTCGGGCGTAGCGGACAACAGCGTGCCCGATTTTTCGGTGCCATCCGAGAGCTTCAACGCTAAGGTGCGGCCCACGTGGCGGACGTACTGGCGCGGGTCGGTCAGGGGCTGGTCGGCGCCGGGGCTGGTCACTTCCAGCGAGTACGCGGCTTCCTCGCCGTAATGCTCATCAATGCGGCGGGCCAGCCGCCGGCTGATTTGGGCGCACTCGTTAATGCCCAGCCCTTCGGGCCCGTCGAGGATGACTGTCACCTTGGGCAGCACCGAGTCGGACACGGTCAGACCCATGACGAACAAGCCGGTTTCGCCCAGCGAGCCGAGGGCATCGTGCAGCATTTCCAGCACTAGGTTGCGGTCAAAGCTCATCTAAAAGAGGGTTCGGCCGGAGCCGGGGGGTAGGGCGAAAAAAAGAGGGGACTGCGCGTCCCCTCTTTTCAGATTGAATACAAATTTCTGCTGCAAAGATACGATAATCGCCGGGCAGGCGCAAGAGCGGGGTAGCGAGTCTGGAATGATAAGAGAACGTCATGCTGAGCCCAAGCGAAGCATCTCACCAGGGGAAGTAATCAGCTTAACATCACGATTAGATTAGCTCACCACGCGAGATGCTTCGCTTGGGCTCAGCATGACGTTTTGTTGGTCTCCTACCCCCTTCTCAGCGCACAATCTGCACCCAGCCCTTGATTTTTTGCCCCGACTTGTCCTCGAACAGATAATAATAAACGCCTCCTGGCAGCCCGTCACCCGTCCAGTCATTCGCATAAGCGACGCTTTCGTAGACCTGCTGGCCCCAGCGCGAAAATATGCGCAGGTGCATGGCGCAGGGCATGACCGGCGCGAACGTGGCGTTGAGCTTATCAGCGTTGCCGGGCGTGATAATATTGGGCAGAAACGGCTCCCGTACCGTGACCAGCGGCGCGGTGGCCTGGCTCTGGCACTGCCCGCCGAAGTAGGTAAGCGTGACTTTTGGCTGGTAGGTGCCCGGCTGGGCGTAGCTATGCTCGATGTCGGCCGTTTGGGCGCCGCTCACGACGGGCGTGCCGTCGCCAAAGTCCCAACTGACCGTGCCGGCGGTATTATCGACGCCGCTGGCAATGGTGAAGCGCAGCCGCAGTGGCGCCACGGTATTTTCGGGGCACAAAACTGGCAGCCAGGAAGCAGCCAGCATCGACACCCCGATGCCGCTGATGCGGTAGCTGGCCGGTGTGGCACAGCTCTGCGCCGGCGGCGTGTAGGTGAGCGTGACTTGCCGGCCGGCCAGGTCGGTGGGCGGCGTGAACTGGTAGCCGGTCGTGGCCGAGCCGCTCACGCCAGCGCCGGCCCAGGCGCCGCCGGCGGGCGTAGCCCGCAGCCGAAAGGCCCGCGCGCTGCCGGGGCAAAGCACCGTATCGGGCGGCAGCTGGGCCGTGACGGAGGGCAGCACCGTCAGGGCCAGCGTGGCCGTGGCCGGGCAGCGCAGGATAGGGCTGCCCGCAAACTGATAGGTATAAGTGAGCTGATGGGTGCCCACGCCGGCCGCGGCCGGGTCAAACGTATTGCCGTTGCGCACTCCTGGCCCGCTGAACGTGCCGCCCGCCGGGCTGCCCGTGAGAATGATGGGCGCACTGCTGGGGCAGAAAGTAGTCTGGGCCGGGGCCGCGATGCTGGCCGTGGGCACGGCCAGCACGCGCAGCCGCACCGAAACCGTGCCGCCGCAGGCGCCTATGCCCGGCACGGTGTAAGTGAGTGAGTGGCTGCCAATCAGGCCGACGGTAGGCGTGAAGATGAAACCCGCCGCGGCCGAGCCGCTCACGCCGGTGCCGGTCCAGGTGCCGCCGCTGGGCGTGCCTAGCAGGCGCACGGGCGGGCCACCGGCGCAGGCCAGCGTGTCGGTGGTCGTGGCCACCACGATGGTCTCGAACCGCATCTTGAAGGCCGCGTTGTTGCAGTTCGAGTAGCCGCTCTGGCGACGGTAGGTGGTGGCGCCGGGCGGCACGGGGAAGCCGCCGCCACCTTGCCCGCAAGCACAAACGGCCTGGTAGACGATGCCCTGCGGGTCGAAGCGGGAGGTGCCGCCGTCCACGTGGTCGCCATCGGCGGCGTCGTTGCTGCCCAAGTAGGTTGCGTACTCGAGCCGGGTCATGCCGGGGCTGAACTGGGCCAGGTAAAAGTCATTCGCATCGGTGGTTCGTTGCGCGGCGTCGGCCGTGACGGGTAGGCCGGCGGTCGTGCCGTTGCTGAAGCCGCGGCGAGCGCCGTTGATGCTGCCGCCCCAGCCGCTGACGTACACCCGGTCGCACTGGTCTACCAGGAAGGCAGTGGGCGACAAGTCAATCTCGCCCCGGCCGGTGCCAAATACGGTCGAGAAGCGCAGCGCATTGAGGTCAGTGGAAAGCTTCTGCACGTACTGCCCGCTGCGGGCCACGCCGTAGCGGCCCGCGCTAATGGGCACGGTGCCCAGCGTTTGGCCCAGCACGTACACCTCGCCGGCCACATCCAGCTGTAGGAAATAGGCCTGGTCGTAGGCGCGCGTGCCGAGGTAGGTTGATTTTTGCAGTGCGTTGCCCCCCGGACTAATGCGCGCGACAAAAGCATCGACGTCGCCGCCCGCGGTGGTTTGCAGGGCGCCGACCGTGGTAGGGAAGTTGTTGCTGGCCGTGCCCCCGGCTACGTACAGGTTGCTGGCTTTGTCGAGCTGAAGCGAATAGGCGGCATCGGCCGCGCTGCCGCCGAGCAGGTTGCTCCAGTTCAGCGTGCGCAAGTCGGCACTGAGCTGGCACACCACGGCGTCGGTGGCACCACCGCGGTAGGCGCGGGCAAAGCCGTTGGGGGTAGGAAAATTGCTGCTGGCCGTGCTGGTAGCCAGGTACACCCGGCCGCTGGCGTCGAGCAGCACGTCGCCGCGAAAATAATCGCCGTAGTTGTGTACCAGCTGAGGCGCGGGGCTTTCCACGTCGAGCACGCCATCGTTGGCCGAGCCGCCGAGGTAGGTGCTGGCCAGCAGCGCGTCGCCGCCCGCGCTCAGGCGGCTCACTACCAGGTCGGCGCCGTTCCGCATCGTGTAGGGCCGGCCGTTGCCGTAGGGGTCAAACTCCTGGCCACCGCTAAAGCTGCGGTCGAAGGCCCCGGCCGTGGTCGGGTAGTCCAGCGACGAGGTGGTGCCCATTATCACCAGCTCGCCGCGCGCGTTGGTCACGATGCTGTGCGGAAACTCGGCCGAGGCGCCGCCTACGTAGGTGGCCCAGACCCGCGCCGCCGGCCCGTTCGCGGCCGGATTATACTTGATAAAGGCCATGTCGATGGTGCCGGCAAACGAGGCGTCGTAGGCGCCGGGCGAGGCCGGGTAGCCGGTATCAAACGAAATGCCGCCCGAATACAGGTTGCCCTGCTGGTCGTAGGTGGCCGTGAAGCCCCAGTTGTCGGAGGTGGCGCCGGTGAACGAGGAAAACTCCACCGTGGGGTCGATGGTCAGCGGGCGGCGCGCATCGTAGGGGCCGAGGCGAAAGCGCAGGCTCGTGCCCGTCAGCTCGTAGGCGCAGGCCACCGGCTGGCGCTGCCCGGCCGCATCGAGTTGGAACGCCACCGGCGCCCGCTCGCGGAAGTTGCCGGCGCTGGTTTCCACGCGCAGGCTGCCGTCGGCCGGGCCGAGCTGCACGTGGCTGGCGCCCTCGTAGCGCAGGCGCAGCAGCGCCGGGTTGGCCCCGGCCGCCAGCTCGAAATCGTATTCCAGGCGCTCGGCGGCGTTTTCATACACCCGCATCCCGATGCCCGGCCACAGCCCGGCGTAGCGCACGGCCCCGAAGCCGTGGGCGCGCCGGCCCCAGTGCGCCGGGTCGGCCCCGGTCAAGAAGTTGTAAACTCCGCTGGTGGGCAGCTCGGCCCGCAGCTGCACACCGGGGCTTGCGCCCTCAAACTGCACTCGCACGGCGTGGGCCCGCAACGGCCCCTGGTTTCCTACCCCCCTCGCCGCCCCCGACCCGCCCCGCCGGTGCGGCGACACCCCGGAGACGAAGTTGTAAGTGAAGGCGTCTTTTTCCAGAAACAGCCGCCCGTTGGGCAGCACGGCGGCGTAGTGGGCGCGGGCATCCCACTGGCCCTTGTTTTCCACGAATTCCAGGCTGTGGCTTTCGGGTGGCGGGGCCACCACGCGCGGCTGGGCGCCCGTGGCCACCCGTGGCTGGGCACCGGCCGGCGCCGCCAGCAGCAGCCCTACCCCCCCATAAACAGCGAAACCCTTTAAAAGTCGAAGTAGCAGCATAGCGCGAAGGCATGGAAAAAACTAACGGCAGCAAAGACTTGTGCAAGATAAGGCTTGCGCGCCCGGCTTGTGGAAGACCAGGGTAATCCTGACCAGTGGGCAGCACTCCGGCCGGGCGGCGGCCGGGCGGCTCCGCTACCTTTGCCCGCGTGCGCCGCTCGTTTGCTTTCCAATTCACGTTGCTCGTGCTGCTGGGCCTGCTGCTGGGCATCGCCGCCGAGCAGGTGCCGGCTGGCCGCTTCTGGCCCGCCGCCTTCATCGCCCTGACGGTGCCCGGCTGGCTGCTGCTGCTGGCCCTGCTGATTTTGTACTGGCTGCGCCGCAACTGGCGCGGGGCGCTGCTGCCGGCCCTGGCGCTGGCCTTGTGCTGGCCGCAGGTGCGGCGTGGGCTGGCGCTTAACCCTTTTCAGTTAAAAGTTAAAAGTGAAGAGTTAAAAGTCAGGACTCAGCGGGACGGAAACACAACTTTTAACTCTTCATTTTTAACTTTTAACTCACCAAACGCGGTGCGGCTGCTCTCGGCCAACGTGCGCATCTTCAACGTGTATGCCCACCTGCGCGACCCCGACTACACCTCCTCGCGCGCCATGACGGCCTGGCTGGCCGAGAGCCCGGCCGATATTCTCTGCCTCCAGGAGTTTTACCACGAGCCGCGGCCGTTCCGCGACCGCAGCGGCGTCTTCAACGCGGCCCAGCGGCTGGGGCCGGGCAGCGGGCGGCACGCCTTCGTGAGCAAGTCGCTCACCAATGGCATCGGGGCCGAGTTCGGGCTGGCCATCTTCTCGCGCTTTGCCATCGTGCGGCGCGGCGTCATTGCCTTCGGAGGACTGAGCCAGAACCACGCCATGTGGGCCGATTTGCGCCGGCCCGCTGCGCCCGCCGCCGGCCGGCCCCGCGCCGACACCATCCGGGTGTTCAACCTGCACCTGCAAAGCATGAGCCTCGATGAGAAAGACATCGTGACGGCCTCGCGCTCGACGGCCGGCTTCGGGCAGAAGGGCCGGGGCCTGCTGCGCCAGTTTCGCAACGGCGCCGTCAAGCGCGGCTGGCAGATTGACACCGTCGTGGCGCGGGTGCGCCGCTCGCCCTACCCCGTGCTGCTGGCCGGCGACCTGAACGACCTGCCCTATTCCTACCCCTACGACCAACTCGCCGACCACCTCCAGAATGCCTGGGAGCTAGGCGGTTTCGGCTTCGGCGCCACCTACAATGGAAAGCTGCCGGGCCTGCGCATCGACCAGCAGTTTGCTGGCCCGCAGTGGCGCGTGCTGGGCTGCCGCGTCCACCGCGAGATTCCCTACTCCGACCACTTTCCGGTCGAGGCGGGATATGAGCTGCGGTGAGGGTGTTGAGGGTCAAACTCCCCTCCTTTTTTAAGGAGGGGACATTTTGCCGAAGGCAAAATTGGGGTGGTGCGCGTCGTTGAGCGATGCCTGAACGCATTCCCCAATTAATTTCCCTACCCCCCCCCTCTTTTCCTGAATGCCGTTAGGCGTAAGGTGTGAATCGTTCAACGACGCGCACTACCCCCGTCCCGGCTGCGCCGGAATGTCCCCTCCTTAAAAAAGGAGGGGAGCCTGCCCGCTACCTTTGCCCCATGCCGCTCTCGCTTTATAATACGCTTACCCGCAAGAAGGAAGAATTTCAGCCCCTGCGCCCGCCCGTCGTGGGCCTGTATCTGTGCGGCCCAACCGTCTATAACGATGCCCACCTGGGCAATGCCCGCGGCCCGGTTGTGTTCGATGTGCTTACGCGCTACCTGCGCCACCTGGGCCACCTCGTGCGCTACGTGCGCAATATCACCGATGTAGGCCATTTGCAGGGCGATGCCGACGACGGCGAAGACCCCGTGGCCCGCGCCGCCCGCGCCCAGCAGCTCGAGCCCATGCAGGTGGCCCAGTACTACACCACCCGCTACCGCCACAACATGGCCGCCCTCGGCTGCCTACCCCCCGACATTGAGCCCCAGGCCAGCGGCCACATCACCGAGCAGATTCAGCTGGTGGAGGAAATTCTGGCCAACGGCTTTGCGTATGAAATCAATGGCTCCGTCTATTTCGACGTGCCCCGCTACAACGAGCAGTACCGCTACGGCCAGCTCTCGAACCGCGTGGTGGAAGAGCTGCTGGCCGGCACCCGCGACAACCTCGCCGGCCAGAGCGAAAAGCGCAGCCCGCTGGACTTCGCGCTTTGGAAAAGCGCCGGTCCAACCCACCTCATGCGCTGGCCCTCGCCCTGGGGACCCGGGTTTCCGGGCTGGCACCTGGAGTGCTCGGCCATGAGCCGCAAATACCTGGGCCCGGAGTTCGACATTCACGGTGGTGGCCTCGACCTCATGTTTCCGCACCACGAATGCGAGATGGCCCAGA
Organism: uncultured Hymenobacter sp.; assembly: GCF_964243305.1. Taxonomy (GTDB): domain Bacteria; phylum Bacteroidota; class Bacteroidia; order Cytophagales; family Hymenobacteraceae; genus Hymenobacter. The sequence goes on from NZ_CAXTEF010000007.1 coordinate 65,593, forward strand.
GCCAGGCCAGCGATTCGCACACACCGGAAGCCCGCATCTGGCTGCACAACAACATGCTGACGGTGAACGGCGCCAAGATGAGCAAGTCGCTGGGCAACTTCATCACCCTGGATGACCTCTTTGCCGGCACCACGGGCAGCCTCTCGCAGGCCTACTCGCCGATGACGGTGCGGTTTTTCCTGCTCCAGGCGCACTACCGCAGCCCGGTCGACCTGAGCGACGACGCCCTGCAAGCCGCCCGTAAAGGCTACCGCAAGCTCATGAACGGCCTGCGCCTGCTGCCCAAATTGCAGGCGCTGCTGCCCGGCGCTGCGCCGGGTGGGGATGAGGGCGAAATCCCTACCCCCCCCGGCGACGCCGAAGTGCAAAAGCTGACTGCCGACCTCTTCGCAGGCCTCGATGACGATTTGAACACGGCCCGCTGCATCGCCAGCCTCTTCAATCTGCTGCGCAAGCTCAACACCCTGGCTACCACGCCCGCCGCGCTGGCCAGCGTCTCGCCGGCCGTGCTCACCGAAGCCGCCGCCACCTACGCCACCGTGGTAACGGAGCTGCTGGGTTTGCGCGACGAGCCTCGCGCCAATGCCGAGGAACTGCTGAGTTTGACCTTGGCGTTTTATACCGAAGCCAAAACCGCCAAAGCCTACGACAAAGTGGACCAGATTCGGGCCGCGCTCAAAGGCCAGGGCATTGTGATTAAGGACACCAAAGCCGGTGTCGAGTGGGCCTATAGCGAGGAGTAGTTCGTCATGCTGAGGAACGAAGCATCTTATCACGGCTGCGTTTGTCAGCGTTACTAAATCACGCGGCGCGCGGGTGATAAGGTCCTTCGCGCTGCTCAGGATGACCGTTTCTAATGCGCCCTTTTCGCTCCTTGATTCTGCTGGCCGCCGGCCTGCTCTTCGCCCCGGCTTGCGGCGATAACAAAACGACCACTGAAACCTCCACTGCGACTGAGCAGCCGCCCAAGCTGTCTAAGGCCCCCACTTTCAACGCCGACTCCGCCTACGCCTTCACGGCCAGGCAAGTCGCGTTTGGGCCACGCGTACCTAATTCTGCTGCCCACCTGGCCTGCGGCAACTACCTGGTGGCGACGCTCAAGCGCTTGGGGCTGAAGGTGCGCGAGCAGCCGTTTTCGGCCATGACCTTCGACGGTACCAACATCCGGGGGCGCAACATTATCGCCCAGTTTCAGCCCGCGGCGGCGCGCCGGGTGGCCATTTTCGGCCACTGGGACACGCGCCCGTTTGCCGACGAGGAAAAGGACCCGAAGAAGAAAAACAAGCCGCTGGACGGCGCCTCCGATGGCGCCAGCGCCGTGGCCGTGGCCCTGGAAATGGCCCGCACCCTGAGCCAGCAGCCTGATTCCCTGACGCCTAATGTGGGCGTGGACTTTATTTTCTTTGACGCCGAAGACTGGGGCTACGATACCTCAACCCAGAGCGACCTGAAAAACCAACTGGACGAAACTAACGGCAACTCTTCCTGGTGCCTGGGCTCGCAGTACTGGGCCAAAAACCTGGTGCCCGCCGGCTACAAGGCCGAGTACGGCGTGCTGCTCGATATGGTGGGCGCCAAGGGCGGCAACTTCACCCGCGAGGGTATCTCGCGCGAGAAGGCCCGCGCCCCGCTCGACCGCATCTGGAACACCGCCGCCCAGCTCGGCTACTCCGACTTTTTTCGCTTCGAGGACACCGACGCCATCACCGACGACCACGTGTACACGAACCAGGCCGGCATCCCTACCCTCGATATTTACGACAACCCGCCCTACGGCGAGTCCGCTTTTCCGCCTTACCACCACACCACCCAGGACAACATGAGCATCATCGACCGCCGCCCGATGAAGGCCGTGGGGCAGACGCTGCTGCACGTGCTGTATCAGGAATAGGCTAGGCGCGTGCCGCTTTCGTCAATCATCAGTCGGGCCGACCGGCCCACCACCAGGGACATATTATCGGCTTCGTGGCCGGTTGGGAAGCCGTAGCCCACCGGGAAATCGTAGCGCCGGGCGTAGTGGTCGATAATCTCGTAGGCCGTTTGGCCAAAAGGAACCGTATTGTCGCGCATCTGCGAGAAATGGCCCACGACCAGCCCGGCCACGCCCGCCAGCTGCCCGCTGCGGTGCAGGTGCAGCAGCATCCGGTCAATGTGGTAGAGGTACTCATCCAGGTCTTCGAGAAACAGGATGCGCCCCACGAAGCTGGCCTGCGAGGCGGTGCCGGTGATGGTTTGGAGCAAACTCAGGTTGCCGCCAACTAGCTCGCCGGTGGCAGTTCCGGGGCGGTTGAGGGGGTAGGGATTGGCGGTGTAGCTCACGCTTTCGCCGAAAAGCACTTGGCGCAGGCTTTCTAGCGCGGCCGTGCCGCCGTCTTGCCCAAACAGCACTGGCATGGGCCCGTGAATGCTCTGGAAGCCCAGCCGCAGCAAGTGGCTGTGCAGCACGGTGATATCAGAAAAGCCGGCCAGCCACTTCGGACTGCGGGTGAAAGCCGTGAAGTCCAGCCCATCCACGATGCGGGCGGTGCCGTAGCCGCCGCGGGCGCAAAACACGGCCCGGATGGTGGGGTCGTCGAGCTGGCGCTGCAAGTCGCGGCGGCGCAGCTCGTCGGAGCCGGCAAACTGGTGGGCTTCGGCGTCGATGGTTTCGCCAATCTCGACTTCCAGGCCCCAGCCAACCAGAATATCAAGCGCCGCGGCCACGTCGTCGCGCGTGATTTTGCGGGCCGGCGCTACCAACGCGACGCGGTGGCCAGGACGCAGCGAGGGGGGGGCAATAGAGGAGTTTGGGGTCATTTCGCGCGGGGCTTGACCCTGCCATCCGGCGGTTGGCAGAGCTGGCGGGGTTTCGCAAAGTTCAACGTCTGCCTTCGCCAACACAAGGCTCGCACAGTTAAATACAGCTTACAGTGCCAAGCTCGGCGCTAAAGCTTCCCGCTGCACGGCGGCCACCCGGCTGGCGCCCGTGGCCGCTACAAATGCCCCTGCCGCGCGCAACTCATCGCGCCGCTCGCGCAGCGCATCCAGGCGTACGTAGCCCACGCTGAAGCGGCGGCCGGCCCCGCGCTGCTCAGCGCTAAGGTCGCGCAGGCCGAGCTGCCGGGGCAGGTGCTCATCTTCGTGGCGCAGGTACACTTCCAGCTCCAAATCGGTGGCTAGTGCGGGCGCCGAATCGGACTCGGAAGGGGTTTTGGCGTAGCCGTAGCGGTAGCCGGCGCGCAGGGCTGCCACGTCGGCCAGCACGGCCGAGCCGGTGGGGTGGCCGCCGGCGCCCTTGCCCCGCAAAAACTGCGGCCCGCCGAAGGCGGCCTCAATCAGCACGCCGTTGGTCTCGTGCTCCACGGTGAAGAGCGGCGAGCTTGGCCCCACGAAGCGGGGTAGGACCACGGCACCCACGCGGCCATCGGCCAAGCGCTCCAGGTGGGCCACGACCTTGATTTTCAGGCCCCGCACCTCGGCATGGGCCAGGTCGCGGGGCGTGATGTTTTCGATGCCCAGATTCAGAATCTCGTCGGGATTCAGCGCCAGCCCAAAGGCGTGCGCGGCCAGCAGCACGGCCTTGGAGCGCGGGTCGAAGGCGGCCATATCCAGCGTGGGGTCGGTTTCGGCGAAGCCCCGGGCCTGGGCTTCGGCTAATGCTTGCGCGTAGTCGCTGCCGTCCTCGGCCATGCGGGTGAGCACGTAGTTGCTGCTGCCGTTGATGATGCCGCTCACCGCGCGCAGCGGCTCCGCCCCGAAATAGCCGTCGAGCGTGCGCAAAATCGGGATGCTGCCGGCCACGGCCGCCTCGTAGAGCAGGGCACCGCCGTGGGTGCGCTCCAACTCGCGCAGCGCGGGCAGGTGGCGGGCCAGCATGGCCTTGTTGGCCGTGACTACGCGGCGGCCCTGGCGGAGGGCGCCGCTCACGAGGCGAAAAGCTTCGGCGGCATCGTCAATCACCTCGATGAGCACGTCCAGGCTGGGGTCGGCCAGTAGGGCATCGGCGTCGAATTCGAAACGAGAGGGGGGTAGGGAACGGGGCTTGGATGGGCTCTTGACTACGATGCGGGCGACGTCGATAGCGGCGGCCGGCAGCTGCTGCACGATGTCGTAGAATCCTTGCCCGACGCAGCCAAACCCAATCAGGCCCACGCGCAGCGGACGCTTATCAGCACTCATATAAAAACGAATCAGATTTAAAAGGAAGGAAAACTTACGCCGCGAGCCGGGATTCATGGGAGCTTTCGGCCGGCTCGTCGTCAGGCATGAGCACGGCGAGCAGGCGCTCTTTCCAGGCCTGGAAAGTGGGGTCGGCGCGGCGGCGCGGGCGGGGCAGTTCGCTCAGGTCGAAGATGTGGTGCAGGCGGCCGGGGCGCCCGCGCAGCACCGCCACCCGGTCGCTGAGCACGAGGGCTTCCTCGATATCGTGGGTGACGAGCAGCAGCGTGGGGCGGTCTTCGGCCCAGAGCGCGAGCAGCTGGTCTTGCAGCTTGAGGCGGGTAAACGGGTCGAGGGCGCTGAACGGCTCATCCAGCAGCAGCACGCTCGGCTGCGCGACCAAGGCGCGGGCAATGGCCACGCGCTGCGCCATGCCGCCCGAGAGCTGCCGGGGCAGCGCTGCCGTCACTTCCGCCAGCCCGACCCGCGCCAGCGCTGCCGCCGCCCGCGCGCGCCGCTCGGCGGCGGGTAGGTGGGCGAGGCCAAACTTCACGTTTTCGATGACCGTGAGCCAGGGCATGAGGCGCGGCTCCTGGAAGATGACGCCCACGGCCGGGTGCGGCCCCGCGATGGGCGCGCCATCAATCAAAACCCTACCCCCCGTCGGTAGCTCCAGGCCGGCCGCGAGGCGCAGCAGGGTGCTTTTGCCGCCGCCGCTGGCGCCCACCAAGCTCAGGATTTCGCCCGGCCGCACGCGCAGGTCCAGCCCCGCCAGCACTGGCGCAGCGTGGCCGAATTGCTTGCTGATGTTTTCGAGGTGCAGCATGGGGGTAGGATAATGAATAATGAGTAATGCGTCAAAAGGCTAGAAGCCGGTCATGCTTATCTGGCGTCCGCTTGCGAAGCATCTCGCGTGCGGCACTAATTCAATCGTTATAGAAGCTGATTAGCTCCCCGAGCGAGATGCTTCGCAAGCTCAGCATGACCGGCTTTTTTCAACACGGCCGCCTTTCAGCCATTTGGCGTGTTTCCTACCCCCCACTTGCCGCGCCGTGCGTATCCTGCCAGTGCAGCAGGCGGCGGCTGAGAGCGGCCAGCAGCGCATCAGTCAGGCGGCCCAGGACGGCGAACAGGAGCAGGCTGGCGAGGATGGTCTGGGGGCGGCCGGTCATCTGTCCGTCAATTAGCAGGAAGCCCAGGCCCTGGTTGGCGCCCATGATTTCAGCCGCCACCACGAACATCCAGCCCAAACTCAGGCCGCTGCGCAAGCCCACGAAATAGGTGGGCAAAGTGGCGGGCATAAACACGCGGCGCACGATTTGGGCGCCGCTCAGGCCATATACCCGGCCGACTTCTATCAGCTTGCGGTCCACGCCCTGAATGCCGCTCATCAGGTTCAGGTACACTGGAAAAAACACGCCCAGCGCAATTAGGGCCACTTTGGAGGTCTCCTGAATGCCCAGCCACAGGATGAACAGCGGCACCCAGGCCAGCGACGGGATGTTACGCAAACCTTGCAGCAATGGGTCGAGCAGCCGGAAAAACGGCCGCGAGTAGCCCGTGAGCGCGCCCAGCGCCGTCGCCAGGGCGCTGCCCAGCACGAAGCCCGCCCCGACGCGCCCGAGCGTGATGGCCAGGTGCTGCCACAGCTCGCCGGTGTGGGCCAGCTCCCCTATCGTGGCCAGCACCCGCGAGGGCGCCGGTAGCAGGCTGGGCCGCAGCACGCCAGCGCGGGCCAGCCCTTCCCAGAGCACTAGCAGCAGCGCGGGCAGCACCGCGCCCACTACCCAGCCCGGCGTCCGGCGCGGGGTGCGGGTTGGCCGGGTAGAGGGGGGTAGGAATTCGCTCGGAGCAGGCGCTACGGCGCGGGCCGGTGGCGCCAGGACAAAGGTGTTTTCAGTCATGCAGCGGGCGGGTAGTTCGGCCAGGGTGAGTCGGGACGGCAGGCTAGTTGGCGGCGGTGGCGCCGGGCGAGGGGGTAGGGAGCTTGCTGGCGAAGCTGGTGTCAATCAGCTCGTTGACGGTCTTAGTTACGTCCACGGTCTGCTCAATCACGCCGCTTTTCTTGAGTACATCGCCGGCCGCCAGGATGGTAGCGCGCTGTGGAGCGCCGAACGTATTATTCGAGAAATCGGTACGCTCCAATTGCCGGGTGGCGACGGCTTCGCTGAGCTTGGCTTCGGTGGCGAGCGTCTTTTTCAGCTCGGCGGGGTGCTGCTGCGCCCAAAGCCGGGCCTGCTCGTAAGCGGTCAGCACCTTGGCTACTAACTCCGGGTGCTGCTGGGCAAACTCAGCCCGCACATTGAGCACGCCGTAGCTGTTGAAGTCGGGGTTGCGATAGAACAGCTTGGCGCCCGATTCCAGCTCGGCCTTGGCCATGTGGGGGTCAAGGCCGGCCCAGGCGTCGACGTCGCCTTTTTCGAGGGCGGCGCGGCCGTCGGGGTGCTGCAAGGGAATCAGGGTGATATCCTTTTCGCTCAGCCCGGCCTGGTCGAGGGCGCGCAGCAGGAAGATATAGGGGTCGGTGCCGCGGGTGGCGGCCACGCGCTTGCCCTTCAAATCAGCCACCGATTTGATAGTGGAGTTCGGGCCGGTGCAGAGCGCCGTCCACTCCGGCTTGGAGTAGATGTAGATGGCTTTCAGCGGGTTGCCGTTGGCGCGGCCGATGAGGGCGGCGGCGCCGGCCGTCGAGCCAAAGTCGATGCTGCTGCCATTCAGGAATTCCAGCGCCTTGTTGCTGCCCTGGCTGAGCACCCACTCGACCTTGATATTCTGCTGGGCCAGGTCTTTTTCCAGCCAGCCCTGCTGCTTGAGCACGAGACTGAGCGGGTTGTAGTAGGCGTAGTCGAGGCGCAGGGTTTCGGGCGCGGTGGCCGTGGTGCCGGTGCCGCCCTGGCCCGAACCGCCGCAGCTTCCTACCCCCATCAGCAGCCCCAACAGGGCACTAAAGGTGAGAAGCGCGCGAGCGGCCGGCCGGCGGAAAGTGAATTTTGAGAGCATGATGAATTGGTTGTGAAGAGGGTAGCGAGCGGAAAAGCAGCGGCGCGGGCGGCGCTAATGGGCGAACGTGGGCGCGTAGAATCGTTCGAGCAGGTGGGCGATTTGGGGCGTTTCAATCAGGAAGCCATCGTGCCCGAAGCGCGAATGCACCTCCCCGTACATGGCCCCGCGGATGTGACGCACGAGCAATTGCTGCTCACTCACGGGAAATAAAATATCGGATGGCAGGCTGAGCACTAGCGTTTTAGCCTGAATCTGGCTTAGTGCGGCCTCAATGCCGCCCTGGCCGCGGCCCACGTTGTGGGTGTCCATCGTGCGGCTCAGGGCCACGTAGGAGTAGGCGTCGAAGCGGGCCACGAGCTTGTCGCCCTGGTAGCGTTGGTAAGCGCTGGCGCGGAAATCAGTCAGCAGCTCCTCATCGTCTTCGGCCTGCGAATATCCGTATGCTTCGTAGCCGCGGTAGCTGAGCAGGGCCACGGCCCGCGCCGCCCGCAGGCCGGCCGCGCCGCCCTGCGCCGACTCGGCCATCGCATACGTCGGGTCAGCCTCAATGGCCAGCCGCTGCGCCTCATTAAAGGCTATGCCCCAGGGCGAATGCTGGGCGTTGGTGGCAATAACTACCAGATGTTCAAACGCTTCTGGCTGCGCCACGGCCCATTCCAGCGCCTGCTGCCCGCCCATCGAGCCGCCGATGAGGGTGTGAATTTTAGCGATTCCTAGCTCCTGCCGCAACAGCTCGTGGGCCGCCGCCAGGTCGCGCGTCGTGAGCAGTGGAAACTGCTGGTAGTAAGGCTGGCCGGTAGCGGGGTTCGGGCTCAGTGGGCCAGTGCCGCCGTAGCAGGAGCCGAGCATGTTGGCGCACACGATAAACCAGTCGGCGGGGTCGAACAGCGTGTCATAGCCGAACAGGCCCGGCCACCAGGCCAGCACGTCGGCGTTGGCCGTCAGGGCGTGGCACACCCAGACCACGTTGTCCTGCGCGGCATTGAGCTGGCCCCAGGTACGGTAGGCGACGGTCGCGTTTTCGAGCGTGGCGCCGCTTTCCAGCGGGAGAGGGGGTAGGGAAAAATGCTGGTCTTCCATTTGTCGTTCTGTTGGATTTAGCCCGCAGAGGGCGCAGAAGATTGCGCGGAAGTCGCAGAACGTTCAGCGTCCTCTGCGCAATCTTCTGCGCCCTCTGCGGGCTAAAACTTATCTACACCTCCAGCGGCTGCGCGTGCTCCAGCTCCGGCTCCTCTACTTCGGTACCTTCTGCAGGCTGCGAAGCCGTGTTGCCGAGGGCCTCAAAGGCCTGCTGCAAGTCAGCTTTGATGTCCTCAAAATGCTCAATTCCTACTGAGAGTCGCAGCGACGTGGGCGTGACGCCGGCCGCTAGTTGCTCCTGCTCCGAGAGCTGCTGGTGGGTGGTGGCGGCGGGCTGGATGATGAGCGTCTTGGCGTCGCCCACGTTGGCCAGATGGCTGATAAGCTTCAGGTTGTCAATGAACTGCGTGGCATTTTCCTTGCTGCCTTTAATCCGGAACGTGAACACGCCGCCGAAGCCGCGCTTGAAGTATTTCTGGGCCAGGCCGTGGTAGGGGCTGCTGGGCAGGCCGGGGTAGTTCACGCTCTCGACCTGCGGGTGCTGCTCCAGCCAGGTGGCGATGCGCAGCGCGTTTTCGACGGTGCGCTCCACGCGCAGGCTCAAGGTTTCGAGGCCTTGCAGCAGCTGCCAGGAGTTGAACGGGCTGATGGAGGGGCCGAAGTCGCGCAGGCCCTCAACCCGCGCCCGGATGATGAAGGCGATGTTGCCGAACAAGCTGCCCTTGCCGAATACATCGTTGAAAATCAGCCCGTGGTAGCCCTCGCTCGGCTCGGTGAACTGCGGGAATTTGCCGTTGCCGAAGTCGTAGGTGCCGCCGTCCACAATCACGCCGCCTACGCTTGTGCCGTGGCCGCCAATCCACTTCGTGGCCGACTCGACCACGATGTGGGCGCCGTGTTCCAGGGGCCGGAACAGGAAGCCGCCCGCGCCGAACGTGTTATCGACAATCAGCGGCAAATCGTGCTTGTTGGCGATGGCCGCGATGGCTTCAAAATCGGGGATGCTGAAGCTGGGGTTGCCGATGGTTTCGAGGTAAATCGCCTTGGTTTTCTCGTCAATCAGCGGCTCGAAGGAGGCCGGGTTGTCGCCATCAGCAAAGCGCGCTTCAATGCCCAGGCGCTTGAAGGCGACCTTAAACTGGTTGTAGGTGCCGCCGTAGATGTAAGCGGTACTTACGAAGTTATCGCCGGCTTGCAGGATATTGTTCAGGGCCAGAAACTGCGCGGCCTGCCCAGAACCCGTCGCTAGCGCCGCCACGCCGCCCTCGAGCGCCGCCACGCGCTGCTCGAACACATCGGTGGTGGGGTTCATCAGGCGGGTGTAGATGTTGCCGAACTCTTTGAGGGCAAACAGGTTGGCGCCGTGCTCGGCGCTCTTAAATACGTAAGACGTGGTTTGGAACAATGGTACGGCGCGGGCGCCAGTGGTAGGGTCGGGCTGCTGGCCGGCGTGGAGCTGCAAGGTTTCGAAGTGCTGGCTCGGAGTGGACATGGGGGGTAGGGAATTAAGGGTTTTAAGGTTTGAGTTGAAAAAAAGCCGGAGCGTTAGGGGTGGGCTTAGAGCTGAGCTAAGGCTTCCACGATGAGCGCCGGGTCAGGCCGCTGCTTGAAGTCGGCTTCTACCGTGGCCCAGGCAATTTGCCCGTCGCGGGCGATGACGAAGGTGCCGGTGAGAGGTAGCTCGCCGCTGGCGTCGCCGTTGTGGGCAGCCAGGTCGATGCCCACACCATGCAGCGTGTCGTAGACGGCGCCGCCTACCTGGTAGGCCAGCCCGTATTGCCGGGCCACGGCATTGCTGGCATCGCTAAGCACCGGGAAGTGCAAATCTTTTTCTTCGGCCGTGAGCTGGGTCAGCTCTGGTGTCTGGGGCGATACTGCTACCAGCGTGGCCCCGTGCTGCTGAAACTGAGACAGTGCCTGGTTGTAGGCGCGCAGCTGCACGTTGCAGTAGGGGCACCAGTTGCCGCGGTAAAATACCAGCACCGCTGGCCCGGCTTGCAGCAGCTCGGTGAGACGGACGGGGCGGCCCGTAGCGTCGGGCAAGGTGAAATCAGGAGCGGTTTGTCCGGCGCGCAAGCCGCGCCCGGCCAGGCCGGCTGCCTGCACGGCCGCAATACCGGCGTCGATGGTTTGGCTGGCTGCGGGCGGCAGCGCGGAAGCTAGGTGCTGGGCGGTAGCGGCCAGTTCTTGTTGCAGCGAAGGGGGAAGGGTATGCGTGGACATGCCAAGAAGGTGATAAGGGAAAGCGACCAAATGAAAGGGAGGGGGTAGGGAATGGCCAGCGGCGGAAACATTCGCGGCCGTGGCGGCGCCCGAGGCGGCCCAGACCAGCTGCCGATAAGCCTGCGCTATCTGCGGGAACGGCCATTGGCTGACTGGCGCGCCCGCAGCCTTGCGAACAAGGCAATACAGCATTCCCACGAAAAGAAAAAGGGGTTGCGCGAGGGCTACTTACTGCTTAGCAGGCGCAACAACAGCGCATTCGGCCCCGACAACAGACCTGGTAACAACAGCCGGACAGTGGGGCGGCCGTCGGAATGCAGAAGGCCGTCGGCAAGCCCAGCTGCGCAGAGGCAATGGGTGCGGACGACAACTCGGAAACGGAAAAAACGAGGTTTTTCATGGCACTCACCTTTATCTGTCCCGCCGGCTTGCTACGCAAGGAGGGGGTAGGAATTGGCACCTTTCGCGCGGTCGAAGGTTGCCAGCGGGTCAGGGAGCCTAGTCTCTCGCCGCTTCTGAATAAAATCTGAAAACCGGGCCTCCGCGAGGGGCGCCGGTACCGGAGTGGTAATGCAAAGGTAGAACAGGATTTTTGAAAGTTGCAAATGCAAGCTGAAGATGCAATCATCCCTACCCCCCCCATCATCCTGAACGCAGCGGAGTGAAGGATGACGGAGGGGTACGAAAAAAGCCGCCCCGAACCGGAACGGCTTTTTTCACCTTTTTTCTGCAAAAAAGTACCTAGTTACTAGGTAGGGTCAACACCTGGCCTACTTCAATCAGGTCAGGGTTGGAGCCGATGGTGGCCTTGTTGGCCTCGTATATCTGGTGCCACTTGGCGGCGTCGCCGTAGTGGTTTTTGGCAATTTTGGAAAGCGAGTCGCCGCTCACGACGGTGTAGGTGTCGCCCGTGGCAGTCGACGTAGTGGGGGTAGGGTTGCCGAAAAAATCGGTAGCGCCACCGGCGCCAGCAGCGGACTGCTGCGGCTGGACGGGTGTTTTTTCGCCTTCGTTGCTTAAGAAATCAAACAGGCCCATGATGCTGTGAAGAGTTGCGGGATGTGAGAGCAGCGCGCCGGGCGGCCGGCAAATCGGGGTTCGGCGCGGGGCCGGCGTATCCGGCTTCGGGCCTCTTTACGCGGGCGGTAAGGCGGGGTTGCAGGCTGAACAAATAAAAACCAGTCCCGTAAGGACTGCCGCGAGCTGCGGCTCAGCTTACTCGTTTATTTTAACCCCGTTTTTCCTCCTCATCCTCATGAAAAATCACCTCACCTTCACCCGCGCCTACGCCGCTACGCTCCTGCTGCTGCTTTCCATTTTTGCCGTTTCGTGCGGCAGCAAGGAAGGCACCGTAGAAGGCGTAAACATGCTCTATGGCAAGGAAAGCAAGGTCTGGAAAACCGCCAAGGAAAAAAGTGCCAGCGGCGACAAAGTGAGCCAGACCGACACGCAGGAAGAGGAGCGCCTGCAAATCTTCGCCAACGGGCAGTACACCATGACGTCGCCCCAGCAGGCCGTGTCGGGCAAGTACAGCTTCGACCAGGCCGCCAAAACCATCACTATGACGCCCAACGGCGCTGCGGCTGGCAACCAGTTCACGGTCGAGACACTGACCGATGACCGGCTGACGCTGAAAAGCGCCACCGGCGCCAGCCTGATGCTGGAAAAAGAATAAACACTGCGGCGTTTAAAGCCGCTTTGCCTCGTGCCTCTCATAAAAAAGCCCCGCGCCATCCTGACGCGGGGCTTTTTTGCGTTTGCCATCGGTGAGCGCAGGCCGGGCTAGCGGGCGATGCGGCCCTCGCGCGACAGGTGCAGCGACGAGTCGCGGATAATCAGCTCGGGCTTGAGAATCAGGTGGGGCGGGGCGTAGGTGGGGCCGCGCTTGAGCAGCTGCAAGAACAGGCGCACGGCCGTTTCGCCCATCTGCTCGGCCCGCTGGTCTACCACCGTCAGGCGCGGCTGAGTCATGGTCGAGAACGGCTCGTTGCTGAAGCAAGCCAGAGCCACATCCTGCGGCACGCGGCAAGCTTTTTCGCGCAAAACTTCCAGCGCTCCCACCGACGGAATGGCGTAGGCACCGAACACGGCGTCGAGCTGCGGCTCCACGGCCAGCAGGTGCTGCATGGCCAGGCGGCCGGCGTCGTGGGTGAGGGCGGGCAGCGAATAGACCCACTCCGGCACGGCGGGCAGGCCGTGGGCTTCGAGCGCCGCTTGGTAGCCCAGAAAGCGGTTGCGGCTGGTGTTAAGGTGCTGGGGACCACCCAGGTGCCCGATACGCTGGCAGCCCTGCTCGATAAGGTGGCGCACGGCCTGGTAGGCGCCTTGGAAGTCGTCCAGAATCACGGCCATGCTCTGCGGCAGCTCCGGCACCCGGTCGAAGAACACGAGCGGGATGCCCTGCTGCCGCACCTGCTCGAAGTGGGCCGTTTCAGGGTGGGTGGTGGCCGACACCGACATGAGAATGCCCTCGACCTGCGCCGCGAGCAGCGCCTCGACGTTGCGCTGCTCGCGGCGCAAATCTTCGTTGCTCTGGCACATCATCACGTTGAAGCCCTCGCGGGTAGCCACTTTCTCAATGCCGTTCATTACGGCCGGAAAGAAGTAGCCCTTGATGTGGGGCACAATCACGCCCAGCATCTGGCTGTGGCCCTTGCGCAGGGCGGCGGCCAGCTGGTTGGGCCGGTAGTGCAGCTCGCGGGCGACGACGCGCACCCGCTCCTTGGTGGCCTCGCTGATGTCGGCGTGGTCGGCCAGTGCCCGCGACACCGTGGAGGCCGATAAGCCCAGGTGCTGAGCCAGGTCGCGCAGGGAGGTTTGCTGCTTTTTAATGGCCATAGGGCAGGAATGAAAAGAAAAGGCGGTCAGCCGCCCCAAATAACGGCTTTAGCAGCTTAAGCTGCGTGGGCAGGCTGGTTTTAAGTTAGATTTTTTTGCGCCCGGCCGGGGCTGAAACAGCACTACAACCGGCCGAAAAATTGTCCGTGAGGCTCAGCCGGGCAGCTTGACTTGCAGCCCTGGCCCAGCAACTGAGTCTAGGAGCCACGCTTAACCAGCTGGCACCGATGTGCCAGAAGCTGTGGCTTCGCGCAAGGGATAAGCACGGATAAGCAACGAGTGAGCAGCCAACTTGCTTCCTGCCTCCCAGGCAGCGATGCGCAAAGCAGAGGCTGCGCGCCGCCTTGCGCTACCTTCAACTTAAAGACCTAAAAATATCCTCGCTCATGCTGCCTGGCTTTAGACTCTGTTGGTTTCTGCTGATGTGCGCGCTGCCCACCGCCCGCGCCCAAACGCCCGCGCCGCCTACCCCCGCGCCGCTGCCGGTGCACGCGTTGCGCAGCATCAGCCCGGCGGACACGGCCTTTCAGGATTTAGAATTTCTGGGACCGGAAATTGGGCTGGCGCGGGTGGTGATGCTGGGCGAGCCAACCCACGGCGAGGGCAACGTGACGGAAGCCAAAATCCGGCTGGTGCGCTTTCTGCGCGAGCGGCTGGGCTTCACCACGCTGGCCTTTGAGAGCGGGTTCTACGATTTGCACCGGGCGCAGCAGGCCCTGGAAGCCGGCGAGTCGGCGGTGGCGGCGCTGGGCAACAGTGTGTTCACTATCTGGACGGCGACGCAGGAGTTTCAGGCGGTGCTGCCGCTGGTGGGGCCGGGCCAGTTGCGCGTGGCCGGCTTCGACCCGCAGCTCAGCGGCGACTATGGCGGTGATGTCGTGGACGAGCTGCAAACGTTTCTGGCGCCGGAGAAGGGCGCGACGGCCCTGAGCTATGATTTTTTAGATGAAGTCATCAGCCTGATGGCCGACCAGTTCATGTTTCCGCCCACGGGCAGCCTGGCTTATTTCGAGCGGGAAATAGCCAAGGCCACGCGCCTGCTCGACAAGGCCGCCGCCGGTCCCGACGCCCGGCGCCGCGCCGAGGCCACCTTCTGGCGGCAGTGCCTGCGCAGCCTGCTGGCTCAGGCCCGCGACTACGCTACCCACGACCCCACCGCCAAAGACAGCGCTGACTTCAAGGCCACCGACAGCAACCCGCGCGACGCGCAGATGGCCGACAACCTGCTCTGGTACCTGCGGGCTCACCCGCAGGAAAAGGTAATTTGCTGGGGCGCGCTGCCGCACCTAGCCAATAAAACAGAAGCCCTTGGCGACGCCGAGCTGCAAGCCTACCGCCCGATGGGCCGCGCCGTAAAGGCTACTCTGGGCGCCGACCAGGTATATGTGCTCGGCACGCTGGCGGGCGGCGGCAGCCACAGCTTCCTGGGCCACGACGCGCAGCCCGTACCTGTTCCGGCCGCCGGCACGCTGGAAGCCGAGCTGCTGGCGCAGCCCGTCGACTACGCCTTCGTGAGCCTGAAGCACGACGCGCCCGGCCGGGTGCTGACCACATCGGCGTTCGAGTATAGGCCCCTGACGGGTCCGTGGAGCGAGGTAGTGGACGGCTTCTTGTTCCTGCGCACCGTGAACCCGCCGCACCTGGCCGGGCCGCTGGCTGGCGCCGTACCCGCTGGCGCGGCCACCCCTACCCCCGAAGCGGCGGGCAGTGCTTTCAACCCCGCGCCGCGCCGCGCTAGTGGGCGGGTGCAGGCCAATGGCGGACCAGCCGGACGCCGGGTGCAGGGCGTGGTGCTCGACCAGAAAACCAAAGCGCCCGTGCCGTATGCGTCGGTATCGGCGCCGGAACAGGGGGTAGGGACCGTGGCTGACGGGCAGGGCCGCTTCACCCTGAAAATAACGGGCGCGGAAAAGCTGCAAGTCAGCAGCGTGGGCTACGCCCCGGCGCGGGTGGCGGCGCCCGCCCCCGGCGCGCCGCTCACGGTGCGGTTGGTGCCAGCGGCCTACGAGCTACAAAGCGTGCAGGTGCGCGGCGAGAGCCTGGACCCGCGCCGGATTATGAAAAAAGTGGTGGCGGCTATCGGGCAAAATTATGAGCAGCAGGATTACATGGCGGAGGTGTACACGCATCGGCAAACCAGCAACTTCGACACCGTGCGGGCCGAGGTGGAATACGTGAGCACGCTGCTGACCCCGGCCGGGCAGCGCGACCTGCACGGCGGCTTCCTGATGCGGCAGCCGATGGGGCAGCACCGGGTGCGCGAGGCGCGGGTGCTGCGCGAGGCCAAGGCCACGCAGGGACTGGCCCTGGTCAGCCTGGAGGGGCACGGGCAAGGATTTTACACGGGGGGCGCCGACCCGGTGCGCACTTCGCCGCTGTTCAAGGCGCGCTGGCGCAAATTCAATTTGCAACTCGATACGGTGCTGGAGCAGGGCGGCGAGACGGTGTACGTCATCAGCTTCGCGGCCCGGCGCGCCAGCCACCGCAGCACCGGCACCTACTTGCAAGCGGGCTATTCGGGCCGGTTCCGGGTGCAGCAGCGCGACTACGCCGTGACACACTACGAGGCCCTGTGGCGGGGCGATACGCTCACCCAAAACGCCGTGGCGCGCAAGCACGTGGGCCGCGGCAACCTGATTTCGCAGCTCTATTCCAACGTGTACACCGCCGAGCACAACGACCACGTGGTGAACTACGCCCGCGCCCCCAACGGTCGCTACCAGGTGCGCCGCAGCGTGGGCCAGGGCCTCGATGCGGGCCGGGTATTGAAAACCGGCCGGGCATTTTACGTGCAGCGCTCCTGCGAGCAGATTTTTACGCCCCTGCCGGCCGGTACCGCGCTGCCGCCACCCAACCCGAAAGCCGACCCGCGTTGGAGCGGCATGGAAACTCACCAGCTGCAATTCACGGACTACCGCCCGGCTTTCTGGCAGACTTACCGGCGGCCAACGGCTGAGGAATAGCGAGTTAAAAGTTGAGAGTTATAAGTTTAAAATCCCTACCCCCTCATCCAGCTTCAAACCGAATGAGAGGGTAGGGATTTTAAACTTATAACTCTCAACTTTTAACTCGCTCCGGCCCGAACACCCGCGCCACCCAGCGCGGCAAAAACGCCAGCCCCAGCCCCAGGTAGAGGTAATACGTCACCAGGCGGTAGAGCAGCACCAGGAAGCTGGTCATGGTGGCCGTGCCGATGAAGGAGCCGAAAAACGTGGGGAACGCACCCTCGGCAATGCCGGCGCCCCCTGGCGTGATGGCGATGAGCAGGATGACCTTGTAGGTGATGTTGCGGGCGAAGATGAACAGGAAGGTGCCCATACTCATCGGCACGAAGGCCGCAATCAGGCAGCCGATGATGGCGTAGCGGGCCGTCCAGACGAAGGCCGTGCTCACGCCCGCGTGCCACCAGTAGCGGGGCCCAGCGCCGCGCAGCTGGGCCGAGGCGCGCACCATCTCCTGGCCGTGGAGATAAGCCTTGCGCCGCCAGCGCCGCAGAAATTGAAACGAAAACAGTCGCACCAGCAGCCGCCGCACCGAGCGCGGATTGATGAAAATGGCGTACAGCATCAGTCCCGCGTAGAGCGTCACAAACAAATAGCTAACCCCGAACGCGACCCGCAGCGTCGCGACGAAGCCAGTTTGCAGCGCCTCGTGGGGGTAGAGGCCGGCCCCGGCAATGAGTACCACGAGCGGCACCATCAGCACGTAGTAGAGATTGTCGAGCAGGGCCGTGACCATGATGTAAGCCAGGCCCTTGCCCAGTGGCACACCTTCTTTTTCGAGAATAAACGGCGCCACGGCCGTGCCGCCCTGCCCGGAGGGCAGCACGCAGGAGGCAAATTCCCAAATCATAATCACGTCTAGCGCCTGCCGCCAGCTCAGAGCGCCTTCGGCCAGGTGGCGAATGCGGTAGATGTAGCCCAGGTCGCGGGCGGCCAGCACCAGCCCGGCCACCAGCAGCCAGCGCCAGTCGGCGTGGGCCAGCGGGGCCAGGTCGCCGGGCCGGTAGTTGCGGTAAAATAGAAACCCCACCACGGCCAGCCCCAGCAGCACCGGCAGCACCAGGCGCGAGGGCCGGAGCTTGCGCAAGAAGCCGGCCTCGTCGTCGGGCAGCGCGGCGGGCAGCGGTGAGGGCGACGGTTGGGGCAGCGGTGAAGACATGAGAAAGCAAAACGGCGGGCCGGGCAAAAGTAGTGCCCGGCCCGCCGCTTGTCTCATCGCTAACTCTCCCGCTACGGCCTACGGCCGCCCGCCCGTACTGCCGGCCGGCGTGATGCCGCCCGGCGTAGTCGTGCCCGGCGAGGGCGCGTTGGCCGGCGAGCTAATCGGATTGGTGGGCGGCGCGGCCGGGCGGCGCGGGGTCGAGTCGGCGGGTTGCGCGGTGGCCGGGGGGGTAGGGACGGCCACCGGAGCAGTGGTGCCGGGCAGCGCGGCGGGCTGGGTGGCGGCTGAGTCGCGGGCGGTGCTGTCGGGCGCCGCTAGGCCAGGCGTACCGGGCAGGGTATTGAGGCTGGGCGCG
Organism: uncultured Hymenobacter sp.; assembly: GCF_964243305.1. Taxonomy (GTDB): domain Bacteria; phylum Bacteroidota; class Bacteroidia; order Cytophagales; family Hymenobacteraceae; genus Hymenobacter. The sequence goes on from NZ_CAXTEF010000007.1 coordinate 83,393, forward strand.
GCGGGGGGGGTAGGAACTCCACCATTTGGGGCCGCACCAGCTGGCGCGGTGCCGGTTGCGCCGGCGGGCCGGCCGCCACCCGCCGGGCGGGTTCCGCCGCCACTCGGGGCGCCACCGCCACCGCTGGCTGGTACTGCGCCACCCGCGCCGCCCAAGTCACCGCCACCACCGCCTTCGCCGCCGCTTTTCAGGTCGTCGTTGTCGATGCTGCGGCTGCGGCGCGGGCGCTGGTCAGCCGATAGCTGGCCAATGCGGTAGCTCAGGTTCACCTGAAAGCTCAGGTTGCGCTGCTGGTTGGTGCTGGTCTGGGTCAGCAGCGGAGTGCGGATTTCGTTGCGAATGTTGATGCTGCGGGTTAGGAAGTTCTGGGCGCCGAGGCCGAAGCTGCCTTTTTTGTTGGCAAACTCGTGCCGCACGCTCAGGCCGTAGAAACCGAAGCCGCTCTGCTCGCCTTGCAGCTGCACCTGCCGGCCCCGGTAGAAGCCGAACGCCTGCAAGCCCCACAGGTCGGTTATTTTATACGAGCCAAACAAGCGCCCACTGGCCACGAAGCCCTCATTCGAGGCGTTGTAGAGCGGGTCCGTCACGTTGTTGCGCAGCACAGCGTAGTACACATCCACGCCGCTGTTCAGGCTGAGCTTTTTGCCGTTGAGGGAGGCAAACACGTTGCCGCCGTAGGCGTTTTCCTGGCCAATGTTGTCGTAGCTAATCAATTGAGCGCCGGGAGCCAGCCGCTCACCGAGAAGGGCTAGCAGGTCTTCACTCACAGGTCCGCGCACCGACTGGATGGAGCCGTTGGTGTTGCGGGCAAAGGCCGTGAAGTTCAGGTTGACCTGCTTGACCAGCGTACTGTAGCCCAGCTCGAAGTTGTTGGTAAACTCCGGGTCCAGCTCAGGGTTGCCTCTGGTCACAATCAGGGAGTTGGAGAACTGCGGGGCCGGATTCAGGAATTGCAGCGAGGGGCGCTGGAGGCGGCGGTTGTAGGCCGCTTTCAGCACATTGCCGTTGGCTAGGCGCCGCGACAGGTTCACGCTAGGAACCAGGGCCCCGTAGCTGGGAATACTGACCTTCTCGTTGCTGTTGTTGAAGTCGGCCGTGATAGTAGTGTACTCATAGCGCACTCCCGGCTTTAGCGTGATGTTCTTCGGCAGGCCCAGCGTGTAGGTAGCGTAGGCGGCGGCCACGTTCTGGCTGTAGTTGAAGCCGTTGTTGAGGGCAACCTCCGTGGCCGGCACAAACTCGCCATCGGCGCCGGGCGCCGTATACAAGATAAAATCGCTGTTCACGCGCCGCAGAATGTCTTTGGCGCCGAACTCCAGCAGCTGGTTTTTGCCGGTCGGGGACTGATAATCGGCCTGCACCGTGAATTCCTCGTTGGCGCTGGGGTTTTCATTGCGCAGCCGGCTGGTCGTCGTAAACTCGCCGAGGTCGAGAATGGAGTTCGTGAAGTCGTTCTGCCGGTCGTTGCGGCTGTAGAGGGTCAGAATGCTGAATTCCTGCTGCGGCTTCTCAAACACGTGGGTGAAGTTCAGGCTGGCATCTACGCTGCCCGAGCGGTCCTTCACGTCCACGTCGCGCACGTCCAGGAGCTGGTTGGGCGACGAGCGTAGGTCTATGCGCCTCAGCCGGTCCTGCTGGCTGTTCGAGGCGCGCAGCCCATACGTGAGCGAGGCTTGCAGCGAGTTCTGCTTGTTGATGTCGTAGTCCCAGCCCAGGGCCGCGCGCCCGCCGCCCTGGTTCTGATTGGTTTCGGCCTGCTGCCTGGTGAAGGAAGTGCTGGCCGGGATAGTTGTCAGCAGCCCCGTAATCGGGTCGCGCACGGTGCGGGCCGGGGTGGTTACCTGCTGCTCGTTCTGAAAGCTGCCGTTGATATTGTAGCCGGCCCTACCCCCCGCGTTGAGCGTGAAGCCCATCTTGCCGGTGCGGTAGGAGCTGTTGAGGCTCAGGTTGGCGTTGCGGGTGCCCACGCTGGCGTCCACGCCCAGCGTGCCGCCGCTTAGGGTGTTGGTTTTGGTGATGATGTTGATGATGCCGCCGGTGCCTTCGGCGTCGTACTTGGCCGAGGGCGAGGTAATTACCTCGACGGTCTTAATCTGCTCGGCCGGAATCTGGCGCAAGGCGTCGGCGATGCTGGTGGCGGCGATGGCCGAGGGCTTGTTGTTAATCAGCACCCGCAGGTTGCTGGAGCCACGCAGGCTCACGTTGCCGTCCAGGTCCACGCTCAGCAGCGGCACGCGGCGCAGCACGTCGGTGGCGTCGCCGCCGCGGGCGGTCTGGTCGTTTTCGGCGTTGTACACGGTGCGGTCCACGCGCTCCTCAATCAGCGGGCGCTGAGCCGTTACGACCACTTCACCCAGCTTTTGGGCCGACACGCTCAGGGCCACGGTGCCCAGATTGACCGGCTCGCCGCCGGTCACGACCACGCCGGGGCGGGTCTCATTTTTATAGCCCACGAAGCTGACCTGCACCGTGTAGGTGCCGGCCGGAATGCTGGGCAGCACAAACTTGCCATCGTCGCCGCACACGCCGCCGTTCACGGATTTGCCCGCCGCGTCGAGCACCGCCACCGTGGCATAGGAGACGGGCTTGCCCGTGGCGGCATCGGTCACGGTGCCGCTGATGCGGCCCGTGGCGGTGGGGCGGAGCGCGGCGGCCGGGGTGGGCCGGCTGCCGGCGGGCGGGGTTTGCTGGGCCGAAGCCAGCAGGGCCGGGCCCAGCAGGGCCGTAATAAACAAGGCGCGGGCGGGGCGAATGCGTATCGGATATCTCATAGCTGTCAAGGGCTGGCAAACAAAGCCGCGGGTTGCACCGGGCGGCAGCAATCTTGGGGGTTGCGGGGTTTGGAGGGGGGTAGGGAATCGTACTGCTGGCTACCCTTCGGCAAACGAGAGTTGCCAAGAAAGGGCTGGCTGGCGGCGCAAAATCAATTCCCTACCCCCCTGAATCTTACGCAGGTGTCGCAAGCGCCCCGCCAACTAAATCTTACAACCGCTCTTCTCCGCCTCTCGTACCTTTGAGACGGCCCGCCAATCATTTAGCGGGCCGGGCGGTTACTTCCCGTTGCCTCCCTTCAAACCGACGCTTGCCCCTGATGATAGTTCAACCCGGCCCGCTGCTGGCGCAGATAGATTCGCCCGACGACCTCAAAAAACTAACGCCCGAACAGTTGGTGCAGCTCGCTGATGAGCTGCGGCAGTTCATCGTCGATTCAGTGAGCATCTACGGCGGGCACTTCGGCGCCTCGCTGGGCGTAGTCGAGCTGACCGTCGCCCTGCACTACGTCTTTAATACGCCCCACGACCAGCTCGTGTGGGACGTGGGCCACCAGGCCTACGGCCACAAAATCCTGACCGGCCGCCGCGAGCAATTCCCGACCAACCGCCGCTACCACGGCATGTCGGGCTTTCCTAAACGGTCTGAGAGCGAGTACGATGCGTTCGGGGTGGGCCACAGCAGCACCAGCATCGGCGCCGCGCTCGGCATGGCCGTGGCCAGTGATTACAAAGGCGAAACCGACCGCCAGCACATTGCCGTCATCGGTGACGGCGCCATGACCGCCGGCATGGCCTTCGAGGCCCTGAACCACGCCGGCGTGACAAAATCCAATCTGCTGGTCGTGCTCAACGACAACTGCATGAGCATCGACCCCAACGTGGGCGCGCTCAAGGAGTATTTGACTGACATCACCACTTCTTACACCTATAATAAGGTGCGCGACGAGCTGTGGAACGTGCTGGGCAAGCTCAGCAAGTTCGGCCCCAACCCGCAGCAGATTGCCCGCAAAGTGGAAGCCGCCATGAAGGCCACGCTGCTCAAGCAGAGCAACCTGTTTGAGGCCTTAAAATTCCGTTATTTCGGCCCCGTCGATGGGCACGACGTGCAGCATCTGGTCGAGGTGCTGAATGATTTGAAGAGCATTCCCGGCCCTAAGCTGCTGCACTGCGTCACGGTGAAGGGCAAGGGCTACGCGCTGGCCGAGAAAGACCAGACGCTGTGGCACGCGCCGGGGCTGTTCGACAAAATCACGGGCGAGATTTACAAAAAGCACCACGAGCAGCCGCAGCCGCCCAAGTATCAGGACGTATTCGGCCACACGCTGGTCGAACTGGCCGAGCAGAATGACAAGATTATGGGCGTGACGCCGGCCATGCCGTCGGGCTCGTCGCTCAATATTATGATGGCCGCCATGCCGGAGCGCGCCTTTGATGTCGGCATTGCTGAGCAGCACGCGGTCACGTTCTCGGCGGGCCTCGCCACGCAGGGGCTGGTGCCGTTCTGCAACATCTACTCCTCGTTTATGCAGCGCGGCTACGACCAACTTGTGCACGACGTGGCCCTGCAAAACCTGCACGTGGTGTTCTGCCTCGACCGGGCAGGATTCGCCGGCGCCGACGGCCCCACCCACCACGGCTGCTACGACATCGCCTACCTGCGCTGCATCCCCAACATGGTCGTCTCGGCGCCGATGAACGAGCAGGAGCTGCGCAACCTGATGTACACCGCTCAGCTGCCCGAAAACGCCGGCCCGTTCAGCATCCGCTACCCCCGCGGCGAGGGCGTGATGCCGGCGTGGCGCACGCCCCTGCAGCGCGTGGCCATCGGCACCGGCCGCGTCGTCCGGGAGGGTGCCGAGGGCGGCGTGGCCATTCTCAGCATCGGCCACATCGGCAACTACGCCGCGAAAGCCACCGAGAAACTAGCCGCCGAAGGCCTCGACGTGGGCCACTACGACCTGCGCTTCTGCAAGCCCCTGGACGAAGAAATGCTACGCGACGTCGCCCGCCGCTACCGCGCCCTCATCACTGTCGAGGACGGCTGCCTGATGGGCGGCTTCGGCTCGGCCGTACTGGAGTTTCTGGCCGACCAGGGCCTGTCCCTACCCCTGCGCCGCCTCGGTATCCCCGACCGCGTGGTAGAGCACGGCACCCAGGACGAGCTATACAAGGAATGCGGTTTCGACGCGGCCGGCATCGCGCAGGCCGTGCGCGAGATGAGCGGCAAGGTAGCCGACGCGGCGCGGGCGGCGGTGCTGGGGTAGGGAATACTTTTGAAATGAAAAAGCCCCGTCAGTTTGCGCTGACGGGGCTTTTTCATTTCATTTAATCTCTAATTCGCTTTCGCTACAGTAGCGCAGTCGAACAATTCTGGTAGCGCCTTCCTGTATCTTCAACTGCAAAGACCTGAGCTGGTCCTGGTAGTGGGCTCCGTGCTGGGGGCGGTGCCGCGGAAAGCCAACGCTGGCATAGGCATGAACGGTCTGACCCGGCTCAATGATAGCACGGTCGTAGAAGTCCCGGATGCTAGCCGCCAGCTGAGGAAGGCAGTCGCCGGGGTTAGTATTAGTTTTCGTCTGAGTCGCGTCCAAGTGGTTTTCAGAGGTTTTGAACTCGACAAAGTAGATGATATCTCCGCTCACGAGCGCACAATCGCATTTGCTGGGATTTGAGTCATTATAAATGCAATGGTCAATGGCAAGCAGGTAAACGGGCTCTTGATTGTGGTTGCGCACCAGCAGGTCCGACTTGGATTTAGGACCAGTAGTCAGTACGCAGCACGGGCCAGGACCTTCAGTTTCCAGGTGTGGGTCGTGGACATGAAATGTAGCGTGAGTATGAGCTTGTAGGCACTCGGCTTTAGCTGCTAGCTGGGTTGCGAACGTTCGCTGAATGCGCGTTATCATTCTACTTCCAATCCGGCATTGATGTCCAGCAACTTCTCAAACTGAGCCGCTTCAGCGGTAGCCAGCGCATCGAGCCCATTGTAGCTAATAAGTCCCGTTTCTGGATTAACGATGGAGCGTACCCCATTTTCCTGCTGCCCCTCGACGTGGTAGGCTGCAAACTCTTTGGGGTCAATCCAACTCTCGCGGGGTACAATCCGGGCCACTTCTTCGGCGCGTTCCGGGTGATTTTCGGCTACTTGGTGGGCAAAGAGCAGCACGTTCAGGTGCGCCAGCAAATAGGGGCTGTGCGTGGTGATGGTCAGGTCGTTTTCGCTCTTCGTGCATTTCTCCACCAGCCAGTTTAACAGTTCTTGCTGCGCGGTGGGGTAAAGGTTTAGCTCTGGCTCTTCGACTAAAAAAGAACGAGCTGCAACTTGCTCTCTACCCATCGGATTTGCTTGATATTGCAAGACGACAAACAGAGGTAATACAGCTTGTATTCCACTTGCACTTGCAGATAGTTTTAATGATTTGCCATTTTTCATTTTTATAGAATCGATGCCCTCTCGTTGTTGATAATTAACCTGAAAAAGAGGTATAAATAACTCTTTAATAAATTTTTTTGACAGTTCGAACTCTGTGATAAATGTCATTAAAGTATCTGAGAGAGCAATCTTATTCATTTGCAGCCCAGCATAAGCTCCTTGAATGGCTGCAATAAAAGCCCGTTCAGCTGGAATATACAAAGGATTAGAATCAGAGAATCTACCGAAGCTGTCCGTGTTATTATAATAATTTTCAAGACTTTTAATCCATGAACTGCGGTCAGGTTCGGTTTTAGGTATTAGTGGCTCATTAAACTTTACTAATGCTTCAAATGGCATTTTAGGTGGCAGTTTTGACTTCTCCATCAAAGTCGCTTTATCCTTACTAATGCGGACGTGGTAGCCGCCAGGCTTCATGAAAGAGAGGGATGATTTATTAGTAAAAAAGCTCTCTAACTCGAATCTCTTAATGAGTTGGTTACTCGTCTCCCAAGCAATCTTGTTAGTTTGAGCAAAGCGCACTTTTTTATCACCAAACACCGCCGCCAGCTTTGCCAGCGTGCTCTTGCCGCCGCCTGTCGGGCCGATGAACACGGTGACGCGCTTGAAGTCCACAGTGGCGTCCTTGATGGGGCCGAAATTCTTGACTACTAGTTGCTCGTTCATAGGAGGGCAAACAAAGGGACCGGCCCAAAAGTAACACGCGCCCGGCCCGCTACTTTTGCCCCATGCCCACTGCCGTCGCTTCCCTGCCCACCATCCTGTTTCTGCACGGCTTTGCCGAAAGCCGCGAAGTCTGGACTGAATTCACCCGACCATTTCCGGCGGGCTACCGGCTGCTGGCGCCCAATCTGCTGGGCCACGGTACTAATCTGGCTGCCGTGCCTGATTTCTCGATGGAGGCGCAGGCGCGCTACGTGGTGGAGTACCTGGAGGAGAAAAACGCGGCCGGCCCGGTCTTGGTCGTGGGCCACAGCATGGGCGGCTACGTCGCTCTGGCCTTGGCCGAGCGGTTTCCGGACCGCCTCGCCGGCTTGGCCCTGATAAACTCCACGGCCTTGGCCGACACTGACGAGAAGCGCGCCAACCGGGAGAAAAACATCGGCTTCGTCGAGCGGCACGGGGTAGGGAAATTCATGGAGAGCTTCGTGCGCCCGCTTTTCGCGCCGGCCAACCGCGACCGGATGCCGGAGGCCCGCGACTGGCTCGAAGAAATCGGCAAGGCCACGCCGGCGGCCACTATCACTGGCGCGCTGCGCGGCATGGCCGCCCGCCCGGAGCGCACGGCCGTGCTGCGCGAGGCGAAGTTTCCGGTGCTGCTGGTGGCGGGCAAGCACGACGTGGCCGTGCATCTGGAAGACGCCGTGGCGCAGGCCGCGTTGGCGCCGGTAGCCCACGCGCTGTTTCTGGAAGGCAGCGGCCACCAGGCTTATTTAGAGCAGCCCACCGAAACCCGCCGCGCTGTGCTCGCGCTGGCCGGGCTGGTATTTGGGGGGTAGGAGATGGCCCTTGCTTACGACGCTCATCTCAACCCTAGGAACGGGCGCCGCACTTCCCGCGTACTGCCGCACCAATGCCTACCCCTACCCCCGCGCCCGTGCTGGTTTTGCTGCACGGCTTTCTGGAAAGCCCCGAAATCTGGCCGGAATTCGTCGGTGACCACTTTACCGACTGCCGGGTGCTAATGCCCGCCCTGCCCGGCTACGGCGGACCCGAGGATAAAGCCCAGGATTTCAGCCTCGAAACGGCTGCCGAGGCGTTGCGCGCCGAGTTGGACCGCGCCGACGTGGGCCGGGCCGTGCTCGTGGGCCACAGCATGGGCGGCTACGTGGCCCTGGCGTTTGCCGAGAAGTATCCGGGTCTGGTGGCCGGGCTGGGCCTGTTTCACTCCTCGGCCCTGCCCGATACGGAAGAGGATGCCGAGCGGCGCGGGCGCAACCGGGCCTTCATCGAAAAGGAGGGGGTAGGGAAATTCGCCGACGAGTTCTTGCAGCCCCAGCTTTCGCCCACGCAGCGCGAGTCGCTCACGCATCAGGTCGAGCAATTGCAGCGCATTGCGGCGGTCGTGCCCCAGGCCGTGGCCCTGAGCAGCATCGAGGCTATGAGCGGGCGCCCTGACCGCCGCGCGGTGCTGGAAAAGGCTGCGTATCCGGTCTTGTTTATTGCCGGCAAGGATGACCGCGCCGTGCCCCTGGAAAAAACCCACGAGGAGAGCCTGCTGCCCGACCACTGCACCGTGCTCTGGCTGGCCGGTGTGGGTCACTTGGGCTTCATCGAGCGGCCCGCCGACACGCGCCGGGCCGTGCGCCAGCTGGTAGAAGCAGCGTTTTATCATTGATTTTTGGCTGGTCTTATCTCACGCGAAGTTTGGCAAAAAGTGAAAAGGGAAGTTTCGCGGAGTTGACTTTGACAGTGAAGGTCAAAAACTCTGCGAAACTTCCCCTTTTACTTTTTGCTAAACTTCGCGTGAAATCACGCTTACGTTGTGCGCACGCCGTCGGCGCCAATGGTGGTGCCGGCCAGCCGATTCTGGGCATACCAGTCGGTGAGGAAATACACAATCAGGAACACGATGCCAGCGCCCACGAACAGGTTGCGGGCGGTGGGGTTCTCATTGGCAAAGCCGAACAGCCAGGGCGCGGCGATAAAGGCTGGGCCGCTGACCAGCTCCAGCTTGCCGTGAATAGGGAACGGAATGGCCTTGATAGCGCCCAGCGGCATATTGGTGAGCAGCGAGATGACCAGGTAGCCGCCGGCCAGCAGGTAGCACACCGTGGCGTAGGCGCCGGTGAGGCCGAAGAGCGAGGGCGCGAGAGCAAAAAAGGCGCAGGTGCCATAGTCGAGCACGCCGTGCAGGAAAGGAGAGATAGGTTTCATGGGCGAAAAGTGGGGTTTGGTTAAAAAGGAGAGAGGGTAAGTTCGCTCCTACGCCACTGATTCCAAACAGGTTATGGTTAAGCTTGGCGTAGCTGCCGCGGCAGCTCTCAGAGCCGCGCTCCTACCACGACAGTCTTTTTATACTCGCGCCGCTCGCCGCCGCTGGGCCGGAACAGCTCAATGACCAGCACGTAGTAGCCCACGGCGGCTTTGTGGCCGTGGTCGTCCACGCCGTCCCAGGGCACGAGGCCGGTGGTGGCCAGGGTTTGGTTGCGCAGCAGGCGCCGGACGGGGCGGCCCAGCGCGTCATAGACCGTGATGCTGGCCACGTAGCCGGGCTGGTCGAGCTGGTAGCTCAGGGTCGTGAAGTCCTGCTGGCCGTCGTCGTCGGGGGTGAAGATTTCGGGGCTCAAGGTCAGCGCCTGGTTGCCGCCGGGCGCGTCCTGGGCCTGCGAGTTGGGGCGGCCCGGCGTGGCATAGCCCACGCTGGCGGCGGCCGAGTGGAAGTTTTCGGCCCGGCTGGGTCCCTGGGCCCGAATGCGCTCCAGCGAAACGCCTTCCAGTGAAGATAACAAGCTCAGCTGCTGATTTTTATTGTAGGCATAGCGGTCCAGCTCCGGGCCGCGGGCGTCGAGCAGCAGCACCGTGCCCGCGTCGTCGGGCAGGGTAGGGAAGCCCGGCACCGCCAGCAGCGCCGCCGCTTCGTGGCTGCTCGGGTACTGGGCCTGGATGATTTCGGGCTTCTCCGTGAAGGCGACGAACTGGCCGGGCGCCAGCACGTAGGGCCCGGCGGCGCTCACTGGGGCCATTGCCAACGACTTGTCCGGCTTTTCGCTGGCCACCTGATAGCCTTGCAGGTCGATGTATTTAGCCGAGCGGTTCAGAACTTCCACGAAATCAACCCCGCCGACGCGGGCATTAAACAAGATTTCATTTATCACCAAATCGCCGGGTGCGGCCGGCTCGGGCAGGGCGAAGGTGGCGGTTTGGAGCGGACCGGCGGCGTTGCCGGCGCAGTCGGTGGCCTGCTGCACGCTCAGGCGCACGGGCTGGCTGGGCCGTAGCGGCGCGGCCAGCGTCAGGTCCACGGCCCGAAAATCGTAGGGCACGGGCGCGGCCCCGAGCACGGTGGGCGCCGCGGCCAGCTCGGCTGAAAAGCGGTAATGGGCCGGATTAGCTGCCGCCGCGCTGTCGAGCTTTTCTGAGAAAAACAGCCGCACCGTTAGCGCGTTCAGGGGCACGGCGCGCAGTAGGGTGGGGGGTAGGCGGTCGGGGTTCGAGGCCGCGGCGGCGTTGGGGCGGCCGGGCGTGCCGCCGCGCGGGTCGGGGCTGGCGGTCCAGTTGTCGGCGCCGGCGCAGTAGTTATTAGGGTCGCGCAGCTCCAGGCTGTAGCCGCCCGCGCGGCGGCGCGGGTCGCCGTACCAGGTGTCGGCGTAGCTGACCTCGAACAGGGTCTGGCCGTTGGCGCCGCGCAGCACGAGCTGGTCGGCCTCGTTGCCCAGGCCGGGGAAGTTGGTCAGGCCATACACCTTCACGCCCAGGGCCGCAAATTGCGCCGCCCGCGTGCTACCGCAAACCACCGCGTACTGCCCCGGCAGCAGCCGGGCCGTGTCGGCAAACGCGGCGGCTGGGGTACTGCCCGGCTTTAGCAAACGCACGCCGCGCAGGCTCAAAACCTTGGTGGCGTTGCGGTTGTGCAACTCCACGAATTCAGAGGGGGGTAGGCCGACGCCCGGTGTCTCGTCGGCGAATATCTCCGAGATAATCAGCTCGCCTACCCCCGGCGCCCCGGCCGGCCCGACAAAGCCCGCCGTGAGCGGCCCGGTGGCTGCGTTGCCAAACAAATCGGCCACCTGCCGCGCCTCCACCACGTTTTGGGGCCCAAAATCAGCCCCGAACGTGAGTTGCACCACCGCCGGGTTGCGCGCCGACACCTGGGCCGTGAGCGGCGCCGCGCCGCTGCCGGCCAGGCGGTAATTGGCTACTTGAAACGCGCTGCCTGGGTCCAGCGCTTCGTTAAAAACCAGGTCTACGACGCGGCTGCTCACCGGCGTAGCCCGCAGCAGCTGCGGCGCCGTGGCATCGGTCACCAGGAAATCGTCGAAGTAGAAGTTGCGGCTGTTGGCGGAGGAATAAGTGAGTAGCACGCCCACGGCCTGGCTGCGCTGGTAGGTGGCGTCGAGGGGGGTAGGGATTTCGGCGGTGAAGCTGCGGCCCCCGCTCAGGTCGCGGGCCAGGCGCCAGCGGTGGTCGGCGGTGCGGGTCACCTGCACGCGCACGAGGTTATTGGTCGTGGAGCTAAGAGTTTGGTTCTGGCCATCGATGAGCACGACGGCGCCGCGCGTCGAGTCGCGCCGGAAGAGGCTGATTTCGTCGTTGGTGCCGCCCAGCCGCACGAAATAGCCGCTGGTGCCCGACGCTTTCAAGTCAGCCTGCGAGGCCAATAAGTATACATCGGCGTAGTTACCGGAGCTGGTGGCCAGCTTTAGGTTTGCCCAAAACTCCCAGGTGGTGCCGGCGCTGGCCCGGCAGGGCGTGGCAAGTTGCAGCTGAGTGCCCGTGGCGGCCGGGCCGGCGCTTTGCAGCTGCCGGGCGGCGTTCACCTGGAAGCTGGCTGCGTCGCCGGTCCAGGCGGGAGTTTGGCCGAAGTCGCCATCGGCGAAGTCGTCGCGCAGCTGGGCGTGGGTGGCGAAGGAAGTGACTTCAAGAAGCCAGATAAACAAGAGCAGCGGCAGAAAGCGCATAAAATCAGCGGCGAGAGCGAAGCAGCAAGGTAGCGACGGACAGCCAGCGCCCGAGATGCCGGCGGCTAGGCGTGGGTTTTCGGAGCGAAGCCGGCCGGGCCGGGCAATAATCATGCGGCCAAGCCCCACCTTTGCAAACTCAACCCATCTGATTATGAAACTTGCCATTGTGGGGGTCACCGGCCTGGTGGGCACCGAACTCCTGAAAACGCTGGCCGAGCGCCAGTTTCCGCTGGTCGAGCTGCTGCCCGTGGCCTCGGAAAAATCCGTGGGCCAGCTAATTGAGTATCAGGGAAAAGAGTACCCGGTGCTGAGCATGGACGCTGCCATCGCGGCGCGGCCGAACATTGCCATCTTCTCGGCCGGCGGCGCCGTGAGCAAGGAGCACGCCCCACGCTTCGCCGCTGTGGGCACCACCGTGATTGACAACTCCTCGGCCTGGCGCCTGGACCCCGGCAAGAAGCTGGTGGTGCCCGAAATCAATGCCCAGGAACTGACGGCGGCCGACAAAATCATTGCCAACCCGAATTGCTCAACCATTCAGATGGTGCTGGCCCTGAGTGAGTTGCATAAGGCGTATCAGATTCGGCGCATCGTGGTCAGCACCTACCAGAGCGTAACCGGCACCGGCAAGAAAGCCGTCGACCAGCTCATGCAGGAGCGCGCCGGGCAGGCCGCCGCCAGTCCCGCCTACCCCCACCCCATCGACCTGAACGTGCTGCCCCACATCGACGTGTTCGAAGCCAACGCCTACACCAAGGAGGAGATGAAGATGGTGCACGAAACCCGCAAAATCTTCGGCGACGACAGCCTGCGCATCACGGCCACCTGCGTGCGGGTGCCGGCGCTGGGCGGCCACTCCGAAGCCGTGAACGTGGAGTTTGCCCAGGACTTCGACCTGGCCGATGTGCGCGCCCACCTGGCCCGCACGCCCGGCGTCGAGGTCGTGGACGACCCTGGTCAAAATTGCTACCCCATGCCGCTGCTCAGCCACGGCCGCGACGCCGTGCTGGTCGGCCGCCTGCGCCGCGACGAAAGCCAGCCCAACACGCTGAACATGTGGGTTGTGGCCGATAATCTGCGCAAGGGCGCGGCCACCAATGCCGTGCAGATTGCGGAGTACCTGGTGGCCAATGGCTTGGCGTAGGGGGTAGGCGGTCAAACTCCCCTGCTTTTTTAAGGAGGGGACGTTTTTGCGCAGCTGAAACTGGGGTGGTGCGCGTCGTTGAACGATAAGGCCCGCGTAGTTTCCCTTTCCCAGCTTATCAAGCTAAGCGCGTTCAATGTAGTCGTTCAACGACGGGCACCACCCCCGTTTTCGCTGCGCGAAAACGTCCCCTCCTTAAAAAAGCAGGGGAATTGTCGTCCTGTCACTTCCCTACCCCCCCTCATCTTGCAGCAGCTTCCCTCCGCCTTCTTCCAGCGCCCCGACGTGCTTCAGATTGCCCGCGAGCTGCTGGGCAAGCACCTCTGCACGCGCCTTGACGGGCAGCTCACCACCGGCCGCATCGTCGAGACGGAGGCTTATCGGCACGAGGGCGACGACTCAATGACCTTGCACTTGCAGCGCAAGCAGCGGCAGGCGCGGGCCCTGTTCGCGGCGGGCGGCGTGGCATATATCTACACCGTCTACCGGGTGCACTCGCTGTTTAATATTGTGTGTAATGACGCCGCGCACCCCGATACGGTGCTGGTGCGGGCCGTGGAGCCGGTGTTGGGAATTGAGGAAATGCTGCGCCGCCGCGGCCTGAGCGCACCGGCCCGCAACCTCACGGCCGGGCCGGGGCTGCTCTGCCAGGCGCTGGGCCTGAGCCCGGCGCTGAGCGGCGAGCCGCTGACGGGTCCCGCCATCTGGGTGGAGGACCACGGCGAACTCATTGCCGAGGAGCAGGTGCAAGCCAGCTCCCGCGTGGGCCTGGAGTACGCGGGGCCGGCGGCCGTGGCCCTGCCCTGGCGCCTGCGCGTGCTGGGCAGCTCCTGGACCAGCCCGGCCAGGTAGGGTCTCGGGTCTCGGCAGAAAAGAGGGGGTAGGGATTTCGACGCCGGGAAACATTTCCGGTGATTTAAGTGCTTGTGCCTGGGGCAAGTCAGCCGGCGCAAGCTGCTGCTGGCTAACTTTTACGGCGTTACAACTCTATTCTATGAAAAACCTTGCTACTACGGCTCTGCTGGGCGGCGCGCTGCTGCTGAGCTTCGGCTGCCGCGCCCAGACCGCGGCGCCGGCCCTGATGACCTTCTCCACCGGCACGGGCGGCGGCGCGGCCACCGTCACGGTGTCGGCCCTGGCCACGGGCCTGACCAATCCCTGGGAGCTGATTTGGGGGCCGGATAACTTCATCTGGATGACCGAGCGCGCCGGCCGCATCAGCCGGGTGAACCCGGCCACGGGCCAGGTGCTGCGGCTGCTGAACGTGCCCGACGTGAACGAAACCGGCGAAAGCGGCCTGCTGGGCATGGCTTTGCACCCGCAGTTCGCGGCCAATCCCTACGTGTACGTGGTGTATAACTACGCCGTGAACCAAGTGCTCAAAGAAAAGTTGGTGCGCTACACCTACGCGGCGGGCGCCGTCGGCACGGCCGGCAGCCTGGGCAGCCCGCTGGTGCTGGTCGAAAATATTCCGGCCGTCTCGACGCACAGCGGCTCGCGCCTGCTCATTCTGCCCGACCTGACCCTGCTGATGACCACCGGCGACGCCCAGCAAACCTCGCTCGCGCAAACGCCGGGCGCCCTCAACGGCAAAATTCTGCGCCTCAACCTCGACGGCAGCGTGCCGGCTGATAATCCCACGCCCGGCAGCCTGGTCTACACCCTGGGCCACCGCAACCCGCAGGGCCTGGTGCGGCTGCCCAGCGGGCGCCTCTACGCCTCCGAGCATGGCCCCAGCAACGACGACGAAATCAACCTCATCGAGCCGGGCCGCAACTACGGCTGGCCCAACGTGGAGGGCCTCTGCGACCAGCCCGGTGAGCAAGCCTTCTGCGCTGCCAACAACGTGCGCGAGCCGCTCACCACCTGGTCGCCGACCATTGCGCCGGCCGCGTTGCAGTATTACGACTACCCCGCCATTCCGGCCTGGCGCGGCAGCCTGCTGCTGGCCACGCTCAAAAACCAGCAGCTCGTGCAGCTGGCCCTCAGCCCGGCCGGCGAAGCCATCAGCAGCCGTACCGAGTTTCTAAACGGCGCCTTTGGCCGGCTGCGGGCCCTGTGCGTCTCGCCCCAGGGCAAGGTGTACGTGGGCACCAGCAACAGCGGTAACGACCGGATTCTAATGCTCGAAAACCGGGCCTACGTCGCCACAGCCACCACTTCCGGCGCGGCGCCTACCCCCGCCCTGACGCTCTATCCCAACCCGGCCCGCCAGCAGGTGCGGGTGCAGCTGCCCGCCACCGGCGCCCGCCTCACGCTGCTCGACGCCACCGGCCGCCAGGTGCGCGAGCTGGCTCTCGTCGGCGCCAGCGCCGATTTGGAGCTGGCCGGCCTCACGCCGGGCCTCTACGTGCTGCGGGCCGTTACGGCGGCCGGCGTCAGCACCCGGCGTTTGGTGGTGGAGGCGCCTTAGGCTACTGGGCGGGGGTAGGGAAACTCAGCCTAACCGCTCCTGAAAAGCGGCCAGAAACTGCCCCACGTGGTAGCCGTCGGCCAAGGCGTGGTGTACGTTCACGGCCACCGGCATCAGTCGCGCCGCACCCTCGGAGTACAGCTGGCCGACTGAGATTTTAGGGGCGCTGTCGGCGGAGCCGAAGCTGCGAGAGTGCGTCAGGCCGGTGAAGCGCACCCAGGGCAGGGCCGAGAAGTGAATCACGTCGGGCCGGGCGGTAGTGGCCGTCAGGCGCAGGCCCTCGCTGGCCTGCACCGCCGCGATTTCGGCCGTGGCGGCTCGCGTGAAATCCGCCTGCTCGTCGTGCTGCTCGATAAACGAAAAACCAAATGTGTGGTCGGCGCGGCCGATGGTGGCCGAGGCGTGGATGCGGTCGTAGCAGTCTACCTGCCCGTCGGCAATCCGGTAGCGGAAGGCCTCCACCTGGTTGGCGGCTTGCAGGCAGTGGTAGAGGTAATACAGAAAAAAGGAAATTCCCAACCGCTTGGCTTCGGCCTGGGCGCGGGTGCAGTCAATGGGGGCGACGAGCCCAAAAAACGGCTCGTCAAAAGCAGTGAAAAACTCGAAGTGTTCGCGGCGATTCCAGTGGGCGAGGTCGAGGCGGTGTTTCATAGCGGGCAAGGTCGGTAATTTTGCCTGCTTCTGCTTCGCCATTTGCGCCTCATCTATATGTCCGCAACCCTGCTCGTGGCCTTCGACGCCGACGACACGCTCTGGCCCAATCAGCCCCACTTCGACCACGTGGAGGCGCAGTTTTTGCGTATTCTGGCTCCCTACCGCGAGGCTGAGGCCACCGGCGCCCAGCTCTATGCGGTGCAGCGCCGCAACATGGAGCTGTTCGGCTACGGGGCCAAGTCGTTTATGCTCTCTATGATTGAGACGGCCATTCAGCTCACCGATGGCGCCGTCACGGGCCGGGAGATTCAGGAGCTTATCGACTTAGGTAAGAGCCTGTTGCGCTTCCCCATCGAGCCGCTGCCCGATGTGGTGGCGGTGCTCACGGCCGTCAAGGCGCGCGGCCACCGCCTGATGGTGCTCACCAAAGGGGATTTGTTCGACCAGGAAAGCAAGCTGGCCCGCTCCGGCCTGGGCGACTTTTTCGACTACGTGGAGATTGTGAGCGAAAAAAATGAGGCCGCCTATCAGCGCATCCTGCGGCGCCACGGCGCCACGCCCGCCACGTTCGTCATGATTGGCAACTCGCTCAAGTCCGACGTGCTGCCGGTGGCGCGCCTGGGTTTGCGAGCCATCCACGTGCCCTACCACGCCAACTGGATTCACGAGCACGTGCCGGCCGACGAGCTGGCGGGCATCTCGTTTCAGCAAGTCGGCGCGTTGCGGGAGGTGCTTGACCACCTGGAATAGCGTCCGGCTGGTCGCCGGCGGCACTTTAATTCCCTACCCCCCCGCCAGCTGATGACGCTCGTTGCGGACGGCGTTGCGCAAATCCCACTCGACTTCTATCCTGAAAGGGTGCTGCCGCACGGGGCAGTCGGGCATGAGGCACAGGGAGCAGGCCGCGTAGGTGCAAGGGTCGGCGTGGACGAACATCTCGACCTCGACCGCAAACCGCTCCCGGACCAGTTGCTCGATGTCGTTCAGCTCATTGTGAATCTGCTCCAGGCGGAAGTAGTAGGGCATCTGCATGTGGCAGTCGATGTGCAGGTTGGCGCCGTAGCGCTGCACGCGCAGGTTGTGCACGTCAATCCAGGGCGCGCGGCGCTGCCGCTGCAACTCGGCGATAACGGCCGCCACGGTGGCCGTGTCCGACTCGTCCATCAGCCCCGAGACTGAGCGGCGCAGCATCCGGTAGCCATTCACCAGAATGAAGCCGCCCAGCAGCAGGGCCGCGCCCGCGTCGAAGCGCACCACGCCGGTGAGTTTCACCAAACCCAGCGCTACCACCGAAACCAGCGAGCTGACCGCGTCAATATAAAGATGTTGCCCATCGCCGACCAGCGCCACGGAATTCAGCTTTTTGCCCTGCCGCACCAGCAGCAGCCCCACGCCGAAGTTCACGGCGGCCGTCAGGCCCAGCAGCGCGGCGCCCCAGTCCAGCCGGCCCACCGCGCGCGGGTGCAGCAGCCCCACGGCGGCGCTATAGAGAATGTAGATGCCGGCAATAAAAATCAGCGCGCCCTCAAAGCCGATGGACAGATACTCGATTTTGCCGTGGCCGTAGGGGTGGTTCTCATCCTTGGGCAGACCGGCCAGGTAGAGGCTGTAGAGCGCGAACCCGCTGGTAAAGACGTTGATAATGCTCTCCAGCGCGTCCGTGAGCACGGCCTGCGAGCGGGTCAGGTAGTAGGCGTAAAACTTAATGGCGAGCAGCCCCACGCTCACGACGAGCGAGAGCAAGCCGAGGCGGCGCTTGGTGCGGGAAGTGGGCATAAGCGGGGGGTAGGGCCGGCAAAGGTCGGCACAAGTAGCGCGGACTTCGTAGTCCGCGAGTGAACAACCCTGATTAGCCTGGTGGCGTAGCCGCGAGCTACAAAGTCCGGGCTACGGTGGGTTGCACCCGAAACATTTTCAGCGAAAACCAGTATTTAAACCAGTCTAATAAAATTTTTAGGCTCGTCTAAAAATCGTATCTTTACGTCCGTGCAATCCGATAAAACCGTTACCTCGCCCGTTTCCATTTCGGCCGTCCCTACCCCCCCGCCGCCGGCCGAGCCCGGCTGGCGCCACGCCCGCGAGGCGCCCTCGCTGCGGGAGGTGTTTGCCAGCATCAAGGTGCCGCCGGCCTCGGCCTCGTTCTGGCGCAAGCTGATGGCGTTCTGGGGGCCGGGGCTGCTGGTGGCCGTCGGCTACATGGACCCCGGCAATTGGGCCACCGACCTGGCCGGTGGCGCCTCCTTCGGCTACACGCTGCTGAGCGTGGTCCTGATTTCCAACCTGTTCGCCATGCTCTTGCAGCACCTGGCGGCCAAGCTCGGCATCGTCACGGGCCGCGATTTAGCCCAGGCCTGCCGCGACCACTACAGCAAGCCCGTGGCGATGGTGCTCTGGTTTTTGTGCGAAATCGCTATTGCCGCCTGCGATTTGGCCGAAGTCATCGGCTCGGCCATCGCCCTGAATCTGCTCTTCGGCCTGCCGCTGCCCTGGGGCGTCGTGCTCACCATCCTGGACGTGCTGGTAGTGCTATTCTTTCAGAACAAGGGCTTTCGCATCATTGAGAGCCTGGTTGCGGGCCTGATTGCGCTCATTTTCGGCTGCTTTCTCTACGAAATCATCGCCTCGAATCCCGACTGGGTGGCGTTGAGCCACGGCCTCGTGCCGCAGCCGCAGGTCGTCACGAACCCGAAAATGCTGTACGTGGCCATCGGCATTCTGGGCGCTACGGTCATGCCCCACAACCTGTATCTGCACTCCAGCATCGTCCAAACCCGGCAGATTGAGCAGACCGAGCCCGGCAAGCGCATGGCCATCAAGTTCGCCACCATCGACTCGACGCTGGCCTTGTTCCTGGCTTTTTTCGTGAATGCCGCCATTCTCGTCACGGCCGCCGCGGCCTTTCACGGCACACCTAATCAGAGCGTGGCCGACATCAAGGATGCTTATCAGCTGCTGACGCCGGTGCTGGGGGCGGGCCTGGCGTCCACGCTGTTTGCCGTGGCCCTGCTGGCCTCGGGCCAGAACTCGACGCTGACCGGCACGCTGGCGGGCCAGATTGTGATGGAAGGCTTTCTGCGCATTCAGCTCAAGCCCTGGCTGCGGCGCCTCATCACGCGCGGCGTGGCGGTGGTGCCGGCGCTGGTGGTGGCCATTTTGTACGGCGAGAAGGGCACCGGCCAGCTGCTGGTGCTCAGCCAGGTGATTCTGTCGTTGCAGCTCTCTTTTGCCGTGGTGCCGCTGGTCGTGTTCACCGGCAGCCGGGCCAAGATGGGCGTGTTTGTGAATAAGCCCGCGCTGCAAGCGGCGGCCTGGGGGGTGTCGGCCATCATCATGGCCCTGAACGGGTATTTGCTGGTGCAGACTTTCTTCGGGTAGCACGATGAAAATAAACTACGCGTGTCGTGGCCGTTCCCCTGAGGCTACGCTCGGCCGGATGGGGGGGGTAGGGAAATTGGTGAGTGGCCTGCTGCTGAGCTTGCTGTCCAGCAGCCTTTCAGCTCAGGCCCAAACGGGCACTGCCACGCTGCGCGGCACCGTGCTCGACGCCCAGCGCCGGCCCGTGCCCTACGCCAGCGTGGCCTTGCCGGCGCAGCAGCAGGGCGCCACGGCCACGGCGGCTGGCACGTTCGAGCTAAGCGGCCTAGCTGCCGGGCCGGCGCGGGTGCTGGCCAGCGCCGTGGGCTATGAGCAAGTCGAGCAAGCCGTCACGCTCACCGAGGGCCAGACCACGGAGCTGAGTATTTCCCTACCCCCCGCCGCCGCCCTGAAGGAGGTGGTGGTCACGGGCGTGTCGCGGACCACGGAGTTGCGCCGCTCGCCGGTGCCGGTGGTGGCGCTGGGCCGGCGCGAAATCAATCTCAACGCCACCAGCAACATCATCGACGCGGCCGTGAAGGGCGTGCCGGGCCTGGATGCGGTGACCACGGGGCCCAACATCTCCAAGCCTTTCATCCGCGGGCTGGGCTACAACCGGGTGCTGACGCTGTATGACGGCCTGCGCCAGGAAGGCCAGCAGTGGGGCGACGAGCACGGCCTCGAAGTCGACCAGTACGACATCGAGCGGATAGAAGTAGTGAAGGGCCCGGCCAGCCTGATTTACGGCTCCGACGCCGTGGCCGGCGTCATCAACCTGCTGCCTCGCCGCGCCAGCGGCCCGGCCGGCCAGCTGCGCGGCGAGGCCCTGAGCGAGTACCAAACGAACAACAACTTACTCGGCAACTCGCTGGCCCTGAGCTATAATCAGAATGGCTGGCTCCTCGGCGGCCGGGCCTCGGCGCGGCTGGCCCGCGCCTACCGCAACGCCGTAGACGGCCGCGTGTTCGGCACTGCGTTTCGCGAGCTGAATACCACGCTCAGCGCCGGCCGCGAGGGCAGCTGGGGCGCCGCGCACCTGGCGGCCACGCTCTACGACAACCAGCAGGAAATCCCGGACGGCAGCCGCGACTCGCTCAGCCGCCGCTTCACCCGCCAGCTTTTCGATGGTGCGCCGGACGACGTGAAAAACCGCCCGCTGGTGAGCGAGGCTGATTTGGCCACCTAGCGCATCAACCCGCTGCACCAGCGCATTCAGCACTACCGGCTGCTGAGCACCAACCGTTTCCGGCTCGGCGCCAATGGCGGCGAGCTGCACGCGCTGCTGGGCGCGCAGCGCAACGTGCGCCGCGAGTTCACCCACCCCACGGCGCCCGCCCAAACCGCGCTGTACTTGCAATTGACCACGCTCAACTACGACCTGCGCTACGCCGCGCCAACCTGGCTGGGCCTCGAAACCACGCTGGGCGTCAATGGAATGCGTCAGCGCAACCGCAGCGGCGACGCCACCGACTTCGCCATTCCCGACTACAATCTGTTCGACCTCGGCGGCTACGTGCATCTGAAGAAAACCTTTGGCAAGCTCGACCTCTCGGGCGGCGTGCGCTACGATTCGCGCTGGCTGAGCTGGGCTGACTTCTACACCGCCACCGACCCGAATACTGGTTTTGGGCGCCGAGTGAGCCGCAATGCGGTAGGCGGCGCCGCGCCGCAATTCGCCGCTTTCCGGCGGCGCTACCGGGGCGTGTCGGCCAGCGCCGGCGCCTCCTACGGCTTCTCCGAGCGGCTGGTCTTGCGCGCCAACCTGGCCCGCGGCTACCGCGCCCCCAACATCACCGAGGTCGGCTCCAATGGCCTCGACCCCGGCGCCCACATCGTGTATCTGGGCAACCGCAGCTTCGACCCCGAGTTCAGCTTTCAGCAGGATGTGGGTCTGAGCGCCTACCTGCCCGACGCCGAGCTGGGCGTATCGGTATTTAATAACAACATTGCTAACTACATCTACCAGGCCCGCGTGTTCGGCGCCGACGGCCAGCCACTAGTCGTAGTGCCCGGCAACGTGACCTACCAGTACCAGCAAGCCCGCGCCCGCCTCTACGGCGCCGAGGCCACCGCCCAGCTGCACCCGCGCGCGCTGCCCGGCCTGGCTCTGAACGCCAGCCTGGCCTACGTCAGGGGCCTGAACCAGAATGCCCGGCTCCTGGAAATGCACGGCGTCGGCGCCCGCTACTTGCCCTTTATCCCGCCGCTGCACACCCGCGCCGAGTTGCGCTACACCCTACCCCGCCCCCTGGGCCCGCTCACCAACTCCTACCTGCGGGCCGTAGCCGATACCTACGCCGCCCAAAACCGCTTCTACGCCGTCGACAACACCGAAACGACCACGGCCGGCTACTCGCTCATCGGCCTGGGGCTGGGCACGGCGCTGGCCGGCAGCGCCGATAAAAAGGAGCGGGCGCAGCTCTTCGTGCAGCTCGATAACGTGTTCAACGTCAGCTACCAGTCGCACCTGAACCGATTAAAGTATTTTGAGTACTATCAGGCTTCGCCGAATGGGCGGTCGGGCATTTATAATCAGGGTAGGAATGTGAGCGTGAAGGTGGTAGTGCCGTTTTAGCAGCTGAGCCGCCACCAAGCCAAGCTGCTGCGTACACGGCCCATGACGCACTTTTTCTGGTTTTTACTCGCGCTGCTGCCCATCCTTAGCCAGGCGCAGGACGCGCCCCAATCCCTACCCCCGCCCTACGACTCCGCCCACTTCAGCTGGCGCAAGCCGGTGCCGCGCCACCGCCTGCGCGAGTTGCAGCCCGACCGCCCCGGCGTGACCGAGAACCCGTTCACCGTCGACGCTGGCCACGTGCAACTGGAAGTCGATGTCCTGCGCCTGCGCAACAGCGCCGCGGGTGCCGACGAGCGCCGGCGCACCTGGCAAGTCGGCTACAGCATCATCAAGCTGGGCCTGAGCCGTCGCACCGCCGTGCACCTGGAGCTTCCGCTCTACAACGTGCAGAAAGCTCTGCCCGCGCTCCCCTCCGAAGGGCCGCCGCGCCGCGCTGGGTTTGGCGATGTTGTGCTGCGCCTCAAGCACAACTTCTTGGGCGACCTTCAGGATGGCTCGCTCGGCATGGCCGTCATCGGCTACGTGCGCCTACCCAGCGGCGGCGCGGTGGGGGAGGGCGCTGCCGAATACGGCCTCGTGCTGCCCATCGACATCGAGCTGAGCGACCAGGCCAACCTCGAAGCCCAGCTCGAAACCGACCTCAACTACGACCGCGACCACGCCCGCCGCTACGTGCGCCTGGTACCCTCCGTGGCCCTCGAATACGACTTTGCCAAAAAGCTAGGCCTGGTAGTCGAAACCGTGACGCAATGGGACACCGAGCAGCGCCGCTGGCTGGCCTCGTTCAACATCGCGCCCATTTTCATGCTCACCAAAAACCTCCAGCTCGACCTAGGCACCCACCGGGCCCTGACCCGCCGCAGCGAGAATGAGTATTTCGTGGGCTTTACGCTGCGGCGGTAGGGCAGTAAGTAATGAACAATTAAGAATGAGTACTGTACAATGAGCAGAAAGGCGGTCATGCTGAGCCCAGCGAAGCATCTCGCTCGGGGAAGTAATCTAATCGTTGTCAACCAGTGATTAGTGACGGGCAAGATACTTCGCTGGGCTCAGCATGACCGCCTTTCTGCTCCCTGCTCATTCTTCATTAATAATTCCCCATTAATAATTGCTATTCGCCGTATCTTTGCCCCGCCACGGTGCCAGACCCCTGCCTTTCGGTGGGGGCGCGGCTGAAAAGGGAATCCCGTTTAAATCGGGAGCTGTCCCCGCAACTGTACGCTTCACATCGGGGTGGGCCCGAACGCCACTGTTTTCAGCTTTGAAGATGGGAAGGCGGCCCACCCGGCGAAGCAAGCCAGGAGACCTGCCGCGGCGCTCACAGGTTCAGCACCCGCGGAGGACGGGTGGAGAAAGATGCAGCAGCCGGCTTCTAGCGGAAGCAGGCTGAGTTTTTCTGTTATCGGCCTCGGCCCGGCAGCTTGCCTTCTTTTTCAGGGGGTAGGAGCGGGGTTTTGAATCGAATTTTCTTAGCGAAAATTTGATTCGTATGCGTGGTTTTTTACTTAAGTGGGCCTTGCTGGCGGGCGGGGGGGTAGGGATGGTGCCCGGCGCGGCGCGGGCCCAAACGGCGGGTTCCCAATTCCCTACCCCCCTGGCCGCGCCCGACTCGGCCCGGCTCAGCCAGCGCCAACACCGGCTGGCCGAGGTGCGGGTGCAAGCCATCCGGCCCGAGCGGTTTGCCGTGGGCACCCGGCGCCTGACGCTGGACTCGGCCACGCTCAGCCAATTTCGGGGCGCTTCGCTGGCCGACGCGCTGCTGGCGCGCACGCCCTTGGCCCTCAAGAGCTACGGGCCGGGCCAGCTGGCCACCATCGCCCTGCGCGGCACTTCGGCCCAGCACACGGCCGTGCTCTGGAACGGGCTCAATATTCAATTGCCCACGCTGGGTCAGAACGACTTTGCCCTGCTGCCCGTGGGCGCGACCACCCGCGTGGCCGTGCAGCCGGGCCCGGCCGCCGCGCTCTACGGCAGCGGCGCCATCGGCGGGGCCGTGCTACTCGATACGGAGGCCGATTGGCAGCCGGGCTGGCGGGGCAGTGCGCAGGCTGATGCGGGCAGCTTCGGGCTGCGCGGCGGCAGCTTGGAGGCCCGCGCCGCTACTTCGGCCGTGGCCGTGCGCGCCGCCGCCAGCTTTCGCCAGGCCCAGAACGACTATTCTTACCTGGTGCGCGAAGCCCGCGGCCCCGTGCGCTACCGCCTCCAAAACGCTGCCCTGCGCCACCAGTGGAGCCTGAGTTCGGATGCCGCCTGGCGCCTGGGCCGGGCCGGCGAGCTGAGTGCCGCCGCCTGGCTCACCGATGCCGACCGCGAAATTCAGGCGGGGGTAGGCGTGGCCGGCAGCCAGGCCCGCGAGCGCGACCAGAGCCGGCGCCTCGTGCTGGGCTACCGCCACGTGGCGGCCCGCCGCCAATGGGCCGGGCGCGGCGCTTGGTTTGAGGATATCATCAACTATCAGGATGGCGGCCGGCCGAGCAACTCGCGGGTGCAAACCACCCAGGCGCAGGCCGAGCACACGAGCGCGCTGGGCCGGCGCGGCAGCCTGCGCCTGGGCGCCGAAGCTCAGCACTTTGCCGCCCGCGTCGATGGCTACGGCTCCCGCGCCGTGACCGAAAATCGCGCCGCTGCCTTTGCTCTACTTCGCTACGACCCGCGCCCCAGCCTGCGCCTGTCCCTGAACCTGCGCCAGGCCGCGCTGCCCGCTGGCCTGGCACCCCTCACGCCCACCGCCGGCCTGGAGTGGGACCTGCTCCCCGCCCGAACAGACGCCTTCACACCTTCACGCACTCACGCACTCACCCTAAAGGCCAGCGCCGCCCGCAGCTACCGCGCCCCGACGCTGAATGAGCGCTACTGGCGCCCCGGCGGCAACCCCGGCCTGCGCCCGGAACAGGGGGTAGGCGGGGAGATAGGGTTGCGGCACCGCCTGAGCGCGCCCGCCGGCTCAGGCTCAAGCGGCGAAACCAGCCTCGAAACTGAGCTGACCGCCTTCCGCCAGGACGTGGATGACTGGGTGCAGTGGCTGCCCAGCGCCGAAACCGGCATCTGGAGCCCGCGCAACCTGCGCCGGGTGCGCAGCCAGGGCCTGGAAGCCAGCACCGCCCTGCGCCACCGCCAAGGCCGCTACGCGGGCGGCGCGCAGCTGGCCTACCACCTCACCGACGCCCGCAAAACCCAGGGCACCGCCGCCGACTCCGACCCCGTGGGCGTGCAGCTGGCGTTCGTGCCGCGCCACCAGGCCAGCCTGAGCACCGACCACCACTGGCGCAGCTGGCAGCTCAGCAGCACGCTGAGCCTGAGCAGCTTCCGCTATATCAACGCCTCGGGCACCGATTTTCTGCCGGGCACGGGCCTGTTGGGCGCCACGCTGGGGCGCACGCTGCGCGGACCGGCCGGCAGCCGCCTGCTAGTGCAGCTGCAAGGCTTCAACCTACTTGACCGGGCCTATGATAGCTACCCTGGCCGGCCGGCGCCGCCGCGCAGCTTCAGCGCCAGCCTGCGGCTGGGCTGGCGTTAGCGCCGGGCCGGGCGGGCCAGTTTCCTACCCCCTGCTTTCTCATCCAACCCCCTTTTTCCTACCCCTCCTTTTTCCGCCAGCCGCGGCTGGCGCCTCATTTTATGAAAAAACAACTCATTCCTTTTTTCGCGGCGCTGGCCGTTCTTTCCGCGTGTGACCCCGACAAGGAAACACCCCCGGCGCCGGCAACCACGGACGTCTTCATTCTGAGCGAAGGCCAGTTCCAGGCCGGCGACGGCGCCGTAAGCGCCTTCGACAAAACCACCAAAGCCCTGACCGTGGACGCCTTTGGCGCCGCCAACGACGACGCCAAACTCGGCGATGTGGTGCAGAGCATGGGCGTGCAGGGCAGCCGCGGCTACGTGGTGGTCAATGCATCCAATAAGATTGAAGTCGTCAATCTGCCCGATTTCAAGAGAGTGGCGACCATCACCGCGCTAGAGCAGCCGCGCTATTTCACCTCGACTTCGGCCACGCGCGGCTACGTCACGGAGTGGCGCGGGCCCTACACCGGCTACCTGCCCGGCGTGCTCAGCATCCTGAATCTGACTTCCAACACCGTCGCCAGCCGGGTGCCCGTCGGCCGCAACCCCGAGCAGCTGCTGGCGCTGGGCGGCAAAATCTACGTGCCCAATAGCCTCGATAACACTATCTCCGTCATCGACGAGGCTACCGGCCAGCTGAGTTCAACCATCACCGTGGCCGACGGGCCGGCGAGCCTCGTCGCGGATAAGGACAACAATGTCTGGGCGCTCTGCACGGGCTTTGTAACCTATTTGAGTACGCCGCCTTACACCGCCACCCGCGTTTCAAACGGCACGCTCATCCGGTTCAGCCCCAACAGCCCGGCCACGCAGCTTAAATTCTCGTTTCCGGCCACGGGCAGCCCCGGTAAGCTGCGCATCAGCCCTGGTCAGGACCAGCTCTACTATCAGTTTAACGGCGCCGAATATCAGATGAGTGTTACTGCCAGTACCTTGCCCACTACACCTTTCATCCGGCGCAACTTTTCCGGCTTCGCCATCGACCCGCGCGACAACACCATTTTTGGTGCCATCTCGCCCAGCTACAGCACCAACGGCAAGTTTATCCGCTACCAGGATAAAGGAGCTACCGCCGTCGCCATCGACTCATTTGAGGTGAAAGTAGGCCCCAATGGCTTCGTGTTTTATTAAATCAGACCGCACAGGAAATCAGACCGCACAGGCTGCTACCAAAGAGGCGGTCGTGCTCAGCACGGCCGCCTCTTTGGTAGCAGCCTGATGGGCAAGTAAGCTAGTCGGCGAGCCCGTCGTGGTTGCGGTCGATGGTCTCGCTGGCTTTCTCGAACTGCTCGCGGCCCGAAACCTGGCTGTCGGGCGCGCGGCGCAGCCCCGAGGTGGCCGA
Organism: uncultured Hymenobacter sp.; assembly: GCF_964243305.1. GTDB lineage: Bacteria > Bacteroidota > Bacteroidia > Cytophagales > Hymenobacteraceae > Hymenobacter. The sequence continues at coordinate 110,270 of NZ_CAXTEF010000007.1, forward strand.
GTCGCCGGCCGGGTTGCCGTCCTTTTCGGCGGTGGGGCCCTCCTTATGTTGGGCACTCTCCACGTTGGTGTCGCCGGTGTCGGTGCCGCTGTTGCAGGCGCTCAGGGCGGCGGTAGTAGTCAGCAATAAGGCAATGAGGCGCAGGTTTTTCATGGATGGATGCGTGGCGAACGAAAAGATACGGGGTTGAAAGCGGCTTACGTAAGTCGGCGCGCAAAGTGGCAGTTTGGCCACTGGAGCCCCATCAAAACCGCCGGGCCCGGCCAGGGTTATTTCTGGCACCAGTTGGCGGTGGCTGGAAATAACCCTGGCCGGGCCCAAAACCCGCCGCTGTAGGTGTCGCCGCCGTATGCACCAAGCCCAGCCGGGTGGGCTGCGTGGTCAGCTGTTGCGGCTGGCTGCGGTTCCTACCCCCCTCTTCTTCGCCGATGTCTATCCCAACCTCCCCGCTCTCCGCCGGCCCGCCCGCGCCAAGCTATACCTACGCCGAGTTTCAGCACCTCGTCGGCGAGCTGGCCGCCGCCCACCGCACCACCGGCCCCGACCAGCTGCCGCTGCTGCTCCACAATACTGCCCAGAACGTCGGCCACCTCGACCGCGCCCACCGCGACCCGCTACTGCCCGAGGTGGCGGCCCTGGCCCGGCACGTGCCCGCCAGCGGCTGGGAGTGGGTGGTGCTGGCCGAGGCCTGGTGCGGCGACACTGCCCACGCGCTGCCCGTGCTGGCCCGCCTGGCTGAGGCCAGCGCCGGCCGCATCAGCCTGCACGTCCTTTTGCGCTCCGACCACCCCGCCGTGATGGCCGCCCACCAGACCAACGGCAAAAACAGCATTCCCAAGCTCATCTGCCTCGACGCCGCCACTCGCCGCGAGCTGGGCAGTTGGGGCCCGCGCCCGGCCGAGGCGCAGGCGCTCAGCACGAAGCTGCACGAAGACAAAAACCTGCGCATAACCCAAATTATCAAGCAAATGAATGCCTGGTACGAGACGGACCGTGGCCTCGACATTCAGCGCGAGCTGCTGGCGCTGCTGCCAAGCTGGGCCGTGGGCGCGGTAGCCGAAAAAAGCTAAATTTGTTTTTATGGCCGCCCCCCGCTCCCGTTCTGCTTCCTCGTTGCCGCGGCGCTGGCAGCGCCGTTGGCGCCACTACAACTGGCGACCCCTGGCGGGGCTGGCAGGGGGCAGCCTGGTCTTCAGCCTAGCCTTGGTGGGCTACTTGTATGGCGTCGAGGGCCATTTTTTCAACCGGATTTTCTCGGCGTTCGTCGTTGTTTTTGGCTTGCTGGCTTTCACGTTTCGGGTGGCCGTGCCGTTCGTGGGCTGGGCGGCAGCCAACTGGTTTGGCCGCGCCTGGGCCGGAGCGCCGCCCACCCAAAACCTCCGCCGCGCCGCGTCAGGGCCCATTTCTACACTCCCTACCCCCCCTCGCCGGCCCAACGTGCCGGCCCGCAGCCCGGAATTGTACCCTTAATTTTAAGTTTATTGGATAAAAACGGCCCGCGGGGTGTTGCCCCCGCAAACCGGAACATTTCGCTCCACTCTCAGTTCGCTTCTCACCCGTTCATGCTCATGTTAAACCAACCGCAGACCCCCGTGAAAACGACACTCCTCCATATCAAAAACATGGTGTGCCCCCGCTGCGTCGAGGCCGTGCAAACCTTACTCGTGCGGGCTGGCTACCAGCCCACCGCCGTTAGCCTGGGCGTAGCCGAGCTGGACCTGAGCACGCCCGCCGACCCCGAAGCCGTGGCGCCGCTCCTGCAAGCTGCCGGTTTCGACCTGCTGCGCAGCCGCGCCGAGCAGCTCAGCGAGCAAATCAAGGCCAGTCTGGCCGATTACGTCGAGCACCTGCGCACGGCCCGCGCCCCGCTCACGGCCTCGGCTTTTCTCGGCGACCGGTTTGCGGCCACCTACTCACACCTGAGCAAGGTATTCTCGCGCACCACTAACCTGACCATTGAAAAGTATCTGATTCGACTAAAAATCGAGCAAGTAAAAGAGATGCTGAGCTACGGCGAGTTGACGCTCAACCAGATTGCCGACGAGTTGCGCTACAGCTCCGGCCAGCACCTGAGCAACCAGTTCCGCCAGGTCACGGGCGTCTCCGTCACCGATTTTCGCCGGATGCTACTGCCCGAGCGCCTGTCGCTCGATTCGCTGGGGTAGGGAATTTTAAGTTGATAAAAACAATAAAAGGCGGCTACCAATCTGGTAGCCGCCTTTTTATTTTATGCCGTCTGTCAATGTCCTATTTCAGCAGCTCATGCAGCACCGTCTGCATCGAAAAAACCCGGTTACCCGCTTCCTCAATAATGAGCGAGCCCGGCGCATCCAACACGGCGTCGGATACTTCCACGTTGCGCCGCACCGGCAGGCAGTGCAGAAATTTAGCATCATTCGTCAAGGCCATATGGGCCGGCGTGAGCATCCAGGCCGGGTCGTTGCCGAGCACCTGCCCGTAGTCGTGGAAGCTGCTCCAGTTCTTGGCCTGCACGAAATCAGCGCCCTCCAGCGCCTTACGCTGGTCGTATTCAATGCGGGCGCCCTTGGTAAACCGCTCGTCCAGCTCGTAGCCTTCCGGGTGCGTGATGACGAAATCAACCCACTCAACCTCCGAAAACCACTCGGCGAACGAGTTAGGCACGCACTGCGGCAGCGCGCGCACGTGCGGCGCCCAGGTCAGCACCACTTTCACCCGCTCCGTGCGCTTGAACTCGGCCACGGTAATCAGGTCGGCAAATGACTGCAACGGGTGGCGCGTGGCGCTTTCCAGGCTGATAACCGGCACCGTGGCGTATTGCAGAATCTTGTTGAACGTCCGCTCCTCGTAGTCCTCGTCCCGGTCCGTAAGGGTAGGAAACGTGCGCACGCCCAGCACGTCGCAATACTGGCTCATCACCGCAATGGCATCCTTAATGTGCTCCTGCGTCGAGCCGTTCATCACCGCGCCATCGGCCATTTCTAGCGTCCAGGAGTCGGCGCCCGCGTTCAGCACCCAGGCCTGCGCCCCCAGATTATACGCCGCCTTGACGCTGCTGAGCCGGGTGCGCAAGCTGGGATTGAAAAATATCAGCCCCACAGTTTTGTTGCGTCCGATGTGCTGGTAGCCGAACGGGTTTTGCTTGATTTCCAGCGCCTTGTTCAGCAGCGCCTGGTAGTCGCCCGCATCGGCGAACGAGGTGAAGTTTTTCATGATTGAAAAGATTGTTCAGGAATGTCACACCAAAAAATAAGGGGCCGAGCCTTTTGGCCCGGCCCCTCCTAAATGTGTATCTGACTACCGCATCCAATTACGGATAACAAAAACAAGCGCAAATACTCCACCTATTAGTGCAGCTATAAATAGTAGTGCTCTAGCAACAAGCATTGCAGTAGCTGCTAGAGCAACAATGATAATGAGACCTGCAACACTAATAATTAACTTTATAGTATTAGAAACCTCGTTAGAACTGCCAGAAGTGTTTTTTATAATAGGTTTTTGTGATTTAATGGGTCTATTATCATAGCTGTCACTGATACGGCCCCAGATAAAAAATAGACCTGTTAGTCCCACTAGCAAAAGCAGAACCTTTATATCATAAACAGCAATGCTAATAAGCATTGCTAGGACAAAACAGCACAATAAGCTCGTGCCAATTATCCATACCAGGTTTAGGAGACGCCGCATCTTTAGAATGTGATATTTGGTGCAATTGTCTTTTGCAGAAAAAACAGGTCCGAAATAGATGCTTAAGAAATGAATTACTATTTATGTGTTAATATTATCAAACTATTGTTTTAGCATTACATCGCCCGATACTCCTTCCAGCTCTTAATCTTCAAATCCGCCAGTTCCAGCGTGCAAAACGCATTGATAAACGCACTCGCCAGTCGCGCATTCGTCAGCAGCGGAATGCTGAAATCCACTGCCGTGCGCCGGATTTTATAGTCGTTATCTAATTCACCTTTAGTCAGGTTCTTAGGAATATTGACGACTAGCTCAATCTTCTTCTCCTGCAAATACGAAATAACGTTGGGCGACTGCGCCTCATCGGGCCAGTGGAGCAGGGTCGTGGGCAGGTTGTTTTCGGCGAAAAAGCGGTGCGTGCCGGCCGTGGCGTAGAGCGTGAAGCCGCGCTGCGCCAGCAGCCGCGCCACGGGCAGCAAGACCACTTTCGAGGCAATGGGCCCGCCTGAAATCAGCACCGAGTGCTGCGGAATCCGGTAGCCAACGGAGAGCATGGATTTGAGCAGCGCCTCAGCCGCCGTGTCGCCCAGGCAGCCGACCTCGCCGGTCGAGGCCATGTCGACGGTCAGCACTGGGTCGGCGCCAGCCAGGCGGGTGAAGGAGAACTGCGAGGCCTTGACGCCCACGAAGTTGGCGTCGTACACCAACTCGCTTGCGTCGCGAGCCGGCGCCTGACCCAGCAGCACCTGCGTGGCCTTTTTCACCAGGTTGTTGCCCGACACCTTCGACACGAACGGGAAGCTGCGCGAGGCCCGCAGGTTCAGCTCAATCACCTTCAGCTCGTTGTCCTTGCCCAGAAACTGGATGTTGAACGGCCCGCTGATTTGGTAGCGCCGCGCGATTTTCTCGGCAATGGCCTTGAGGCGTCGCACCGTCTCGACGTACACCTTTTGGGGGGGGTAGTACATCGTGGCGTCGCCGGAGTGCACACCCGCGAACTCGACGTGCTCGGAAATAGCGTAGGAAATAATTTCGCCCTTATTCGCTACCGCGTCCAGCTCAATTTCCTTGGCTTCCTCAATAAATTCGGATACCACCACCGGATATTCCGCGCTTACTTCCTTCGCTAACTTCAGAAACGTTTCCAACTCTTCTTTATTGGAAACCACGTTCATCGCCGCGCCCGACAAGACGTAGGACGGCCGAATCAGCACCGGAAAACCCACGGTCTCCACGAAGCCAAACACGCCTTCCAGCGTTGTCAATTCCTGCCAGCGGGGCTGCAAAACGTCCAATTCATCCATAATGGACGAGAATTTATGGCGGTTTTCGGCCTCGTCAATGCGCAGCGGTGAGGTGCCCAGCACCGGCACGTTCTGCTGGTGCAGGCGCGTGGCCAGGTTGTTCGGAATCTGCCCGCCCGTGGAAAGAATAATGCCTTCCGGCTGCTCGAAATCCAGAATATCCATCACCCGCTCAAACGACAGCTCCTCAAAATAGAGCCGGTCGCTCATATCGTAGTCGGTGCTGACAGTTTCGGGGTTATAATTAATGACAATCGACTTGTAGCCGGTCGCCGCCACGGTCTGCACCGCCTGCACGCCGCACCAGTCAAACTCCACGCTGCTGCCGATGCGGTACACGCCGGAGCCCAGCACGGCCACAGCCTTGTCCGGCTCTGGCGCCAGGTCGTTTTCCGTGCCGTGGTAGCTCAGATACAGATAGTTGGTTTGCGCTGGAAACTCGGCGGCCAGCGTGTCAATCTGCTTCACCACGGGAATGATGCCCAAGGCTTTGCGCCGCGCCCGCACCCGCAGCTCGTTGGCTTTTAAGTCATCTTCGCCGTAGAGCTTCACCGCAATTTGCTGGTCGGAAAAGCCTGCTTTCTTGCAATCCGCCAATAGCTCCGCCTCCAATTCCCTACCCCCCCCCTGTGGCGCAAGCTGCTCACCGAGCTTGAAAATGCTGAACAGCCGCTGCAAAAACCACAAATCAATGCGCGTTAATTCAAATACCTGCTCCGGCGAATAGCCTTCCTCATACGCCTTGTTAATAGCAAAAATCCGCTCCTCATTCGGGTCGCTCAGCAGCGTGGCGGTGTCGCCGGTCACGGCGCCCGCCGGGTTGGCCACGAAGCCGCGCTTGCCGGTATCCAGCATCCGCAGGCCCTTCTGAATAGCTTCCTCGAACGAGCGGCCAATGGCCATAACTTCGCCCACGCTCTTCATGCTGGAGCCAATCTGCCGCGTCACGCCGTCGAACTTGCCCAAGTCCCAGCGCGGCAATTTCACGACCACGTAGTCCAGCGCCGGCTCAAAAAACGCCGAGGTCGTCTTCGTAACGCTGTTTTTAATGTCAAATAAGCCGTAGCCCAGCGCTAGCTTCGCCGCCACAAACGCCAGCGGGTAGCCCGTCGCCTTAGAAGCCAGCGCCGACGAGCGCGAGAGCCGCGCATTCACTTCAATTACGCGGTAATCCTCGGAAACCGGGTCCAGCGCGTACTGAATATTACACTCGCCCACGATGCCCAGGTGCCGGATGGTCTTAATCCCAATCGAGCGCAGTAAGTGGTATTCGCTATTGGAAAGCGTTTGCGAAGGCGCCACCACAATGCTCTCGCCGGTATGAATGCCGATGGGGTCGAAATTCTCCATGTTGCACACCGTAATGCAGTTATCAAAACGGTCGCGTACCACTTCGTACTCCACTTCCTTCCATCCTTTCAGCGATTCCTCCACCAGAATCTGCCCGGACGACGACAGCGCCCGCTCGGCCAGTTCGCGCAATTCAGCCTCGTTATCGGCAAAGCCGCTGCCCAGGCCGCCGAGCGCGAAAGCCGCCCGCACGATGATGGGAAAGCCGATTTCGGTGCCCGCCGCCACGGCCGCGTCCACGCTGTTCACGGCGCGGCTGCGGGCGGTTTTCACCCCAATCTGGTCGAGCTTCTGGATGAAAATATCCCGGTCCTCGGTGTCGATAATCGACTGCACCGGCGTGCCCAATACGCGGACGTTATGTTTCTCAAAAATACCGTTGCGAAATAGCTCAACCGCGCAATTCAACGCCGTTTGCCCGCCGAAAGCAACCAGAATACCGTCTGGCTTTTCCTTAATAATGACTTGCTCCACGAAATACGGCGTGACGGGCAGGAAATACACGTCGTCGGCAATGTCGTCCGACGTTTGCACCGTGGCAATATTGGGGTTAATGAGAATGGTTTGAATCCCTTCCTCCTTCAATGCCTTAAGTGCCTGCGAACCGGAATAGTCAAACTCCCCCGCTTCACCAATTTTGAGCGCGCCGGAGCCTAGCACCAGCACTTTTTTAATGTCGTCCATTAAGTATGTTAAAAGGCTTGCAGAATTAGTTTTAAGCCGCTGTGCGCAGTAGAGACGCAATATTTTGCGTCTCGTCGTTGAACGTCCAATATCATATCTTATTGACGTTTTCGTTCAATGACGAGACGCAAAATATTACGTCTCTACTGCGCGCTGAATGATGAAACAGACCGTAATTAAACAACTGCCGCTACTTTAGCTAATTTATATTGCTCAACCAGCGCTAAAAACTCATCAAACAGAAACTCCGTGTCCGTGGGGCCGCCGGCGGCTTCGGGGTGAAACTGCACGGCGAAAAACGGCTTGGTCTGGTGTCGGATGCCCTCGCAGCTGCCGTCGTTCAGGTTCGTGAACAAGCCTTCCCAGCCTGCGGGCAGCTTGGCTAAATCAACTGCGAAGCCGTGATTTTGCGAGGTGATGTAACACTTATTGGTGCCGAGCTGCCGCACCGGCTGATTGTGGCTGCGGTGCCCGTATTTGAGCTTGTAGGTATCGGCGCCGCAAGCCAGGCCCATGAGCTGAATGCCCAGGCAGATGCCGAAAATGGGCTTGTCGCCGGCCAGCGCGGTGCGCAAATGCTCGATGGTAACCGCGCAGGTCTTGGGGTCGCCGGGTCCGTTTGAGAAGAACAGGCCATCGTACTCGATGGTATTGAAATCAAAGTTCCAAGGCACCCGAATCAGCTCCACGTCGCGGTCGAGCAGGCAGCGGATGATGTTGTTTTTCACGCCGCAGTCCACGAGCACGATTTTGTGCTGTCCGCTGCCGTAGCGCGTCACCTCCGACACGCTCACCTGGCTGACCAAATTATCCTCGTTGGGGTCGTGAAACGGAATGTCTTCCTCGGTCACGATTTTGCCCAGCATGGCGCCGCTTTCGCGCAACTTCTTGGTCAGCAACCGGGTATCGACATCGTAAATGCCGGGGATATTATGCGATGCCAGCCATTCGCCCAAGCTCTTATCCGCATTCCAATGGTTAAACTCCTCGGAATAATACGAAATAACAAGGCCCGTAATGTGCACTGCGCCCGATTCCAGCACGTTAGAGATTTCGCGCTCAATCAGCTCGCGCGGCACGCCGTAGTTGCCGACCAGCGGGTAGGTCAGCACCAGAATCTGGCCTTTAAACGACGGGTCGGTCAGGTTTTCGGGGTAGCCCGTCATGGCCGTGCTGAACACGACTTCGCCGGCCGCCGAGGTGTAGGCGCCGAAGGATTTGCCGGTGATTTCGGTCCCGTCGGCCAGCACCAGTTTTACGCTCTTCATGCGGGTTCGGAAATGGGGATGAGGCTATAGAGGGCGGTGAGAAACTGGTCGATTTCGGCCTTGGTAATCGTGAGGGGGGGTAGGAGCCGGAGCACGTTGGGGTCGGAAGCATTGCCGACAAAAATGCGGTGCTCGCTGAGCAGCTTGTCGCGCAACTCCTTGATGGGAAAATCATAGCGCAGGCCGACCATCAGCCCCCGGCCGCGCACTTCCTGCGCCTGCCCGTGGGCCAGCAGCTCGGCGCGCAGGTAGTCGCCCATCTCCGCGGCGTGAGTCACCAGATTCTCTTGCTCAATGACTTCCAACACGGCCAGGCCGGCCGCGCAGGCCAGATGGTTGCCGCCAAACGTAGTGCCGAGCAGGCCAAACGAAGCTTTGAACTTCGGCGAAATAAGCGTGCCGCCGATGGGGAAGCCGTTGCCCATACCCTTGGCCGTGGTGATGATATCGGGCCGGATGCCGCTGTGCTGATGCGCGAAAAACCGGCCGCTGCGGCCGTAGCCGCATTGCACCTCGTCGGCAATGAGCACGACCTCATGCGCGCCGCAGACCAGCGCCAGCCCCGCCAGAAAGTCATCGGAAGGCATGATAATGCCGCCTACCCCCTGAATGGGCTCGATAATGACGGCACAGACATCGCCGCCTTTCAGGACCTGCGCCACAGCCCGCAAGTCGTAATCCACGAAGGTCACGGCATGGGTGGCGTTAAAGGGCGCCACGATTTTAGGATTGTCAGTAACGGCGACCGCGCCCGACGTGCGGCCGTGAAAAGCACCTTTAAACGCTACAACGCGGGTTTTACCGGTGTGAAAAGACGCCAGTTTGAGCGCGTTTTCGTTGGCCTCAGCGCCGGAGCTGCTCAGAAACAGCGAGTAGTCCTCATAGCCCGACACCTGCCCCAGCTTGCGCGCCAGCTCCGCCTGAATCGGAATCTGCACCGAGTTAGAGTAGAAGCTAATTTGCCCCAGTTGCGCTTGCAGGCGCTGCACGTAGTGCGGATGAGCGTGGCCGATGGAAATCACGGCGTGCCCGCCGTAAAAATCCAAGTAGTCGCGGCCCTGCTCGTCCCAGAGCGTGGCGCCCAGCGCCTTTACGGGCGTGATGTTGACGAGCGGGTAAACGTTGAAAAGCTCCATAATTCTATGATTGTTCTGGCGGTGCGCCTCACCCCCCGGCCCCCTCTCCGAAAAGGAGAGGGGGAGCTATGGCGGAGTAGGTAGTTAAATCCTGTGGGCTTTACAGCAGTATGAATGTTCTTGTACCTTCTCTTGCAGATGCAGGAATATAATATGATGAAGTGTCTTTCGTGAAATTAGTAGCGGCAGCATTTCCACGAACAACCTTAATCCAATGACCAAATTGCTTTTGAATAATAACATTATCACCAGGATGCAAACGCAAAGCAGGTGTTTTATTTACTGTATCTGCCAGGTGTCGATATAAATTAGCTGGCTTAGCCAAAGTAAAACCACGAGGGTTTGCACTCCCTTGAAGTGCTTTTTGCACGTCAAGTATTTGTACCGATGTTGCTTTACTAGATAATGGCGTAACATCACGTTGTTGCTGAGCCAGTGCAATGCTTGGCATAATAAGTACCAGCAGGGGCAGTACGTATTTCATATAATTGATTGCATATGTAAGGCTTGTGTCATGAACACTACTTGTCTCCCCTCTCCTTTTCGGAGAGGGGCCGGGGGGTGAGGCACATCGCTAGAACGTTGAATCAGAAAAACGAAGCTTTCAACCCCAAGCCTGTTGCTTCCGGCAACCCAAACAGCAGATTCATATTCTGCACCGCCTGGCCCGAAGCGCCTTTAATTAAATTGTCCAGCGCGGCCGTAATCAGCAGCTGGTCGCCGTGTTTTTGCAGGTGCAAAAAGCATTTATTGGTATTAACAACCTGCTTCAAGTTAATTTCCTTACCGGAAACTACCGTAAACGGCGCGTCGTGGTAATACTGCTGATACTGCACTTGAGCTTCGGCCAGCGGTAGCTCGCAGGTCGTGTAGACCGAAGCGAAAATGCCGCGGGTGAAATTGCCGCGGTAGGGGATGAAGTGAATAGGCTGCTCGAAACCGGGTTGCAAGCCAATTAGCGTCTCGCCAATTTCGCCTAAGTGCTGGTGCGTGAAGGCTTTGTAGATGGAGACGTTGTTATTGCGCCAGGAAAAGCTGCCCGTGTCGGTGAGTCCGCGTCCGGCGCCGGTCGAGCCGGTGATGGCCGACACATGCACGGCCTGCGTGAGCAGACCCGCCTGCGCCAACGGCAGCACCGCCAGTTGAATAGCCGTAGCAAAACAGCCCGGATTAGCTATGCTGCTGGCCGTGCGCAGCTGCTCGCGGTTGCATTCGGGCAGCCCATAGATGAATTGGCGGCCTATAAAGTCGCGGTCAGCGGCTAGGCGAAAATCGTTACTTAAGTCGATGACATTGGTAGTCAGCGGCAGATTGGTGCTCTCCAAAAACGTCTTGGAATTGCCGTGACCCAGGCACAAGAACACCACGTTTTCATCGCCGCTCAACTCGCTTTGAAATTGCAAGTCGGTGTCGCCCAACAAGTCGTCGTGCACCGAGGCCACGGGCGCGCCCGCGTTCGAGCTGCTCACCACGGCCGTGATTTCCGCCGCCGGATGGGGCAGGAGCAGCCGAATCAGCTCGCCGGCCGTGAAGCCCGCGCCGCCCACGATGCCGACCTTAATTTTCATCGTGCAGGCTGGCGCTGATTTTCAGCTGATTGCCGAAAATCTTGATGAATCCTTTGGCGTCGCGGGCGTCCCAGGCATTGTTTTCCTCGCCGTAAGTTGCCACTTTCGACTGCATCATATCAAACCTCGACTCGATACCTAGCAGCTCGAACTGATAGGGCTTGAGCTGCACGAACACCGTGCCCGACACGTGCTGCTGCGACGAGGCCAGAAAGGCTTCCATGTCGCGCATCACCGGGTCAAGGTACTGCGCTTCGTGCAAGAGCGTGCCGTACCAGTTGGCGATGTAGTCCTTATGCAAGAGCTGCCAGCGGGTGCTGGTGTGCTTTTCCAGCAAGTGGTGCGCTTTGATGAGCATCAGCGGCGCGGGCGCCTCAAAACCCACGCGGCCCTTGATGCCCAGAATCGTGTCGCCCACGTGCGTGTCGCGCCCAATGGCGTAGGCCGCGCCCAGCTCGTTGAGACGTTGGATGAGCACGATGGGGGGTAGGGATTCGCCGTTCAGCGCCACGGGCTCCCCGCGTTCAAAGGTAATTTCCACGCGCTGCGGCTCGGTCTGGCGCAGTTGCGAGGGGTAGGCGGTTTCGGGCAGCGCCTCGCGCGACGTCAGCGTTTCGACGCCGCCCACGCTGGTGCCCCAAATGCCCTTGTTGATGGAATAGCGGGCCTTTTCCCAGCTCATCTCGAAGCCCTGCTTTTGCAAATAGTCAATCTCGGCCTGGCGCGAGAGCTTAAGGTCGCGGATGGGCGTCAGAATCTCGGTTTGGGGCGCGATGACGGCGAACGCCACGTCGAAGCGCACCTGGTCGTTACCCGCGCCGGTGCTGCCGTGGGCAATGTAATCAGCCTGATTGGCGCGGGCATACTCGGCAATGGCTAGCGACTGAAACATGCGCTCGGCGCTCACCGAGAGCGGGTAGGTGTCGTTTTTGAGCACGTTGCCGAAGAGCAGAAAGCGCAGGCAGTCGCGGTAAAACCGCTCCGTGACGTCAATTACCTCGTGCTTCACCGAGCCCAGCTCATAGGCCCGCTTTTCGATGGCGGCCAACTCCTCAGCCGCGAAGCCGCCGGAATTGACGATAACCGTGTGGACTTCCAGGCCCAACTCGCGCGACAGATACACGGCGCAAAATGAGGTGTCGAGGCCGCCGCTGTAGGCTAGAATAACTTTTTTCTTCATGCTAACTAGGAGGGCTGGGGCGCCGGGACGGGGGTAGGGAGAAGGGCGGTTTCGGCGTCGTCGGCCGTGAAATCAGGTATTTGAATTTGCACCGGCGCGCCGTCGTACACCATGCCGGTGCAGAGGCACATTTTGCGCTCGTTGTCCATCAGGATGCCGTAATTTTTGCAACTGCGACAGCCCTTCCAGAAATCTTCGCTGTGCGTCAGCTCCGAAAACGTGACGGGCTTGTAGCCCAGCTCGGTGTTGATTTTCATCACCGCGAGGCTGGTTGTGATGCCGAAAATCTTGGCCTGCGGGTACTTGGTGCGCGAGAGCTTGAATACCGCCCGCTTGATGGCCCGCCCCACGCCGTGCTGGCGGATGGCGGTATTGACGACGAGCCCGGAGTTGACCACAAACGTGTCATCCTCAAAGGTTTCGATATAGCAGAAGCCTGCCAGCTCGTCATCCACGAAGGCGATGATGCCGTCGCCGTTAGCCATTTTCTGGGCTACGTAAGCCGGCTCGCGCTTGGCGATGCCGGTGCCGCGCTGCTTGGCCGACTCGACGTACCACTGGCACAAAAGGTCCGCATACGGTGCATCCGCGGCGGTAGCAACCCGAATTGTCATTTTTGATTTAAAACTTAGGATAGATGTGCGGCTGCCCGGAAGCACATTTCCACTGTGCCGTTCTCGTCAAGCCCAAAATCTGTCGGTAAGCAGGCGGGCGGGGGCAACCCGACTCGCAAAGTGGCAGCGGCCCGGCGTCGCGGGGCGTAGCAGGCGGCTGTGGCAGCCGCTAGGGTCGTCGCACCAGCGCGCAAAGCGGTTCAAACGCGTCCGTAGCTCCCGGCCGGGGGGCGGGGTAGCGCAGTACAGACAAGTAAACCGGGCGGAACATGGCGGAGAAAAAGGTTTCGGACGCGCTAACGAGTGTTTGGCGCATCAGGTTCAATTCCGGGCAAAGGTAAAAGCCCCTACTTTTGCCTGCAACCTTTGCTTGCAGGTTTTTCAAGTCGGCCGCCGCCGCGGCCGGGGCCAGCAGTTGAGCGAACGTTATTATAAAGTATGAGGAAGCCGAAGGTAAGCGTGTTCAAGATAGGCGGCGGTATTATCGACCACGCGCCAGATTTACAGGAATTCCTGCGGCAGTTTTCGCAAATAAGCGGCCTGAAAATACTGGTGCACGGTGGCGGCAAAGGCGCCAGCCAGATGCTGGAAAAGCTGGGCCTGACGCCCCAACTGGTCAATGGCCGACGCATTACTGACGCCGCGACGCTGGATATTGTCAGCATGTTTTACGCCGGCAAAACCAACAAGCAAATCGTGGCGGCGCTGCAACATATTGGCATTAACGCGCTGGGCCTCAGCGGTGCCGATGGCAACGTTATTCAAGCCGTGAAGCGGCCGGTGCGGGATATAGACTACGGTTTTGTAGGCGATTTGAGCGAGGCCAGCATCAACGCGCCCCTGATTCAGGGTTTACTGGAGCTGGGCCTGACGCCCGTATTCTGCCCGATTAATCACGACGGCCAAGGACAATTGTTAAATACCAACGCCGATACCATCGCTGCGTCAGTGGCTAAGGCTTTGAGCACTAATTACGAGGTGGAGCTGCATTTCTGTTTCGAGAAAAACGGCGTTTTGCGCGATGTCAACGATGAGCAGTCGGTTATTTCCAAAATAACGCCGGCCGATTATGCTGAATTAAAGCGGCGCGGTAGTATTGCCGCCGGCATGTTGCCAAAATTGGAAAATGCGTTTGACGCTTTGAATTACGGCGTGGAAAAAGTCATTATTGAACACGCGCTGCACCTGAGCGGGCCACTAAAAACCGAGCTATGCCGGAGCTAACCAGGGAGCTTGCTCAGCTTGGCGACGAGGCCGTGGAGCTGCTGACCCAACTTATCCAAACGCCTTCATTTTCGCGCGAAGAAGCCGACACAGCCACGCTGATTGAGGCGTTTCTAGCGGTGAGGGGGGTAGGAACGCAGCGGCGGCAAAACAATGTCTGGGCCGTGGCGCCGCACTTCGACGCCCAAAAGCCGACCCTGCTGCTCAACTCGCACCACGACACGGTGAAGCCCGGCGCGGGCTGGACGTATCCGCCTTTTGCGGTCACGCGGGAAGGTGATAAATTGATTGGTCTGGGCAGCAATGACGCGGGCGCCGCTGCGGTGAGCTTGCTAGCAACGTTCTTATATTTTCAAAATAAGCCGCGCGCCTTTAATTTAATTTGCGCCATTACAGCAGAAGAGGAGATTTCGGGCGCTAATGGCATCCGCAGCATCCTGTCGGCGCTGGGAAAAATCGACCTCGGCATCGTGGGCGAGCCGACCGGAATGCAACTGGCCATTGCCGAAAAAGGCCTGCTCGTGCTCGACGCCACGGCCCACGGCCGCACCGGCCACGCCGCCCGCGACGAAGGCGAGAACGCCCTTTATAAGGCGCTGGATGACATTCAGTGGCTGCGGCAGTACCAGTTTCCGCAAGTATCGCCGCTGCTGGGGCCGGTGAAAATGACGGTCACGCAAATCACGGCGGGTCAGCAGCATAATGTGGTGCCCGACCGCTGCCAGTTTGTGATTGACGTGCGCACGAATGAATTATATCAAAACCAGGCGATAGTTGACCTTATTCAGGCTAATATAAAATCGGAGATTGTACCGCGCTCGACCTATCTTAATTCATCCAGCATCAGTGAAAACCATCCGCTGGTGCGCAAGGGGGTAGGGATGGGCAAGCGTATTTATGGCTCGCCAACTTTATCAGACCAAGCGGTAATGCCGTTTGAGACGCTGAAAATGGGGCCGGGGGAAAGCGCCCGCTCGCATACGCCGGATGAGTATATTTTAGTGAGTGAGATACGGGCAGGAATTCGAGATTATGTGGAGTTGCTGAGCAATTTTGGCTAGTAATGTTTCTACTAAGAATCACCGGTCATGCTGACGAAGGAAGCATCCTATCACGTTGGAATGATGCAGTAATCAACAATTAATGCTCGTTAAGGCGTGATAAGATGCTTCCTTCGTCAGCATGACCGACATTTTGAGTGTCAACATTTTGAATATGTATCATGAAAATTTGGGAGAAAGGATTCTTCGTTAACGAAACCATTGAGAAATTTACTGTCGGTCAAGACCAGGAATTAGACCTGCACCTGGCGTATTTCGACCTCGTGGCCTCGAAGGCCCAGGCCAACATGCTGGCAAAAGTGGGCCTTATCTCCGCCGAAGAGCAGGCGCAATTGCTCACGGGGCTGGACGAGCTGCTGGCGCAAGTCGCGGCGGGCGAGTTTCAGATTGAGGCGGAGTTTGAGGACGTGCACTCCAAAATCGAGTTTTACCTGACTGAGAAGTTCGGCGACGCGGGCAAGAAAATCCACACCGCCCGCTCGCGCAACGACCAGGTACTGACGGCTATTCAGCTCTTTATCAAGGATTACGCGGCGCGCATGGCCGCCAAGATGCTGGCGCTGGCCGAAGTGTTGCTGGTCAAGGCCGAGCGGCACCAGGCCGATTTGCTACCCGGCTATACCCATTTTCAGGCGGCCATGCCCAGCAGCTTCGGGCTCTGGTTTTCGGCGTATGCCGAGCACTTGCTCCTGGATTTGGCCTTGTTTGAGGCGGCGCACCGCGTGGCCGACCAGAACCCGCTGGGCTCGGGCGCGGGCTTCGGCAGCAGCTTCCCGATTGACCGGGCCATGACGACGCAGGAACTGGGCTTCGGCCAAGTGGCGGTGAGCGCCGTGGGCGCGCAGATGCTGCGCGGCAAAACCGAGAAAACCCTCGCCTTCGCCCTGGCCGGCGCGGCCGGTACGCTGGGCAAGCTGGCCTATGATTTGGTGCTCTACAACAGCCAGGATTTGGGGTTCGTGACTCTGCCCCAGGAGTTCACGACCGGCTCCAGCATCATGCCCCACAAGAAAAACCCCGATGTGTTTGAGTTGGTGCGGGCCCACGCCAACCGTTTGCAAGCGCTGCCGAATGATATTATCCTAGCCACGAGCAACCTGCCCAGTGGCTACCACCGCGACTTTCAGCTGCTCAAAGAGCTATTGTTCGGGCCGATGATGCAGTTTGCCAATCTGCTTGATTTGCTCCTGTTTGCCTTGCCCGAAATTCAGGTGAAGGCCGGTGTTATCGAGCAGAGCAAATACGACCCGATTTTCTCGGTCGAGAACATCAACCAGCTGATTCTGGCCGGCGTGCCGTTTCGGGATGCCTACCAGCAAGTCGGGCGGGCCGTGGAGGATGGCAGCTACCAGCCGCACCGACAGTTTCAGACTACGCACCTGGGCAGCATCCACAACCCCGGTCTGGCCGAAATCGCCGCTAAAGTGCAGGACTGGCGACAGCGCAGCCCGTTGTTCGGGCACTTCAGGGAGTAAGAGGGGGGTAGGAATTGCCGGCCGGCCTTTACCCCCGAACTGAACCCCTACCCCCTGTGCTGGGTTTAAACCCCGTGCCTTCCGCCTCGCCTCGCATTCTGCTGCTCACGCCCCCGCTCACGCAGCTCAACACGCCCTACCCGGCCACGGCCTACATCAAGGGGTTTTTGCAGGGCGCCCGCGGCTATGCCGTGGAGCAAGCGGATATGGGGCTGCTGCTGGTCTTGCGGCTGTTTTCGGCCGAAGGGCTGGGTCAGGTGTTCGATAAGATTGAAAACCAGGGTTTTGAGCTGAGCGACAACGCGGCGCGGATGCTGCGCCTGCGCCGCCGCTACGAAAGCACCATCGCCCCGGTCATCCGCTTTTTGCAGAACAAGGACCTGACCCTGGCCGCGCGCATCTGCCACGGCCGCTACCTGCCCGAAGCCGCCCGCTTCGACCATGTGGGCGACCTGGAAGCCGCCTTCGGCACGATGGGCCTGCACGACCAGGCCCGGCACCTGGCCACGCTCTACCTGGAAGATTTGGCCGATTTGCTCAAGGAAACCGTGGGCCCGCAGTTTGGCTTCTCACGCTACGCTGAGAGCCTGGCGATGTCGGCCACGAGCTTCGAGCCGCTGCACGAGGCCTTGCAGGCGGCGCCCAATCTGGTCGATACCATGCTGCTGGAGCTGCTGGACCAGGTTTTGGCCGAGACGCAGCCTGATGTCGTCGGCTTCACGGTGCCCTTTCCCGGCAATCTCTACGGCGCCTTGCGGCTGGCCCAGCGCATCAAGCAAGCGCGGCCGGCAGTCGTGACGGTGATGGGCGGCGGCTACCCCAACACCGAGCTGCGCCAGATTCGGGAGCCGCGGTTTTTTGACTACATCGATTATTTGACGCTCGATGACGGCGAGGGGCCCTGGCTGCGACTGCTGGAATATTTATCCTGTCATGCTGAGCCCCGCGAAGCATCCTACCACGCCTCAACGAGCAGCAATCAAACAGGTATTGCGTCGTTCGGCGGCGAGAAGATGCTTCGCGGGGCTCAGCATGACGACCGATTATTACAGCGCACCTTCCGGCGCAACTCGCTTGGCGAGGTCGAGTACCTCAATCATCCCCACCCCGACATCCCGCACCCGGAGGTCGGCACGCCCGACTACAGCGGCCTGCCGCTGGATAAATACCTGAGCGTCATTGAGGTGCTGAATCCCATGCACCGCCTCTGGAGCGACGGGCGCTGGAACAAGCTCACCGTGGCCCACGGCTGCTACTGGAAGCGCTGCTCGTTCTGCGACGTGACGCTGGACTACATCGGGCGCTACGAAACGGCGCCCGCCGCCCTGCTCGTAGACCGCATCGAGCAAATCATCCGGCAAACCGGGCAGACCGGCTTTCATTTCGTCGATGAGGCCGCCCCGCCGCTGGCCCTGCGCGATTTAGCCGTGGAGTTGCTCAAACGGCAGGTCAGCATCACCTGGTGGGGCAACATCCGCTTCGAGAAAACCTTCTCGCCCGACCTGTGCCGGCTGCTGGCGGCCAGCGGCTGCATCGCGGTCAGCGGCGGGCTGGAAGTGGCCTCGGACCGGCTGCTGGCACTCATGGAGAAGGGCGTCACTATCGCCCAAGTGGCGCGGGTAGCCGAGGGCTTCACGCAGGCCGGCATCATGGTGCACGCTTATCTGATGTATGGCTTTCCGACCCAGACAGCGCAGGAAACCGTTGACTCGCTGGAAGTTGTGCGGCAGCTCTTCGCGGCCGGCGTGGTGCAGTCGGGCTACTGGCACCGCTTCTCGATGACGGCCCACTCGCCGGTCGGGAAAAACCCGGCCCGGTATCAGGTGGCGGCCATCGGCCCCGAGCCGGGCGACTTCGCCTGGAACGACCTCTGGCACGACGACCCCACCGGCGCCGACCACGAGACCTTCGGCCCCGGCCTGGCCAAGGCGCTCTACAACTACCTCCACGGCGTGAACCTGGCCGAGCCGCTGAGCTTTTGGTTTGACTTCAAAACGCCCAAAACCACGGTGCCGCGCCAGCTGATAGCACAGGCATTGCAAGCGCCCGCCAAGCCGGATTTTGCGAAGCAGAACCTGCGCCTGTTCTGGCTGGGCAACGCGCCGGCGCTTCGGCTGGAAGGGGGGGGTAGGGAAAGCCGCCGCGCCGTGCTCACCTGCTACGAGCAGGCCGAGGACTTTGAAGTCAAAATTGACGAAGTGGCCGGCCGCTGGCTGCACGTGCTGCTTACTCGCCTCAGCCAGGACTACGATACCAAAGTGCTGTTGAAAGAGGCGGTGCGGGAGTTTCCGGGTGGCCCGGCAGCCTGGGAAAGCTTCGCGGGCGGCCCAGCCTGGGCGCTGCTGCGCGAAAAAGGCCTGCTACTGGTGTAGCGCCGCGTGGCGGTCCGACTGGTTTACGCCAGTGCCGTCAGCGAGTCGTCAAACGATAGTCATGTCTGGCTCATGTCTGGCGCGGGGCTCTGCCCCGTGCCTAACTGGTTTCCGGCCTCTGGCTGGCAGAACGACGACAGAATGAGGCCAGCAGCAGTAACGAGCGGCAACGACCGAACGGCGCCAACGGCGCGGCCCGGCCGGAGGCCGAAAACCAATCAGGCACGGGGCAGAGCCCCGCGCCTGGGCCTGGCGCAGCCGTCAGACCGGTCGGGCCGCTTGGCGGCGCCGGATTCCCTACCCC
>NZ_CAXTEF010000007.1:129575-153603 GCF_964243305.1 uncultured Hymenobacter sp.
CTGGCGCAGCCGTCAGACCGGTCGGGCCGCTTGGCGGCGCCGGATTCCCTACCCCCTTACTTTTGGCAAAGCTTTGCTAAACCCCCTCCGGTCCCTTACTCTTCAATCAACGTCATGCGAAAAATCTATGCGCTGCTCCTACCCCTGCTTTTCCTGTCAACCCTCGTCCTGGCGCAGCCCGCTAGCATCACGCGCGTAAACCCGACCAATTGGTGGGTGGGCATGAAAAACCCGAACGTGCAACTGCTCGTGTACGGCCCCCGCGCCGGCACGCTGACTTACTCGGTGCAGTATCCGGGGGTGAAGCTGGTGAAGGCCAGCAAGGTGGAAAATCCTAACTACGCCTTCCTCGACCTCGTTATTGCACCCACGGCCAAGCCCGGCAAGCTGCAAATCGTGGGCAAAAGCGGCTCCCAGACGCTCACGCGGGCCTTTGAGCTGCAAGCGCGGGACAACACGCCCAAAGGCCAGGGCGTCACGGATGCGGATTTTATCTACCTGGCCATGCCCGACCGGTTCGCCAACGGCGACCCCAGCAACGACAAATTTGCCGATATGCGCGACCCCAGCGCCGACCGCGCTAGCCCATTCCTGCGCCACGGCGGCGATTTGGCCGGCGCCGCCCAGCACCTGCCTTACCTGAAGGATTTGGGCGTAACGGCCATTTGGTTTACGCCGGTGCTGGAGAATAATCAGCCCCTGACCGATGAGGGCGGTGCCCAGCGCTCCTCCTACCACGGCTACGGCTTCACCGACCACTACGCCATCGACCGGCGCCTGGGTGGCAATGTCGGCTACCAGGCGTTTGTGCGGCAGGCCCACGCGGCGGGCCTGAAGGTGGTGCAGGACGCAGTGTACAACCACGTGGGCAACACGCACTGGTTTATTCAGGATTTGCCGATGAAAAGCTGGCTGCATCAGTGGCCGACCTACACCAACACGTCCTACCGCCAGCAGCCCATCACCGACCCGCACGCCTCGCGAATTGACCGCAAAGTCACGCTCGACGGCTGGTTTGTGCCCTTCCTGCCGGACTTAAATCAGTCGAATCCCTACCTGGCCAATTTCCTGATTCAGCACGCCATCTGGACGGTAGAGAACTTCGGCGTTGATGCCTGGCGCGTCGATACGTATATGTATAACGACCAGCCATTTATGAACCGCTGCAATAAGGCGCTGCTCACGGAATACCCGCGCATTCACCTGTTCGGCGAGTCGTCGGTCAATAACGTGGTCGACCAGTCGTATTACGTCAAGAATAACATCAGCTTTCCTTTCAAATCCAACCAGCCGGGCGGCCTGGATTTCGTGCTCGAAGGCGCCATCGTGGAGGGGCTGAAGGAGGGCAGCGGCCCGCAGCGCATGTACGAGGCGCTGGCCCAGGATGCGGTGTATCAGGACCCGGCCAAGCTCGTGACCTTTCTCGACAACCACGACCACGACCGCTATCTGTCGACTATCGGCGAAGATTTCGACAAGTACAAAATGGGCCTGACCTGGCTGCTGACCACGCGCGGCATCCCGTGTATGTACTACGGCACCGAGATTCTGATGAAGAATTTCAAGAACCCCAGCGACGCCGAGGTGCGGCGCGACTTTCCCGGCGGCTTCGCCGGCGACACGCAGGACAAGTTCACGGCTGCCGGCCGCACGGCCCGCGAAAACGAAGCCTTTCAATTCGTGCGCACCCTGGCCACCTACCGGCGTACCCACCCGGCCCTGAGCAGCGGCCAGCTCATGCAATATCTGCCCCAGGATGGGCAATACGTGTACTTTCGCTACGGCCCGGCCGGCACCGTGCTGGTGGCCACCAACTCGACCGACAAGCCCGTCGCGCTGCCCACCGCCCGCTTCGCGGAGCGCACCAAGGGCTTCACCAAGGCCCGCAACGTGCTGACGGGAGAAGACCTGGCCAGCATCGCCATTCTTCAGCTACCGGCCAAAACCGCCGTGGTGCTGGAACTTAAGCCTTAAGCTGGAGCCAGGAGGGGGGTAGGGCAGTTCATTTCATTAACAGCCAAGCTGATATGGCTAATGAAATCCTCTACCCCCCGCCGCGCGGCAAGCTGTCCTAGTCCCCTGCGGGGCTCAGCCAGTCGGCTACGGCAGCGCCGGCTGCCGCGGCGGGCACCACCCGCACCCGGTGGCCTTGCCGCTGTGGCAGCGCTGCGCGCAGAGCGGCGCTGGCGCGGCGGCTGCCCGGCGCCTCCTCATCGTAGAGGCCCAGTACCGAGCGCGCGGCCGGCAGCTGCCGTAGCGATGGCCGCAGCGCCCGGCTGTTGGCCAGCTGTTGCAGAACCAGAAAATTAGGCTGGGGCGGTCCTGCGCCGGGTAGGCCGGCCGCCAGACTGGCGGCTCGGCCGGCGGTGGCCCACACGCCCAGCCGGGCGGTGTCGGCGCCGGGCGTGGCGCGCAGCTGGCGCAGGGCGGCCTGCGCCGCGAGCAGGTCGGCGGCGGTGTCGGCCGGGGGGGGTAGGAGTAGCACAATGACGCCGGCCCGCGCCAGCGCATCGGCCCAACGCAGGGCCAGCGCCGCGTGCTGGGGGGCCGGCAAGAGGGCCAGCGCGGGGCCGGCCATAGTTTCGTCGGCGGGGGCAAAGAGCAGCGGGCCAGCGCCCAGCGCCGGCTCACGGAGCCGGCTTACGCGGTAGGTGGCCGGCGCGGGGGTGCCGCGCCGCAGCAGCAACACCGGCGCCTGGGCCGAATCCAGCGTCAGGGTGCCGCGCCAGAAGTCGCCTTCGCGGGTCAGTGCCAGGCGCTGGCTGGGCTGGCCGGGCCGGGTGAGGCGCAGCGTGGGTGCCTGAAAATCAACCGAATCGGCCACGAAACTCAGGCCCGGTCGAGTGGGGGCCAGCACCTCCGCCTCGTAGTGGCCAGCGCGCGGGTGGCGCAGCTCCAGCACCAGCTTAAACGACGCTGCTGACCCTTCTTTCAGCCTCACGCTGCCCTCGAAGTGGCCCGTGCCCAGCGGGGCAGCGGCCCTGGCAGGGTCGCCGCGCTGCGGCGAGCAGCCTGTCCCCAGCAGCAAGGCCAGCAGCAGCCCCGAAAGACGATTCCCGCGGCGCGGGCCCGCCGTCCCAAGGGCGAGGCAGTCCAACAAGCCTGAAAAGAAAACGCGCGGCATGGCGGCAAAGCTACGCCAGCCGCCGGCCCGCCAGACCCTTGCGCAGAATCAGGTCGGTCTGCACGTCCTGCCCCAGTTGAAACGGGTGCGAGCCAATCTGCTTAAACCCGAAGCGCTGGTAGAACGCCAGCGCGCGGGTATTTTTTTCCCACACGCCCAGTACCACGGCCACGCAGTGCAGCTGCTCAGCCAGCGCCAGCGCGCCGCGCATCAGCGCGGCGCCCAGACCAGTGCCCAGCCAGTCGTGGCGCACGTAGAGCCGCTCGATTTCGAGGCGGCCGGCCGGGTCCTGCCCCTCGCGCAGGCCCAGGCTGGAGTTGTCGCGCAGCTTGGCGTAGCCCACCAGTTCGGCGTTCATGAAGGCCAGCAGAAAGGTGTTTTCGCGGTCTTGCAGCTCGGCCAGCTGCTGTTCAGGCCCAAAAGCTTCTGCTTCGTAAGCGGCCATATCTTCGGGCCGGTTGTCGGCGGCGAAGGTGTCGTGAAACGTTTGCCGGCCCAGCTCGGCCAGTTGCGCCGCCACGGCGGGGGTGGCTTTGGCCAGGGTAATCCGAAGGGGAGAAGACATGAGGGGATAGGAGCCGGCGGTCAGGCTAGCGTAAAATATTAGAAGGGCAAAGGTCAGGGCCAACCAGCATATTCCGCCCTAGGACGGGTTGCCCGAGCGGCGCAGTAGCCGGCCATAGTAAGCCAGCACGGCCGCCGCGGCCAGCCCCAAAGCCAGCGTGCCCAGCCGCGGCCAGCCCACGGCATCGAAGCCATTTTCCTTGCTTAGGTACACGGCAATACCGATTTGCAGCAGCACGCCCAGCGCCAGCAGCACCCCGGCCAGCAGCAGCAGCCAGCCCACGAAGCGGCGCGTGGCGGGGGGTAGGGGACGGGGAGCAGCCATGAATGCCAGCACTACGGTGCGCCCCGGTTTGGTGTTACCCCAATAGCCAGCCGCTTGCAAAGCCAATTCTGTGGCGTAAATTCGTGCCACCAAGCCAGTCAGGCGAGAGTAGCTCAGTTGGTAGAGCATCAGCTTCCCAAGCTGGGGGTCGCGAGTTCGAACCTCGTTTCTCGCTCATTGACTAACAGCCGTTTAGCTTATATGCTAGGCGGCTGTTTTGGTTTTGAATTACACAGTAAATTACACAAGTGGTTTGTTGCTCGCCATTGAGTAGCTAAGAACAACACTGCAACAGATGGCCAATAAGGAAGCAACTGCCCGAATCAAAATCAACAAGCTGCTAGAGGAAGCTGGCTGGCAGTTCTTCGATTCTGAGGCGGGTAAGGCCAACATTGTGCTGGAGCCGAACGTGAAGCTGACTACGGCCCAGGTATCGGCGTTGGGCGATGACTTCGAGAGCATCAAAAATGGCTTCGTTGATTTTTTGCTGCTGGACGAGAAAAGCGCGCCGTTGATTGTGCTAGAAGCTAAGGCCGAGGATAAGAGTCCGCTCGTCGGCAAGGAGCAGGCCCGCAAATATGCCCGTTCCCAGAACTGCCGGTTCGTGCTGCTATCTAATGGCAACCTGCATTACTTCTGGGACTTGACGCAGGGCAGCCCCTATGTCATTTCGCGCTTTCCGGGCCCGGAGTCGGTAGCGGGCTACAAGAAGTTTGAGCCCAACCCCGAAAAGCTGGTGAGCGAAGCCGTCGAGGGGGATTATATCGCCCTGACGCAACAGCCGAGCTACGCGAATGAAGCCGGCTGGAAAAATGAGGCGGAGCGGCCAGACTTCGTCGAGAAGAACAAGCTGCGCTTTCTGCGCGAGTATCAGTTGCGGGCGGTGCGGCGATTGCAGGAGATGGTGAAGGAGGGGCATAGTCGATTTCTGTTCGAGATGGCCACCGGCACCGGCAAGACGCTCACGGCGGCAGCCGTTATCAAGCTGTTCCTGCGCACGGGGAACGCCCGGCGAGTACTGTTTCTGGTGGACCGCCTGGAACTGGAAGAGCAGGCCAACAAAGCCTTCGTGCAGTTGCTGAAAAACGACGCCAAGTCTGTCATCTACAAAGAGCAGCGCGACGACTGGCGTAAGGCTGAAATTGTGGTCACAACCGTGCAGTCGCTGCTATTCAATGGCAAGTACCAGCGGCTGTTCGCGCCGACTGACTTTGACCTGGTGATTTCTGATGAGGCGCACCGTTCCATAGGCGGCAACGCGCGGGCCGTGTTCGAGTACTTCATTGGCTACAAGCTGGGTCTCACGGCTACGCCTCGTGACTATCTCAAACGCTTCGACACAGCCCAACCCACTTCTCGCGACCCGCGGGAGCTGGAGCGCCGCCTGATGCTGGATACCTACCGCACCTTCGGCTGCGAGTCCGGGCAGCCTACTTCCCGCTACTCGTTGCTGGATGGAGTACGCGACGGCTTTCTAATAAACCCGGTGGTGGTGGACGCCCGCACCGACATTACCACGCAGCTACTATCTGATGAGGGCTACGCCGCGCTGGCGCAACAGGAGGCCAGCGATGAGGAAGAAGAAACCTACTTCCAGCGCGATTTCGAGAAGAAGTTCTTTTCGGAAAACACCAACCGCGTGTTTTGCGAGACGCTGCTGCGCCACGGGTTGCTGGACCCCGTGAGTGGGGAATTTGGCAAAACCATCGTGTTCGCGGTGAGCCAGGCGCACGCAGCCAAGCTCACCCAGTTGCTCAACGAACTGGCCGATAAGGTTCACCCTGGCCGCTACCAGTCCGATTTTGCGGTCCAAGTAACTTCGCAGGTGTCGGGTGCGCAGCAGTACACCATCAACTTCGCCAACAACAAGCTGCTGGGCACGGCCAATTTTCTTCCTGAATACCGCACGAGTAAGGCCCGCGTGTGCGTGACGGTGGGCATGATGACCACGGGCTACGACTGTCCTGATATTTTGAATTTGGCCCTGATGCGGCCCATCTTCTCGCCCACGGAGTTTGTGCAGATGAAGGGCCGGGGCACTCGCAAGCATAACTTCCTTGAAGAACTGCGCGACGAAAGTCAGCACGAGCTAGTGCGCCACCCCCGCAAAACGGCCTTCAAGTTGTTCGACTTCTTCGCCAACTGCGAGTACTTCGAGGAGAGGTTCAACTATGACCAGGTGCTGAAGCTGCCGGCCCGCGCTGCCACCGCCCGGCGTGATGACGATTTCGGTGGGGACCAACCCTCGACCGGCTCCTACGAGACCACTGAGGCCGATGGAGTGCGCACTCTGGAAGAGCAGTTTATCGGCCTGGAGGGAATGAAGGTTGACCGCATGTTCTTCGAAAAGTTCGAGGACCAGGTGAAGGCCGATGAGGTGTTGCGCCGCCAGGTAGAGACCGGGCAGTGGGAGCAGGCGACCGAGTATCTGGTCAAGACCTTTTTTGACAAGCCCCAGGAATATTTCAACCTCGAAAAGCTGCGCCGCGCCGCCGGCGTGGACCGCCGCCTGAGCGTGCGCGAAGTGCTGGAAAAAGCCTTCGGCCGTATTCCTTCCTTCAAATCGAAGGATGAGCTGCTGGAGGAAGAATTTGACCGATTTGTGCTCGACTACAAGCCGGCCGATGCCGAGCACATCGTGGCCATGAAGTACTTTTTCAAAGCCTACATCACAGATGGGCGGCTGCGTACCATCCTGGCCGATGGCCACCTTACCGACCTGAATACTAACCCTAGCTTTGGCATGGCCGACTACAAGGCCGTGCCAGCCGGCTGGCGTAACATCATTCCTACCTACATCAAGGACTATGTGCCGCTGAACCGCTTTTTATAAGCCGGTAGCTGGTGCTCCCTGACACTTTTCGCTTTCCAGTGCTCGATACCGAAACTAAACGCCGAATAGACTCCTGCCGCGACATTCTGGTGGGCAAAGTGCCCGACCCCAAGTCGCAGGTAGAGCAGATTACCATTGCGCTGATTTACAAGTTCATGGATGACATGGACGCTGAGTCGGAGGAGCTGAACGGCAAGCGCACCTTCTTCGCTGGGCAGTTTGCTCGCTTTGGGTGGGCGCAGCTCATGGCCCCCGGCATGGGCGGGCAGGACGTGCTCAATCTCTATTCCGAAGCCATCGGGAAGATGAACGAGAACCCCGGCGTGCCCACGCTGTTCCGCGACATCTTCAAAAATGCCTACCTGCCCTACCGCGACCCCGAAACGTTGCGGGCCTTTCTCAAGGAAATCAATGCCTTCAGCTACGACCACTCCGAGCGGCTGGGCGATGCCTTTGAATATCTGCTCTCAGTGCTGGGGGCGCAGGGCGACGCGGGCCAGTTCCGCACCCCGCGACACCTAATTGATTTTCTGGTGGCGGTGATTGACCCGCAAAAGCACGAAACCGTGCTTGACCCCGCCTGCGGCACGGCCGGCTTTCTCATTTCGGCCTACAAGCACATCCTGGCCCACAACCAACGGCAGCGCCCTGGCGACACGCTCACGCCCGACGAGCGCGCCCGCCTCGTGCGCAACTTCCAGGGCTACGACATCTCGCCCGACATGGTGCGCCTCTCGTTGGCCAACCTCTACCTGCACGGCTTCCCCGAGCCGCGCATCGAGGAGTATGACACGCTCACAAGCGAAGCGCACTGGAACGACACTTTCGATGTGATTCTGGCCAATCCGCCGTTCATGTCGCCCAAGGGCGGCATCCGGCCGCATAAGCGGTTTTCGATGCCTTCCAACCGCTCCGAGGTGCTGTTCGTGGATTATATTGCCGAGCACCTTTCGCCCCAGGGCCGGGCGGCCATCATCGTGCCCGAGGGTATCATTTTCCAGAGCGGCACCGCCTACCGGGCGCTGCGCCAGCAATTGGTGCGGCAACAGGGGCTGGTGGCGGTGGTGAGCTTGCCGGCCGGCGTGTTTCAGCCTTACAGCGGCGTGAAAACGTCGGTGCTGCTGCTCGACAAGCGCCTCGCGCCCCACGCCGACGAGGTACTGTTCGTCAAAATCGCGAACGACGGCTTTGGCCTCGGGGCGCAACGCCGCGAAACGACCGGCTCGGAGCTGCCCGCCGCCGCGGCCCAGCTCCGCACCTGGTTTCACCACTTGCGCAAAAGTGCCCTGGGACAGACCGTTTCCGACTTGGCTGGGCTGCACTTGGTGAGCAAAAGCCGCATCGGGGAGAACGGAGATTGGAACCTGAGCGGGGAACGGTATCGGGAAGGTGTGACCATTACATCTACCTTTCCTATCGTGACTTTAGGAGAAGTTTGTGAAATTAATCCTAAAAAGTCTGAGCTGAATAAGTACTCGCCAAATACTGAAGTGTCGTTTGTGCCGATGCAAGACGTGGAAGAGAATCGTATCAGCTTCGTTGCTAAGCAGACAAGACTTTTGAGCGGGGTCGAGGATAAAGGCTATACTTATTTCAAGAACAATGACGTGCTTCTCGCTAAGGTCACACCTTGTTTTGAGAACGGAAAAGCCGGAGTTGCCAAGAATCTATTGAACGGTATGGCATTAGGTTCGAGTGAATTCTATGTTCTGCGACCGAGTGAGCAAATACTACCTGAACTAGTTTACTATTTCATTTCCTCCACGCAGTTTAAAGAAAGTGCTGTTTCACGCATGACTGGCACCGGGGGGTTGCAACGGGTGCCGCGTAGCGTGGTAGAAGATTTTGAAATTCCCCTACCCCCCCTGTCCGTGCAGCAGGCCATCGTGGCCGAAATCGCGGGCTACCAGCGCGTGCTCGATGGAGCCCGGCAGGTGCTGGCTGCATACCAGCCCCGCATCGCTGTGGATGCGGCTTGGCCTGTGGTGGAGTTGGGGGAGGTTTTCAAAACCAGGTCGGGAACAACACCAAGTCGCGACCGGAAAGATTATTTCGAGGGCGGGACTATCCCTTGGGTCAAAACCCTCGATTTGAATGACGGGCCTCTACGAGCAACAGAGGAGTGCATCACAAATTTGGCATTACAAGAAACCTCGTTGCAGATTCTACCAGTTGGGACAGTCCTTGTGGCTATGTATGGCGGCTTTAAGCAGATTGGCCGAAGCGGCGTGTTGGAAATCGAAGCCACGCAGAATCAGGCTATGACGGCGCTTTTGCCAAATGAAGACGTGGACCCGTACTTTTTGAATTACACGCTAGTAAGCTCCAGAGAGTACTGGAAACAGGTTGCGAACAGTACCCGAAAGGACGCCAACATTACCAGAAATGATGTTCTGCGATTCAAGTTTGCCCTACCCCCCCTTGACACCCAACGCCGGCTGGTGGTGGCCATAGAAACTGAGCAGCGGCTAGTGGCGGCCAACCGAGAGCTAATTGACTTGATGGAGCAACGGGTGCGGGACGCCATCGGCCGGGTCTGGGGCGCAGCGGTGATGGCTAATTAAACGGCTACGACAATGGAAGAAGCCGCCCGCATCCTGGACTACTTGCCCCGCAGGTTCAAAAATGAGCAGGAGCAGGAATACGTAGGCTTTCTCTGGCAAGCTTTTGAGCAGAACTATGCGAATGGACAATACCAATTCGCGCTGCTGGCTTATCACATGCTCTTCATGAGCTGCGTGTACTGCGCGGTCTGGCAGATTAAGGGTAATCGGAAGGTCTTATTAGAAAGTGCCCTGCTATTGCATCAGGATGAGGACAAGGATAAGATTTTAAAAGCGTCTTCCCCGTTCAGCTTCAGTCGGATGCAAGAGCGGGCCGTTTTCAACCTATTGCGTCTCGTTGACTGCGAACGTCAGCACATCGGTAAGCTGAAAAAGCTTGTGGATGACCGCAATGACATGGCGCACGCTAATGGTAGCATCTACTATGCCAGCGCGGCTACGGCGGATATTAAAATCAATGAGGTGTTGGCTCTACTCGGCACCGTTCAGAATTTGATGCGGCCTGTAGTGCAAGGGTGTTTCAAGCAGTTCCTGCTTGATAGCCATGACCCCGAACTTCGGGAGTATCCGCTGGAAGAGGACCAGATTCAAGAGGTCCTGATTTACACTAACTACTTCTCACCCAGTAATGAGGAGGCCTGCTTGAGCTTTGATTTAGACTCTTTACGCAGTGACGAGCATTTTGAGGCTATGCAGACGCTTTTTGACAGGTTTTGTGCCATCCAAGCAGACTACTGATTTCTACAGTCAGCTAAATCAATGCACTGTGCGGTAGGCTTGGCGCGGGTGGTTGGGGGCAAAGCGTCGTTCCAGCTTTCCAGCTTTTATCAGAGCCGGTATGACCTCATTTATTAAATACTTGCCGTTCTTACTGGTGGCTTCAGCCAGTTCCGGTAACGAGCGCCAACCCTGTTTTGCTGCTTCCAGCAGGGTCTGTTCTAGCTTCACTGAAGCGGGCACTTGACCCTGCTCATTCCCGGTGGTATCCAAGTTTTTAATGGAAGTCTCCAGGTTTTCGGCGGAAGTCTCCAGGTTTTCGCTCGAAGTCTCCAGTTTTTTGGTGGAGGTCTCCAGATTTCCGTAAGAAGTCTCCATCTTTTGGCTCAAGCTCTCCATCTTATCAGTAGCAATCACTGCCTTCTGTAAGGAGTTTTTCTCATTCCCAACTGAGCTAGTCTCCTGTGGGGCAACGCTATCGTCTTCATTCAGCGCATAAGTAGTACCAGGGCCCCGGCCCGTAGAAACCAAGAACTCCTCCTGGCAGAGGGTCTTTAGCAAGCCCGACAGGTCGGCCGCGTGCATATTCACCCGGTAGCGCAAGCTTCGGTGAGTAACAGTGTCTTCTAGGGCTACAATGGAAAGCACGGTCAGGGCATCGCCAAATAAAGCAGCAGCCCGTTCGCCAAACGCCTCGTGTAGCCGTTCATGCGCCTGCCCCGATAGAATACTCGCCATTTCTAGCTCCAGCGTCACACGGTCAGGCTCATCGCGCACGTCTAGGTAGGGCCGCATCCAGCGGGCGCTTTCCCAGCCCCGCACGATTTTGTCGGCTCCACTACCAGCCTGCTCCGCGCCGCCGATAAAGCTGAACATTCGCTGTAGCGATTTATTACGGCAGATACTAGTGCCGCCCTCGTAGTACTGCCTCATCGACACGAGTAGCGTACCTGGGTTGGTAAACTGAAAACCGTGGGTTCGGCGAATGCTCACCAAGCTGCCGGGCGCGCTATAATCGGCATGAACCAGCGAGTTGATAAACGCCTCACGCAAGGCAGTATGAGCTGGCGTTTCATCTTGACGCTGACCGTTTTTTAGTTGGAATGGGCGCGGTAACCCGGCTGAGATACGGGGCCACGCCATGCGGAAGAACTGAAATAAGTTGGCTTCCCAGGTGCCATCAGGGTAGAGTCGGTCAGTCCAGCGTACTTCAGGGTCTTGCGTCAACACCTCTTGATAATCGGGAAAGAACTGCGGGGCACATTCAGGGTCGTGAATGGCTTCTGTTTTGCCAAACATCAACACCCCGGCCAGCGTCAGCCCTTCTTGCTTGCTTTGCCGGTCTTGGCGGTAGGCGCCTAGTTTGCGCAACAGTCCTAAATCATCTTCGGCCAGCCACGTGTGCCCTGGCCGGGTAGTGCTCATCAGTTGCCGAAATTGCTGGATGCTGCGCAGGTCTAAATCGTCGGGGTAGACGAATCCACGCAGAATGCGGCTGTCGGCGGGCACGTTGGCATCGCTGTCGGCAATCATGCGGCGCACGGCGTCGCGGTTGCAGCGATAATCGCCACTGTCGCGGCGCTTGTATGTCCCAGTGTTAGGGTCGAGGCCTACATAAACGGGCATCTGCTCACGGTTAGCCCGCGGTATATCAAAAACCAGAAAATACTGGTCGGGCTGGTCTGGAACCGGAATGTGCCGCACATTCGCGTCCTTCAGCAGGTCCGCACTAATCTTGTTCCGGTTGTTTTGGGTGTCAAAGAAGTCCTGGCGGAAGCGTTGAGTCTGAACCAGCGTCAGCCCGTCAGGAACAAACCTATTGATTGCCTCCTCCTTTACCCCCAAGACAATCAGCCCGCCTTCTGTATTAGCAAACGCCGAGTAGGTTTCCCAGAAGGCCCCAGGAAAACCGCCTCTCGCTGACTTATACTCTATCTCGCTGCCTTCGAATTGCGGAAAAGCAGCAATTACCGAATCCTCAAGGGGGTCAGAAAATAGATTGTATTGGTGAGTAGGCATGAGAATCCGCTAACAAGTGCTGACCTCAAAGATACTTTGCCTGCATTCTTTGCCCCAACTCACTGGCAGGCTCATTCTAGAGATTATAGAGCCGCATTCTAAGAACAGTGACCTCTAGTAGAGTAAATCTAGTATATTGTCGGGTAAAACGACCTGACAGATGGCAAAGTACTATGTATTAACGTTGACGGCCGACGAACAGACCTCGCTGACGGAGTTGGTGCAGCAGCGGCGCGTGGCCAGCGCCCGATTGGTACGGGCGCAGTGCCTGCTGGCCGTGGCCACGAACGGCCTGGGCTGGGGCGACGCGCAAACCAGCCAGGCCTACGGGGTGAGTACGCGCACGCTCGAACGCCTGCGCCAGCGGGCCTGCGAAGCGGGCGTGGACGCGGCTTTGCACGGACAGCCGCGCCAGCGGTGGCCGGCCAGCAAATACACGGGCGAGGTGGAGGCCTACCTGGCCGCCACCGCTTGCTCGGCCCCGCCCGCCGGCCACGCCCACTGGACGTTGTGCCTGCTGGCTGACCGCCTGGTTACGCTTCAGGTGTTGCCCCAGGCCAGCGCGGCGATGGTGGGACGGGTGCTCAAAAAACGAATTACAGCCCTGGAAGCGGCAGATGTGGGTGATTCCGCCCGTTCAGAACGCGGCCTTTGTCTGCCAAATGGAGCGGGTGTTGGACGTGTACCAGCGGCCCTACGACGCGGCCCGGCCGGTGGTGTGCCTGGACGAGTCGCCCAAACAGTTGCTGCGCGAAAGCCGCACCCCGCTCACGCTACCTGACGGCAGCACCCGCTACGATTGCGAGTACCACCGCCAAGGCGTGGCCCAAGTGTACATGCTACACGAGCCGCTTGCCGGTCGCCGCCGCGTACAGGTCGAGGACCGCCACGACCGGCTCACCTTCGCCCGCGTGGTGGCCCGCCTGCTGGAGCAGGACTACGCCCAAGTCGAGCGCATGACCTTAGTGCTCGACAACTTGTCGGCCCACCAGCCGGCGGCCTTCTACGAGGTCTTCGACCCGGTGCGGGCCCACGCGCTGCTACAGCGGGTCGAGTTCGTCTTCACCCCCAAGCATGGCTCGTGGCTCAACATGGCCGAAATCGAGTTTGCCGCCTTGCTTACCCACGGCTTGCCGGAGCGGGTGCCCGACTGGTCTACGCTGCAAGCACACTGCCACGCGTGGCAGCTGGCCCGTAATCAGTTGGGAGCACCTACCAATTGGCAATTCACTACCGAGAAAGCCCGCATCAAACTCAAGCGATTGTACCCGACAACCGGCTAGATTTGCCCTACTAGGATAACACTAGAGTCAAAATGGTCTGGGTAGCTAAAGCAGAATAGACGGGCCAGTTACTCTGCGCTGGGGTCGTGGTGGTAGCGGCCGTGACGAGCGGCCAGCTCGTCGCTCAAAAATTCTACCGGCATCGGTGGCCTTGCGGTTGTCATGAAAGGCCACCGAGAAGAAATAGACAGTCTTGTGTTATTCTGCCCGCAGGCTCAGTACGGGGTTGCGGCGGGCGGCTCGCCAGGCCTGCACACTTACTGTGAGCCAGGCAATGAGCAGGGCCCCCATGCCGGCTGCGGCGAAGTACCACCACTGCCACGCCACGCGGTAGGAAAAGCCTTCCAGCCACCGCTGCAGGAGCAGGTAGCTGAGGGGCAGCGCCAGTACGATGGCTACGACGACCAGCCAGGTCAGGCTGCAGGTTAATAGCCACACAATGCCCAGCTCGCTCGCGCCCAAGGCCTTGCGGATGCCGATTTCCTTGCGCCGCCGCTCGGCGGTGAAGGCGGCCAGGCCCAGCAGACCCAGGGCAGAAATGAGAATGGCCAGCCCGGCAAAGTAGCGGGCGAGCACGGCGACCCGCCGCTCGGCCACGTACTGGGCCTGGTAGTCGGCATCCAGAAACGTGTAGTCGAGCGCAAAGCCGGGGTTGTAGGCGGCGTACAGTTGCTGAAGCCGCGCAATCGTGGCCTGCTCCGCGCCCGGCTGGACCTTCACGAGCACCGTGTTAATCAGGGGGTCGAGCTTGAGGAGCAGGGGTTTGATTTTTTCGTGCAGGGACTCGTAGTGGAAGTCGCGGACCACGCCCACGATGCGGGCGCCATCGAGTTGTTGGCCCACGGGGTCCGGCATCCCCAGGCCGGCCACCAGGGCCTGGTTGACGAGGATGGCGGCGCTGTCGGCGCGGAATTGCGGCGCAAAGCTGCGGCCGGCGACCAGGTGCATACCCATCGTTTCCACCAGGTCATAGTTGACCAGCATCGTCCCTACGGGCAAGCGCTTACCCTGCCAGCTCATCTCCGAGACGTAGCGCCCCCCCAGGAAGCCGCCCAAGACGCTAGACCCCTGCACAACGCCGTGCAATTGCTTCACCTCGCTCAGAAAGGCCGCCTGCTGGCGCGCCGCCTTGCCGCCCGTATCAAAGCGGAGCACGTGTGCTTTATCGTAGCCCAGCGGTTGGCGCTGCACAAACGCCAGCTGCGCGTTGACCACCACCACGGCCACGATGAACAGCACCGAGAGCGTGAATTGCAGCACGACCAAGCCCTGCCGCGTCCACACGTCCCCGGCCTTGGTCGGCAGCTTGCCTTTCAGCACGGCCGCCGGCTGGAACCCCGACAGGTAGAACGCGGGGTAGCTGCCTGCCAGCAGCCCCGTACCCAGCGCCAGGGCTAGGCCGGCCCCCACCAGCTGCCACACCCACCGCAAGGCCAGCGGCTTACCCGTCAGTTCGCTGAACTGCGGGAGCACGAGCTCTACCAGCCCCACGGCCACGACCAGGGCCAGCAAGGCCATCACCACGGATTCGGTCAGGTACTGCCCCACCAGCGCGGCGCGGCTCGCCCCCAGGGCCTTGCGAATGCCCACTTCCTTGACCCGCCGCGAGGCCTTGGCGGTGAACAGGTTCATGAAATTGATGCTGGCAATCACCAGGATGAGCACAGCAATCAGGGCGAACAGGCGCACGTACTCGATGCGCCCCCCGGTGGCGACGCCGTTTTCGTAGGTGCCGTGCAGGTACGCCGCCGAGAACGGCCGCACGAACAGCGTGCGCGCCCGGGCCTGGGCCTGCGCGCTTTTGGTTTTCAACAAACCCGCCAGCTTGGCTTGAAATTGCGCGGGGCTGGCGCCCTCCTTCAAGGCTAAATAGGTGTTGAAGGGGCCGTCGTCGTCCCACTTGATGGTCTCGCTCATTTGCATCTGGTCCTTGAACGAGGCAAACGGCAGCACGCAATCAAACTGCTCGGACGAGTTGCGGGGCACCCCGGCAAACACCCCAGCCACCAGGCAGGTCTGCTTTCTGTCGGCCATTTGCCATTCCACGGCTTTGCCCAGGCTGTTCTGCGGCGACCCAAAGAACTTCGTGGCCAGGGCTTCGGAGAGGACAATGGCATCTTTATCCCGCAGCACCGTGGCGGGGGTGCCCACCAGCAGGGGGTAGGAAAACAGCTGGAAGAAGGCCGGGTCCGCGTATTTGGGGACGGCGGAGAGGTGCTGGCCGCCCGCCGCCAGCGTGAAGGCGGGGAAGAACGGGACCGGCGTGGTAGTGGCCACGAATTCAATCTCCGGCATTTCCCGCCGTAAGGCCTCGGCCAGCAGCGGTATGGTGCCGGGCTGGGTCTCGATGCCGGCGGCCGTGCGACGGTTTTCCATCACCTGGTAGAGCCGGCCGTCCAGGGCGTGGTAGCGGTCGAAGCTGCGCTCATCGCTTACCCACAGGTAGATGAGCAGCGCGCAGGCCAGGCCGGTCGAGAGGCCAATCAGGTTGATGAAGAACGTGCTTTTGAACCGCTTAAAGTTGCGGTAGATAAGCAGCAAGGGGTAGGGAAGCATGGCCAAAGGGGGAGGAATCGGTTAGAATTGGCTGCGGCTGTTTTCCAGTACTACCTGCCCGTCGAGCAGGCGGATGACGCGCCGGGCGTACCGGGCGTCGTGCTCGGAGTGCGTGACCATGAGCACGGTGGTGCCCGCCTCGTTTAGTTCGGTCAGCAGGCCCAGCACGTCGTGGCCGCTGGCCGAGTCGAGGTTGCCGGTGGGCTCGTCGGCCAGCAGCAGGGGCGGGGCGTTCACCACGGCGCGGGCCACGGCCACGCGCTGCTGCTGCCCGCCCGATAGTTGCAGCGGAAAGTGGTTGCGCCGGTGCAGCAGCTGCATTTTCTCCAACACCTGTTCCACCCGCTGCCGCCGCTCGGCGGCCCCCACGCCAAGGTAGCGTAAGGGCAGCTCCACGTTCTCAAACACCGTCAGCTCGTCAATCAGGTTGAAGCTCTGAAACACGAAGCCCAGGCTGCGCTTGCGCAGTTCGGCCCGCTGACGCTCGGAGTAGCGGCTGGTTTCGGTGCCCAGCAGTTGCAGGCTGCCGCCATCGGGCTCGTCGAGCAGGCCTAGCAGGTTGAGCAGCGTCGATTTGCCGCAGCCCGAGGGGCCCATGATGGCCACAAACTCCCCTTGCTCCACTGTCAGCGAGACGTGGTTCAGCGCCTTGGTTTGCACCTCCTCGGTGCGGTACACCTTCTCCAGGTTTTCGGTCTTAATTATCAGCATCAGCCTTTTATGGTCAGATAGTTAGTAAAAATCCTATGGCTGGTGGTTATCCAGCACCAGTTCCTGCTGGTCGGCGTAGCCTTCGTAGCTGGAGGTTACGACCCGGTCGCCGGGTTGCAGGCCGGCCAGCACTTCGTAGTAGTCGGGGTTCTGCCGCCCCAGCCGGATGGCCACCCGCTGGGCCCTGCTGCCGTCGGCCCCCAGCTTGAACGCCCAGTTGCCCACGGTTTGCTGGTAGAAGCCGCCTTTGGGCAGCAGCACCGCCGGGGCCTTTGCACTCAGCGCCAGCCGGATGGGCAGGGTCTGGCCCCGCCGCAGGCCCGGTGGCGGGGTACCGGTAAAGGCCAAGTCGATTTGCAGGCCTTTGGCCACTTGGGCAAAGATTTTAGTCACGCGCAAGGCATACGCCTGGCCATCCACCACCACTTCGCCCACCTGACCGGTTCCGATGCGAGCAATGTAGAACTCGTCCACCGCGGCGTGTAGTTTCACGCCCGCCAGCGCATCAATCTGCCCCAGGCGTTGCCCCCGCGTTTTGGCCTCGCCCACTTCCGCGGCCAGCGAGCTGAGCCGCCCGCCCACCGGGGCCCGTAGCAGCAGGTCGTCCATCTTGCGCCGCATCAGGGCCAGGTTGCTGGTCATGCGTCGCACCGATTCCTGCATGGTGCCCAGTTGCTGCTGCATGGCCATCGAATCCTGGCGCAGGGTCTGCTGCGTCAGCTGCCGTCGGCGCCGCTGGTAGCGGTAGGCGTTCTGGCTCTGCAAGTAGTCCTGCCGCGCAATCACCTTTTGGTCGTACAGCACCTGGTTGATGTCGAACACCCGCCGGGCCTCGGCCAGCTGAAAGTCGATGTCGGCTAGCTGGTTTTGGCGCAGAATGCGGTTTTGCAGCAGCTGGTTGCGGGTGTTGCGCAGGTTGTTCATCAGGTCGTACACGGCCGTTTCGCGGTTCACCATCTCCAGCTGCAAGTCGGGGTTGGTCAGCCGCAGCAAAGGCTGGCCCACCGTCAAGGTCGTGCCTTCTTCCACCAGTACCTGCTGCACCGTGCCGGCCTCCACTGCGTCCAGGTACACGGTACGCAGCGGCTGCACCACCCCATCAATGGCCGTGAATTCCTGAAAATTGCCACGTATAACGGGGCTAATGGTCAGCCGGCTGGCCGCGACGTGCAGCCGCTGGCCCGGCCGAGGCCAGTAGAGGCCGGCCACTCCCGTGCCCGCCAGCACCAGGGCCCCTAGCCACCACCAGCGGGTAACAAACGACCACTTTTTCTTGGGAATTAGAACATCCATTCGGCGCGGGGCATGGGGGAAGCAGTAGAAACCTACTGGCTGGGCGTCCCAAGAACGGTGCCTTCATTGCAACTTATTGCTAATCAACGGTTTTTGTAATGGAACAGCGAGTGTCCTTCTCCAAGCGTCCGCTTTTGATACAGCCGACCGTTCGGTTCTGATACACTCAGAATCCGCATCCCGACCGGAAACGGCTTTACTAGCTAAAAAACGCTACTTTTCCCAGGCTTGCATGGTTTGTGGGGCCCGATTGGTACGGGTATAGACAGGCACCGACTTTTACGTTTCATCCAGCCTTTTTCATGATTTCCAAGCAAGCGCGCGTGCTGGTAGTAGACGACGAAAGCGACGTGCTGTTCGCCATCAAGCTGCTGCTCAAGACCGAGGTACGGGAAGTCGTCACGGAGAAAAACCCGGAAAACCTGCTCTCCCTGCTCCGCCAGCAGCATTTCGACGCCATCCTGCTGGACATGAACTACCGCAGCGGCCAGGCCACCGGCAACGAGGGCTTCTACTGGCTCGGCCGCATCCTGGAGCACGACCCCACCGCGGCGGTTATCCTGATGACGGCCTACGGCGACGTGCGCACCGCCGTGCGCTCGCTCAAGGCCGGCGCCACGGATTTCCTGCTCAAGCCCTGGCACAACGAGCAGCTGCTACAAACGCTCGCCGCCGCCTTGCAAGCCAAGCCCCGCGGCAAAAGCGGGGGGGGCGGCCCGAAAATCTTACCTGCGTCGGCCGCTGCCACGGCCCTGCTGGGGCAATCGGCCGCCATGCAGGAGGTGCGGGCCATCATCGAAAAGGTGGCCCCGACCAACGCCAACGTGCTGCTGCTGGGGGAGAACGGCACCGGCAAGGAATTGGTCGCCCGGTTCCTGCACGAGCAGTCGCGCCGCGCTGCCCAGCCCTTCGTCGCGGCCGACGTGGCCGCGCTCAGCGAGGGGTTGTTTGAAAGTGAGTTGTTCGGGCACGTTAAGGGCGCGTTCACCGATGCCCAGGCTAGCCGCGTGGGCCGGTTTGAAGCGGCCACCGGGGGCATCCTGTTTCTGGACGAGATTGGTAACATTCCCCTGCCGCAGCAAGCCAAGCTGCTGACGGCCCTGCAAAACCGCCAGGTGGTGCCGGTGGGCAGCAACGTGCCCGTGCCCGTGGACATTCGGCTGCTGTCGGCCACCAATGCGCCGTTGCACGCGCTGGTCGCCCGCGGGGCCTTCCGCCAGGACCTGATGTACCGCCTCAACACCGTCGAAATCACGCTGCCGCCTCTGCGCGAGCGGGACGACGACGTGCAGCGGCTGGCCCAGCACTTCGCCCGGCTGTACGCCCTGCGCAACCAGAAACCAGCCCCGGAATTTACCCCCGCCGCCGTGCATAAACTCCAGCAGTATAACTGGCCGGGTAACGTGCGAGAGCTGCAGCACGCCGTGGAGCGGGCGATTATTTTAGGGACCGGTCCGGTGCTGCGGCCCGAAGACTTTCACTTTCAGAACCCCGCATCTGCCGCCAAGGCAGCGGCGGCACCGGGCTTGGCACCGACAGAAAATGGGCTTCCGTTACTGGAAGTAGAAAAAAGCACTATCCTGCGTGCCCTCTACCGCCACCAAGGCAACCTGACGAAAGCTGCCAAGGAGCTGGGCCTCACCCGTACTGCCCTCTACCGCCGCCTCGACAAGCATGATATTTAGCCGCCTGGATACCGGCCTGTTGGGGCGGCTGCTGTTGCTGCTGGCCGCGCTGGCTGGCGGCGGGTACGCCGCGCTGCACCACGCCTACGGATTGGCCCTGGTGGCGCTGGGAGCACTGCTGGCTCTGGTTGTAGTCCTGGCTCGCTACCTGACGCGCGGCCAGCAGGCTCTGCTCGACTTCACGCTGGCCCTGAAATACCGCGACTTTTCGCGGCAGTACCCGGAGCAGCCCGCTTCGGCGTCGCTGCGGCGACTGCACGCAGCGTTCAACCAAGTCAACGCCACGTTCCGCGAGTTGCGGGCCGAGAAGGAAGCGCAATCTCAGTACCTGCAAACCATCCTGGCCCTCCTGGATACCGGCATCGTTTCCTACGACGCGGCGGGCACCGTAACCTGGGTCAATGAGGCTTTTAAAAGCACGCTGCAACTGCCCTACCTGAAAAGCATTCAGGCGCTGCAACACCGGCAGCCGGTCCTGTACGAGGCCATTGGCCGGGCCGTACCCGGCCAGCCCGCGGTGGTCAAGCTGACCGTGGGCTCCCACGCGCTGCAACTCCTCTTGTCCGCCACGCAGTTTAACACGCGGGGCGAAGCGTTTACCCTGCTGGCTTTCAAAAATGTTAGCCAGGCACTGGCCGACACCGAAACCGCCGCCTGGCAGCAACTGCTGCGAGTGATGACGCACGAAATCATGAACTCGGTCACGCCCATTGCCTCGCTGGCCGATTCGCTGGGCCGCCACGTGCAGGTGGCCCAGCAGCAGGATTCGGCTGCCGCCGAGTTGCTCGACGACGTGAGCACCGGCATCCGCATCATTCAGCAACGCAGCGAAGGGTTGCTGCGCTTTGCGCAGGTGTATCGCAACTTCAGCACCCTGGCCCCGCCGCAACGCACGACTCTCTACGTGCAGGAGTTGCTCCAGACCACCCATCAGTTGCTAGCTCAACAGCTGACTGCCCAAGGCATCGAAGTAGCTATCACCGTGCGCCCCGCCCACCTCACGTTGCAAGCAGATAGCCACTTGCTGGAGCAGGTGCTTATTAACTTGGTGCTCAACGCCGCGCAGGCCGTCGACCAAACTCCCGACCCACGAATTAATTTGCTGGCCTGGCTCGATAGGCAGGAACGAGTGGTCATTGAGGTAAAAGACAACGGGAGCGGCATTCCTGCCGATTTATTGGACAGCATCTTCGTCCCTTTTTTCACCACCCGCCAAAGCGGCTCTGGTATTGGGCTGAGTCTGGCCAAGCAAATTATGCAGCTGCACCAGGGCAGCATCCAGGTACAATCCGCGGAAGGTGCAGGCAGCGTCTTTCAGCTTTGGTTTTCCGGCCCGACCACACTCTAACAAGGGGCTTTCTTACCACACACAGGACGAAAAATCACATTAAGCTCCGGTCAACGTCTGACTGTTGCCCGTGGGGACGCCCAGGTGAACGAGGTAGCGGTATATAGTCGCCCGTCCCACGCCCAGCAGCTGGCCGATTTCAGCCACCGTTTTGTCTTGTTGCAGGTACAGCGTTTTGGCGGCTTGCGCCTTAGACAAAGCTTCTTTCGATAAACCTTTGGGCCGGCCACCCTGCCGACCTCGCGCCCGCGCCGCGGTGAGCCCGGCTCTGGTACGTTCGCGGATGATGTCGCGCTCAAACTCCGCGAGCGAAGCAAACAAGTTAAACATGAGCCGACCCTGGGCTGTGGTCGTGTCCAAGTGGTCGTGCAGGCTCACGAACTGGACACCTTTCTCCTGAAAGCTCGTCACCAGCGTGACGAGGTCTTTGAGCGAGCGTCCCAGTCGGTCGAGTTTCCAGACTACGAGCGTATCGCCAGCGCGTAGCCGAGTCAGCAGAAGCTGGAGTTGCGGCCGGTCTTTAGAAGAGGAGACTTTCTCCTGTATAAGGTCGGTGCAGCCGGCGGCCTGCAAGGCGTCAATCTGCAAGTGTAACTGCTGGTCCTGGGTACTGACGCGGGCGTAGCCAATTTTCATGGAGGGAAGGCAATAGTCTCAGAAAGTCACGGTGATGAAGATGCGCGAACACAGTTTCGTGAGACCAGGGAATAAGACAGTTTCGACGCAGCTTAATTTTCCGTTTGGAGCAAGCTGGCGCGTCGTCGGAAAACGTCCGTTTTGTGAGACAACCGCCTACCCAGCTTTCCCCACCAATCACGTGCTAGTCGCCCATCTATTTCAGCAGCAGATGAGCCCGCAGAAGAGCCTTGCGCTTCCCTGACAGTTCAAAGTAAACCGGCTCTAGGTCTCTAAGCCATGAGGTTGCCTGGTTCTGCCATTTTATTAGTAGGCGGCTAAACTTGTCGCGAAGCCAGTAGAGGTCATCAAGTCTCTCGTGCGTGCAATTGACCGACTGGCCCAAGGCAGTATGGGTCCGATAAGAGATGATTAATTCATCCACCTCGTCCAGCCATGTTTGTAATTCGTCATCGTTTTCGTCGTTGAACGGCTCACCATCGGCCTTCAGGCACTCATCAATAAACTTTTCATAACGCTCGTCCAGCTTGCGGCTCGCCTCAGCCTCCTGTTTCGCCTTGTGTCCTCGTGCAACCTGTGCCAGTAAGCCATCCACGGAGTTGTCTTCCTCGTCCTCTTCGGCTGCGGGCGTCGGACGGGCTCGTCCAACGAGAGGTTTAATAGGCTGCTTCGAGGTGGAAGATGTAATCAATGGTCGTGCAGTCCTACCGTCTGGTTCTGTAGGATTGTCGCGAAAGTGTTGCGAGCGGCACACATCCGAGCAAAACTTTTTGTTAGCGCGTCCTACAATGGGTTCTTCGCATTGAAGGCAGTTTCGTTCTGTATAAAGCATAAAGCAGATGAAAATGGCGGTACAACCGTTTATAAACGTTCGCGAACGTTTATAAACCCTTAAAAAACTGAACTTCCATGTTGTAGGACATGCTTTGCTAGACAAGCATAGTCATCTTCAAACAAGCTCTGTCCCTGTATTCAGAATTTCTTGATTTTGTTACATCACGTTACTTCACATAATATGACGGAGGAGGCAGTGGTGTAGTACCTCAATGTCCTAATTGGTGTCAAACAGTTGGGCACATCACTTCACCTCGCATTCACTATAGGCCCTCGTGAGGTGAGGTGACGTTTGCAACAGGCACGCGATGTAGGGGCAAGTCCGCTTGAAAACCTGGACTCGGCAACAAGTCCAACGCAAGGGCGCCCGCTAGGACAAAATCCTGCTCCGCTTCCCGTTTCACAACTGTGCCGCACTCTAGCATTCGCTTCTTCCACTTGCCCGCGGCCGTATCCTGCACATTACGCAGAACCTTGATGCGCTCAATCAGCTGGGTGTGACGCAGCGAGTCCGTACCTGCTGGGAAACACTGCTTAGCCAAGTTGCGCTCGTCTTTGTCTTTTTCCGCACACGCGAGAGCTGCTGCCCGCCCATCGGTCACGAAGAACTTTCGGCCCTCGGAGTATGAGAAGTACACAGCCTCAAAGTCGTGGGCGTTGCGCAGGATTTTGCTATTAATCGTGTGGTATCCACCCTCTCGGTTTTTGGTCACAGTGATGACCCCACCGCCTTTACGCTCGGC
The DNA here is from genome assembly GCF_964243305.1 of uncultured Hymenobacter sp. GTDB lineage: Bacteria > Bacteroidota > Bacteroidia > Cytophagales > Hymenobacteraceae > Hymenobacter. The sequence goes on from NZ_CAXTEF010000007.1 coordinate 152,811, forward strand.
TTCGCTGCCTAAATGGCCCCGCATCTTGTCGCTGCCTGGATTTTCGTGGACCACCAGCACAATGGTCGTGTTGAGCGTGGTAGCCTGAATCATAAACCAATCCACGATTCTGCCGCTTTCTGTGGCTCCGTTCACGTCGTCAATCAAGTCCGCTAACCCGTCAATAATCCACAGGTGAGCGTCCGGGTACATGTCAAACAGCAGTCTCACTCGAAACAACTTTTCAGCTTTTGGGTAGCTGCGAAAATTATACACCTTCAAATTCGGCACATTGTGGGAGGGTCCTACACCTAGCAGGCGGCCAATATTGCCAACCATCTTTTTGGTGTTGGCTTTAGGCTGTTCTGTGTCAACGATTAGCACAGGTCGCCCGTTAGCGGGCGACACGTTGATGCATAGGGTGTCCTCTGGATGGCCCGCTGGCAACAAAGCACTAGCAGCCATGCACACACATACAGCACTTTTGCCAGCCTTAGGTTTGCCTGATATGAAGGAAATGTCTCCGCGCACTGCGAAAGTCTCACCGTTAATCCGCACAACCGGCACTAGGTCGGGTACATCTGAATCGGCTCGTACTTCGTCTAACGCCAGAGCATAGCGTTTATGGTCTGCGGACACAGCTTCGCCGGTTAGCTCGAAACTATTCGCTTGCTGTAGTACAGCAATTCTATCTGTGTAGGTCATGACGAAAAGACGCCTCCCTTCCGCTGCTTAAGAACTACATCGTATAGACATTGTATGAGGTGGTCCAGTGAAAACAGACAGTGGCCAGTCTTACCTTCCACTGCCCATG
>NZ_CAXTEF010000008.1:0-79345 GCF_964243305.1 uncultured Hymenobacter sp.
TGAACGATACTGCACAGCAATGTTCACGGTTTCTGTGCTAAAGTCAACTGGCAAGCGCCACTCTGCGGGTTTCAGACCGGCTGGCCAAGCATCTGCTTCATAGATGATGAAGCCGGCAGTGTCTCCTGATGCGTCTACCGGGCCGCGGTAGCCTGGTGTAGGGTACCAGTACGGATTCCAATTGTCAACAAGGCGAAAGTTGACATATTTCAACTCTTTGTTACCTACTTCGGAACGCGACCAATCAGCTACGCTGTAGCCCCCAGCATCGTAATCATTTAATGCACCATTAGGGCCAACTCTCGAAACATCGGGAGTGTTGTTGGGTGGATTGTAGGGATTAAGTCCTCCCGGCGCCCTCCACCTTACGCCACCATTAGCAGCCACCTCACTAGCGCCCGCGGTCCAGCTTTCCTTATGCTGTTTAACACTCATAAAATTAATCAATGCCCTGGTTTTCCCGATGTAGTATATGTTGGCAGACCAACCACCTTTTGTTTTACTGGCAGCTGCGGGACCACCGGACTCAACTGGGGGACCACTGGAGTGCAGATTAGATGTCTCTGAGAGCCCAATAATCATCACCTCGTTTGTGTTCGTAGTCTCCTCCGTAGCCACTAATGCCTTTGTCACGGACAAGCCGCTGTCATCGGCTCGGTAGGTTTGATAGCTTTGAATGCTCTCTTCTCCGGCGTAGGTGAAAAAAACCGGAGCAGCGTTGGTTTCGTTGCGCCCAACTTTATTGGCCTTTTTTAGAGCAGCATAGTTAGGAATGTAGATTTGAGGCTGCCAAGTAACTCCTTCAATACCCTTGAAGGCCAGCAATGCGTTAGTAGCTGTCTGCTTCTCGCCGGCCTTCGCCAAAGCAAGGTTCATTTCAGCTTCTAAATCAATTCCTTGAGCCTTTGCTTTCTCGAAAAGCGTCACGAACAAGACGTTCTCAAATCCAGGTTTGCAGGCGTCAAACTCTTTGTACATGATATCACGCACCCGCTTGTCCTTTTGCAACAGCACCAATGCTTTGCCCAGCAACGCCAAGTGCTCATGTGTGTAAAGTACCTGTTCAGCATAAGGTGCCTTACTGATTTTGTTAGTATCAGGAGGCGTAGTGTTGGGAATTCGCACTGCCAGTGTTTCCTCCTTCTCGCAGCTTGCTAATGCGAGGCCGGCCGTGGCTAGCAGCGCGAAAATGCTGTAGTTCTTTCTCATGGTAGTGAGTTTGACGGGTGAAAGGATTGGGTGTGGCACAAATGTGGGAGGGGGGGGGGAGGCAATAATCCTAATTATTCGTCTATTATTTTTATAAATTCATTTTTAAGCTCCTCTGTAAATTTCTAAATCAGCAGAAGTTGAGGCGGGGCCATACGGCGGCTGGTGCGGGAGTAGCCAGGGGGTAGGGCCGTGGCATTTTTCCCGGCCTGGGCTTGTTGGCAGCCGGCTGGTCGCGCGCCGGCCGGCTATTTTTGCGCTTTCTATCCTGACTTTTCCGACTTTAACTTTTCTTAATGGCTTCTTCCAATTCCAGTAACAGCGGCACCGGCGCCCACGCCGGCAAAGTCGGCAAGCCTAACTCGGCGCTCGTCGCCTCGCTCTCCGACCCGCGCCTGACGCCCACGGCCGTGCCGGCCCACAAGCTCGTACTCCGCACGCTGCGCCGCTCCGATTTCAAGGCCATCAAGGAAATCATGGACAAGGTGTACTCCAACATGGAGGGCTCCTGGTCGGCCGATGAGTTTGCCGCCCTCATCCGCAAGTTTCCCGAGGGCCAGATTGGCATCGAGGACAACGGCCGGCTGATAGCGGCGGCGCTGGCCATCATCGTGCAGTATTCCGACTACGGCGACCGCCACACCTACGCCAAGATTACCGGCCACGGCAAGTTCGACACCCACGACCCCGACGGCGACACCCTCTACGGCGTCGATGTGTTCGTGGACCCCGAATACCGCAGCCTGCGCCTGGGCCGCCGCCTCTACGACGCCCGCAAGGAGCTGTGCGAAAACCTGAATCTGCGCGCAATGGTAGCCGGCGGGCGCATTCCGGGCTACGCGGCCTACGCCGACGAGATGACGCCGGCCAAGTACGTGGAGATGGTGCGCAACAAGGAAGTCGTGGACCCGATTCTGACCTTCCAGCTCGCCAACGAGTTTCACGTGCGCAAAATCATCCGCGGCTACCTGCCCTATGACTCGGAGAGCAAGGCCTTTGCCACGCTGCTGGAGTGGATTAACGTTTACTATGAGGAAACCGAAAAGCTGATTGGCAACCAGAAAAGCAATGCCCGCATCGGCATCGTGCAGTGGCAGATGCGCGCCACCCGCAGCTTGGAGGACTTGCTTCAGCAGATTGAGTTTTTCGTGGACACCGTGAGCGGCTACAAGGCTGACTGCGTGATGTTTCCGGAGTTTTTTAACGCCCCGCTCATGGCCCTGACCAACGAGGATTCGCCCTCGGTGGCCATCCGGGCGATGGCCGCGTTCACGGCACCCATCAAGGCCAAGATGATGGAGCTGGCCGTGAGCTACAACATCAACATCGTGGCCGGCTCGATGCCCGTCTACGAAGATGGCCGCCTGAGCAACGTGGCCTTCCTCTGCCGCCGCGACGGCACCTACGACGAGCAGTATAAGCTGCACGTGACGCCCGACGAGGCGAGCTATTGGGGAATGCGCGGCGGCGATAAGCTCAAGTGCTTCGACACGGATTTCGGCAAAATCGGCATCCTGGTTTGCTACGACGTTGAATTTCCGGAGCTGGCGCGTCTGCTGAGCGAGGAGGGTATGAAAATTCTGTTCGTACCCTTCTGGACCGACACCAAGAACGCCTATCAGCGGGTGCGGCTCTGCGCGCAGGCCCGCGCCATCGAGAACGAGTGCTACGTGGCCATCACCGGCTCGGTCGGCAACCTGCCGCGGGTCGAGAATATGGACATTCAGTACTCGCAGAGTGCGGTGTTCAGCCCCTCGGACTTCGCGTTTCCGCACGACGCCATCGTGGCTGAGGCCACACCCAACACGGAGATGACCCTGATTGCCGACCTGGATTTGGACCTGCTCAAGGACCTGAACACCAGCGGCGCCGTGCGCAACCTGCGCGACCGCCGCAAGGATTTGTACTCGGTGAGCTGGGTGAAAAAGGCGGACTCGCGTGAGGAAGACCCTACCCCCCTCGTGGAGGATAAACCCGCCCGCGTCAGCCGCCGCAAGGCCGTGGCGGCGGGCTGAGCAAGGGCCGGCCTCCGGGAAATCTTATTTGACGATAACAAACAGGGCAACCTCACCGGGTTGCCCTGTTTGTTGGCCCTGGCGCGGTGGTGCTGCCCTACCCCCCTCGCCGGGTCATAAGGGGGTTATAATGCCGAGCGCGGACGCACCCGGCCACTTGCGGGGCGGAAGCTAAGCAAGCCAAGTTTTTGAAAAGAATTGCTAAAATCCTACATCCGTCCTGCCGTCAGGGTCGTACAGCAATGCTCAGTTAGTCCTTCATCTAATCTTCATCTATCATCCTACTCCTACTTTCCGCTTCCCATGCGTAAATCTTCTACTCCGCGGCTAACGGCCCGGCTGGCCGCGGCCTTGGGCGCCGCCGTGCTGGCAGCGGGCCCGGCTTCGGCCCAAACCGTTTATGGGCTGCTCGGTGCGGCGCCCAGCAGCAGCCTCGTTACGTTCGATGCCGCCACGCCGGGCACGTTCACAGCCACGCTCCCGATTACGGGCCTCGCGGCGGGCCAGACCCTGGTCGGACTCGACTCGCGGCCCAACACCGGGCAGCTCTTCGCCCTGGGCTACAACCCCACCGGCACCCAGGCCCAGCTCTACACCCTGAGTTCCACCACCGGCGTACTGACTGCGGTGGGCGCCGCGCTCACCCTGAACCTGGGCGCGACAACCAACCGCATTGGTTTCGACTTCAACCCCACCGTCGACCGCATCCGGGTGACGGGCAGCAACAACAGCAACTTCCGCCTCAACCCCAACAACGGCGCCCTGGCCGCCACCGACGGCAACCTGGCCTACGCCGCCACCGATGCCAACGCCGCCCAGACGCCGGGCGTCGGCTCGGTGGCCTACGGCAACTCGTTTATCGGCGCCACCATGACGGTGCTCTACGACATCGACGAAGCCAACAGCCGCTACACCACCCAGAACCCGCCCAACGAGGGCATCCTCAACAGCCGGGCAACGCTGACCGTGAACACGGCCACGGCGCTGGCCACTGATTTGGACATCTACTTCAATCCGACGACCCGCGCCAACACCGCCTACCTGACCGTTGCCAGCGGCACCACGGCGGCGCCCGCCACCCAGCTCTACACTCTGAACTTCGTTGAGGGCACCAACCTGACGGCTGTGGGTGCCGTGGGCCCCGCCGGCAGCCTCGTTACCGACATCGCCTTTGCTATCGACCGGCCGGCGGTGCTGCCCGCCGTGACGGGCCAGCTGGCCTACGCGCTGGCCGGCACCAACCTGCTCACCTTCGACACGGCCCAGCCCGGCACCATTCGCACGTCGGTGGGCCTGAGCGGCGTGCCGGCCGACCAGACGCTGGTGGGCATGGATGTGCGTCCGGCCACTAACGTCCTCTACGCCCTGGGTTACCGCGTCAGCGACCAACAGGCCCAGCTCTATACCCTCAACGCCACCACCGGCGCCGCCACGGCCGTGGGCGCACCGCTGACTCTGGCCCTGGGCACGAGCACCGCTGACGCTATCGGCTTTGACTTCAACCCCACCGTGGACCGCATCCGCGTGGTGGGCTCCAACCGGGCCAACTTCCGCCTCAACCCCAACGATGGCGCGCTGGCCGCCACCGACGGGCAGCTGACGTACAACCCCGGCAGCACCACCTCTACCCCCCCGGTGGCCGCCGACCTCAACGCCGCGGCCACGCCGGCCATCGCCACGGCCGCCTACACCAACAGCTTCGCGGGCGCCAGCATGGCTACTGGCACCACGCTCTTCGACTACGACCGCAACCTGAACGTGCTGGCCCGGCAGTTGCCGCCCAATGAGGGTATTCTGAACACCGTGGGCTCCTCGGGTTTGACGCCGAACCTGACCACGCCCAGCCTAAGCCTGGACATCTATACTGCGGCGGCGGGCGGCACGCCGGTAGCCTTCCTGGCCGCCAACACCGCCACTTCGGCCAGCAGCAACCTCTACACTCTGGACCTGACCACGGGCGCCGCCACGCTGGTGGGTGCCATTGGCCTGGGCAGCGCCGTGCGCGACATCGCCGTGGCCGCCGGCACCGGCGTCTTGACGGGCGTCCGCGAGCGGGAGTTGGCCGCCGGCCTGGGCCTCTACCCCAACCCGTTTGCCGGCGCCACGCAGGTGCGCTTCGAGTTGAGCCGCGCCACCCAGGTCGAGCTGCTGGTCTCCGATGCCCTGGGTCGCCACGTCACCACGCTCCGGCCTGGCAAGCTCGGCGCCGGCACCCACACCCTGCGCTGGGACGGCGCCGGGCAGCGCCGCGGGCTGTACTTTTTCCGCCTGAAATTCGATGGCAAGCCCGCCGGCACCCGCCAGGGCATCTTACAATAGGCAATCCCTACCCCCCTCCGTTTCAACGAAGCCGACCAGGAAACTGGTCGGCTTCGTCGCGTTTCAGGCCTGCCCGGCCACCAAGTGGGCGTGGTCGCGCAGCACGGTCATTTCAGTAGCATCTTCGATGCATCCCTATCCGCCGACAATGCGCATACCGTCAATCCATTCTGGCTGGCGTCGAGCCAATCTGTTTTTTCACAAGGCAGAATGCAAATTTTAATTTGAGGACCTATATTCGCAGCTTCAGCTCATCCTTTTTACCAAAAACACAACCAAATGAACAGAATTCTACAACTGCTCTTCTTCCTGTTTTTTGCCTTAGTGGCGCACGACCTGCGGGCGCAGGGACGGACGGTTTCGGGCACCGTAGTTGGCTCCGATGGTGGGGCGCTGCCGGGGGTGACAGTGCTAGTGAAAGGGGAGAACCGAAACGTAGGCACCTCCACCGACGCGGAGGGCAAGTACACGTTGTCGGTACCGGACGAGGCCAAAACCCTGATTTTTTCCTACGTCGGCTACGCCAACCAGGAAGCGGCCATCGGCAGTGGGTCCGCTGTCAATGTGACCCTCAAGGCCGACCCCACGGGGCTGGACGAGGTGGTGGTGGTGGGCTACGGCACCCAATCACGCCGCGACTTGACGGGCAACGTGGCCACTATCAGCGGCAAAGAGATTGCCACGGCCCCGGTGCAGAGCTTCGACCAAGCCTTGCAGGGCCGGGCTTCGGGGGTGAACATCACCACGCCCAACGGCGTGCTCAACAACCCGCCCGTCATCCGCATCCGCGGGGTTAACTCGATTACGCTCAGCTCGGAGCCACTCTTCGTTATCGATGGTATCCCGGCCTTCAGCGGCAACAGCTCGGCGGTGGGCAGCGTACCGAACAACCCGCTGGGCAACGTCAACCCCAGTGACATCGAGAGCATTGAGGTGCTGAAGGATGCCTCGGCTACCGCGATTTACGGCTCGCGGGCGGCCGGTGGAGTAATTCTGGTAACCACCAAAAAAGGTAAGAAAGGCCAGAGCCGGGTCTCGCTGGACTCGTGGGCGGGCTGGTCGCAGCCGGTGCGGCTCTTCGATGTGCTCAACGCCGAGCAGTACATCAACATCAAGAACGAAGCCGTGCGCAACCTGAACGCCAACCGCATTGCGGTTACGCCGGCTGGTGCACCATCTCCCGTTCCAAACATCGAAGGCTTCCGGCCTACCCTCGATGGCAACGGCAACCCCGTCGATACCGACTGGTACGATTACATCTACCGCACGGGCTTCTCGACGTCCAACACGCTGAACTTCTCGGGCGGCACCGACAAAACCAGCTACTACACGTCGGTGGGCTACACTAACCAGAAGGGGATGCTGGAGGAGAATGAGTTTCGGCGCATCTCGGCGCGGCTCAACCTCGACCACCGCCTGTTCAAGAACGTCAGCATCGGAACCCGCGTGGGCTACTCCAACAGCCGTAACCAGGCGCCTAACTCCGGCTCGACGGCCGGCGGCGCGTTCGGCACGGGCGGCCTGGGCCGCCTGCCGTTGGTGCTGCCGCCCAACGTGCCCGCCTTCAATCCCGACGGCACTTACAACACCAGCGGGGCCGGCCTTGGGTCTGGCGCCAACCTCGAACCCACTTCGACCACCGGAGCGGCGCTGGGCGTAAACTACTACAACCCGCTCGTAGACCTGGAAAACAACTATTTCACGTCCGAAGGCAACGAGATTCAGGGCAGCGTGTACGCCAGCTGGGAAATTATTTCTGGTCTCACGGCGCGCACCAGCTTCGGCATCAACAACATTCTGTTCGAGGATAAGTCCTTTAACACGTCCATTGCGGGCGATGGTTTTTCCACGGTGGGCTCGGCTTCGAACTACAACCGGACCAACAAGCGCTGGAACTGGCAGAACACGGTCCAGTACGACCGCTCCTTCGGCGGGAAGCACAACTTTTCCCTGCTGCTGGGCAACGAGCAGCAGCACACTGGCACCGAGCGCTGGGGCGCTACCCGCACCGGAGTAGCCGACGCATTCCTGACCAACTACCAAGGCACGTACACCAATATTGCGGCGGCGGGCAACTTGCAAAGCGAAAACTACCTGCTCTCCTACTTTGGCCGCCTCAACTATGATTTCGCCAAGAAGTACTTATTCACAGTCAATGCTCGGCGCGATGGCTCCTCGGTCTTTGCCAGAAAATGGGGCAACTTTTACGGAGCTTCCGCCGGTTACGTCGTCTCAGAAGAGAAATTCTGGAAGAATTCTTCGCTCGCCAATACGGTTAATTTCCTGAAAATTGTAGGCAGTTTCGGCAACGTCGGCAATAACCAGGGCATCTTCGACTTTGCCTCGCTGCTGACTTACGAAAACAGCCTGTACGGCGACAACGCCACGCTCTATCTAAGCAACGTCGGCAACCAGCAACTCGGTTGGGAGACCAGTAAGAAGACTGACCTCGGCGTCACCTTTGCTCTCTTTGGCGAACGGGTTACGGGGGACTTTACCTTCTACCGCAACTTATTGGACGGCCTAATTTTGAGTGTACCCCAGGCGCCCTCGAAAGGCATTCCGGGCGCCGCGCCGGGCGACGTGCTCAACACCGGTAACAGTGCCTACCTAGCCAACGTGGGTTCGGTGCGCAACACCGGCATCGAGTTAAATCTGCGGGCCACGCCCATCCAGACGACCAACTTCACCTGGACGGTGAGCGGCAACTTCACGACGCTCAAAAACCGGGTGCTGAGCCTGGCCACCGAAGGCCAGCGCATCGGCACGGCCACGTCGCTGGAGACGATCAATTATACGCAAGTGGGCCGCTCAGTAGGCGAACTGCTGGCCGTACCCTCGCTGGGCGTAAATCCTGACAACGGCCGGCGTCTGATTCAGAAAGCCGACGGCACGGTGGCGCAATACAACCACCTGGGCGGCGGCTGGACCGACCGCGCCACGGGACGCCCCACCGCTACTCCTAATCAACTGGTGGATGGCATCTACTATGGACCGACCCTGCCAACCTGGTACGGGGGCTTCGACAACACCTTCCGCTATCGCAGCTTCGACTTGGGCGTTTTCATCCAGTACTCGGGCGGCAACTACATCTACAACGGTACCAAGGCTGGCTTGCACGACCAGCGCTTCTGGAACAACGACGTGGACATTCTGGACCGCTGGACGGAAACCAATACCGACGGCGAGTGGCCGCGCGTGGTGTACGGCGACAACGTTTCCAACGGCTCGGCCCTGATTATGTCGTCGAACATCGAGAAGGGCGACTTTGCCCGCCTGCGCAACGTCACGCTGGGCTACAACGTGAAGCCCAGCCTCCTGAGCCGCTTCAATATTGCCAGCGTCCGGGTATATGGGCAGGTGCAGAACGCGGCCCTGCTCACGAACTATTCCGGCATCGACCCGGAAATCTCCACCAACTCGGGCACCACTGCTAACACCGGCGCGGGCGTCGACCGCAACTCGGTGGGCCAGGCTCGAACTTACACGGTGGGCTTTAACATTGGTTTTTAACTATATAGTTCGATGAAAGCATCTTTAACCAAATTAGTTACCACCGGGCTTTGCACCGCGGCGCTGGCCTTCGGGACCATCTCGTGCCAGAACGATTTACTGGATCCCGTTCCTACCACTGCCTATCCCCGGGAGGTTGTGTTCGACACCCCGGCTCGCGTGGCGCTGCAAGTCAACGGCTTGTACTCCTTCGTGAAGGTCGGCAGCTTTCTGGGCGGCCGCTACCAGGTTTACAACGACGTGCGGGCCGACGATTTTCTCAACCTTCGCGGCAACGGCGTAACCGCCCTGGGAGTCTGGAATCACACCCTGAATGAGCAGTCGCTGAACGACGTTGTCAGCCTGTGGGCGGCTGCGTATCTGGCCATCAACCAAATTAACGTGTTTTTGGCGGGCATGGAAGCCAACGCCAGCAAGTTCGCGGCGGCGCCCTTTCCCGCCAACTTTGCCACTACTACGACCCTTAACTACCAGGCGGAAGCTCGGTTGTTGCGGGCCCTGAGCTACTACTCACTGCTGCAGCTTTACGCCCGGCCCTACATCGACGGCAACGGCAGCAAGCCCGGCCTACCTCTGCGCCTGCAGGCCGAAACCGACGGCACCAATAACGACTTGGCCCGCAGCACCGTAGCTGAGGTGTACAACCAGATTCTGCTGGACCTGAAGTTTGCGGAGGATAATTTGCCGCTGGCTTACACGGGTACCACGGCTCCTACCCTAAACGTGACTAGGGCCCACCGCAACACAGCCATCGCCTTAAGAACGCGCGTGTACCTGACGATGGGGCGCTACGACGATGTGATTTTAGAGGCTAATAAGCTGGTGCCGGCCGCGGCGCCGTTTGTGGCCCCAACCGGCGTCCGCCATGCGCTGAACCCTTCCATCACCGCCGTGTTTGCCGCTCCCCAGGAAACCAACGAGAGCATCCTGAGCTTTCCCTTCACGGCTCAAAATGGCCCTGGCACCCAAAACCAGTTGGCTTTTTATTATCGTCCGGCCCCCGCTGGCAACGGCGAATACGCATTGAATTCCGGCGCCGGGGGCATCCTTGCCAACCCTGGCTTCCGGGCCACCGACCTGCGGCGAACCAGCCTGACCACGGCCTCGGGCAGCACCATCTACCTGAACAAGTTTCCCAATGGGGCGCCCTACCTGGACAAGGCGCCGGTAATTCGCTACCCGGAAGTGATGCTGAGCCTGGCCGAAGCCCGTTTCCGCACGGCTGGGCCCACCGACCCGCAGGCCGTAGCCCTGCTGAACGCGGTGCACCAGCGCTCCAATCCGCCTCTGCCTGTCACTCCCCCCGCTACGCCAGTTCCCTTCTCCTATCCAATCTTCACCACCGTCAGCGAGGCCGTTGATGCGGTATTGCTGGAGCGGCGCATTGAGTTCTTGGGCGAGGGCATCCGCAATATTGACCTGATGCGGCTCAACGCTACGATTCCCGGCAAAGGCACCGTAAGTGAAGTGAAGCCAACTGACATTCTGTACGTCTGGCCCATTCCGGCTTCGGAGTTGGCTACCAACCGGCTTATGACCCGCAACTAGGCGAATAACAGCTCCTTAACCGCTCCTGCAAAAGCGGCTGGCCTAACACTGGGTCAGCCGCTTTTACTTTTTTAGTCAGCGAAGAGTACGCTTTTTCTTACAACTACTTTATGCCCCATGCGCCACCAGGTGGGCGTGGTCGCGCAGCACGGTGCGCAGAAAGGCCTCGTCGCGCAGGTCGGTGTGGATGCCGGTCAGGGCCTTCACCTTGTTGGCCGTCTCGTTCAGCAGCAGGTAGTTTTCCTTGCGGGTGCTTTGGTAGAGCAGCTGACGCAGCAGGGCGGCGTCGTGGTCGGAGAGCTGGGCGGCCTGCGGAAACACCACCTGGTAGCCGGGCGGCGGCAACTCGGTGGCCAGCGCGCCACGAAAATCGGTGGGCCGGCGGCGCAGGCTGATGACGGTGGTGCCGGCCGCCAAATCGCCCAGGCGCTGCCCGCGGCCGTTGAGCAGAATAGTGAGAATGGCCACGCCGCCCAGGCAGGCCACAATCTCCAGGGGCCGCAACAGCCAGCGCAGCAGGTAGTCGCCGAGACCGGGCCGGGTGCCGTCGAGGCGCACCACGCGCAGGTCGCGGGCTTTTTTGCCCAACGACTGCCCGTTGAAGAGCACCTCGCAAAGCAGAAAATAGAACGTAGTGGGCGCCATCATCAGCAGCATCACCGTGTTGCCCAGCCCGAAACCGAGTTGGTTGCGCAGCACCCCGAAAAAAATAAACCACACGATATAGAGCGCATAGTCGATGAGCGTGGCCAGCAGCCGGTCGCCCACGCTGGCCGTTTCGTATTCCAGGGTGACGTTCTGGGTGGTTTGGACGCGAATCGTGGCCATTGGCAGGTGGGAATTTAAGGAAGCCGCAGCACGCCAGCGTATTCTTTGGCCGGCGTCGCGAATCTGCTGCGAACCTAACGCCCGGCGCGGCTTTCTGTTTGGCGGCGGGCCCCGAACCAGCCGGCTTCCTACATTTACTTTTCTCTTTCCCGGCGCCCACTATTCCCTACCCCCCTGCTATGCGCGAAGCCCTTTTCCTGCGCCAAAACCAGGACCGCTGGCGCGGCTACGAAGCCCGGCCCGCCGCCGGCCCTGCCGGGTCGGACCCCGACGAGCTGGCCGCCCGCTTCGTGGCCCTGACTGACGACCTGGCCTACGCCCAGACGTTCTACCCCGCCTCGCCCACCACGGCCTACCTCAACACCCTGACCGGGCAGCTGCACCAGCGCCTTTATAAAAACAAAGCCGAGGGCCGCGGCCGGCTGCGGCAGTTCTGGGGCACCGAGCTGCCGCTGGTCGTGGCCCGCAACCGCCGGCCGCTGCTGCTGGCCGCGCTCGTGTTCGGGCTCTTCGCCCTGATTGGCGCCTTGTCGGCGGCCTACGACGACTCGTTTGTGCGCGTCGTGCTCGGCGACGAGTACGTGAACCGAACGCTGGAAAACATCCACCGCGGCGACCCGATGGCCATCTACAAGAGCGAGAACGAGACGCCCATGTTCCTGTTTATCACCTTCAACAACGTGCGCGTGGCCCTGCTCACCTTCGCCAGCGGCATCACGGCTGGCGCGGGCACGCTCTACCTGCTCTTCACCAACGGCGTGATGCTGGGCGCGTTCCAGTATTTTTTCTACCAGCAGCACGTGCTCCAGGCCTCGCTGCTCAGCATCTGGATTCACGGCACGCTGGAAATCTCGGCTATTATTCTGGCCGGCGGCGCGGGCCTGGTCATGGCGCGGGGCCTGCTCTTTCCGGGCACCTTCAGCCGGGCCGAAGCCTTTCGCCACTCGGCCCGCGAGGGGTTGAAGCTGGCCGTCGGGCTGGTGCCGATTTTCATCGTCGCCGGCTTCCTGGAAGGCTTCGTGACGCGCCACACCGAAATGCCGGTGGCCGCCAGCCTGGCTATCATTGGCTCCTCGGCGGCGTTTATGGGCTGGTACTTTGGCCTTTATCCGGGCCAGGTGCAGCGCCGGCTGGCCCAGGCCGCCGCCCAGCCGCCGCCGGCCCCCTGATTTTAGTTATGCTTATCCTATCCTCTTATTCTCTACCCCCCCTCGCGCATGGCAATACTCTTTACCCAGGAAGCCGACTTTCGCCAGGAGCGCGAGTTCGGCCAGAAAATTAGCGCCGCGTTCGACTTCATTCGGGTGCACTGGCGGCCATTGGGCCGGGTGCTGCTCTACACGGTGCTGCCCGCCGCTCTGCTCACCGGCGTGCTGAACTCGACGCTGCAGCTCACAATGTGGAGCAAGCTCACGGCGCCGGCCACGGCCGGCCTCCGCGGCGCCCAGGCCCAGCTGGCCCAGCTAAGCGAGCTGACCGGCTCGCCCCTCTACTGGCTTAATCTGCTGCTGACCATCGCCTTTTTCAGCCTGCTGGTGCTCAGCGTTTACGGCTACGTGCTCGGCTGCCTGCGCGGCGCGGCCAGCCGCCTGGCCAGCCCGGACGGCGCCGACTCCCTACCCCCCGCCGCTGGCGTAAGCGTGGCCGAGGTGTGGCGGGTTATCCGGCGCGAGTTTGTGAGCACCTATTTCTCCATTTTCGGCATTTATTTTCTGATTGGGGTAGGCTTCTTTTTTCTGGTGCTGCCGGGCCTGTACCTCAGCATCATGCTGAGCCTGTTTTTCATTGTTAAGCTGGTTGAGGGCACCGGTTTTCGGGATACCGTCGGCCGGTGCCGGCAGCTGATTCGGGGCAAGTGGTGGTCTACGTTCGGGCTTATTTTCGTGATGGGCCTGCTGGTTTGGGGCTTGTTCATTCTGGTGGGCATCGTCTCGACACTGCTCGGGGGCGGGGCCGCCGTGCTGCTCCGCGGCAATGCCTGGCAGTCGCCGGTGTTCGTCATCGTCGCCAACACACTCAGCACCGGGCTGGCGCTGCTCTTCTACCCGCCGCTGCTGCTGGTGCTGGCTTTTCAGTATTTTAATCTGGTCGAGCGGCAGGAGGGCGTAGGTCTGCGCGGCCTCGTGGGGCAGTTGGGCCAGGTCGGCCCCACGGCCCGCAACGCCAGCTACCGGGCCAGCGAGGAGGGCGAATATTAAGTTCTGCCAACAGGGCCTGGGCCGCCAGCAGGGGGGTAGGGAGCAGCTTTTTTAAAACGATACCAGGTAACATTTAACAAGTTTGCGGTGAGGCCAGCGGCAGCAGCATTTTCCAGCCGGGGGGCCCGCCCTTCCCAGCCCTCCCGGCGCGGGCCGCACCAGCTGGCGGGCGCGCTGGCTTTCCTCGGCCTGACCCTGAGCCTGGCCTTGGCCCCACCAGCCGCGGCCGGACCGGGCCCTACCCCCCCTGATTCGGCCCAGGCCACCGCCGCGCTGGGGCGGCGCCCGCTGCCGCCCGACCTGACCGCGCCGCTGCCCCCGCGCCCGGCTGATGCGGCCCGCCTGCGCGAGCTGCGCCAGCAGCGCGAGTTCACCTACGTCGAGGCCGCCCCGGAAGCGGCGAGCGCCTGGGACTTGTTCTGGCGGCGCGTGGGGCAGGCTTTGCGGCGCTGGCTGGCCAGCCGCAGCTACGAGGGCTTCTGGCGCTGGGTGTTCTACGCCCTGTTCCTGGGCGCGGCGGTGTTCATCGTGCTCAAGCTGCTGCAAGTCGATGTGACGGGTGCCTTCGGCCGCTCGGCCCGTCCGGTGCCGCTGGGCTACGATACGCTCGCGGAGAACATCCACGAGGTTGACTTTCAGGCCCGCTTGGCCGAAGCTGAGGCCGTCGGCAATCACCGCCTGGCCCTGCGCCTGGGCTACTTGCAGCTGCTCAAGCGCCTGGCCGACCACGGCCTGATTGCCTGGCAGCCCGACAAAACCAACCACGCCTACCTGGCCGAGCTGCCCGCCGCCGGCCCCCTGCGCCCCGCCTTCGGCGAGCTGACCCGGCAGTTCGAGTACGTCTGGTACGGCGAGCTGCCGCTGCCCGCCAGCCTCTACGCCGAGGCTCGCGCCGGGCAGCAGGCGCTGAGCCGGGAGCTGGGGGAAGCAGGATGAGAGCTGTCGCGCAAAAAGGCGGTCATGCTGAGCCTAAGCGAAGCATCTCTACCGCAGCACTAATTCAATTTTTGAAAAAGCTGATTACTACCCCACGCGAGATGCTTCGCTTAGGCTCAGCATGACCGCCTTTTTGCGCGACCTTTTTGCGCGACAGCTCACCGTAATTTAGGGTGTTATATAGCACCAAATCTATTATATGACCTCGCTCCGCTGGTACCTGCTCGGCCTGCTGGCCTTATTCGGCGCCTTTGTGGCGCTGGAATACTACCGGCCCCGGCCGCTGGACTGGCGCCCCACCTACCTGAGCAAGGAGAAGATTCCCTACGGCACCTTCGTGCTTTATGACCAACTGCCGCGCCTGCTCGGCACCGACTCGGTGCAAATCGTGCGCGTGGCGGCCTTCAACCAGCTCACCGGCATTGCCGCCGACCCGGAGGAGTTTGAGGACGTGGAGGAGCTGGTTGAGCCCGCTACCGACACGGCGCAGGCCGCCGACAGCGCCAGCCGGCGGACGGGATCCCCGCCGGCCCCCGCAGCGGCCGACAGCGCCGCCGACATAGTGCAACCCGAAACTGACGCAGCGCCCGCAACTGATTCAGCAGTTGAAACCGGCGAGAAAGCAACCAGCGGCGAGCTAGCCACTGAGCAAAGCAAGGAAGCCGACGCCCCTACCGACACCACGCGCCCGGCAGCGCGGGATGAAATTCCGTTGCGCCCGGCCCGCGCCAACTACCTGTTCATCGCCGAGGACATCCGCCTGGCGCCCTCCGACACGCGGGCACTGCTGCGCTACGCCGCCCAGGGCCACGACGTGTTCATCGGCGCCGAGGACTTCGGTGGCACCCGCCCCGGCTCGCTGGCCGACTCGCTCGGCTTCGAGAGCCGCGCCCTGGACTTGGGCGTGCCCCGGCTGAAAGCGGGCGCTGCCCCTACCCCCCCCGATTCGGTGAGCCTGCGCTTCACCAACGCCGGGCTGCGCGGCCCAACCTACCGCCTGCCGGGCGAGGGCGGCGCGTATCGGCTGAGCGTGGCGGCCGGCCGCCGCGGCGCCACGCTGGCCGCCGACGCGCAGGGCCGGGCCGTCTTTATTCGATTAGATTACGGAAAGGGCCATTTCTACCTGTGCTCGGTGCCGCTGGCCTTCACCAACTACTTCGTGCTGCGGCCCCAAACCACGGGCCTCGCCACCGGGATGCTCTCCTACCTGCCGCCGCGCCCGGCCTGGTGGGACGAATATGAGAAAACGGGGCCCGTCGGCGAGCAGTCCTTGCTGCGGGTGCTGCTGGCCCACGACGCCCTGCGCATGGCCTTCTATCTGAGTTTGCTCGGCGGGCTGCTGTTTGTGCTGATTGAGGCCCGGCGCCGGCAGCGCATCATTCCCACGCTCAAGCCCTTGCCCAACACTACGCTGCTGTTTACGCGCACTGTGGCCGGCCTCTACCAGCAGGGCCGCAGCCACGCCCTGATTGCCGAGAAAAAAGTCAGTCTGTTTCGGGACTACCTGCGCACCCATTTCCAGGAGCCTACCCCCGACTTCGGCGACGAAGCTTTTCGTGAGCGGCTGGCCCACAAAGCCGGCCTGCCCCGCGCCCGCGTCGATGAGCTGCTGCGCCTCGTCAACTTTGCCCGCACCGCCCCCCAGGTCACTGACCGCGAGCTGCTCCGGCTCAGCCGCGCGCTGAATGACTTTCGGCGCGAGGCCAAGCGGTAATCTGCTGAATTATACCCATTTTGCAACTGGTTTACGGCGTGATTCCCAATTATTGCACTGAGGCAAGAAGCAGGTTTTTGCTTGAATTGCACAATTTTAATAAAGTGCCTTTACGGTCATGCTGCGGGCGCTTATGCTCACTTTTAGCTGACTTTATTCGGGCTTTAAGCCTTTCCCGCTCTTTGCTTTTCACCGCTCCGGCCTGTCTCGTCTGCTTCTCTTCATGACTCCCGATAACCTGCCCGATTTTCCTACCCCCCTCGGCCAATCCAACTCGACCGTGGTGCCTTCCGCCACCGCTGACATGCTGACGTCTGTCCCGATTTCGGCAGCAGTGCCAGCTGCTGAGGAAATCCCTACCCCCCCTGCCGCGCCCGAAGCCCCGGCCGCTGCCGCCGGCTTCGGCCCGCGCACTGACTTTGCCCGCCTCACGGCGCAGGTAACGGCGGTGCGCGCGGAAATCGGCAAAATTATTATCGGCCAAACCGACTTGCTGGAGCTGCTGCTCACGGCTATTCTGGCCGACGGGCACGTGCTGCTGGAAGGCGTGCCGGGCGTCGCCAAGACGCTCACCGCCAAGCTGCTGGCCCGCACGCTGGCCGTGCCTTTCAGCCGCATTCAGTTCACGCCCGACCTGATGCCGGCCGACGTGCTCGGCACGTCCGTGTTTCGGCAGAACTCCGGCGAGTTCGAGTTTCGGCCGGGCCCGGTGTTCGCCTCTGTGGTCCTGATTGACGAAATCAACCGGGCCCCGGCCAAGACCCAATCGGCCTTGTTCGAGGTGATGGAAGAGCACCAGGTAACCCAGGACGGTCGTACCTACCCGATGGCCGAGCCGTTTCTGGTGCTCGCCACCCAGAACCCCATCGAGCAGGAAGGCACCTACCGCCTGCCCGAAGCGCAGCTCGACCGCTTTCTCTTCAAGCTGCAAGTCGGCTACCCCACCCTGGCCGAGGAAGTCCAGATTTTGCAAGGCCATCACGCCGGCCACGGCAGCAACGACCTGAGCGCCGTGCAGGCCGTGCTCACCGCCGACGACCTGCGCGCCCTGCGCCAGCAAGTTCGCCAGCAACGCGTCGAGCCCAAGCTGCTCGACTACATCGCCCAGCTCGTCGGCCAGACCCGCGCCCATAAGTCCTTGTATTTGGGCGCCTCGCCCCGCGCCTCGCTGGCCCTGCTCAACGGCGCCAAAGCCCTGGCCGCCCTGCGCGGGCGCGACTTTGTGACGCCCGAAGACGTGCAGTTTCTGGCGCCGAGCGTCTTGCGGCACCGCATCATGCTCACGCCGGAGCGGGAGATGGAAGGTGGCACGCCGGAGGACGTGGTGAAGGGAATTATCGGGCAGATTGAGGTACCCAGGTAGCTTATCAGGCTATGGGCCCCTTACATCCGTCATGCTGACGAAGGAAGCATCCTATCACGCCTTAACCAGCAGTATATCACTAATTACTGCGTCGTTCAAGCGCGGTAGGATGCTTCCTTCGTCAGCATGACAGCCGATTTTTTGCCGTCTACTTCTTTTATCCGTGTCCTTTTTCCTCACCCGCCGCTTCTTCCTCGCCCTCGGCGCCTTGGTCTTCGGCTTCACCGTGGCCTTTTTCCTACCCTGGCTGCTGGCGCCAATGTACATTCTGCTCGGGCTGCTCGCGTCGCTGAGCTTGCTCGACGCGGCGCTGCTCTACCTCGGCGGCGGGCACGTGTTCGGGCGGCGGGCGCTGGGCGACAAGCTGGCCAACGGCTCGGACAATGAGGTGCAGATTTATATGGAAAACCGCTATCGCTTCGGCGTGCAGACCGAGACGATAGACGAGATTCCGCACCAGTTTCAGCGGCGCGACGTGCTGTTCCGAACCGCCGTGAAGTCGGGTGAGACGCGCGTTATCCAGTACCAGCTGCGGCCGGTGAAGCGGGGCGAGTATGCGTTTGGGGCCCTGAACGTGTACGTGGCTTCGCCGCTGGGGCTGGCGCGGCGGCGCTTCCGCTTCGACCGGGAGGGCGTGACGGTGCCGGTTTATCCGTCGTTCTTGCAGATGCGGCAGTACGAGCTGCTGGCCATCAGCAACCGGCTCACGGAAGTGGGCGTCAAGCGAATCCGGCGCGTGGGGCAGAGCCTGGAGTTCGAGCAAATCCGGCCCTACGTGGCCGGCGACGACCCGCGCTCCATCAACTGGAAAGCCACGGCCCGCCGTAGCGCGCCCGGCGCGGGCGCCGACGCGCTGGTCGTCAACCACTTCCAGGACGAGCGCGCTCAGCAGGTGTACTGCCTGATTGACAAAGGCCGGGTGATGCGGATGCCGTTTGAAGGCCTGAGCCTGCTCGACTACGCCATCAATGCCACGCTCGTCGTGAGCAACATCGCCCTGCTCAAGCACGACAAGGCCGGCCTCATTACCTTCAGCAACCGCCCCGGTGCGGCCGTGGCCGCCGACCGCCGCCCCGGCCATCTGTTGAAGCTGCTGGAAGTGCTCTACCGTCAGAAAACCCGCTACCTGGAAACCGATTTTGAGCTGCTCTACGCCACGGTGCGCACCAAAATCAGGCAGCGCAGCCTGCTGCTGCTGTTCACCAATTTCGAAACCTTGCAGGCCATGCAGCGGCAGTTGCCGTATCTGCGCCGGCTGGCGAAGGACCACTTATTGCTGGTCGTGTTTTTTGAGAACACCGAGCTGCGCGCCTTTCTCGATGCGCCGGCCCTGACGACGGAGGACGTGTACAATCAGACCATCGCCGAGAAATTCGCGCAGGAAAAGCGCCAGATTGTGCTCGAATTGCAGCGGTACGGCATCTATTCGTTGCTCACGGCGCCCAAGGATTTGACGGCAAACACCATTAACAAGTACCTGGAATTTAAAGCTCGCGGATTGATATGACAGATTTCACGCAGTGTCTCGCAGTGTTAAGGCGCAGTGTTCCGCAGTGTTGTTCCAGAACGGCACTGCGGGACACTGCGTGTTTTAACACTGCGAGACACTGCGTGAAATTTTGTTTGCTTCTCATATCGCTGAGCGCCGCCGCCCAGCCCGCTTCCCCGCTGCTGCCCATCCCCGCCCAAACCCAGTTCGGCCGCGCCGCCCTACCCCTCAAAGGCCCCTTGAAGCTGGTGCTGGAAACAACCCTGGACCCGCGCGTGGCCGCCAGCGCCCGCCAAGTCATCAAGGTGCTGCCCAACGGCACGGCGAAAGCCGCCGGCCTACCCCTGCAAATTCGCTACGGCCGCGTGGGGCAGGCCGAAAAGCAGGACGAGGAAAAATACAGCCTGCGCATCACGCCGCTGGGCGTCAGCATCTCGGCGCCGACCAGCCTGGGCGTGCTGCGGGCGCTGGCCACGCTGCGCCAGCTGCCCCGGCGCGCAGGTCGCGGCTGGGAGTTGCCCGAAGTAGATATCGATGACCAGCCGCGCTTTGCCTGGCGCGGCCTCTCCCTCGACGTGGCCCGCCATTTTTTGCCCGTGGCCGTGGTCAAGCGCAACCTCGACGGCATGGCGGCCGTGAAGCTCAACGTGCTGCACTGGCACCTGTGCGACGACCAGGGCTGGCGCGTGGAAAGCCGGCTGCTGCCGCGCTTGCAGGGGGTAGGCGCCGCCACGGGCGGCTACTACACCCAGGCCCAGGTGCGCGAGGTGCTGGCTTACGCCGCCGCCCGCGGCATCCGCGTGGTGCCCGAGTTCGACTTGCCCGGCCACGCCGGCGCCATCATCGCCGCCTACCCCCGCCTGGCCTCGAACCCCGACTCCAGCACCGCCGTGCCCACGCGCTGGGGCGTGCTCAACATCGCCATCGACCCAACCAGGGAAACCACTTATACCCTGCTCGACTCGCTGCTGACGGAGATGACCGGCCTGTTTCCGGACCCGTATTTTCACATCGGCGGCGATGAAAACGACGGCCGGCAGTGGCGCCGCAACCCGCGCATCGTGGCGTTTATGCTGGAAAAAGGCTTCGTGAAAGCCAATGGCCAGCCCGACAAGCACCAGTTGCAAACCTACTTCAACCGCCGGATGCTGGCTTTGCTGCAACGGCAAGGCAAAACGATGGTCGGCTGGGATGAGATTCTGGGTCCCGACCTGCCGGCGCCGGTCGTAATCGAGAGCTGGCGCGGCCCCAAGGGCTTGCTGGAAGCCGCGCGCCTGGGCCACCCCGCTCTGCGCGCCCACGGCTACTACGTTGACCTTTACCAAACCGCCGCTGCCCACTACGCCGCCGACCCGCAGCAGGGCGTGCCCGACTCGCTGGCCCGCCGCGTGCTAGGCGGCGAGGCGGCCATGTGGCTGGAGTTTGCCGACTCCGTAATCGTGGATTCGCGCATCTGGCCCCGCGCCGCCGCCGTGGCCGAGCGGCTGTGGTCACCGGCCGCCCTCAGCCAGGATGTGCCCGATATGTACCGCCGCCTGGCTTTGGTCAGCGAGCAGTTGGACAGGCTGGGCCTGCGCCACCGCCGCGCCCCGGCCCGCCTGCTGAAAGACATTGCCGGGCCCAGCGCCAGCGCCGCCGAGCAGGCCGCGCTGCGCAATCTGGCCGGCGTAGTAGAGCCGGTGAAGGAATATCAGCGGCACTTTCAGGGCTTTAAATACTCAACCGAAACTTCGCTCAACCGTCTCGTGGACGCCGCCCCGGCCGAGTCGGAAGTGGCGCGCCGCTTCGCCGCCACCGTGGACAGCCTGCTGGGGCCGGCACCGGCCCTGAGTCCCACCACGAATTCCCTACCCCCCCCTACCACGCGCAAGCACTATTTGGCTACGCTGCGCGCCCAACTAACCACGTGGCAGCAAACCGACTCGCAGCTGGCGCCGCTGCTGGCCCGGCAGCCCCTACTACGCGAATATGCACCCCTATCGGCCAGTCTTAGCGCGATTGCCACGTTACTACTGCAACGCCTGAAGCAGCTGGAAAGCAGCGAGCCAACCCAGGCAGGCCCCGGCGCGCCCGCCCGCCTGCTGCTGCCCGCCGCCGTGGCCAAGCCCGCCGGGCAGGCCACGCTGGCGCCCGCCCTGCTGCGGGCCGCGGGCCGGCTGCTGTAGCGCGGACTTTGTAGTCCGCGAATGCGCGCGGTTAAGCGCACCATTAAGAGTGTGCTGTCAAAGCTGTTTACGCGCGGACTCACCGAGTCTACGCTGCAACCCTATCTTGCCTTCATGCAAGCCGCTATCACCCAGGCCCTGGCCGACCTCAGCTTCACGGCCATCGACTTTGAAACCGCCAACGAGCGCCGGGCCAGTGCCTGCGCCGTGGGCGTGGTGCTGGTGCGCCGCGGCCGCATCACCGACACGTTCCAGACGCTGCTGCGCCCGCGCGAGCTGCGCGTGGACTGGCGCAACCAGCAAGTCCACGGCATCAGCGAAGCCGATTTGCACGAGGCGCCTAGCCTGGCCGACGTGTGGCCACAACTGCTGCCCTACCTGTACGAGCAGCCCGTTGTGGCCCACAATTCGGCCTTCGACGTGAGCGTGCTCGAACACACGCTGCGCGACTTCGACCTGGCCGTGCCGCCCTTCCACTGCCTGTGCTCGGTGAAGCTGGCCAAGGCGTGCTGGCCGCACCTGGAGCGGCACCGGCTCAACCATTTGGCTCATTTTTTCGGGCTTGAACTCCAGCACCACGACGCCCTGTCCGACGCCCGCGCCTGCGCCGAAATCACGCTGCGCGCCCTGCGCGCCGGGCAGCAGCTGCCGCTGTGCTACAAGCAGCGCGAGCTGACGGCCGGCCTGGCCCGGCGGCTGGCGAAAGCGGCTGCCTAGCAAGGAGATACCAACCGGAAATAATTGCGAAGCTTATATGTTGCAGTGTTGTTAATTAACCAGATTGAACACCATTTCTATGGAAGCCACGAAACGTCCCGAACTCCTACCGCGTCCACGTAACAATAGCTACCGCGCCGAAGATATTATAGCTGAATATGGCACCCTGGCCAAGTTCATGAAAGCAATAGGACCCAAGGCGCCGCTGGAAATCCCCGATTTGGGCTTCACCGAGCAGGAAAATCAGCGCATGGATCAACTTTTAGCCGAAGAGCGTGCCGCAGCCAGTTCTTTTTAATACCAACGTCGTCATCCAGCATATTTGGCGCAGCCAACCCATGCCGGAAGAGGTTGTGCTGTCGATGGTCGTCGTGGGCGAGTTGGAAGCTTTCGCGCTGAAAGCCGATTGGGGCTACCAGAAGGTTGATTTCATGCAAAGTCTGTTTGCTTATCACCCAATGCTAGAAATCTCGCGCGTTTTCACGCTCCCCTACGCGCGCATCGACGCCTACAGCCAGGGCAAGCTGCGGTCCCTACCCCTGCCCGCCGGCCTTTCGGCTCGCAACATGAGCAAAAACGACCTTTGGATTGCCGCCACGGCACTTTACTTTGATGTCGAGCTGCACACCGCCGACCACGACTTCGACCATTTGACGGCGCTGGGCCTGCGCGTGGTGAAGGGCTAAAACAGCACCGCGACCTGCATCCGGCCGGTGTGAACGGTGCGCAGGCCGCTGGCCTTGCGGCCGTCATAGGCCACATTGATATTGAGGCCGTTGCTCAGGCGCTGCTCCAGGTTCAGGTTCCAGGTGAAGTTGGAGCCGGGGCGCAGGGCGTTCAGGATTTCGATGCCTGCCACCGTGGCCGGGTCGCCCTGGAAGCCGACGCGGGTGCCGCGCACATTGGCCGTGATGGTGCGCTTATTTACTTGGCTGAGGCGGGTTTCGAGGCCTAGCTCATCGAAAGTGCCCTGGGCCAACTGTTCATTGGGCTGGGTCAGATTAGGCAGGCTGTTGCGCTTGCTTTGGCGCAGGTAGGTGCCGGTCAGGCGCAGGGCGGGGGTAGGCTGGTAGCTGATTTCGGGCTGCACATCATACAAGAGCAGACGGAAGTTGCGCTGGCTGAGGTAGGTGCTGGCGGCCTCGCGCACGTTGCGCGCCACGAGCAGCCGGCCCGTGAACGACTGCGCCAGCGTGCGCCGCACGAGCAGGCTCTGGCTCAGAATATTGCGCAGGTCGAAGCCCTGGGCCAGCAGGGTTTTGAGCTTGGTTTGCTGCACGGTGAACTCGGCGCCGAAGATGGGATTCGAGCGGTTGTAGTACAGGGTGTTGCGCAGGAGGCGGTTGGCACCCAGGGTCTGCTCGCCGTTGGTGGGCGAGCCGAAGGGATTAAGGCGGGCGCCGAGACCGGGGTCGGTGGTGCGGCGGTCGAGCGTGACGCTGCTAATGCTGGAGAAGCGGGCCGCCGCGGCGCGCCAGCCGCCGGCCTCGCGCCAGGGGCGCGGGGCGTTGGCCGTGAGGCGGTAGCTGAGCCGGTTGGTGAAGGCCGTGATGTAATCTTGGGTCGGCAAAAACACCTTAATAAAGGTGCGGTACTGCGCGTCGGGCGTCTGGGCCTCGAAGAACTCCTCTTTCTGCTGAATGCCATCACTGTTCAAATCGCCAGCGTAGAAGTGGGTGCCCTGGCCGGCGGGTACGGCCACGAACGAGAAGTCGCGCTTTAATTCCCTACCCGTGCCGATGCTGTAGCTCAGCTCCGAGCGCACCTGGCCTTGCAGCAGGCCGGCGTTGTAGTCGATTTTGCCGAGCACCGTCCGGCGGCGGGCGCTGTCGGCGCTGGCCGCCCGCAAGTCGCGGTAGGTGGCCAGCACCCGCAAATCCTGGGTTTTACCGATTCTCGTGGCCAGACTGCCCTGCCAGGTTTGGGCCTGGGCGCGGCGCGCGATGGCAGTGCGCTCCTCATTCGGGGCCTGGTCCTGGCGGCGGCTGTAGTCGAGGCGATAATTCAGCCGGGCCGAGTCGCGGCTCATCACGAACACGTTGTGCTCGTCGAAGTAGTTGGCCGAGGTCAGCTCGCGGCCGTCGGGCAGGGCGACGCGGTTTTTGTCGAAGCGGTAGGCGTAGCCCGGCACCACGGCCCCGCGCACGAAGCGCGCCGTGGCTTCGCCCCGCGCCCAGGCGCTGCGGCGGCTGCCCGCGTCGGCGCCGAGCACAAACAAGGAGCCGCGCAGCTCCACGTCGCCCAGCTTCTGAGCCACATCCAGCCAGTGCTGCAAGCCGCGCACCTCGCCGGCCCGGTAGCGGCGGCTGACGCGGTAGCTGATAGCGTTGTTCGGGTCGCGCAGCAGGCCCAGGCTGAAGTTGAAGATGTTGTCCTCGCGCGGCGTCTGGCCGGTGCTGGTGCCAGCCACGGTGTTCTGGGCGCTCCAGTTGCGGTCAAACTCTACGTCGCGGTAGCGGTCGATGGGCGTGAAACCGGCGGCGGTATACTCGTAGTCGAGCGTCGAATACAGGCGGTAGTCGCGCAGATAATTCTCTAGAATCGGCAGGCCCGCCAGGCTCCGGCCCCGCACCGCGTAGCCCAGGCGCATGGCCGCGCCCTGGTCGGCAGCGGGCGAAAAGCGGTTGCGCTCCAGCCGCGAGCGGGCCAAATCCACGAACACCGTGGCCGTGCTGTCCAGCTCGTAAGAGGCGCCCGCCGTCACTTGCTGCTTGCGCAGGGGGGTAGGGAGCAGGCGCACCGGCGCGTAGCGGCCCTGCCCGGCGCCGGCATACTCAAACACCCGGCCGTTGGCGTTCAGCTCCGTCGAACTCAGCCGATAATCACCTTGGCCCTGAGTTACTTCCGTGAAGCGCACCTGATACACGCCGCCGAGCGTATCGGCGCCCACGGCGCGGCGGAAGCGGCCCGTGGCGGGGTCGCGGCGGTACAGCACCTGGGTGCGGTCGTAGGCCACGGAGTCGGCGCCGGGCGTCAGGGCTACGGCCACGTTGCCGGCCTGGCGCAGGCGCTCGCGGTCTTCGGGGTTAAGATTTAAGTTGGGAGCGTTGTCGGGATTGTCGGCTTCTTGGTAGAAATTGCCGTGCAGGCGCAGCTTGCCCACTTGCTGGTAGTGGCTCAGCGCCACGAGCGAGCGGGCGTAGTTGAGGTCGGAATACTCAAACTCGACCCGCAAACGGGAGTTGCGGGTGATGAGGTGGCGGGGCGAAAACGTGACTTCGGCCAGGTTGTAGTCAATTACATAATCGTAATCAAAGCCCCGGACTTGCAGGCGCCCATCCAGGTACACGCGCTCCGAGTTGGCCAGCACAATGATGAACTGCTCGCCGTTAGGCCCGCGCAGGCGGTAAGGGCCCTGCACGTTCTCGATGGGCGCGATGTCGAGCGAGGCAAACTTGCCCTTGGCCACGCCGCCCGCCACAGTCGTGGACGAGCGGATTTCGCGGCCCCGCCCGTCGCGGCCGGCAGTAGTTACGGCCGCGCTCTGCCCGTCGCTCAAACCCGCATTCTGCCCGTTGCCGACACCGTTGCTCGCGCCGTTATTTAATCCATTGATTAACCCTGGATTCGGAATCCCTACCCCCCCGCCCGGCGCCGAGCCGCCCAGCGCCGGCCCACTGCCGGGTACGCTACCCGGCCCGTTGCTGCTGCCGATGTTGCCCGGATTGCCGACCACGGCACCCGCGGCGGGCGCCGTGAACGCACCATTCCCTACCCCCCCCAGCAGGCCTAAACCCGGCGGACCTAGATTAGCCTCGATGGCCGCGCCCTGAATGTTTTTATAATAGCGCAGAAAGTAGTCGGGCTTGTTGCGCAGCACTACGTCGCCGGCCGTCAGGCTCCACTGCGGCGCGGTGAGGGTGATGTAGATGCGGTCAAACTGCTGGAGCTGCTGCGTGTTGCCCTCGGGCTGGAAGGGCACGTTCTGGTCGGAAATGGCGGCCGTGAGCTGAATATTATCCGTGAGCTGGCCTTCCAGTTGCAGGTTCAGGGCCGAGTTGACGAACACGTTCTGCGTATTGCCGAAGGAGATGCCGCGCGCCAGGTTGCCGGTTTTGCTGATGCCGGGCGTGCTCAGAATCTGCTCTTGCTGGCTGAAATCCTCGAAGCCCAGGCGGCGGTCCCGAAACTCCAGCGAGTCCATGAGCTGGCGCGGGCGCCGGAAGCGCGGCGCCGCCAGCTGCAGCGGCAGCACCCGGTAGCAGAGCCGCACCGAATCGGGGATGGCGAAGCCGGCGCTGTCGCGCGGCGCGGGCCGGATAATCTGGTAGCGGCCGGGGCCGGGGTCGTAGCTCACGGCGCGGCCCTCGGCGCTGACGGAGCCCGGCACGATGGTGAGCGTATCACTGAGGCTGAACGTGGTCGTGTCGCGGCCCGGCGCCAGGCGCAGGAAGCGGCAGCGCAGGGTACTAGGCGGAGCCGCCACCGCTGGCCGGCCGGAGGTGGCGGGCCGCTGCTGCGCCCGCGCCGGCCGGGCTCCAAAAGCCAGCAGCAGTCCCAGCAGCAGCCACCCCAGCAGCTTCGGCGACACAGAAACGGGGCAGCGACGGCTCATGCGGCAAAGGTCGGCATTCTCGGGGCGGGGCAGAACGCCGGGCGGCGCTAGATTCGTGCCAGCGCCCTCAGCGCCGCTTTCGCTCAGCCTCACTCGCCTACTCCCTACCCGGCCGCCAACGCCGGCCGGTCTGCGCCCACTCGCCCCAGGTGCGTGTCCTTGAAGCCAGTGCCGTACTTGAGGCCGTAGCCCAAGAGCCGGTCGAAGGCGCTGTGAGAGAGCAGCACCGTGCCCGCCAGCAGCAGCGCGGGCTGGCCCAGCAGCCAGCTCCCTACCCCCACCGCCAGGCCCAGGGCCTTGTGGTGCACGAGATTGTAGCTAAAGGCGCCGGCTCGCGGCCCAGCCAGGTAGCCCACCATGCTCAGGTCGGGCAGCAGAAAGGCGGCGGGCAGCACCCACCAGGCGTAGGGCAGGCGGGCGAACACGACCAGCGCCAGCAGCAGCTCGGCCAGTTCTTCAATTTTCAATAGCGTTTTCATGGCGCGAAAGAGGTTTGGGGTGATTAAAATGAACACCTCAAAATTCCCCTGCCCAGCCCTTGGCTGACGATAACAAAAGCTAAGAAATCAGTTGCCCAATGGTCCGGCCCGACCGCACTCTGACTTGCCTACCCCCTGCTTTCCCATCAACCCCGCCGCGCCACGCGGGCCCGGATGCGGCTCAGCGAAACGGGCGTAATTCCTAAATAATTTGCCACCAGATGCTGAGGAATCCGCTCCAGAATCTTGGTTTTGCCGCTGGTCAGCAGGGCGCGGTAGCGCTCTTCGGGCGAGAGCAGCAACTGCTCGACCAGCCGGGCATCGGTGCCGAGCAGGTGGTACTCCGCCACGAGGCGCCCAAACCGCTCGTACACCGGCCGCTTATCGTAGAGGCGGCGTAGCACGGCGTAGTCGAACACGGTCAGCTCCGTATCGGTCAGGGCCTGAATGCTGAGCTGGCTGGGCCGGCCGGTGAGGCAGCCGGAGTAGTCGGCCAGCAGGTGGTTTTCAAAGAAGAAGTAGGTGGTGCGCTCCTCACCGTCGGGCCGGGGATAGTAGAGCCGGCAGGCACCGCTCAGCAGCAGCGCCAGTTCCGGACGGTACTCACCCGCTTGCACGAAATGCTCGCCGCGCGCCAAGTGGCGCGAACGCAGCGCCTCGGCGAAGGGCTGCCAGTCGGCGGCGGTCAGCTCGGGCACGAAACGGAGCAGGTAGGCGCGCAGCGGGTGCATGGGCGAAGATACCCATCAGCCCGGCGCAAGTGAGCACTCGACCATTGCCCTACCCCCCTCTACCCGGCCAAAGGCAGCTCGATGAAAAACGTGGTGCCCTGGTCAACCTGGGTTTCAAACCAGATGTGGCCGCCGGCGCTCTCGATGCCGCGCTTGGCCACGGCCAGCCCAATGCCCGAGCCGCTGGCTTTAGTGGTGAAGTTGGGCACGAACATCTGGGTCTGCACCTCGGCTGGGATGCCGCTGCCGTTGTCGGCGATGGCAACCTGCACGTGGTGGTCGTGGCAGCACAGGCCCACACGCAGGTGCGGGACGCGGCCGGCGGGCACCGATTGGCGGGCGTTGATGAGCAGGTTGTTGAAGGTGCGCACGAGCAGGTTTTCGTCGGCGTACACGATGCAGTGGCCGTCGAGGGCGGGGTCCAGGGGGAGGGCCAGCTCCAGCGAGCCGTCGGCCGCGTCGGGCTGGTGCAGGGCGGCGCAGCGGCGCAGCACGGCGGCCACGTCGAGGCGCTCGGGGCGCATGGCGGGCAGGTTGGTGAAGGTGCTGAAGGAGGTGGCGATGTCCGAGAGCACATCAATCTGGGTGATAAGCGTCTGCGAGATGCGGCCAATCAGCTCCTCGGCGTTGGGGCGGCGCTCGTTGATGGCTTTTTGCAGGTATTGCAGGCTCAGCTTCATAGGCGTGAGCGGATTTTTGATTTCGTGGGCGACTTGGCGCGCCATCTCGCGCCAAGCGGCTTCTTTTTCCTGGGCTGCCAGCTCCTGCTTGCTGGCTTCGAGCTTGCGCAGCATGGCGTTGTACTCGCGCACGAGCAGGCCGATTTCGTCGTCGGAGGAGCGGTAGTGCAGTTCCTCATTCTGGCCCGTGAGCGAGGTTTGGGTCAGGCGCGCCGTCACCAAACTCAGCGGCGCGGTCAGGCGCCGGGCGGCGAAGAAGGCCAGGGCCAGAAAGCTGATGAACATCAGGGTGAAGATGTTCAGGATGGTGGTAAACAGCTCGGTGAGCTTGCGGTCCAGCTCCTTTTCGGAGTCAAAAAACGGGATGCCCACGAAGCCCGTCAGCGGGCCGGCCTGGCCGGCGGCGGTGCCGGCGCCCCGCACTGGCAGGTACAGGGCATTGAACGAGAGTGAGCCGGCGCGCTCGGTGAGCAGGGCGCGGGTTTGCCCGCCTTCGGCCAGCGCGGCCATCGCCTGCGGGTTGAGCAGCGGCCCGAGCAGCCCGGCCTCGAAAATGAGCGGCTGCGAGCTGGTGAGCAGCTCGCCGCGGGCGTTATAGATGTTGAGGTCGGTTTCGGTGAAGGCGGCTACGTTGCGGGCCAGCGCGGCCAGCGCGGGCTGCGCCACTGAGTCGGCGCCGGCCAGCAGCTCGGGGCGGCGGCGCAGGCTTTCCAGGGCCACCTGCCCGCGCCGCTCGTAGGTGCGCCGCAAATCCAGCTGATAGGAGGCAATAACCTGCGAGCCCACGGCGGCGCTCACCACCAGCAGCGGCACGAGTACGCCGCCGGTGAGCAGCAACTGAATACGGGAGCTGAGGTTGAGTTGCAGCCAGCCGGGGCGCCCCCACACCAGCAGGTAGAGCACGGCCAGCAGCACCGCCGCAAAGGCGGCCATTAGAAATTGAAACGAGAAGTTGGCCAGCCAGTCGGTGAGCGAGTAGGTGGTGGTGGTCACGACCACGGTGCGCCCCTGCGAGCCCCGCACGGCCAAGTGGTGAAAGTCGCCCTGCACCAGCCCCGTAGTGTAGAGGCGCGCATCCTGCAGGCGGCCGGCGGGCAGGCGGCGGGCATAGTCAAAATCGCCCTCGCTGTACACGAGCCGGCCGCCGCCGTAGCCACCGTAGCTCAGCGCCGTGGCCAGGCCCGGCTGGAAAAACTTCTGGTCCACGAGCAGCTCGGGCAGCACGCTGTAGGTGCTGAGCTTCTTGAGCGTCAGGGCCAGGGCGATGGTACCCAGCGGCTGGCCGGCCGAGTCGCGCACGGCCGTCAGAGCCAGGTAGCGCCGCGAGCTGAACGAGTTGCCGGACCGCATCAGGAACACGCCGGGCTGGTCGGTGCGGGTGGTGTTGCGGCGGATTTCGGCCCGCAGCTCGGCCAGCGGCGGCGGTAGCTGACCTGGTACTCCCTCGGCGGTTTCCGGGCTGGCTAGGCCCAAGGGCTGCCCGGCCGGCCCATATAGGGTAATGCTGGTTTCGTACTTGTCGAAATAATCGCGCAGATACTGGCGGCTGATGCGCCGCCGCACGGCGTCGGTGCGGGCAAATGCGCCGCTAAAGGCGCGCTGCACGAACGGGTCCTGGGCCAGCCGCCGAATCCGGTCGCCGAGCAGGTACTCGCCCTGGAAGTCGTTGTCCACGAGCAGGTTGGTGGCCAGGCGCTGCTTATCCAGCAGCAGCTGCCGCTCGAAGTGCACGTACAGCGCCAGCGCGCCGGTGGCCGAGGTCAGCCCCAGCAGCAGGGCCAGCAGCACTACGGCCCGGTAGCCGGGCGCCGCCGGCAGCCGCCGCAGCTGCCCCACCCGCACCAGCAGGCCGAATGTCAGGGCCAGCGCGGCCAGCAGCAGCAGCGAGTGGTCCAGGGCCAGGCCCAGGGTCAGGGTCACGGCGGCGGCCAGGGCCAGCCCGCCCAGGATAACCCAGCGCGCGGCAAAGCGCAGGGCCGCGCCCGCCAGCTGGGTCAGCACGTAGAACTTGAGCACGTAGCCGGTGGTGTGCAGCAGCACGGCCAGGGCCAGCACCAGCCGGAAGCCGCTCAGCTGCATACTCTGGGTGATGTCGAGGCTGAGCTGGGCGCTGCCGAAGGTTTCGAGATAATAGCTATAGAGCAGCCACAGCAGCCCGCCAAACGCTGCGCTCAGGGCCGTGGCCGCCAGCAGCTGCCCGGCCACGGTGCGCGGCGCGCCGGAACTCAGGCGCTCCAGCAGGCGGTAGTGCCGTGCCAGCAGCAGCCCGCCCACCGCAATGAGCACGGCCAGCGTGGCGTTGAGCAGCAGGTCGCCGAGCGAGGGCGCCAGCCAGGAGGCCGCGTATACCCGCGGGTCGAACAGGGGCAGCTCGGTGAAGGAAAATGGCAGCCCCACCAGGCCCAGCCCGCGCAAAGCCAGCAGCGGCAGGACCAGCGCCGCCACGGCCCGCCCACCCCGCCCGGCCTGCCACCAGCGCCGGGCCAGCAGCAGCCAGCTGGCCGCGTAGAGCGCGGCCCCCAACATGAGCAGCGCCAGCGGCACGTACTGCCCGGTGAACGGATTGATCACCAGCCGCTCGACCGAAAACAGGTAGCTGCCCGCATCGGTGCGCACCTGCGCCAGCGGCCGGGCGGCGCTGTCGACCACCACCCGCACGCCCAGACCCCGGAACAGGGCCTGCTCGGCGCCGTCGGTGAGGTAGCGGTTGCTGATGCCGTAGTGCCGCTCCAGGGGCACATAAGTGATGACTATAAACTGGTTTACGGCCCGCCGCAAGGTCAGAAACTGACCCAGCGGGGTTTCCACCAGCCGCTCGGCCACGGGCGCGGCCACCACCTCCGCGTCGGGGCGAATACTCGAATCCGACCAGTAGCGCAGCTGGCCACCTTCGTACACAAAGCAGGGGTAGGAGCTACGGCTGCGCAGCTGCTGAAAGCTGAGCTGGCCGCGCCGGATTTCGGCGGCCACGGTGTCGGCCTCGCGGCGGGCGCGGGTTTTGGCCTCCTGCACCAGGTTGCGCAACCGGTCGGCATCGGCCCGCGGCAACACCAGGGGCTGCGTGAGCCGGCTTATCCAGTAGCCGGCCGTCAGCAGCGAGATAGCCACTAGCAGCAGCGCCCAAGGCGAAATACGCAATCCAGCCAGCAGACGCCTCACGATAAAGAAAATAATAGTACAAAAACCACCAGCACTCAGGCCCCAACTCAGCAAAGATGAGTGCGCAAAAGTCGTGCGAGTCGCCCGACAGCGACTTTCACTGGGCTAGCTGCTACTTAGCTGCCGACCCCATTAAAGACAAAAATGCCGCTCAGGAGCGGCATTTGGCAGAATGTCAGCCGGGTGGGCAAGCGGCGCACAATCCCTACCCCCCCGCCGGCGTACTACCCGGCCGAACGTTTACGTAGTGCGGGTCGAAGCGAATACCGCCGAAGGCATACAGCATAATGGCGCGGGCATAGCGAAAGGAAAGCGGCGCCAGCAACACCGTCACGACGGCCACTACCACCGTGTAGACCCACGTATCCGGATTATTGAGCAAGTAATACAGCACCAGGCCCACCGCCAGCACGATGGCGGTCGAAAAGCCGAAGCTGATGTACATCGCACCCCAGTAGAAGCCGGTCTCGGGCTCAAGGTGCTGCCCGCACACCGCGCACGCTTCGGGCATCTCGTCGAAATGTCGCACGTTCAGGGCCGACCGGCTAAATAGCTGGCCCTGATGGCAGCGCGGGCAGCGCAGGGCCAGCATCGCCAGCCACGATGAGCGGATGGCGGCCACTAGCTGCGACCCTTTTTGGCGGCGTGGCTGCGCCGGTACCAGAAGTAGCCGATGGCGCCCATCAGCAGATACGGCACGCTCATCATGTACACGATGCCCCGGTTGAGACCGGTCACGTCGTAGTCGTCTTTCTCCTGGCGGGCGGCCTCGACCTGGCTTTTGCACATCACGCACTGCGCTCTGGCTCCTAGCGGAGCAAAGCTCGTCAGCAGGCCCAGCAGCAGGGCAAACAGGCTGATTTTAAGTTGCTTTTTCATATAAAATACAACGCCGGATAATGGGTAAAGTTTCTTTTGCGCCGCGGACTTTCACCGCGCTACGTGTAGTAGGGCGAAATCATAAAGTACACGACTACGCCCGTCACCGATACGTAGAGCCAGACCGGGAACGTCCAGCGGGCAATGCGCTTGTGCTTGGTGTATTGCCCAGTGAGAGCGAAGTAGAGTGTGAACAACACCAGCCCCACCGTTACCACGGCCAGGCTGATGTGGCTCAGCAGCAGCAGAAAGTAAACCAGCCGGCTGAGCCCTACCCCCCCGAAATGGGTCGAAGCCGTCTGGGAGTGGTACGTCACGTAGGCGACCAGAAACATCGCCCCCAACAGAAAAGCGGTTCCCATCATGGCGCGGTGCCGCAGCACCTGCCCCTGCCGGATGAAGTAGTAGCCCAGCACCAGCGCCCCGGCGGTCAGCGAGTTAATCAGGGCGATGACCTTGGGCAGAAACTTCACTTCCAGACCCGGCACCTTGAGCAGGCCGGGGAAAAAGTAGAGCATTGCTACCAGCAGCGGCACCACGGCGCCGAGCGCGGCCAGGATAATCTTGTACTTGGTGTAGTCGCCGGGCTCCAGCACCGGCGGGTGCAGCGTCTCAGTTGTCGTGGTCATAAGAATAAAGCAAAACGTCAATCTCCACCAGCAGCCGGTCGATTTCGCGCCCATCGCGCCCGTCGTACACGCCGCGCAGGTGCCGGTTGCGGTCGAGCAGCAACAGGCGGCCCGGGGCGGGCGGCACCGTCACGGGGTGGCCCTGAATGGTGCGGTGGTAGGGCACGTCGTAGCGGTACTCGTCGTGGTAGAGCGTTCGCATCGTGCCGGCGGGGCCAGCGAGGAAAAACCACTTGCCCGCTACCGTGCCATACTGCTCGGCCAGCTTCGGTAGTGTAACCGCCGGCTGCGGCCCAGGGTTCAGCACAAAGCTGAGCACGCGCACCCGCGGCTCCTGCCGGTATTTTTCCTGCACCCGCAGCAGTTGCCGGGCCGCCAGGGCGCTCGGCTCATCGGCAGCGTAGAACTGCGCCACCTGCACCCCCCCAGCTAGCTCAGCCGAGCGGAACGTGCGCCCGGCCGACGACAGCAGCTGGAAGGGCCGGATTTGGTGGAAAACAGTATCGCGCTGCCACGCCTGTTTTCCGCCCGTCACGCGCGTGGAGTCCACACGGTCGGGCAACAGGAATGGCAGCGCGTAATGGTTGGTGCCGAAGTTATTCAGGAACAGAAAGGCCAGCACCGGCACCAGCAGCAGCAGCCCCAGCAGCAGGGTTTGGCGGGGCCGCATCGGCTGGCTACTTGAACATATTGCTCAGCGCCTCGCCGAGGTAAGAGCCCTCAGTGACCAGAGCCACGAGCAGCCAGACCAGCAAGCCTATTGGAATGAGGATGGTCCAGATAAGCCCCTTGGTTTCGTGCTTGAGGTGCATGAACTCGGCGACGATGAAAAAGGCCTTGAAGATGGTGAGTACGATAAAGATGCTGTTGCGTAGCGTACCGGCTCCCATGAAGAATACAAACACGAATTCGACGGCGGTGATGCCGACCAGTACCCAGAAGGTGCGCCAAATCCAGGCGGTATTCGGCTTGGCAATTTCCCCGCGCGGGGTGGCATCGAGCGAAGAGGAGCTTTGAACGGACATAATTTAAATTGTCATTCTGAGCGCAGCGAAGGACCTTATCACCTTCGCGCCGCATGGGTTACTAATTCTGATATCGGTAGCCGCGATAAGATGCTTCCTTCGTCAGCATGAGGGACGTGTTAAACCAGATAAAAGAAAGTAAATACGAACACCCACACCAAGTCCACAAAGTGCCAGTAGAGGCCGATTTTTTCGACCATCTCGTAGTGGCCGCGCTTGTGGAACGTGCCGTTGGTGGTAGCGATAAAGCACCAAATCAGCAGGCAAACGCCTGAAAATACGTGGGTGCCGTGGAAGCCGGTGATAAAGAAAAACAAGTCAGCAAACAAGACTGGCCCGTACTGATTGACCGACAGACTCGCGCCCTGATAAACGCTGCCATCGGCCATGCGGGTGCCGGCCTCGGTGCCGGCGATGAAGTGGCTCCACTCCCAGGCCTGCGAGGCCAGAAAGGTGCTGCCGAAGAGAATCGTCCACAAGAGCCACTTCTGCACATCGTCGCGGTCCATGCGGTGGCCGGCTTCCACGGCCAGCACCATCGTCACGGAGCTGAAGATGAGAATCATCGTCATCAGCGCTACGAAAGCCAGGGGCAAATCCAGGCCGTGCAAGCCAGGGAAGGCGTTGAACACCTTTTCCGGAATGGGCCAGTACGCCGTGTTGAACACGAACTGCTTGGCCTCACCCGCAAACACGGCGTGCTTATGGCGGATAAAGCCGTAGGCGGTGAGGAAGGCGGCGAATGTGAAGGCGTCGGAGAGCAGGAAGAACCACATCATCAGCTTGCCGTAGCTCGCCTTGAAAGGTTCGTTGCCGCCATCCCAGTTGCCGGTGCGCGGTGCCTCAGCGGACGAGGTAGCGGCAATCGTGGGAGGCGCCATTGTGGTCGGATTAGCCATTGCAGTCAGATTATAATCGAAAGCGGAATCAGTGGTTCAAAAGTAGGAACAAATACAAGTACCACCAAAGGCCGCCCAGGAAATGCCAGTAGATGGTGGCATTGCCGATGGAGAGTAACGAGCGGGAATGTACTTGATACTTAAGGCTTCGCAAGAGCACTACGGCGATAAACACGAGGCCCGTGACGAGGTGAAAAGCGTGCACGCCCATGAGCACGTACACGAACGAGCCGGACGGATTGGCGTCGCTGCCCCCGAAGAATGTACGGCCCGCTACCATCTCGCTCCACACGCCCACCTGCCCGACCAGAAACGCCAGGCCCAGCAGCAAGGTTAGCCCCAGACCCAGATTTACGCGCTTTACCTCGTCTTTGCGAGCCGAGAAATAAGCCCACTGCACGGCGGCGCTGCTCAGGGCAATCAGCAATGAGTTATACAGCAGGCTGGCAGGCAGGTCGAACTCGCGCCAGTTGCCTTCGTCGCGGCGCACGATGTAGCCGCTGGTGAAGGCGGCGAACATCATGATAATACTGAAAATAAGCAAAATAAGCACCACCCGCTTGGGGTGAGTGCCGGTGCCGAGCTGCGGCTCGGCGCTGATGTCGGACGGCGTCATGGGGTAAAGAATTAACAGTTATCAACCGGCAGTGTCAAGGCCAGGTTGTTAGTAAAAAGCCTACCCCCCTAACAAACCAAGGTCAACTTTAACTCAAAGTTTATCGAGTAAAAGCGCGATTTGCACAATCGGCAAATACAGAAAAGAGCCGAACATGATAGCCAGCGCCGCCTTGCGCGACTGCGTGCGCATGAGCTGCAAGGTCAGAATCAGGAACCCTACCCCCGCCAGAACGGCCACCAGGGCCGAGACCTTGCCGGCAATGCCAAATTCCAGCGGCAGCAGGCTGAGCGGAATCAACAGCAGCGTATAGGTCATAATCTGAAAGGCGGTGCGCAGGTCGCGCTTGCCCGGCGAGGGCAGCATCTTGAAGCCTGCCGCCTTGTAGTCCTCATCAGCCACCCAGGCAATGGCCCAGAAGTGCGGAAACTGCCACATAAACTGAATACCGAACAAAACCCAGGCCTCGACGCCGATATAGCCCGTGGCCGCGACCCAGCCAATAAGGGGGGGTAGGCCCCCCGGCACGGCGCCCACGGCCACGCACACCGGTGAGATGGTTTTAAGCGGCG
Source organism: uncultured Hymenobacter sp. (assembly GCF_964243305.1). Classification (GTDB taxonomy): domain Bacteria; phylum Bacteroidota; class Bacteroidia; order Cytophagales; family Hymenobacteraceae; genus Hymenobacter. The sequence continues at coordinate 36,239 of NZ_CAXTEF010000008.1, forward strand.
TGTAGATAAACCCGTACAGAATGAGCGAGAGCAGCGACAGCGCCGCCGTGAGCGGGTTGAAACAATAAGCCAGCAGTCCCAGACCCCCTACCCCCAGCCCGACGCAAAATGCCCACGCCTCGGCGGGCGTAAGGATGCCCAGCGGCAGCGGCCGGTTGGCGGTGCGGCGCATGAGCTTATCGAGGTCCCGCTCGTGGATCTGATTGATGATATTGGCCGCGCCCGTCACCAGCAGGCCGCCCAGCATTACGAGCGCTGCGCGGCTCCAGTTCAACTCGCCCCGCGCCCCCAGCAAGTAGCCAATAGCGCTGGAAAACGCCACAGTGAGCGAGAGCCGAAACTTAAGCAGCTGAAAATAAGCCCGCGCCTTGCTGACGCGAACCGGCGCCTCAGCGGCCAAGCGCTCTTTAAGCGGCACCGCCACGGCCGCCGGATCAGCCGACCCACGCTGGGCAACGATTAGCGTTTCATGAAGGGGGTCACGCACTGGAGCTATCTTGTTCATCCGTCGACAGGTCAAAGTTACGCCACAACTCGGTGAGCTGGGACGTCCGGCCTTCTTACGAGAGCCGCCGGACTAACCGCGAGCAGCGTCAGGAACTGAGTGCCAAACAGCAAGACGGCCAGGGTGAGATGAACGGGCTGCACTACGGCGGGCAGCGCCCAAGAGGCCAGGGTAATGCCGGCCACAATCTCCAACCCTATCAACCCCATAGTAGCCAGGGCCAGTTGCCGCAGCCGGGACTGGCCCAGCTGCCACAGCCGGTAGCTTAGGTAGGCATTGAGGGCCAGCACCAGCAGCGACGTGCTGCGATGCACCTTGAAAACTACCCCCAGCTGGCTCACCCACGTCGCGCGGCCCGCATACTCAGCCGCTGCCGCCACCATATCGACCTGCTCGCGTACCTGAGTGCCGAGCACGATTTGAGTGAAGGTCAGCAGCAAGGCCAGCCAGAGTACCAGCCGGAAAGTAGTTTCTACTGGAGCAGCAACCAGCTTCGGCGCCTTATTCCCTACCCCCCCTCCTGCCCACCGAGCCCGCTCCACCGCGTAGAGCAGCAGCGCCACGATGAGGAGAGCCAGGCCCATGTGCACGGTCACCATAATGGGCAGCAGGTTGGTGGAGACTACCAGCGAACCCAGCCAGCCCTGCACGCCAGTAAGCAGAAAGGAGGCCAGCGCCAGCCAGAACACCGGCCGGTCGCGCTGCCAATAGGGTAAGGCAGCCAGCGCCGTCGCAAACACGAACAAGCCAATCAACGCACCCAGCAAGCGATTCAAGTACTCAATCCAAGTTTTGACCGGGTTGAAGTCGGTTTCGACGTACTGCGAAGGGTGAGCGAAAATATCGTTCGCCACCTGTTTGAATCCCAGCCGCTCCAGGGTACGCGCCAGCTTTTGATTCTTGGCTACCCGCTGCGCCGTGTAAATCTCTTTGTAGTTAGCAGGCAACTGACTGGCCTGCGTGGGCGGAATCCAGGTACCGAAGCACTTGGGCCAGTCGGGGCAGCCCATGCCGGAGCCGGTGCTGCGCACTACCCCGCCGATAAGTATCAACAAATAAACCGCAGCTACGGTGAGCAGGCCCACGAACCGAAAGCGGCGCACAAAGTCAGGGGTTATCGTTTTCATCAGATACCGTCTCGACAGCTATTAATTAACTGCTGATAGAACAAGTATTAACCTAATTTATCTCCTTTGCCATCGATTTAATTAGCTATCGGAGCGGAGACAAAAAGAAAGCGGGCCACCAGAATGGCGGCCCGCTTTGAGGCTAACTTATAAAGCTTTAAATACTACTCAGCCGTTTCCCGCTCGTAGGGCAGGTTAGAAGAAGCAGTCTTCGAATAAGGCACGTTTTGCGGAATGAAGTCCGCTTCAGCACCGGGCTTGCTGTAATCGTAGGGCCAGCGGTACACGGCCGGAATCGCACCGGGCCAGTTGCCGTGGCCGGGTATAACAGGTGTAGTCCATTCCAGCGTGTTCGATTTCCACGGATTCTCTGTAGCGCGCCGACCGCGGAAGATGCTGTAGAAGAAGTTAAAGATGAAGATGAACTGCGCGAAGAATGCCAGGATGGCGGCAATCGAGATAAACTTATTCAAGTCAGCAAACTGGCTGAATGCATCGAAGCCAGTCCAAGCGTAGTAACGGCGGGGAAAACCGGCGATGCCTACATAGTGCATAGGCATAAACACCATGTATACCCCGATGAATGTGAGCCAGAAGTGGATGTAACCCAGTTTCTCGTCCATCATGCGGCCAAACATCTTCGGGAACCAGTGATAAACGCCCGCGAACAAGCCAAAGAACGCTGCCGAACCCATTACTAGGTGGAAGTGAGCGACCACGAAGTACGTATTGTGCATCTGAATATCGAGCGTGGCGTTGCCGAGAATGATACCCGTTAAGCCACCCGAAATAAACAGGGACACGAAACCAATAGCAAACAGCATGGCCGCCGTGAAGCGGATGTTGCCGCGCCAAAGCGTAGCCAACCAGTTAAAGACCTTTACCCCCGATGGCACCGCAATAATCAGGGTCAGGAACATAAAAACCGAGCCGAGGAAGGGGTTCATGCCCGTTACAAACATATGGTGAGCCCATACGACAAACGAGAGCATCGAGATACCCAACAGTGAGCCAATCATGGCACGGTAGCCAAAAATAGGCTTACGCGCATTCGTGGCCATGACTTCGGACACTATGCCAAATGCGGGCATAATCACGATGTACACTTCCGGGTGACCCAAGAACCAGAACAAGTGCTGAAACAAAACCGGCGAACCACCTTGGTTGTGTAACGCCTGCCCAGCAATGTAGATGTCAGACAAGAAGAAAGAGGTGCCAAACGAACGGTCAAAAACCAGCAGCAAGGTAGCCGCGAACAGCACTGGGAAAGCTAGAATACCCAGAATGGCCGTCAGAAAGAACGCCCAGATGGTGAGAGGCAACTTGGCCATGCTCATACCGCGGGTGCGCAGGTTGATAACAGTCGTGACGTAGTTCACGCCGCCAAGCAGCTGCGAAACAATAAACAGAGCCATCGACACCAACCAGAAAGTCATACCGGCACCGGAGCCGGGAATAGCTTGCGGTAACGCCGAAAGCGGTGGGTAAATAGTCCATCCTGCTGATGCTGGTCCCGTCTCAAGAAAGAGTGACGTGAACATGATTACGCTGGATACAAAGAAAAACCAGTACGAAAGCATATTCATAAAGCCCGATGCCATGTCGCGGGCTCCTACTTGCAGCGGAATCAGAAAGTTTGAGAACGTACCCGATAAGCCAGCCGTGAGCACGAAAAATACCATGATGGTACCGTGCATCGTGACCAGCGCCAGGTAAAACTCGGGGTTCAGCTTGCCTGCTTCTACCCACTTGCCTAGCACCGGCTCCAACCAGCCCAGCGTAGCTTCAGGCCACCCGAGCTGCAAGCGAAAAAGGCTGGAGAGCGTACCACCTACAATAGCCCATAGCATTCCGGTTATCAGGAACTGCTTGGCAATGACCTTATGATCCTGACTGAAAACATACTTGAACAGCCAATGCTGGTCGTGATGCTCTTCATGCTCATGCAGGTGGTCCTCGTGCTCCGTTTGTGGTACTGGCGCCGTACCAATCCCGCCTTGCGTCTGCACACCGGGGGAAAGATTGGGATTAATATCCATATACTAAAAAAGTTAACAAATATTACAACGATGAAGTGGTAGCCAAAGGTTGAGCGGGTTGGCGAAGTGTTTCATCACCATCAGGTTGCGCTGGCGCGCCCGTTCCCCCTGAGTTTTTACTACGCTGCTTAAAGGTGGCTAATACCTCGGGATTTTGCTCAGAAAAAGATTTTTGTGTGGCGTACCAAGCTACATAGTCGTCTGGTTCGTCCACAATGATGTTGAGCTTCATAGCGAAGTGTCCGCGACCACAAACTTGGTTGCAAGCCAACTCATAGTTGAATTTAGGATTGCCTAGCTTGGCGCGCATTTCGTCCGTAGTGGTTGTGGGTGTAAACCAAAAACGCGTTGGCATTCCCGGTACCGCATACATCTGCACCCGGAAATGAGGCGCATAAACCGCGTGTAAAACGTCACGAGAGCGAATCTTAATCAGCACCGGGTGCCCTTTGGGCACATGAACCTCACTGGCAGTGAAATCGTCTAAACCACTCTTGTCACTCAAGTCAAACCCAAACTCATTCACCGCATCAATCAAGCGGTAGTTCACTACCCCCAATTTTTCGTCGCGGCCAGGGTAACGTACCAACCAGTTGAATTGCTTGCCCATCAACTCCACTACTACTGAGTCTTTTGGAGCCGGACCTGTAATGCGAGTCCAAGCCTTCCAGCCCGCAAAAATCAGTGATGCCATCACGATGGCCGGAATAATAGTCCAAATTACTTCAATCTTATTATTATGAGCAAAAAAGTATGCCCGACGTCCTTCTTTGTGCTGATACTTATAAGAGTACACAAATAGTAGAATGTGGGTTAAGACGAAGGCGACTCCAATAACGATCATCGTTGTCCAGAACATGCGTTCCATCGCATGACCATGCACTGAGGCAACTGGTGGATTCATCTTATTATAGTTCTCACCGAACGACCAAAAAAACAAGCCGCCACCCACTACCATAAACACCAGCATCAAGATGGCATTCACTCGATTACTTAGGCCAATCTCGCGGGAATAGGTGCCTGAGAAAATAGATGTTAAAATCTGTAACCGGAACAGCAGGCCGAACACGACCAGCAATAGTACAAGCACCAGCGAAATCGTCAAAGCAGTCATTGAGCTTTAATAAAGAGGGTAGTAAGTAACAAGCAGCAGAGCAGAAGTTCTTTCAGAATGAGGCTGCTTTCTACAGATTACTAAAAGCTAGGTGGCGTGATGCACGCTCTCGTCTAGAAATGGATGATGCCGGGGAACGAGGGCAGCGGCGGTAAGTCGGCGAGTAAGTAGAATAAGGAAAGCACCAAGAAAAATAAGAGCAACTCCTATCTCGATTAAGAACCCGTTTTCGCCCTTCATAGTGCCAGGCATAAACATTAAATAGAAGTCAGACCAATGGCCCACCAACACAGCAATGCACACGATTTTCAGGATAATCATTTGCCGCTTGGCATCGCGCGTCATTAAAGCAAGGAAAGGAAATGCGAAGTTGATAATCAGATTGAAGAAGAACATCCAAGTATAGCGCCCTTCAAAACCACCCAAACGTTGATTATAGTAAACTGCTTCCTCAGGCAGATTAGCATACCATATTAACATGAACTGAGAGAACCAGATATAAGTCCAGAAAATGCTGAAACCGAACATGAGCTTAGCTAGGTCATGCAGGTGATTTGAAGTGAGCAGGCGCAGATAGCCTGCTTGCTTCAGAAAGATGGCAATTAGTAGAATAGCAGCAATACCGGATACCCACCACGAGGCGAACACATACCAGCCGAACATCGTACTGAACCAGTGCGTGTCCACGGACATCACCCAATCCCAGGCCGCCATCGAAGACGTGACAGCGAAAAGTACCAGAAAAAGCGCCGAAGCTTTGATGCTAGTATGGAAGTAATAAGTGCCACCATTTAAGTCCTCAGCCAAGGAAAGCTGACGCAACCGCTCCGAGAATATCCACCAGATGGCTAGGTAGCTCACCATTCGAATCAAATAGAATGGCAAATTCAGAAAGCCACTCTTACCAGCAATAATGGCGTCGTAGTTGGCGTTGCCTTTCTCCATAATTCCCTCGTGGGTCCAATGAAAAATATCATGGCGACCTAGCAAGAAGACAACCAGCATAATAACAGCACCTGGCAGCAACCACGCACTCAGAGCCTCACTGATGCGCTTCACACTCACTGACCAGCCTGCGTAAGCTACATATTGAATAGCCATCCACACAGTACCGACAACCGATACGCCTATAAAGAACACATTGCTGTGCCAGATGCTAACCAGCAGCCGCTTAAGCCAAACGGGACTACCTTCATGCTCTACGGAAGCTCCAGCACCGTGGCCTGCTGACGCTCCCAAGTGGTTAGCAGCCTCAGCGCTAGCGGCGTGCTGCTCTTCGCCAATGTGAAAAATACTGGCCAGCAAGCCTAATATCATCACTAGAATGCCGGCCCCTATAATGTAGGTGAAAAGCTTGCGGGTACCAATCGGAAGCTGCAGATGTTCGGCAGTAGCGACAGGATTATCGGAATGGGTCAGTGTTGTCATCGTTAGTTGTGCGCCTAGATACGTCGGGCGATGATGCTTAAATGGAGCTGCCATTGCGGCCTACTGTACCGCCCTGACCAGGAGTTTCAGAACCCTTGCCGGCCTGTGCTTCCTCCACTGGGTACTGATTGGCGCGGTCCCGCACATTTGAATCAATGGGCCCAGTTTGCGAGCCGCCCGTAGCCTTCACCAGCTTTGGCAAGTCAGCCGGGTCATTGTTTAGTTGCAGTACGTGCACATACATAGATATTTTCCAGCGCTCTTCTGGGTTCACGATGGAGCCGTGCGGCATCATACGATTCCTACCCCACTGGATGACGTGGTAAATGTGCCCGTCATTCATAGTCTTGTACTGTGCCGCTGAATAATTTGGCACCCCTTTAAACTTGATGCCTACCGGTCCTTGGCCATTACCATTTTCTCCGTGGCAGTGAGCGCACACACGGGTATACAGTACCTGACCTTCCAGCAGGTTTTCCTTAGTGTAAGGATAAGGATTTCGCAGAGTGCGCTCGGCAATTCCCACACTATCTTTAGGAATATGGGTGTAGTAGTCGAGTTTGCCTCGTGGGATCGTCGCAATCGGGGGTGTCCGCTGGTTGATACCAAAAGCATTAACTTGATTGAAGCTATATTGCTTTAAAGGCTCGTAAGGAATGGGATCATACATCTCCGGAGCATACTGAATGCCGGGGTCATCAGGCCGAGTATTGCACGACGACAAGCTCGCAGTCAGCAACACTGAGAGGGCAAGACTTATTTTAAGTGAATTTATCATTAGTGCTGAGCAGTCATTTCTTTCTGATTGACTTCGGTGGCACCATTGGCGCGCAACAATTCAGTCAGCTGGGGTAGTTGAGAAGAAGTTGAGTCTAGCTCAATAGCTACTACAAATTTGTCATCTGTGGCCCGCACGTCCATTACATGCACCTTAGGCCGAGGGTAAAGTCCACTGATAGTGAAGAAAGTAATCATCATCCCAAAAGCAGTGAACAGTACCGTTAGCTCAAAGGCTACCGGGATGAAGGAGGGTAGGGCGATGTGAGGTTTGCCGCCAACAATCATCGGCCAATCAAAACCCATCATGTAGATCTGCATCCAAAGAGCAAACGCCAAACCAGCGCAACCGAAGAAGAAGGCCGCGATGGGAAGCCGAGAGCGTTCAATACCGAGCGCATCGTCAATGCCGTGCACGGGATAGGGCGAGAACACATCATGGATTTTCACACCCGCCGCGCGGATGTTTTCAATGGCGTGCAGGAGCACGTCCTCATCATCAAAAATGCCGAGGGCATAGCGCTTCGAGCTGGTGTGGGTCTCGGCAGTAAGAGGTTGGCTGGTACCAGCCAATTCAGCGGAAGTGGCGGCGCTAGTCATTGGATTTGTTATAAGCTACGGGCGCGGAAGCGGGGACGCCAGGCGTCACGATGGTTTGCGTTTGGGCTGGGGCAGTGTGTGCGATATCGCCACGGTAGGTTGGACCGTTATCCACACCGTATTTCAGTACCGTCTTTACCTCGGCCATATTAATGACCGGGAAGAATTTGGCGAAGAGCAGGAACAAGGTAAAGAACAGGCCCATTGAGCCCACATACATACCGACGTCAATTAGAGTCGGCGAGAACATGGCCCATGAGGAAGGCAGATAGTCGCGGTGCAGCGAAGTAACGATAATCACGAAGCGCTCGAACCACATGCCGATGTTGACGATAATCGATAGAATAAACGTCAGCGGAATGCTGTAACGCACCCTGCGGAACCACACGAGCTGCGGCGTGATTACGTTGCAAGTCATCATGGCCGCGTAAGCCCACCAGTAGGGACCAGTTGCACGATTAATAAAAGCGTACTGCTCAAACTCCACTTGCGAGTACCAAGCGATGAAGAACTCAGTGATGTAAGCGACCCCTACGATAGAGCCAGTCACCATCATGATTTTGTTCATCAACGCGATGTGTTCAAGCGTGATGTAGTCCTCCAGCTTAAACACTACTCGGGTGATGAGCATAAGCGTGAGCACCATTGCGAAGCCTGAGAAGATAGCACCGGCTACGAAGTAAGGAGGAAAGATGGTCGTGTGCCAGCCCGGTACGACCGAGGTTGCAAAGTCCATCGACACGATAGTGTGTACCGACAATACGAGGGGGGTAGAGATGCCGGCTAGAATCAGCGACACGGTCTCGTAGCGGGACCAGTGCTTAGCCGAGCCCTTCCAGTTAAAGCTGAGCAGTGAGTATGCCAGCTTGCTGACCTTACCCTTGGCGCGGTCACGAATGGTGGCGAAGTCAGGAATCAGGCCCGTGTACCAGAATACCAGCGACACCGAGAAGTAAGTCGAGATGGCGAACACATCCCAGAGCAGCGGCGAGTTAAAGTTCACCCACAGCGAGCCAAAGGTGTTTTGGAAAGGAAATACCCAGTAGCCAACCCAAGGCCGACCCATATGAAAGATGGGAAACTGTCCAGCGCAGATAACAGCGAAAATAGTCATGGCCTCAGCCGCCCGGTTGATGCTGCTACGCCACTTCTGCCGGAAAAGCAGCAGCACTGCCGAAATCAGCGTGCCAGCGTGACCAATCCCTACCCACCACACGAAGTTAGTGATGTCCCAGGCCCAGTTGACGGTTTTATTTAGTCCCCACTCGCCGATGCCGTACCAAACGGTACGGTACACGGAGTAGAAGAATACACCGAGAAAAAACAAGGCCACCGAGAAAGCAGCCATCCAGCGGATGTTGGGCGCGGCCTCTACCTGGCGACAGACGTCTTCCGTAACGTCATGGTACGATTTGCCGCCGGTAACGAGCGGCTCGCGAATGGCTGATACGTGTTGCATAATGGTGGGATAGGTAGAGAAGATGTTAGCTGCTGATTAAGATTTTCCGAAAGCAACAACCACGCTCTACCTTATTAGAGGAAGAATGTGGTTGTCACACTCAAGTGTTCTCCGCTGGGAAAAACTCGGTTTTCTCGGCGTTACGAATCTTGGTTAAGTACGTCACATTGGGCTGCACGTTAATTGACTCCAGAGCGTGAAATGCCCGTTCGCCATCCTCGCGGCGCAGCGTTTTGCTGATGCGGCTCTCTGGGTCGCGCATGTCGCCAAAAATGATGGCCTCGGTCGGGCACGACTGGGCGCAAGCCGTAACGACCTCACCATCTTTCGGGCGGCGCTTTTGCTTTTTGGCTTCGAGCTTGGCCAGTTGGATGCGCTGAATGCAGAACGTACACTTTTCCATTACGCCACGGGCCCGCACCGTCACGTCAGGGTTTAGCACCATGCGACCCAGGTCAGTAAACATATGACCATTAACGGTCTCGAACTTCTCGTTGGAGTAATACGAAAACCAGTTGAAGCGGCGTACCTTATATGGGCAGTTGTTGGCGCAGTAGCGAGTGCCGATGCAACGGTTGTAAGTCATCTGGTTGATGCCTTCTGAGCTATGCGTGGTGGCTAGCACCGGGCAGACAGTTTCGCACGGTGCATGGTTGCACTGCTGGCACAACATAGGTTGGAAGATTACCTGTGGGTTTTCCGAAGGGTCCTCCATTGCGGCGTAAGTCGCAATCTTACCTTTTTCCTCGAAATCAGTTTTGTGCGCGTTAGAGCTATAATAGCGGTCAATGCGCAGCCAGTGCATCTCGCGGCGATTAATCACTTGTTGCTTGCCCACTACGGCCACGTTATTTTCAACCTGACAGCCTAGCACGCACGAATTGCAGCCGATGCAGGAATTCAAGTCAATAATCATCCCCCAGTGGTGATTATTGTACTGGTAGTCTTGCCACAAAGAAACTTTGTTAGGCTTCTCCAAACCATCGGGGGTAGCAACCTTATCGTACTCGGTTACTTCCTTGGGATTCTTGATGTAAGCCGCCAGCGTGTTTTCCTGCACGACCGGCTTGCGGTCCATAATGGTGTGGTGCGTCTGGGTTTGGGCGATGGGCGAGGTGGCGTCGGTTTTGGTCAACGTCACCACATTCTGGTACATAATACCAGTGGGCCCAACCATAGCCAGCGGGAAAGCGTTTTCGCCCACATTATCGCCAACCTTGCCGGCAAGCTTGCGGCCATAACCTACGGCGATGCTGACGCTGCCATTGGCCTGACCGGGTTGAATAAGAACTGGCAACTCCACGCTCTGGCCATTAGCCGTGACGCGCAGTACATCGTTTTGCTCCCACTTATTATCGAGCGCCATCTTGCGGGGCACCATCACGTAGTTTCCCCAAGTAGCCTTGCTCACCGGGTCGGGCAGTTCTTGAAGCCAGGGATTGTTGGCTTCTTCGCCGCCACAACCAATGGCGACTTTTTCGTAAAGGGCTAGCTCTACCTGATTGCCACCAAGCTTAGGGGTTGCCCCAATGCGTGATACTGCATCAGCGATGTTCATGGCGACGGCGCGAGGTGGAGCGGGCGCCAGCGCGGTGCCAGTTGCTACTCCATCATGCACGGCCTTATCCCAGGCAGTCTGAAAGTTATCAGCGCCCAGAATTCCGCGCCAAGTGTCTTTCAGAAAATTGTAGTACGTCTCATTTTGGCCAGCCCAGATTAACAGGCTGTCCTGAGCTTGCCTAGTCGAAAAAAGCGGCGTAATTACTGGCTGGCTCAAACTCAGAGAGCCACGCCGCGGCTCATAGTCATTCCACGATTCCATCCAGTGATGGTCGGGAGCAGCGTACCGGCAAAGCGTACCAGTTTCATCGAACCGGTCATTCATAGAAATCGTGACCGGCACTTTGGCCAGACCTGACCTTACTTTGGCACCAAGTGGGTGATTGTAGACTGGATTGGCACGGTAGAAAATTACAGCGCCCACTGTGCCAGCGTTCATATCATTCACCAGCCGAACCATTGCGGCATCATCGCCCTGACGCACATAGCTGGGGGTAGCCGGGTTAATGCTGGTGCCAACATTACCCAAATTTTGGTTGATGGCAGCCACCAGTGTCTGCACGGCCGGGTCGTTCGATTCTGCTACCACGAGACTAGCGCCCCGCGCGGCTTGTAGCTCAGCCGCCACTTTAGTGAGTTGTGGGCTATTGTATGTCGAGGAACCCCCACCGCCAACCACAGCATTATAGAGCGCCAGAATGGCCGGTCCCACCTCAGATGGTTTGAGCGGCACTCGTACATCAGCGTTAGCACCAGTCAGCGTAAAAGTGCTTTCAAACTGATAGTGCCGCGACATGCGCCGGTTATCGCTGCTCACCTTACGGTTGGTGATATACTGCCGGGAGTACTCAACGGGCGAAATCCAGGTGCCGAGAAAGTCCGCGCCAAAGCTCACGATGATGTTCGCACGGCTGAAGTCGAAGCCAGGCACTACCCCCCCATTGGCTTGCAAGAGTCCCGAGGCCGATTGCGCATCGTACATCACGTGCTCCGTGTTGGGGTAGCGGCTGGCGAAGGCAGCAATGGCCCGCTTGGTGCTCGGGCTGATAATGGTCGGTGAAACAATGGCAATCCGACCAGTTGCACTCGTCAGCTTGGCCTGAACCTCACGGTCAAGCTGGGCGCGCTCGGCACGCTGCTTGTTGATGGCAAAATGCTGCAAACGACCGCCATCATACAGATTTAGTACCGAAGCTTGGGCGCGAGCCGAGAGCCCCCCGCGCGTAACCGGCGACTCCGGATTACCTTCCAGCTTGATGGGTCGGCCTTCGCGAGTTTTAATCAGCACCGCATTATAATCGGCGCCAGTGAAGTAGGTCGAAGCGTAAAAGTTGGAGATGGTCGGGTCTACTTCCTCTGGCTTATTGAGGTAAGGAATGGCTTTATATACTGGGCTCTCACACGAAGCCAGTGTAGCGGCAGCCAGACCAAACCCCATCAGCTTGAGAAAGTCACGGCGCGGAGCTGACGTAGCATCACTGCTCTCATGCGCCTCTTTTACCGGCATGAACTCAGCAAACGCGGTTTGCAAGAACTCCGGTGAGTTTTCTAACTCCTCAATTCCTTTCCAGTATTTCATTTGGGGGTATTCAGTAGTCGGTACTAAGTATCAGGCAGTCATAATTCGAACTGCCTGATACTGGATACTAGAAAATCTAATTTATTAATAATGACACTTCGAGCATTCCGTACCGCCGTTTGATGAGACGGTGAAGGGAGCCGCACTATTAGCTTCATCGTGCAGCTTCACCAAGTTGTCATAGTAGGCGTTGCCCTTGGCGTTGATGGGGTTTTCACGGTGACAGTTGATACACCAGCCCATCGTGAGCGCCGAATACTGATACACGACTTCCATGTTCTGGATGGGGCCGTGGCAGGTCTGGCAATTCAGGCCGCCCACTTGCGTGTGCTGCGAGTGATTGAAGTAAGCCAGGTCCGGCAGGTTGTGCACCCGCACCCATTGAATGGGCTGCTTGCGCTCGATGGAGCGGTAAATCTTTTTAATTTCCGGCGACTCGGTCTTAATCTGCGAGTGACAGTTCATGCAGATGTTGGCCGACGGAATATTGGCCGACTTAGCCTTGTACACGGAGGTGTGGCAGTAGGCGCAGTTAATTTGGTGCTCGCCGGAGTGCAGCTTGTGCGAGAAGGCAATGGGCTGCGTGGGTTGATAGCCTTGCTGCAAGCCTACGGCCATTACGCTCTGAATTCCTTCGTAAAGCAACACCAGCGCGAATACTACCCCTACTGTGCCACGCAAGGCCGACGACTTGTAGAGCTTCTCGAAGTCGAAGCGCTGCTCCAGAATCTCCTTGTCGCGGCCTTCTAGATCTTTGCGGCCTCGTAGCACGTCCTTCATCAGGTTGGCGATGATGAACAAGGTCACGACGAGCACAATCAGCACCACGACCAGCACGATGAGCAGGATGTCCACGTATTTGCCGGCCCCGCCTGCTTCGGCACCCGTGCCCCCGGAGCCTTCCTGCCCGTCGGCCTGACCAGCGTTCTGAACCGTGGGTCCGGCGTTAGCGACGTTGCCAATCTTACCCTCCTCGGCGGTAATCCAAGCTAAGATGGAGTTAATTTCCGTGTCCGACAAAGCGAACGAGGGCATCTGTTGCTTTTGATACTTATTGTAGATAGTCACGGCGTACTCGTCGCCGCTGGCTACCACCTTGCTGGAGTTCTTAATCCACGGAATCAGCCACGAAACTGGCCGCCGCTTAGTAATGCCCGCCAGAGCTGGGCCTACCACCACGTCGTTCACGGCATGGCACTGGGCGCAGTTGCCCTTGAACAAAGCGTCGCCGGCCGAGATAGCGGCAGCGTCGCCGCCACTAGCTCCCGGCGCCGCTGCGGTAGCCGCAGTGGCGCCGGCGGTAGCGCCCGGCGTCACGCCTTCCTTGCTCACATTGGGAGCCGCTCCGACATCTTGGGCCAGGCTTTGGCAAACGCTGCCCACTGCAAGAACAAAGGCCAGCAATAACCGGGGTAACGCACGAAATTGAGGGGGTCTCATCGTCATATATATACTATAAAAACGGGACGCGAAGGCACTTTAAGCAGGTTCCTTCGGGCCACAAATGTAGGTCAGGATTCGTAGCCTGCCAAGATTAGCCGCTAATTTAGGGGGGTAGGGAGCCGGCCCTTCTCTTCCTCATCACCTTGCTGTCGCCGCTACTGAGTAAAGAGTCTGAATTGGTATTTGGTTTCTCCAAATTCAACATTTTAGCAGGAAATCAAGTGGTTGCTAATCAGCTTGGCAAGCCTCGTAAAAAAGCCCGTGGGCATGGTGCTACCCCGCCTGATTCGCCGTACCTTTGCACCCCAATTTATATTTTTCAAACCCATTTTCACCCCGTCGTAATGGAAGTAAGAAATTACGAGACGGTCTTCATCTTAACCCCCGTGCTCAACGAGGGGCAGGTGCAAGAGACGGTCGAGAAGTTCACCCAGGTGCTTAAGGAAAATAGCGCCGACCTCATCTCTTCTGAAGCCTGGGGCCTGCGCAAGCTCGCCTACCCGATTCAGAAGAAAACTACCGGCTACTACTTCTGCCTTTCGTTCAGCAGCAGCACCGGCAACATCGTGGACCTGCTGGAGCTGGCCTACCGCCGCGACGAGCGCGTCATCCGGTTTCTGACTACGGTGCTCGACAAGCACGCCGTGGACTACAACAACCGCCGTCGCAACGGCGAGATGAACTTGCAAAAGGCCGCCGCCCGCGAAAACGAAGCTGTCGCCCAATAACCTCGCTACCCCGATATGGCAACCCCCAACAACCAGCAGCGCAACGGCGGCAACAATAACGACCGCGGCGCCCTGACCAAGCAGGACAACCGCGCCAAATACTGCCGCTTCAAGAAGAACGGCATTAAGTACGTGGACTATAAGGACCCGAACTTCCTGCTCAAGTTTGTCAACGAGCAGGGCCGCGTGCTTCCGCGCCGCCTCACCGGCACCAGCCTCAAGTTTCAGCGCAAAGTGGCCCAGGCCGTCGCCAAAGCCCGTCATCTGGCCCTGATGCCCTACGTGGGCGACTCACTTAAATAATTATGAGTTATAAATTATGATTCTTGCTTCAAAGCAGACCCATAACTCATAATTCAAAACTCATAATTCCCTATTGACATGGAAGTAATTCTGAAAGACGACGTGAAGGGCCTGGGCTACAAGAACGACCTGGTAGAGGTGAAGGCTGGCTACGGCCGCAACTACCTGCTGCCCCAGGGCCTGGCCATGCTGGCCGACAAGACAAACAAAAAAATTGTGGCCGAGAACGTGCGCCAGGCTGCCCACAAGGCCGACAAGGTGAAGGGCGACGCCCAGGCTATTGCCGACCAGATTGGCGAGCAGACACTGGATGTGACGGCCAAAATCGGCGAAAGCGGCCGGATTTTCGGCCGCGTGACCACGCTGCAACTCGCCGAGGCGCTCAAAGCCCGCGGCATCGACGTGGACCGCAAGCGCCTGAGCTTCGACCAGGAGCCCACCGCTGCCGGCGACTACACGGCCACGCTGAGCCTGCACAAGGAAGTGAAGCACACCGTGCGTTTCCGCGTGGTGGGCGAGTAGCAGCCTGCAAATAGTGCCAACAGCGTCCAAAGCCCTGCCCACCGGCAGGGCTTTTTTTGTGAAGTTGCCCGGAGCCTGCCGAATCCCTACCCCCCTCCTGGCCTGCAAGGCAAACCGCTTATCTGCCGTTGGGCGTACTTTTACCGGTAATGTTTAGAACTGAAATTTCGCTTACGCCCGACCCACGCCCCCTGGCCCGCACGGCGCGGGTGCTGACCCTGGGCTCATGCTTTGCCGACAGCATCGGCGGGCGGCTGGCCGCCCATAAGGTGACGACGCTGGTTAACCCCTTCGGCACCGTATTCAACCCGCTGTCGGCGGCGTTGCTGCTGCGAGCCGCGGCGGGCGAGCCGGTGGATTGGACGCAGCACCTGGTGGAGGCCCGTGGGCGCTGGCAGAGCTACGACCTGCACGGCAGCATCGGGGCCGACTCGGCCGAAGCGCTGCTGGCCCGCATTCAGGAGCTAGTGCGGCAGACCGCCGAGTTCGGGCGCACCGCCGACGTGCTGGCCCTGACGTTGGGCACCGCCTGGGTGTACCGGCTGCGCGAAACCGACGAGCTGGTCAGCAACTGCCACAAGCTGCCGGCGGCGCTTTTTGAAAAAGAGCTGCTGACGGCCGAAGAAATAGTGGGTCAGCTGGCCGAGGCCCATGCCCTGCTGCGCCGCCTCAACCCCCGGCTGCGGCTGGTGCTGACGGTGAGCCCGGTGCGGCACCTGCGCGACACGCTGCCCCTGAATAGCGTGAGCAAGGGCGTGCTGCGCCTGGCCAGCCACTACCTAGGCGAGCTGCTGCCCGACGTGAGCTACTTTCCGGCCTATGAGCTGCTGACTGACGACCTGCGCGACTACCGCTTCTACGCCGCCGACCTGCTGCACCCCTCCGTCGTGGCCGAGGACTATATCTGGGAAAGGTTTGCGCGCATGTATTTCGATGCGGAGTTCGGGCGCTTTCGCCAGGAATGGGACGGCATCCAGCAGGCGCTGGCGCACCGGCCGCTGTACGCGGGCGCGCCGGAGCACCGGCAGTTTCTGGAAAGCACCCTGGAAAAGCTGCGCCGGCTGGCCGGGCAGCAGGTCGACGTGCGCGCTGAAATCCGCGACGTGGAGCGGCGCCTGCTTTCCCTACCCCCCCCGCCGCGCCCCAAGCCGGCCGCGGTAGCCGAGCCCGAAGATGACGGCCAGGAGCGCGTTGATATCGGACAGCCTGACCAGGCCGAGGCAGCCTCAGCCGCTGAGCCGCCAGTTGAGCAGCCCGCGGCACAGCCCGACGATGCCCTCAGGACGGAGCTGCCGCCGGCTGCCGAGCCCACCCGTGACGACCGCTCCCGAGGGCGGGGCCGGCCAAACCGGCGCAACCAGGGCCAGCCGCAAGCCAACCGCGTGGTAGCCGAAACCCAGCCGCCCACTGACCAGCTTTCGCCCGCCGTGGCGGCGGTGTCGGCGCCCGCTAAGCCTTCCTACACCGATTATTTGATTTCGTCGGCGCTGGAGCTGGTAGTTTCGGCCCCGGCACGCGAGGCCGCAGTAGTTCCAGCTCCTGAGGCAGCGCCCGCCGCCGAGGCTTCGGCCTCAGAAGGCGAGTCGGGTGCGGAGCAGGTCAAAAAGAAGAAGCGCCGCTCACGGGGCGGGGCCAAGCGCACGGCCCGCAAGAATGCCGCCCGGCTCGCGGCCGAGCAAGCGGGGCCGGTGGCGGCCGAAGCTGACGCCGACCCTAATGGCGCCGCGCCAGAGCGTGCCGCTGCAACGCCAACCATAGACACTGCGCTGAACGAGTTCGCCCCGCCTTCGGAGTCGGCGATGTTGTCCGACCCGTCGGAAGCCAGCTCAACCAGCCTGGCCTCAACTGCTGACGAGCCTGAGGTGCCCGCGGCGCCCGCCAGCCCGGATGAAGCAGAGGCTGCGCCCGCCGCCCCCAACAAGCGCGGCACGGGACCGGCCCCGAAAAAATCGAAGGTGATTACCAAATCGGTGCCCGTGAAGCGCGCTACGGCGCGGCGCCGGCCCGTCCCTACCCGGCCGGCGCCGGCTGCTGACGCTCCCGCACCAGAGGCAAGCGCCACCGGCCTGACGGTACTGGCTGAAGCCAGCATTGCCAGCTCTCCGGCAACGGAGAGCGTTGCGGCAGTTGAGTCGGCGGTTCCTACCCCCCTCGCCGCTGCTGAGGTACCCAGCCCGGCGGCGCGCCGGCCCGCGCCCAAGCTGGCCAAGCCCCGAGCAGCTGCCGCCAAACCCACCAGAAAAGCCGCGCCAGCGCCGCGCCAGCCTACTGCTACGCCGAAGGCTCCGCCTTCCACCCTAAAAGGCCAACCTGACCCGGCTATAGCAGCCCTCCCGGCGCCAGTTGCCGCGGAGCCGCCAACCGGCCCCAACGCGGAAGCTCCAGCCCCAGCCCGCCGCGGGCGACCACCGGGCCCTAAAAAGCCTCGGCCGGACAAGCCAGACGCAGCCTGATTTCTAACGTAAAAACCCGGCTCTGGCAGTCGGGTTTTTGTTTTCTGACCGCGGCTCCACCGCCGCCGGCGCCGGCCGGCCCCTACCCTCACCCGCACCGCCAAACGTCCCGCCGGCAAGGCCAGTCCCTGCCCAGTATAGCCTGCCCGCAGCCCAGCGGCGCCAACTGTGGCAACCGAACTCTTCCTTTCCGGTTTGATTCCCTACCCCCCTCGCACTGGCCGAAGGGGTAGGGAAGGACGGTGCCCGGCCGGGCGTATCTTTATCCTTCGTCCTGCCTCCGCTGCCCCTTGAATTCGCTTTTCGACTTGTCTTTGCCCGAGCCCGTGGCGCCGGCTGACCGCACCACGCTCTTCGTGGATGTGATTTTGCCCCTACCCCTGCCCCGGCTCTACACCTACCGCGTGCCCTACGAGCTGAACGACGCGGTCGTGATTGGTGGGCGCGTTATCGTGCAGTTCGGC
Organism: uncultured Hymenobacter sp.; assembly: GCF_964243305.1. Taxonomy (GTDB): domain Bacteria; phylum Bacteroidota; class Bacteroidia; order Cytophagales; family Hymenobacteraceae; genus Hymenobacter. Next base: position 54,340 of record NZ_CAXTEF010000008.1, read on the forward strand.
GCCAAGCGCACCCTGAGCTGCATCGTGGCGGCCGTGCACGAGCGGCCACCCAAGGAGTATCAGGCCAAGTACATCCTGGAGTTTATTGACGATGCGCCGGTCGTGACGCAGCCGCAGCTCAAGCTGTTCCGCTGGATGGCCGACTACTACATGTGCACGCTCGGCGAGGTCATCAACGCCGCGCTGCCGGCCGCCCTCAAGCTTAGCTCCGAGTCGCGCATTCAGCTGCACCCCAGCTACGCCACTGCCGAGGAGAAATACCCGCTCTCGGAGCAGGAAACGCAGATTGTGGAGGTGCTCAGCAGTGAGGATGGCCGGGCGCTGACCTTTACCGAAGTGGGTGAGCTGCTGGGCATCAGCTCGTTTCACAAGGTCATCAAGTCCTTGATGCAGAAGGACGTTATCTTTCTGTTTGAGCACCTGGCGGATAAGTTTTCGCCCAAGGTGCTGAAGAAGGTGCGCTTGGCCTCGCTGTTCGTGGGCGAGGAAGCCGTGGAGCGGCTGTTTATGACGCTCAGCACCAAGCCCAAGCAGCTTGACGTGCTCTTGCGCTACTTGCAGCGGGTGCCCATCCATCAGGACGAGCGGCTGAACACGCGCGGCATGGAAAAGGCGGCCCTGACTTCTTCGCCGCACCTCTCGCCTTCGGCGGTTAACACGCTGATTAAGAATGGCGTGCTAGAGCAGTTCGACCAGATTGTGTCGCGCTTCCCGCTCGATGAAGAACCGAGCCGGCAGCTGCACTTCAGTCTGACGGAAGCGCAGACCACGGCGCGCGATGAAATCATGGGCCACTTCGCCGAGCGCGACATTGTGCTGCTGCACGGCGTGACCGGCGCGGGCAAGACCGAAATTTATATCGACCTGATTCGGCAGGCGCTGGAGGGCGGCGGGCAGGTGCTGTACCTGCTGCCCGAAATCGCCCTGACGGCCCAGATTGTGACCCGGCTCATGCGCGTGTTCGGGCAGCGGCTGGGCGTGTACCACTCCAAATTCTCGGACAATGAGCGGGTGGAGGTGTGGAACGGCGTGCTCTCCGGGCGGTTTCAGGTGGTGGTGGGCGTGCGCTCGGCGGTGTTTCTGCCCTTCGATAATCTGGCCCTGATTATCGTTGATGAAGAGCACGAATCGAGCTACAAGCAGTACGAGCCGGCCCCGCGCTACAACGCTCGCGAGGTGGCCCTGATGATGGCCAACTTCCAGGGCGCCAAGACCCTGCTCGGCTCGGCCACGCCGGCCGTCGAAACCTATTACCAGACTCGCGCTGGCCGCTACGGGCTGGTCACGCTCAGCAAGCGCTTCGGCGAGGCCGGAATGCCCGATATTGAGCTGATTGACACCCGCAAGCTGCGCGAAGCCAAGAAGATGCACAACCACTTCTCTTCGGACCTGCTCGAAGAAGTGGAGCGCAAGCTGGGCTTGCAGGAGCAGGTGATTCTGTTTCAGAACCGCCGCGGCTACGCGCCGGTGCTGGCCTGCCTGGACTGCGGCTGGATTCCGAAGTGCCAGAACTGCGCCGTGAGCCTGAGCTACCACAAGCACAGCCACGAGCTGCGCTGCCACTACTGCGGCTATCACGACCCGATGCCGGCGCAGTGCCCCGCCTGCGGCTCGCGCAACCTCAAAACCCAGGGCTTCGGCACCGAGAAGATTGAGGACGACCTCAAAATTATGCTGCCCCAGGCCAGCGTCGCGCGCATGGACCTGGACACGACCCGCGCCAAAAATGCCTACCAGCAGATTATCAGCGACTTCGAGCAGCAGAAAACCAACGTGCTGGTTGGCACTCAGATGGTGACCAAGGGCCTGGACTTCGCCAACGTGAGTTTGGTCGGCATCATCAATGCCGACAGCATCATTCACTACCCCGACTTTCGGGCCCACGAGCGGGCCTACCAGATGTTCGTGCAAGTGAGCGGCCGGGCCGGGCGCAAGGGCAAGAAGGGCAAGGTTCTGATTCAGACCGCTGACCCTACCCAGGTCATCTTCGACAAGGTGATGCGCAACGACTACCTGGAGTTCTACGAGTACGAAATCCTCCAGCGGCGCGAGCACGGCTACCCACCCTATATGCGCGTCATCAAGATGACCGTCAAGCATATGGACCAGAGCTTAGGCGAGCAGGCCGCCATCTTGCTGACCCAGGAGCTGGTGGACCGGCTGGGCCGCGAGGCGGTGCTGGGGCCGGAAGCGCCCTACATCTTCCGCATCCGCAACTTCTACTTGCAGGAAATCACCATCAAGCTCAGCCGCGAGCACACCGTGCTCAAAAAAGCCAAGCAGGACATTTGCGACGCCATGAACGTGGTGCGCGACCACAAGGACTACAAGCAGGCCCGCCTCGTGGCCGATGTGGACCCGATGTGAGGCTGCGCTTAATCAAGAAGGAGGAATTAGCGTAGTAGCCCTGCTTTTCCCTTCATTTATCTCCGAAAAAAGCCCTTACAGCTCAGTGCGGTAAGGGCTTTTTTTCGGAGAAACCAAGAATTATTCTATAAGCTATCAAGCAGATAGAGCACAATGACAGCTACACCAACGATGCCGATAATGAGGCCTAATACTCCAATGAGTGTACCAAGTGTCCCGCCAATTGCTCCCGCTAGAATGCCAATCAAGATACCTATCAAGAGCAGAATCAGGCCCTGACGGAGCTTGCTATCCAGTCGCTGAGTGGAAGCAGTATTATCATGGCGGCCGGAAGCGGCTTTTTGGCTGGCCTTTTCCAATTTGCGGGTTATTTTCGCCACGGCCAGCCGCTGCACCGGATTGAGCTTGCGGGAGGGGGTAGGGGTCACAACTGTAGCTGGGTCGGCCACCGTGGTAGCAACCACCGTAGCTGACGAGGCAGCCACAGCTTGGGCAGTGGCTGGCGCCAGTACGGATTCAGCCTGGGGCGTAGCGGGGGAGGTAGGCGTGACCACCGGAGTCGCGACGGGGGCAGCAACTATTTCGCGCTCAACGGGAACCGGCGTGCGCACACGAGCCACGCCGTGGTACGGCGACGAGGTTTTGGGCAGCACGGCGTACTCGGCGCGATTGCAGCTACCCAGCGTCAGGGCGCAGGCCATCACGGCCAGCAGCTTGGAAAAAGAAGCAGACAGGTGTTTCATAGAACAAGAAAAAGTGGGAAAATGGGGTTACTACGGGCTGCAAAGCTAGACGATGAGGTTTAAACGAATTTTTTGGGTTTGTGAAATTTCGCTCGCCCAACGTTTTCGGGCGGGTGGCCGCCGCGCCGAACGCCGGACCGCCGGCTTTTGTTAGGTCCAGTCTCCAACTTACCTTCCGTATGAAGTATCTGCTTTCCAGCTGTATGCTGACCGTAGGCGGGGCGCTGGCCCTGCTGGCTTGTACTCAGCTGCCCGCCGAAACCAATCCGGTGCAGCTCAGCGGGCAGGCGATGACCAGCCTTACTGCCCCTACCCCCCCCGCGGCCACTGACACCACCGGCTATCAGACCCGCCCGGCCCGCGACCCCAACGGCATTGGGCGCTACTACCTGGGCCGGCAAATTGCCCACGTCATGGGCCACGAGGGCGCCAGCTGGCTGGAGCGCAGCGACCGGCAGCAGGAAGAAGGCACCGACATCCTGCTGCGCGAGCTGAAGCTCAAGCCCACCGACGTGGTGGCGGATATCGGGGCGGGTACGGGCTTTTTCTCCTTCCGCATGGCCAAGCTGGTGCCGCGCGGGCAGGTGCTGGCCGTCGATATTCAGCCCGAGATGATTGCGGAATTAGAGCGAAACAAGCGGGCCAGCCAAGCTCCTAATGTGCGCCCCGTGCTGGGCACTACGTCTGACCCCAAACTACCGGCTGGCAGCGTCGATTTGGCGCTCATCGTCGATGCGTACCATGAGTTTGACCACCCGCGCGAGATGGGGCAGGCCATCCGGGCGGCGCTGCGGCCCGGCACCGGCCGGCTGGCTTTGGTCGAGTACCGCGCCGAAGACCCCAGCGTGCCCATCAAGCAGATTCACAAGATGAGCGTGGCCCAGGCCCGCAAGGAGATGGCCGCCGTGGGGCTGGAGTTTGTGGAGGTAATAGAAAGCCTGCCGCAGCAGCACCTGCTGATTTTCCGACGGAAGTGAAGGGGTAAAGACCCGGAGAAGGAACATCATACTGAGCCCCGCGAAGCATCTCTACCGCGTAGTACTCCAATCGTTCAGTGAGGCGGTAGAGGTGCTTCGCGGGGCTCAGTATGATGTTCCTTCGGCGCTATAGCCTCTTCCTGCCGACCTTTGCGCTCATGCCAAGCCACCCCCGCGACCTTTCGATTCACGATTTTTCCTACCCCCTGCCGCCGGAGCGAATTGCCGGGCACCCCGCCGCCGAGCGCGGTGGCAGCCGCCTGCTGGTGAGCCGCGGCGGCCAGCTGAGCGACCGCCGGTTTGCCGAGTTGCCGGCCGAGCTGCCCGCCGATTCGCTGCTCATCTTCAACGACACGCGCGTGCTGCCGGCCCGGCTGCTGGCTTACCGGCCCAGCGGCGGCGCGGTGGAGCTGTTTTGTCTGGAGCCGGTGGCGCCGCCCAGCCTGGAGCTGGCCCTGGCCCAAACCGAAAGCTGCACTTGGAAATGCCTGGTGGGCCGCGGTCAGCGCTGGAAAAGCGGCCCCGTCACGACCAGCTTCGAGGCGGACGGGCAGCCGGGCACGCTCCGGGCCGGGCGCGAAGGCCGTGAGGACGCTGAAAGCCTGATTCGCTTTCAGTGGGAACCGGCCAGGCTTTCATTCAGCCAGGTGCTGGCCGCCGCCGGCCAGTTGCCGCTGCCACCCTACCTGCGGCGCTCGCCCACCGCCGCCGACGCCCTACGCTACCAGACCGTGTATGCCGCACAGGCGGGCGCCGTGGCCGCGCCCACCGCCGGGCTGCACTTCACCCCCGAGGTGCTGGCCGAGCTGAGCCGGCGCGGCACCGCTTTCGGCCACCTCACGCTGCACGTGGGCGCGGGCACGTTTCAGCCGGTGAAGGCCGCGCGCATGGCCGACCACGCCATGCACGCCGAGCCGCTGCTGGTGCGAGCAGCGCTGCTGCGCCAGCTGCTGGCTCATCAGCGCGGGCCCGTTATCGCGGTGGGCACCACCAGCCTGCGCACCCTCGAAAGCTTATACTGGCTCGGCGCCGGCCTGCTGGCGCCAGCTAGCGCCGCGGCGGCTGGCCAACTAGCTGTGGGCCAGTGGCAGCCCTACGAGATGCTGGCTGCGGCCCAACCAACGATGGAGGCTGCTTTGCGGGCCTTGCTCAGCTATCTGGAAGCCCAGGGCGCGGAAGTGCTCGAAGTCAGCACTCGCCTGCTGATTGCGCCCGGCTACTCGTTTCGGGTGGCGCAGGGGCTGATTACCAATTTTCATCAGCCCGAAAGCACCCTGCTGCTCTTGGTGGCCGCCCTGCTCGGCCCTGACTGGCGGCAGCTGTATGCGCACGCGCTGGCCCACGGCTACCAGTTTCTGAGCTACGGTGACAGCTCGCTGCTGCTGCCCTGATGCGGGGCCGGGTAGCGGAACCACGTCAGTTTCCCTACCCCCGCCGCCGCCGCAACCCGCTGAGGGGCTTGTCGTATAAGGCGCCGTAGCTACTCATTTAATCGCTGCCGAAGCAGCCCTATCAACCATGAAAATCAAAACGTTAGGTTTCTTTATCGCAGCTTGTTCCATCGCCACTGCCTCCTTTGCGCAGCAGGAGCAGCCCCGCACGGAGGTGAAGACGCGCGACAACGGTACTCAGAAAATCACCACTGTTAAGGCCAACGGCTCCCGCACCGTCACCAAAACCGGCAAAACCAACCTCGGCGCCGCCGCCGACAATACCAAGGACGCGGCGGGCAATGTGGTCACCAAGGCCGGCTCAGCCGTAGTCAAGACCGGCAAGAAGGCGGGCAAAGCAGTAAAGAGAGGCGCCCGCAAGGTGGGCACCGGCGCCAAGCGCGTAACCCGCAAGGCCGAAACGACCACGGAGTAGTTTGTAGCCACCCGCCTCATTCAACAAAAAGCCCCGCCACTTCGGCGGGGCTTTTTTGGTAGCAGCTTTACGGAATGGAAATCACGCTTACCACGCCGGCCCTGCTGTTTCCGGCCCTCTCACTGCTGCTGCTGGCTTATACCAACCGCTTTATGGCGCTGGCTAACCGCGTGCGCAGCCTCAAAACCCTGTACCTCGACACGCCTTCGGTGCGAGTGATGCAGCAGATTGACAACTTGCGGCGGCGCTTGCTCATTGTGCGCAACATGCAGGCCGTGGGCATTGCCAGCATGTTCGGCTGCGTACTGACCATGTTTTTGCTTTTTGCCGGGCTGCTGGCGCCAGCCCATCTGCTGTTCGGGGCCAGCCTGCTGGGGCTGCTGGTTTCGCTGGGCATGTCGCTGCACGAAATCCTGATTTCGGTGGCTGCGCTCAATATCGAGTTGAACGAGCTGGAACATGGCGAGGCGCCATGTCACCCATCACCCGCGCCCCACGACCGAGGCTAAGTCAGGGCCGGGGCCGACTTAGGTCCCTACCCCCTACTCCACCGTGGGGCCGGCCGCGGTGTCGGGCTGGTCTTTTTCGCGCAGCTGATACAGCACGCTTTCGGCCACGCCGTTGCCAAACAAGCTCAGGCCGGCGTTGAGCACCACCAGCGCGGCCGTACCGGCCGGCACCCAGGTACCGGCCGGGCGGCCCTTTTGCATAAGCGAGCCCGCCCACTGCACCATGCAGGCGCCCGCGCCCACCGTAACGAGTCCTAGTGGCGCCAGCAGCAGCCATTTCGATTTGTGCGTCATGTCTTCAGATTATTAAGGTGATAAGGATGATAAGTGGGTTGGTGAGCGGGGGGGGGGGGGGGGGCCGAGACTGGCAGTCAGCCCCGGCCCCTACCCCCCCCCTCTCACCTATACCGCAATCGTAACTTTCGCCGCTAAGGTTACGGCTGAGCTGGTTCAGGGCCGGGCGGCAAGCTGCGCCCGTAAGCGGCTAATGCACCAGCTGGCACCACCACGGCGACGCTTTAACTGCCCAACGCCCACCCGCCCGGCTCATCCGGGGCGCCCTTAATTCCCTACCCCCCTCCCTCTTCCCCAACGCACCCATGTACACCATGCTGCTCCACCTCGCCTTCCCTGACCCCGCCGACGCGGCCCGCTTTCTCACGCCGCCGGTGCGGCAGGCCGAGGCCGCTTTTCGGGCGGCGCAGCCGCCGGCCGAGCAAGCCTTTCGCTTCGAGCAGTGGCGCCTGGGCGTGGGCATGAGCCTGCTCCAGCTCGTGGCCAACCTCGGCGACCAGCCCGAAAGCCGGCAGCTCGTGCCCGTGCTGCACCGCGCCCTGAGCCAGAGCCGCTCGCCCCAGGACATCGACCGGGTGATGCAGCGCGAGGCCCAGCTGTTTGATGAGCTGTACCACAACCTCTACGTCAACGAGCAGGGCGAGCAGCTCTTCGACCTCTTCGCCCGCACCCTCGACGCCGACCGGCCCGAGCTGCTCGCGGCCGTGGCCGCCGAAGCCGTGGCCCTGGTGCCGCAGCTGAATTTTGAGCGCGACGACGAGGACGAGTAGGCTGGCGGCAAAGCGGCAAAAAGAAGGGGGTAGGAAAGCTGTAATGAACTGCCTGGGGTCACGATTCAAGGGCCCGGAAAGCAAGTGATGCGTGAGGAGAATAAGCCGCTGTTTGAGCACGACTAAGCCCCGTCATTTGTTCTATCGGCGTGGCGGCCTGACTGGGCGGCTGCGTCTCACTTTTCGCCGTTTTCACTTATGACACTGGCTTTTTTAGGATTCATTTTAGTGCTGCTGGGCCTCAATGCGGCCCGGCTCTCGCCGGGCCTGGAGCGCCTGCGCGGGCTGCTCACGCTCGGCGGGTTGGGCCTGCTGATTGCGGGGCTGGCCCTGAGCACCGTGGTACAGATTGGCGTCGGCCAGGTGGGGGTGCAAACCTTGTTTGGCAAGGTCGAAGACCGGGTTTTGCCGCCGGGGCTGAGCGTCGTTAATCCGCTGGTTGACGTGACCCGCTTCGACACCCGCACCCAGAACTACACCATGTCGGCCACGCACACCGAGGGTCAGCAGGCCGGCGACGATGCCATCCGGGTGCTCTCGGCCGACGGCCTGGAAGTGGTGATTGACCTGACCGTGCTTTACCACGTCGTGCCGCAGCAGGCGCCCAAAATCCTCTCCACCATCGGCGAGGATTACCAGGAGAAAATCGTGCGCGCCATCTCCCGCACCCGTATCCGCGACAACGCCGTTTATTACGACGCCGTGGCCTTGTATTCCAGCCGCCGCGACGAGTTCCAAACCCGCATCCTCAACGCCATCGAGAAGGATTTTCAAGCCAGCGGCCTAAAGCTCGACCAGCTGCTGATTCGTAACATCCAGCTCCCGCAGTCGGTGAAGACCAGCATCGAGAGCAAGATTTCGGCCGAGCAGGATGCGCAGAAGATGCAGTTTGTGCTGCAAAAGGAAAAGCAGGAAGCCGAGCGCAAGCGCGTCGAGGCCCAAGGCATCGCCGACTATCAGCGCATCGTCAACACCGAGTTGAGCGACAAGCTGCTGCAATACGAAACCATCAAGGCCAACCAGGCCATCGCCACCTCGCCCAACGCCAAGGTCATCATCATGGGCGGCGGCCGGGGCCCCGTGCCGCAGCTGCTGCTGGCGGATAAGTAGGGGGGTAGGGAATAGTTTAATGTAAAAAGGTCCCTGGCAAGCAGCCAGGGGCCTTTTTATTATTTCTTAAAGACCGATTAGCAACCCTTAGTACCCCTCATTCTGTGTCAGGTTAGGATTCACGGCCACCTCACGTAGCGGAATGGGCAGAATTAAACGCGGAGAATTCCAAGGCAATACTACGCCATCAGGGTCTGTTACCGATTCTTTGTTGCGCTTGACATCGCCGAGACGGAAACCCTCAAAGGCCAATTCCAGCTTGCGCTCCCGTAGAATAGCGGTTAGCAAATCAGCGTTTGACATAGTAACTGGCAGGGCTTCCAGTCCTACCCGGACCCGGACCCGGTTCAAGTCGGCCAACGGGGTAGCGCCCACAGTTGTCCCAGCTCGCAGATTCGCTTCCGCACGGGTCAGATACATTTCAGCAAGACGCATCAGCTTGATGTTGCCATACTGTGAATTAAACTTGTCGCTATAATTCTGACTAGCAGTGAAGGTGAACAGGTCGAGCCGCTCATCAGCATCCTCATACAAGTCTAAGTGCTTCTCTTCTACGCTGATATCGCCGCGTTGAAAGTAGAAGGTATTAAGCTCGTTGACTCCACTTTGCGCTGAATACTGAAGGGCGAAGATGTCTTCTCTGGTATTAGCAAGTAGGTCTTCGCCTGAATAAAACTCACCTACATAGCTCTCGCTGAGCACGAAGCTACCAACAGCCCTGTTGGCCGAGGCTGCCGCCTCCGAAAAGCGACCCTGTTGCAAGTATACCCGTGAGAGCATTCCAGAGGCCGTATTAGAAGTAGCAAAAAAGGTAAATTCAGGCGACCCGATGGGTATTCCTGGCCGCATCTTAGTTTCCGCATCAGTCAGGTCAGTGATAATCTGCGCGTACACCTCAGCTACTGTGTTTCGGCTTATTTGAACGCTGGCGTCAATCACCCCGGTAGGAGAAAGCACTAGGGGGACGCCAGGGTTAGCCGAAGGGGTGCCGTCGCTCCAGTCTTTGGCGTATAGCCGAACCAACTCGAAATACATGGCACTGCGGATGAACTTGGCCTCGCCTTCTACCCGCGCCTTCTTAGTGTCCGTGTCGAGCTTGTCCAGGTTAGCCAGCACATTGTTAGTGCGGTTGATGACATTGTAGGCATTAATCCAGATAGCTGCCGCATAGTCGTTATCCCGCTGAATAGCCTTACGGTTGAATTGCTGCGGGGGCACGAAGGTGCCCACGAAGGTGATTTCACCATCATCAGCCAGCAAGTCCGACATCAACTGAATATAGCCACCATAGGCCTGGATATTTTGAATGCCCGTGTAGCAACCTATCAAAGCGGCCTCGACATCAGATGAGGTGGACAGCGCCCTTTCGGCTCTCACGTCATTAACCGGCTCAATATCCAATTTCTTATCGCAACTGGTCAACGAGCCCACCAAAAGCAGCGCCGTTAGTAGCGCCCAAAATGTTCTTTTCATGTGAAATTATTGGTCAAAGAGAAAGACACGCATTTCTGCACTCTATAAGCCGACATTGATACCAAAGGTGAGGGTGCGGGGCTGGGGCGCGGAATAAAAATCAATGCCCTGATTGATATTTCCCTGGGTAGCCGTTACGCTGCCTTGCGCGCCGGTTGAAGACAAATAGTCAGCATTTACTTCCGGGTCCCAACCTCCGTATTTGGTAATAGTGAGTAAGTTGAGAGCTTGCACGTACACCCGGACTGACTGCAAGTACCCTTTCTTCACGAGCGTACCGGGCAGATTGTAGCCCAGCGTGATGGTGCGCAGGCGGCCGTAAGAGCCATCGCGGACGAAGCGCGACGAGAGGCCGGTTCCAATGCCGCTGCCAAAGCTCGCCCGCGGCACGTCGGTGATGTCGCCAGCCTTCTGCCAACGTCGTAATTGGTCACGGGTCTGGTTGTCGGCTCCGTTGTTAAAGCCAACCGAGTAGAATTGCGCGCCGCCGTCGAACACCTTGTTGCCGAATATTCCAATAAAGGTGGCACTCAGGTCAATGCCTTTGAAGGTGAACGTATTGGTCAGACCGCCAGTCCAACGGGCATTAGGGTCGCCCAAAGGCACCAGTTCCGCCTCGTTGATATTGCTGGTTGTGCCGGTAGCGTGGTCAATGGTTCCCGTGCCGGTAGCGTCTTCATTGGACCTGTTGAGGTAGTAGAGCGCATTGCCGTTGGCAGCGTCTACGCCAGCATACTCGGGGCCGAAGAAGGTGCCGATTGGGTATCCTTCCTGTGCCCGACTCAGGAAGCTGCCCAAGATGGGCTGCCCCCGCAGAAACGTGACCTCATTTCTGTTGCGGGCTGCATTGACGGTAGTGGTCCAACTAAAGTCGCCCACGAAGTTGCGGGTAGTCAGGGCAAACTCGATGCCTTTGTTCTCCATGTTGCCCACATTCTGAAACTGGCTGTCAAAGCCCGTGGTGGAAGGCACCGGCACGCTCAGAGCCAAATCGCTGGTCTTTTTCTGGTACACGTCCACCTCGCCGCTGATGCGGTTATCGAGGAAGCCAAACTCCAGGCCAGCGTCTGCCTGCGTGGTTGATTCCCATTTCAGGTCGGGGTTGCCGATTTGTGAAGGCCGCTGACCCGGTACGCCCACGTAGCCCGACGTGCCTGAGAACAAGCTGAGGGGCGCGAAATCGGGAAAACCTTGGTTACCAGTGCGCCCAATGCTGATGCGTGGCTTGAGAAAGCTCAGCACCTTCTGGTCTTTGAGAAAGCTTTCCTCGGTTGCTACCCAGCCAATTGAAGCGGCGGGAAAGAAGCCGTAACGGTTGTTGTCGCCGAAACGAGACGAGCCGTCAACTCGAGCACTGAGGCCGAGCAGGTATCTACCGGCAAAAGAATAATTGAGGCGCGCGAAATATGAAAGCAGCGAATTGCTGGTGCCTGATGAGTTGCCAGCCGTAAACGTGGCTGCATTTACAACGGTGCGGTAAGCGTCGCTGGCGAACTGCGTACCTGAGACGTTGCGGTAATCGTACTTGCGCTCTTCGTAGGCCGTGCCCAGCGTGGCCTCGATAGAGTGCTGCTCGGCCAGCGTTTTGCGGTAAGAAAAGAAATTGTTGGTGATGTAGCGGGCGCTGGTGGCGTGGGCGCTAAAGCCAAAGCTGTTCGTGCGGCCGGAGTTGCGACCCGTGATGCGCGACAAGTATTGGTCCTCATCCTGATTAAGCAAATCTACCCCCAACTCCGACCGGAACGAGAGGCCAGAGAGGATTTCCACTTGTGCGTAGACGTTGCCTAGTGCCCGGTAATTGAATGAGGTATAAGTGGCGTTATTGTTCTCCAGGCCCAGCAGTGGGTTGTAGTAGAACGGGTAGTTATCGTTCGGCTGGCCTACAAACCGGCTGTCAGGGTCTACGTCCAGCGCGCCGCTGGTCAGGCCAGTGCGCGGGTCAATTAAAGGCGTAATTGGAGCCAGCGCCACGGTTTGCATCGGGTTGCTGAAGGCGTTGTCGTTGGGCAGGCGATTGTTGCGAGTGCGCGAGAGCGCTACGTTCACCCCCAATATCAGCCGGTCGCTGGCCGTATGGTCCACGTTGAGGCGTGAGGCAATCCGCTCCAGTTTATTACCCCGCAAAATCCCCTCCTGATTGCTGTATTGGCCTGAGACGAAAAACTTAGTTTTATCAGTACCGCCGCTGGCGTTTAAGTCGTACTGGCTGAATGTACTGGTCTGAAAAATTTGGTCCTGCCAATCGGTATTTACTGTGTAGTTAGCGTTAACATCCACTCCGCCAGCATAGTCCTTGAGGCGGGCAGCGATGTTGGCGGGCACTGCCCGTGAGCCGCCTCTGTTCCTGAGCGCCTCTGTAAGAAGCTCAGTATACTCCGCGGCATTCAAAAAGTCGCGCTTGCGGGTTGCTTCGCTCTGGCCATACTGATAGCTCAAGTTGAAGCGGGTAGCGCCGGCCTTGCCGCGCTTGGTCGTGATGAGTACTACTCCGTTGGAAGCGCGAGAGCCATAGATGGCGGAGGCGGCCGCATCCTTCAGCACTGTAATGCTTTCGATATCATTCGGGTTGATGTCGGCCAGCGGATTGGTTGGAGCGCTGGTCGAGGAAAAGCCGTCCGTCTGAATTGGAATATTATCAATCACGTACAGCGGCTGCGTATCGCCGCTCACCGAGGATGTGCCGCGCACCCGCACTTTGATGGCTTGACCGAGCTTGCCGCTAGAATTCTCAATCACCACCCCAGCCGCTTTTCCCTGGATTGCCTGCTCGAATGTTTGCACCGGAGCATTAGCAATATCCTTAGTCGTCAGGGTCACCACCGAACCCGTCAAGTCGGCTTTTTGCTGCGTGCCGTAGCCCACTACCACGGCTTCTGTTAGTTGAGTAGCACTCACGGGTAACGTCACGTTAATCGTGCTCTGCCCGCCTACAGCCACCGTCTGAGCGGTGTAGCCCACCGAGCTGATGACGAGGGAAGCGCCCGGCTGCACGCTCAGGCTGAAGTTGCCCTCGGCGTTGGTGCTGGCGCCGTTGGTGGTGCCGCGCTCCAGCACGGTGGCGCCGGGAATGGCGCCGCCATCGGAGCCTAGTACCCGGCCGCTGATGGCCTGGGTTTGGGCCCAGGCCGGTGCCGCTAACAGCAGTCCCAGCAAAAGAAAGAGTAAGAGTTTCTGTTTCATAAGTCGAAAGGGGTTGGTGTGCAAATTAAGATGGGTAAAACCACAATGAGGGGTGCAAATTAAGCAGCGAATTGCCAAATTAATAATTTTTACGCGCAAAGTACCCCCTAATTGCATCCTTGAACTAACAAAAATCTTTTTTGCAAGTGTTCAGGCATCTATTACATCCAACCCCTTAGCTCATTCCGGTTCCTACCTTTACCTAGCCGGAGCACCTTGGCCGTCCGGCCCCCATTTTACCTGCTTTATATTAATGAGTGCTATCCAGTATCTAACTACCGCTGCCGACGTGGCGCAGGCGGCTACCCATTTTGCCACTTGCCTGCGTATTGGCATCGACCTGGAGTTTGACGATAACCGCTACCGCTACGGCCGCCACCTGGCTCTTATTCAGGTGTTTGACGGCGAAACGGTATATCTGATTGACCCCCTACCCCTGCCCGACATGGCCCGCGACCTCGAGCCCCTGTTCGCGGTGCTGCGCTCGCCCGACGTAGCCAAGGTGTTCCACTCTTGCAAGTCGGATATTCTGTTGCTCGACGAGCTGTTTGGCGTCACCTGCCGTCACATCGTCGATACCAGCGTGCAGTTTACCTTGCTCACGGCCGAGGACAACAACATCTCACTGGGCCGCCTCATTCAGCAGGAGCTGGGCCTGACTGTGGACAAGGGCGAGCAGAAGTCAAACTGGCTCAAGCGCCCGCTCACAGAGGCCCAGAAAGAGTACGCCGCCAACGACGTAGTGTACCTGTTCCAGCTCACCGACCTGCTCGCGTCCCGGCTTCGGGAGCAGGGCCGCGCCGAATGGGCCGCCCAGGAAAACGAGGCGCTGGAAGCCGTGCGCTACGGCCGCGACGAAACCCGTCCCTGGGGCCGGCTGGCCGGCAAGTTCCGCATCGCGCCGGCCGAGCTGCCCTTGTTTCGGGAGCTGTACCTGCTGCGCGACGCCGTGGCCCGGCAACTCGACCGCCCCAGCTACATGGTGATGAGCAACGACCGCCTGGCCGAGTTGGCCCGCGAGCCCATCCAGACTGCCGCCGAGCTGCGCCAGGCCGCCGGCCTGCACCCCGACCTCAAACGCAGCCCCTACGCTGAGCAGCTCGTGGCCTTGGGCACCGCCGACCTGGCCGCCGAAGCTGCGGTGCCCGCCGAGCAGCGCCGCTTCCCGCTGCGCCGCCGCCTCAGCGGGTCGCAGACCGCCAAAGCCGATGCGCGCGAAAACCTGCTCAATCAACTCAAAACTCACCTCACGCAGGACGAAGGGCCGCTGCTGGCCAACCTCGTGCTCAGCAACCGCCTCATTGGCGACATCATCGAGCAGGGCGCCGATGCCACGCTGCGGCCCTGGCAGCAGGAGCTGCTGCGCGACGCCGCCGAGCGGCACGGGCTCCAGTACGAGAGCGTGGCCGCGCCCTTTGCCATCTGAACCACTGATTGCCTATGCGCCGCTGGCTTCTGCCACTCCTTTTCCTGCTGAGTGCCGGCACCTACGGCACCTGGCGCCTGCTCTACCGGCCGGCCCCTACCCCCTCGCCCGACGGCGATGCCTACCTCTACATCCGCACCGGGGCGCCGTTTCGGGCGGTGCTGGATTCGCTGAATGGGCCGGCGTTGCTGCGCGACTCAGTTGGGTTTCGCTGGCTGGCCGAGTGGCGCGGCTATCCGGGGCGCATCCGCGCCGGGCGCTACCGCCTGAGCCCGGAGCTGGGCAACCTGGCGTTGCTGCGCCGGCTGGAAAATGGCGAACAAGACACCATCGAGCTGGCAGTAAAGCCGTTTCATTACCTGCCCGCTCTGCCTCGCCGAGTGGCGCCGCATTTGGAAATCGACTCCGTGCAGCTGCAAAAGCTGCTGGCCGACAACGCCGGCCTGCGGGCGCGCTACGGCCTCGATACGGCCACGGTGCGCACGCTCTTTATTCCGGGCACCTATGACCTGGTGTGGAATACGAGCCCGCGGGCCCTGCTCGACACGTTTGCGGCGCGGCACCGCCGGTTCTGGACGCCGCAGCGGCGGGCGCGGGCCGACTCGCTGAAAATGAGCCCGGTGCAGGTTAGTATTCTAGCCAGCATCGTGCAGCGCGAAACGGCGCAGCCCACCGACAAGCCTCTGATTGCCGCCGTTTACTTGAACCGCCTGCGGCGGGGCCAGCCCCTGCAGGCCGACCCGACCTTGCTCTGGCCCCAGCACGCGCTGGGCACCCGTCGCCGGGTGCTCAATCTGGATAAGAAAGTCGATTCGCCCTACAACACTTACCGCCACAAGGGCCTGCCGCCGGGCCCCATCACCACGCCCCTGCCTGGCTCGCTCGATGCGGTGCTGCAGCCCGCCCGCAACCAGAACCTGTTTTTCTGCGCCCGCCCCGACGGCAGCGGGTTTTCCGACTTCGCCGAAACCTACGCCCAGCACCGCCGCAACGCCCGCCGCTACCAGCACCGCCTCGACAGCCTGGGGGTGAGGCGGTAGCTTCTGGCTTTGCCGGACGAGCGGGGGGTAGGGAATCGAGAATTAAAAGAAGGTCAGGCTGAGCGCAGCGAAGCATCTTGCCAGGAAAAGTAATCTAATCGTTGTTAATTATTGATTAGCCAGCGGGCAAGATGCTTCGCTGCACTCAGCCTGACCTTCTTTTAATTCTCGATTCCCTACCCCCTACCCTAAACCAATGCGCCTTGTCATTCAGCGCGTCCAGGCCGCGTCTGTCGTCATCGAAGGTCAGCTTACCGGGCAGATTGGCCCCGGCCTGTTGGTGCTGGCCGGCTTCGCCCCCACCGACGCGCCCGCGGCCCTAGTTTGGATGGCCCGCAAGCTCACGCAGCTGCGCATTTTCCCCGACCAAGCCGGCCAGATGAACCGCAGCGTACTCGACACCGGCGGGCAGGTGCTCGTCGTCAGTCAGTTTACGCTCCTGGCCGATGCGCGCAATGGCAACCGCCCCAGCTACGCCGGAGCGGCGCCGCCGGCCGTGGCCGCGCCGCTGTACCAGCAGTTTGTGGCCCTGGTGGCCGAGCTGCTGGGCCAGCCCGTGCCCACGGGCATCTTCGGCGCCGACATGCAGGTGAGTTTGGTGAACGACGGCCCGGTAACCATCGTGCTGGATTCGCCGGCCTGAGTTAGCGTAAATTGCTGGCTTCAATGTAACCTCGCTATGACCCTCGAACAAGCCCAGGCCACTGTGGATGAGTGGATAACCACCACCGGCGTCCGCTACTTCAATGAGCTGACGAATATGGCCATTCTGACCGAGGAAGTGGGCGA
Source organism: uncultured Hymenobacter sp. (assembly GCF_964243305.1). Lineage (GTDB taxonomy): Bacteria > Bacteroidota > Bacteroidia > Cytophagales > Hymenobacteraceae > Hymenobacter. The sequence goes on from NZ_CAXTEF010000008.1 coordinate 70,884, forward strand.
GGTGGCCCGCCTCATCGCCCGGCAGTATGGCGAGCAGTCGTTTAAGGAATCGGACAGGGGTAGGGAATTGGGCGATGAGCTGGCCGACGTGCTGTTCGTGGTCATCTGTTTGGCGAATCAGACGGGTGTTGATTTGACCGAAGCGCTGCGCCGCAACCTGGAAAAGAAGACCCGGCGCGACAGCCAGCGCCACCAGAACAATGAGAAGCTGAAGTAGCGCAAAACTCTGTTTCGCGCTACCACGCCATCAGCCGGTCTTCGCGCCACTGCGGCAGCACGGCAGCGTAGCGGTCTACTTCCATACAAAACCCGAAATCCTGGCTGGCTTCCAGCGAGTTGAGGCGCCGCACGTGCGCCGACTGGAGCAAGTAAGCGGGCAAATCAGGCTGGGCCTGCTGCCAGAGGTGGCGCGCGGCCAGCGCGGCGTCGGAGCTGCTCACGTCGAAATCCGGGGCCAGCTGCTCGGCCAGGGCGCCGCCAAAAACGGTGTCTTCGAGGCAAAACCGGCCTTTCCAACCGGCGCAGACCACCAGTACATTGGCCTGCTGTTGCCGGGCAAAATCGGCCACGGCGCTCAGGTTGAGGAAGGTGCCAACCACCACGTGCGCCGCGCCCAGCGACTCGCGCAGGGCGCGGGTGCCGTTGGTGGTGCTCAGGGCCAGGGCGCGGCCGGCCACCGGGCGGGCCGGGTCGAGGTACTCAAAGGGCGAGTTGCCCAGGTCGAAGCCGGGCGCCCGCTGGCCGTCGCGCTCGGCGGCCGTGAGGCAGCCGGTGACCCGGCCCAGGGCCGCGCACTCCTCCAGCGAGGCCACTGGCAGCACGTGCGTGACGCCCGCCGCCAGGGCCGTGACGATGGTCGAGCTGGCCCGCAGCACATCGACGATGACGGCGGTTTGGCCACTCAGGTTGTAGAGCGGCAGCAGTTCCGGCGAGAAGCAGAGGTCGAGAACGGGCATAGCCAAAATAACTGTCGTGCTGAGCCCCGCGAAGCAGCTTACCACGCCTCAACGAGCGGTAATTAGCTGATTACTGCATCGTTCTAATGATGAGAAGGTCCTTCGCAAGCTCAGGATGACAGACGGGGGGTAGGGATTTATTCCGTGCCTTTTACCAGCGGGAGCTTGGCCACGGTGGCGGGCAGGCTTTTGCCGCGCACCTGCACGAAAATGGCGGTGCCAGGCGCCGCAAACTCGGTGCGCACGTAGCCCAGCCCTACCCCCCTGCCCAGCGAGGGCGACTGCGTGCCGCTGGTCACGTCGCCGATTTTGCGGCCTTCGGCGTCCAGCAGCTCGTAGTGGCCGCGCGGGATGCCGGGGCCATCCATGACGAAGCCGACCAGCTTTTTGCTTACGCCGGCTTCCTTTTGGGCTTCGAGGGCCGCGCTGTTGGTGAAAGGCTTGGTGAACTTGGTAATCCAGCCCAGGCCGGCTTCGAGGGGCGAGGTGGTATCGTCGATGTCGTTGCCGTAGAGGCAGTAGCCCATTTCCAGACGCAAGGTGTCGCGGGCGCCCAGGCCGATGGGCTTGATACCGTGGGGCTGGCCGGCGGCCATCACCCGCTCCCAGACCTGCCGGGCGTGCGCGTTGGGCACGTACAGCTCGAAGCCGCCCGCGCCGGTGTAGCCGGTGGCCGAGATGATGACGCCGGGGGCGCCGGCCAGCTCGCCCTGCACAAAGGAGTAGTAGGGAATCGTGCTCAAGTCAACTTCCGTCAGGGTTTGCAGCGCGGCCGTCGCCTTGGGCCCCTGCACGGCGAAGAGGCTGGTTTGGTCGGAAATATCCTCGAGGGTGGCGCCGCTGGTGTTGTGCGCTTGCAGCCAGCTCCAGTCTTTTTCGATGTTGGAAGCATTGACGACCAGCAAATAATCTTCTTCGGCCAGCTTATAAACCAGCAAGTCATCGACGATGCCGCCCTGCTCGTTGGGCAGGCACGAATACTGGGCCTTGCCGGGCGCGAGCTTGCTGGCGTCGTTGCTGGTCACGCGCTGAATCAACTCCAGGGCCTGCGGGCCGGTCACCTTAAACTCGCCCATGTGCGAGACATCAAAAATCCCTACCCCCCGCCGCACGGCGTGGTGCTCATCAAGGTCAGAGGAGTAGCGCACGGGCATATTGTAGCCGGCAAAGGGCACCATTTTGGCGCCCAGCTGCTGGTGCGTCTCGTGGAGGGCCACGGTCTTGAGGGTAACGGTCATTTTGGCAATGGGTGAATGGCTGAATGAGTAAATGGGTGAAGTGGGATGCGGCCACAAAAGAACGTCATCCGGCGGCAAAGCCGGCTTTGCCACCGCGAAGGGGGGTAGGGACCACCTATCTTTACCAGGTCACACCGCGCGGCGGGCTCACTTCACTCATTCACCCATTCACCTATTTACCCATTCACCGAATGACGGCCGAAGACATCAAGCAGGACTTTGAGGGCGCGCTGGTCAAGCACCTGCTGTTCAAGTCCAAGCTGCGCTCCTTTCTCTACGGCACCAACACGGCCGAGAGCCCCATCCGCGACCCGGAGGTGTGCGCGCTGGGCCAGTGGATTCGGGAGCGGCGCCGCGGCGCCTACGCCCACCTGGCCGCCGAAATGACCCAGCTCGACACGCTGCACCGGCGCCTGCACGAGAGCGCCAACCACCTCATGGACCTGCGCCTGAGCGACCAGGGCGACGCCGGCATTGCTGGCCTGGCCTACGTGCAGCCTATGGCCGACCAGCTCACCAGCCTGCTGACCACGCTGCAGGCGCGGCTGCAGGCCGAGGTCCGATAGCCGTGGCCGGGGCCCGCCTGGCTCAACCGCCACGGCGCCGGCTGCGTATCCGGCGGGCACCTTGGGCGGCCTGCTGCTCTTTCAGCCATGAGAATGAGAATCACCCTTGCCGCCAGGCTTCTGGCGGGCCTGCTGCTGCTGCTGGGCCTGTTCGCAGCCGTCGTGCTGGTGAACTACCGCCTGGCCGGGCAGGTGCTGCGCAACTCGCAGGCCGTGGAAACCTCGCAGCAGATTTCGGCCGAGGGCACGACGCTGCTGCGCAACATCATCGATATGGAAACCGGGTTTCGGGGCTACCTGCTCATCGGCAACGAGCAAACCCTCGACCCTTATTACGCCGGCCAGCGCGAGCTGGCCGGCCGCTTCAACCGCCTGCGCGACGCGCTGACGGCGACTAGCGCTGCGCCGGCTCATCTGGCTCACCTCGACGCCACGCAGCGGCTGTTCAGACAATGGGCCCGCTATACCGATTTGATAATCAGCGAGAAGCGTGAGGTCAAGCGGCAATCCGGCAACCGTGGCCTGGATGGGATGCCCCACCGCAATCTGGCCGAGGGCCTGACCGGCAAGCAGCTCATGGACGGTATCCGGGGCCAGATGATGGCTTTTGAGCGCGAAGAAAACGCTAACCGCCAGAAGCTCAGCGCCCGCCTGGCCAGCAGCATCTCGGTGGGGCAGGGCACCTCGGTGGCGATGGCCATCACGGCCCTGGTGGCGGGCGCGCTCTGGGCCCTGTACCTGGTGCGGCTGCTCTCGCGCCGCCTCAGCTCCATGATTACGCTGGCCCGGCGCCTGGCCGGCGGCGACTACAAAACGCAAATCGTGGATGCCGAAAACGACGAAGTGAGCGAGCTGGCCAACATGCTCAACCTGATGGCCCGCACCATCGACACCAACATCAGCCAGCTCGAAAGCCGCAACCGCGAGCTGGACCAGTTTGCCTACGTCGTCTCCCACGACCTCAAGGCGCCGCTGCGCGGTATCGAGAGCGCCTCGCGCTGGATTGAGGAAGACCTGGGCCCCAACCAGCTGCCGGCTCACATCCGTGAGTTTCTCAAGCTGATGCGCCAGCGGGTGCACCGCATGGAAAACCTGATTACCGGCATTCTGGAGCTGGCCCGCGTCGGGCGCGTCGAGCAGGCCAACGAGACAGTGTTCGTGCGCCAGCTGCTGCGCGAAATCCTGGATATGCTCCAGCCGCCGGCCGGCCTGCAGGTCGAGCTGCCGTTCTTTCTGCCCACCCTGGTCACCAACCGGGTGCAGCTCCAGCAGGTGTTTGCCAACCTGCTCAGCAACGCCATCAAGTACCACGACCACCCCGCAACCGGGCAGCTCACCATCGGCTGCGACGATGCGGGCGAGTTCTACCGCTTCACCGTGGCCGACGACGGGCCCGGCATCGCGCCGGAATACCACGAGCGCATTTTCGTGATTTTCCAGACCCTGACCGAGCGCGATACGTTGGAAAGCACGGGCGTGGGGCTGGCCATCGTCAAGAAAATAGTTGAGCGCCAGGGCGGCCGCATCTTCATCGATTCGGCCGAGGGAGCTGGCGCCCGCTTTGTCTTCACCTGGCCCAAGCAGCCGCTCAAGACGACGGTGGCGGCCGTTCCGGCGGTGCTCACAATCCCTACCCCCCCCTCCGTAGCCGTAGCCGCCTGATGTCGCCGCCGGCTGCCCCACCTTACGCTTCTTTCTCCGCCATGTCACCCACTGAAAACAACCCCAGCATCCTGCTCGTCGAAGACGACCAGATGGATGTGATGAACGTGCAGCGCGAACTGCGCAAACAGGATATCGGCGTGCCGCTGCTGCACGCCCGCAACGGCCGCGAAGCCCTCAACATGCTGCGCGGCGAGAACGGCGAAACCAAGATTGCCCTGCCCAGCGTGGTGATGCTCGACATCAACATGCCCCGTATGAACGGCCTGGAACTGCTCGACACGCTGCGCTCCGACCCCGAGTTCGTGGGCTTGAACGTGTTCATTATGACCACCTCGGACCTGGACTCGGACCGCCTGCGCGCCCAGCAGCTGGCCGTGAGCGGTTACATTATCAAACCCCTGACCTTTGATAAGTTCGGCGAAGGCGGCGCCACCGTGGACGGCTTCAGCCTGTTTCTGGACTTGCTGAAGATGAAGCAGTAGGGCGGTGAAATAGTAAAATGGTGAAATAGTGAATTGATGGTCCACACATGTTGCGCAAACGAACCATCAACTCATCATCTCGCTATTTCACCGCTTCACAGCAGCCGAAAGCCGGGCCGGTGCCACTCGGTGGGCCCGTGCGCCCGGATAGCGGCCCGGTGGGCGGCCGTGGGGTAGCCCGCGTTCTGTTCCCAGCCGTAGAGGGGGTAGGCGGCGGCCAGCTCGCGCATCCGCTCATCGCGGAAGGTTTTGGCCAGAATTGAAGCGGCGGCGATGGAGCGGTAAATGGTGTCGCCGCCCACTACGCAGGTGTGCGTCAGGTCCGGATAAGGCGGGAACCGGTTGCCATCGACCAGCAGGCGCGCCGGCCGCACGGACAGCGCCGCCACGGCCCGGTGCATGGCCAGGTAGCTGGCCCGCGCGATATTAAGCGCACCAATCTCGGCCACCGAGGCCTCGCCTACGGCCCAGGCCACGGCCTCGCGGATGATGTCGTGGCGCAGCACCTCGCGGCGCCGGGCTGTCACCTGCTTCGAGTCGTTGAGGAACGCCGGGGCGTAGTCGGGCGGCAAGAGCACGGCCGCGGCAAACACCGGCCCGGCCAGGCAGCCCCGCCCGGCCTCATCCACGCCGGCGGTGTCAAAATCAGCGGGCAGCAAGGAGCAAGAAGGAATTAATGATGAGGAATGAAGAACGGGCAGCTAGTGCGTGGCTCAATCAGGCTACAAAGCAAATGAGCAACGGCGAAAGCGCCATTGCTCATTATTAATTCTTCATTCCTCATGGACTAGTGGCTGCCGGCGGCGCTGCCTTCTTCATTGAAGCCGCCTTCGCCGCGGCGCTGGCCCTGGCGGTCGCGCGGGCCTTCGTCCAATTCATCGTCAGTGTCAGAGGTCAGGAACTCGTCGGTGGCCGGGTCGAAGTCGCTGGGCTGCTGACTCAGGTCGGCTTCGGCCTCCGCGTGCTTGAGGGTGAAGAGCGGGTCGCCGCCTTCGTGGTCCAGGTCGTTGGTGGTGGAGTCGGGGGTTTGCTTGGCCATCAGATGCGCGGGCCGCCCGGAAGGTGAGCGGTGCGGCCCGAACTTTCCTACGCGGGGCGTTGGGGCGGGGTTGGGGGGTAGGGAATGCCACGACAGTAGTGCAGCCTTTATAATCTGTGAGTGCGCCACCTGCGTGTCCGACTCGCGGACTACAAAGGCCGCGCTACTCTGTGCACAAAAAAAAGTCACCGCCGGGGGCGGTGACTTTCTAAGTGGCGCGTCAAACCCAGGACTATCTACCCTAGTCGGTCGGTTGAAACGCCATCGCACGGAGAGGTCCTTCCTTTCCACATTTCCAACCCGTGCGAGGTACTTATGAATCAAATTTACGTTTCTGGCCGGGTGCGGGGCAAGCGTCATTAGTTTAACCCTGGCTTTTCATCGGCCAACCGGCCGGATAGCTCGGCGAAGCCTCCGGCTCCGGCAGGCTGCGTCCTACTTTTGCCGCTTCTCTTGATTCTTACCGCCCCCTGTATGCCCCCTACCCCCCCTCTGCTCGACGAAACTCATAACCCCTGGCAAACACTGCATACCGAGGTCAAGTACCAGAACCCCTGGATATCGGTGCGCGAAGACCAGGTGCTGAATCCGGGTGGCGGACCGGGCATTTACGGCGTGGTGTCGATGAAGAACAAGGCGCTGGGCATCATCCCTGTTGATAATGAGGGCAATACCTGGCTCGTGGGCCAGTATCGCTACCCGCTCAACGAGTATAGCTGGGAGATTCCGATGGGCGGCGGCCCCGTGGAGCTGGACATCCTCGAATCGGCCCGGCGCGAGCTGAAAGAGGAAACCGGCCTGCTGGCCCGCCGTTGGACCCACCTGGCCCGCCTGCACACCTCCAACTCCGTGACCGACGAGGAAGGCTTCGTCTTCCTGGCCGAAGACCTGGAGCAAACCGCCGCCGAGCCCGAAGAAACCGAGGACTTGCGCCTGTGGAAGCTGCCCCTGGCCGAGGCCGTGCGGATGGCCCTCGACGACCGCATCACCGACGCCATCAGCGTGGCCGGCCTGCTCAAGGCTGACCGGGTGCTGGCTGATAGAGCTAAAAGTTGAGCGTTAAAAGTTAAAATTGCCCGTCATGCTGAGCGCAGCGAAGCATCTCGCGTGCAGCACTAATCCACGGTAAACAACGATTGGATTACTTTCCCCCGCGAGATGCTTCGCAGGCTCAGCATGACGTTCTGTTTAGCTTTTAACGCTCAACTTTTAACTGTTTTACCTTTGCCCGTATGCGCCACCTGCTCCGCTACCTCGGCCAGCGCCTGTACACGACGTGGGCCGTTGTCTGGTTTATCGTGCCCTTTCTGCTGATATATCCGTGGCAGTGGCTTTTCAGCCGGCGCCCGCAGTGGCATCCGTATGTGCACGCGCTGAACCGGGGCTGGTCGAAGTCTTCCATCTTCATGTGGGGCGTGCCGGTGCGGGTGCGCCGCGAGACGGCCGGGCTGCTGCCCCAGCCCTGCGTTTACGTGGCCAACCACAGCTCGTATGTCGATATCATGCTTTTGTTCAAGGTTATTCCGGGTTTCCTGAACATGATGGGCAAGGCGTCGCTGGCGCGCGTGCCGGTCTGGGGGCCGCTTTTCGGGCGCGTCTACATCACCGTCGACCGCACCAGCGCCGTGAGCCGGGGCCGGGCGGTGGTGGCGGCCCGCCGCACGCTGGCGGCGGGCCGCTCCATCTGCATCTTCCCCGAGGGCCGCATCTCGCCCACCCCTGGTCAGGCCTTGCTGCCCTTCCAGGATGGCGCTTTCCAGCTGGCTATCGACGCGCAGGTGCCGCTCGTGCCGGTGGGCATGGCCACCAACAACCGCTTCATGCCCGACGTGGCCGGTAGCCTGCGCGTGCGCCATGCCCCGCTCCACATCACGCTGCACGCACCCATCGAAACCAAAGGCCTAACTGCGGCCGACGTGCCGGTCCTCAAGCAGCGCGTGGCCGATATCATCGCCGCCGACTTCCGGCCCGAAGGCCACGGCATCCCTACCCCCAGCACTTGGCGCAACCCCGAATTAACAGCAGCAAAAACGCGGGAACTGGTCTAGCGGTCCAGCTTCGGCTGTGGCCCTGGCTCCAGCCTATGGCCCGGCGCGGCCTCGAAATCCCTACCCCCCTCTTGCCGGCCAGACCAACTCATAACTCATAATTTTTAACTCATAACTCCCAAAGTGAGCACTGACCTGAAAACCCTGCGCGGCCTGGCCCACCTGGCCCGCCTCGAATTTGACGAAACCCGCGAGCAGCAGATGCTCGGTGACCTGAACAAGATTCTCGATTGGGTGGCTCAGCTCGGCGAGCTGGACACGACGGGCGTGGCGCCGCTGGTGCATCTTTCGCAGGAAATCAACGTGCTGCGCGACGATGAGCCCCGCAACACCGTCAGCCACCAGGATGGCTTGCGCAATGCTCCGCGCCACGACTCCGATTACTTCCGCGTGCCCAAAGTGCTGGAGTGAGCAGTGAGCAGTGAGCAGTGAGCAGTGAGCAGTGAGCAGTGAGCAGTGAGCAGTGAG
>NZ_CAXTEF010000008.1:79445-127040 GCF_964243305.1 uncultured Hymenobacter sp.
CAAAAGGAACGTCATGCTGAGCGCAGCGAAGCATCTTGCCAGGAAAAGTAATCCAATCGTTGTTCATTCATTTGGATTAGTCAGCGGGCAAGATGCTTCGCTGCGCTCTGCATGACGGTCTAATTTTTTCAATCGACTTTTGCCCAACTCCTTGCCTTCCCCTACCCCCTTGCGCCGCCTGCCCGGCCCGCTCTTGCTGCTGGCCCTGCTGGCCGCGGCGCTGGCCGGCTACCACTACGCCACGGGCGAGGCCACCACCCTGCCGCTGGTGCTGGTGCCGCACTTGCAGCCCCTGCCCCTCACGCTGGAGCAGGTGCCGGTGGGTGCCGGGGCCACGCTGCCGGTGGAGGCCAACGGCTACATCACCACCCTGACCCACGATTTGGCGGGCCCCTTTACCCGACCCGACGCGGCGGCGCTGTGGGTGGCGCTGCTGGGCGTGGTGCTGGCCGGCTGGCTGGCGGTGGTCAGCACCCTGCCGCGGCCGGCATTCGTGGGCGGCATGGCGCTGGCCATCTTCTTTCTGATGTCGCTGAACGCTGATTTACTGGGCATTTTCAATGCGTCGCGGCAGTATTTTCTGCTTTTGGCTTTGGCGGTGCTGGGGGGGGTAGGGTTTGGGCTGCATGCCTTTGGCGAGCGGGTGGCGCTGGGGTGGCGGGGGCTGATTTTCGGCGTGCTGGTGGCGGGGCTGGGCGGCTTGGTGTTCAGCCGCAGTCAGTTTTCGGTTGATGAAACGGTGCTGCACCTGGCGGCCTACGCCACGCCGGGCGGCGCGGGGCTGCTGGCGCTGCTGGTGCTGTGGCTGGGGTTTGAGAACGTGCACGGGCTGTTGTGGCTCAACACTCAGGCAGCGCAGCCCGGCGGCCGGTTTGGCGTGCTGCCACTGCTGGGGGCCAGCCTCTTGTACCTGAGCCCGCTGGGGCTGTATTTCTGGAACAATGGCGAGCTGCTGCTCTTCCCTGGCCTGCGCTTCGACCCGCTGGTTTTGCTGCTGCCGGCAGCCGTGGTGGGGGTGCTGGGCCTGCGGCGCCGGGCCGCCACGGTGGCCGACTGGCTTCCCTACGCACCGGGCCTGCGCCAGCTGCTGCCGCTGGTGCTGGCCGGCGCGGCCGGTGCTCTGGGCTACGGCCTGGCCACGGCCAACGGCCCGCTGCTGCAAGCCGCCCGCGAGTTCACAAACCTGGCTTTTCTGGCCCTGGGCACCGCTTTTCTGCTGTATCTGCTGCTGAATTTTGCGCCTCTGCTGCAACAGCGGCTGCCCGTGTACCGGGTGGTGTTTGAGCCGCGCCGGTTTCCGTTCTACGCTATGTATTTGCTGGGTTTGCTTACCGTGGTGCTCGTGCTAGTGCGCAGCGAGTTCGCGGCCCTCAACCAAGTGCGGGCCGGCTTTTACAATGAGCTAGGCGACCTCACGCGCCAGCAAAGTGAGGCCCACCCCGACGACCTAGGCCGCGCCCTGCTGGCCGAGCGCTACTACGCCGAATCGGACGCGCTGGACCGCAACAACCACCGCGCCGCGCTGGGCCGGGCGGCCCTCTACCGCTTCCGGGGGCAGCCCCGCAACGAGCTGCTGGCCCTGAGCCGCGCTCTGCGCCGGGCGCCGGCCGAGAAAATCTCGCTGCACCTAGCCGCCCTCTACAACGCGCCCCAGGACTTTTTCGACGCCCAGCAGGTGCTGCGCCAAGGCTTGCGCGACAACCCCGGCAGTGCCGCGCTGGCCAGCGACCTGGCCCAGCTCTACACCCGCTCGGCCCTGACCGACTCGGTGGCATTCTACCTCGATTTGGCCGCGCGCCGCGCGCCCGGCGCCTACCCCTCCCGCACCAATCAGCTCGGCTTTCTGCTGAGCCAAAACCTGCTGGATGAGGCGCGGAAGCGTAGCCTAAGCCCCGCCACACCGGCCGAGCCCGCCCTAGCTGGCAACCAGCTGCTGCTGAGGTTGCTGTACCCGGCCGCAGCCCCGAAAACGGTCGCGGCCCCGGAATCCCTACCCCCCCTCGCGCAGCTCAACGATGCCAGCTTCGCCTGGCTCTACCACGCCGCGCTCCAAGCCCAGCGCCGGGCCGACACAGCGCTGCTGCCCGCGCTCCGGCGCGCCGTGGCCCAGCCCGACAACAACGCTTACTCCGACCAATTGGCGTTTGCGCAGGCGCTGCTGCTGCACGGCGCCGGGCAGGAGCAGCAGGCCCGGCAGCTGCTCGCGCCCCTGGCGGTGGGCGAAAGTTCGACAGCGGCTTATTATCAGTACGTGCTGGGGCTATGGCAGCTGCGGCAAGGGCAATATGGCACGGCCGCCGCGCAGTTTGCCCAGGCCACGGCTCACGGCGCCTCCACCGACGCGGCCCGCGCCTACGCCCTGGCCCTAGCGGGCCAGCTCGACTCGTCCCGCGCCGGCGCCGCCCGGCTGGCAGCCAGTTCCGACACCGCCCGCCAGCGCCTGGGGCGCCAGCTGCAAGGCCAGCTGGCAGCCTTCCGGCCGGAGAGCCCAGGGGTGCCGGCTCAGCTGCCAGCCACCATCGCGCGGGCCGGCAGCGTGGCTGAGTTGCAGCGATTGGCCCCGGCAGCCCGCGCCCGCCCGGCGCCGGCCGGCACCGAAACCTTGCGGCAAGCCCGGTTGGCGGAGCTGGAGAACCGGGCAGCGGAGGCTAGCAGACTATATGCGCGCCTGCTGCAAGAGGCGCCCTTCAATGAATCCGCTATCCTCACCGCCGCCACCTTCTACACCCGCCGCCGCGACTACCTCGCCGCCTACGAGGCCCTGCGCCGGGGCCTCGATGAAAACCCGGAGTCAAGCGCGCTGTTAGGGGCTTATGTGCCGGCCGCCGCTCAGGCTGGCCTAAGCGACTACGCCGCCGACGCCCTCGCGCGCCTGCGCCCGCTACTCAGCCCGGCCGCTTATAGTACCTTGCAGCAGCGTTTGGCGGCGGTGCGAGCGGCCAGGGCAGCGGCCACCGCGTCTTTCAGCGCAACGCCCTAACTTTCAAGCTCTCAACCAGCTGCTTTCGCTCATGGCCCCTACCCCCTCCCCCGTCATCAAGACCACCAATCTGGCCAAGAAGTACATCATGGGCACGGAGGTGATTAACGCATTGCGCTCAGTCAGCATCGAGATTCAGCGCGGCGAGTACGTGGCGTTTATGGGGCCGTCGGGCTCCGGCAAAAGCACGCTGATGAACCTGATTGGCTGCCTCGACACGCCCACCGAGGGCTCCTACGTGCTCAACGGCCAGGATGTGAGCCGCATGTCGGACAACGCCCTGGCCGAGGTGCGCAACAAGGAAATCGGCTTTGTCTTCCAAACCTTCAACCTGCTGCCCCGCGCCTCGTCGCTCGATAACGTGGCCCTGCCCCTCATCTACGCTGGCTACGGCAAGCGCGAGCGCGACGAGCGCGCCATGACCGTGCTCGAAAGCGTGGGCCTCGGCACCCGCGCCAAGCACAAGCCCAATGAGCTGTCGGGCGGCCAGCGCCAGCGCGTGGCCATTGCCCGCGCCCTGGTCAACCACCCCAGCATCATCCTCGCCGACGAGCCTACCGGCAACCTCGACTCCAAGACGAGCTACGAAATCATGGATTTGTTCGAGGCGCTCTATGCCAAGGGCAACACCATCATCATGGTGACGCACGAGGAAGATATTGCCCGCTACGCCCACCGCATTGTGCGCCTGCGCGACGGGCTCGTGGAGTCAGATGTAGTGAACACAGACATTGCCACGCACGCTTCAATGAGCAGTGAGCAGTGAGCAAAACGAACGTCATGCTGAGCCTGCGAAGCATCTTGCTCGGGGCAGTAATTCAAGAGTTGCGATTCCCTACCCCCTACCATTCCGCCAAAGCGCTTCGCCTCCACTTTGCTGCGCTCAGCATAGGATTCAATGGCTGATAAAGTTATTCTATGAAAATCTACACCCGCACCGGCGACCAGGGCCAGACCTCCCTTATCGGCGGCACCCGCGTATCCAAATCCAGCCTGCGCCTCGATGCCTACGGCACAGTCGATGAGTTGAATGCCTACATTGGACTGCTGCGCGACCAGGACATCAACACCAGTCGCCGGCCGCAGCTTAAGGAGCTGCAGGACCGACTGTTCACCATCGGCTCATCGCTAGCGGCCGACCCGGAGAAGTCGAGGATGAAGCTGCCGGACCTGCACGAAGAGGACGTGGCCCTGCTCGAAGCCGAGATGGACCAGATGAACGAGGGCCTGCCCGAGCTGCACGCCTTTGTGCTGCCCGGTGGGCACCCGGCCGTGTCGTTTGCCCACGTGGCGCGCTGCGTGTGCCGCCGCGCCGAGCGGCTGGTGGTAGAACTACAGGAAACCGCTTTCGTGGCCGATTTGGTGGCGATTTACCTCAACCGACTCTCCGACTACCTGTTCGTGCTCAGCCGCTGCATGGCCTTCGAGCTGGGCGCGGAGGAAGTAACCTGGCAGGCCCGGATTGACCGCTGAGCCGCCCGGCGCCGGGCCTTGCCGCACCCAAACGACCGTCGCGCCGTTACAGGCCTGCGGGGCCGTTTTGGTTTATCAGTTGGCCGGCTCTGCCGTACTTTTCAGCTCCCTACCCTCCCTATTTTCCCCACCCCCGCTCGCATGACGCCCACCGATATTCTCCCCGTGCGCATTCAGCCTACCACCGCCTCGCGCCTGTCCGAGTTGGACTTCAGTCAGCTTGAATTCGGCAAAGCCTTCGCCGACCACATGTTTGCCGCCGACTACCGCAACGGCGAGTGGCAGGACGCTCAGATTGTGCCCTACGGCAATATGGCCGTGAGCCCGGCCAACTCGGCTTTGCACTACGGGCAGGCCATTTTTGAGGGCATGAAAGCCTACCATCAGCAGGATGGGGGGGTAGCCTTGTTTCGTCCCCTCGACAACTGGTCCCGCCTCAACGCCTCGGCCGAGCGCATGTGTATGCCGCCGCTGCCGGAAGAGGTGTTTATGAATGGGCTGAGCCAGCTTATCAAGCTCGATGCGGGCTGGGTACCCACGGCGCCGGGCAGCGCGCTCTACATCCGGCCGTTCATGTTCGCCACCGATGGCTTTATTGGCGTGCGGCCTTCGGACACGTACCGGTTTATGATTTTTACCTGCCCGGTCGGCTTGTACTACAACAAGCCCCTGCGGGTGCGTTTCGAGCAGAAATACGTGCGCTCGGCCGAGGGTGGCACCGGCTACGCCAAAGCCGCCGGCAACTACGGCGGCGCTATGATGCCCAGCAAGCTGGCGCAGGCCGAGGGCTACCACCAACTGCTCTGGACCGATGCGTCAGAGCATCAGTATGTGGAAGAATCCGGCACCATGAACGTTGTCTTCGTGCTCAACGGTCGGCTGGTGACGCCCGCGCTCAGCTCCTCTATTCTCGATGGCATCACGCGCCGCTCGGTGCTGCAACTGGCCCGCGACCTGGGCGTGGCGGTAGAAGAGCGCAAGGTGAGCAGCCTCGAAATCATGGAAGCGCTGGCCGCGGGTCAGTTGCAGGAGGCCTTTGGGGTCGGCACGGCTGCCACCATCGCGCCTATCGCCACCATTAGCTTCGAGGGCCACGACTATCACCTGCCCGCCACCGGGCCCGATGCCCTTTCGCGCCGTATTGGCGCGGCCCTCGACGCCATCCGCGCCGGCCAAGCGTCCGATGAGCACGGCTGGATGGTGCGGGTGTAGTTTCTTTGCGTGGCTCCGGCGGCTTTTCCCAGTTGTCGGGTTGCCCTTTTGGAGGAGTGCTTTCCTACCCCCCTGATCAACAACGAAGTGGCCCGACGACGCAATGAGTCGCCGGGCCACGTCATTCTTTTAGTTTCATCAACCGATTTCGTTATCCTGCGCAATGCCAAGCGGTCCCGAAAGAGCCTGCCTCGCGCCGTTAAACATTGTCGGCCAGCCGACTTTGGTTACGGCCGCGACCGGCGCGGGCAAGGTTCTTTCGCTCGCTGAGCTAGCGCCGGGTGACGTTCTTTTTCCTAATTTTCCCACCAATGACCCAAGACCAGATTAAGGACTTGAAGGGCCGCGCTGAGGCCCTGAGGAGGTATCTTTGACTACGATGCCCGCAAACAACAAGTAGAGGAAGCCGAGGCCCAGACCACCGCCCCCGGCTTCTGGGATGACTCCAAGGCTGCCGAAACGCTGCTACGCGAGGTCAAGTCCATCAAAACCTGGACCGACGACTACGAAGCCGTGCAACAGGCCGTCGCTGACACCGAGGTGCTCTATGATTTCCATCGGGAAGGCGAGGTCACAGAAGCCGAAATGCAGACCGAGTTTGAGGCTACGCAGCAGAAAGTGGAGGCGCTGGAGTTCAAGCGAATGCTTTCTGACGAGGAAGACCAGCTCGCCGCCATCATCGATATCAACCCCGGCGCCGGCGGCACTGAAAGCCAGGACTGGGCCGAGATGCTCATGCGCATGTACATCATGTGGGGCGAGAGCCACGGCTTCACCGTGCGGCAGGTCAGCTACCAGCCCGGTGAGGGCGCCGGCATCAAGTCGGCCTCGCTGGAAATTGACGGTCCGTTCGCCTATGGCTACCTCAAAAGCGAAATCGGGGTGCACCGCCTCGTGCGCCTCTCGCCCTTCGACAGCAGCGGCCGGCGCCACACCAGCTTCGCCTCGGTGTTCGCCTACCCCGTCATCGACGACACAATTAGCATTGAAATCAACCCGGCTGACATCTCCTGGGACACGTTCCGGGCCGGCGGCGCGGGCGGGCAGAACGTGAACAAGGTCGAAACCGCCGTCCGCCTCACCCACGCGCCCTCCGGCATCATCATCGCCGTCCAGATTGAGCGTAGTCAGCTCATGAACAAGGAGCACGCCCTGCGGATGCTCAAGTCGCGCCTCTACCAACAGGAATTGGACAAACGCCACGCCGAGCGCGACAAAGTCGAAGCCACCAAGAAGCGCATCGACTTCGGCTCCCAGATTCGCAACTACGTCCTGCACCCCTACAAGCTCATCAAAGACCTGCGCACCGGCATCGAGCGCACCGACGTACAGAACGTGCTAGACGGCGACCTAGACGAGTATATCAAGGGGTTTTTGATGCAGAGCTAGGTTAGATAGTACTCTTTGCTTTTAAGCAGCTAAAAAGGGCTGCCCGATTGGGCAACCCTTTTCAATTAACGACCATTACCATCGGACTAGTCCACTACGTCCCAGAATATCTTAGTAAACTGGTCAACACCAGTGGGAAGGTTTGCCGCGTTCGTGCTTACTTCGGTCTGCGGGTAGAACAAACGTGTGGGCAACCTACCTGGAGTAGCCGCGCGCAGCGAAACCTCAAATTTGGGTTGCGCAGTACGCCGGTAATCAGCCCATGCTTCAGTGCTGGCAACAGTATTCTCAGCCAGATACTTCTGGTAGATGATAACTGATTGTTTGCCTAAGGAGCCCGACGATGGAGCGATATCGAAGTTTACTAATGGATTAGTGGCATTAGCGGAAATATATGTGTTGTACTGAGCTACACCAGCGGTTGTCGCAGTGACGTCAGCTAGCGCAGTGGGAACGAATGGAGCCGTCCGATAGGTGAACAAAAACGAGGCTTCGATTCCGTTATTGAAATCAGTCCTAGCAGCAGCGTCGCCGCCAGCAAGCAAGTTCCGAGTCTCAGCTTCAGCTTTAGAAAATAAATGCTCCGACAGTAGCATCAATACAGTTGGTTGAGTTGGAGATCTCAGGAAGGTTCCACCCAGTGGTCTAGCAGCAGTTGGATTTAAAAGGCGCGAACCAACACGAGGAGTTTCGGGATCATATTGAGGAGGATTTGGTTCTCCCAAAGTAGTTCCGGAGTAAGCTGAAACACTATCAACCGTACCTCGCCGATAAAGCTGCGAAATACGTGGGTCGTTATTACTCTCATACTGCCGAATAATATAGTTCGTGGGAACTATGAAGTTGTATTCGGAAGTAGGATTAACGAGGCCAGGAGCAAAGCCATAACGGTTGTAGAATGGGTTCTGCTGGTTGGAGTTAGCAGCGTAGCCTGGCTGTGCCACTACGTCCGCGTCAATGAAACCGTCGGCAACAGCTGCGGTTTGAAGGGCCGTCATCTCCGTCGCCACGTAGGTATTTAAGCCCGCGTCATTGGTCTGCGATTCACGGAGCAGTATACGCAGTTGCAAGCTATTAGCAAATTGCTTCCATTTCTTCATGTCTCCGCGAAAGACAACATCCTCCGAGGTAACAGGACGAGCATCAGTACCTGCCGCATTGATATCGGAAATAGCCCCCTTCAGTTGCACAATGAAATCCCGATATATTTCGTCTGCCTTGTCATAAGTAGGGGAGGTGTTCGCAAGGCCTTGCAACGCGTCCGTATAAGGGATATCTCCGTACTGATCAACCAGCAGCAGAAAGTTATACACCTTCATGATACGAGCAATGGCCGCGTGGTTGGGGTAGCCACTTGCCGTACCCTGTTGCTGGATGATATTGTAATCATTCAGGTTGTCATAGGTAGAGCTGAACAGGTTCTGGTAATAGTTACTGGTATAGTTATAGGTCTGCTCCTCAGCAAAGCCACTAACGGTACCTGACTTACCCCAGTAGCCAGCGGCAAAGCTCGAATAGCTATTGTAGTTCTGGCCGTTGGCCACACCACCCGTATAATTAGCGGCCGTGGTGACCAGCGCCGAAGCCAAAAGCGCATCGGGAGTTACCGAAGTTGCTTGGTTCGGGTTTTCATTGATGTCGAGGAACGACTCGCAACCAGTCGCCGCAGTTGAGAGTGCGGCTGCAAGTAGGACTCTAGAAATTACTTTCATGAATAAATCAGATTAGAAGGTTACGTTAAGGGTAGCCCCGTAAAACTTGGTGGGGGGAGTTTGCAGGAAGCTGTTGATACCAACTGCATTGCTGCCAACAGACGTGCCGCTAAATTCGGGGTCAGTATAGATGTTCTCTTTTGGTACCCACGTAAATAAATTCCGGCCAAAAAGATTCACTGTAGCTGCCTTTACCAACCCAATTTTTGATACAAGCGTAGCTGGTAACGCGTAGCTCAACGACACCTCCCGGATTTTAAAGAATTTACCCGAAGTAACGTAGTTCTCTGCTACCCCCCGGTTCCAAGCCGGAGTGTTAGCCCAGAACTCTGAGCCACCAGGAGTCAGCCCTTCAGTGTTAGGCACATAGGTTACACCATCAGGAGATAAAATAGCCGAATTGGGATACACAAAATCTTGGCGGCCGTAGGTCGCGCTCCGTTGTCCGCCGCCCGTGAAGTCCAAGTCCTCGCCAATGGCGTGGTACACTACATAGCCCGTGCGCATTTCGGCTTGCCCCGCCAGAGTTATGCCTTTGAAGGTGAAATTGGTGTTGAAGCCATACCGGTACTTAGGCTGAGTATTGCCGAATATTTTGGTATCAGTAGCCCGCAGAGGAAAATAGCGAACATCACCAGTGTTTGGGTCTTCTGTCGTACCCATCTTCACCCGGCCATCTTCTGTGCGCTCATAGTAGGTTCCTTGCAGAACTGGAAAAGGCTGGCCCGGAATGGCAACTAGGGTTGCGTTGCCAGTGGGGCTACCGCTGCCCAGCAACGTCAGTTGCGGAAGACCATCGCGCAACGAAATTACTTTGTTGTTATTATAATTAAAGTTGCCGCCAACCGTGATGCTCAAGCCATTATCAATACGAATCGGCGTGATGTTTAAGTCGGCCTCAATCCCTTGGTTCTGTACCTCACCGGCATTAAGCAGCAAGCTACTATAGCCTGCAGCAGCTGAAATACTCGTACTTACAGTCTGATCAGTACTATTCTGGGAATAGTACGTAACGGCGCCTGATACCCGACGTTGGAGGAAACTGAGTTCAACTCCTGCCTCAATCGAGCGGGTTTCCTCAGGCTGTAGGCCCGGCTGCACCAATCCTCCGTTTGCAGTGAAAGAAGGTGTCGAGCCGAAAGGAAAGCCTCTGCCGGGTGAGAAAGTAGATAGAGTTTCGTAAGCGCCACCCGTCTCGTACACGCCATTGCCCGTTCTGCGGGGTAGGTTTACTTGGCTCACCTTGGTAATGCCTCCCCGAATCTTACCATAATCTAAGAAAGAAACCTCTTTCAGCGCCGGAATTGCATTGGTAAAGATGAAAGATGCATCAACTCCAGGATAGAAGTATTTGTTATTACCATCATCCAAGACGGAAGTGGCATCATAACGACCTGAGCCATGCAGATAGAAGAAGTCCTTGTAGCCTAAGGTCAAGTCAGCGTAGAAAGCGTACAGGCGGCTTTGAGCGCGTGAGTTAAAGCCATCAAGGTTACCAATGCGATTTTCCAGGTTGAAGTACTCATCATCCACAACCGGCACTGCCAACGCAGTGGAAGCCACGTAATTATAGCGGCTATCGAGTTGTTGCACGTTGTTGCCTAAGATGGCCTGCACGCTGATATCGCCAAAGGTTCTATCCATACTGGCGAACAAGTCCGAATTGCTGCGTGTCAGGTTACTACCCAAGTCCCGCACGTAGCCGGCATAGCTGTTAATCTGCTTGGGCGAATTAGGGTCAAGCGAAAACTTGTTTTGAGTTGTCAGGCTCGTTTGGTTGATATTGGTAGTGCCCAAACGGTACTGTACGCGCAGCCAATCAAATACTTTGTATGACAAATCAACATTGCCCTGCAACGTATTCCGGCGGTCCGTCGTGCGGTTGGCATCGATGACGAAGTATGGGTTGTAGTAATAGGCATTGTAGTACCCAAAGTTTGGCTCAGCAAATGGATCGTTTCGGTAGTCCTTATACGACGTAATAGGAGCCATTACCGTCGTATTGAATACGTTCCAATACACTGAACTCTGCTGGTCGAGGTTCGAAGTAATGTTAGCCTTCTGTATAGAATAGTTAAGATTGAAACCAACAGTTAGGCGGCCTAGCTCCCTTGAAGCATTAAAGCGGAAACTGTTACGATCAAACTTGTCTTTTGGAACAATACCATTGTTGCGCAGGTTCTGGTAGGAGGTAAAGAACTTAGTCTTCTCATCACCACCTGAAAACGTTACGCCATTCTGCATCTGGTAGCCTGTGTCGAAAAACTTACGCTTCTCATCAGGGCGGGCCTCATAGGTCAGTTGTTGTACGCTTCCATCGGCCAGTGGCTGACCAAAAGGTCGCAATGAGCCATCAAAGCGCGGTCCGTACTGTTGATTTTCGTAGCCTTGATACTGGTGAACATAGCCTGCATCTACCGTATTATCAGGTTTGAATGCTGGCCGCCCCGAATTAGTAAAATAATCAGGGGAGCCCGGCCCGAATTCCTCCTGAAACTTCGGCAAGAATGAAAGTGACTCAAACTGCGAGGTATGCGAGAAAGTAACTTGGGGAGTAGTGCTCCCCTTTTTGGTAGTAATGATTAAAGCGCCGTTAGAGGCTTGCGAGCCATAAAGCGCCGCTGCGTTAGCCCCCTTTAGTACGGAAATATCCGCAACATCATCAGGATTGAGAGCCCCCAGGATATCATTTGTAGTGATAACCCCATCGATTACGATAAGTGCTTCATTATTACCAGTTAGAGAACGAGTACCGCGTAGCGTCACGCGCGGACTCGGATTGACGCCGTTGCTAAGAGTCTGGATTTGCAGACCTGATACTTTACCGGCCAAGCCATTTGCTACGTTTGTGACGCGAGCCTGAGTAAGCTCTTTAGAGTCAAGTGTAGCTGTGGCATAGCCAACCTGTCCTTGCTGGCGCTGAATACCCAGAGCGCCGGTCACTACTACCTCACCTAGCTGCTTAGCATCCGTTGCTAAGGCCACATTAATATTTGAGCCATCGCCGATAGGTTGCTGCACAGTGGTGAAGCCCACAAAGCTGAACGAGAGCGTGGTAGCCGAACTTGGTACATTAAGCGAGAAATTGCCATCCGCATTTGTAGAGGTACCAACGTTAGTACCTTGCGCAAGCACTGTTACGCCGGGCAGCCCCTGCCCGTTAGTGCGGTCGGTTACCCGGCCTGAAACGGCCCGGTCCTGCGCCGATGCTTGGTGCCACAAGCAGCTGAGCAGAAAGACCAATAGTAAAGAGAAGTTCTTCATACTAGAAGGTGGGAAAGTGAAAAAAGGTGAAAAGCAAGTCTTAAGAAAAAAGGATGGGTATGAAAATCTGTTGGCAAGGTATCACATTCTTAACAAATTTAAGAAATTTACTCCGGTTCTCTAGCACAGTTTATTAAAGAAAAAATGACGTCCTGCCAGTCTATATTTAATGTATGAATATCTATACATATTAATTTATTTTATAATGTTTTCCAGCCGGAGGCAGGCTACTTGATATCTTCCAGCCGCAGCACTACCCCCTCTCCCACCGGCAAAGGCGCGCGCAGCCAACTCACGATGCTGGCAGCCACAGCTTCGGGCTCCTGCAGCCGGCCTTCGGTGTGGAGGTAAGCGAATTTGGCGGCTTCTGAGAACTGCGCCTCGTCGGCGGCGCGGATGTGCTCCTGCATGGCTGTGTCGAGTACGCCGGGCGAGAGGGCCCGCACCCGCACGCCGGAGCCGCGCAGGTCCTGCTCTTTCTGTACGGTCTGGCTCAGGGCATTAAGGGCGGCTTTGGAGGCGGAGTAGGCGCCCCAACCATCGACGGCGCGCTGAGCGGCGCCGCTGCTGATGTTGAGGATGGTGCGCGGCACTGCCAAGTTGCCGTAGGCGGCCAGGAAACCGTTCATCAGCATGGCCGGGGCCACGACATTCAGGTCGAAGACGAAGTTGAAATGCTCGCTTTTCTGGGTGCCAAAGTAGCCAATTTGGCCCAGCACGGCCGCGTTGTTGATGAGCGTGAGACTGCTCGCGTCGGGGCGCGGGACGAAGAGCTTGTAAAGGTTGTTCTCTACCGCGTCGATATCAGACAAATCTAGCGGCTGGTGCTGGTAGCGGGGGTGCTCGATGGTAGCGTGCCGCGAAACGCCCAATACGGTGGCATCGGGCCGTTGCAGCACGGCATCGGCCAGGGCGCGGCCCAGGCCGCGGCTGGCGCCGGTGATGAGGTAGTAGTGCATTTCTTTGAGTTATGAGCTAAAAGTTATGAATTATGAGTTGGTAGTGAAGTTGGGTTGCGGGCGGTGGTCTATTAAGAGGTGAAAAGCGTATAAGGGTTTATGGTTTACACGCAACATCTCTGCGCCAAATGCGGCAGCGAGCATATTCGGCGCAATGGCACGAGTCAAGGACACGCCAAATACCAGTGTAAAGCTTGTGGCTACCAAGCGCGTTTTACGCCCGCTGCGGTCGCAAAAGCCGCCCAATATGCCCAGGTTGAAAAACTGTTGGTTGAACGTAACTCACAACGCAGCATCGTGCGGGCAACGGGCGTCGCACGCGTGACCGTGGCAAAGCTGGTAAAAAAAAGCGCGGGCAGCTTCGCCCCCGCTGCCCCGACTGCGGCGGAAGAAGACCCAGAAAAAACGCTGGGAAGCGCTTGAACTCGATGAGATGTGGACGTTTGTGGGCAGTAGAGCGCATAAAGTCTGGCTCTGGCTCGCCGTTGAACGTGCCAGTCGGCGCATCGTGGCGTGGGTCTTGGGCGACCGGAGTGCCCAAACTGCGCAGCAGCTGTGGCAAGCCTTGCCTCGTCGCTACCGCCGCCACTGCTGGTATTTTACCGACCTCTGGGACGCCTATGCGAAAGTGCTGCCGCGTTGGCAACAGCGGCCATGTCCGAAAGGCGAAGGGCAAACTAGTATTATAGAAGCCATCAACTGTTCCTTACGTCAGCGTTGCGGGGTGCTGGTGCGCAAATCGTGCTCCTTTAGCAAAAGGTTGGTGATGCATACCGCACGCATCAAAATCGTTATCGATAATTATAATATCACCTTAAATTAAACCACCACCGGGTTGCGAACTTATAATTCATAACTTTTAACTCATAACTCACAAAATATACTGGCTCAGGTCCCGGTTCTTGACCATGCCGCGCAGGCGCTCCTCGACCAGCTCGGCGGTGATGTTGATTTGCGAGTCGGCGCCAATTTTGTCGGGCACGTCGAAGAGCAGCTCATTGAGCAGGCGCGACATGACCGTGTGCAGGCGGCGGGCACCGATGTTCTCAACTTCAGCGTTCACCTCGGTGGCGATTTCGGCCAGCCGGTCCAGGGCAGCATCTTCGAATGTCAGCCCTACCCCCTCCGCTTGCAGCAAGG
Source organism: uncultured Hymenobacter sp. (assembly GCF_964243305.1). GTDB lineage: Bacteria > Bacteroidota > Bacteroidia > Cytophagales > Hymenobacteraceae > Hymenobacter. The sequence continues at coordinate 93,575 of NZ_CAXTEF010000008.1, forward strand.
CCTCGTACTGCTTGGTAAGGGCATTTTTGGGGTGGCGCAGGATGCGTACGAAGTCCTCCTTGGTGAGCGGCTGCAACTCGACGCGGATAGGAAAGCGGCCTTGTAGCTCCGGAATCAGGTCCGAGGGCTTGGCCACGTGGAAGGCGCCGGCGGCGATGAACAGGATGTGGTCGGTGTTGACGATGCCGTACTTGGTGTTCACGGCCGAGCCCTCCACGATGGGCAGCAAATCGCGCTGCACGCCCTGGCGGCTCACGTCAGGGCCGCCGCTTTTGCCGTTGCCGCCGCTGCTGGCCACTTTGTCGATTTCATCGATGAAGATGATGCCCGCGTTTTCGGCCTGGCGCACGGCTTCTTCCTTCACCTCATCCATATCGATGAGCTTGGCGGCTTCCTCATCCAGCAGCAGCTTGCGGGCTTCGGCTACCGTGACTTTACGCTTGCGGCTCTTCTTGGGCAGCATCGAGCCCAGCATGTCCTGGAGGCCCGACAGGGCGGCCTCGTCCATGCCGGGGGGCGCCATCACGCCCACGCTCGGGCCCGATTGGGATACCTGAATCTCAATGCGCCGCTCATCCAGCTCGCCACTGCGGATTTTTTCGCGGAAGCGGGCCCGGGTGCGCTCGTTCAGCTCTTGGTCAGAGGTAGGGGGGGTAGGGATTTCGCCCTCGCTGCCGCTGCCATTGTCGCTGCCGCTCACGCTGAAGCCCGGACTGCGGGTGGCACTGCCGTTGCCGGCCGCCGGCCGGATGGGCGGAATCAGCGCATCCAGAATCACGTCTTCCACGGCCTGGGCGGCCTGGGCCTTCACGGCTTCCTGGCGGCGGGCCTTCACGCGGTTAAACGACTGCTCGGCCAAGTCGCGCACCATGCTTTCCACATCGCGGCCCACGTAGCCGACTTCCGTGAATTTGCTGGCCTCGACCTTGACGAAAGGCGCGTCGGCGAGGGCGGCGAGGCGGCGGGCAATCTCGGTTTTTCCTACCCCCGTCGCCCCAATCATGAGAATGTTGTTGGGCACAATCTCGGCCTGCATATCGGCGGGCGCGTGCAGGCGGCGCCAGCGGTTGCGCAGCGCGATGGCCACGTAGCGCTTGGCCTCGTGCTGGCCGACGATGTACTTATCTAGCTCCGCCACAATCTGGACGGGGGTCAGGAAATCTTGCATGAGCTACGTAGGGTGCGGGGCTGGCCCCCGCCCGGTAGTTGAACGGTAATGAGACTAAGCGGCGATTTTGGGACGGCGCGCACGTCCGGACGAAGGCAACTAAAAGCAGCCGGAGCCCCGCTCCTACTCCTTCTTTTTAAATAGCGTCTTGCTGAGCGTAAAATAGTTGCTGCTGCCCGCCGCTTGCAGCGTGGCGTAAGTATAATCGAGCTGGAACTGACTAATCTTAAGCATCACGCCCAGGCTCAGGCCCGCGCCGCCGCTGACGTTGTCGAGGCGCAGCTCGCGGCGGGCCAAGTGGTTGTAGCCGGCCCGAAAGCTGAGGTTTTGACCCAGCAGCAGCTCGGCCCCAACCGTGAAGTGCCGGGCCAGGTTGTCGCCGAAGCTGCGCTTGGGGGTGGTTTCGTTGCCGGCCTCATCGAGCGGACCGCGCTGATTAGGGTCAAAATACTCGATGTCCCAGCGCTGCAAGTGGTGGGCCGTGAGCGAGACGCGCACCGGCATGTGCTCGGGCTTGATGGCGGCGCCCAGCTGCACGTCGAGCGGCAGCGGTCCGCGGCGGGTGCCGGGGTAGGGCGTGAGTTGGGCGCCAGCATTGCGCACCACCAGGCCCACCGTAAAGTCCTGCGCCGGGTGCTTGTACAAGGCGCCCACATCGGCGGCCAGGCCCACCGCGCGGCTGCCGGCAATGCTGGACACGGCCAGCTTGGCGGCCCCGCCGAACGTAACCCTACCCTTCGTGTATGAATCAGCCACGCTCAGCGCGAACTCATTGACTGAGAAGCTGCCCAGGCTGTTGCCGGCCGCATCGAAGCTCTCGAAGTCGCCGTAGCTCACGTAGGTCAGCCCCACGCCGAAGCGGCCGGCCTTGGCCGTGTTAAAAACGTAGGCTGCCGTGCTCTGCCGGATGTCGCTCACGTAGTCCACGTAGCTCAAGGCCAGGCGGCCGTCCATGCCCTCGTGCAGGGCGGCAGGGTTGGCGAAAAGCAGCGTCGGGTCGTCGGCGCGGGCGGCCGGGGCCATGCCGCCGAGAGCCGCCTGCTGGGCGCCGGCCGGCAATTCCAGAAACGGAAACGCAGCCCTACCCCCCAACTGCTGCGCAAGGGCAGTTTGCCAGCTCCCTACCCCCATCATCAAGCCAAAACCAGTCAACCAGCGGGCGTAGCGTTGCTTCATGTAGCTAAAGGTAGGAAAGAATGAAAACTACGCGCCGACCGGCCCGACGCCCCAGGCGTTGGACCAGTTGTTAGCGGGCTCGCTAAAACGACATCCTACCCAACAGCGCACCCCTCAACTGGCCGAGCGCCTAGAGCGTCGGACCGGACCGCCAGCCGGCGCTACTGCACCTCCACGCTCGCGCCAATGGCCGGCACGGGCTCGTCGCGGATGGGCAGCAGCTGCGGATGCGGCACCAGCTCCGGCAGCAGGGCCACGCGCAGCACGTCGAGCACGCGGTCGGCGTAGTGAATGGTGAGGCCCTTGAGGTAGTCAGCGGGGATTTCGTCGATGTCCTTGCGGTTTTTGGGGCACAGAATAATATCGGTCAGGCCGGCGCGGCGGGCGGCGAGCAGCTTTTCCTTGATGCCGCCCACCGGCAGCACCTTGCCGCGCAAGGTAATTTCGCCGGTCATGGCCAGCTTGGCGCGCACCCGGCGCTGGGTGTAGGCCGAGGCGATGCTCGTGAAAATGGCGATGCCCGCGCTGGGCCCGTCCTTGGGCACGGCGCCCTCGGGGAAGTGAATGTGCAAGTCGTACTGCTCAAAGAGGCGGTAGTCGATGCCGATTTCGTCGGCCCGCGAGCGCAGATAGCTCAGCGCCGTGATGGCCGATTCCTTCATCACGTCGCCCAGCTGCCCGCTCAGCGTGAGCTTGCCCCTACCCCTACTCAGCAGGCTTTCCACGAACAGAATGTCGCCGCCCACGCTCGTCCAGGCCAGGCCCGTTACCACGCCGGCCGTGTCGTTGTCCTGGTACTGGTCGCGGTCGAAAATTGCGGCGCCGAGAATCTTGCGCACGTCGGTTGGCTCCAGGACGGGGGGTAGGGATTCCTTGCTGGCTTTGCGGCGGGCCAGGTTGCGGGTGAGGGCCGCCAGCTTGCGCTCCAGCCCGCGCACGCCCGACTCGCGGGTGTAGTCGTCGGCCACGCGGTGCAGGGCCGCATCCGTGATTTTCACCTCCGCTTCGCCCAGGCCGTGCTCACGCAGCTGCTTGGGCCAGAGGTGCTTGCGGGCAATGAGCGTCTTTTCTTCCTGGGTGTAGCCGGTCAGGTCGATAATCTCCATCCGGTCGCGCAGCGCCGGCTGAATCGTGTCGAGCGAGTTGGCCGTGGCGATGAAGAGCACCTTGCTCAAATCGTACTCCACTTCCAAGTAGTTGTCGGTGAAGGTCGCGTTCTGCTCTGGGTCCAGCACTTCCAGCAAGGCCGAGCTGGGGTCGCCCCGAAAGTCGCTGCTCACCTTGTCAATCTCATCGAGAATAATGACCGGATTGCTCGCGCCCGCCTTCTTAATCTGACTCAGAATGCGCCCTGGCATGGCCCCGACGTAGGTTTTGCGGTGTCCGCGAATCTCGGCCTCGTCGCGCACGCCGCCCAGGCTCATACGCACGTACTTGCGCCCCAGCGCCGTGGCGATGCTGCGCCCGAGCGAGGTTTTACCTACGCCGGGCGGGCCGTACAGGCACAAAATCGGCGCCTTGAGGTCTTGCTTGAGCTTGAGCACGGCCAAGTATTCAAGGATGCGCTCCTTTACTTTTTCGAGGCCAAAGTGGTCGGCATCAAGGATTTGCTTGCTCTTCTTGAGGTTAAACTTGTCCTTGGTGTACTCGCCCCAGGGCAAATCCAGCAGAAATTCGACGTAATTCAGGCTCACCGCGTAGTCGGGCGCCATCGGGTTGGAGCGGGTGAGCTTGTCCATTTCCTTTTGGAAATGCAGGGCCACCGGCTCCGTCCATTTTTTGGTCAGCGCGCGCACTTTCAGGCGGTTGATGTCCTGGTCGGGGCCGTCCTGGCCCAGCTCGTCCTGCAAGGTTTTGAGCTGCTGGCGCAGGAAGTACTCGCGCTGCTGGGCATCGATGCCGGTGTGGGTTTTGGTGCGAATGTCCTGCTTGATTTCCAGCAGTTCGGCCTGCTTGAGCAGGGCTTCGAGCAGCATCCGCGCCTGCGCTTCGGCGTCGGGCGCGTCGAGCAGGGCCTGCTTGGCGGACAGTTCCAGCTGCACATTAGAGGAAAGAAACTGCACCAGAAACGAAGGCGACTCGATGCCGTCGAGCATGGCGCGGGCTTCGTTGGGGATGTCGGGGCTTAACTCCAGCACCTTGCCGGCGGCCTCGCGCAGCGCTTGCAACAAGCCCAGCTGCCCGGCGTCGTCGGGGTCGAGGGTGCTTTCGGCAAAATAGCCCACCCGCGCGGTCAGAAACGGCTCGAAGGTGAGCTGCTCCTCCACCCGAAACCGCAGCTGGCCCTGCAAAATGATGGTCACATTGCCATCGGGCTGCTCAATGAGCTTAAGGATACGCGCCAATGTGCCCACGGCGTAGAGGTCGTCGGTGCTGGGGTCGTCGGCTTCGGGGTTTTGCTGGGCCACGATGCCGAGCAGGCGGTCTTTCTGGTTGATTTTGCGCACCAGCTTCGCGCCTTTTTTGCGCGTTACGGTCACGGGCAGCACCACGCCGGGAAACAATACCGTGTTGCGCACCGGCAGCAGGGGTAGGGTTTCGGGCGCATCGGCCCGGCTCAGCAGGTGGTCGGGGTCAGCAGCCATGATGGAAATGGCCTCGGGCTGCGGATTGACTTCGCCTAGAGTGCGCGCGGAACGGCGGGAATTTGCAGACATCAGGAAAGAGAATAGCAACGGAAAAAGCCTGCGGATGCCAGTTTGGCAGCCATCAGGCCAGGGGCAGCGGGCCCGGTAAGGTACGGGACCGGGTCGGCGTACCGGTCAAGGGCCGTGCCAGGCAGGGAGCAGGCCGCTATTTGTCACGGCCCGCTGCCGCCCAATTCCCTGCCCCCTGCCCCGCCACCAAGTCCGGGCCGGCGGCCGAAAGTAGCCGCGCCGCGGCGGAAGCGCCCGCCGGGGCTCCTGAAATTGCCCGGCGGCTCCTCGTCCGGCATCAGCGTCAGCGCCAGGGCCGCCCCCCGATTAAGGGCGGCCTGTTCCCTACCCCCCTCTTGTCGGGCGAAGCCAGCAAACGCATTCGTGACGAGCCGGGCTGTTTCTGGTTTAAATCCCTATTTTTAGGCAACTTGCGGGTCCTTTCCCACTCTTGTTTTTTCCAATGTCTGCCTCCTTGCGCCGTCTGCTGCTGTCGTATTTGCTGCCAGGGTTGTTTCTAGTCTTCAGTGCCGCACCCGCGACCTGGGCGCAACGCGGCAGCCGGGCGCCCCAGACTAAGCCAGCCGCCGGGCAGCGCGCTACCCAAGTCGCCGCCCAGGCCCGCGGGCGCGGGCGCGCCAGCCTGAGCAGCCGGCGCCTGCGCGTGCGCCCCGACGCCACGCCAGACTTTATCAACATCAATAAAATCCCCTATTTTGAAGACAAAAAGGCTTACCGGGCCATCGAGCGGGCCGAGCGGCGGCGCGACTACCGCCTGGCCCGCACCCTGCGCGAGCAGTACGTGGCGCAGTTCGGCATCGAGAACTTCTGGCGCAATACCGATTTGCTCTGGCGCCTGGGTCAGCTTTTGCAGCGCGACAGCAGCCAGCAGGAAAAAGCCAAGGCCTACTTCCGCCTGGCCTTGAAGCACCACCGGACCGATATTAAAAAAGTCCAGAACTACTACGACTCGCTCGAAACCGACCGCACCGACCTCTACGTGCCGCTCAAGACCTACTACAACCTGGTCGAGTACCGCAAAAATCTCAACACGTTTCATCCGCCCCGCGGCGTGCAGGCCAACATGGGCGATGCCATCAACAGCGCCGTGCCCGACTACGGCCCGGCCCTGAGCGGCGGCGACACGCTGCTGCTCTTCAGCTCCAAGCGCAAGCGCCGCGGCCTCAAGGCGGTGGTGGATGAGGACCTCTACACCTCGCGCAAAGACGGCAGCAGCTGGACCGACGCCGAGCCGCTGCCCAAGCCCATCAACTCGCTCTACAATGAGGGCTCAGCCTGCTTCACCAGGGATGGCAAAACCATCTTTTTCGCCCGCTGCGAGTGCCCCGGCTGCCGCGGCAACTGCGACCTGTTCACGGCCCGGCTGGGCAAGGATGGCAAGTGGAGCACCCCGCAAAACCTGGGCGCGCAAGTCAACTCGCCGGCCTGGGACTCGCAGCCCAGCCTTTCGCCCAAAGAGGATACGCTCTACTTTGCCTCCGACCGGCTCGGCGGCTTCGGCTTGTCGGATATCTACTTCTCGGCCCGGCAGCGCAACGGGCAGTGGGGCAAGGCCCAGAACCTGGGGCCGGTGGTGAACACCCGCGACAATGACCTGAGCCCGTTTTTTCATCCGCTGTATAATGTGCTGTATTTCAGCTCGCGGGGCCAATTGCTCAACTTTGGCGACTTCGACATCTACAAAACCTACCGCGTGGCCGGCCGCTGGCAGGAGCCCCGCAACATCGGGCCGCTGGTAAATGGCAAGGGCTCGGAATATTATTTCAGCATCGACGCGCAAAGCAAAAACCTCTACTACGCCCGCTCCGAAGAGAAGGAGCTAACCAATCTGGACCTGTACTCCTTTCCACTGCCGATGGAGGCGCAGCCGCTGGCCACCACCAAAGTGGAAGGCACCTTGCTCGATTCGGTGAGCCACAACCCGCTCAAGGGTATCGTTAGCATCATCGACACGGATAACGGCATCGAGGTGGCCAGCAAGTACCTGCGGCCCGACGGCACGTTTGACTTCGAGCTGATGGAGGGCTCGCACTACGCCCTGCTGATTCAGAGCCCCGACTTTTTCAGCATCGAAAAGCAGTTTATCCTCAAAGGCGACACGGTGATGAGCCTGCTCACCAACAGCATCGACTACAAGCTGCCGCTTATTTTTAAGAACATCGAGTTCGAGGCCGGCCGGGCGGCTATCCGCCCGGCCATGCACGGCACCCTCGACCGCGTGGCCCTGTTCCTGGTCGACCACCCCACGTTTCGGCTCAGCATCGCCGGCCACACCGACACCAAAGGCGACTCGGATGAGAACGAGAAGCTCTCGCAGGACCGCGCTGCCGCCATTCGCAGCTACATCGAGCGCAAGGGCATAATTGCGGCCAGCCGCATCGAGAGCTTCGGCTACGGCGCCAGTCGCCCGCTCAAAGACGAGCTGACCGAGGCCGACGCGCGCGTCAACCGCCGCGTGGAGTTCCGCCTCATCAAGCCCGAAAGCGAGTCGGCCGCGCCGGGCGGGGCGGGCTGGAACTAAGGGGGTAGGGCGGCGTTACAGGCGTACTTTTCCTAAAGTCAACTAGCTTTTGCCATGACCTACAAAGAACAAATTATCGAGCGCATTGCCAAATCAGATGATAGCCAGTTGCTGCACGAGATACTCGCGTTTCTGGAACAGCGCGAAAAGGAAGAGCCGAACCGCCCGCCGAAAGGCAGCTACGAGGCCCTCATGCAGTTTGCTGGCACCATTTCTAACGAAGAAGCCGAGGAAATGCACGACGTTATTAACCGAGAGTTTAACAATATCGAAGGCGAATGGTAGCCCTCGATACGAATATCGGCATTGAAATCTTGCGCGGCAAATTGCAGCTCCCTCAGGAGCGGCAGCAGGCACCGTATGCATTGCCCACCGTGGTGGCTGGGGAGTTGTTGTTCGGGGCTCACAACTCAGGGCGTCTCACCAAAAACCTGGGATTATATCGCACCTTCATCCGCAACCTACCCGCGCTGCTCCTCGACGCTATGGCCGCCGAGCACTACGCCGAAATTCGCCTGGTCCTGAAGCAAAAAGGCCGCTCATTCCTGACAACGACATGTGGATTGCCGCCATCTGCCGCGCCCACGACGTGCCGCTGCTCACCCTCGACCGGCACTTCGCCGAAGTCCCCGGCCTGCGGGTGCTCACGCCTTAGCTCACCGCCAGCACCCGCACGGCCTTGCCGTTGAAAACGGCTTCCTCACCCGCCCGCTTGCCGTGCAGCGCCAGCGCTACCGGCGCGGCCGCCGACACGGCAAAAACTTCCGGCTGATTCTCTACCCCCCCTGCGCCGGCCAATGCGCCCGCGCTGACGCTGAGGTAAAACCAGCCCAAACTCGTCTGCACCAAGGCGCCCTGCCGCACCGTATCGCAAACTAAATGAGGGTTAATGCGAGCCAATTCGGCTTGCAGCTGCTGGGCCTGGTGGAGCTGGGCGGCGTTGCGGTTGCGCTCTTCCTGGGCCATCGCGCGGCCGGTTTCGTACTTGTCGCCGGCGCTGCTCTTGGTTTCGGAGTTGGCCGATTCCTGCGCCGCCTGCATGGCCTGGGTGGCGGCGGCCATCCGCTGGGCGATGAGGGCCTGGCAGGCGGCGTGCAGGGCAGGTTTGGTCACTAGCTGATTTGGGATTTCCATACAATCTCTGGCGTGTCACTGACATTCCAGTTGACTAGCAATGTGCCCAATTTATTAATGGAAGCTGCTTCTGATGCAATAGAAAACTCGAAGCGGTGATGAGCTGCCCGTTCTTCGTTGTTGTCAACTATAATCCTGAGCGCCGTATGGCCTACCGGGCTAGCGCAATAAGCTTCTATAAGCAAGTAGACTAAAGTCGAGGGATGACCAGCTTGGCCAACCTCAAAACCGACGGTATCCGCAGCATTTTTGGGGAATGCCATTAACGTTTTGCCAAAAGCATCAAACGTGTTGGCATCGCCGTAAAAATAGGCATGTGCTTTTACATCTGGCCGAATGATGTCAACGTCAAATAAGCAGTCGCCGTCATCGTCCACGCTCACCGAGAACACGACTTTATTTTTCTTCATTACTGGCTTCTGTGGCCTCTGGGCTTCGCGGCAATTTACTTAGCGCGTAAAGAACTCCAGCCTGATAGTGCAGATATTCTACTACTTCCCGTTTTTCAGCAAAAGTCATTGCCCGCCAACGAGCGTGGTCGTCTGCGTCTTGGTCGTAATGAAGCGGTACTTTGCGAGTAACGGTTTTGTCAAGGCGAAGCATAGTACAAATTACGCATTTTCAGGCGCAGGCCAGCAGCCCATTCCCTACCCCCCTATCATTGCTCAACCGCGGCACTTTGTTCTGGCCGCCGAGCTTGCCCTGGCTTTTCATGTAGCGCTGGAAGGCGCCGGCCGGCAGCGGCGTGAGTTGGAGCGGAGCCAGGATGTCGCCGCGGCGCAGGTCGTCGTAATAAGCGTTGCGCTGGCGTAGCGCAGTATCCAGCGCGAAGGCGAAACTGACTATATCCCGCGGCGGGCGGCCAAACTCAACCAGCCACTCGTGGCGCGAGGGCACGGCCGGGTCAGCGCTGACAAGCGGCGCTACGGTAAATTCAACGACCTCGGTTTCGGGGTGCTGGCGCATGGCTTCGCGCAGCACGGCCTCGACTTCCTCACCAATGACGTGCTCGCCGAAGGCCGACAGAAAGTGCTTGATGCGGCCCGTGACCACGACCCGGTGCGGGGCCAGACTCACGAAGCGCACCGTGTCGCCGAGCGAGTAGCCCCACAGGCCGGCGTTGGAGGAGAGCATAACGGCGTACTGCGTATCCAATTCCACGTCGGCGATGCTCAAGCGGGGCGGGTGGGCCTCAAAAAAGCGCTCGGCGGGCACGAATTCAAAGAAAATGCCGCTATCAAGCAGCAGGAGCAGGCCCGGATTGCCGGGCTCGTCCTGGAAGGCCAGAAACCCTTCGGAGGCCGGGTACAGCTCCAGCGTATCGACGGGGCGGCCAATGCTTTCGCGCAGGCGGGCCTGGTAGGGCACGATGTTGACGCCGCCGGTCACGAAGAGGCTGAACTGCGGGAACACCTCCCCCACGGGCCGGCCGGTGCGGGCCGTCACGCGGTCGAAATACATCTGAATCCAGGGCGGAATGCCCGAAATCAGGGTTAGCGGCTCGCCCAGCAGCTCGTCCACGATGCGGTCGAGCTTGGTTTCCCAGTCTTCGATGGAGTTGGTTTCGTAGCTCGGCAGCTGGCTGCGGCGCAAGTAAACCGGCACGTGGTGGTTGATGATGCCCGACAGCCGGCCCGTGGGCGTGCCGCCGACGTCTTCGAGCACCGGTGAGCCGGACAGGAAAATCAGCTTGCCATCCAGAAACCGGCTTTTGCCGGTGGCGTGGACGTAGTGCAGCAGCGCGTCGCGGGCGCCGTTGATGTGGTTGGGAATGCTGGCCGCCGTGATGGGAATGTACTTGGCGCCCGAGGTGGTGCCGCTGGTTTTGGCCAGATACAGCGGCCGGCCGGGCCAGAGCACGTCGGCCTCGCCGGCTTTCACGCGGTTGAAGTAGGGTGCCAGCCCTTCGTAGTCGCGCACCGGCACCTGGGCGGCAAGCTGCGCGGGCGTCTGGATGCCGGCCAGGCCGTGGTCGCGGCCGAAGGCGGTGCCGGCGGCCGTGGCCGTGAGCTGCCGCAGCAGCTGCAGCTGCGTGGCAGCCGGCGTGCGCTGCCAGCCGCGGTAGCCTGCCACCACATAAGCCGCCACGGGCCGGCTCAGAAAGGATTTTATGCCCATACGCTCACCCCTGTAAAACCGTGAAAATTCCTATTGGCCGGGCGGCGAAGGTACATTCGGCGGGTTTGGCAGCCCGTTTTTTCAAACCTCCGCCTGCTTACCGCCGTTTGGCAGCCGAGTACGACATTCTTCATCCTTCATTTTCCTTCATTTCCCCAAAATACCATGATTAAGCAACGCGGAAAAGCCGCCTGGACCGGCGACATCAAAGGCCACGGCATCCTCTCCACCCAAAGCGGCGTCATCGAGGCGCCTTATTCGGTCGGTAGCCGCTTCGAGGGCCAGAAGGGCACCAACCCGGAAGAGCTGATTGGCGCGGCCCACGCCGGCTGCTACACCATGTACCTGACCAGCGTGCTCACGCAGGCAGGCCATCAGAGCGAGGGTATTACCACCACGTCGCTCGTGACGATGGACCCCACGGCCAAGCCGCCGCTCGTCACCGGCATTCACATCAGCACCGAGGGCCGGGTCCAGGGCCTCTCGCCCGAAGAGTTTCAGGCCTTTGCCGAAGACGCGAAAGCCAACTGCCCCATCTCGCGGGCGCTGAGCGCGGTGGGCGACATGACGCTGGAAGCCAAGCTTGTCGGCTAGTGGTTAGCGGTTAGTAATTAACAAGGGGGGGTAGGGAATCTACGGCGGCGACAACTGAATTCCCTACCCCCCTTGTTAATTACTAGCCGTTATTCATTGACCACTAACCGCTAATTTCGCCGCCATGCCCACTGGTACCACCCGCATTCGCCTGCGCCCCGCCAATACATCACGCATTCCGTTCTGGGGGCAGCTGGCCATTGGCGCCTTCTGGCTGGCCTACGTGCTGTTTTCGATGTGGGGCGACGAAGTGGGCGCGCAAGACTACCACTTTCTGCACTTCGTGTTCCTGATTTTCACGCTCGTGTACCTGGGCTACGTGCTGGTGCACAACGCGCCCATCTTCGGTACGCAGAGCTACCTGGAGTTCACGCCCGGCTACATCGTACATAAAAACGGCCTTTTCCGCCCCAAGCAGGTCTTCGCAGCCGAAAACATCGCCACCCTGGAGCTGCTGCCGCTGCTGCTGCGCGTCCGGCTGAAAGACAATGAGCTGTACGCTCTGAACTTACGCGAGGTGAAAGGCCGGCGGCGGCGCGACATCTTCCGCGAGCAGGTGCGCCGCTTTGCCGGGCAATACGGCATCGCGCTGCGCGAAACGGCCGCCGCGTCCGGCAGCGCGGCGCTGGGCTAGTCGAAGAGTGGGCTGACGGCCATCTCAATACCAGTTGCCGGGTCCGTCAGCGTCTGCCCATTATAGAAGTACTTGTACTTGCCCAGTTCGGAATACACCGCAATGCCACGCAGCTCAGGCAGCACCAACCAATAGGATTTAACTCCGGCCGCGAAGTAGCGCCGCGATTTTTCCAGCAGTTCCGCAATGACTTGCGTGGGGGAGAGAATCTCTATTGCCGTGATGGGAATATTGCTTACGGCTATGAAATCAGGCCCAGTTTGAGTAACAGGCAGGTTTGCTTGCTTAAAAACAGCTACATCAGGTACGGCACTGCGCTCGTCTAAGATGATCTTCAGTTCGGGCAGTACCTCATAGGACGCACCCAAGCCTTGCTCCAGAATGCGCAGCAGCTTTTTTTGAATCCGGGCGTGTTTTAGACTGGGCATGGGTTTTCCACGTTCCAACTCATATTGGCTGAGTTCGGCGGGCGCTAAGGTTTCCATAGGGCAAAATGCTTTCCCCAAAGCTACCCAATCCGGCCCGGAAAAATCCCTACCCCCCTACCCTTTCACGAACTTCTTGCGCAGCTCTAGCACCTGCGCGCGGAAGGCTTTGTCGCGGTCCACGAGGTCGGACACGAGCTGCACCGAGTGGATGACCGTGGTGTGGTCTCTTCCCCCGAAGTGGTGGCCGATGCTCTTGAGCGAGTGCGTGGTGCACTCTTTCACGAAGTACATGGCCACTTGCCGGGCCTGCACGACTTCCTTCTTGCGGGTTTTGGCCTTGAGCAGCTCCACCGGCAGATGGTAGTACTCGGCCACGGCCTTCTGGATAAAGTCCACGTTCACCTCGGCCTCAATGTCCTCAATGATGTGGCGCAGGGCCTGCTTGACCATTTCGAGGTCAATTTCGCGGCGCTCCAGGCTGCTTTGGGCCACGAGTGAAATCAGCACGCCTTCCAGCTCCCGCACGTTCGTATCGACTGACGAGGCCAGGTACTCGACCACCGAGGGCGGAATATCGATGCCGTCCTGCTGCATCTTGTTCTGGATGATGGCGATGCGGGTCTCGAAATCCGGGCTTTGCAAGTCGGCCGTCAGGCCCCACTTGAAGCGCGAGAGCAGGCGGTCTTCCAGGCCCACGAGGTCGCGCGGGGCACGGTCCGAAGTCATCACAATCTGGCGGCCGGCCTGGTGCAAGTGGTTGAAGATGTGGAAGAACATCTCCTGGGTCTTGTCCTTTTTCGACAAGAACTGCACGTCGTCCAGAATCAGAATATCGACCTGCAAGTAGAAGTTGGCGAAGTCCTGGACCGTGTTGCGCTGCACGTTCTCGATGAACTGGTTCGTGAACTTCTCGGCCGAGACGTAGAGCACGAACTTGTCGGCGTAGGTGGCCTTGATGTGGTTGCCGATGGCCTGCACGAGGTGGGTTTTGCCCAGCCCTACCCCCCCGTACAGCATCAACGGGTTGAAGCTGGTCGTGCCGGGCTTGTTGGCCACGGCCAGGCTGGCGGTACGCGCCAGCCGGTTGCAGTCGCCCTCAATGTAGTTCTCAAACGTGTAGGAACCGTTGAGTTGGGAGGCCACGCCCTGGTGGTCGAGCGTTTTGAGGGCGTCGAAGGGGTTGCGCAGCAAGACGGGGGTAGGGGCCGTGGCTGTGGCGCCAAACTGCCGGGCCGCCGGGTTACGCAACACGCCGATGCCGGCCGGGGCGTAGGAGGTGGCGGCGGCCGGCGCGGGCCGGGATTCGCGCTGCTGCTCGCGGGCTTCGCGCTCTTCGGGCGAGGTGGGGCGGGCGGGCGGCGGGCTCTCGGCGCTTGGCGCGGCTTTGCGGGCCGGCGGCACGTGCAGGGTGCGGGGCTGCGACTGCTCGTTGCCCTGGTCCACGGCCACGCTGTATTCGAGGCGGCCGCCAGGGCCCAGCTCCTGGTAGATGGCGCGGCGCAACTCGTCCACGTAGTGCTCTTCGAGCCACTCGTAGAAGTAAAAAGTCGGCACCTGAATGGTGAGCACGTTCTGCTTCAGCTCGACCGGAAAAATCGGCTCAAACCAAGTGCGGTAGCTCTGCTCGCCGATTTCTGCCCGAATCGTGCGCAGGCAACTGGCCCAAACGGTGCGGAAATCTTGGAGCATTAACCAGAGAAAACAACTGCCGGGCCAACCCGAAATGCGAATAAATGGAGGTACCTGGACCAGCCGCCGGGCGGCCGCGTTTTTTCAGGGGGAACAAATTTGTGGAAAACTCGGCAGTTAAAAAAACCGGCTTTCGCTTGCGTATATCGGCCCGCTAACAGGCCCCGCCCACGGGCAGCACGGCGGCCTGGGCCAGGGCCGGCCGGCGCCGGCCGCGCGAAAACTCATAGTCGAGCCGGCCCAGGTTGATGCCCGACCAGCCGACTTGGTTGATGAGCGTCTGGTGCCCGTCCGGGCCCGCAATCGGCTCCGGCCGCTCCATAAACGTGTGGGTGTGGCCGCCCAAAATCAGGTCGATGCCGGCTACCTGGGCGGCCAGCTTGCGGTCGTCAATCCTGGCCGAGTCATTTTGATTTGAATATTTATATCCCAGGTGCGAGAGGCAAATCACCAGGTCGCACTTTTCGGGGCCGCGCAGCCGGCTCACCAGCTCGCGGGCCTTGGCCACGGGGTCGAGATACTGCGTGGCGCCGAAGTTTTTGTCGGCCACCAGGCCCTTCAGCTCAATACCCAGCCCGAACACGCCCACGCGCAGGCCGGCTTTCTCAAACACCTTGGAAGGCTGAAAACGGCCGGCCAGCGGCGTCTGGCTGAAGTCGTAGTTGGCGATGAGAAACGGAAATTTCGCGTTGGGCAGTTGGCGCTGCAAGCCCTCCAGCCCGTTGTCAAAATCGTGGTTGCCGAGGGTGCTGGCGTCGTAGCCCATCTGGCTCATGAGCTTGTATTCCAACTCGCCGCCGAAAAAATTGAAGTAGGGCGTGCCCTGGAAAATGTCGCCCGAATCGAGCAGCAGCACGTTAGGCTCCTGCGCCCGAATCTGACTAATCATAGTCGCGCGCCGGGCCATACCACCGAGCCCGGCCCACTGCCCGCCGTTGTCGGGAAAGGGCTCGATGCGCGAGTGCAGGTCGTTGGTGTGCAGGATGGTGAGGCGGCGGGGGGTAGGGCTGGCCGCGGCGGGCAGCGCGGCCAGGGTGCTCAGGGCGGCGGTGCTGAAGGTAGCCTGCCGGATAAAGTCGCGACGGTTCATAGCTTGGTTTCTTGTTGGGGAAACGAGTAAGAAGGCGGTCAGGCAGAGCGCAAGCGAAGCACCTCGCGTGGGGAAGCAACCAGCGGTCAACAACGATTGGGTTAGTGCCGCCCGCGAGATGCTTCGCTGGCGCTCTGCATGACCGCCTTTCTGCTAGTTATTTTCTTCATTCCTATTTCTTCATTCCTAATTCACCCTCACCCGGCCCTCCACCTTCGCTTCCACCGGCTTGCCGGCCTTGGTGAGGGCGCGGATGTGGTCGGCAATGGCAGCGCGAAGCAGGATGTTGGTGTGGCGGGGGGGTAGGGATTTGAAAAACAGCATGTTGTCGCCGCCCGAGGCCAGGTAATCGGAGATGGCGATGGGCCAGGTCCGGGCCTGGTTGGGGTCGAAGGGCTGGCCGCCGATGCGGATATCCTGGGGCTGGCCGTCGAAGGTGACGGCGTAGGTGGCGCCGGCGACGGCCATCTTGCTGCGGGCGGCGTAGTCGAAGAGCTGCCGCACGACCGGGCCGGGCACGTCAAGCACCACCAGCTCATTCTCGAACGGCATCAGCTCGAACACCGCGCCCAGCGTGATGGGGCCGGCGGGCAGGGCCGCGCGCAGGCCCCCGTTGGTCATTACGCTCAAGGCAATGGGCTCGTTCAGTGCCTGGCTGGCGCGGGCGCGCTGGATGTCGGCCACGAAGTTGGCCAGCGGCGACTCGCCGGCGCTCTTGACGAGTGGGGCGGGCGCCGTGCCCACCACCTCGGCCATCTGGCTCGCCACCTTATCGTGATAGGGCCGGATGAGGGCCGCCGCCGCGGGGTCGTCGGGCAGGGCTTTGCCCACCGGATGGCTCGTGGCCGGCGCCAGGCGGGCGATGGACCGGTAGGCGGCGCGCTGGCAGGCGGGCAGGGCCAGCGCCAGGCTGCCGGCCAGGCAAAGCGAGCGAAGGTGGCGGGCGAAAGTCAAATCAGGAAGCAAATGGTGGTAAAAAGCCCGAACGCAAAACCCCATCGCGCCAGGGTGCGGCGGCTTCCAAAGTTACGGCGCCGCCGGGCGGCCGGCCCGGCTTTCCAGGGGCCGGCGGTATCTTTCGGGGCGGGTGCGCCGTTGTAGCAAGCCCGCTTTTCCCTGGTTCAACGATATGTCTGACCTCCCGCCCGGCGCCGCGCCGCTCTCGTTTCGTGAGTTTGCCCCGGTGAGCACCGCCGAGTGGCAGGCGCGCCTGGCCCGCGACCTGAAGGGCGCCGACCCCGCCTCGCTGCGCTGGCCCCTGCCCGACCTGGACGGCCTGACGCTGGAGCCATTCTACCACCGCGAGGCGTTGAATGCTTTGGGCGCAATTCCTACCCCCCTCGTCCGGCCTAGTGCTTCCTTTCTGAACCTGCCGGCGCTGCCCGTGCCAGCCGGCGCCGATGGCCGCCTGCAAATCGAGCAGGCTGCCGACGCGCTGGCCCGCGGCGCCGACGGCATTCATTTCGAGCTGCTTGGCGACCCGGCCGATTTCGCCGTGGCCTACCTGGCCGAGCGCTTGCCGCTGGCAGCCACGTTTCTGGGTTTTACGGTGGTTAAAAGCCCCGACCAGCTCTTGCGGCGGCTGGCGGCGGCGCTTCCGGAAGCAGGCGGACTGCGCGGCTTTCTGCGTTTTGCCCCCGGCGCCGTGCCCGAAGGCGCCGAGGCTATCCATTTTCGGGAAGCGCTGCGGCAGTGCCTGCGGCTGGCGCGCCCCTACCCCGCCTTCCGGGCCGTGACCGTGAACAGCACGTTTTTCGGCAACCGCGGCGCCACGGCTACCCAGCAGATTGCGTTTAGCCTGAACACGGCCGCCGCCCTGCTGGCCGAGCTGCCCGACGACGATATTGCCCCGGCCGAAGTGGCGGCGGCTTTGCATTTGCACGTGGGGGTAGGAACCAGCTTTTTCCTTGAAATCGCCAAGCTGCGGGCCTTGCGCCAGCTCTGGGCCACGCTGCTGCACGGCTTCGGGCTGCCGGTAGAGGCCGCGCTGAGTTTGCCGATTTATGCCAGCACTTCGTCGTGGACGCGCACCACGCTCGACCCGCAGTCCAACCTGCTGCGCCACACCACCGAGGCCCTGGGCGCGGTGCTCGGCGGCGCCGACGCCGTGACGGTGGCGCCCTTCGACTGCCTCTATGCGGCCCCGAACGAGTTTTCAGCCCGCCTGGCCCGCAACCTACCGCTGCTGCTGCGTGACGAGGCCGGCCTGGGCCGGGTGCAGGACCCGGCCGCCGGCTCCTACTTCATCGAGACGCTGACCGACGAGCTGGCCCGCGCGGCTTGGGCCACATTTCAGCGGGTGGAAGCGGCCGGCGGGCTGCCCGCCGCGCGCGGGCTGGTGCTAGAGGAAGTTCGGAAAGTGGGGCTGGCCACGTTTAACCGCATTGCTACCGGCCAGCAGATTATTATTGGCACCAACCGCTTCCAGAATCCGCACGAGCACTTCGACTTCAAGCCTAAGCAGCTTTTGCGCAGCAAAGAATTCGACACGACCCGCGCCGCCTACCCCTCCGAAGTGCTGCGTCTGGCTACAGCCATCCACTTCGAGCGCCGCGAAAAGCAAAACAAGAAGGCCGCGCTGGTCCTGCTCGGCGCCGAAACCAACCGCCACATTCTGGAATCCTTCCTGGCCCTGCTGCCGGCGCAGGAGCAGCCTGCCACCCTGCCCGAAACGCCCGCCGGCACGCTTTCGCTGCTGTTTTCCTCGCCCGAAGAAGCCACGCTTATGTACGCCACGCCCGCGCAGTTCGGGCGCCTGGCGCGGGTGGTGCAGGGCATCTCGATGGAGGAAGCCGGCTTCGTGCCGCCCGCCCTGCTCACCGCCGATTTAGCCACGCTGCAAGAGGCCGTGCGCGTGTTCGGCCTGCGCGAGTTCACCGTCGAGGGCTACCGCACTGAGGAGGTGCTGGCCCGGCTGCAAGGGCGGTAACTTCTTGAGTTATGAGTTAAAAGTTATGAATTATGAGTTGAGGGGCGGCCCGTTTTTGCTCCAGTTTATTCTTTAAGACCGCGCATACATACTGCTAACTCATAATTCATAACTATCAACTCATAACTCAACGAAATGCGTCCCGACTTCACCTCCCTGGCCTACGACGCCGCATCCCTACCCCCTCCGCCGGCGCCAACCGAGGCAGGCCGCACGGCCGAGGGCATTCCGCTTAAAAGCTACTACGGCCCGGAAGATGTAGCCGGGCTCGACCACCTGGGCTTCGGCGCGGGGCAGGCGCCGTATCTGCGGGGGCCCTACGCCAGCATGTACGTGCAGAACCCCTGGACCATCCGGCAGTACGCGGGCTTCTCGACGGCGGAGGCCAGCAACGCCTTTTACCGCCGTAACCTGGCCGGCGGGCAGAAGGGGCTGAGCGTGGCCTTCGACCTAGCCACGCACCGCGGCTACGACTCCGACCACCCGCGCGTGGAGGGCGACGTGGGCAAGGCCGGCGTGGCCGTGGACTCGGTCGAGGATATGAAAATCCTGTTCGACCAGATTCCGCTGAGCGAAATGTCGGTGAGCATGACCATGAATGGGGCGGTGCTGCCGGTGCTGGCCTTCTACATCGTGGCAGCCGAGGAGCAGGGGGTAGGGCCCGAAAAGCTGACCGGCACCATCCAGAATGATATCCTCAAGGAGTTCATGGTGCGCAACACCTATATCTACCCGCCGGAGCCGAGTATGCGCATCGTTGCCGACATCTTCGCCTACACGGCGGCCTACATGCCCAAATTCAACTCCATCAGCATCAGCGGCTACCACATGCAGGAGGCCGGCGCCACCGCCGACTTGGAGTTGGCCTACACCCTGGCCGACGGGCTGGAATACGTGCGCGCCGGCCTGGCCGTGGGGCTGAATATTGATGAGTTCGCGCCGCGGCTGTCGTTTTTCTGGGCCATTGGTATGAATCATTTCATGGAAATCGCCAAGCTGCGCGCCGGTCGCCTGCTCTGGGCCAAGCTCATGCAGCAGTTCGGGCCCCAAAACCCCAAGAGCCTGGCCCTGCGCACCCACTGCCAGACCTCGGGCTACTCCCTCACCGAGCAGGACCCTTATAATAATGTGGCCCGCACTGCCCTGGAGGCGCTGGCCGCCACGCTCGGCGGCACCCAGAGCCTGCACACCAATGCGCTGGACGAGGCCATTGCTCTGCCCACCGACTTCTCGGCCCGCATCGCCCGCAACACCCAGCTGTATTTGCAGCACGAAACCGACATCACCAAAGTCGTGGACCCCTGGGGCGGTTCCTACTACGTCGAAACGCTAACCCACGAGTTGGCCGAGAAAGCCTGGGCCCTCATTCAGGAAGTAGAGAGCTTGGGCGGCATGGCCAAGGCCATCGAAACCGGCCTGCCTAAGCTGCGCATCGAGGAAGCCGCCGCCCGCAAACAGGCCCGGATTGACTCCGGTCAGGAAGCCATTATTGGGGTCAATAAATACCGCCTCACCGCCCAGCAGCAAGCCCAGGAAACGGCTATCGAGGTGCTAGATATTGACAACGACGCGGTGCGCACCAGCCAGATTGCGCGGCTCAGCCAGATAAAAGCCACCCGCGACCCTGCCGCCGTGCAAGCGGCCCTTGCGGCGCTGAGTAAGGCGGCGCAAACCTCACGAGACCCCCACGGGGCCGGCTCCCTCTCCAAAAAAGAGGGGGTGCCAAACGATTCAGAGTCGCGCATAACGGGTTCCCCCCTCTCTTTTGGAGAGGGGGACCGGGGGGGTGAGGTCCCCCCGGAGGGCGACCCAAAATCTAATCTCCTCACCCTCGCTATCATTGCCGCCCGCCACCGCGCGACCCTAGGCGAAATCTCCGATGCCCTCGAAGCCGCCTTCGGCCGCCACCAGGCCACGACGCGCACCGTCTCGGGCGTGTACAGCTCCGAAATGAACTACGACGAAGAATTTACCAAAGCCCGCCAGGCCGCCGAAGATTTCGCCGCCCACGAAGGCCGCCGCCCGCGCCTGCTGGTCGCCAAAATGGGCCAGGACGGCCACGACCGCGGCGCCAAAATCATTGCTACCTCCTTCGCCGACGTGGGCTTCGACGTGGACCTGGCGCCCCTATTCCAGACGCCCGCCGAAGTAGCCCGCCAGGCCGCCGAAAACGACGTGCACGTGGTCGGCATCAGCTCGCTGGCCGCCGGCCACAAAACCCTCATGCCCCAGCTTCTGGCCGAGCTAAAGAAACTGGACCGCGCCGATATCCTCGTCATCGTGGGCGGCGTCATTCCGGCTCAGGACTACGAGTTTCTCTACCAAGCCGGCGTGGCCGGCGTCTACGGGCCGGGAACGGTTATTGCCCTGGCGGCGCAGGAGATTCTGGGGAAGCTGACAGTATAGTTTTTCTATTTAATTAAAACACCTAGTCAATGGCACTGCCAGTGAATTTAGAGCAGCTCCTAAGCGGACAAGTAGTGGAGTGGGCAAGACTTGAGTTTAAGCGAGGTTGGAACGAGGAAGCAGCAATTCATACAATCTGTGCCTTTGCTAATGACTTAGACAACTGGGGCGGCGGCTATCTAATTATCGGTGTAGCGGAGAAAGATGGCCAGCCCGACTTACCACCGGCCGGTTTGCAACCAGCACAGGCAGATGCCATCCAAAAAAGGTTAATCGAACTATGCCATCAATTGACGCCCACCTATTTTCCGCTAGTAGAGCCAGAAGAATACCTCGGCAAACTTGTGCTGGTTATTTGGGCACCGGGCGGCGAAAATCGGCCTTATAAAGCACCAGTAAGCTTAGCTAAAGACAATAAGGCCCAGAAAGAATATTATGTCCGACACTTTGCCAGTACAACGAGAGCCAATCCAGATGAGCAGCGACGCTTATTAGACCTGACTGCTAAAGTGCCTTTTGACGACCGCATCAACCATCAGGCAACATTAGATGACTTAAGTCTCGGGCTTATTCGGGAACATCTACGCGAAATCAAAAGCAAGCTGGCTGGCGAAGCCGTCACCATACCCTTTGAGGCATTGTGCCGCCAGATGCGCATCGTTAGTGGCCCGCCCGAATATTGCAAGCCGCTCAACATCGGCCTACTCATGTTTAATGAACAGCCCGAAAGCTTTTTCCCTGGCGCGTTCATCGATGTTGTGATTCATTCCAGTGAATCCGGCCGAAGTCGCAGTCTGGTTGAGAAACGTTTCAGTGGCCCTCTACCTCAGCAGTTACGACAAGCGTTGAGCTTTCTACAAACCCAGGTTTTGAAAGAGACAACCCGCAAAATACCAGGCCAAGCTGAAGCTTTCCGATTTTTCAACTACCCTTTTGCGGCGTTGGAGGAAGCTTTAGCTAATGCCGTGTATCACCGAAGCTATGAGTTGCGGAACGCTATTGAAGTAAGCGTGCGCCCAACTCAAATACAGATTTTGAGTTTTCCAGGAGCACTGCCGCCCGTTACCGCTGAGCAACTCCGAAACACCCAGCCCATCATGGCCCGTGATTATCGAAATCGCCGGGTAGGCGATTTTCTCAAAGAGCTGCGCCTAACTGAAGGACGGGCCACTGGCCTGCCTGATATTCGGGCTGCAATGGAAGCCAATGGTTCGCCACCTCCCACATTTGAGATGGATGCCGACCGATTCTCCTTCCTTACCACGTTGAAGGTGCACCCGGCTTATACTAGTCAGTCCGTTGCAGCGCGCGAAGCTGAGGCGCAACGGGAAGCTCGCTCAAAACGCTTGTCCCAGGACCCTTCTACCGGCCAGTAGCTTACGCTTGCCTTTCGCTCTGTCACCGTTTTCCTACCCCCTATGCCCCTCTTCGCCGACCTCGACCGCCTTAAAGCCGAACTCGACGCCCTGCGCCCCCTCAAGCCGGAGCAGGAGCAGCGGGTGCTGCAAAAGTTTCGGCTGGAGTGGAATTATAATTCCAACGCTATTGAGGGCAACTCGCTCACGCTGGGCGAAACCCGTTCCTTGCTCTTGCACGGCCTCACGGCCCAGGGCAAGCCCATTCGGGACCACCTCGACATCCGGGGCCACAACGAGGCGGTGCTCTGGCTCGAGGATTTCGTGCGTGACCAGCGGCCCCTTACCGAACAATTTATTCGGGGGATGCACGAGGTGCTGCTGGGCGAGCCATTTCATGCGCCCGCCCAAACGGCCGATGGCCAGCCGACCCGGAAGTTCATTCAACCCGGCCAGTACAAGCAGCAGCCCAACAACGTGCTGACCGCCACCGGCGAGATGCTCTACTTCGCCAGCCCGGAGGAAACCCCGGCCAAGATGACCGACCTCGTGGACTGGTGCCGCCGCGAAACCGAGCAGCCCACGCTGCACCCCGTGGAGCTGGCCGCTGAGTTTCACTACCGCTTCGTGCGCATCCATCCCTTCGACGATGGCAACGGCCGCATGTCGCGCCTGCTGATGAACCTGATTCTGATGCGCGCCGGCTATGCCATCACCGTCATCAAAGCCGACGACCGTAACCGCTACCTCGCTGCCCTCTCCGAAGCCGACGCGGGCGAGCCGGAGCCGTTTCTGCGCTTCATTATCGAAAACGTGGAAGCCTCGCTGCGGCTGATGATTCGGGCCGCAATGGGCGAATCAGTAGATGAGCCGGATGATTTAGATAAGAAGATAGCACTGTTAAAGAAGCAAATGGTAAGCCGGGAAGAGTTCGAAAAAACCACTTGGAATGCCGAAACGCAACGAAGCTTCTATCAGAACTTCTTCAAGTTTTGGGTCGAGGACGCTTGGCACACGATGCGAAAGCTCAATGACCTTTTCTTTAAAACAGAGGTGTGGCTTGAAGTACGCGACCACAATAACCGTATTATCAACGACGCGCAAAATGTTTGGTTAGATGAACTTATGCATTCAATCGAGGAGGTAGTAATGGATGATGAGCGCATGATAAAAGAAATTAGTTTACGTTTTGATTGGCAAGACTTTAGGAAAGCCGGTTTCTATCATCATCAAGGCGTTAGGTTCATTTGGAGATTTGAAAAATTCAAGTGTGTGGCTGTATTTTCACTTCATCCTGGCTCCCATCATCATGAACAGGATTTGCAATACGGACAGGCCTACGACCTTAACCGCATGAAAGAAATCAATCACCAATTTGCTACCGCATCAGTTGACTTCATTGCTGCCAAAGTAGCCGAAGCCGACACGCCGCCCCAGCCCTAATCCCAGGCCCGCCCCACCCGGCGGGCCTCTTTCGTGTCCACAATTTCCAGCGCCTAATCAAACGCCTGCCGTTTCAGGTTTGGAGTCGAATTTTCTTTTCTAATCCCTACCCCTTCATGAACCTGCAACTCACCAATAAAACCGCCCTCGTCACGGGCTCTACGGCCGGCATTGGACTGGCCATTGCCCGGCGCCTGGCGGCCGAAGGCGCCGAAGTCATCATCACCGGACGCACCGAGGCGCGCCTTCAGGAAGCCCGCGCCGCCATTGTGGCCGAGACGCCGACGGCGGCGGTGCGCGGCGTGGCCGTCGATTTTGGCCGGGCCGAGGAAATGGCGCACCTGCTGCGCGAAGTGCCCACGGTGGATATTCTGGTGAACAACGTCGGCATCTTTGAGCCCAAGCCTTTTGCCGAAATCTCGGATGAGGACTGGGTGCGCTTTTTCGAGGTGAATGTGCTGAGCGGCGTGCGGCTCGCGCGCCAGTATTTCCCGCTGATGCTGGCCCAGGACTGGGGCCGTATTTTGTTCATTTCCAGCGAGTCGGCGCTCCAGATTCCGGCCGAGATGATTCACTACGGCACCACCAAAACGGCGCAGCTGGCCGTGGCACGCGGCCTGGCCGAGCTAACCAAGGGCACTGGCGTCACGGTGAATTCAGTGCTGCCCGGCCCCACGGCGTCGGAGGGGGTAGAAGAATTCTTGAAGCAGCTGGCCGGCGCGGGTAAGACCCGCGCGGAGGCCGAGCACGAGTTCTTCCGCGATGCACGGCCGTCGTCACTGCTCCAGCGTTTCATCACCACCGATGAAGTTGCCAGCCTAGTGGCCTACCTGGCCAGCCCGCTGGCCGCAGCCACCAACGGCGCCTCGGTGCGGGTGGATGGCGGCGTGGTGCGGCACATTTAAACACTACGAACATTCGTCCTACCGTTTCCACTTACTCTTCCCTACCCCCTAGTAATTTCCACGCCTCCTCATTGCCTTGCTGACCGGCTAGGTGCAGCGCCGTCAGGCCGCGCTGGTCGGCGATGTCTTTGTCGGCACCGGCTTCGAGCAGGATGCGGACTAGCTCGTTGCGGCCAAACAGCGTGGCGAACATGAGGGCAGTGCCGCCATTACCGTTGCGCAGGTTCAGGTCGGCACCGTGCTGGATGAGGGCGCGGGCGATGTCGGCGTAGCCCTTGAAGCTGACGCCCATCAGGGCCGAGTTGCCGGTGGCGTCTTGTAGGTTGGGGTCGGCGCCGGCTTCGAGCAGGGCGTTGGTGGCATCAAGGTGGTCGTCGTAGGAGGCCAGAATTAGGGCCGTGAAGCCCTTGGCGTTCTGCGTGTTAAGGTTGAGGCCGGTGGCGAGCTGCTCCCGGATGGCCGCGACGTCGCCGCGGCGGGCGGCGTCAAACAAAACATCTTCGGAGCGGGCAGAGGTGAAAGACATGCGGTGAAATGGTGAGCTAGTAAAATAGTGAGTTGTTGCTACGCAATAGCCAGAAGGTGAGGTTTAGGTTTCAATTAATTCCCGAACTCATTAGCTCACCATTTCGCTATTTCACCATCTCACCACTATCCAATCGCCTTCTGCACCCAGGGGCGCAGGGCGGGCAGCTGGCCCAGGCGCACGGCGGCGTTCACCAGCCAGGGCTTGTCGCTCAGAAAGCGCATTAGGCGGTAGCTGCGGGCCAACTTGGGAATAATTTTCTGGGCCACGGCCGCGTCGTACTGCTGCATGAGGTCGGCGCTGAAATCCTGCTTCTCGAAGCACGCCACGGCCTGCGCGGCGGCCAGAATGCCGCTCTGCACGGCCGTGTCGATGCCGTGGCCCTGCAAGGGGTCGATGAGCGAGGCCGCGTCGCCGCACAGCATAAACCGCCGGCCGCTGACCGGCACCCGGCGCCCGCCGCCCAGCGGCAACCCGAAGCCCCGCACCGGCCCCAGCGGCCGGGCCTGGGCAAAGCGGCTGGCCAGGGCCGGGTGCGTGGCCAGTAGTTGAGGCAGCAGCTGCCTTAAGTCAACTCTATGGCGGGCTACGGTTTCGGCGAGCATTCCCAGGCCCACGTTGCAGCGGCCCGCGCCGACGGGGAAAATCCAGAGGTAGCCTTGCAGGTAGTCTTTGGTGAGGAAAAACTCGGTTTGGCCCGGCTCGGCTCCTTGCACATTTTCAAAGTAGGCCCGCACGCCGGCGCAGTGGTGGGCGCGGGCGAGGGGGGTAGGGAGCAGCTTGCGCCCCACCACGGAGTGGGCGCCGTCGCAGCCGATGACCAGCCCACAGGTCAGATCAGATCCATCGGCCAAGCTCAGGCGGACGTGGTCTGTCTCAACCCGCACGTCTTTCAGCACCGCGCCTTCGCGTATTTCCGTGGCTGAGTGCCGACGCACCAGTTTTAGCAGGGCAGCGTCGAACACTTCGCGCGGACAGCTGAAGCTGGGTAGCTGCCAGCGCAGGGTCAGGGCCCGGCCGCTGGGGGCCACCAGCCGGCTCTGGCGCACGTCGTCGCGGGGCTGAGCCTGCCAGAGGGCGGCGGCAAACGCGGGGTCGAGCTGGCCCAGGTACTTGAGGGCGTGGCCGGGGATGGCGTCGCCGCAGATTTTGTCGCGCGGGAAGGCCGCTTTGTCGAGCAGCAGCACCCGCAACCCACTGTGACGCAAGGCCAAAGCCGCCGCGCAGCCCGCCGGCCCGGCTCCAATCAGGGCCACGTCGTAGGCGGGGACGGGGGGGGTAGGGAAAGCAGGCACGGCCGGCAAAGGTAGGGGCGCTGCCGGCCCGAGTTGGCCCGGCCCGACGGCGGCGCTATCTTTACCCGACCCGAGCGCTGGTCGGGTTTAAACACAAGGTTGCAGTCCGGAAAGCCAGTCTTTTCGTACTTCCGTAGCTACCTTAGTAGCTAATTAGTATTTGTTTATATATGGCTTCTTTTGCCGAACTCGACCAGCTAAAAGCCGAACTCGACACCCTACCCCCCCTATCCCCCGACCAGGAGGCCGGCCTGCTGCAAGAATCCTGGCTGGAGTGGAACTACAGCTCCAATGCCCTGGAAGGCAACTCGCTGACCCTCAGCGAAACCCGGCGCCTGCTGCGCCAGGACCTGACCGCTCCCGGCAAGCCCCTGCGCGACCACCTGCGCATCCGCCACCACGACGAGGCCGTGCGCCGCCTCGAAGAAGCCGTGCGCGACCAGCGCCCACTCACCGAAACCCTGGTGCAGGAGCTGAACCAGCTTTTGCAGGGCTCGCCCGTGCTCCCGCCGCTGGCCGCCCCCCACCCCTACCAGGCTGCGCCGGCTTCGCGCCGGCCCAGCGCCCAGGTGCTCACGCCCACCGGCGAGCTGTTTTACTTCGCCACGCCCGACCAGGCCCCCGCCAGCCTGCCCGACGTGGTGAACTGGTACCAGCAGGAGCTGACCCAGGGCAGCCAGCACCCCGTGGCCCTGGCCGTGGGGCTGCACTACCGCTTTCTGCGCCTACCCCCCTTGCAGGAGGAAGCCTACTACCACGGCCCGCTGGCCCGGCTGCTGCTCAACTACGGGCTGCTTAGCCGCGGCTACCCCATCACGGTGGTGCGCGCCACCGACCGCAACCACTACTACGCCGCCCTGACCGTGGCCGACTCGGGCAACCCCGAGCCGCTGCTGCGCTTCCTGATTGACAACGTGGCCGCCGCCAGCCAGGTGCGCCTGCAAACGGCCACCAGCGAGCCGCCGCACGAAACCGCCTACCTCGACCAGAAGCTCGCCCAGCTCAAGAAGAAGCTGCTGGGCCGCGAAGATGCCATCGTGCTGACCTGGAACCTGGAAACGCAGGCCAAGCTCTACTACTATCTGCTGGAAGAATGGCTTAAGGACCTGCAAAAGCAGACGGCCCGCTTCGACGACTTATTCGTGGAGAAAAGCTTTCTGCTGGGCTACTACGAGGTCACGGAGGGCGCGCCCGTTATCCAGACGGCCCCGGCCCTGGCCCCGCTGCTGGAGTCGGCGGCGTTTGTGTTTAACAACGCTAGCGAGCTGCTCCGCCAGCTCAGCCTCGGCATCAGCTGGCAGGCGTTCCGGCTGCGCGGCCACACCTTCAATCTTAATCTGCTGGTCAGCTTCACCTTTGATGACTATGGCTTTCAGGTGCAGTACCAGATTAACGAGCTGGACGAGGAAGATTTCTACATCGTGCAGCCCGCCCTGACTACCACCCTCCACGACTCGACCTACCGCGACAAGTACGACCTCGACCACGTGGCCCAGCTCAACCACGAGCTGGCCACGCGCCTCTACAACCACCTGGCCGACGCCGTGCCGGCCCTGGCAGGATAAGAGGGGGTAGGGAATTAAGGTAGAAGGCAGGAGGGAAGAGGAAAGAGGAAAGAGGCGGTCATGCTGAGCGCAGCGAAGCATCTCGCCCGCTGACTAATCCAACTGATTGAACAACGATTGGATTACTTTCCCAGGCGAGATGCTTCGCTGCGCTCAGCATGACCGCCTCTTTCCTCTTCCCTCCTACCTTCTACCTTCTACCTTAATTCCCTCATACTTCCTGCCTCCTGCCTTCATTCCCTACCCCCCCGGTCCCGCCAAGCCTGCCGTACCTTTGGCCCTGATTCCGCTTTTTTCGGTTAATGGCAGCAGACATGAAAACAAAGTCGCTGGCGCTGCTCGGTGCCACCGGCTCGATTGGGACGCAGGCGCTGGAGGTGGTGCGCCAGCAGCCGGGCCGCTTCCGAGTGGCCGTGCTCACGGCCCAGCGCAACGCGGCGCTGCTGCTGGCTCAGGCCCGCGAGTTCCGGCCGGCGGCCGTCGTTATCGGCGAGGAGTCGCAGTACCAATTTCTGAAAGAAGCGCTGGCCAATCAGCCCGAAACTCAGGTGCTGGCCGGCGCCGCGGCCCTGGCCGAAGTCGTGACCCGGCCCGACGTCGACGTGGTGCTCACGGCCCTCGTCGGCTACGCCGGGCTGCTGCCCACGGTGGCGGCCATCCGGGCGGGCAAGGACATTGCGCTGGCTAATAAAGAAACGCTGGTTGTGGCCGGCGAGCTGATAACGGGCCTGGTGCGTCAGCACGGCGGGCGCCTGCTGCCGGTCGATTCCGAGCACTCGGCCATCTTCCAATGTTTGGTGGGCGAGGAAGCTAACCCAATTGAGAAAATCATCCTTACGGCATCGGGCGGCCCATTTCGGGGGCGCGACCGGGCCGCGCTGGCTACGGTGACCAAGGCGCAGGCCTTGAAGCATCCCAACTGGGACATGGGCGCCAAAATCACCATCGATTCGGCTTCTTTGATGAACAAGGGCCTGGAAGTGATTGAAGCCAAGTGGCTGTTTAACCTGACCAATGAGCAGATTGAGGTGGTGGTGCACCCGCAGAGCATCGTACACTCACTGGTGCAGTTTCAGGATGGCTCGCTGAAGGCGCAGCTGGGCTTGCCCGACATGAAGCTGCCCATTCAGTACGCGCTGGGCTTCCCGGAGCGGCTAGGCAATGATTTTCCGCGCTTCTCGTTTCTGGCCTACCCCACCCTCACCTTCGAGGCGCCCGACACCGCCACGTTTCGCAACCTGCCGCTGGCTTTTGCCGCCATGCGCCGCGGCGGCAACGCCCCCTGCATCCTCAATGCCGCCAACGAAGTGGCCGTCGCCGCTTTTCTGCGCGAGCAGGTCAGCTTCCTGGGCATGGCCGACGTGGTGGAAAGCTGCCTCGACCGGGTGTCGTACCTTGCCGAGCCGCAGCTGGCCGACTACGCGGCCACCGACGCCGAAACGCGGCGCGTAGCGGCCGAGCTGCTGTAATCCCTACCCCCCTCCTGCCATTCGGAGCCGGCGAAGCACCTTATGCTAGTTGAACGATGCACTAATTATTGATTATTGCTTGTTCTGACCTGCGAAGGTCCTTCGCAAGCTCAGGATGACAGATGAGCATGGCAGAAGGCAACTCATAATTTGTAATTCATAATTCATAATTGTCCTTGGATATTCTCACCATGATTGGCCAGTTTCTGCTGGCCCTTTCGCTGCTCATTGGCTTGCACGAGTTCGGGCACTTTGCCTTCGCCAAGCTCTTTAAGATTCGGGTCGATAAGTTCTACATCTTCTTCGACTTCCTGTTTCCGCTGCCCAACGTGGCCAACTTCGCCCTGCTCAAGAAGAAGGTGGGCGAGACCGAATACGGCATCGGCTGGTTCCCGCTGGGCGGCTACGTTCAGATTCACGGCATGGTGGATGAAACCCAGGACGCCAATGCCCTGGCCGGCCCGCCCCAGGCCGACGAGTTTCGCTCGAAGCCGGCCTGGCAGCGCCTGCTGGTGATGCTGGGCGGCATCATCATGAACGTGCTGACGGGCGTGCTCGTGTTTTCGGCCCTCACCTTCTACTACGGGCAGACGTATCTGCCCGCCTCGGAGGCGCGCTACGGCATTTTGCCCAACGGCCTGGGCCGGCAGATGGGCTTCCGCACGGGCGATAAAATCGTGAAAATCAACGGCCGCCCGTTCACGGAGTTCGATGAGGTGTACAAGCCCGACGTGCTGCTCGGCAACAGCTCCTACTACACCGTGGAGCGCGGCAGCCAGCTCGTGGACGTGAACGTGCCCAAAAACTTCCTCGACAACATGGCCGCCCAGAGCGACAGCCTGTTCGTGATGCCGCGCCAGCCCTTCACGCTCGAGGAAGTCGTGCCCGGCCAGCCCGCCGCCCAGGCCGGCCTGCAAGCCGGCGACCGGCTGGTGAAGATTGGCGAGACGCCGGTACAGTTTTTTGATGAGCTGACCGGCACGCTGGCACGCTACAAAAACCAGGCGGTGCCCCTGACCGTGCAGCGCAATGGCCAAACCCTACCCCTCACGGTGAAGGTGAACGCGGACGGCAAAATCGGGGTGCGGCCCAAGTTCGAGATGAACTTCGGCACCCGCAATTACAACCTGGCGCAGTCGGTGCCCGAGGGCAGCAAGCAGGCGTTTGGCGTCATCAGTGGCCAAATCAAGGCGTTGGGCAAGATTGTGCGCCGCGAAGCCTCCGCCTCAGCCAGCCTGGGCGGACCCGTCGAAATCGCCCAGCAGTTCGGCACGCGCTGGGACTGGGCCCACTTCTGGACCCTGACCGGCTCGTTGAGCATGGTGCTGGCCTTCATGAACCTGCTGCCCATTCCGGCGCTCGACGGCGGCCACGTTGTGTTTCTGCTCTACGAAATCATCCTGCGCCGCAAGCCTTCGGACCGGTTTCTGGAAGGTGCCCAGCGCGTGGGCACCATGCTGATTCTGGCTTTGATGGCCTACGTCATCATCCTGAAGCCAATCTTGAAGGCGCTGTCGTAGCAAATAGTATAGACCGAACTAAAGGACGTCATGCTGAGCTTGCGAAGCATCTTATCACTGAAGAACGACGCAGTAATCAATTGGTTAGTGCTCGTGCCAGCGTGATAAGATGCTTCGCTGCGCTCAGCATGACGTTCTTATTCTAACTGATTCTATCCAGATACGCTCATGCGCCGTGCCCTCTCCGCCGCCCTGCTCCTGTTGCTCTTGCCGCTGCTGGCCCTGGCCCACGCCTACCACGCCAGCATCGCCGAGCTGCGCTACAACCCGGCCCAAAAGCAGGTGGAGATTTCCCTGAAAGTCTTCACCGATGATTTCGAGCGTGCCCTCTCGCAGGGCCAGCCCACGCCGGTACACCTCGACCAGCAGCCCCGCGCCGGCGCGCTGGCAGCGGCTTATTTGCAGCGCAGCCTGCGCGTGGGCACCCGGCCGGGCGAATCACTACCCCTCCAGTTCGTCGGGATGCAGCACGAAGCCGACGCCTACTGGCTCTACGCCCGCGTCGCCCTACCCCCCTCCGCCACGGCCAAGCCCCTGACCCGCCTGCACCTACGCCAAGGCCTGCTGCTGGACTTGTTCCCCGACCAGATGAACATCGTCAACCTCGAAGCCCGTGGCCGCAAGCAAAGCGTCCTCTTCCGGGCCGGCAACGAGGAGCAGGAAGTGAGATTTTGAATTATTCATTTATAATTCTTAATTAATTCCCTACCCTACCTCGCGCAGCCAGCCTACCAGTGGGTGCAACGCCCGCAGCCCTTCGAGCACGTGCGCGCGGTAGTCGGGCAGGGCCAGCACCTCGGCATCGGGCCGCGACTGGCTGGCAATGCAGCTCTTGACTTTTAGCAATTCGGCTTCCGGATGCGTGGCCTCGTAGCCCTGCGGCACGCGCTTGAGCCGCTCGCCGCTTAGCCCCTGTGGGTAGAACTGCCGAAACGCCGGGGCAGCCAGCAGCTGGTGCAGCGCGGGCGCGCTGTAGTCGATTTCCTGGCGGATGCGGGCCAGCTGCTCCTTGTCGGGGGCGAAGAGCCCGCCGCCGATAAGAGTCTGATTATTCGGTCCCAGCTGCACGTAGTAGCCGGGCTGCTCCTGGCCCGGCACGCGGCTGGCGGAGGCGAAAAAGGCGCTGAAGTGAGTTTTGTACGGGTCTTTATTCTTGGAGAAACGCACGTCGCGGTAGATGCGAAACAGGCACTTGCGCGCCGTCAGGCCGGCCAGGGCGGGGTCAGTTTGGATTAGCTCAGTCAGCCAAAAGGCTACATCCTGCTCGAAATCAGCCCGCAGCTCGTCATACGTGGCTTTGCGGGGCAGAAACCAGTCGCGCTCGTTGTGCCGGGCGAGTTGGCGCAGGTAATCAAAGAGCTTGGGCAGACGCATGGGGGTAGGGAGCCAAATGCCAAAGCTAGCTAACGCCGCGGGCCGGACCGGCGGCCCGGCAGATTCTTCGGAACGAGTTTACCGCATGGCGTGCCCAACAGCCGGTCAGGCAGGCCCGGCGGCCCGGCAGGCCCGGCGGCCCGGCAGCCACTCACGTAGCAGTTTGGCTTATTTTTTCGTTAGAAAGCTCAACAACCCGTTCCCGCTTTTTTCATGAAAAAACTCCTGCTGTCTTTGCTGGCTTCTGCCCTGCTGCTGCTGGCCGTCCCCGCCCAGGCCCAGCGCCCCACCGACCTCTGGTATTTCGGCCAGCAGGCGGGCCTCAGCTTCGGGCCCGATGGCACCACGCCTACCCCCCTCAACAACGGCAAGATGAGCACTTTCGAGGGCTGCGCCGTGGCGACCACCGCCAAGGGCGAGCTGCTCTTTTACACCAACGGCGAAACCGTCTGGAACCGCGCGCACCGGCCCATGCCCAACGGCACCAAGCTCATGGGCAGCGGCAGTAGCACCCAGTCGGCCCTTATCGTGCCCGACCCTGGGGCGGGCAACATCTTCTACGTGTTCACGGTCGCGCCGCAGGGCACACCCAACGGCCTGCGCTACTCCATCGTCGACATGACCCGCGACGACGGCCTGGGCGATTTGCCGCGCGTAAACCTGCTTTTGGTGCAGCCCGTGGCCGAAAAGCTGGCCGCCGTGCGCCACGCCAACGGCCGCGACACCTGGGTGCTGGCCCACCGCTGGAACTCGACCGCCTTCGTGGCCTACCTCGTCACGGCCGACGGCGTGCAGGGCGGCAAGCCCGTGCTGAGCAGCGTCGGCAGCCTCAACAACGGGCCGGGCCGCAACGCCATTGGCGAGCTGAAATTCTCGCCCGACGGCCGCCGCGTGGCCGCCGCCCTCTGGCGCGAAACCAACAAGTTTGAAGTCTACAACTTCGACCGCAACACCGGCAAGGTCAGCCAGCCGCGCTCCTTCGGCCCCTACCCCGAAGCCTACGGCGTGGCCTTCTCGCCCGACGGCACCAAGCTCTACGGCACCTGCAACGGCGTGGGTGGCGGCCAAAGCCAGCTCTGGCAGTTCGATTTAAAAACCAAAACCGGCACCCCCACGCTCGTGGGCCGCTCGGCCAACCGCAAAATCGGTGCCCTCCAAGCCGGCCCCGACGGCCGCCTCTACGTGGCCCGCGAAGACAACCCCGCCCTGGGCATCATCCAAAAGCCCAACGAAGCCGGCAAGGCCTGCACCTACGTCGATGAAGGCTTGAAACTGGGTGGGCGCCGCAGCAAGCTGGGTTTGCCCAATTTCGTGGTGAACCCGTAGCCGGCTTGTTCAAAAGTAAAACCCGGTCATGCAGAGCGCAGCGAAGCATCTCGCGTGCAGCAGTAATCAGCGGCTAACAACGATTGGATTAGGGCGTGTTCTCAGCTAAGTGCTTACTTTAGGGTCATGAACGCCGACCGCACG
>NZ_CAXTEF010000009.1:0-122837 GCF_964243305.1 uncultured Hymenobacter sp.
GTTGAGTGAATACCATGCCCGAAAGATACAATCACCCCCGGTTAGACCACCGCCCTCTTGGGCTCTAGAAACATCCTTAACCCTTATCACTGTCGATTTGGTGTAATTTAACACGAGGAGAATATAGCTGAGAGATAAGGTAAAAGCGATAATTAAATGAGTTGTCAAGGTCGGTCGGCCATACTTATTCAATACCCTACCAGCCAGAATAAAGCTGAAGCCTGCTGCTGCTATAGGCAGGCCAAGCTTGGCTCCGAGGCCTAGTGTGCCAATTGTTATTACACCTCCTATCGTGCAGATTGTAATTCCTATGTTTCGAAGAAGCTTCGGTTTTTTCATAGCATCTATATTTTACGAAATTCAAAATAATCGAGGTACTACTTAAACTTCATACCCCACTAACCCCGCAATTTGTTACAAGAAGCTGGTCAACTTCGCTTATGGTTACTCAGCAAGCTGCCCTAGCCCGCGTCCATCAGTTCCTGGAAGAAGTCCGCCAGTTGGGCGTCCCCTTGAAACAGGCTATTCTGTTTGGCTCTTTTGCGCGGGGCGAACAGCACGAGTATTCCGATATTGACTTGGCGCTAGTAGCTGATGGCTTTACGGGCGCGGCTTTTATGGATATAAAGCCTTTTATCCGGTCGGTCGTGAAACACGTGGACATTGAGCCCCACACCTTTTCCCCGGTGCAGTTTACCGACTGGAACCCTTTCGTGCAGGAAATCAAGCGCACCGGCATTGTCGTTGGTGAGTGGGAGCCGGCTGGTCAGGAGCCACAAGCAACTCGCAGATAGTTACGCCCGGCGGCAACCAACCAGCAGCGGCAGTTTCGGGAAGAAGCTGCCGCTTTTTTATGCACCGCGCACCGTCTCGCAAGCTGCGGGTTCGTCGAAACGGCAACCTTGCGGCCCGGCCCTGCGAATACCCTACCCCCACCAGCCGGCCGCAACCCAGCGCCGGCTACCCAACTGCTATGGCATTCCCCCTCCAATTCCTCCTCCAAACCGTTTTACCGCAACTTCTGATGGGCAAAGGCAACAAGAAGCACTCGAAAAAAGGCAAGAAAGACGAGCTGTCGGACGATATTCTGGACATGGCGGCCATGTCGGTGAGGAAATTCCGCAAGGTGACCAAGGAGATAAACAAGCTCAGCGTGGGTCAGAAGGTGGTGGGCGGCGTGGCCCTGGCAGCCGCTGGCCTGGCGTACCTGGCCGCTAACCGGCAAGGCGGGCCGGAAACGCCCATCGTTAGCAAGCTGCTGGCGCTGGCCGGCGGGAAAGAAGAACCCACCAGCGCGGTCGAGGCCGAAGAAGTGGCGGCGGAGCCAATTGAGTCCGACGAGGTGCCGCCGAAAAGCCGGAAACCGCGCAAAATCAAATAGGCTCGGCTGGCGTTTTGAAGCCGCCATCAGAGCTTGGTCAGGGGTAGCCGCTCAGCCAGTCATGTTAAGAATTGGGCTGCGTGGCAACCTTCGGATGGGTGGCTGCGAATACCAACCTCACCTGCCGCGCAAGCGGCCACCTCATCATCAAAAACGTCATGAACATGAAAAAGAGTAAGGACAAGAAAAAGGACGTTAAGAAAGCCAAAGCCACCAAGAAAACCAGCCTGTTTGGCGGGGCCGGTAAGTCCATCAAGAAGCTGGGCAGCGGCATCGGCGGGCTGAGCACCACGCAGAAAGTGGCCGGTGGTGCCGCCCTTGTGGCCCTGGGCCTGAGCTACCTGGCCAAGCGCCGCGGCAACGGCTCCTCATCTACTGCCACGACCAACTCGGCCGACGCGGCCGGCGCCGAGCAGAGCCTAGCCGCGATAGATGGCGGCAACATTTAGCGTGCAAAACCACCCACGCTCAAAACAAAGCAGGCGGCCCGATTGGGCCGCCTGCTTTGTTTTGAGCGTGGGACTAATCAATCGACCGCTACCTATTTCACGAAGCGGCGGGTTATTGTTTGCTGGTCTTTGGTGACGACAACCAGGGTATAAACTCCGGCCGGCAGCGCCGCGACGCTGACGGTGCCGCGCGCGGCCGAGCCGCTGGCTACGCGCTGGCCGGTGGCATTAAGGATGCGGTACTGGCTGCCGGCCAGCTCCAGGCCCGAGCTAAGGGAAAGCTGGTCGGTGGCGGGGT
Source organism: uncultured Hymenobacter sp. (assembly GCF_964243305.1). Lineage (GTDB taxonomy): Bacteria > Bacteroidota > Bacteroidia > Cytophagales > Hymenobacteraceae > Hymenobacter. The sequence continues at coordinate 2,129 of NZ_CAXTEF010000009.1, forward strand.
TGGGATAGACGTCCAAGGTGCGGCCGTTGCTGGCTTGGCGGGGGGTAGGGGCCGTGACGAGGGCACCGCGGGCGCTGGTGCTCCGGCTGATGCGCACCCAGTTGAGGTTGTAGCCGCCGGTTTGGGCGAAGACGCCGAAGTTGTAGGTGCCCGCATTTATGGTCACCGTCTTGGATACGGTCTGCCAGTTCTGCCAGCCGCCGGTAGCCGGCACGCTTGTGCTGCCGAGCTGAATAGCACCTGCATTCAGGTCCGCGGATATGGTGCCACCATTGGCGCCGCTGGCCACGCGGTATTCAATAAGGTAGGTGCCGGTAACCGGAAAGTTGATGTTGGTGAACACCAGGTAGTCGTTGGCGTCGATGTAGCCCAGGTTCTGCCCGCCGCCGGTGTCGGTGCAGCTTTCGACAATCATACCGCTGTTAGTGTTGGCGCCTTCAGCTTCGAGCTGCCGGCTGAAGCTTGGGGCAGCGGCCGTCTGCACCCGCAGCGACGTGGCTTTGTCGTTCCAGTTGCCCGTACCCAGGACATTGTTAACTAAGCAGCCGTTGCTACTGGCGAGCGTGAGCGCTGCGCCGCCGAAGTTGTCGTTTTCGTAGAGCACCACCTGGTAGCCGCTGTTCACCCGCAGCGAGGAAACGTCGTCGTTGAGGATGCCGCGCGCCTGCAAAGCAGCCAGGCTGTAGTCGCCCACGGGCAGGGTCACGGCCGTGCCCGTGTAGTTGCAGTCCCGGTACATCGTCGCCACGCCGCTGGTAGCTGGCGGCGTAATCGTGCCCCGCGAGGCAACTACTTGATTAATTGCCGTGAGCAGCGAGTTGGCGCCTACCACATCCTGGCCCAGGTGCCAAATCATGATGCCGCCGCCCTGGTCGAAGGCCAGGTTGGTTTTGCTCTTGATGGTGGCAATGCCGTTGTAGCCCACGCCGTTGAACAGGTCGGCGTTGGGGTCGGCACCCTGGGCGAGCAGCGTAGCAAACGGCACCCCGTTGGGCTGGCCGTAGAAGGGCACGCCGAGCACGGTTTTGCTGGCCGCCAGCCCGCGCCCGCGCCAGTACGAGACGGACTGCGAGGCCAGTGCATACGTCGAGTGGTTGGGCGGGGAGTCGTCGTAGGCCATGATGTTGAGAAAGTCTACATTGCTGAGCACGCTGTTCTGAATGTAGCCACCGGCCCAGGTGCCGCCGGCCACGGCCGTGGTCAGCAGCTTGCCGCGGCCGTGCAGCTGGGTGGCCAGAGATTGCATTACTGAAGCGTAGCCGTTGGCGGTGTTGGCGTCGGGGTGCTCCCAGTCAATGTCCACGCCGTCCAGGTTGTACTGGTTGACGAAGTTGATGAGGTTGGTGGCAAAGGCGCTGGTGTAGCCGGCGTTGTTGGCGATAGAGACGAAGACGCCGGGGTTGCCATCGAGCCAGCCGCCAACCGAGATAATGACTTTTACATTGTTGGCGTGGGCCGTGCTCACCAGACTTTGCAGCTTGGCCGGGTTTTCAATGGGCTTAAGCGAGCCATCGCCGTTGGGCAGCAAAAAGGCGTAGTTGACGTGGGTGAGCTTCGAGAACTGCACGCCGCTCACTTCCCCATTCCAGGACGGCAGGTAACCAACTACCTTGAACTGGGCAAAAGCCGGCGCCGCCGTCAATAATAACAGCAGCCCGAGCGCCCTGCTTAGTAGCGTTATCTTCTTCATATAGAGAAAGTTGGGGTGGAAAGATGGAAGAAAGTAAGAAACTATCGGAATTTAAGCAGCCCGCCGTAGGGACGCGACACTGCGCGTCTCCTTGTGCGTGGGGGATAGGGTAATCAGTTATAGCTAATGACTGCGCTCAACCACGTGCCAGAAGATGCAAGGTGTCGTGTCTCCGCAGTGGACCGCGGCTGCGGCTTTTGGCCCGGCCAATAAATTCGCCTTACCTCGGTCCACTTTCCTACCCCCCCTTGCCGGCTTGAACGCGGGCAGGGGGGGGTAGGAAAGTGGACCGAGTATAAAGAGGAAATCCTCTTATTTCACGAAGCGCCGGATTTTTGGGGCGCGGCCCTCGGCCGTGAGCACGAGCGTGTAGGCGCCGGGCCGGAGCCTCGCCACGTCGAGGCTGCCCGCGGCGGCCGAGCCACTGGCTACCGTGCGGCCCACGGCATCGAGAATCCGAAACCGCGTATCGGTCAGGCTTTGCGCCGAGCGAATCAGTAGCCGGTCGGTGGCTGGGTTGGGGTACACAGTCAGCTCGCTCGCCGCTGCGGGCGCCGCCGAAGCCAGCGTGCCGCGGGCGGCGGTGCTGTTCTGGCTGATGCGCAGCCAGTTGATGTTCCAGTCGCCGACCTGGGCCAGGATGCGCAGGTTGTAGGTGCCGGCGTTCACGTTCACGGTTTGCGAGATGGTGCGCCAGGTCTGCCAGCCGCCGGTGCCGGGCACGTTGGTGGTGCCAAACGAAACGGCGCCGTTGTTGAGGTCGGCGCTGAACGAGCCGCCGCTGGTGCCGCAGGCCACGCGATACTCAATGAGGTAGGCACCCGAATTGGGGAAGTTGATGCTGTTGAAGATGAGGTTATCCCCGTTGACGATGTAGCCCATGTTCTGGCCGCCCTCGGCGCAGGTTTCGGCTATCATGCCATTGTTGACGCTAAAGCTCTCGGCCTCAATCTGCCGGCTGAAGCTGGCCGCGGGGCTGGCAGCGGCGGCGAAGCTGAGCCAGTTGACGTTGCAGCCGGTGGAGGCCGCCGCGAACAGGCGCAGGGTCTGCGCACCGGCGGGCAGGCTCACGTTGACGCTCAGCGTCTGCCAGCTCTGCCAGCCGCCGGTGTTGCCCACGCTAATGCTGCCGAGCACCGTGCCGGCGCTGTTGCGCAGCTCCAGGCGGGCATTGCCCACAGCGCTGGCCACGCGGAAGTCCACCTTGTAGGTGCCAGCCGTTTGCACGTTCACTTTGTAGTCGAGCCAGTCGTTGGTGTCGAAGTAGTCCACGTTGAGCCCGCCGCCCGTGTCGGTGGTGCCCTCGGTCTGCGTACCCGACTGGGCCGCGAAGCTCTCGGCTTCAATCCTGCCCGGAATCGTTTGCGCGCTCGGCGCCGGTGCTGTAGTGCCCTCCACCGTGTTGAGCATGGCGACGGCATCAGCCACGCGCAGGGCCACGAAGTAGCCGAAGGCCTGATTCAGCTGGCTCTGCTTGGTGGTGTTGCCGGCGTACTGCTTGCGCAGGTTGTAGAGGCGGTGCACCTGGCGCAGCTCGGTTTCGGTGTAGGGCGCGCCGGTGTACTGCTGCACCTGCACGAGGTATGAAAAGCCGAACTCGCGCGTGGGCTCAAACATGGTGCCCTCGCCGAAGTCGTTGAACGTGGCCAGCTGCACGAAGCCCAGCCGGCTCTGGTACTGTTTGGCCAGGCTCAGCGTCTGGCTCAGCGTCTGGCCGTTGTTGTGCGCGATGGTCCAGGTCGGCCCGGCCCAGCCGCCTTGGGCGTAGAAGCCGTTGAAGCCGGGGTAGGCCACGCCACCGGCCACGCTCAGCGTAGGCACGCGGTTCTGGTAGAAGTTCTGCAGGCCGGTCAGAAAGTCCGAGTAAATCCAGTTGTACTCGCCCGCCGCGTTGGCGCCGGCCTGCTGCGACTGGTACCACAGGGTCAGAAACGTAGGGGGGGTAGGGAGCACCCCCAGAATCTGGGTCCAGTCCGACGGGGTCTGGTACTTCTGCGGGCCAAAGGTGAGCACCAGCGGCTTGTTGTTGAGCTTGATGTAGTTAGCCTTGGGAAAGTAGTTCGTACCCACGTACTGCATGTTGGCCTTGGCATCGTTGAGCGTGGCGGCAAACTGGTCTTCAAACACGACGGCGAAGCCCAGCCCTACGTCGGCGCTGCGCGGCAGCACGGCGTTGGTGTTGCGCAGCAAAAGGGGCAGGTCGTTGCCGCCGTTGCCGTAGAAATCGACCAGCACCCCATCTACGCCGGCATACTTCATCAGCAGGAGATGATACTCCAGCACGTCCGGGTCCGACGAGGCGTAGGGCCCGATGAGGGGGTAGTAGTGGGCGGCAATCTGGCGCTTGCCGGTGGCCGCGTCCACGATGATGTTCGGGTTCTGGTTGGCCATCGTCCAGTGCACGCCCCACTGGCCGGTGCCGGAGGTCTGGGGCGTCTCGAACCAAGGCATGTAGTGCATGTACACCCGCGTCGGGTTGGTCTTGGCGACGGCCGCGGGCTGGGCCTGCGCGTCCAGAAAGGTCAGGACGCCGAGCAGGACAAGAAAAAGTTTTTTCATAATAGTGTGGGCAGGGTGGGGTAGGGAAAAAGAAAAGCAGGTCAGTTTGCGGGCAGTGGGCTGCCCGGCGCCAGCAAAAGGTAAGAGGAAGTAAGGCGAAGCCCACTTCCTCTTACCTTCTTGAGAGCGTATTACTTATTTACTCAGCCGCTATTGCTTGCTAAACCGGCGCACGAGCTTCTGCCCGTCTTTGCCGACAACCACGAGCGTGTAGAAACCGGGCTTGAGCGTGGCTACGCTCAGCGTTTCGCCGGCGTAGGGGCCGTGCCACACGGTCTTGCCGTCCACGCTCAGAATCTGAGCCTGCCCGCCCGCAAAAGCCGCCGCGGCCGAGAGCGTAAGCCGGTCCGTCACCGGGTTGGGGTAGAGCAGGATAGCCGGATCACTTCCGGTTTTTGTCGTGGCCAGGGTGCCGCGGGCGCTGGTGCTCCGGCTGATGCGCACCCAGTTAAGGTTGTAGCCGCCGGTTTGGGCGAAGACGCCGAAGTTGTAGGTGCCCGCATTTATGGTCACCGTCTTGGATACGGTCTGCCAGTTCTGCCAGCCGCCGGTGCCGGGGATGGTCGTGTTGCCGAACTGGACGGCGCCCGCGTTCAGGTCCGCGGAAATTGTGCCGCCCGCCGCGCCGCTGGCTACGCGGTACTCGATGAGGTAGGTGCCGGTGGTGGGGAAGTTGATGCCGTTCCACACGAGATAGTCGTTGGGGTCGATGTAGCCCATGTCCTGCCCGCCCTCGGAGCAGTTTTCGACCACCATGCCGCTGTTGACGCTGGGGCTCTCGGCTTCGAGCTGCCGGCTGAAGGCCGGGGCAGCGGCGGCTTGCACGCGCAGCGACGAGGCCTTGTCGTTCCAGTTACCGGCGCCCAGCGGGTTATTCACCAGGCAGCCGTTGCCGGCCGCCGCCACGGTCAGGGCGGCGCCGCCGAAGTTGTCGTTTTCGTAGAGCACCACCTGGTAGCCGCTGTTCACCCGCAGCGAGGAAACGTCGTCGTTGAGGATGCCGCGCGCCTGCAAAGCAGCCAGGCTGTAGTCGCCCACGGGCAGGGCCACGGCCGTGCCCGTGTAGTTGCAGTCCTTATACACTGTGGCAACCCCCGTAGCGGCAGGCGGCGCCGAGCCGGCGTACCCGCCGAACGTGGCAATGGCCTTGGTCGGCTGCGGAGTTTGCAGCGTTGCCGACTGGTCGTTCACGTCGTCATACGCAAAGCCGTAGGACTTCTGGTCGACGCTGATGCCGGGCAGGTGCCAGAACCGGGCGTAGTAGTTGGCCGGCGCGGCCTGGTAATACCTGGTGGCGTCGTACCAGTTCTGCTGACCGGGGTTGGGCGTGGTTGTGTTCACCACGTGGCGGTTGATGGCTGCCGTGAGCTGGGCCTGCACCACGAGGTCGGCGTCGCCGTCGCCCACGCGCCTGTCCAGCACGCCCTTGCCCTCGAACGCCTCCTGCGTCGTCGGCTTGGCTGCCACGATGCCCGTGCGCCCGGCGTAGGCACCCGACTGGCCCACGACCGTGAGCCGCCCGCCGCTGACGCGGCCCTTGAAGACGCCCGCGTTGCCGGCGAAGAAAATCAGGTCCTCGTTCACGTACTTGTTCCAGATGGCGTCGATGTACGAGCCCAGGTAGTTGGCGTAGGGGCCGGGCGTGGTGCCGTTGGTGCCGTCGGCGAAGGCGGCGGTTTTCGAGGGGAACGTGATTTCGCCGGTCGTGGAGTTGAGCAAGCCCTGAAACTCGGTGGGCACGTTGGCCTTGTAGGCGGCCTGAATGTCGGCGTGGTTTTTCAGCTCGCCCGTGCGCTGCTGGTAGCCGCCCTGGCCGAACAGCTCCAGGCCCATCGGGTACTTGTAGGAGTCTACGCGCGTGGTGTTGCCGAAGAAGCCGAACTGGTTGTTGGTCAGCTCAATGATTTCGTGGAGGATGCCGCGGTTCGGGTCGTTCGGATTCTGCGGATTAGGTCCGGAGTAGCCCGACGGCGCGCCGGAGGCGCCGTAGAAGTAAAAGTAGAGCTGCTGCCCGCGCGAGATAAATACCCGGCAGCCCTCAATCCGGGGCAGGGTGAACGTGCGGTTGGCGATGTCGCTCAGGCGCGTGAAGCAGTCGGCGTAGCGGGAGTTGCCGCCCGGCCCGGTAGCGCCGTTGTAGGTCGGGCCCAGCACCGTGTTGTAGGACGTGGACATGGGCAGCACTGCGCTGGTGCGGGCATTCACCCAGACGTGGTTGCCGGTGGCAATGTCCTTGCCTACAATGGCCACGAACAGTTCCGTGTCGGCAAAGGGAGAATTGTTGGCAATCGTGAACGGAATGGGGCCCTGAGCCCGGCTGCTGAGTGGCAGCAGCGCGCCAAACAAGAGAGTAAGGACGGAAAATAGCGTAAGTTTTTTCATGCTGCGGATGGGAATTTGGGGATGGAAGAGGATAAAAAGAAAACCGGCTTGCAGGTGCAATCAAGCAACTTTTCAAATGAAAGAGAAGCTGCCCGCGCCGGGCGGGGGCACCAGTCATCCCCGCCCGCACGCTTAGCGCACACGCTAATCCGAACTTCTTTGCCTCCACCATCAGCATCGCCAGTCAAGTTTTGACGCCCTCAATCGGCGAAGCTGCCCGCCGCACGGCAGCGCGACGCGACGCCTGGCAGGTCTGCTGGCCCGCGTTAAAAAACAATGAAATTGCCCGTATTTTATTGGCCTTGCCGGCCTGGTTCAGGGGACGCAAACGCACTTGGCGCTTCGCTTTTTCCCGGGTACTCCCAGCATTGAGTTGGCAGCCGCGAACACAATTCCCTACCCCCACCTGCGCGTGCAAACGCCAGGCTGCCGCTGGCAAGGCAGAGATGGCGCCTGCGTCCCTCCGCTGCTCTATTCAACCTACAACGCCCCAGCGGCGGCCACTCCGAGAGTGGCCGCCGCTGGGGCGTTGGTATTTATTTCCTGCTTCCTGCTTAGGCCGGATTGGCGGCTGGCGGGGGGGTAGGCGGGGGCGTGGCGCTGGCACCTTTCACGCGCACGGCCGTGGGGCCTTTCTGGCCCATCTCCACTTCAAAATTCACCCGGTCGCCTTCCTTGATGGGGCCGCCGGCCAGGCCATTGGCGTGCACGAAAATGCTTTCCTGGCTCGCCTGGTCCTTGATGAAGCCGTAGCCTTTCGAATCGTTGAAGAAGCTTACCACGCCGGTGCGCACGGTGTCTTCGGGCTCGCGGTCTTCCTGCTTGGCCACGCTGATGCGGATGTCCTCGTCCTTGATGACCTTCTTCTTCTTGGGGTCGGGCGGCGTGGCTGAGATGTTGCCGTTTTCGTCCACATACGCCAGCATCTCGTCCAGGCTCTGGCCGGATTTTGCGTTGGATTTGCGCTCTTCCTTGCGCTCCTCTTTTTCCTGCTTTTTCTTCTGCTTCTTCTTCTCGTTGTCTTTTTTGCCAAAGGTTTCCTGTGACCGGCCCATAGTGCGTGCTGCTGATTTGTGGTATCTGTTGCGCCGCCTGAGGTAGGGGCTTTAAACAAAAGAAGGGGATAGCAGCGAAGATACGAAATAATGGCCGCGTTGTACTGTACCGGGGTCGCCAGGAGTTCGCGAGTGGCGGGCAGTAGAGCGAACTTTGCAGTCTGCGAATCGAATAATTAACCGGCGCTGTAGGCGCACTCGCGGACTGCAAAGCCCGCGCTACTGCCCGCCGGCCAACAAGCTGAACCTTAACTCTCTTAGTCTGGGCTGCGTTAGCCAGTCATATTGTTTCCCTACCCCCTCACAATTTCCCAAACTCCGGAAGGCTATGGCCGATAAACCCACTACGCTGCCGCCGCAGCACCAGGACCAGCAGCCCGGCCTCGAAGCTGAGATGACGCCGCCGCCCGAATACATCCGCCCCGGCTACCGCGGCAGCGGCAAGCTCGCCGGCAAGGTGGCCCTTATCACGGGCGGCGACTCCGGTATCGGGCGCGCTGTGGCCGTGCATTTCGCCCGCGAGGGCGCCGACGTGGCCATCTCCTTTAAGCCCGAAGAGGAAGAGGATGCTTACACCACCCGCCAATTAGTAGAAGCCGAGGGCCGCCGCTGCCTGACGCTGCCCGGCGACCTGCGCGAGCACGGCTACTGCCAGGACATCGTGGACCGCACCGTGCAGGAGCTGGGCCGGCTCAATATCCTGGTCAATAACGCCGCCGAGCAGTTTGTGAGCCAGGACCTGACCGAGACGACCGACCAGCAGTGGGAAGACACGTTTCAGGTTAACTTCTTCGCCATCGTGCGCGTGACGCGCGCCGCGCTGCCCCACTTGCAGGAAGACGACAGCATCATTTGCACTTCCAGCATCAACGCCTACCGCGGCAACCAGCAGCTCATCGACTACTCATCCACGAAGGGCGCCATCACGGTGTTTGTGCGCTCGTTGGCCCAGCAGCTGGCCGAGAAGAAAATCCGGGTCAACTCGGTGGCGCCCGGCCCCATCTGGACGCCGCTCATTCCGGCCAGCTTCCCGGCCGAAAAGGTGGCCAGCTTCGGCAAAGACACCACCATGAAGCGCCCCGGCCAGCCCTCGGAGGTGGCGCCGGCCTTCGTGTTTCTGGCGTCGGACGACTCCACTTATTTCACGGGCCAAACCCTGCACCCCAACGGCGGCGAGACGGTGAACACCTGAGCCGGCGGCCCACCAGCCAACAACTCCGCGCCAAGCCGCGCCGTACCAAGTTAAAATCAGAGTCAAAGCCGGCCGCCTATGCGGCCGGCTTTTTGTTATGCTACCGCGGCCATTATGCTATTAATTCACTGAAAAATTTAGCTTATGAAACCCCACTTCCTGGCGGCGCTGGGCGCGTTGGGCCTGCTGCTGGCCTCCTGCTCGGACGAAAAAAGCACCGAAACCACGGCCGCCGCGCCCGCCGCCGGCGAAAGCAGCCTGGTGCCGACTTCCGCCACTCCCATTCCGGTCGGCGACCTGTACGCGGCGGATACCATCACCTACCGCACCGACGCCCGCCACCTGGCCGACCGTGTGGCCGCCGACCTCAAGCTGGCCGACCCTATCACCGAACGCCGCCTCGAAAAAGTCTACTTCGTGCGGCGCCAGCGCCGCGCCCAGCTGGACCGGCGCTACACCGCCGACACGACCGGCCGCTACGCTGCCCTGCGCCAGCTCAACGACGACACCGACCGCGAAGTCCGGCAAGTGCTGCCCAGCCCGGCGCTGACGCGCACCTACGAGCGTGGCCGCGCCGGCTACTACGACGGGCCCCTCACCGCGACGGCCGCCTCGGCCGAGGCGGAAGTGTCGGCTGAGGCAACCCCAGTGGTTGCGGCCACCGGAACGACTTCGGCCCGCCGGTCGGCGCCGCGCCGCGGCGCGCGCATTGTCAAGTACAAGAAGAGTGGCGACGAAGTAAAGATTAAGTACAGCGACGGCACGAAGGTAAAAATTGGCAAGGATGGCCGCCGCCGGGTGCGGCACGGCCTCGGCGCCAAAAAGAAGCTGGATGCGGCGCTGCGGCGGCTCAACGCCAAGAAGGGAGAGTAGCTGGTGGCGTTTTCACCACTTCAGGTTGAAAGAAGGGGGTAGGGAATGCCCGCGGGCCGGGCCGCTTTTTTGGCAAAACCAGCTACCTTACCAGGCCTGGCCGCCCGCCCGGAAGCTGGTCGTTGGCGCCCGGTTGCTACCCCTTCTTTCGCATGGAAATCCCTACCCCCCCTGCCGCGCTCAATGCGCCCGTGACTCACGGGCTGGCCCAGGCCACGGACCTCAGCGCCGCGCCCGCGGCCAATCGGTTTCAGTTGCCGTTCGAGGCTTTGCGGGCGCAGGCGCCGGTGCTGCGCGCTGAGGATGCGGCGGCCCGCTGCCGGCGCCTGCGCCGGCTCAGCAACTGGCTGATGAGCAACCGCGAAGCCGTGCAGCAGGCCCTCTACGCCGACTTTCGCAAGCCGCCGGCCGAGTCGGACCTGACGGAAATCTGGACTTCGCTCACGGGGATAAATCACGCCATCAAAAACCTGAAAACCTGGATGCGCCCGCGCCCGGTGCCGGCCCCGCTTTCGCTGGTGGGCACCCGCAGCTGGGTGCAGGTCGAGGCCAAGGGCGTGGCCCTGATTATCGCGCCCTGGAACTACCCGTTTTACCTGGCCGTCGAGCCGCTGGCCTCGGCCCTGGCGGCGGGCAACTGCTGCGTGGTCAAGCCCTCGGAGCTGACGCCCCATACCGCCGCCCTCATCAGCCGCCTGGCGCGGGAGCTGTTTCCGAAAAACGAGGTGCTGGTAGTGGAAGGCGACAAGGATGTGGCCACCGAGCTGCTGCAACTGCCCTGGGACCATATTTTCTTCACCGGCTCGCCTGAGGTGGGCAAAATCGTGATGCGCGCCGCCGCCGCGCACCTCTCGGGCCTGACGCTGGAGCTGGGCGGCAAGAGCCCCGCCGTGGTCGATGAGACGGCCAATCTGCGCGACGCGGCCGAGAAAATCGTGTGGGGCAAGTTTCTCAATGCCGGCCAGACCTGCGTGGCGCCCGACTATGTGCTGGCGCAGGAAAGCGTGAAGGACGAGCTGGTGCGCGAGATGCAGAGCGTGATAAAGCGCCTCTACAACCCGGGCGGAGCGGGCATTCAGGCCTCTGATTCGTTTGCGCGCATCGTCAACAAGCACCACTTCCGGCGCCTGGCCGGCCTGCTCGAAGACGCCCAGACCCAGGGCGCAACCGTGGTGCAGGGCGGCACTATTGTGGAGCAGGACCGCTACATCGAGCCCACCATTCTGACCGATGTGCCGGCCACGGCGCGGGTGCTGGAAGAGGAGATTTTCGGCCCGCTGCTGCCGGTGCTCTCCTTCGGGCAGCTGCCCGAAGCCGTGCAGTATATCAACGCCCGGCTACGGCCGCTGGCCCAATATTTTTTCACCCAGAGCCCCGATAACCGCCGCCTGCTGCTCGGCGCCATTCCGGCCGGCGGCGCGGCCGTCAACGAGGCCGTGTTGCACTTTGCCCACCCTGAGCTGCCCACTGGCGGCGTCGGCAACTCCGGCCTGGGCAAGTCGCACGGCTACGCGGGCTTTCTGGCTTTCAGCAACGAGAAAGGCGTGCTGCGGCAGCGCGTGGGCCTGACCGCCATCAAGGCCCTCTACCCCCCCTATACCGGCCGGGTGCGCCGCCTGATTGGGCTGCTGGTGAAGTATCTGTAGGTTGAAATACTCAGGCGCCGCCGAATGGGAGTGACTAAAGAATTTTTATAAAAAATTTCAGCAGCTCAGGTAGGGATTAAACTCTGAAAATCACTCTTTAGGCCGAAAAAAGTATTGTGGAAGTTCTGCCGCCACAGTAGGCGCGGCAACCTGCCTGCCGGCTCGGCGTAAAGCAGCCGACATGACTGAGCCATTGTCCGCTTCCGCCCCCCAGTCCCAGCCGACTACTGCTGCTGCTGCCAGCCCGGCCGATACCACCGCGGCCAGCGGGGCGGTTGTGCTGCCCGTTATTGAAGAGCAGGCCGTCATCAACCGCGAGCTGGTTGAGGCGGGCCGGGTACGCATCACGCGGCAGGTGCACGAAGCCGACGAGCTGGTGCGCGTGGCCGTGCAGCATGATGAGGTGCGCGTCGAGCGGGTGGCCGTCAATCAGTATTTGCCCGCTGGCGCCCCTACCCCCCCCACCCGCTACGAAGGCGAGGTAATGATTATTCCGGTGCTGCGCGAGGTGGCCGTGGTCGAGAAGCGGTTGTTGCTGGTCGAGGAGCTGCGCGTTACGAAGCAGCAAGTCATGACCGAGCACGCCGAATCGGTGCGCCTACGCCGCGAAGAAATCAACGTCGAGCGGCTGCCGGGAGCCTCCTTGCCCGCGGCTGGCCCAGCTCCCCAGTGAGCTTACCCATTGGCTTTCAGGTGCTAAGGTCGTAAAATAGAAACCCTTTCCCAATTTCTTTCCTTTCCCGTTTCACTTTAAATTTTCAAATCATGCAGACCGTAGTAGGAATTTTCGACAACGCTGCCCAGGCGCAGCAGGCTTCCCAGCAACTCGCCGCCGCCGGCTTTAGCTTGGAAAATGTGGATGTAGCTTCTTCGGGTGCCTACGCTGGTGGCCAGTCCGGCAACACGCTCAGCCAGGCCGCCCGCCCCGACCGTGACCCGTCGGACTATCAGAACAATAGCGGTACGGTCACGGAAGGCGCCGCCGACGCGGCCGGCCGCACCGGCGACGGCATCGGCAACTTTTTCAGCAACCTCTTCGGTGGCAGCGACTCGGATGAGACGCAGCGCTACTCGCACGTGGCCCGCCAGAGCAGCTCGTCCATCGTAACGGTGCACGTGCAAACCGCCGAGCACGCCCGTAAGGCAGCCGAAATCCTGGACGCCGCCGGCGCCGTAGACGTAGACCAGCGCGCTGCTGAAACCGGCTACCAGAGCCAGGGCAACAGCTATGCCGCCAACACCGGCACCACGGATAATGCCGGCATGACCGCCCAGGTTATCGAGGAAAACCTGCAAGTAGGCAAGCGCGTCGAGGAGACCGGTGGCGTGCGTCTGCGCAGCCGCATCGTAGAAAAGCCGGTTGAGGCCCACGTTCGCCTACGCGAAGAGCACGTGACCGTGCAGCGCAATCCGGTGAACCGCCCGGCTACGGACGCTGATTTCAACACCTTCAAGGAAGGTCAGATTGAAATAACTGAAAGCGCTGAGCGGGCCGTAGTGGGTAAAGAAGCCCGCGTGGTAGAAGAAATCTCGCTGGGCAAGGAAGTGACCGAGCGTGAAGAAGTAGTACGCGACACGGTGCGCAAAACCGAAGTGGACGTGGAGCAGATTCCCGGCTCAACGACCCGCACTACGGGCACGTCGACTGGCTCGACTTCGAGCACTGATAACAGCCGCAACAGCTAAGACTGATTCGGCGAGTTAAAAAAAGAGGCCGTCCCAATTGGGACGGCCTCTTTTTTTTAGCTATCGAAGCTGTTTAGGAAGTCCTGAACAACTTCGATAGCTAAAACTGGACTTAAATCACTTGCGATTCAGGCGTATGGTCTTGATCGACGTGTATAACGACACTAAGTAGGGAGACGCCGTTGGGTTATAGTCAGAAGGGGGGGTAGGGATTTTTACTTGACCTGCCGCTGCTGCATCTCGGTCTGAATCTGGCGCTTCTTGCTCTGGAATTCCTGGTAGCTGGCCGCGCCCAGCGCCTCGCGCAGCTGGGCTTCGGAGGTGGCATTAATGCGACGCAGCTCAGCGTTGAGCTGGGGCGATTTGGCGGGAAACTTCAGGCGGGCAGCGTTCACCTGCTCGACGGTGCCGTTAAAAATCTCACGGATTTTCAGGGTCTGGTCGGGGCGCAGGCGCAGGGTGGTGGTCATCACATCGGCTAGGTCGCGGGCAGCGACGGGCGGCGTGGGCGACTCGGGCGTGCGCACGGTTTCGATGACGGGCGCTGGCTTTTCCGGGCGGCGAAAAAGTGAACAGCTGGCTAGAGTGAGGGTGTTCAGGCCAAAAATCAGCAGCAAACGGCGGGAGGGCATAAGCAGAAGCGTAAGTTTAGCGGACTTACGCAAATACAAGCCGTAGGGTGCGGGGCTTGCCCTCGCCCGGCGCGTGAACGATGTTGATTGCTGAGGTAAGTTAAAAGTTGAAAGTTAAAATCCTTACGAGTGAGGTTTTAGCCTTTAACTCCACTCCACTGGCGCGCACGCCGGGCGGGGGCAAGCCCCGCACCCTACGCGACGACCACCCGCTGGCTAATCCCTACCCCCTGCTCGGCCTTCAAGGCCTGCGCCGTGAAGTGCGCCAGCGCCATGATAGTCAGCATCGGGTTGACGCCGCTGCACGCCGGAAACGCCGAGCCGTCGGCCACGAACAGGCCCTGCACCTCCACGGTTTCGCCATTGAGCCGGAGCGGGTGGGTGGCCGCGTCGCCGCCCATGCGGCAAGTGCTCATCTGATGGGCTGAATAGAGCCCAAACTGGTTGGGTTTCCAGTTCAAATGCGCCAGTTGCGCCAGCACCTCCGGGTTGGTCAGGCAGCCATCTTCAACTTTCAATGTAGGTAGCGTGCCGTGGGGCAGGTAGATGGTGTGGGCGCCGGCCGCGGCGTGGATTTCGGCCGCGGCCCGCACGCCGGTCAGCATGTTGGCCAGGTCAAACGCCGATAACGTGTAGTCAATCAGCGGCATCCCTTGCCGGTCGATGCGCACCCGGCCGCCTTCGCGGTCGCGGGTGAGCACGATGAACGAGCCCAAATGGCTCGCGTCGCGCATCAGCGCATGGTGCTGCTGGCCCGAGCGCCAGGGCAGCACCATGCTCATCAGGCCGGGGTGGGCAGGCGGCGTTTCGAGCTTGGCGCCGAAGTTGGTGCCGTGCAGCCGGGTGTAGGTGTCATTCACGACCGACATGCTTGGCCCGTGCCAGGGGTTGATGGGGTAGGGATAGCGCGCCGACACCACCACGGTGGGGTGCAGATGCAGGTGCCGGCCCAGGTGCGGGTGTTTCAGGCCGGAGCGCAGGAGCAGCGCCGGCGTCTGGATGGCGCCGCCGGCCACCACCACGCGCCGGGCCCGCACCGTGATGCGCACGCGCCGGCCATCGGCGGTGGTGTGCTCGGCCTCGGCGCCGGTGGCGCGGCCGTTTTCTATCGTCACGCGGCTCACGGCGGTGTCGGCCAGCAGACGGGCGCCGTGCTCAAAAGCGGTTTTCAAATACGTGTTCAGCGTGCCCTGCTTGAGGCCGTGGGCGTCGCCGAGCGTGCTGTAGCCCAGGGCCCGAAAGTGCTTGTCCGATTCGTCCAGGCCCTTTTCGTTGCGCGGGATGAGCTTCACCTCCTGGCCCAGCTTGGTCGAGCCGTCCCAGAGCGCCTGGTTCTGGCCGTTGTGGCGCCCGTAGCTTGTGTTCACACTCAGGGCGCGGGCCACGGCGTCCAGGCTTTGCTTAAATTCCGGGCTGATGAAGTGCGGCGCCTGGTGCTCGCGGGCCCATTCTTGCAGCACGTAATCGGGCGTGCGGAAGGCGCCGGCCCAGTTGACGGTGGTGCCGCCACCCAGGCAGGAGCCGGCCAGCAGCCCGATGCCGCCGTCCTGCGTCGTGAGCGTGCCCTTGGCGTCGTAGAGCTTGCCCATCATGTCCACCTCGCGCTGGGTGAAGTCGCAGCCGTGGCAGTAGGGGCCTTTTTCCAGCACCAGCACATCCAGGCCGGACTGGGCCAGCTCGCCGGCCACCACGCCCCCGCCGGCCCCAGAGCCGATGACGAGTACTTCGCACTCATAAGTCGTGTCCTCGGTGGGTTGAAGGGTTTTCAGCGGCCGGGGCGAGTCCACGAGGTCTTCCAAATCAGGCCCGGCGTAGCCAGCGCGGGCCCACGCGGCAGGGTTGCCCCCAGCCTGCGAGCCCCCATAGTACAGAAACGTAAACAGCTTGCGCAGCGCGTGAAACCCCTTGCGCAGCTGCGGCAGCTTGGAGGACGCCCAGCTTTGCAGCAGCTGCTCGCGCTGAACCGGCGTCAGGTTTTGAAACGGCCGCAGCGGCCCGAACCACGTCAGGCCCAGCACCGGCTTTTCCAGCAATTCCAGCAGTTGCCCAAACTCCTTTTGCGCCCCCAGCGGCTGCGCCTGAATGGCCTGTTCCAGTTTGGTCAGGTCCACGCCGGCCGCGCCCGAAGTACTGGATTGCGGGTCGTCGGGCAGCGGCGGGATAAATGTGTCGGCCAGCGCGCGCAGCAGCGCGGGGTGAGAGGGGGCAAGCGTGTACATAATTCCGGCCTTTAAGCGGCCGTAAAAGGTACGGGTTTTCGGAAAAGTAGTAGGCGTGCCGAGTAGTTGGCGGAAGGGGGGTAGGGAAGGGTTGGGTTAAAAAGGCGGTCATGCTGAGCGCAGCCGAAGCAGCCGGCCAGAAAGAGTAATCAAGTTAAAAGAACGTCATGTCGAGCTTGCGAGACATCTCGCGTGCAGCACTAATCCAATCGTTGTTTTCTATCGAATTACTTCCCCATACGAGATGCTTCGCTCCCCTTCGTTGCGCTCTGCATAACGTTCTTTTTGCTTGATTGCTTCCCCGAGTGAGATGCTTCGGCTGCGCTCAGCATGACCACCTTTTTAACCCAACCCTTCCCTACCCCCTACCATGCCGCCTACCCCCCTGCGCACCCCCGAAACCCGGCACCGCGTTCACTCCCAGGACTGCGACCCGCTCGGCCACCTCAACAACGCCCGCTACCTCGACTACTTCCTCAATGCCCGCGAAGAGCACGTGCTGACGCATTATGCGGGAGAGTTTGACCAGTTTATGCAGGCGCGGGCGGCGGCCTGGGTCATTGCCAAGCACCACCTGAGCTACCTCAAGCCGGCACGGCCGGGCCAGCAGGTGCGCATTCTGTCGCAGCTTATTCATTTCGACAATTCCAACCTGGTAGTGGAGATGCAGATGCGCGACGAGGCCGGCACCCGGCTGCTGGCCCTGCTCTGGTCGGAAATGGCCTTCGTGCAGCTGCCCGCCGGCACCCGCCTCGACCACCCCGACGCCCTGATGGACCTGCTCGACGCGCTCGATGTCGACACCATAGCCTACGACCCCGACGGCTTCGACGAGCGCGTGAAGCGTGTGCGGCAGGAGCTGAAGCAGCAGCGCCGGGCAGGCGACGCCGACTAGGTGTCAGTTGTACTTATTCGGGTCGGTTTGGCTCCTTGCTAGTGGAGAATAGGCTGGCCGGGTGTACTTTCCCGGTCCTATGACTACTATCTTAATTATCCTGGTATTACGTTGGGTTTACGTGGTGTTAAAGCAGGCTGGCGCCGGAATCTGGTTCGCGGCCGGGCTGCTGCTGGCCGGCGCCCCCGCCGCTTTTGCCCAAACCCATCCCATTATTTCAGCTGTCCCGGCCGAGGCCGCCGACACGGCCGCGCACGACGACTCGCACCGGCTGGAAGTCGCCTACACGACGCTGGGCGAAATATCGGGCGTCGTCCGCGACGTGTTTGATGCCCGCGGCGTGGCCGCCGAGCTGCCCACCCTCGACGAAAACCTGCACGCCATCCGCCACAGCGTCGAGGAAACCGACGAAGTAGTGGACGTCAAGCAGTTGCAAATGTGCCAGTTGATGCTGGCCAACATTCAGGGCCAGCTGCTGGACTGGCGCACGGCGCTGGCGGGTGCCCACGAGCAGCTCGAAGCCATGCAGGGCCGCATCGGCGCCCTGGCCCGCCCGCCGGCCCGCCGCCCGGTTCCCGACGTGGCCGCGCTGGCCCTGGAGCGGGCCGATTCGGCGCTGCAAGTGCGGCAGCAGCGCACCGGGCAGCGGCTGGCCCGCCGGTTTCAGCAGGTCAAGCAGCTGCAAACGCAGGTGGCGGCCAGCTACATTCAGGCCCTGGAGCTGCAAGACCAGGTGGGCGAGCAGATGCGCCGCTTCGGCCGCACCGCCCTGCGCGCCGCCTACCCCCCACTCTGGGCAGCAGTCCCTACCCCCCTCGCCGCGCCCGAAGCCGACCACCACGCCGCCCAGTACCGCCAGAAAATCGTTGCCTATTACTTCGCCGAAAACTGGGACAACTGGCTCTACATGAGCGTAATAGGCCTGGTGTTCTATGGCTGGGTGAGCTTCAATTACGGCCGGATGCGGCGGCGCGTGCTGGCCCTGGAGCAGCCCTTCCGCTACCTGCGGCCGGGGCCGGTGGCCGCCACGCTGGTCGTGGTCTTCAGCCTGGCGCCGGCCCTGGAGCTGCACCCACCGCCGGTGTACCTCGACCTGCTGCAAGCCCTGCTGCTGCTGAGTCTGACGGCCGTCTTCTGGCGCTGCTGGCCGCGGCGGCCGTTTCTGTGCTGGCTGGGGCTGGTCGTGTTTTTCGGGGCGCTGGCTTTCACCAATGCCAGCGGCGCCACGGGGCCGCTGGCGCGCGGCGGGCTCTTGCTGCTCGACGTGCTGGCCGTGGGCATCGGCGCGTTTTTGCTTTCGCGCATCCGGCGGGCGGTGGCGCTGCCGCGCTTCGTGGTGGGCATCACGGGCCTCTTTATTTCCCTCAATGGCCTGGCCGTGGCCGCCAACGTGCTGGGGCAGCTGAGTTTGGCCAAGATGCTGAGCACGGCCGCCATCTTCGGCCTCACGCAGGGCATCGGCCTGGCCGTGTTTATCGAGCTGATAACCGAGGCGTTTCACCTTCAGATGCTGAGCAGCCGGCTGGCGGCGGGCGGCGTAGTCCACTTCAGCTACGATAAAATCGGCGCCCAGCTGCTGCGCCTGCTTACGGTGGTGGCCGGCGGCCTCTGGCTCGTGGTGTTCACCTCCAACCTCAACCTGCACTCGCTGCTCTACGCCAGCCTGGCCCACCTGCTGGCGGCTCCGCACCTGCTGGGCAGCACCGAGTTCACCTTCGGCAACATCCTGCTGTTCTTCCTCATTCTCTACGTTGCTACCCAATTGCAGCAGTACGTGGGCTACTTTTTCGGCGAAGTGGGCGAGGAAGCCAGCGCCGAGCTGCGGCAGCGCGGCTCGTGGCTGATGGGGCTGCGGCTGCTGCTCGTGGTGGTGGGCTTCGCGCTGGCCACGGCCGCCACGGGCCTGCCCCTGAGCAAGTTGGCCATCGTGTTCGGCGCCCTCAGCGTGGGCATCGGCCTGGGTTTGCAGAGCATCGTCAACAACCTGGTTTCCGGTGTCATCCTCCTATTCGAGCGGCCGTTTCACGTCGGCGACTTCATCGAGGTGGCCGGTAAGTCGGGCCGGGTGCAGGACATCGGCATCCGCTCCAGCAAGCTCACCTCGCTCACGGGCTCCGAAATCATCCTGCCCAACGGCGACTTGCTCGCCGGCCACGTCATCAACTGGACCCGCACCAACGACCATATCCGCGCCGACCTGGTGTTGCGCCTGGCTCCCGGCACCGACCTGCCCAGCGACCTCGAAACCGCCCGCGACCTGATTCAACAGGAAATCAGGAGCAGCCCCTACACCATGCAGTCCCTACCCCCCGAAATCCTGCTCAGCAGCATCAACGGCCAGGTATACGAGCTGAAAGTGCTATTCTGGATTATCAACATCCGCCAGGAGCAGCTCACCAAAAGCGAGATTCTGGCCGGCATCTACCGGCGCTTCACGGCGCAAGGTTTGCAGCTGAGCTGATGGAGCAGGTTGCTTGTTCGGCCTTTTTTGGCTACTCCTCGCTAAGACACAGTTTGCAGTTTGACCATCAAGAATATTCGCATACATTTGACCTAGTCTTGCTATCATGAAGAGGCTCTACTTGAATAACAGCACCTTCCATGTTACTCAGCGGCTCACCCTTGCCTCTGCCACCGGCTGCCACGCTCTGCTGGAGTTAGGCCATGTAGAGCATGTGCAGCAAACTAATTTTCACTCAAATGCATCACGAAATGGATAGCAAATTAAAAATCAAAGTTGGCGACTTGGAGATTGAATTTGAAGGTAGTGAAGATTACATAAAAGATGGTTTACTAAAACTGGTAGCTGAAGCAGTGGAACTACTTGGCGGTTCGAGGAAATCAGGCGAAGAAACTTCCCACAGTTCAAGTTCGTCGAGTAATCAAGGTGCTGCAACTGAAGGTGGAAGCTCGCAAGTTGATATGTCAACATCAACTATTGCATCTAAAATAGGCGGCGATAGCGGGACTGATCTACTATTATCAGCAGCAGCTTACTTGACGTTTGTTCAAAAAAAGGAGTCCTTCTCGCGCACAGACTTACTTCAAGAATCAAAAAACGCCACATCTTATTACACACAGAGTGTGAGTAAAAACCTCTCTGCTTATTTAACTAGATTAGTTAAAGCTGGTAAACTGGTGCAGCGAGCAAACGACTCTTACGCTATGCAAAGCGCCACACGAACCCAATTGCTCGCTCAACTTGCTAACTGAAAACGTTCTGTCTGGCTTGTTGTACAAAAAGCATCTTGTCCGTAAGGATAAGGTGCTTCTTTGTCTTGCCGTTGAGTCTGATAGCCCAAAATCAATTGCGACAATAACGAAACTCGCATTAAGCGCAGGGCTACTTGCTGTTAAGAAATGGAATGTTTCGGCCGTTCTATTAAGTGCTACTGGTTTGGCAATTCGGGTTAAAAATGGCTGGCGGTTAACGGATGAAGGGAAGCAGTATTTAGTTGATTCTGGCCTTTTAGTCGGGGTCGATTTTACGCCTCCATCAGCGCTAACTGACCTCAAAAGTCATTTGTCCGAAATAACTCATGCTGACGCAGCTAGTTTCGTTAATGAAGCAATTGGCTGTTTTGAACGACAGTTTTACAGGGCTTCTGTAGTGCTGTCGTGGATTGGTGCAATGTCTATCTTGTATGAGCATGTCATATCTAAACGCCTGCAAGATTTTAATATTGAGGTAAAAAGAAGAGATGCAAAATGGCGCGACGCAAAGACTGCAGATGACCTTGCTAGGATTAAAGAAAACGACTTCTTAGATGTTTTAGAGGCGCTGTCTATAATTGGTAAGAACGTTAAGCAGGAGTTGCAGGGCGTGTGTTTAAAATTAAGAAATGCTTGCGGTCATCCCAATAGTTTAGAGATAAAAGAGCAGCGCGTAGCAGCTCATTTAGAATTACTGGTTTTAAACGTGTTCTCTAAGTTTTAGAGAAACGAACCAAAGACCACAGCGGGCGTAAATGAAACGGGCCGGGACTACCCCCGGCCTTTTCTTTTAACTTCTATTTCGCCATGTCACTTTTCAGCAGCGATAAACTCAAGGGCCGCAAAATTGCCATCATCGCCACCGACGGCTTCGAGCAGGCCGAGCTGGACGAACCCAAGAAATACCTCGAAAACGAGGGCGCCGAAACCCACGTCATCTCCCTGAAAAGCGGCTCCATCAAAGGCTGGGACGGCCCGGCTAAGGACTGGGGCGACAAGGTGAGCGTGGACAAGGTAATTACTGAGGCCCGCCCCGCCGACTACGACGCCCTGGTGCTGCCCGGCGGCCAGATGAACCCCGACGTGCTGCGCATGGATGACGACGTAGTGGCCTTCGTGCGCGAGTTCGCGCAGTCGGGCAAGGTGGTAGCCGCCATCTGCCACGGGCCCTGGACGCTGATTGAGGCCGGCGTGGTGCGCGGCAAGCGCGTGACGAGCTGGCCCAGTCTGCAAACCGACCTGCGCAACGCCGGCGCCCACTGGGAGGATTCGGAAGTGGTGACCGACCACGGCCTCATCACCAGCCGCAAGCCCGACGACATCCCGGCCTTCAATAAAAAGATTGTGGAAGAGATGTTGGAGCCCCAGCACGGCGGCCAGCGTTGAGGCCCGGGCAGGGGGTAGGGAATTCGGTGTCTCGCCCAACAACCGCTTCAATTTAGAAAAAAGGCCTGACAGCGTGCGCTGTCAGGCCTTTTTAATTGGAATATCGCGGCCAGAGAGCTACTCCACCAACGCCAGCAGCCCCGCGCTGAAGCGGTGCAGGAGCAGCCATAAGCTCACGTCAAACACAAACAAGAACCCTCCCTGCACCCACAGCGAGCGGCCGAAGCCGGCCAGCCGCTCGGGGCGCCGGGCAGCCGGCGCCAGGGCGCGGGCGCGCAGCCAGGCGCCGGTAGCCACGTAGGCTACGTCGAGGCCGGCGTTGAAAAGCAGCAGGTTTTCGAGGTGGAGCTGCTCGGTGAGCAGGCCGGAAAGCGTGAGGCCGGTGGTTTGGCCAGGGTGCGTGCCGACGATGCCCACGGCGGCCAGCACGGCATTGACCAGGCCCCAGCCGGCGTTCATGAGGTGGAAGTGGTGAGCTTCGAGGCGCGGCTCCAGGCGGGCGACCTGGTAGCCGCTGAGCACGATGTTGAGCAGGGCCCACACGCCGAGCACGCTCATGCCCTGGGCCACGAGTAGCTCGCGGGCCTGGTGCAGGGTTGCCAGCGCGGTGGGGGGTAGGGAGGGGACCGGGGCGAAGAGCAGCATAGCAAGGAGCGGCCGGATAGGGCGGCTTCAGCGGATAAGCATTGACGAAAGAGCAGCAAAAAAGGAAGCCGGGTAGGGCTTCCTTTTCAAGGAAAACAAATGAAAAACGGGAAAGAAAAAGCTTATTGGGTGAAGCCCAGGCCGATATATACCTGCACCGTGCCGTTGCGCACCTGCTCAGTAACGTTCAGCCTATTCGCTTTGCTCGTGTCGAACACCTTGCCCAACCCTAAGTCATAGCGACCGCCAACCCGAGCAGGCCCCACTCGAAATTCAAGGCCGGCCACGCCGCCGAAATCAAGGCTATTGAGGCCGGAGTCATCGATGGCATAATCCTGCCCGTTTTGCTCGTACTTAGTGAGCAGCGAAATCTGGGGGCCAACGTGGAAGCTGATGGTTTCGGTCACGTTGCCCACGAACAGGATAGGCAGTTGCAGGTAGTCGAGGCGCACGTCGTCAGCGGTGCCGCTGCCATTGGTTTTGGCGCCCTTGCGTGAATACAGCAGCTCAATTTGCGTGGAAGCGAAGTCGTTGAAGCCAAACTGCCCATACACGCCAGCGTGGAAGGTGTTAGTGCCGCGCAGGTCAAGCTGGTCGGCCCCGTCGCCGTAGAGGTTAGTGTAGTTGTAGCCGCCCTTGATGCCGAAGCCGGTGTTGCGCGAGTCGGTGACGGCGCCGCCGGTGTAGTCTTTCGAGGACAACTCGCCCCCGGCGCGGGCCTGGGCCTGGGCCCCGGAGATGGAAGCGGCGGCCAATGCGGCCAGAAGGAAAAACTTTTTCATGGGAAGGCAGAAATGCAGGTAGAATTAGAAAAGACCGATATTATCAGGGCTGCTATACTTGGCCGGGTTAGGAAAGGTTGCCCGGTAGCGGCGCCCGGGGGCATTATTAAATTGCGTGATGTAGCTTTGCGGCCCGCTACCGGCTTTCGGCGGCGGCAAGCCGGGATATTAGCTCAGTTGGTTCAGAGCACTACGTCGACAACGTAGGGGTCACTGGTTCGAG
Organism: uncultured Hymenobacter sp.; assembly: GCF_964243305.1. Taxonomy (GTDB): domain Bacteria; phylum Bacteroidota; class Bacteroidia; order Cytophagales; family Hymenobacteraceae; genus Hymenobacter. Next base: position 25,207 of record NZ_CAXTEF010000009.1, read on the forward strand.
CCCAGTATGTCCCACCGAAACCCTGTTTCCAGCCTGGAGACAGGGTTTTTATTTTTATGCCCCGGTTTTGCCCCCGGTCGTCAGGACATGAACTACTGCTTTTAGTGGAGCGATAGAAGCCAACGATAGCAGTCAAGCTTGGCCCTCCCACGCCATTTAAGGCCAGCTTTGAGTGGTAAAAGCTCAATCGACCGACTTGTTTACAGCAGCTTGCTGTTGGCTGTGGACGACGACACATCTGTGATGCGAGTGCTCGTAGAGGATGTACTTCGGGATACGGAAGCACCGCGCAACTTCGTCCACCCCAAATTCTTGTTCGTGATACAGCGTGTCCTACAGTAAGCAGGCGCTATGGCGAGTGACTTGGATGGTCGCCCACTCCAGCGTGCCCGGCGCCCAGCACCCCAAGGCGCGGCTGCTCAGCAACAAGACGTACTACAGCCCCGCAGACCCCGACGCGCGCATCTCCGTCAAGCCCGGCAAAGCCCGGGCCCTGAACTACCTCTGCAGCTTGGCCGTGGACACGGCCCACGGCGTCATTAGCCATGTGCAAGCCGACTTGGCCGATAGCCGCGACAGCCTGCATTTGCCTCGGCTGCTTACTGGCCTGCAGCGCCGGCTGCAGGCCCACGAGCTGCCCCTGCGCGAGTTGCTGGCCGACGCCGGCTACGCGAATGGGTTGAATTATATGCTGCTCGAAGCCGAGCGCATCACGGCCTGGATCCCTGTCTTTGGTCAATACAAAGCCGACATTACGGGCTTTACCTACGACGCCTCGACGGACGCTTACACCTGCACGGCCGGTAAAGTTCTGCCTTTTCGCAAGTACGACGTCGGCACTGACGGCGGGTGGCGCAAGCTTTACTGGGCCACCTGCTCGGACTGCCAACAGTGCCCTCTCAAGGCCACCTGCGTGCCCGGGGCTAAGCGCAAACAACTCACTCGTACGCTCTATGATGCGCCGTACCGCCGAGCGTGGCAGCGGCAGCAGAGCCGACGAGGCCAGCGCATGTGCCGGGTTCGGCAAAGCACGGTCGAACCAGTCTTCGGCAACCTGATTCACCACTACGGCCTGCGTCGAATGTACGTGCGCGGGCTCGTTGGGGCCCACAAAACCATGCTGCTGACGGCCGTGGCCTACAACCTTAAGAAGCTGCTCAAGCACAGCCCTACCTGACAGCTGAGCCTGGCCGTGGCCCAGCCTAGGCCACTTCTGACGGCCACTACCCGCGCTGGATGGCGAGGCAGGCGCACTTCAGTGCCAACTCGGGCTCTCGTGAAGTCGCTACGTCCAAATAGAACTACCTAACCTGAGTTCTGCAACAGCCACTATCGTCTTCGGTTTGTTCAAACGTGGGGGCCAAGTGTAGACGGAAATTGTATCGGATTGCTCGAAAAAGACGTTGCAGGGCATCATTCGCGGCAAAATCGACCCAGCCGCGATGGTTAATACCGATACCGATAGCTGGCGCGGCTACGATGGCTTGGTAGATGTGGGCTTCGACCGCCACTACCGCGTCCACCATAGCCACGACGAGTTTGGGCAGGGGGCGGCTCATCTTAATGGAATTGAATCGTTCTGGAGCTTCGCCAAAAACCGTCTGCATCAATTTGCCGGCGTGCCCAAGCATACCTTTCTGCTGCATCTGAAAGAGTGCAAATTTCGCTTTAATCATCGCCACCAAGACCTCTACGAGGTCCTGCTTAAAGAACTTCGTCAACACCCCCTAAATTCTGGTTCTGCTTCCTAAGCCCCTGATATAATTGATATTCAGAGTCCGAGTCACCGCTTGCGTCGAGCGGCTCTCGGCCGCGACACGTGGTGCCTCGACTCTGAGGCTGCATCCTATTTGCGGTGTTTGTCAGGCTTTTCCATCGAGAAGAAAAGTGCTACCCATTTCTGTCTCGCTCAGCTAGACCACCTCAGCGCTTGACTCGCCCGGTCTTTAAGCAGCGCGTAGCGTCTACTTTTATAAGGCCTTCGGCTGCTCACAAAAAGCAAAAAAGCTGTCCTGCCTGTTGCTTACCACTATTGTGGTGCGGGTGGAGGCCTAGTTAGTTCAGACTGCACCCCTCCCCGTTCCTACTAGGGCCCAGCGCCGGTTTGGACAGCGGGTCCGCCCGTAGGCCCGCTATTCAAGCCGAGCTATTCGATTTTCGTTACGAGGCTTGCCAACTATGAAACGAAACGCGCTACTCCTGCTGGCTTACTTTGGCTTAACGCTCTCTGCTTTTTCGCAAGGATATGTATTTAACCATCTGAGCGTTGATGAGGGCTTGTCGAACAACACGGTGCTGAGCATCTGCCAGGATAGCCGGGGATTTATGTGGTTTGGCACCTACCACGGGCTGAACAAGTATGATGGCTACCGCATCACCTCCTACCTTTCCAATTCCCAGGACTCGCAGGCCATCAGCGACAACATCGTAACGTGCCTGCATGAAGACCGGGCCCAAAACCTGTGGGTGGGCACTCACTTGGGCGGCCTCAACCGCTACGACCGCGCCCGTGATGCCTTTGTGCGTTACACCCAGGAGAGCAAGCCTCCTTATCATCTTAGTGCTAATAAGATAGAGTGCATCCTGGAGGACAGCCAGGGCAACCTGTGGGTCGGCACGGACTACGGCCTGAACCTGCTCGACCGCGCGACTGGCGCGTTTCGCGCCTTTTATGCCCGGCCCGGTGACAGCACCTCGCTCAACAGCAACCAGATTTACTCTATCACTGAAAACGACGAGCATGAGATTCTGGTCCTCACCAATGTAGAGGGCCTGAACCGCTACAATCCGCGCACCGGCAGCTTTACCCGGCAGGCGCTGCGCCCACCCTGGCCGCACGCGAAGCTGGCGCGCATCCTGACGCAGGACGCGCGCCAGCAGTATTGGGTAGGTACCTGGGAGCAGGGACTGCTCCGCTTCGGACCGGGTGGCCAACTGCACCACTACCAGCACCAGCCAGGGCAGCCTCAGAGCCTGAGCCACAACCAGGTCCGGGCGATTTTACAAACCCGGCCGGGGGCCCTTTGGGTGGGCACCGACGGCGGCGGCCTTAATCTTTACAACCCGGCCCGCGACAACTTTACGCACCTGCTGACCGACGAGGCGAACCCCGGCAGCCTGAGCAGCAACGCCGTCTATAGCCTTTATGAGGACCGGGCCGGTATCATCTGGGTGGGGACGTTCGGGGGCGGGGTCAATTTTTATAGTCAGTACAAAGCCAAGTTCACCCACTTCACGCACCTGCCGCACACCAGCAACAGTCTGAGCCACAAGTCGGTGCTGGCCGTGCTGCAAGATGCGGGGGGCAGTATCTGGCTCGGCACCGACGGCGGCGGGCTGGATTTGTTCGACCCAGTGCGCCAGACCTTCCGGCACTTTCGCCACAACCCCGCCGACCCGACCAGCCTCGCGTCGAACGTGGTGAAGTCCTTGTATGAGGACAGCCGCGGCAACTTGTGGGTGGGCACCTACCAGGGCGGCCTCGACCGCTACGACCGCGCCCGCGATGCCTTCGTGCACTACGCAACTGATTCGAGCCGGGCCAGCAGCCTGACGACCAACAGCGTCTGGGCCCTGTACGAGGACCGGCACCAGCAGCTATGGGTGAGTACGCTGGGCGGCGGGCTGTGCCGCATGGACCTCAACAAGGAGGGCGTCTTCACCCGTTTTCAGCCCCGAACGGGGGTAGGCGCGCTCGGTGACTACAACGTGGTGACGATGCGCGAGGATAGTGCTGGCAACTTTTGGGTGGGCACCGAAGACCGCGGCCTGAACCTGTATCAGCCCCGGAGCCAGACGTTCAGCTACGTGCAACACGATGCGCGCAACCCCAAGTCCTTGAGCAGCAACCGTATTCAGGTTATTTTTGAGGACAGCCGTAAACGATTGTGGGTGGGCACGGCCGATGGCGGGCTCAACCTGCTGAACCCGCGCACGCGCACGTTTCGGCACTTTACGACGGCCGACGGCTTGCCCAGCAACGTCATCAACGCCATCGTGGAAGACCGGGCGGGCAACCTCTGGCTGAGCACCAACAAAGGTATTTCGCGCTTCGACGTGGAGCACCGGACCTTCAAGAACTTCGACCGCGAAGACGGCCTGCAAAGCAACGAGTTCAACATTAACTCGGCCCTGCGCGCCCGCGACGGCAGCCTTTACCTGGGTGGCATCAACGGGTTTAACGGCTTTTCGCCCACGGTGCTGCTGCGCAACCCCAATGTGGCGCCGGTGGTGCTCACCGACGTGCAGGTGTTCAACACCTCGCTGCGACCCGGTGCGGCGGGCAGCCCGCTGCGGCAGCACATCTCGGAAGCTAAGACCCTGACGCTGCCTTACAAAGCGGCGGCGGTAACGTTTGAGTTTGCCGCCCTGAACTTCATTGACCCGCAGAAAAACCAGTACGCCTACCAGCTGGTCGGCTTCGATGACGCTTGGCGCTACGCGGGCACCCGGCGCGAGGCCACGTACACGAATCTGGACCCCGGCCGCTACGAGTTTCAGGTGAAGGCGGCCAATAACGACGGCGTGTGGAGCGCCCACGCCACTACCCTGACGGTCATCATCACGCCGCCCTGGTGGAAAACCTTCTGGTTCCGGGGGCTGGCCGCGCTGGTTGGGCTGAGCGCAGCGACGGCCTTTTACCTGCTGCGCACCAACGCCTTGCGCAAGAAATTACAGTTGGAAAAGCTGCTGGAACTGCGCACCAAGGAAGCCGAGCTGCGCGAAGCCCGCCTGCAACATGAAAAAGCGCTGGCTGAGCTAAGTAAGACGCAGCTCGAAACCGAAGTGCAGCACAAAAACTCGGAGCTGGCCACGTCGGTGATTGGCATGGTGCAGCAGAACGAGACCCTGCTCAGCATCCGTGACAGCGTGAAGGAAGCGCTGGACGACACCGACGCGGCGCAGCAGCGGCGCAAGATGCAGCGCGTGGTGCGCGTGATTGAAAAGAACATCGACCCCAGCCAGCACTGGCAGCACTTCGAAGCCTTGTTCAACCAGCTGCACGAGAACTTCATGCAGCGCCTCAAGGAGCAGTACCCGCAGCTCACCAGCCGCGACCTCAAGCTCTGCGCCTACCTGCGCATGAACCTCGACAGCAAGGAAATTGCCTCGCTCATGGGCCTTTCAGTGCGCGGCGCCGAGGACCTGCGCTACCGCGTGCGCAAAAAGATGCAGCTCGACACGACGACCAATCTGGCCGAATTTATTCTGCTTATGTGAGCTTGGAGCTTACAAGGGGGGTAGGGAATCCAGGAAATATCCGGCGATTTTGAGTGCGGCAGGAGTTGGTTGCAGCACCGTAGCAGCGCCAATTGAACGTGGTGGTTAATGGCGGCTAGTCGGCGTTCGGCTTGCCATCCTGATACAAGGCAAAACATGAATAATACGCTCAAAGTCAAAAGTTTACTGTCTTTAGTTAGACTGGTTTTTTTAGAGCTTGCCGTAGTTATCCCGTAGGTGATTTACTGGCAATCCAGGCCAGCAGCACGTACTTTGTACCAGACGGGTTCTGTGCCCCGGTCGCATTTTAATTCTTCTTATTCCTCATTCTTTCACTTCATCCTTTACCTCACTAGCGCATGAAAAAGCATTTAACCAACCGCTGGCCCGCTGGCTGGCTGCTCGGTCTCCTCGGCCTGCTGGCGGCCTGGCCTGCCCCTACCCTGGCCCAGACCAAAAGCGCCAAGCGCGGCCTAGCCTACGACTTTCTCACGGCGGCCGACCTCCAAGCGCTGGCCCCCGGCCTGAGCTGGTGGTACGGCTGGGGCCCCGTTCCTAAAGCCGCCGTCGCGAGCATTTATCAGGGCCTAGGCGCGGAGTTCGTGCCCATGCAGTGGAACGCGACCCTGGATGGCAGCACCGTCACGGCCGACCGGCTGGCGGCCAAGATTCCGGCGGGGGCCAAATATCTACTGGGCTTCAACGAGCCCAACTTCCGTCTGCAAGCCAACCTGACGCCCAAGCAGGCGGCGGCGCTCTGGCCGGTGCTGCAAGACGTGGCAGCCCGCAAAAACCTCAAGCTCGTCTCGCCGGCCGTGAACTACTGCGGCGACTGCGTGAGTGAGAATGGGGTGACGTATTATTCGCCCACCCAATACCTAGACGCTTTTTTTGCCGCCTGCCCCAACTGCCAGGTCGACTACATCGCCGTGCACACCTACGTGTGCGAGGAGCAGTACCTGCGTCAGAAAATCGCGGAGCTGAAGAAGTATAACAAGCCCATCTGGCTCACTGAGTTCTCCTGCGGCGACATGGACCACAGCAGGATTACGCTGGGCGTGCAGAAAAAGTACCTCATCGACGCGGTGAACTACCTCGAAAACGAGCCGGCGGTCTTCCGCTATTCGTGGTTTTCGGGGCGCAACAACGAGATTCCCAACATCAACCTGCTCGGCGCCGACGGGCAGCTCACCGAGCTGGGCCAGCTCTACGTCAACCAGCCCTACGCCGGCTCGCCGCTGCTGGCTAATCGCCTCACGCCGGTAGCGGCCACGGCGCAATCGAGCGAAAACAGCTCGCTGGGGGCCGCCAACGCCATCGATGGCAACATCAACACCCGCTGGGCCAGCGCCTGGACCGACGCGCAGTACTTCCAGCTGGACTTCGGCACGGCGCAGAAATTTTCGCACGTGCGCATCAGCTGGGACCCGGCCTACGCGGCGGACTACAAGCTGCTGACTTCTCCGGACGGCAACACTTGGACGCCCATCCAGACCGTTATCAACGGCGACGGTGGGGTGGATGACTTCACTGGGCTGGCGGGCAGCGGGCGCTACCTGCGGGTGGCGTGCAGCCGGCGCGGCAGCGCCTACGGCTACTCCATCTACGAAATCAACGCCTACGGCTCGGCGGCCACGACAACTCCGGCCCCTACCCCCACGCCGACAGCCAACCTCATTCAGGCGGAAAACTACAGCAGCATGAGCGGCGTGGGCGTGGAAACGACCAGCGACACGGACGGCGGCCGGAACGTGGGCTACATTGATGCCGACGATAAGATGACCTACAATGCCGTCAACTTCCCAACGACGGGCTCCTACTCCATTGAATACCGCGTGGCCAGCCCCAACGGCGGTAGCCTGGCGACCGACCTCAGCGGCGCGGCCCTGGGCACCACCGTGCCAATTCTGGCCACCGGCGGCTGGCAGAAGTGGACCACCATCTCGCAAACCGTAAGCGTAACGGCTGGCACCTACAACCTGGGCATCCGGGCCGTGGCGGGCGGCTGGAACCTGAACTGGCTGCGCATCACCCCGCTCACCACTGCGGCCCGCCCGGCCCTGCGGGCGGCCGGCGCGCCTACCCCCCCTGCGGCCGGCGAAGCCCTGGAAGTATACCCCAACCCCGTAACCGACCGGCTGCAACTGCGCTCCTTGCTGAGCCTGGCCGGCAGCCGCTACCAGATTCTCAACGCCCTGGGCCAGTCCGTGGCCAGCGGCGCGGCTAGTGCGGGCAGCCTCGATGTGTCCGGCCTCCAGCCCGGCATGTACACCTTGCTGCTCACGGCTGAAGGGCAGCGTGTTAGCCGGCGCTTTGTGAAGTAGCTAGCTAGCTGCCGCAGGCCGGCAATGCGGCCCGGCTCTGGCGAATATCTCTTTAAATCCGGGTGCCCAGGGGCCCCAGCCCGCTTCAACTGAGTTGAGGCGGGCTGGGGCCCTTACTTGTTCCTCCCCCCTTATTACGGCCAACTCAGTTATAGGCCAGGATGCTGAAGGGCAGGGAAAGCTGGCTGGCATCAGGCGAGCAGCGGGCGCTGGCAGGTGGGCTTGGGCGAGTTGGGCGGAGAGCATTGAAAATAATCTGCGTTCTTCCCATTCTCCAACTTCTTCTTCAGACTTTCAACTGCTTGTGCGACTGCGCTGGGGGTGTAGACAGTAAGCAAAAAGAACGTCCTGCTTTATTTGGCGTCCGCTTGTCGAAGCATCTCGCTCGCATCGTTCAACGACTCACGCGAGATGCTTCGACAAGCGGACGCCAAATAAAGCAGGACGTTCTAAAGGATTAGAAATGCCTTTTTCGACTACTGTTCCTTTTGAGTACTGTCCCCCCAGGTCAGACATTAGACAGTTGTAAAGGTTGATAACCACACTGGTACGCCCCGCCGCGCCGGCACTAAAGCTGCCCTTCCGGCACACAAAAACGCCCCCTGCTGAGGCGCTTCAGCAGGGGGCGTTTCGTAGCTCAACTCAATGAGCTGAGTAAGCGATTCGGCTTACTTCTTATTCAGCTTCAGCCGCTGAAGTCCATTCTTGCTCTCAACAAGCAGTACGTAAGTACCAGCCCGCAGCGTATTCACCTCGACGGCGCTGTTGTGGACTGTGGTTTGCAGCACGACCCGGCCGGTCATGTCCACAATCTTCACCGGCGCGTTTTCCGCCGCGTTGTGCAGGTAGAAGCTGGTTTCGACTGGGTTCGGGTAGCCCATGACCTGACTTGTGGGTGCTACGGCGGCAGCCGCAGCGGCTGGCCGGGCGCTGATTTGCTGCCCGTTTTGCTGCGCGAAGCTCAGCCAATTGAAGTTGAACCCGCCGGTGAGAGCCCGCACCCGCAGGGTCAGCGCCCCGACCGGCAGCGTGACGTTATTAATGGTCACGGTTTGCCAGTTTTGGCCGCCGCCCGTGTTGGGCAGCGTGACGGTCGCCAGGGTGGCGATGCCTTCCAGGCCTTGGGGCTGCTGGAGCTGGAGTTGGGCCCCGTTTATCCAGCTGGCCACCCGGAACTGCACCGTGTAGTAGGCATTGACGGACGAGGTTACTTTATAGTCCAGGTAGTCGCCCGCATCGATGTAGCCCACGTTCAGGCCACCGTTCGCGTCGGCGGTGGGCTCGGTTTGAATGCCCTTCATGGCGTCGTAGCTCTCGGCCTCAATCTTGCCCGGAACGGTTTTGCCAGTGGGCGCGGCGCCAGGGAAGCCATACACTTCGAGCTGGTAGATGGAGTAGCCGTAGCCCGTGCCGCGCGTGAGGCCCAACACCCGCACGTACCGGCCGCTGCCCCGCAGGCCGGTGAGGTCATTTTCCCGCGCCGTGTTGCCAGTAACTTCCCGCAGGCTGGTCCACGTGGTGGCGTCGAAGCTTACTTCCACCCGGTAATCCTTGCCCAAGGCGTTTTCCCAGGTGATTTTTACTTCGTTAATGTTGTAGGTAGCGCCCAGGTCAACGTATAGCCACTGGTTGTCATCCACGGCAGCCGTGCCCGTAATGGCGCTCTCCCAGCGCGTGTTCGCCGGGTCACCATCGACGGCGAAGCCCGCCACGTTGCCGTTGCGCGTGCTCGATGCCGTGGCCGGCTTGCCCCGCGCCAGGTCGCCGGTAGAGCTGGGCGGCGTGGTGCCAACGGTGACCGCCACGGCCGCCGAGGTGGTCGTCAGGCCGCCGTTGTCGGTAGCTTTGGCCGTGATGGAATAGGTGCCTGCGGCCACATTAGTCCAGCTGAAGCTGTACGGGGCGGACGCATCGGTGCCGAGCAGGATAGCGCCCTGGTAGAACTCCACTTTGCTGACGGTGCCGTCAGTATCCGACGCATTGGCCGTCATGTTGACGGTAGCGGGCGCCGTGAAGGAGGCATTGGCCGCTGGCGCGGTGATACTGACGGCGGGCGCCGCATTGGCGGTGGTGCCGCCCGACCCGTACACTTCCACGTTGTAAATCGAGTACCCGTAGGCCGGAAGCTGCTTGGTTAAGCAGAAGATACCTACGTACCGCGCCTTGCCCGAGAGTCCCGTGATGTCGTTCGTGGTGGTCGTGTTGCCCGTAATGGACTTGATAGGCGTCCAATTGGTCTTGTCGGCGGAAAACTTAATGTCATAATCCTTGGCAAAAGCGCTTTCCCAGAGGATTTTCACCCGGTTGACCTCGTAGGTGTTACCCAGGTCCACGTAAATCCAGTCGGTGGCATTAGCGTGCACGCTTTCCCACTTGGAACCTAGGTCGGCATCGAACGCCCGCGAGGCACCTTGGTCGCCTAGGGTCGAGGAGGCCGTACCCGGCCGGTTCAGGGCTAGGTTAGAGGTCGGACCATTGACCGCAACCTTCACCGCGTTGGAGGTAGAAGTTATGCCGCCGTTGTCGGTGGCCTTGGCCGTGATGACGTAATTGCCGGCCGGCACGTTAGTCCAGTTATAGCTGAACGGAGCGGCGTTATCCGTTCCAATCAGGGCGGTACCATTGTAAAACGAAACCGAGCTGATGGTGCCGCCTTCCGTGTCGGAAGCCTCAGCGGTGAGCGTCACGCTGCCGGGGGCAGGGTAGGTGTCGGCGCCGGTGGGCCCGGTCAGCTTGACGGTGGGCGGCGGGTTAAATGTCAGGCCATTGGAATAGACCCGCACCCAGTCGATGTACACGTCGGCCGGAAACACGGCCGGCTCGCCCGTCACCGAGCCGCCGTAGGTGTTGCCGCTGCCACCGACGCCCGCGCTCAGGATGGCGTACATCTTGTGCTCAAACGGGTGCCACTCGGGGTAAAGGTTCGAGTACTCCGACTTCTTCAGCTTCTTGCCATTGACCACGGCCAGAGCCTCTTCGTTCTCACCGTCGACCTTGCCCGACACCGCGCCGTCGTTGAAGTAGTGAATGTGGTAGACGCTGCCATCCACGAAGAACTCCATGCGGTCCGAGAACCAGTCGATGCCGTACTCGTGCCAGCCGTTGGCGCCAATGTTGGGGTCGGTGGTGCTGGCCACAGTGCCGGTCTGGTACTCCGGATTGCGTGGGGCGCTGCCCCAGCGGGTGCTGGTCTGGCCGTCGATGGCATTACGCGGCAGCAGGTCGGAGGCCTGCGAGCTGCTGGCGCTGGCCTCGCTGGCCAGGGCTAGGTTGGTAGCGCTGCCCGCGCCATACACCTGAAATTCGAACAGGGAGTAGCCATAGTCGTCCGACCGGCCGGTGCCGCGCACCCGCACAAAGCGGGCATTGGTAGCGGCGAACGTTACATCGTCGATGCCGCCGTCGCCGGTCGTGGTGCTGAATACCGGGGCCCAGCTGGTGCCGTCGAGCGAGGTTTCAATGTTGTAGTTCTTACTGTTCTTGTTTTCCCAGCTCAGGTTCACCCGGTTGATGGAGTAGATGGCCTTCAGGTCCAGCCGAATCCATTCCTCGCGGTCGGGCGTCTGCTTGGTGGCAAAGCTGTAGTAGGCACCGTGCTGGCCGTGATTGCCGTCCTGATACTGGTTGTTGTTGTAGTACCAGGCGTAGTGCACCGTGCCCAGGTTGTGGTCGGGGATGGAGCCCACATACTCCATGATGTCGATTTCGCCCAGCTGGGGCCAGGTCAGCTCCTGCACGCCCGTCGGGTGCTCGTTACCCATCATCCAGAAGGCAAACCCCTGGCCCTTGGTGCGCACGCCCTTCGGCCAGACGCGGGCCACGATGCGGTGGTTAGGCCCCCAGAACGCCTTGTCCTTGGTGTTGATGCGCCCGCTGGTGTAGTTGCGGTCAAGGTAGGTTTCCTTGCGCGTGCTGATGCGCAGCGCCCCACCGGTAGCGCCAGCAATGCCCTGCTCGATGGCGACGTTCTCGGGGCGGTCGGTGGCGCGGTCAAGCTGCCCGGTGCCGAAGTCGCCGTTGACGCCGGTGCCGGTTTCGTAGGTCCATTTGGTTTGGTCCAGCGTGGTGCCGCTGAACTCGTCGCTCCAGACCTGGGTCCAGGTCGGGGCCGTCTGGCTGTTGGCTGCCAGGCTGGTGCCTAGCAGCAATAAGAGAAGAAGTAGGTTTTTCATGCGCTATCGGGTAGGTTTTAGATGGGTGAGAAAAAAAATAGACTTCCCGGAAGAAGTGGCCTAAAGGTCCTACCCCTTCTAAAAAACACCAGCAGGCCAAGCTACGGGAGAACTACGGGAGCCTGAAAGTCACCCCAAAACCGCCTGACTGTGCAGCCTGCAATAGTTACCTGAAAAGATTGGCAGTGAGCCTAATACAGCGAGCACTGTGCCGGGACAAGACACCGAGACACTTTGTAGGTAATGCGGGGGTAGGGAATTTGGCAGGGCGGAGCCTCGCACACGAGCCAAACCACAAGCTGCCGAGAAGCGCCTGCTTGCGCGCCGCCAGGCAGACCCTTGTTTTCTGGAATGCCGCCCGTCGTCCCGGTCCTACTACTTGCACTGGCTCGGTGTATTCCTACCCCCCCTGCCGCTAGTAACCCGCCGCGCGGCTTCGCAGTCTGGCTAGGGCTCGCAGGGCCTCAGGAGCAACCTTAGTGATAAATAACACCAAGAGTCAGCAGCCTGCCTAGCCCCTTGTTTTGCTGACAGGTGGCTAAGCGGTTTTCGCAAGTTTTCTGGTGATACCCGGCTGGTGACAGAGGTAAAGTAGGTGAGCCACTGAGCAACTGGTTTGCGGACCTTGTGTACCAAGCCGATGTGCGGTGGCCGACATTAAGGCAGTACTCCTTGCCTCTAGTAGACAGAAAGTCGGCTGGTCTGTTTTGTGTATTTAGTTATAAATAATAAATGAATAATTATAAAAATTGTACATATACCGGGCTTTTTAGCGGCCCCGTACTGACCCCGTAGTGTCTTTTTTCGTCTGAGCCTGGGTATGAGGTAGGTTTAGTGCATCAAGAATTATCCACTTAACCACTCTTTCATGTCCACCTCAACAAACTTCCTTTATCGAACCAATAAGCTCGTCAGCAGCCTGCGGACGCTGCCGCTACTGCTGGCTGTCGCTCTGCTGCTAGGCCCAACTGCCGCCTGGGCCCAATGCGAAAAGCTCACCTGGCAGGACGAGTTCAGCGGCCCCAATATCGACCTGAGCAAGTGGGAACTGGAAACCCCGCGCAACCAGGGTACCGGCCAGTTGGACCTGCCGACCACGCGCCCCGAAAACGCCAAAATCGTGGACGGCAAGCTCGTGCTCACTATCCGCAAGGAGGAATACGAAGGCTTTCACTACACCAGCGCCCGGCTGCGTACCTATAAGAAGCTCGACTTCCAATACGGCCGCGTCGAGGCGCGGGTGAAGGGCGTCGACACCCAGGGCAACGGCTTCGCGTTCTGGATGCTGGGCTCCGATTTTGAGTCGGTGACCTGGCCCAAGTGCGGCGAGGTTGACATTTTTGAGAACACCGGCCGCACGCCCGGCCGCAACATCGGCACGGCGCACTTCGCCGGCCCCGAGGGTAGGGATGCCATCTCGCAGGGCGCAGTCGAGCTGCCCGCCGGCCAGAAGTGGGCCGACGACTTTCACGTAGCCGGCATCGAGTGGAGCCCGACTTACATCAAGTGGTACATCGATGACCCGAGCAAGCCATACCACGTGCTGGACCTGACCAACCCCATCAATGGCTACCGGCCCTTCAACCGGCCTTTCTTCCTGCTGCTGAGCGTGGGCATGGGCGGCAGCTACTCCGGCGACCCCGATGCCACGACTGTCACGCCCATGTCGGCCACCATTGACTGGGTGCACGTGTACAAAGGTGCTTACAGCACTTTCGTCAGCGGCGACGATAAGGTGTACCAGGGCGAGCAAAACAAGCAGTACACGGTGAGCACCACCGACGACGGCACCTATAAGTACAACTGGACTGTGCCGGCCGGCGCCACAATCGTTTCCGGGCAGGGCACGCCTACCGTGACGGTTGACTGGGGCCAGACCGGCGGTCTGGTCAGCACGCAGGTTAGCTCATCTTGCAGCACGAACAACTACTCGCTGAACGTCGTGACGGAAGCGCCCTTCGTGGCCGACAAGGTGTTCGAAAATTTTGAGGCGCCCCCGGCTTTCAACTACGTCAACGTATCGGGCACGCTCAGCAAGGGCGTGCCCAATCCGCTGGTCAACTCGATTAATCCCTCGCCCAAAGTGGGCAAATACATTCGGAATGACGGCGCGCTGTATGACGTGATTGGAATGCTGGGCGTGAACGCGGCGCCGGCCGGCGACTTCGCCATCGGCAAGCGCCGTATTTTGCTGGACGTGTATACCAACGCCGCGCCGGGCACGCACGTGTCGCTGAACTTCGAGAACAGCAAGGCCGCCCGCGCCGACAACTACCCCACCGGCCGCTACGCCAACTTCGACGCCGTGACGACCAGGCGCGGGCAGTGGGAAACCCTGGAGTTCAGCTACACCGGCTCGCCCGACGGCGGCACCGGCGCCTCGAACGTGGACCAGTGGATTCTGCTCTTCGCCCCGGTCACCAACACCGGCAACGTCTTCTACTTCGACAACCTGCGCACCGGCCAGCCCGGCGGCCCGCCCCGCGTGCTCGATACGCGCGTACTTCAGAACTTCGACGGCAACGACCAGCTCACCAAGGACTTCGCCAACGGCCAGTACGCGGTGCAGGCCAACCCCGCCGCTGGCAGCGTGAATTCTTCAGCCACGGTAGCGAAGTACGTGCGCGACTCCGGCGCCCTCTACGACGCGCTGGTTTACAAGACACTCGCCATTGCCGACGGCCGGCCGTTCCGGCTGGGCACGAGCACCGTGTCGATGGACGTGTACTCCGACGCGCCCGTGGGCACCAAGCTTTCGCTGAACTTCGAAATCAGCAGCATCGCCCAGGCCGGCAACTACCCGAACGGCCGCTACGCCAACTTCGAGGCCGTGACGATGAAGCAGAACCAGTGGGAAACGGTCACGTTCTCGCTCTCGTCGGTGCCCGACCGCGGCGCTTCCGATGCCGCCGTGGACAAGCTGGTGTTCCTGTTTAACCCGGTCACGAACACGACCAACACCTACTACTTCGATAATATCCGTCTCAACTCGACGGCCCCGAAGGAGTCGCTGGTGCTGGCCAACGTGCTGGAAGACTACGACGCCAACGACCTGCTGACCGCCAACGCCGCCACCACGGGCGCCTACTCGCCGAAGGTGGCCAACCCCACACCGGGAGGCAGCAATACCTCGGCCAACGTGGCCAAATACGTGCGCAGCGCTACCGCGCAGTACGACTTGCTTTACTTTAACCGGAACGCGGCGCCCCTGAACGCGGGCGCCCTCAAGAACCGGCAGCAGAAGTTCGCCCTCGACGTGTACACCGACGCGCCGGCCGGTACGCCCGTGCTCATGGGCCTCGATGCCAGCACCCTGCTCGGCACCTCGGAAAACAGCGGCAAGCACAGCAACTACCTAGGCACCACCACGGTGCAGGGCGCCTGGCACACCGTGTATTTCACCTTCGGCTCCCAGCCCGACAACGGGGTGCCCGACAACCTGGTGGACCGCGTGGCGGTGCTCTTCGAGCTGGGCAAGTTCACGGGCACCACGTATTATATTGATAACCTGCGCACGGTGAACGTAGTGCAGCAGCCCACGCTGACGAGCCTGGCCCTCACGCCGGCTTTGTCGCAAAATGTGGGGGTAGGGCAAAAAGTGCAGTTTGCGGCCCAGGGCAAAGACCAGTTCGGCGCCAACCTCGCCGCCGGAACCATCACCTGGGCGGTTTCGGGCGGCGGCAGCATCGATGCCAACGGCCTGTTCACGGCCGCGGCCAACGGCGCCTTTAAAGTGACGGCCACGGCCAGCGGCGTGACGAGCACGGCCGACGTGCTCGTCGGGCAGAGCATCGCGCTTACCACCGTGAAAGTGGACCCGATTTCGACCTTCATTTACCAGGGCACTTCCCTACCCCTCACCGCGCGCGGCACCGACCAGACCGGCCAGCCCTTCGCCTTCACGCCGACCTGGACGAGTTCGGGCGGCACCGGAATCTCGGTTTCGGCCACCGGAGTGGTTTCGGCGTCGGCCACGGCGGCGGGCACGGCCACGGTGGTGGCCAGCGGCGGTGGCAAATCATCAACGGCCACCATTCAGGTGCGCGCCACGCCGGTGGCCGATTCCATTGCGGTGGGCCCGGCCCAGGTGAAAGTGGCGCAGGGCGACGCGCTGACGTTCTTCGCCAAGACTTTCGATCAGTACCGCAATCCGTTCCCTACCCCCCTCACCTGGTCGGTCAGCGGCGGGGGCAACATCGACGCGGCGAGCGGCGTGTTCACCTCGACCACCATCGGCACGTTCGTAGTGAAGGTGCAGGCCGGCAGCGTCGTGGCGTCGACCTCCGTGAGCGTGGTGCCCAAGCCTACGAATCTAGCGTTGAACAAGCCCACGCGGGCTTCGTCGGGGCGGGGCAACCTGGCCCCCTTCTACGCCACCGACGGCACGAGCGTCCGCGTTTCGCCCGACACGCGCTGGGGCAGCGCTGAGCTGAATGGCGAGTGGCTGCGGGTGGATTTGGGCCAGCAGTATGACCTGAGCCGCGTGGTGCTGTACTGGGAAAACGCCTACGGCAAAGCCTACCGGATTGAAGCGGCCGACGACACGCTGCAAGCCCGCCGCGTGCTCTACACCGAAACCGCTGGCAACGGCAACACCGACGACCTGCCGCTGCCGGCCGGCGCCAGCGGCCGCTACGTCTGGATGCAGGGCGTGGAGCGTGGCTCGCCCTACGGCTACTCGCTCTACGAAATCCAGGTGTTCGGCCTCACGCACCAGGACCCGGCGCTCAAGTCAATCGTCGTCACCCCGAACTTCAGCAAAGTGGCGGCCGGCCAGCGCGTGACCTTCAAGGCCACCAGCCTCGACCAGTTCGGCAATCCCTACCCCACCACCCCGACCTGGACGGCCAGCGGCGGCACGATTAGCAGCGCGGGCGTTTTCACCGCCAGCGCGACGGGCACTTACACCATCACGGCCACGGCGGGCGGCGTGAGCGGCTCGGCCAGCCTCACGGTGCAGGCCGCCGCAGCCACTCCGGTCCTGACGAGCCTCACGGTCACGCCCGCCACGGCTTCCGTGGTGTCGGGTGCCAGCCAGCAGTTCACGGCGCAGGGCAAAGACCAGTTCGGTAACGCCTTTGCCACCACGCCCACTTGGACGGTAAGCGGTGGCGGGACCATCAGCAGCGGCGGCTTGTTTGCGGCCAGCACCGTGGGCGGCCCCTTCACGGTGACGGCCACCAGCGGCAGCGTAAAGGGCACGGCATCGGTCACGGTGACAGCGCCAACGACGACCGTGGGCCCGAACCTGGCCCTGAAAAAGCCGGTGCGCGTGTCGTCGCTGGAAAATGGCCAGCAGTTCCCCGGCTCCGCGGCCGTGGATGGCAACGGCGGCACGCGCTGGGCCAGCGCCCGTGCCGACGCGCAGTGGCTGCGCGTGGATTTGGGCGCGAGCTACACCGTGAACCGCGTCAAGCTGACCTGGGAAGGCGCCTACGGCAAGGACTATAACGTGGAGATTTCGGCTGATACCACCAACTGGAAGCCACTCAAGGCGGTGACCGGTAACTCGGTGCTGGTCAATGACTGGACCGGCCTTGCGGGCACCGGCCGCTACCTGCGCCTCAACCTCAAGGCCCGCGGCACGGGCTGGGGCTACTCGCTCTACGAGCTGGAAGTGTACGGTGCGGCGGCCACCAGTGCCAAAGGGGCGCTGGCCGCTCAGTCCACCGCCGGCCCGGCTGGGACAGCGCTGGGCGTGTTCCCGAACCCGGTTACAAGCACAGCCACGCTCACTGGCATCGCGGCCTACCCCGCCACGGTGGGCGTGTACGACGGGCAGGGCCGGCTGGTGCAGCAGGCGCAACTCAAGCAGCCAGCCGATGCCGGCCGCCTCGACCTCTCCGGCTTGGCTAAGGGCATCTACCTGCTCCGCGCCACCAGCGCGGGCGCCGTGCAGACCCAGCGCTTCGTCAAAGAATAAAATAAAAGCCCCTTTCTGAGCTGAAAACACCAAACGGGCGGGTCGTAATGAACCCGCCCGTTTGAGTAGCTGGCCGACCTGCTTTTCCTACTTTGACGTGCTTTCCCTAGCTTTTCTGCTGACTATTTCTTGCATTCTTTCACCCTAAATCCCGGACCACCATGCCAAAACGCCTTCCAATTGTAGCCTCCGCCTACCCCCCCTCCCGGCCCGCGATGGCCGCCAGGTTGGCGCTCGTGTTGCTCGTGCTGCTGGGCCTGCTGACCGGCCGAGCAGCGCTGGCCCAAGGCATTCAGCCTACCCTCCCCCCCGGCTTCAGCGCCTCGCTGGTGGTCAACGGCTTCGTAAATCCCACGGCTTTCACCTTCGCGCCGGACGGCCGCATTTTCGCCGCCGAACAGGCCGGCAGGCTGCGCATAATCAAAAACGGCGTCTTGCTGCCCACCCCCTTCGTGAGCCTGACCGTGGACTCGAGGGGCGAGCGCGGGCTGGTCGGCGTCACCCTAGACCCCAATTTTTCGACCAATCGCTACGTCTATCTCTACTACACGCTGGCTAGCGGGGCCAACAACCGCATTGTGCGCTACACGGCGAGCGCGGCCAACGGCGACGTGGCTGACCTAAGCACCGGGCAGGTGATTCTCAACCTCGACCCGCTGGACCCCACCGCCACCAACCACAACGGCGGGGCCATGCACTTCGGGCCCGACGGCAAGCTCTACGTGGCCGTGGGCGAGAACGCCGGGGGCGAAATACCTTCCCAGGGCCTGGACACGTACATGGGCAAGCTGCTGCGCCTCAACCCCGACGGCTCGGTGCCAGCCGGCAACCCCTACGTAGGCAGCGGTCTGTCGGCCCAGCGCCAGCGCATCTGGAGCTACGGCCTGCGCAACCCCTACACCTTTGGCATCCAGCCCGGGACGGGCAAGATTTTTATCAACGATGTGGGGGGCGGCTCCTGGGAGGAAATCAACGACGCCAGCGTGGGCGGGCGCAACTTCGGCTGGCAGCACAGCGAGGGCTACAATAATCTGCGCCCCGGCGACACGGGCCCGCTGTATGCGTACTCGCACAATAACACCCTGCCTGTCAATCAAAACGGCTGCGCCATCACGGGCGGCACGTTCTTCAACCCGGCCAGCACCAACTACCCGGCCCAGTACCGAGGCAAGTATTTTTTCCAGGACCTGTGCAACAGCTGGATTAATTACCTCGACCCGGCCAGCAGCAGCCCGGCCCCGTTCCAGGGCTTTGCCACCAACCTGCCCTCACAGTCGCTGGGCCTGGAAACCGGGCCCGACGGCAACCTGTATTACCTGGCACGCTACCCGGCCGTGGCGCTCTACAAAATCGTGTACACGGCCGCCAGCAGCGCGCCGGTCGTTACCACCCACCCGCAGAGCGTCGCCGTCGCGCCGGGCGTAGCGGTCACCTTTTCGGTGGCGGCGACTGGCACGGCCCCGCTGAGCTACCAGTGGCAGAAAGATGGCGTAGACCTCCCCACCAACGCCACGGGCAGCAGCTATTCTATCCCTAGCCCCACAGTGGCCAACGCCGGCCAGTACCGCGTGGTAATCACCAACTCGGTCGGGTCGGTCACGAGCAACGCGGCTACCCTTACCATTACGGCCCCCAACACGGCGCCCACGGCCACCATTCTGACGCCGGCAGCCGGCACGACCTACGTGGCGGGCACCACGCTCACGTTCTCGGGCGATGCCACCGACCCCGAGCAAGGCGCCCTGCCGGCCAGTGCGTTTTCGTGGCAGCTTGATTTTTACCACGATACGCACGTGCACGACGGCACGCCGTTTAACCAAGGGGCCAAAACCGGCTCGTTCACGATTCCCATCGAGGAAAAGGCGGCCAACGTCCGGTATCGCCTCACCTTGACCGTGACCGACGCGGGCGGCTTGAAAGGCACGAGCTACGTCGAGATTTTTCCGCGCAATACCACTTTCACCCTGGCCACCAGCCCCGCCGGCTTGCAGCTGACGCTCGACAACGCCCCGCGCGCCACCCCGCTGGCCACGGTCGGCGTGGAAGGCATCCCCTTCACCATTGGGGCCCCCTCACCCCAGACCGTGAACGGCGTGACGTATGAGTTTGTGTCGTGGTCGGACGGCGGCGCCCAGAATCACGTAATCACCACGCCCACCGACGACGTGACTTACACGGCCACGTTCAAGGTCGTGGTGCCGCCCACCGGCGGGCAAGCCGTGACCTCGCTCACGCTCTTCAACGCCGACACCGACCTGCCCCTGGACGGCTACGACCCGCTACCCAGTGGCGCCACCCTCAACCTGGCCACCTTGCCCACCCGCAACCTGAACATCCGGGCCAACACCAACCCCGCCACGGTGGGCAGCGTGCGCTTCGCGTATGACGGCAATGCCAATTACAAGGTGGAAAGTCAGCCGCCCTACGCTATTGCCGGCGACAACGGCACCAGCAACGGGCGGCCCAACTACAACGCCTGGACGCCCACCGTGGGCAGCCACACGCTCACCGTGACGCCCTACACTGGCGGCGGCGGGGGCGGCACCGCCGGCACCCCAATCACGGTCACTTTCACGGTCACCAACGACGCGGGCACCGCGGGCCTGCGCACGCCCGAAAACCCGACCGGCACCGCTGCCGGCCTCGACTACGCTTACTACGAGGGCACCGGCTGGGGTTCCCTACCCCCCTTCGCCAGCCTGACGCCCGTCAAGACCGGCACCACGGCCGCCTTCGAGCTGACCTCACGTCAGCGCGACGACAACTTCGCCTTCCGCTACACCGGCTTCGTGACGGTGCCCGCCGATGGCGTCTACACCTTTTATACCAATTCCGACGACGGCTCCCGACTCGCCATCGGCTCGGCCGTGGTGGTGGACAACGATGGGCTGCACGGCAATCAGGAGAAGAGCGGCCAGATTGGCCTAAAAGCCGGTACCCACGCCCTGACGGTCACCTTCTTCGAGGCGGGCGGCGACCAGGTGCTGGGCGTGAGCTACGCCGGTCCCGGCCTGAGCAAGCGGGCGCTACTGGCCACCGCTTTGGCGCGCCTAGTGCCAGCCACCGGAGCCCGGACCACGGCGCTAGCCAGCACTACCCCGGCCGGCGCGACCCGGCCCGCGCTGGTCGTGCAGCTCTATCCCAACCCGGCCCGCGATGAAGTAACCCTGGTTCTCGAAGCCCTCGTGGCTCAGCCCGCCCAGGTAAACGTGTACGACGCGTTGGGCCAGCGCGTGGCCCGCTTCGAGCGGCCCGTCCAGGCCGGCCGTAATGAACTGCGCCTGCCGCTGCCGCAGCTCGCTAACGGGGTATATTCCGTGGCAGTGCAGCAGGGCGATGGCCGCAGTGTCCAGCGCCTGGTGGTGAATAAGTAAGTAGTATCAATTGCTGCTGTGCAGCCTGAGCTGCCGTGACCGGGCGGGTTGATTCAACCCGCCCGGTTTTACTATTGGTGCCGTTTTCATCGAGAGATGGTTTACCTGCCTAAACTACTAGGGAGTGTGAGCTAGTAACGCTGGAGAGTTCAGAAGTAACTTAGAGCCTATCCAAATAGGCAATTGTACCAGGTAATTCGGGCGCAGGCAAAATGGAGCATGGCCAGGTAATTTTCGGGCTTTTTAGCCCAGCGGGTGAGCAGGTGTCGGAAGCGGTTGAGCCAGGAATGCGTCCGTTCCACGACCCAGCGCCGGGCTTGCTGGCCGGCTTTTTTGGCCTGAACCTCTTCGCCTCGCGGCCGGATGTGAGCCGTGTAGCCCAACGTGTCGACCACTTCCCGCACCTGGTCGTAGTCGTAGCCGGCGTCCAGGCACAGGTGCTGGTCGTGGCCGGCCGCCCGATGGGCATAGCGGGCCGCTTCGGCGGCCGGGGGCAAGCTACGCAAGGTGACTTCCGTCAACTTCATGTCGTGCCGGTTGGCCCCCTCCAGCACCAGCCCCACCGGGATGCCCCGCGCTTCGGTCAGCAGGCTGCGCTTGACGCCGCCTTTGCCGCGGTCCGTGGGATTGGACCCGGTTTTTTCCCCCGCCCAGCGGCGCTTTGTGCAGCGAGCCGTCGAGGGCCATCCAGGCAAAATATCAGTCCTAGCAAGTCGTCGTAATCCTGCAAGGCCTCGTCCCAGAGACGGGCAAAAACGCCCGCCTGCACCCACTCCTGAAACCGACTGTGCGCCGTCGAACCCTTGCACAAACCTGTTGCATCCAGAGCTTTCCATTGGCAACCCGTGCGCAGCACAAAGAAAATGGCGTTCAGCACTTCTCGGTCGGCAATGCGCCGCCGGTGCCGGCCCAGCGGGTGAGGCTTGGCTACATGCATGGGAAGCAACGGCTCAAGCCGGGCCCATAAAGTGTCGGAAATGGTAAACTCTTGTACGGTAGCCATGAACCAAATTTAATCCCTATTTGGATACGCTCTTAGAGCCGGGGCTTCGAATAATCCGCTGCGCTAAACCAGAACGGGTAGCAGCCCCGCCCAGCCCGAGCCAGTGAATCTAGTCAGTTAACTGGCGTAATGCCGGAATTGGGCAGGGGCCGTAGGGGTGCTACCACGACTTCGACGGCCGTGCCGGGCGGCCACCCCACCTGGCCTAATACCAGCACCACGGTGCTTGAGTCGGGGCCCGGCAATAGGGCGGTCAGGGGCGTGACGACTCCAGCCAGCCCCGCCGGACCAGTTATTATCCGCAAGGAGTCGCCGGAACGGAGCCGGGCCGCGGCGGCCGTTGCCATCCGGATCCACACCGGGCCGCGAGGGGCGAGGCGCGCGTAGGGCGTCCCCGCTGCCAGATACTGACCAACTTTCACCCGCGCGTTGGTCAGGTCGCCCGCCACTGGGGCCGATGCGAAAACCGGCAGCGAGGAGGGGCCCGCGCCTACGGCTAACTTTAGCAGCACGGCGCCGCTTTTCACGGCTTGGCCTTCATTGAAATATACCCGCGTGACCCGGCCTCCAACGAGCGAGCGGACCACCTGGTAGGGCGCGGCCAGCACCGTACCGGCCAGCTGAGTCCCGGTCGGCGGCGCCGGCATCCGCAAGGCAACTGGTGAGGTGCTGGCTGGCTTGGAGTGCGGCCCTTCCTGGCCCAGCAGGAGTAAGCCGGGCAAGGCAAATTTGGTGATAAGTAAGGTGAGTTTCATGATACGAATAGTTTGAGCAGCGGCCCCGGCCAGCATGCTCTAGCATTGGCATAGGAGGCGCCGAACCGCTGGTTAGGGAGACGAATGGGGCGGGGGAATACCGCAGCGCAGCGGAGTAAAGGCCAGGGAGTAAACCAGCGGAGGCAGCGCTGCCGGACCAGACCGGGGGGGTAGGGAATGGTAGGCAAGCGCAAGCCAACGGCGTGGCCTGGCTGCCTGCACGCGGAAGCAGCCAGGCCGCTTTCGGTCAGATGAGCCGGTTAGCGCTACTCGCCAGTGGCTTGCACCAGGGCAGCCTCGGCAATGCGGTATTCCGCTTTGGCATCGACCAGCTCGGCGGCGGCCCGCTGGCTGATGGTTTGCGCTTCGAGCAAATCAACCAGCGAGAGCAGGCCGGCCCGGAAGCGGTTATCATTGAGGCGCAGGTTTTCCTGGGCCTGCGCCACCGTGAGGCGTTGCAGCTCGATGCGCCGGGCGGCCTGGTTGAGGCGCAGCAGGTCGCGGCTGACTTCCAACTCCACTTGCTGGCGGGCCTCTGCCAGGTCGGCCTGGCTGGCCTGGGCCTGGTAGCGCCGCTGGGTTTCGAGCAGCCGGTTTTCCTTCCAGTGCACCAGCGGCAAGTTGACGCTCAGCAGGGCATAGGTGGGCGTGTAGTTTCTATCGGGCAGCAGGAAGCCGGGCTGCTGCCGCAAATACAGGGCATTGACGCTGGCATTGACCTGCGGCCGGCGGGCGCTGCGCGCGATGTCGATTTGCAGCGAATCTGCCTGATTCGTCAGGGCGAGCTGGCGTAGGTCGGGCCGCTGGGCGAGGGCCCGCGCCGCGTAGTCGGCGGGGCTGACGGCGGCAAATTCGCCCTCAATGGATTCGGTCAGGCGCAGCGAGTCACCAGCGGGGCGGCCGATAAGCTGGCGCAGCTCCAGCTGGCTGAGGAACTGCTCGTCGCGGGTGCGCAGCAGCAATACCTCGGCATCACGCAGCTGCACCTGGGCGCGAAGCAAATCGGCCTTGTAGCCCAGGCCGGCCTTGAACTTGTTGTCGAGGTCACGCACCAGGGCTTGCAGCTGGGCGCGGTTGCGCCCGGCCAGCGTTACCTGGTCGCGCAGGGCCACGGTGCGCCAATACATCTGGTCGGTTTCGGCCACGAGCTGCTGCCGGGTGGCGCGCACGTCCTCGGCCGCGGCCCGCGCCGTGACGCCCGCACTGGCTAGCTGGGCCCGGAGGCGCCCCCCGGAATACACCGGCTGATTTATCCCTACCCCCGCCGTCACGCCCTGCGTGTTCAGGGTGCTGCCCAAGCCGCGCACGTAATAGCCGGTGCTGCTGAAATCCAGCTTGGGCAAGCGGTTCGTTTTGGCCGCGTCGCGGCCCGCTTCGGCCGCCTGCTGCCGGCGGCCCGACGCGGTAAGGCGCTGGTTCTGGCTTAGGGCCAGGGCCCGGCATTCGGCCAGGGAGAGCGGCGCGGCATTGGGCGGCGCGAGGGGGGTAGGGGCGGGCAAGGTCTGGGCATCGAGGCCCGGAGCAAGTAGCCCCAGGCCCACACAAAACAATAATTTCATCAATGAAAAGACTAGTTAGTGGCCAGCGCCAAGGCGGGCTGGTCGTGGTCTTGAGGTTCGGCTTCCGCCGGTTTGGGCTGGCCTTTCTGCGACTGGTAGTAGAGCACCGGCACCACGAACAGGGTCATTATCATGGCCACCATAATGCCGAAGGCAATGACGCTGCTCAGCGGCGACCAGAGCGGCGACTTGCTCAGTATCATCGGAATCACGCCCACGGCGGCGGCTGAGGAAGTCAGGAAAATGGGCCGCATCCGGCGGTGGGCCGAAGCAATGGCCGCGTCCCTGACGCTGTAGCCGTGCTCGCGCACCAACTCATCAGCGTAGTCCACCAGGATGATGCCGTTGCGTACCACGATGCCCAGCAGGCTGTTGATGCCCAGAAAGGCCGTCATGCCCAGCGGGTTATCCGTCAGCCACAGGCCAAACATGGCCCCCGGCAAGCTCAGAAAGAACGTGGACAGCACAATAAGGGCGCGGCCCACGTGGCGGAATTGCAGCAGCAGCGTCAGGAAAATGAGCAGAAAGCTCAGGCCCAGCGCCAGGTTGGTGTTGGGCGCCGCGTCGCGGCCCGATTCGTCGTCGCCCCCGTATTCGAGGTGCGTACCGGCGGGCAGCTTCAACGCGTCGAGCTGCGGCTTCACGTCGCCCAGAATTTGGGCCGCTACCCGGCCGAAATCCGTGTCGCTGCTCACCGTGAGGGTGCGCAGGCCGTTGCGGCGCACGATGTTGCTCAGGTGCCAGGCCGGCACCACGTCGGCCACCTGGCGCAGCGGCACCTTGGTGTTGTAGGCCGTCGTCACATACACCTGGCTCACGTCGCTCAGGTTCTGGCGGTTGCGCTCGTCGAGGCGCAGCACGATATCCAGGGGTTTGTCGCCTTCCCAGAGCGTCGAGACGGGGTATCCTTTGAGGCTGCCGCCGAGGGTCTGGCCCACGGCTTCCTTGCTCACGCCCAGCCGGTCGGCCTCGTCCTGCTTCACTTGCACGGCCACGCCCAGGTAGGGGTTGCGCCAGTCGTCGCGCACGAAGTGGGTGTTGGCGGTGCCGGCAAAAATCTGCGCCACTTGCTGGCCCACTGCGCGCAGGTCGGTAGCGTCGTCGCTCACCACGCGCACTTCCAGCGGGGCTTTCGTCTCCTTCCAGCTCAGGCGGCGCACCCGCACCGAGCCCTCGGGCACTAATTGTTGCAGCGAGTGGGTGTATTCCTTCGCCAGCTCCACGGTGGCTTCGCCATCGACGGTGTTAATGAATACCTGGGCGTAGTTTTCGGCCGGGGCTTCGGGAGCGTAGCTCGAATAAAAGCGCGGCGAACCCGTCCCGATAAAACTCACCACCTGGCTAATGCGCTTATCGCCCTTGATGGCGGCCGTCACGCGGTCCACGGCCTTTTCGGTCTGGGCCACGGGCGTGCCTTCGGGCAGCCACAGCTCCAGGTTGAACTGGTCGCGCTCGGAGTAGGGCAGGTACTCAAACTTGACTTGCGAGCCAAACACGCCAGCGAAAGCCAGCGACGAAAAGCCCAGCGTCAAGACCAGTTTGGGGTGGGCAAAGCTCCAGTCCACGGCCCGGTTGAAGCGCCCCTGCACCCGGTCAAGCACCGAAGGTTTGGCATCCGGCGCATCCGCCTTTTTGCTGTGCAAGCCCTTGCGAATCGAGAAATAGCACAAATACGGCGTGAGCAGCATCGACACCAGAAACGACGAGACCAGCGCCACCGACACCGTGGCCGGAATGTGCATCGAAAACTCCCGCGTCAGGCCCGTATACACGATGGCCGAGGGCAAAAAGGCGAAGATGATGGTGGCCGTGGCCGCCAACACCGGCACGAACAGGGCCGTGGCCGAGCGCCAAGCGGCTTCCCAGCGGTCCATGCCCTCGTCGAGCTTTTCCACATAATTATCCACTACCACAATGGCGTCGTCCACCACCATGCCCAGCACAATCACCAGCGCCGCCAGCGACACCTGGTGAATCTCCATGCCCAGCATATGCAGCACGGCAAACGTGATGAGAATGGACAGCGGGCAGGCAATGGCCGAAATCAGGGCAATGCGGAGGGGTAGGAGCAGCATGACCACCGCAATCACCGAGGCCACGGCAATGCTCAACTCCAGGAAAAAATCCTTCAGCTTGTGGTCCACCACCCGCGGCTGGCTTACGATTTCCTGCACCTTCACGCCGGCCGGAAACCTGGCTTCTACTTCTTTGATGCGCGCATTCAGTTGGTCGCCGAACCAGACCATGTTATTGCCCGGCTGCATTTCCACGGTCAGCATCACGGCCGATTGGCCGTCAATTTTGATGCGCGAGGTCAATTCTTCGTCGCGTCGTTCGAGCTTCGCCACGTCGCGCAGCCGCACCTGGCTGCCCGAGGTCGGGTCGGTGTACACGAGTTGGTTGGCCAGCGCCTCCTGCGAGCGGTAGAGCCCCTCGGTAAAGACCGGCACGCGGGCATCGGGCAGGGCCAGCTCGCCGGAGTAGCGCACGTTGTTCTGGCGCTGCAACACCTGCCCAATCAGCCCGAAGTCGAGCCCGTATTGGCGCAGCTGGTCCGCCGAAGTCGTTACGTACACCTGCTCGCGTTGCTCGCCGTAGCGCCGAATCTTCGACACCTGCGGCAGGGTCTTGATGGCGTCTTCCAGCTGGTCGAGGTACTCCTTGAGGTCGGCGTAGCTGCGGTCTTTCGCTGTCACGGCCAGCATTAGCGCCGCCACATCCCCGAACTCCCCATTGACGAACGGGCCCTGCACAGCCGCCGGCAACTGCTGCTTGCTGGAATTCAGGCCGTCCTGGAGCTTGGCCCAGAACTTATCGGTGTCCGTCACCCAGTCCTGGAGCTGCACGTTCACCACCACGGCCCCGGCCTTGGTCGTGGAGTAGGTTTTCTCCTTGCGCACTTCCTTGTAGCTAAAGAGCTGCTGCTCCAGCTTCTTGGTTACCTGGTTTTCCACTTCCAGCTCGCTGGCGCCGGGGTAGGCCGCCAGCACCAGCCCCTGCCGGATGGTGATGCGCGGGTCTTCCATGCGCGGCATACTGTAAATGGCCCAGATGCCCGCCAGCGCCAGCATAATGGTGATGCCAAACGTGACCTGCTTGTATTTCATGGCCGCTTCAATCAGGTTGATGCGGCGCGGCGGCTTTTTATTTTCCATATTCGGCAAAGGATAATTATCTGAGGAATGCGAAGTCGGGTATTGGGTGACTTCGAAGCAAGTGAGGGGGGTAGGGCGGGTTATTGCAGGATGCGAATGGCCTGCCCGTCGTGCAGGCGCTGCTGCCCGGCCACGATGAGCTGCTCGTTGGCGGCCAGGCCCTGGCTCACCACCACCTGGCTGCCCTGCACGGCCCCCAGCACCACGCGGCGGCGGCGGGCCGTTTTGCTCGCGGCATCGGCCACGTACACCACGCTGGCGCCGTCGGCTTCCTGCACCACCAGCTGCGGCGCCACCGCCACCACCGGGGCCGCGTGCCCGGCCGGCAGCGGAATGCGCAGGCTGGCCAGCATCCCCGGCAGCAGGTGCAGGCTGGGGTTGGGCAGCAGCACCTTGAGGTAGAAGCTGCGCGAGGTAGGGTCGGCCACCGGGTTAATCACCTGCACCGTGCCCCGGAACTCGCGGCCCAGCGCCGGCACCCGCACCCGCACGGCCGTGCCGCGGCTCATGCGGCCAATCTCCGCTTCCGGCACCACCGCCCGCGCAAACACCTGCTCGGTCTTGATGAGGCTGAAGGCCGGCGCGCCGGGCATGGCCGCTACGCCGGGCTCCACCAGCTTGGCGGAGATGAGGCCCGCAAAGGGGGCCCGCAAATGTGTGTCGGCCAGATGCTTGCGGGCTACACGGGCGTTGGCTTCGGCCCGCAGCAAGCCGGCATTAGCTTGCACCAGCTCCCGCTCCGTCAGGCTCTCTGATTTGAACAACTGCTGCGAGCGGCGCGCTTGGTCGCGCGCCTCCTGCAAGGAGGCATCGGCCCCTGCCAGCAGCCCGGCATATTCTTCCGGGTTCAGCTCGGCCAGCAGTTGCCCGGCCCGCACCTGGTCGCCCTCGCGCACCAGCACCCGGCGCACCGAGCCGGCCACGTTAAAAGCCAGGTTAGCCGTGTTTTCGGCCTCGATGGTGCCGCTGTAGGTCTGGTCCTGCGCACCGGTCGTCGTGCCCACGGCCTGCACTTGCACGGCCACCGCCTCGGGACCTTTAGGCAGGCTGGCTGCCGCCGCCATAGTCGATTTGTCAGCAGCCTTGGAGCACGCGCTGGCGCCCAGAAGTAGCGCAAACCCTAGCCACCGGCCAGGTTGTTGGGAAAGAAGCATGGGGGTAGGGATTAAAAATGAAGGCCTATGAATCTTGCTCATAAAATGACTAATAGTCCGGCAAGGGGAAAAAAGAGGCGCTGCGCTACCCACTGGCCGGACTACAGACCAAGTGGAAATTAGCAGATTTTTGATTATTATTCATAAAGTGACTATCGGTCCAAAAAGTTTGAGAAAATGAGAAGAAGGTCAGCTTTTCTCAAACGTCCATGAATTAGCGGCTATTTCGGGGCTTGGATGCCACTCGCCAGGGTAGACAAGAAGGTTTCGAACAGCTCATCCAGGCTGATGTGGTGGTCCTGCACCAAGTGATGGCCTTTGCTGACCACAAACTGCATAATGCCGCAAGAGGTAGCCCAAATCGTGCTGGCGACCAAGTTCGTTTTCAGGTCAGTGCGTAGCGAACCATCCTGCTTGCCCAGCTCAATCAGCTCCATTACCAGAACGTTGATAGCCTTGGTTGTCTCGTACACCGCAGCCGCATCGGTACTCGTGAACGGTGATTCGAAGAAAGCAATGAACCCAAAATACACTGGGTTAGCCGCCACGAAGGCATAATAAGTGCGCGTAAGCCGCAGGATTTTTTCCAGGCCGCTGCCGGCTCCCGCCACCGCTTTCAGGTATTGCTGATGGACTTCCCGCACGGCTTGCTCGTTGATAGCCAGCAGAATATCCTCTTTGCTGCGGTAATGGCGGTATAAGGTGCCCTTGCCCAACTCCGCCTCGGTGGCAATGTCATCCATAGTAGCCACTACCAGACCCTTCTCCAAAAAGACCTTCTTGGCCGCCGCCAGAATGGACTCCTCGCGATAAACCTTCTCGCGTTGCTTACGTTCTTGAACTCCCATCTAATAATCTAGTCATTTTATGACTGCTGGTCCAAAGGTACAAGTTTTTCAACATTTTGGTTCTGATTCCGCTAATTCAAAACGGAGTTCAGGTCAGTGGATAATTGGTTCTCCCTTTCTGAAAAGGAGAGGGGGTAGGGATGAGGCAAAATGTTAGAATGACCTACACACTGACTTGGGAACCGTTCTAATCAGCTACTAGATTGGCCGCCGCACGCATCAACCGTTGCAGTAGAATAGCAAAAAAACGCCAAGCACGATGTACTAAGCGGAAGCACCCCATTGGCATACAAGTGACTGGTAAGTCTTTTGACGGCTTACATCATACCAAATGCCTCTTACGGGCTTAGAAATTAAGCCGCATTTTCCTAGGCACCCCGGTTATTTGAAAATTCAACAGCTTTATTTACAGCGTTATATAAAAATAAAGGTCGCTCAGTTGCTAAAAATTTGGGTGAAGTGTAACCTTTTTCACCTGGTTTCGGTAATAGGGCCACACTTGCTGACATGAGTGTCAAACACTGATGACAGTCCCAACTATAGAAACCGATATTGAACTGCGGATTCGCCAGGCGGCGATGAAAGTTTTTCTTGAGAAGGGCCATTCCGCGACCAGCATGAAGGCTATTGCGGACGAGGCCGGCATTAAGCGGACCCTTTTGCACTACTATTTCCGCAATAAGGAGAAGCTTTATGACGTGGTGTTCAGCCAGGTCATGCGCCAGGTAAATGAGCGGACCAGCGCCATCAACCGTTCGGGCTTGCCTATTGGCGAGCGGATTGAAGCCTTCATTGACGACTATTTTGAAGGCTCCGCCGAGGGCGACCACTGCGAAGCGTTTTTCCTTCACGAATACAACCAGAATCCCGAGCATATGAAGCAGGCGCTCAGTCGCGACGGGTTTTTCAGTGCCGTGGCCGAGTTTATTGAGGCCCTGGACGCGGCCCATGCCCGGGGGGAGCTAGGCTATAACGCACGGCAGCTTTTTCTTGATATTCTCTCGCTGTGCATGTTCCCATTTTCAGGTCAGCGAATGGTTGCCGATACGCTGGGCCTGAGCGAAACGGAATACGCCGCCTTACTGCTTGAGCGCAAAACGCACGTAAAGAAATTGTTGAGAAATGGCCTCCGGGGCTAATTTTTTTACTACTACTTTGACACTACTGACAGGATTATAAGTACGGCCTGCTGGGTGCCGACCTAGCCCCTTGTTTTCCTACCCCCGCCCTGAGCGGTGTGGCCTGGTCAGGTTAATTCCTCTCCCCAATCGACTGCCTTAATTACCCATTTTTGTTTCCTTTTTTCAACCAAACTTTTTTCACTCATGCCCAATACCGCGCACCTCAATTCCACCATCGAAGCGCTCAGCAAAGGCTTAGCTCAGGCCAAAGGCGGCGCCAGCCGTAGCATCACCAGCTGGGCCGACACCCTGAAGGGCGACGCCAAGCTCGCTGGCATTGCCGACGAACTGCACAAGTTGCACGACCTGCTCAGCAGCGACCAGATTGATTCGGCCAGCCTGAAAAAATCCTTGAGCACGCTCGGTCAGCACACGACCAAAGCAGCCGCTGCCGCCGAAGGCGCTACGGCCGACAAAATCAAGGAGCTGGGCCAACTGCTCACTACGGCGGCTGATCAGCTGAAATAACCTTCGCGGTTGTACTGGATTGTCGGTTGTCAGCTGGCGTTTTTGACGCCAACTAACAACCGACAATTTCTTTTGCAGCGAGGGCTGGCAGCCTGATGAGCTTATGCCAGCTCTGGAGAATGGGGAGACCAGACCGGCACCATCGAAGCTGGCCTCAATTCCGTCAAATTTCACCGTGCCATCGAACAACGCGCGCGTGCGGTCATACTCGTGGCAGCCGATTTTAAGACGACTTCCTAAACAGCTTCATTGTTAAATAGAGCATCGAACAAAAGCAGCCAGCCCCGCTCAGCGCCGAATGCCGGCGCACAGCCGCTTCCAGTTGCCGGAGGCGATTTTCTCCTGGTCAGCTGCACTCAGGTCCGCCTCTTCGAGGAAGCGGCGGCAACCGCCCGGTGCGACGGGGACAAACGAATAGTCGGTCGAGAACATAATGCGCTCAACTCCCACCAACTCAATCGCTCAGTGCAGGGAATATGACTCAGCAGGCCGCTGGGGGTAGGGAACACATCGCGGCGGAAATAGTCGGAAAACGGCCGGGCCAGCTTCGCCTCCTGGGCCAACGCGTCGAGCTTGTCCAGGTAAAACAATACGACCTTGCCCAGTGGCCCACAATTATCTGGAGGTCGGGAAGGCGGTTGAAGACCCCGCCCAGAATCAGACGCAGGAGCTGCACGCCGGCTTCGTAGTACCAGCCAATGTCGTGGGTGGCAAAGGCGGCGTCCAACTCGTCGTTGAACCCGCTGTAATAAGCTGCCCGCACCGCCGGCAGCGGCGACTGCGGGTGCAGGTAGAGTGGCGCGTACAAGGCCGCCGCTTCGGAGATAGGCCAGAAGTCGGGGTGGTCGAGGTTGCGCTCGCAGGTGCGGCCGAACACCAGCGCGCCGTTCAGGCCCAGCTTCGTGACGGCCCGCTCCAGCTCACGCGCGGCGGCGGCCGGAACGGGGGTGGCCAGCGTCGTGAGGCCCTGCCGGTGGTCGGGGTAGGCCCGCACCACTTCGGCGAGTAGGTCGTTGGCGGCGGTCTGGAGCGCCACAGCCCGGTCGGGGGCCAGGTTTTGCAGGCCCGGCGCGGTGAGGGACAGCACTTGCACGTCGAGCCCGGCGTGCTACATCGCGGCGAAGCGCCCGGCCCCTAATTCGGCCAGGCGGCGCGCCAGCGCTCCTTCTTCCGCAGCCTTCAGCGCAACGTCCTGCCAGGCGGGGTCGAGCGCGCCAGGCCTTGAGCGCCTCCCCGGTCACGAAATGTTCTTCTAAGCCGATGATTCTCATGGGTGAACTTGTTGGGGGTGGAAAGCTGCCGGTTGTTTTGCGCTGGTCAGCGGCTGCTGGAGTTGCGCAGCAGCAGGCCGGCCCAACTGCGGTAGGGCCGCCACTGGTCGGCTGCTCGTTCGAGCGCGTCGAGGGCCGGCTCTTCACCGAGGTGGTAGGCGGCGGCCATCGCGTGGTGCAGGCGTTTTTCCGTGCGCGGGAAAGCGTCCGGGTCCCCTACCCCCCGAATGAGAATCAGCTCGGCCGAAAACGGCCCGATGCCGGCCAGCTGCTGGAGGTGCGCCAGCGCCGCGGTGTGGTCCAGCGCGCGCAGCCGGGCCGTGTTGAGCCAGTCGGGCGCGGCTTGGCCGAGGGCGCGCAGCTGCTCGACCTTGCGGGCGGCCAGCCCCGGCACCAGGGGTAGTTCCGCGAGCCGGTCGGGAGCTGGAAACCCGGGCAGCACCCGGTCCCCGACTTCCACCCGGACGCCGTGCGCCGCGGCGATGCGGCCGGTGATGGCGGCGGCCTGCCGCAGGGGCAGCTGGTGGCCGATAATGGCCCGCGCCGCCGCCTCGTAGGGACTCGGGAATAGGACGGGCCGCAGCCCCGGGTGCTGCTGCCGCAGCGCATCAACAACCTTGTCGCGGGCGGCCACGGCGGCAAAGCCGGCCCCGTCCACATCAAGGCAAAGCATCCGTTCCAGCTGGGCGCGGATGTCGTCGGCCGGGGCTCCGCCGGGGTTGGCCAGCACCTGCACGCGCACTTGCTTAGCGGCCTGGTATAGGCGCACGCCCACGGTGCGCCAGGAGCCTTCCAGCAGCAGGGCCAGGTCGAGCCCGTCGCCGTCCGGCCCGCCATAAAGCTTATCCACGAACGAGGCGCTGGCAGCCAGCGTTACGCTGGCCGCCAGGGAGTAGTCGCCGGTAAACCGTAAAATCAGGTTGGTATTGGACATCCTCAATCGGGTCTAAAGCTGCGCATCTCTATGGGGCCGGAACGTCCAGTTGATGCGTTCGCCCACCGGGCGGGCCGTTTTCAGCACCGCGTGTTCCCAGTCCTCCTGGCAGCCGGGAAGCATAATCAGCAGGGCGCCGCTTTCCAGGTCGTAATCAATCACTTCCCCGCTGGCTTTGTGGCGCAGCTTGAAGCGGCGGGTGCTCCCCAGGCTCAGGGAGGCAACGGCCGGCCGCTGCCCGATTTGCGAAAAACTATCCGAGTGCCAGCCGATGGAGTCCTTCCCGGTTACGTAGCGGTTGCCGACCGCGAAATTGAACGTCAGGCCGCACACGGCCTGAATCCGGTCGCGGACTTCGCGCAGGAAATCGGGCCAGGGCTCCGCCTTGATGAGGGCCCCCCGGTACTCGTAGCGTAAGTCGTCGCCGAACAGGGCTTCTTCCCGCGGGACGGGGATTTTCTTGCCGTACATCGTCAGCTCTCCCCGCTTCCATTCGAGCGCCTTGGACTGGTCGAACCAAGCCAGGTTATCGGCCGGGGTTAAAAAGTTAGGGTAAAACTGCACGGGCGGCGCTACTGCGCTTTTCATTAGAGAAGGGTTCATGGGGGTCTTAGTTAGGATTGACTGCTCATTTTTGCGAAGGGTTGCGGGGCGGGCGCTCCCGCCTGACCGGCATCTCATTCCAGGTCCGGCCGTCGAGCAGTCGGCCGCCGCCCTTGGGCGTGGTGCCGCCCCATTGCAGGAAGAAAAAAGGAATCCGGTTTGCCACCGCCTGGTCGCGCAGGTCGCGGACCCAGTCGGCGGCCATCGGCCGGGCAGTGCGCCCGGATTCGCCGGCAAGGCTTATCCAGTCGATACCGGCGAGATTCAGGTCCGGCAGCGGGCCCAGCAGCGGCTCCAGCGACAGAAAGCGCACGGCGGCATCGACTTTCCGCAGGTCGTCGGCGCGGTGCAGCACACTCTCGTCCTCAATCGAAGTGCCCACCCACACGTTAGCCGGCCAGTCAATGTACTCCGACAAATTGGCGAGCCGGCGGGCCCGCTTGGTCAGCACCTGGTAGGTGTGCTGCGGCGTCGCCCGCATGGTTTCCACCACTTGCTGGATGTAATCCAGCGGCACCCGGGGGTGGAAAAGGTCGCTCATGCTGCCGACGAAGATGTGCCGGGGCTTGCGCCAGGACTTAGGCACGTCGAGCGCGTCGGGGTGCAGCGTGAGGTCGAAGCCGGGGCCGCTGGTGCGCGGGTCGCCGTCGTGCTGGTAGCGCGGCTGGCCCAACTCCTGGAGCCGCCGGGCGAACATGAGGGCGTAGCAATTGTCGCAGCCCGCCGAGATACGGTCGCAGCCGGTCATGGGGTTCCACGAGGTCGTCTTCCACTCAACTACCTCACTGCCATTGGTCTCTAATTGGATAGTCGGCATCTTTCTTGGCTGATTTAGGTGGTTGAAACGTACTCGGTGGTGACTGCTTAACCAGTGATTAATATTATGTTCATAAACTGACCATCAGTCCAAACAATTTCCATTGCGGCAACTATCTGCTTGAAAATTCTGCTTGACCAGCACTAGCGAGCTTTGCGCTTGGGAGAGGGGGTAGGGAAATTTTGGGAACGTCCTACTCAGTTGGCGTTTACGCAGTGAAGCATCTTCACTGCTTCATTTGGGCCGTTCAATGAAGCGAGCGAGATGCTTCGACAAGCTCAGCATGATGTTCTCTCTACTTTTCTAGACTTTCCCTACCCCCCTCTAAAAAGCAGAAGCTGCTCATCGGGGCAGCTTCTGCTTGCGAATTAGCTACGCTCTCTGGTAGGCCGCGGCAAATTCCCTGGCGAAGTCTTCCAGCTTTATTTTACCCAGGGCATGAGGGTGGTGCTGGTCGTAGTCCTGCCGTAACGCACCGCTTCGGATGCTGCTGCCCAGCGCTATCATGCTGGCCACGGCCGGGGCGGGCATTCCCCGCTGTTCGAGGGCGGCCTGCATTTGCGCGTCGCCGAAGGCCACCCACTTCAGGTCCGGCTTGCCGATGGCGGCGCCCAGGACGCGGGCGATTTCGTTCGGAGTGCGCTCGTCACTGGCCACGTAGCGCACGCGGGGGCCGGGGGCGGCGGGAGTGGTCAGTTCCTCGGCGGCGGCGGCGGCAATATCGGCGGGGGCCACCATCACGATGCCCGCCTCGCCGCCGTAGTTGGAGCCGACAATGCCCTGGCCTTTTATCATCCCGATGTAGTTATTCAGGTTGTAGTAGAGGTAGCCCGCCCGCAAGTGTGTCAGGGCCACGTCGGGCAGCTGATTCAGCATATTCTCCACGTCGTGCGAGCCGAGAATAAAGCCGGTGCCCTTATCCAAATCAGCTCCCCAGCTGCTCAGGTGCACCACGCGCTGCACGCCCGACCGCTCGATGGCCTGCACGTAGCTGCTGCCAATGGCCCGGTAATAGGCGCGAGAATCGGGGGTGGCAAAGTTGGGCGGTATCATGCAATAGACCGCCTCGGCCCCGCCGAAGGTATCGGTCAGGAATTTAGAGTCTTCCAGCGCGCCGATGGCCGCTGTGGCGCCTAGGGCTTCAATAGCGGCTTGCTTGTCGGTCTTGCTGCTGACGACCGTGACGGCATGGCCTGCGGCGACCAGTTCCTGGGTTAGCGGCTGGCTAATGTTTCCCAGCGAGCCGGTTACTACGATTTTCATGAGTGGTGGAATGTGGTGAAATAACTTGATTTTTTGCTTAATGCATTGTTAGCCAAGAGGTAGGCTGGCAGGTCAATAAGCTGGCAGGCTTGCCTGTTTTCACAAGGTTGAATGTGAGAGCTTAGATAGTTAACGAGAAATTGTGTATTATGTTCATAAAATGACTAGCAGTCCAATTATAAATAAAAGTTAGTCAGCTGAAAATAAGCTCATTGTATTGTGGAATCTAAAAAGTTTTCCTTCTCAATGTAATAAAAGAACCCATATAGAGTCAGCGCCGAGGGCTCCGTGGTTTTCTCCAAGGCTCCGGCGACCTCCTGGGCGCGCCGGGCGGCAAGCCCTGCCACGACGTGCACGCGGTGAAGGTGACGCTGCGCGACGGGCACATCGGGGAGCCGGTCGAATACGCCAGTCCGGTGACGTTCGCTATGCTCAGCGGCCGGGGCCATCCGGCTTGGGTTAGCCGGTTTGCACTGGCCACGGGAACGGCGCAAAACGGCCGTGGCTGCCAGACTGGTTCCCAAATAGTATCTTTAGAAGCACTGGCAAATCAGCACTTCTTAACCGCCGCTAGTATGCTGGAAAAGGTTTAAGGTATCGTGAACGCCCGCGATGTCATCGGCTCGCTGCGGTATGCGCAAACCCGACCCGCACTGAGCGGGCCGACGGTGGGCCTGTTCGGTCACTGCCTGAGCTACAACGCTACGATGTTCGCCAGGCAGCAGCACCCCGAGGATTACTCTGCCCCTACCCGCTGGACGTGCCGGGATTGTTGGCGCCGGCAGCGTAGCGCCTACTTGGGGGTTAGTAAGAAAACCAGTTTCTAGCCGAAGCCTCGCTACGGAGTGCGCCGCAACCCGCAAGAGGTGCTAAGCGAAAACTGTTTTACGGCCCTCGAAGCAGTATTTCCTACCCCTCAGCCTCCGCAGGGACGCTCACTCTTTTCTTACCGACCACCGTTTCGTGGTGCAGCAAGCCCCATTCCACCATCGCATCTACTACGTTCGTCAGCGTCTGGCTATGCGGCGTAATTTCGTACTCGACCGTGATGGGGCGCGTGTCGCAGACGGTCCGTTTAACCAAGCGGTTCATCTCCAGCTCCTGCAATTCCTTCGCCAGCACGCGCGGCGTAATGCCGATTTCGCGGCTCAGCTCCCGGAAACGAAACTTGCGCCCCAGCAGCGTGGCCAGGATGACGAGTTTCCACTTGCCGTTGACCACGTCCATCGTATCGCGCAGGGCTTGGATGTGCTGTTTTTTAACGGGATGGATGCACGTGGTGGACATAGTGGTAGGGAAGGGGTAGACCGGTATACTTTCGGTAATTAGATACTAAAGTTACTAAAGCGAGCCGGTAGTTGTGCTTTCGCTTCCCTGCTCGCAGGCGGTCGTACACCCAGTTACAGTTTCCCAATTTATTCTATAACGCAGGCGGGGCGATGCCCATTACGGTCATAGTCCACGTCTTGGAGTTGCAACGTGACCAGAGCCCAGAGCCGTGAGAAAGCCGTGGGGGAGGCGACCAAGCAGTTTGGCGAGCACAAAAGCGCCTTGGGCCAGGCGTTACGCGGGCAGCAGCAAGCGCTGGCGCTGCGGGAAAGGGTGTGCTAAGCCAGCGCCTTCGTATTTCTTCTCAGTTCAAAAAAGCTCTTGTACGCCAAGTAAAGGACTTTTTTTTTGAGCTAATGCAACGGTTTCGTGGGTACCGCAAGGGTAAGCAGGGCGACCAGACGGAGCGACAGCAAGCAGCAGGATGATATGGCCAATGATACTGGTATCCTTTCGGTAACTGATACCATTTCAGGCTAGGGCGGACAGTAATTTTGCTTTCGCATTCTCAATTACGAATCGCTTACTGGCCTTTTATCGCCTTTGCTCATTTTTCCATGCAGATTCTAGAAATTATTTCCAGCCCCCGAGGGGCGGCCTCTTACAGCACCTAACTCGCCAATAGCTTGGTCGAAATGCTTACGGCGCCTACCCCCAGCAGCTCCGTCAAGGTCCATGACTTGGCCAACAAGCCCTTCCCCCACCTGGAAGAAGTTCACTTGCAATCTTTCTTCACGCCCGCCGACAACCGCACCCCGGCCCAGCAACAAGCCGTGCGCCACTCCGACGAGGCCATCCGGGAAGTGATGGAGGCCGACATCCTGGTCATCGGGGCACCGCTCTACAATTTTGGGATTCCCTCCACGCTCAAGGCCTGGATTGACCACATAGCCCGCGCCGGCATCACCTTTCGCTACACCGAGGCCGGGCCCGAAGGCTTGGTAAAGGGTAAAAAGGTGTACGTCGCCCTCTCGTCCGGCGGTGTTTACTCCGAAGGCCCGCTGACGGGCTACGATTTCGTGGCGCCCTACCTGCAAACCGTGCTCGGCTTTCTCGGCATGACGGACGTGACCATCGTGCGGGTGGAAGGCACCAGCCTGCCGGGCGGGCAGGATACGGCCCTCGACAAGGCGCTGGCCAGCGCCGGCTCTTTGTTAGCCGCCGCGCCCGTTCTCACCAGTTAACATTCCCCATTTATCCCTTCGTACTCATGACTTCCTCCGCTCGTAACATCGCCGCCTGGGTTTTACAGGGGCTGCTTGGCTTGGCCTTCATTGCCTCCGGCGCGAAGAAATTCACTGATTTGTCCGGTACCCTTACCATGTTCAGCAGCCTGGGGCTGCCCGCTATCCTGGCCTACCTCATCGCCGGGGGCGAAGTGCTGGGCGGCATCGGCCTGCTGGTGCCGCGCTTCACGCGCCCCGCCGCGCTGGGCTTAGCGGTTATTATGATTGGCGCGCTGGTGATGCACGCCACCAAAATTCCGGGCGGGCTGGCCAACGGCGTGCCGGCCCTAGTGCTGCTGGTGCTGCTAGGCATCGTGCTGTGGCTGCGCCGCCCCGCGCCCGCCTCGGCGTAGCGCCCGGTACCGCACCCACACCCGCGAGTTTCCAGGTGCCGTCTGGCCCGGCAACGCGGGGTAGGCGCCACAAGCCCGCCAGTTTCTGCCCGGCGGCAACCGCCGCTTTTGGTAAAAACAAGCCCCCACTCCCTACCTAAAACTAACCTCCTCTATGAAAAAGACTATTGGTATTATTGGTGCCGGCGCCATCGGAAAAACCCTAGCCAGACACTTTGCGCAGGCTGGCCACCAGGTATGGCTCAGCAACAGCCGGACCCCGGAATCACTCGCCGACGCCGTGCAGGAGCTGGGCGAAAACGTCAAAGCCACCACGCCGCTGGAAGCCGCCAACGCCGACCTCGTGGTGTTGTCCGTGCCGTGGCAAAACCTGGAAGCCGCAGTACAGGCAGTTCCAAACTGGCAGGGCAAAATTGTCATTGATGCCAACAACCACCTGCTGGCGGCCACGCGGCAACTGGTTGACCTGGGGGGCAAAACGTCCAGTGAAGTAGTCGCCGCGCTCCTGCCCGGCGCCCGCGTGGTGAAGGCGTTCAATACGCTGTACTACAAGGTGCTCGAACAAGCGCCCCGGGAGCCGGGCGGCAGCCGCGTCCTCTTCCTAAGTGGCGACGATGTCGCCGCCAAACAAGCGGTGAGCGACCTCATGGCGGAGGTAGGGTTTGCCCCGGTAGACCTGGGCTCCTTGGTCGACGGGGGCAAGTTGCAGCAAATCGGCGCTTCCCTCGCGACGCTTAACCTGCTGAAGAAAGCCTAGCCGGCGCACCGCCAGCACGGCTTGGCAGTTTTGCAATACTTGTTTTTGCCCGACCAGGTAGCTCAGACCGAAGCTGCATCAGGCAATATCCGTTGTATCCGAATGCTTTCGATTCTCACCGAAAGTTTACTCACCACCAGCTATGAACCCTACCCCCCAGCGCGCCATCAAAAAGACCTGGCAGGTCCAATTGCAGCGGCACAGTTCCTCTCATACCTCCGGGCTGGTGCTGCCGGCGGGGGAGTATGCCGCCTTCGACCCCTTTCTGATAATGGCCGAAGACAAATTTCAAGCGGCTGTCTTCGGGCACCACCCGCACCGGGGCATGGAAACGGTGACTTTCGTCATCGAAGGAAAGTTAATCCACGACGACAACAAGGGGGGACACGGGCTGCTGCACCCGGGTGAGGCGCAGTGGATGACGGCGGGCAGTGGCCTTATCCATTTAGAAGCCCCCCGGAAGACAGCACCGTGCACACCCTGCAGCTCTGGGTGAATCTGCCCCGGGCCAACAAAATGGCCCCGCCCCGCTACCAGGACATTACGAGCGAGCACGTCGTGGTGCGCCGCGAAGCCGGCGTCACCTACCGGGTCTACTCGGGCAATTCGGGCAGTGCGGTATCCTCCACCAAGAACTACGCGCCGGTGACGATGGTCGAAATACAAGTGGAGGCCGGGCATTCGGCCAGCCAGGATTTACCGGCCGACTACACCGGCTTTCTGTACGTGCTGGAAGGGGCCGGTGTGTTTGGTAGCAACCAGGTAGCGGCGGGGAAGGGGAAAGTGGTGTTGCTGGCTGCGCTGCCGGACAAGGCCGGGGCCAGCGAACTGACTTTTACCGCGACCGAGCGCCTGCGGGTCGTGTTTTATGCGGGCCGGCCCCTGCAGGAGCCAGTGGTGGCGCGCGGACCTTTCGTGATGAACACGGAAGATGAAATCAAGCAAGCCTACGCCGACTACCGGGCAGGGAAATTCTAAGCCGTCGCCTGTGGCACTTGACGAAACTTGCTCGCTACTTTAAATATAGCATGAACGTATTGGAGATGAGCAATAAACTTGAGCTGACCGGAGCTTCGACAAAAAAATTTGTCTTTTTCTTAGTTCAGCCTAGTACCGCCCCCATAAAGCGGTCGGAAGATTAAGGTATAGCCTTCGGATAGACGTCTGCCCATTACCGGCATCTGACGACACCGACGGGGAGTACGTGCGCTTTTCTCTGCGCCTAGGCTCCTACTCATTTAACTCACTCACCAAATGAAGCTTGCGATAAGTACCCTCGCATTTGTCATGCTTGGGATAATCCTGTTGCTGCGAGCGGCACCAACGTCAAAGCCTGAAATCATTTCAGTGGCTGCGGCATCGGAACGGGCGCTATCCGGTGGATTGAAAATGGCCGGCACAGTGCTGGCCTCGCCCTACCAGGTGGTTCGCACGCTCGCGGGTGGCCGGGTGGTGCGCGTGTACTTCACCGCGGGGCAAGCCGTGCCGGCCGGCGCGCCACTGCTGAAGCTGACCGTGGGCGGGGGGCAAGCAACCCGGACGGTCTTTGCCTCGGCCCCGGTGGCCGGGGACATGAGCAACGTGACGGTGAGCCTGGGCCACTACCTGGCGGCCGGCACGGCGTATGCCCGGCTCACGCCGCGCGGCCCAGTACGGGTCTTGGTGGCGAGTGCTGACGCCGCCCGGCTGCAACCAGGCGACTCTCTAGAGGTGCTGGTGGGCCCGCTTGGCTTGGTCGGGGCAATTACGCCGCTGACTGCCTTGTTGCCGGGCTCGGCCGGGGAACCCGTGGTGCTGGTCCTGGGCCGCCTGGGTTGGCCCCCCGGCACGACGGTCCAGGTTGTGCTTGCTCCCACTAAGGTTGGCGGTTGACTAGCCATTTGCCGTATCCAATTACTCGGTCAGATTAAGCAGGCTAGGGGCGGAGTTATTTCCCCGCTACTCGCCGGCCTCTCTAGAATCACTTCTTTCAACCAACCACTGCCATGCCCGAACACTCTGACTCCATCATCCCCGCCGAAGGCAAGCTCGGCATCCTGATTCCCGGCCTGGGGGCCGTGGCCACGACTTTCATCGCGGGCGTGCTGGCCGTGCGCAAAGGCGGGGCGCAGCCCATCGGCTCGCTCACCCAGATGAGCAACATCCGCCTGGGCAAGCGCACCGATAACCGCTACCCCAAAATCAAGGATTTCGTGCCGCTGGCCGCCCTCGACGACCTAGAATTCGGCGGCTGGGACGTGTACGAGGACACCGTGTACCAGGCCGCCGTGAAGGCCAAGGTGCTGGACCAGGCCCTGTTGGAAACCGTCCGGCCCGAGCTGGAAGCCCTGGTGCCGATGAAGGCGGCCTTCGACCGGCGCTACGTGAAAAACCTGGATGGCACCCACGTCAAGACCTATGCGACCCTGCACGACCTGGCCGGGCAGGTCATCGACGACATCCGCACCTTCAAGGCCGCGCGCAACTGCGCCCGGCTGGTGATGGTGTGGTGCGGCTCGACGGAAATCTACCACG
This sequence comes from uncultured Hymenobacter sp., assembly GCF_964243305.1. GTDB lineage: Bacteria > Bacteroidota > Bacteroidia > Cytophagales > Hymenobacteraceae > Hymenobacter. The sequence continues at coordinate 67,410 of NZ_CAXTEF010000009.1, forward strand.
AGCTGGCCCCGGTGCACGACACGCTGCTGGCCTTCGAGGCCGGCCTGCGCGCCAACGACCCCAGCATCTCGCCGAGCATGATTTACGCCTACGCTGCTTTGAAAGAGGGCGTGCCGTTCGTGAATGGGGCGCCCAACCTGACCGTGGACGTGCCGGCCCTGCTGGAGCTGGCTCAGGAAACCCGCACCCCCATTGCCGGCAAGGACTTTAAAACGGGCCAGACCCTGATGAAAACCATCCTGGCCCCCGGTCTGCTGGCCCGCGCCCTGGGTGTGCGGGGCTGGTTTTCAACCAACATCCTCGGCAACCGCGACGGGCTGGTGCTCGACGACCCCGACAATTTCAAGACCAAGGAAGTGTCGAAGCTGAGCGTGCTGGAGGACATTTTCCGGCCCGAGGACAACCCCGACCTGTACGGCGAAATCTACCACAAGGTGCGCATCAACTACTACCCCCCGGCCGGCGACAACAAGGAGAGCTGGGACAACATCGACATCTTCGGCTGGCTGGGCTACCCCATGCAAATCAAAATCGACTTCCTCTGCCGCGACTCCATCCTGGCCGCGCCGCTGGTGCTGGATTTGGCCTTGTTCATGGACTTGGCCCAGCGGGCGGGCCTGGCGGGCATTCAAGAGTGGCTCTCGTTCTACCTCAAGTCGCCGCAAACCGCGCCCGGCCTGCGGCCCGAGCACGACATTTTTCAGCAGCTGATGAAGCTGCAAAACACGCTGCGCTACCTCATGGGCGAAGACCTGATTACGCACCTGGGCCTGGACTATTACCAGGACCTGATGGAGGCTCGCTAATCTTGCTGGGCGTGGATAAGCTCATCGCCAGCGGGTTGGGCATCGGGTACGTGGGGCGCGGCGGCGGCACGCTGGCCGCCGGGGCCTGCGGCCTGGCCCTGTACCTGGCCCGCGCCGCCGAGCCGACCCGGCAGCTGCTGCCGGCGCTGCTGCTCACTGCCGGCCTGCTCGTGGCCGGCACCGTGGCGGCCCAACTCGTGGAGTCGGCTTGGGGCAAGGACCATCAGCGGGTGGTGATTGACGAGGTGGCCGGCATGTGGCTGACCATGCTGGGCGTGCCCCTCACCGGGGCGAGCCTGCTGGCGGGGCTGGTGCTGTTCCGGTTTTTCGACATCCGCAAGCCGCTGGGCATCCGGGCCCTGGAGCGGCTGCCGGGGGGGGTAGGGGTGATGCTGGACGACGTGCTGGCCGGCCTCTATGCCAATGTTCTACTTCAGGCCGGCGTTAAATTTCATTTGTTTTAGCAAAGTGCTACCCACCCGATTTCTGGCCGCGCAGGCGGCGTCCTTCGCCGGCACGGCGGCTGATTTTTTCGTCACCATCGTCGCGGTCGAAGTCCTTCACCTTCATTACCTGCCGGCCGTGGTGGCGGGCAACGTGGCCGGGGGCGGCCTAAACTTCTACCTCGGCCGGCACTACGTGTTCGGAGCGGGTCGGCAGGGGCTGCCGGGGCAGGCCACCCGCTACCTGCTGGTCTGGCTGGGCAGCCTGCTGCTCAACACCGGGGGCGTCTACCTGCTGGTGCAGGGCCTGCGCCTACCCTATCTGCTCAGCAAAATCGGGGTGAGTCTGCTCGTGGGCTTCGGCTTCAACTACGTCCTGCAACAAAAATTTGTGTTTCGTAAGCCATGAAAATTGCGCGGGCCCGGCCGGGCCGTTTTGCCAGGGTGTGCGGGTTGTGGGTGGGGCTGCTGGCCTGCGCGCTGGCCACGGCTGCCCAAACCACGACCCCCACTACCACGGTGACGGGCGTAGTGCGCGACGCGAAAACCCAGCAGCCGCTGCCCTACGTGAGCGTGGCAGTGCCGCAAGCCGCGGTGGGCACCACCACCGACGAAAACGGCCGCTTCGCGCTCGCCATTCCGGCCCCCTACACCACGCTCGTCTTCTCTTACCTGGGCTACCAGTCGGCGACGCGAACCGTGCCGGCCGGGCCGGCGCAGGAGTTGAGCGTGCGGCTGGCCGTCAGCGCAACTTCGCTCGGCGAGGTGGTAGTGAAGGCCCCGAAAGCGCCGCGCTATCAGAACAAAGACAACCCCGCCGTCGCACTCATTCGCCAGGTTATTGCCCATAAGGAGCAGAACCGCCCGGAAAGCTACCAGTATGTCGAGTACGAGCAGTACGAGAAGATGGCCTTCTCGCTCAGTAACTTATCCGACAAGTTCAAGCGCCGCAAGGCTTTCGCCAGCTACCAGTTCCTGTTCAAGGAGCAGGACTCGGCGGCCATCGGCGGCAAGAACCTGCTGCCCATTTATTTAGAGGAAAAGCTCTCGCGGCAGTATTACCGGCAGAGCCCGGCGCAGCGCAAGGCGGTCGTTTTGGGCACCAAGCAGGTGCAGTTCGATAAGAACTTCATCGACAACGACGGCCTGCAAAGCTATTTCACCCGCATGTACCAGGACGTGGACGTGTACGCCAACAACGTCACCATCATCGGCAACCAGTTTCTGAGCCCGATTGCCAGTAGCGCGCCCACGTTCTACCAGTACTTTATCACTGATACGCTGCGCGGGGCGGGGCCGGCGCTGGTCGAGCTGAGCTTCACACCCCGCAACAAGGGCGACCTGCTCTTCGAGGGCAAGCTCTACGTGACGCTGGATGGCCACTACGCCGTGCAGCAGGCCGAGCTGGGCGTCAACCGGCGCATCAACCTCAACTTCGTGCGCAGCCTGGCGGCGCGGGTCGAATTCGCGCCCAACCCCGACGGCCGCTACCATCAGCGCAAAAGCGTGCTGCAAGTCGAGTTTGGGGTGCTGAAAAATAAAGGCTCCGGCTTCTACGGGCAGCGCACGGTGTCGGTGCGGGACTACCGCCTGAATCAGCCGCCGCCCGCCGCCGTCTTCGACGACGACGCGGCGCTGGCCGCGGCCGGCGGCGCCGCTGACAGCACGGCCCGCCTCAGCGCCGCCTTCTGGCAGGCCAGCCGCCACGACAGCCTCAGCGCCACCGAGCGGGCCGTGTACCACGACATCGACACGCTGCAAACCATCCCCTCGTTTCGGCGCACGCTGGAGCTGTTCACGTTTCTGTTTTCGGGCTACAAGTCGTTCGGGGCCTTCGAGGTCGGGCCGGCCAACACGTTCTACAGCTTTAATCCCGTGGAGGGCTTCCGGGTGCGGGTGGGGGGTAGGACCACGCCGGAGCTGAGCAAGCGAATTTTCTTTGAAACCTACGCCGCCTACGGCTTTAAGGATGAGAAATGGAAGTACTTCCTCAGCTCCACGTATTCGCTGAATAACAAGTCGATTTACACCTTTCCCCAGAACTTTCTGCGCGCCAGCTTTCAGCGCGACACCCGGATTCCGGGGCAGGAGCTGGAGTTCGTGCAGGAGGACAACTTTCTGCTCTCCTTCAAGCGCGGCGTCAACGACAGGTGGCTGTATAACGACATTTTTCGCCTCGACTACCTGCACGAGTTCAGCAGCCATTTTTCCTACGCCCTGGGGGTGAAGCGCTGGAGGCAGGCCCCCGCCGGCGGGCTGTATTTCCGCACCGGCCAAGCCGGCGAGCCCAACGGCGAGCCGAACACCATCGCGGCCCTGCGCACCACGGAGGTGGGGCTGACGCTGCGCTGGGCGCCCAAGGAAAGCTTCTACCAGGGCAAGCTCTACCGCGTGCCGATTATCGGGCCCTACCCCGTGTTCACGGCCCGGTTCACGGCCGGCCTGAAGGGGCCGCTGGCGGGCGAGTACAACTACCAGAACCTGGGCCTGAGCGTCGTCAAGCGGGTGTACCTCTCCCAGCTGGGCTTTGCCGACGTGAACCTGGAAGGCGGCTACGTGCTGGGCCGGGTGCCGTTTCCACTGCTCACCATTCACCGCGCCAACCAGACGTACTCCTACCAGCTCAACTCCTACAACCTGATGAATTTTCTGGAGTTTTCCAGCGACCACTACGCCAGCGTGTTCATCGACCAGAATTTCAACGGCTTCTTTTTTAATAAATTACCGCTGGTAAGGCGGCTCAAGCTGCGGGAAGTGGCCTCGCTCAAGGTCTTGTACGGCGGCATCCGGGCCGAAAACGACCCGGCCCGCCACCCGGACCTCTACCAGTTCGTCGAAAACGGGGCCGGGCAGCCCACGTCGTTCGCGCTGGGCCGCGCGCCTTACGTAGAAGCCAGCCTGGGCGTGGCCAACATCTTCAAAATCTTTCGCCTCGACGTGGTGAAGCGCCTCAACTGCCTCGACCAGCCCAACGTGGCCGAGTGGGGTCTGCGGGGCCGCTTCAAAGTCACTTTCTAATCCTCAATCTATTGCTCAACCAGCCCACCCTCATGAAAACCGCCGCCATTCGCAACGCCCTGCAACAAAGCATCTACCGCGTCATCAACCCCGTGGTCCGGCTCCTGATTCGGCTGGGGCTGACGCCCAACGCCGTGACCCTGATTGGGTTGGGGCTGAATGTGGGCGTGGCCGTGATTTTTATCCTCGGCGCTGAGGAGGGCAACCGCGGCGATTTGCGCTACGTGGGCTGGGGCGGGGCGCTCATCCTTTTTGCCGGCCTCTTCGATATGCTCGACGGGCAGGTGGCCCGGCTGGGCAAGATGCAGAGCGACTACGGCGCCCTCTTCGACTCGGTGCTGGACCGCTACAGCGAGCTATTCACCTTCCTGGGCATATGCTACTATTTGGTAGCGCACCACTATTTTCTCAGCTCGCTGCTGGCCTTCGTGGGCCTGATTGGCTCCATGATGGTGAGCTACACCCGGGCCCGTGCCGAGGGGCTGGGCATCGAGTGCAAGGGCGGGCTGATGCAGCGCCCGGAGCGGGTGGTGCTGCTGGGCATGACGGCGCTGGCCTGCGGGATCAGCTCGGCCTACCTGGGCGGCGACTACCAGCTATTCGTGCCGGGCGTGCCGTTTCACGTGTTTGAAACCATGTCTATTTTCACCTTCCCCATCGCCGTGCTGGCCGTGCTGACCAACCTCACGGCCATCTCGCGGCTGCAACAGGCCAAACGGGCGCTGCAAAACCGGGCTGCTCTGGCCGCCGCGGCTTTTGCCCGCAACGCCTCGCCAGTAGTCGAGCGGGCCGAGGTATAGCCTATTGTGGGGTCCGTTCTGGTTTAGCCCCCGGTGAGGGGGTAGGAAAAATCAAGTGCCCTTCTAAAGAATCCGGCAGCCTTTTTCAAGCCAGGTTCAGCGGGTCTGCCGCCCCGCCGCAGGCGCCTTACGTACCCCTTATCCCATGCCGCTCTTCCTGGAAACCAACGTCCGTAAGTTCCCGCCCACTGGGGCTTTGCTGGTGCCCGGCATTTCGCTGGCCTACCTGCTGGTTTCCTACTGGCTGATTGGTTTCCGGCCCGAGCAGCTCGTGCTGGTGGGCCTGTTCGCCGGGGGCTACTACGCCTCGGCTCTCACGCGGCGCTTTATGCTGGGCTTTTCCATCTTCATCGTCTTCTGGATTATCTACGATTACATGAAGGCCTTTCCCAACTACGCCTACCGGCCGGTTGACATCGGCCACTTGTATAACCTGGAAAAAAGCCTGTTTGGTATTTCGGCCGGGGGCCGAATGCTGACGCCCAACGAGTTCTGGCTCACGCATCACACTGCTTTGCTCGATGTGCTGTGCGGCCTGTTCTACCTGTGCTGGATACCGGTCCCGCTAGCTTTTGCCGGCTACCTGTTCTTTCAGGACCGCCGCCTGTTCTTCGAGTTTTCGCTGACCTTTTTGCTCGTCAACCTGCTCGGCTTCACGATTTACTACCTGCACCCCGCCGCGCCGCCCTGGTACGTGCAGCGCTACGGCTTGGGCTTTCAGCCGCTCACGCTAGGCAGCACGGCGGGCCTGGCGCGCTTCGACCAGCTGCTGGGGGTGCCGGTGTTTGCGGGCATCTACGCCAAAAATTCCAACATCTTCGCGGCCTTGCCTTCGCTGCATTCGGCCTACCCGGTCATCGTGCTCTTCTATGCCGTGCGTCACCGGGCCGGATTGCTCTCGGTCGCGTTTGCCGGCGTGATGCTGGGCATCTGGTTCGCCGCTGTCTACACCAGCCACCACTACGTGCTGGACGTGCTGGCCGGCATTGCCGTGGCTTTGCTCGGCATAGGCACGTTTCGGCGGCTGCTCCGCCAGCGTCCGCTGCGCCGCTTGCTGGCGTTTTTGCTGGCGGCAACGGCGCCAAAACCGCCGCCAGACCCGTCGCACCGCGTTTTTTCACCACCCGCTCACCGCCAGTCCGGGTAGCGCTGCAAAGCTTGCTCCGCCCTGCCGACGGGACCACCGGCGGGCCGTCAACCCTTCGTCATGAATACGCTAGCTAATTACTCGCGCTTCAAATTGGGACCCGTCCTCATGGCCGGGCAGCGGGCTTTCTTTTCCACGCACGGCTTCCTGCATTTTCGTCCATTTGCGTCGCCGGAACACGTGCAGCAGCTGCTCCGCGCGACCGAGGAGGTCCAAGCTTACTGGCTGGCCGCGAAGGTGAAAAAAGTCAACGGCGTGCCCATCAAGTATGGACGGGACGCGCATTGTGCAGCGCTTTGCCTTTGCTTCCCAGCACCACCCCGTGCTGCATGAGCTGCTACAGGACGCCCGTTTTCAAGCCTTGGTACCCCTGCTCGAAGCCGAGGGAGGACGGGTAGGGGAGAACGAGAAAGACGGCCTTGTGGTGAACCACTACGTGAACGTGGCGGGCTCCGAGTTCAGCCAGATGGGCTGGCACACCGATTCGTTGCGCGACATCTTCTACGGCAAGCGCATCGGGCCCATGCTCAACGTGGGCCTGCACCTGGATGGCACCAAGGCCAGCAACGGCGGCCTGCGCGTGCTGCCCGGCACCCATCAGTAGGGCCTTTACCACATGCTCTTTCGCAAGCACTACTACAAGGACGTGTTCGACGACCCCGATGAAGTGGCCATCGAAACCGAGCCCGGCGACCTGACCGTGCACGACGGCCGCATGTGGCACCGCGTGGCGCAGTCGCCGCTGGTGGGCCCGGCCTCGCGCCGCCGCGTCATGTACGTGCCCATCATCGCCGGCAGATACGAGCCCAAAACCGCGGCCAGCTCCACCCCATTCTACCTGCGCTTCCTGCATTTGGTCAAGTAATTACGCCTGCCTTGCTGCCGGCGCGGCACGAACAGCAGCGTGGACGCGCGGGTCATGCTCCCGGCCGCGCTGGGTATATAGTGCAGCAGCAACCAGGGCTCGGCCCTGGACCACCTCAGCCCGCGCTCAAGGTCTTGCGCCCGCTTTACTCGGCCGCTGGCAGCACCAGGCTTTAGAACAAGCCGTGCCCGGTAGTGCCGAACGCGACGAGATTAAGCGCCTGCGCGCCGAGTTGCGGCGCGTGGAGCAGGAGCGCGATAGTTTAAAAAAAGTCGTGACTGTCTTTTCCCTCCGCCTCAGTTAGGAGCTGCTACCACCTCAGTGAAGAGCTGGCTGTTACCGAGCCCGTGCAGGTGCTCTGCCGCGTGCTGCACAGGAGGCCGGCTGGCTATTATCACTGGGGGCGTCGGCCCGCGAAGCCGGCCCCCGTTTGGCAGTCAGCGGCTACTGCCGCCTTCGAGCGGCACGCGCACCGCTATGGTACGCGGCACTTACGAGCCGAAGGCTACCCCACCCGGTATCCGACAATATTGCCGCTTAACCCAACCAATGCTTTCGCTGTTAATCCGCATTGGCTGACTAGTGAGGGACTTTTCAGGCGTACTTCGGCAAGGTCCGGCAGCCGGACGAGCCTGGTCTGCCTCGCGCTCAAAAAAGTCCTTGGCTCGTGCCGGGGAGTTTTGTTGTTTTTGGTGGCCACGGCGCCATTCTGTTGGTTCCCTACCCCCCTCATGCCGGTCATTGCCTTCGCCCCGCTCTACGCCCACCCGCTGCCGGCCGGTCACCGCTTCCCGATGCTCAAGTACGAGCTGCTGCCCGAGCAGCTTCTGCGCGAAGGCACGGCCGCCGCCGCCGACTTTTTCATCCCTACCCCCCCGCCCGACGCTGATGTCCTGCGTACCCACGACGCGGGCTACTACGAGCGCCTGCGCCACGGCCAGCTCTCGCGGCACGAGGAGCGGGCCACCGGCTTTCCGTGGTCGGCCCAGCTTTTTGAGCGCGAAGTCACCATCCTGGGCGGCACCATCGAGGGCGCGCGGCGGGCGCTGGCCGCCCCCGGTGGCGCGGGCTGCGCCCTCAACATTGCCGGCGGCACCCACCACGCCTTCCGCGACCGGGGCGAGGGGTTTTGCCTGCTCAATGACCAGGCCGCGGCGGCCGATTATCTGCTGGCGCACGGCCTGGCGCGGCAGGTTTTGATTATTGATTTGGACGTGCACCAGGGCAACGGCACGGCCGCCATCTTCCAGCACGAGCCGCGCGTGTTCACCTTCTCCATGCACGGCGCTAGGAATTATCCCACCCGCAAAGAGCACTCCGACCAGGATATTGCCCTGCCTGACGGCACCACCGACGCCGAGTACCTGGCGCTACTCGCCGATTCCCTACCCCCCCTGCTGGCCCAAACCCGGCCCGACTTCATCTTCTACCTGGCCGGCGTCGACGTGCTGGCCACCGACAAGCTCGGCCACCTCGCCCTCACCCGCGAGGGCTGCCGCCGCCGCGACGAGCTGGTGCTCGGCCTCTGCCACCAGCACCAGCTGCCCGTGGTCGTGTGCATGGGCGGCGGCTACTCCGAGCGCATCAGTGACATCGTGGAGGCCCACGCCAACACGTTTCGGGTCGCGGCGGATTTGTGGGGGTAGGGTGAGCAGATGGCGCTGCCTTATATTTAGGTATGAATCCTCTAACTTCTTGGTGCGCAGTGTGCTTGACTGCCAGCCTGTTCGGTGCCTCACTGGGTAATGCTGCGGGGTAGGCGCAGTCCGCAGCAACTGGCACAGCGCATTATTACGGGCCTAAACCCGAGACCCTGTCTGCCGCGCTTTCAGCCGGGCCGGCAGAATGGCCGCCGTGTCGCTGTGTCATACACCGTGCTGATTCCACGCGGGCGCCCGGTAAAAAACCGTAGGAAACGCCGTTAGCCGGCCCCAGGCATAAGGCCGCCGCGTGAGAACGGGAACGAACAGGACGAACAAAATCGGCCTAACACCAGCCCAATGGGCGCTAAGGCCCGATAATTATCACCTGCCAGCGAAACGCCCAGCGCCAGCGCAGCGCATACTTCGTAACGCCGGCCGCCGCTAGCAGGCGTCCCCAGTCTTCGCGGCGAAAGGCGCGGGCCACCGAGAGCGGTGCGTCGTGCCGCACCAGGTAAGAGCCCCGGAAAAGCCAGGTCAGCCCCTTGATGCTGTAGTAAGCCAGCCAGTGCCGGTGCAAGTCGTTGATGATAATCCCTACCCCCCCCTGCCGGGCCCAACCCCGAAAAAAGCCGCTTAAATCGGCATCCGAAAAGTGGTGGCAGAACAGGCTGCACGTGATAATATCAAACCGCTCGGCTTGAAAATCAGCCGAGAAAATATCGAGCTGCCGGTAGCTGATTTCGGGAAAATCCTGGCTCTTCGCCGCCGCGTAGCGCAGCATGAAGTCGTTGGCATCGATACCAATCAGCTCCACAGCCACGCCGTTGCGGCGGGCCCAGCGGGCGATGTGGCGCAAGGTGTCGCCGCCGCCGCTGCCCAAATCGGCGATGCGCAGCGGCCGGCCCACCGGGAAGCGCGGGCGCAGCCGGCCCAGGGCATCGAGCACCACGCGGTAGCCGCCGAGCCAGCGGTTGATGGTTTCCAGCTCGTCCAGGTTGCGGCGCAGGTCCTCGGAGGCCAGCGTGAGGTCGTCCATCAGCTCCGGGCCGGGGTGGCGGTGGGCGAGGTCAGGCGATAGCAAAGGATTGGAAAAGAGCGTCATGCAAAGCGCAGCGAAGCATCTCGTTCGGGGAAATAATCAAGCTAAAAAACGTCATGCTGAGCGCAGCGAAGCATCTTGCTTGCAGCAGTAATCTAATCGTTGCGGAAGCTGATTACCTCTCCGAGCAAGATGCTTCGCTGCGCTCAGCATGACCGCCTTTTCCTATACTACCCAACGCATTTACGCAAAGCACACTTCCAGCAGCATGGCTTCCAGGGTCAGGCCGGGGCCGAAGGCGAAGCTGAGCACCGGCGCGTCGGCATCGGCCGGCGTGAGGCTGGCCAGCAAGTCGCGCAGCACAAACAAGACCGTGGCCGACGACATATTGCCGTAGTCGCGCAAGACCTGGTAGGCAAAGCGGTTGTCGTCTTTGCGCATTCCCAGGGCCTGCTCGATGGTTTCCAGAATCTTGCGCCCACCGGGATGGATGGCAAAGGCGTGGATGTCTTCCAGCCGCACCGGCAGGCGGGCCAGCAGCTCATCGGTGAGGTTCCGAATGCCGCGTTGGATGAGCCGGGGCACGTAGCTGCTCAGGGTCATCTCAAACCCGAAGTCGTTGATGTGCCAGGCCATGTCGTCGTGGCCGTCGGGCTCCAGGCCGCAGTGAAAGGCGCGCAAGGCCAGGCTCGGGGCCGGGCCGGGCAGCGGCCGGCCCAGCACCAGGCAGGCCGCCGAGCCGTCGCCAAACAAGGCATTCGAGACCAGATGGTCGTCCTCGGCACTCTTCTGAAAGTGCAGCGTGCACAGCTCGGTGCACACAATCAGCACCCGCGCCCGCGCATCGGCCCGGCAAAAGGCGTCGGCCAGCTTCAGGGCGTTCACAGCCGCGTAGCAGCCCATAAAATTGACGCAGGTGCGGCGGATGCTGGCCGGCAGCCCCAGCGCCTGCACCAGCTCAATATCCAGGCCCGGCGCGTACATACCGGTGCAGCTCACCGTGATGAGGTGCGTCAGGCTGGCCGGCGCGATGCCGGGCGCCTGGCGCAGGCAGTCGTGCACGGCGGCCACGCTCAGGGGCAGCGCGTGCTGGCGGTAGGCGCCCATGCGCTGCCCGATGCCCGGAAAAGGCTCCAGGCCGGGCGTGTTCGGGAAAAAAGTATAGTCGCCGTTGGCTTGCCCGTAGTCGGGCAGCACCGAGTAGCGGTGCGCGATGCCCGACACCCGGTAGAGCGCCCGCAGGCGGCGCGAATCGTCGGCCCCAAACGCCAGCGCGCCGGCCATGAAGTCGGCAATCTGCGGCTGTGCCAGACGATGGGCGGGGTTGGCGGTGCCGATGGCACCCAAATAACTGCTAGGCACTTAGAAAGTCGCTAATTAAATTAAATCGCAGATGCTGCTGATTAACCAAGACGTCGCTGATTCTTCTATGATTGAGAAACGGGACGAGGGCGGCTACTATCTACGGCGAAACCTGCGGCGAAACTGCCCGCCTGACCTGACCCCGCCGGGCAGGGCTGATTCTGAGGCAGCTAAGACCCTGCCACACCCCTAAAAACCAATAAAATCCTGGTTAATCAACTTATAATCAGGCGTAAAAATCAGCGACATCCCAATCAATCTGCCCCAGCTGCGATTCAGAAGGGCTGGCCGTGGGTTTGCCGCATCAGGGCCCGCACTCCGCCGGGCCAGTGGCGCAGGCTGCCCACCACGGCCTCGCTTAGCACGGGCCGCCCAAACAGGCCCTGCACGGCCCGCCCTACCCCCAGCCGCCGGCCGAAGTGCCGCCGCCAGGTGCGGGCATAGCCGGCTTCGAGCTGCGCGCGGCTGATTTGTCCGCTCAAAAACCCTACCCCCGCCGCGCTGGCCAAAGCCGCGCCGTGCAGCGCCATCGCCATGCCGTTGCCGCAGAGCGGCGTGATGAGGCCGGCCGCGTCGCCGCACATGAGCACGTGCTGCTCGACGGGCTGCTTCGGAGCGAAGGAAATCTCGTTGATGACTTCGGGCTGCGGATACAAAAACTCGGCCTCGGCCAGAATCTGGCGCAGGTGCGGGTTTTGGGCCAGCACCCGCTGCTCCAGGGCCGGGATGCTGCCGTGGGCGCGCAGGTTGGCGCGGGTGGTGAGGTAGCAGAAGCAGAGCTTGTCGTCCTCAATGGCCGAGATGCCGGCGTAGCCGTCGGCGAAGTTGTGCAGGGCAATTAAATCTCGGGGAAAGCCGGGCAGGCGCAGGTGGTATTTCACGCCCAGATAGGGCGAGCGCTGCTGAAAAAACGGGCGTTGCAGCTGCCGGTCGAGGTTGGCGCGCTTGCCGTAGGCGCCCAGCACAAGGCGCGCCGTCAGCTGCCGGCCATCGGCCAGCGTCACCAGGTGCCGGTCGGTGGCCGCCTCGAAGGCCACGTCCGCGACCGTGGCGGGCACGTACATCCCTACCCCCCTCTTCAGCGCCAAGCGGTAGAGAAAGTCGTCGAGCCGGTAGCGGCTCACCCCGAAGCCGCCCAAATCCAGGGCGCTGGTGAGCGTGCGCCCGCCGGGCGCCGAAAGTAGAAACTGCGAGATAGCGGCCGGCCCGAGCGGCGCCGGGTCGGCGCCGAGGCGGCGCAGGTAGGGCAGCACCTCATTGGACACGTACTCGCCGCAAACCCGGTGAAACGGGTACTGCTTGCGCTCAACGAGCCCGACCTGATAGCCGCGCTGCGTCAGGTCGAGGGCGGCGGCGAGCCCGGCCAGGCCGCCGCCGATAAGAAGAACATCCACCAGATTTGGGCGGGGTTTTAGGGAGACTAATCGGGAAAAACGCAGGTTCGGAAGATTATTGCCTGCTCAGGATATGAAATGAGCTAACTGGCTATGTACCTTTGCAAACCAATTCGCCCGCCGCTCGTTAAGCAAGGGAGCGGGCTAGTTGTTTTGATGCCCTCGCGGCCATTCTATTTGATTTTTGCTATGATGCAATGCCTACGCTATTTCATTGCCCTGCTCTGGCTGAGCGCGCTGCCCTTGGGCGGCGTGGCGGCCCAGGGACAAACGCGGGCCGCCACGCGGGCCGCGAAGCCGGGTTCCGGCGATGACAAAACCCTGCTTGTGTACCCCAACCCCAGCACCGGCATCGTGCACCTGTCCATCAACGGCCTCGAAGGCCGCCGCGTGGAGGTGCAGATACTCAACGTCATCGGTACGGTGATGTACCGCGAAACCCTGACCGAGTTGAACGAGCGCTTCACTAAAACGCTCGACCTGAGCCGCTTCGCCAATGGCCTCTACTACGTCAAGCTGGAGTCGGATAATGCCAGCCAACTCTCCAAGCTCGTCATCCGCTAGTTGCCGGGCGCAGCGCTACTACGCTCCTCAGGCATAAAAAATGCCTCTCAAGTACATTGAGAGGCATTTTTTATGCCTGAAACAGCCAAATCTACTTGACCCGCACCCGGCTGGGGGTGAGTATTTCTTTCACATTATCCACCGTGTCGAGAGCCAGGAAAGCGGTGGCGACCATCAGGCCGAGCAGGATAAGCCAAAACATAGGAGTAGGGTAGAGTGTGGGAGGATAAGGGTCAGCCTAAAGCCGGAGTTGGCAGCTGATTACCAAAGCTTTCAACCACGAAACGCAGGTCGGGGTTACAACAAGATTAGGGCATTGGGCGCGGGGCTCACGATGAATCATGAGCTGTTACTACATGAGTGATTAACAGCCAAGTCATCACTCAGTAGTACTTACTCATTGCTCCCTCCTTGCAAGCAACGCCGCCACCACGCGGCGCGCGTCGGGCCCGGCGCCGTGCAGCAGCGCCGAGCGGCGGCTGTCGAGCCAGTCGAGGCCCAGGAAGGCGACCCCCGGCGCGGCTGTCATTCCCCGTTCGTGCGCGGGGCGGCCGGCCGCATCGAAGATGGGCAGGTGCACGAACTCATAGCTGGGGCGGTAGCCGGTGGCCCACACGATGGCTTCCAGCACCGGTGTGGTGGCGCGGCGCCCTTGCAGGCGGCCAGCGGGCAGCGCCGCGTCGGCCCGGCCGATAAGCTGCGCGTTGGCAAAGCGGCGCAGCCGGGCCAGGTCGCCGCTCACCACGGGCTCGGGGCGGCGGTGCAGGTAGCGGCCCAGGCCGGTGTGGCGCGGCACGGCCAGCAGGCCCGTCAGGCGCAGCAGCGCCCACATCAGGGTGTTGTTGGGCAGGGCGGGCGTTTTTTCGTCAAAAGCCACGAACACCGGCCGGCCGGTGGCGGCCAGGTCGGCGGCGATTTGCAGGGCTGAGTTGCCGGAGCCCACCACGGCCACCGGCCCATCGCCGGGCAGCTGCGCCGGGCGCCGGTACTGCTGGCTGGGCAGCTGCCGCACCGTGGCCGGCAGCGCCGCCGCGAAGGCTGGCACGTTGGGCGTCTGGTAGGGGCCGGTGCTGATAATGACGCGCCGGGCGGCAAACTCCTGGCCGGCCGCCGTGCGCACGAGGTAAGCCGCGGCGGGGGGGTAGGCGCCGGCCAGCGCCGCCGCGACGCTGGTCACGCGCTGATTTAGCAGTACGGGCAGGCGGAAGTGGGCGGCGTAGCCGGCCAGGTAGGCGGCGGCTCCGTCTTTGGTGGGGTAGCGCAGCGGGTTGCCGGGCCAGGACCGGCCGGGCAACCCGCTGGTCCAGGCGGGCGAGAACAGGCGCAGCGAGTCGTAGCGGGCACTCCAGCTGTGGCCGATGGCGGGGCCGGCATCGAGGAGCACAAACGTGGCGCCCGCCCGCCGGAGATAGTAGCCCGCCGCCAGCCCGGCCTGCCCGGCGCCGATGATGAGGGCATCGAGCAGCGGAGGGGGGGTAGGGAAGTTCATGGAGCCGGGGCGGCGCGCGGCCAGGCAGGGCCCGCCGGACAAGGATAGCTGCGATTACGCGAAAAAGCCCGCCGTGCGGCGACACGGCGGGCTTTTCAGGCGCAAGACGAGCAGCGCGGGGCCTAATAAATTGCGGAATAAAGAGCCAAAGTTACGGCGCACGGCCGGGGCCAGGCAAGCAGTTGGCCAGGCCTGAATTTTTTCCGGCGCCGAAAAAAGCCGAAAAACCGGCCCGACGCTAACGGGCGCCCACAAAACTTTTTTCGTGAAAAGCAGCAAAAATTTTCAAACCAAAAATTTAACATTACCAGCTAAAAACATAACGTAAATTTGCATCGTGCTTCAGCTCCATAAGGTAAATCTGATGAAGCGTGGGACAGGTCAGACGGCCGTTCTGCGAAAAGACCAGCCGGTCGCCGCCGCTTATTTTCTTTCGTTTTCGACGGTTTGTTCCCGTTTTGCCGCTTCGGTTTCGTAGCGGTTTTTTTGTGCCCGGCCGGTTTGCTTCTAACGGTTTGATTACTCAAAAACAGCCAACTCCTAACTCCTAACTTTTAATTCATAACTCTTCCCAAATGGACACTGCCACCCTGGCCCAGCAGATGACGGCCGCCGCCCCCGCCGCCCAAAACCGCAACCTGAGCACCGACCCCAAGCGCATGGCGGTGATTAAAGTATGGGACGCTATGATGCGCGGCGCCCGCCGCTACTGCGAGCAGGAAGGCTTCGTCACGATTCACAACATGCCCCACATCGTGGGCGTGACCGGTGCCTGCGAGAACACCGACACGCTCTTCACGCTGGACTGGTACGACGGCAAGAAAATGTTCCTGCCTCAGTCCAACCAGCTCTACATCGAGATGCTGACCCAGGCCGTGGAAGGCGGGCGGGTGTGCGGCGAAATCCAGAGCTTCCGCAAGGAGCTGAACGCCGACAACCGCCGCCTGGCCCAGTTTACCTTGTTTGAGATTGAGCATATTGGCGACCTCGACGAGCTGCTCGGGCACCTGAGCGGCATCGTGGCCGGCGCGGCCCGCGAAGTGGCCGAGAAGTGCGCCAAGGAGCTGGCCCTGTTCGGCCGCGACGCCGAGGAGCTGAAGAACCTGACCTTCAAGCGCATCACCTACGCCGATTCGATTGAGTTGCTCAAGCCCAACGGCTTCCCCGACCTGCAGTGGGGCGACGACCTGGGCGCGGCCGAGGAAAACCGCCTTACCGAGCTGATGGGGCCGATGTTCGTGACTCACTACCCGGCCGACATCAAGTTCTTCAACATGCGCAACAACGACGACGACCCGCGCGTGGTGAACAGCAGTGACCTGCTGCTGCCGCTGGCCGGCGAGTCAGCTGGCTCGGCCGAGCGCGAGTTCGACGGCGCCAAGCTGCGCCACAAGCTCGAAACCTCGTCCATGCTCGCCGGCCTCATCCGCCAGGGCATGAAGCTGGAAGACTTCGAGTGGTATCTGAGCTTTCACGAAACCCACGACGTGAAGCTGCACAGCGGGGCGGGGGTAGGGATGGCGCGCGTGGCGCAGTTCATCCTGGGCCAGACCGACATCCGCGAGTGCGTGCCGTTCCTGATTAACCGCGACAACGTGATTTAAGGCGGCTGGCTTGGCAAAAAGGCCGTCATGCTGCGCGCAGCGCAGCGGAGCCGAAGCATCTTGGCTGGGGAAGTGACTCGCTTCTCCAACGATTAAATTACTAATCAGGCAAGATGCTTCGACTTCGCTGCGCTACGCTCAGCATGACGTTCTTTTTACCTCGCACTAATTTCAGCTCTGTCCAAAACCAAAGATGAAACTCGGCCCCCTTACCCTTGAGAATCCCGTCTGCCTGGGGTCAGCGCCCTGGGAGCTAGCCGCCGGGCGGGCCGGGGCAGGCCGGCCGGGCGCGTTGTTCACCAAAACCGTGACGATGGAGCCGCTGCCGGGCGATGTGTCGGACCACGTGATTTGCCGCGTCGGCGAGCAGTCGCTGCTCAACCGCATTGGGCTGCGCAACTCCGGGGCCGAATGGTTTGTGGAAACCGGGCTGCCGGCATTGGCGGCGCTGGGTTTGCCGGTGGTGGCGAGCGTGGCCGCGCCGGGCGTGCCGGGCTTTCGCAAGCTGGCGCGGTTTCTGGCCCAGCGCGCCGAGGGCCGGCTGGCCGGCATCGAGCTGAGCGTGGCCACGGCCGTGCCGCCTGGTGCGGCGGGCCTCACGGCCGATTTCGTGCGCGAAGCCACTGCGGCCGTGCGCCAGGAGATGGGCGCAAGCGTGGCCGTGCTGGTCAAGCTGCCGGCCTGGCCCGACCACATCGCCGCGCTAGGCCGGGGCGCGCAAGCTGGCGGCGCCGACGCGCTGACGGCCGTGAGCCCGCTCAAAGCCTTGCACCTGGCCCACGACGACCACCACGCCGCGCCGGTGCTGGGTGGCCTTTCGGGGCAGGCGTTGCGGCCGGTGGCCCTGCGCTGCGTCTATGAGCTGACTTCGGACCCCGAAATACACCTGCTGGTGCTGGGCGCGGGCGGCATCTTCAGCGCCGACCACGTGGCCGATTACCTGCGCGTGGGCGCGGCGGCCGTGCAAGTGGCGTCGGGCGAATGGCTGGAGCCCGGCTTGACGGCGCGCCTGGCCGCCGAGTTCGCGCCAGTGCCGGGGTAGAACGGTATGGTGCCCCGGCTTTTCAAGATACTGCCAACCAAGCAAAAATGAACTTTCTCACCCAGCGCGTGGCCGCCGCCAACTCCCTGCTCTGCGTGGGCCTCGACCCCACGGGCGCTGATGAGGCGGTCGTGGCCGGGCGCCTGCGGGAGGTGATTGAGCAGACCGCGCCGTTCGCGGCGGCCTTCAAGCCAAACCTGGCCTTCTTCCTGGCCCGGCCGGGGGGGGTAGGGCTGTTGCAGGAAATCAGAAATCTAATTCCCCGAGATATTCCGCTGATTCTCGACGGCAAGTTTGGCGACATTGCCAATACCGCTGAGCGCTACGCTGATTTTGCCTACGACGTCATCGGTGCCGATGGCGTGACGGTGAACCCCTACATGGGCGACGACGCCATTCTGCCCTTTGCGCGGCCCGGCAAGCTGGTGTTCGTGCTGGCGAAAACGTCCAATCAACCTGAGTTTTGCTTGCAGGATGAGAAGCTAGCTCGCGGCGGCACCCTCAGTGAGCGGACCGCCGCCGTAGTGCGCGCCTTAGATGAAACGCACGGAGGCAGCCTGGGTCTGGTCGTGGGCGCCACGCAGCCGCAGATGATGCAACAGATGCGCCGCCATTGCCCGCAGCAGTGGTTTCTGGTGCCGGGCATCGGCGCGCAGGGTGGCGACCTGGCCGCTACGCTGCAAGCCGGCCTGCGCCTCGATGGCGCCGGGCTGCTGATAAACGCCTCGCGCAGCCTCTGGCAGGCGGCCGACGCAGGCGCGGCGGCTGAGGAACTGCAAATCCAGATAAACCAGTACAGAGCAGTTGTAGCCTAACTTAATATGTCGTTCGCTTTAGGGGAAATCTTAGTTTTGAATGGCGAACCCTGTGTAGTAGTAGGACTGAGTGGGCAGTTTCTTGGTGCCGATGAAGTTCCGGAGGAGCATATAGTAGTGTGGTTTGGTAGTAGTCCGGAGCGGAGAAATTTAGGAAACGGACAAGCAAAGGGTAGCATAGAGGTTTGGACAATTCCAGCCGGTTATTTTAAGAAAGGACCGGCGCCGATAGTCAATCATTAAATCAGAAATCTATTATGACTCATCAAGCTGCCGATACTTTGTCCTCTAAAGCCGCTGACACTCTTGAAAATCAGCTGCGCCAGGAAGAAGCCCTGCTGAGCGGGCACTTCCGGCTCTCGTCGGGCCTGCACTCCGATACCTACGTGCAGTGCGCCCGCTTTCTGCGGCGGCCGGAGTTGGCCGGCGCGGCTTGCGCCGCCCTGGCCGCGCAGATTCAGGCGGCTGGCTTGCAGGCTGAGGTGGTAGTGGGCCCGGCGATGGGTGGCATCGTCATCGGCTACGAGCTGGCCCGGCAGTTGGGCGTGCCCGGCATTTTTACTGAGCGCGATGCCGAGGGGCAGATGAGTTTGCGGCGCGGCTTCACGCTGGCGCCCGGCGAGCGGGTTATCATTGCCGAAGACGTGGTGACGACCGGCAAAAGCACCCTGGAAGTCGCCCGCATTTTAACCGAAATGGGCGCCGAAGTGCTGGCCGTCGCCTCGCTGATTGACCGCACCGGCGGCGCGGTCAGGCTGCCGTTTCCGAGCTTTGCGCTGCTACCGGTGGTAGCAGCGGTGTTCCGGCCGGAAAGCTGCCCGCTGTGCGTGGCCGGCGTGCCGGTCGTGAAGCCGGGCAGCCGCCCGGGGTAGGGGCGGGGCTCGCCCCCGCCCGGACGCCTTGCGCCGGCTCAATGATTACTGTTCAACGACGGGCGGAGGCAAGCCCCGCACCTTACATGGAAACACCTGCCCAACACTCTATTCAGCTCCTGCTCCGGCCCAGCCAGCACGACGGCGACGGGCGCCGCGTGGCCGAAGCCGCCGCCCGGCACCTGGGCCTAACGACGGGCCGGGTGCAGGCCACGGCCCTCTACGCCGTGCGCTACCCCCTGGTTGAGAGTCAGTTGCGCGACTTCGCTATGGCCTGCCTGCAAGACTCGGTGCTGCACGAGGTGAGCCTGAACGAGCTGCGCCACCGGCCCGAAATGCGCTCCTACATCCTCGTGGCCAAGGGCCCCGGCGTGACCGACGACGAAGGCACATCGGCCCAAAACGCGCTGGGCGACTTTCTCAATGAGGCGCTGGACACACGCACGCAGCATATTTTCAGCAAACGGCTGTATTTCCTCGAAAAGGAGCTGGCCGACACCGACCTGCGCCGGCTGGCCGAAGAGCTGCTGGGCAACAAGCTCATCAACCGCTTTGAGGTGGGCCGCGTGGCCGACGGCATCCGCGACTTTACGCCCCGCCCGGCCACGAATGTGGACAACACCGTCCAGACCGTGGTTCTCGACGGGCTCAGCGACGAGGAACTACTCAAGCTGAGCAAAGACAAGCTCTACGCCCTGAACCTGGCCGAGATGCAGGCCATCCGGGCTTATTACGACGACCCGGCCACGCAGCTGCGCCGCCAAACCGCCGGCCTGCCGACCGAGGCCACCGACTGCGAGCTGGAAATCCTGGCCCAAACCTGGTCGGAGCACTGCAAGCACAAGGAGTTCGCGGCCCTAATTAACTACCGAAATCTGGCGACCGGTGAGGAGGAGCAGATTGACGGGCTGTTCAAAACCTACATCAAAAACGCTACAGCCGAGGTAGACCGGCAGCTGCGCGCCAACGGCAACGACTGGCTCGTGAAAGTGTTCTCGGACAATGCCGGGGCCGTGCGCATCAATGCTGACTCGCTGTTTGTCTGGAAAGTCGAAACCCACAACTCGCCCTCGGCCATCGACCCCTACGGCGGGGCCATCACCGGCATTCTGGGCAACAACCGCGACCCGCTGGCCACCGGCATCGGCGGGGCGCGGCTCCTGTTTAACACCAACGTGCTGTGTTTCGGCAACCCCAACTACGACGGGGCCCTGCTGAGTGGGCAGCTGCACCCGCGCCGCATCTTCGAGGGCGTGCGCAAGGGCATCGAGGACGGCGGCAACAAGTCGGGCGTGCCCACGGTGAACGGGGCCATCGTCTTCGATGACCGCTACGCCGGCAAGCCGCTGGTGTACTGCGGCACCGGCGCGGTGCTGCCCATGCAGCTGGCGGGTTTGGATAGCTGGGAAAAGAAAATTGACGCCGGCGACCGCATCATCATGGCCGGCGGCCGGGTAGGGAAAGACGGCATCCACGGCGCCACGTTCAGCAGCATCGAGCTGGACGAAACCGCGCCCGCCACGGCCGTGCAAATCGGCTCGCCGATTACGCAGAAGCTGGCGATGGATTTTCTGATTCTGGCCACCCGGCGCGGCCTCATCAAGTGCAGCACCGACAACGGCGCGGGGGGCCTCTCGTCGAGCATCGGCGAGCTGGCGCTGATTCCGGGTGGGGCCGTGGTGGAGCTGGAAAAAGTGCCGCTGAAATACGCCGGCCTGCGGCCCTGGGAAATATTTCTGAGCGAGTCGCAGGAGCGCTTCACGCTGGCCGTGGAGCCCGACAAGCTGCCCGAATTATTGGCGCTGGGGCAGGAAATGGAAGTGGAGCTGAGCGACATCGGCCACTTTACCGCCGATGGCACGTTGGATATTCGTTTCAATAATCAGCCCGTGGCGCGACTGAGTTTGGAGTTTTTGCACGAGGGCGTGCCGCGCAAAACGCTGGAAGCCGAGTGGTCGGCGCCGGCCCTGGCCGAGCCCTCCCTACCCCCCCACCTGGACTACAACGCCGTGCTGCTGCGCCTGCTGGGCTCGCTCAACATCTGCTCGCGCGAAACCGTCATTCGGCAGTACGACCACGAGGTAAAAGGCCGCACCATCATCAAGCCCCTGATGGGCGCCACCGGGCAGGCGCCGCAGGACGCGGCCGTGGTCCGCTTCAATTTCGAGAGTTGGGAGGGGGTAGGGGTCAGCAACGGCATCCTGCCGCGCTACGGCGATTTGGACGCCTACCACATGTCGGCCGGCGCCTTCGATGAAGGCGTCCGGCAGCTGATTTCGGTGGGCGCGAAGCTGCCGAACCTGAGTTTCGGTGATGGCAACTTCTGGTCGGTAAATGATAATTTCTGTGTCCCCGACTCGGTGTTTGACCCGGTGACCAACCCTGATGGCAAGCTCAAGCTGGCCAAGCTCGTGCAGATGTGCCAGGCTCTGCGCGACGCCACGGCCGCCTACTGCATCCCGCTCACGAGCGGCAAGGACTCGATGAAAAACGACTTCAAGGCCGACGGCGTCAAGATTTCGGTGCCGCCCACGGTCTTGTACTCGATGACCGCCAAAATTGAGGACGTGCGCCAGACCATTACCTCGGATTTCAAGCAGGCCGGCGACCTGATTTATCTGCTCGGCGAGACGTATGATGAGCTGGGCGGCTCGGAATTTTACCAGTTGTTTGGCGAGCTGGGCGCTAATGTGCCGCAGGTGCGCTTCGCGGCGGCCAAGGAGCTGTACGTGCTGGTCAGCGAAGCCAACGAGCAAAACACCATCCAGAGCTGCCACGACCTGAGCGACGGCGGACTGGCCGTGGCCGTGGCTGAGTGCTGCTTCGGGCACGATAAGCTGGGCGCCGACCTGGATTTGGGCGGCGGGCTGCCCAGCGAGCTGCCCTTGCCGACGCTGCTCTTCAGTGAGTCGCACTCGCGCTTCGTGGTGAGCGTGGCGCCGGCGGATGTGTGGGCTTTCGAGAGCATTTTTGAGGAGCGCGCCACCCGCATTGGCACCGTCACGGACAGCGGCCGGTTGCGGGTGCGCCACGCTGGGCAAGACGTTATTGCAGCTTCTACCACGGCTTTGCGGGCTGCCTGGACCAATGGCCCGGTGAATACCCTGCTGGCCGTGGGCGCTAACGTATCGGACGAAACGCACCGCACGGGGCTGTAAGGGCCTTTTGACTCTATAATTAGCTCAAAAACCAATTCTAGTGGTACAAAACAGCGGTCAGTCAGTACAAGAAGCTCAATTAGCGGTACAACCAGCACCACCAAACCGCAGGCGCGCGGTGCAGGCGTTGGTGCTGACGGGCTTTGGCATTAACTGCGAGGAAGAAGTAGCCGCCGCCTACCGGCTGGCGGGCGCCGAGGCCACCATCGTGCACCTCAATCAGGTGCTGCACGGTGAGGTCAGTATTCACGACTTCGATGTGCTGACCTTTCCTGGCGGCTTCAGCTTTGGCGACGACCTGGGCTCCGGCGTGGTGCTGGCCAACAAGCTGCGCTACCGGCAGACCGGCGCCCCGGACGGCCAACGCCGCACCCTGCTCGATGACCTCAAGGAGTTTGTGGCGGCCGGCAAGTTTGTGCTCGGCATCTGCAACGGCTTTCAGGTGCTGGTCAAGCTGGGCTTGCTGCCCAACCTGGGCGGCGGCTTTCAGCCCGAAGTGACGCTGACGCACAACGCCTCGGGCCGCTACGAAAACCGCTGGGTGCGTCTGCAAGTCAACCCAAACACGAAGTCGCCGTTCCTCGCCGGCCTCACTACGCTGGAAGTGCCCGTGCGCCACGGCGAAGGCCGGCTCGTGCTGCCCGACGACGCCACGGCTGCCGCCCTCGAAGCCGCTGGCCTCAACTGTCTTAGCTACGTGGACGCGGCCGGCGACGGCACCAGTCAGTATCCGCTGAACCCTAATGGCGCGGCGCTCAACTGCGCCGGGCTGACGGATACAACGGGGCAGATTCTGGGGCTCATGCCGCACCCGGAGGCGTTTTTGATGGCGGAAAACCATCCGGACTGGGCGCGGCGCAAGCGGTTGGGTGGGGCAGGGGGGGTAGGGGATGGGCTAGCGATATTTAGGAATATCGTGCGGCATGTCGCCCTCCGGGGCAACCCCACCCCCCTAGCCCCCCTCCCCGATGGGGAGGGGGGGACTAGTTCTAGTTTTAGCTCTAGTCTCACTACTCCAAACCCTACCACAAAATCTAGCCTAG
Organism: uncultured Hymenobacter sp.; assembly: GCF_964243305.1. GTDB lineage: Bacteria > Bacteroidota > Bacteroidia > Cytophagales > Hymenobacteraceae > Hymenobacter. The sequence continues at coordinate 90,514 of NZ_CAXTEF010000009.1, forward strand.
AAACTAGTCCCCCTTCCCCATCGGGGAAGGGGCTAGGGGATGGGGTTGCCGAGGAGCCCCGCCCGCACTACACCCGCCGCCAGCAGCCAACACCCGAGCCGACAAGCATTCCTGATAATGTTTTTACCACTACTCCCCAACAGTGGAAAAACGTAAAAAGCCTGGGCCGCGCCATGCGCCAGGCCCCCACGCCGGCCGAAGATGCCCTCTGGCAAGCCCTGCGCGCACAGCAGCTCGGCGTGAAGTTTCGGCGGCAGCACACCATTGACTCCTTCATTGTCGATTTCGTCAGCCTGCCCGATAAGCTGGTGATAGAGGTAGATGGCGCCGTGCACGGCGAAACGGAGCAGGCTATTTATGATGCCGGCCGCAGTGAGATTCTGCGAGAGCTAGGCTACAGGATTATCCGGTTTTCCAATGAAACAGTGCTCCAGAAGCTGCCGGAAGTTTTAGAAGACATCAAGCAAAATATTACGTCGATTGCCGCCAACACCTAAGTTCCGATGAACACTCTCCCCCACTTCGCCACTCCCCAACTGCACTTGCTGCACCGCGGCAAAGTCCGCGACTCCTACCGCGTCGACGACCAAATCCGCCTCATCATCGTCAGCGACCGGCTTTCGGCCTTCGACTCGGTGCTTGAAACGGCCGTGCCCCACAAGGGCGCCGTGCTCAACGGCTTGGCCGATTTCTGGTTTGAGCGCACCCAGGGCATCATTCCCAACCACATCCTCAAGCTGGTCGATGCCAACGCCACGCTGGTGCGCGAAGCCCAGCCCATCAAGGTGGAAATGATTGTGCGCCAGTACCTGACGGGCTCAATGTGGCGCGGCTACCAGACCGGGCAGCGCACGTTTTCGGGCGTCACGGTGCCCGATGGCATCGGCAAGCACCAGTCGTTTGGCCAGCCCATTCTGACGCCTACCACCAAAGAGGAATCGGACCGCGAAATCACGCCCGAAAACCTCGTGAGCGAGGGCTGGGTGAGCCGGGAGCTGTACGAGCAGATGGCCGAAAAGTCCTTGCAGCTCTTTAAAGTCGGCTCCGACTTGCTGGCCGAAAAGGGCATTATCCTGGTCGACACTAAGTATGAGTTTGGTCTCTTGAATGGCGAGCTGATTCTGATTGACGAAATCCACACGCCCGATTCCTCGCGCTTCTGGTCGGCCGAAGACTATGCCCGCAACCCCGAAGGCGCCGAGCAGATGGACAAGGAATACGTGCGCCAGTGGCTCATTGCCAATAAGGTAGAGGGCAAGTACCCGCGTGCCCTCAGCCCGGAAGTCACCCAGGAAGCCAGCCGCCGCTACCTCGACATCTACGAGCGCATCACCGGCCGGGCCCTGCCCACGGCCGACGAAACTGCCACCGGCGGCCACGTGCCGGCCCGCCTGGTCAGCAACCTGGTGAAAGCCGGCATCATGCGCGACGCCTGGGTGAACATCGTGATGGGCTCGCCGGCCGACAAGGAGCACTGCCTGAAAATCCGCTCCCACTTCGAGGGCTACGGCGTGTTTGCCCAACTGCGCGTAACGTCGGCCCACAAGAACGGCGAGGAAATCGCGGGCATGGCCGAAGTCTGGAACCGCAGCATCGAGCCGGGCGTGATTATCGCCGTGGCGGGCCGCTCCAACGGCCTGGGCGGCGCGCTGGCGGCCAACGTGAACGTGCCGGTCATATCCTGCCCGCCCTGGAAAGATTACGCCGAGCTGACGGCCAACCTGAACTCGTCGGTGATGATGCCCAGTGGCACGCCCAACCTGACCGTGGTGCACCCCGACAACGCCGCCCAGGCCGCCCTGCGCTGCCTGAACCTGCCGCGCCTGCGCGAGCAGCTGCGAGGCGAGATTCAGCAAACCAAAGCCAAGCTGCGCGCCGCCGATGCGGAGCTGCGCGGCCTGTTCACCGAGGAGGCCCGCCCGCCGGTCGATGCTCAGTCGGATGGGTTCTTTATTTAGCCGCTTCGCTCGCCTTGAGCGGGGTAGGGTTGCCTGGCCGGGTATCACGTGCCCGGCCAGGCAACCCTACCAAAGAGCCTTTGCGCAACTTCTTTAACCCCGCAAAACTTTGCGTGAAACTTCGTTGAATCTCCTGCTCCTCGGTGGCGGTGCCCGCGAGCACGCCCTGGCCTGGAAGCTCACCCAGGACGGCGCCCGCGTGCACGTGGCGCCCGGCAACGCCGGCATCCCCAACAGCCGTCCGGAGCTGAGCGCCACCAACTTTGCAGCTATCAAAGCATTCTGCGAGAAAGAGCAGATCCAGCTCCTGGTCGTCGGGCCGGAGGCGCCGCTGGCGGCGGGCGTGACGGATTTCTTCGCTGGCTCCGAGATAAAAGTGTTCGGCCCTGCCAAAGCCGGCGCGGTGCTGGAAAGCTCAAAAATCTGGAGCAAGGAGTTTATGCGCCGCCACGGCGTTGCCACGGCGCCGGCCTGGGCCTTCCGGCGCGATTCCCTACCCCCCGCTCGCGCCCAAGCCGCCGCGCTAGGCGGGCAGGTTGTGATAAAGTACGACGGGCTGGCCGCCGGCAAGGGCGTGTACGTGTGCAGCAGCGTGGCCGGGGCCGAGGCTGCGCTCGATGAGTTGCAAAGCCTGCACGAAGGCGATTTTTCTTTTCTGCTGGAAGAAAAGCTCACCGGCCCCGAAATTAGCATCATCGGCCTCACCGACGGGCGCGACATCGCCCTGCTCAGCCCCTCGCAAGATCATAAACAGCTCTACGCCAACGACGAAGGCCCCAACACCGGCGGCATGGGCGCCTACTGCCCCGTGCCCTTCCTCACGCCAGCGCACGAGGCCGCCATTCGCCGCGATATTATCGCGCCCACGCTGCAAGGCATCCAGCGCGAAGAGCTTGATTTTAAGGGGTTTCTTTATTTCGGCATCATGCTTACGTCCGGCGGCCCGAAGCTGCTGGAATACAACGTCCGCCTCGGCGACCCCGAGGCCGAAGTGTTGCTGCCCGCGCTGGAAAGCAGTCTGCTGGATTTGATAATGGCCACGCTCGCCGGCACCCTCAGCCAGCAGGCAGTGCGGCAGCGGCCCGGCGCGTTCGTGGGGGTCGTGCTGGCGTCGGGCGGCTACCCGGCGGCGGGCTTTCCCACGGGCTTTCCCATTGTGGGCCTCGAAAACCTGCCCGCCGACGTGCGAGCATTCCACGGCGCCACGCGGCGTGGGGCTGACGGCCAACTGCTTACCAGCGGCGGGCGGGTGCTGGTGCTGGCGGCGCCGGGCGCCGACTTGCCCGCCGCCACGGCCCGCGCCTACGCGGCTTGCGCCCAGGTTTCTTTTCAGGATAGCTACTTCCGAACCGACATTGCCCAGCGCCCGGCGCCAGTGTTCGCGGCCAGCGCCGTAAATTGAAGTCTTAAACCCGACGATGACCCCCGCCCGCCCCGCCGATAAGCACTCGTTCCCTACCCCCCCTTCGCGGGTGGAAGAGGGGGTAGGGACCGGGACCGCCCGCCTCGCCATCCTGCTCTCCGGGCGCGGCTCCAACATGGTCGCGCTCGTGCAGGCTGCCCAGACCGGTGCCCTGCAAGGCCTCGCCGAAGTAGCCGTGGTGTTCAGCAACCGGCCCGACGCGCCGGGCTTGGCTACGGCCGCTGCCCTGGGCTGTGCCACGGCCAGCCTGCCCAGCCAGGGCCGGCCGCGTGCCGCCTTCGATGCCGAAGCCGCCGCCCTGCTTCAGCGCTACCAGCCCGATTATATCGTGCTGGCCGGCTACATGCGCATTCTCTCGCCGGCCTTTATTCAGCCGTTTGCAGGCTGCATCCTCAATATTCACCCCGCCGACACGCGGGCGCATCAGGGCCTGCACGCCTACGAATGGGCATTTGATAACATGCTGCCGGAAACGAAAATCACGGTTCACCTGGTTGATGAGGGCCTTGACACCGGCCCCATTCTGGCCCAGCAAACCGTCGATTTGCGCGGTGCTGACTCGCTGGCGGAAGTCGAGCGCCGCGGCCTGGCCGTGGAGCACGAGCTGTACGCGCGGGCGTTGGCGGCATTAATTAAAAAGACAAAAGGCGGTCATGCTGAGCAACGCGAAGCATCTCGCCCGCTGACTAATTCAGACATCTGAACGATTGGATTACCTCTTCTGGCGAGATGCTTCGCGTTGCTCAGCATGACGTTTCCTTGTAGCTTTTAACCCGCAATCATATGTGTGGAATTGTAGGATTTTTCGGCCCCGATGACGTCGTGCACGACATCGTGTTTGGCCTCACCGCCCTTCAGCACCGCGGGCAGGACGCGGCCGGCATCGCCACGTTCGATACCAACTTTCACTTGCACAAAGGCCAGGGGCTGATTCCGGACGCCTTCAAGCCCAAGCACTTAAAGAAGCTGACCGGCAACATCGGCATCGGCCACGTGCGCTACACCACGCAGGGCTCCAACGAGATTGACCTGGCCCAGCCCTTCACCACGAGCTACCCGTTCGGGCTGGCGATGGTGCACAACGGCAACGTCATCAACTTCCGGCAGGTCGCCACCCGCTTGCACGACAAGTACCACGTGCTGCCCAAAACCAGCAACGACCTGGAACTGATTATGTACACCTTCGCCTCGGAGCTGCGCATCAAAGACCTCGACCACCTCTCGGTGGTCGATATTTTCGATGCCGTCGAGACCACGCAGGAGCTGGTCAAGGGCGCCTACGCCACCATCACCATGATTGCCGGCCACGGCCTATTGGCCTTCAACGACCCGCTCGGCATCCGGCCGCTCGTGCTGGGCCGCCGCGACACCCCGGCCGGGCCCATCTACGCCTTTGCCTCCGAGAGCACCTGCTTCGACTACCTGGGCTTCGAGTTTATCAAGAATATCGGGCCGGGACAGGCCGTTTTTATTGATAAAAACTTCGAGGTTCATTACAAAAATAAGTACGCCGCGCCGAAGAATTTCTGCGTGTTCGAGTACATCTACTTCGCCCGCGAAGACTCGACCATCCACGGGCGGCTGGTAGCACGCGAGCGGGTGCGGCTCGGCAAGCTGCTGGCCCGCAAGGTGATAGACGCCGGCATCCGGCCCGACATGGTGATTGATGTGCCCTCGTCGGGCTACTTCGCCGCCTCCGGGCTAGCCGAGGCGATGGGCGTGCCCTACCGGCGCGGTTTGGTCAAAAACAACCACATGGGCCGCTCATTCATCGTCAGCTCGCAGGCCGGGCGCGAGGATATCGTGAAGAAGAAGCTCAACCCGATTCGGGCGTTTGTCGAGGGCAAGAAGATTGCCGTCGTGGATGACAGCATCGTGCGCGGCACCACCTCGCGGCGCATCGTGAGCATCCTGCGCGAGGCCGGCGCGGCCGAGGTATACTTCATTTCCAGCGCCCCGCCCATCGTCTCGCCCTGCATCTACGGCATTGATATGGCCATGAGCACCGAGCTGATTGCGGCCAACTACACGGAGGACGAAATCTGCCAGTTCATTGGCGCCGACCGGGTTATATACCAGGATTTAAGTGACTTGGAGGAGCTGTTTGCTGAGGATAAGGGCCACGGCGGCGGCTGCTTCGCCTGCTTCTCGGGCAAGTATCCCACGGGCGATGTGAGCAAATACCTGCGCCACGTGCAGGAAGAGCGCCTGAGCCAGCGCCACGAGAAGAAGCGGGATAAAATCCCGTCGGTCAGCCCCAAGGCCCCCGCGCCGACCGAGCATTGACAATGGAACGACCAACTCCCCTCCTTTTTTAAGGAGGGGACGTTTTCACGAAGTGAAAACTGGGGTGGTGCCCGTCATTGAACGAAGCTGGAACGAAAGTTCACCATTCCCTACCCCCCTCTTTTTCCTGGAAGTCGTTCGAGCACACTGTTCAACGACGCGCACCACCCCAGTCCAGGCTGCGCCTGAACGTCCCCTCCTTGAAAAAGGAGGGGAGCTTTGACCGTCTACCCTTCATGACCAGCAGCCCTACCCCCCCCGCAACCTCCAACGCCGGCTACTCCATCGCCGACGGCAACGCCGCCTCCCGCAACGCCTACGGCTGGGCTAAGAAAACCTTCCCCAACCGCGCCGGCCGGCCCGGCGAACCGGCCCAGGACCTCGACGGTGGTTTCTCGAATGAAATCCGTTTCGGCCAGGAGCGGCTTGGCATCAGCTCCGACGGCATCGGCACCAAGATAGAAGTCGCCGAGCGCCTGAACCGCTACGATACACTCGGCTACGACCTCATCGCCATGACCGCTGACGACCTCATCGCCGCCGGCTTCGTGCCCACCAATCTGTCGAATATTATCGACGTGAACTCGCTGAATTACAGCGTGGTGGATGAGCTGATGCGCGGCTTGCACGACGCGGCCAACTTCGCCGGGCTCGCCATCACGGGCGGCGAAATCGCCGAGCTGGGCAACCGTATTGGCGGCTGGCCGGGCGCCCGCATGAATTTCAACTGGTGCTCAACCGCCATCGGCGTGCTGCACCCAAGCCTGGAAAGGCCGCTGAGCGGCGTGGGCGTGCGGGCCGGCATGGCCGTGGTGGCGCTGCGCTCGCCGAGCTTCCGCAGCAACGGCTTTTCGCTGGCCCGGCGCACGCTCATTAATCTGTTTGGCGAAAACTGGCACGAGGCGACGTATGACGGCCCAGACGCCGCCAACTTTTCAACCTGGGGCGACGCGATGCTGGCGCCTTCGCTCATCTACTCGCCTGGAATATCCGCCCTGCTCGATGCCGGTCTACCGCTGCACGGCATCGCCCACATCACCGGCGGCGGCGTGGCCGATAACTTCCAGCGCGTGCTGAAAGGGGGGGTAGGGGCCGTGCTGGACAATCTTTTTTCGCCCCTGCCGGCCATGCAGCGCCTCTGCGAGCTGGGTGGCATCTCGGCCGAAGACGCCTACCTGTACTGGAACATGGGCAACGGAATGCTGCTCGTCACGGAAGAAGCGTCGGCGGCGGCCGTGGTCGCGCAGCTGCAAGCCGGCGGCTACGACGCGCAGGTGGCCGGCCGCATCACGGCTGATCCGGGCGTGACGCTGCGCGTGGGTGCGGGTGAGCTGCGTTATTCCTAATGCTATGAACTGCCTGCTCAGCTTTTTCTTGAGTCTCATTCTGCTATCGCCCATTCAAGCTAATGGTCCTGAGTCACTTTCAGCAGAATCCCGATTAGTGCAAGAAGCTTATTTAGCTTATACGGCCAAGCCGCTTTCGGAGAAGACCCAGCTTAACTTTCTTCGGGCCTTTCCGAAATCAGGCGTGGCTTTCCGGCGCATTTTCGATGAGCCGAACTTCGGGCAATTATATGAAACAAGTATAAATTATATTTCGTCTTTAGAAAAGCTCAGCAATAGATACCCAAAGCAAGTGCTTCGGTTAGAAATTACGCTTGGTAAAAATCTGGTTTGGAGTGCCGATGCTATCAATCATTTGCAGCGTATAACGCTTACGATGGCAATAGTGCAACCACGACTTTTCGCTGTCGAAGCGGCAAAACTCACGCCGACCGAACAGCAAAAGCTATCCGAATTCTTGACGGGAGGTGCAGAACGAGAAGACTTGTCATGCTCCCAATTGGTGAAAGAGCTTACGAAAATCGGGTCCGTGAACTTAGCCAAGCAACTACGCCAAGCTCAGATTCGGCAAATGCGACAGCCAGAATAAAATCATTCACGCCGCTATCGGCTCGATGTCAAACCCGGCTTGGAGCACGGCTTTCATCACCTGCTCTGGGATGGGATTTTCGCCCTCCACGGTCAGGATTTTGGCCGGGTCGGCGGTGTCGACCTGCCACTGGGCTACGCTGGGCTCGGCGTTGAGGAAGGGCGTGACGGCGCGCAGGCAGTTGCCGCAGTTGATGCTGGTTTTGAATTGCAGGGATTTCATGAGAAAAAGTAAGACCTGGTCAGTGACTTCGTTTTAAACGGAAGAGCGGTAGCAAAAGTCGCCGTTGCCGCCGCGGGAGCCACATAGGTTCAGGGTTTGCAGCGTGCAAAATCGTGTGGTCCCTACCCCCCTTACAACGGCCGCGCCCGCTTCTCCAGTATCAGATTCGTGCGGAACGTGTGCAGCGATTCTTCCAGCCCGACCGGATACACGTGCGGATTTAGGAAGCGGCGGATGCTGGGGTCGAGGCTTTGCACTTCGCGCTGCGCGTGGGCGCGGCTGTCGGCTAGGGCCGGCAGCTCAGCCACCAGCTTGCCTCGGCGGAAGACGGGTTGTAGCAGCTCCCGAAACGCCATTTCGGGCCGTATCAGGCGGCGGCGGGTAGCATCGAGCGGGTCGATTATCGTGGGGGAGGGGGGTAGGGAATCGGGGGCGGCGGTGTTGTAGAGCAGGTCGGCGCGGGGCTCGCCTTTGTCGGTTTGGTAGCGTCGCACTTGCAGGATGCCGGGAATGCTGGTTTTGGCCAGCTGCTCACTCATTTTGATGGTGAAATCCCAACCCGAGTCGTCGGCTTTGCGCAGGGCGGCCAGCTTGTAGACGCCGCCGAGCGCGGGCTGGTCGTGGGCCGTGACGAGCTTGGTGCCCACGCCCCAGGTGTCGATGCGGGCGCCCTGCTGCTTGAGGCTCAGAATCAGATTTTCGTCTAAGTCATTGGAGGCCACGATGCGCGTCGCGGGGAAGCCGGCCTCATCGAGCAGGGCCCGCGCTTCGCGGCTCAGGTAAGCCAAATCGCCGGAATCGAGGCGGATGCCGCCCAGCTCGTGGCCGCGGGCGCGCAGCTCGCGGGCCACCTTAATGGCCTGGCGCACGCCTTCGAGCGTGTCGTAGGTATCGACCAGAAACACCGAATCGTCGGGAAACGCGTCGGCGTAGGCTGAGAAGGCGGCGTACTCATCCGGGAAGCTCATCACCCAGGAGTGGGCGTGGGTGCCTTTTACGGGAATGCCGAAGCGCTGCCCGGCCAGCACATTGCTGGTGGCGTCGGCCCCGCCGAGGTAGGCGGCGCGGCTGGCGCTCAGGCCGCCGTCGAGCCCCTGAGCGCGGCGTAGGCCGAATTCTAGTACCTGGTCGGTGCCGGCCGCCTCGCGGATGCGGGCCGCTTTGGTGGTGATGAGGGTGTGAAAGTTGACCAGCGTGAGCAGCGCCGTTTCGAGCAGCTGCACCTGCAAGAGCGGCCCCTGAATGCGCAGCAGCGGCTCGTTGGCAAACACGACGGTGCCTTCGGCAATGGCCTCGACATCGCAGCTGAAGGCCAGTGTGCGCAGATACTCCAGAAACGCGGGCTCGAACAAGGCCGCGCCCTGGCTGCCGCGCAGGCTGCCCAGGTAGGTAATATCGTCTTCGGCAAAGCGCAGGTGCTGAAGCCAATCCACGGCGTAGGTCAGGCCGGCGCACACGGCGTAGCCGCCGCCGAACGGCGGCCGGCGAAAATAAAGGTGAAACACGGCCTCGCGGTCCTGCATCCCCTGCTTCCAGTAGCCGTAGGCCATCGTGAGCTGATACAAGTCGGTGGCCAGACTGAGCGAGGGCGCGTAGAGGCTGGAGAGGGGGGTAGGAGACACGAGTGATTAGCCTGAAATAGTAGCTTGAAATGAAAGGCCAAAGAACGTCATGCTTCCGCTCTCCCCGCTTGGCGAAGCAGCTTGGTGGCCGGGTGGTAATGCAGTCGGCCGATTTCCTACCCCCCTGCCTGGCGCCAAGGTGCTTCGCTTCTGCTGGCGCTGGACTGGCCTTTAGCTTGCCGCGCCGTAGGCGCCGCATGACGTTCTTTGAAACCTTGATTCTGCTTTAGCCCGCGCCGCTATGTCCGTCACTATGGTGCCCATCACGCCGCTGCGGCGCTTCATTTACTGGCTGGGCCGCCTGCCCGCGCTGGGGCGGCTGGCCATCTGCGTGAGCCTGGGGGTGGCGGCGTCGTTTGTGCCCACGCCCGGCCTGGACTTGCTGAGCCGGGTGGCGGCGGCCTGGGATGCGTTTGCCTGGTCGCTGCTGCTTTTGTCCTGGGCGGCCATCACCACGGCCGACACCGGCCGCATCCGCGACGTGGCCACGTCGGAAGACCCCGGCCGCCTCATTCTGTTTGGCGTTGTGCTGGTGGGCATTGTCGCCAGTCTGCTGGCCGTGGTGGTGCTGCTGGGTACCATGCACTCGCTGGGCCGGTCCGCCTTTGTCGCCCAGGTAAGCCTGGCCATCGGGGCGGTGGCTGGCGCCTGGCTGCTGCTGCACACCAGCTTCACGCTGCGCTACGCCCACCTCTACTACGACCCCGACGTGGATGGCGGCGAGGGCGGTCTGCAATTTCCCGGCGAGCCCAATTTTGAGCCCGACTACCTTGATTTCGCTTACTTCGCCTTCACCATCGGCATGGCCGCTCAGACCGCCGATGTAGCCATTGCCGGCCGCACCCTGCGCCAGCTGACGCTGCTGCATTCGGTGCTCTCGTTCAGCTTCAACACGGCCCTGGTGGCCATGAGCATCAGCGCGCTGGGCGGGGCACTTTGAAAAAGAGTTAGGAGTTATAAAGTATGAGTTATGAGTTGGAATCTGCTGGTTTTCAGCTCATAACTCATACTTTATAGCTCCTAACTCTATTTAATAAGCCTCCAGTCCAGGGCGAGCTTGATGAGGGCGGCGGTGTTTCTCGCCTGGGTTTTGGTGATGATGTTCTGGCGGTGGGTTTCGATGGTGCGCTTGCTGGTGAAGAGCTTATCGGCAATCTCCTGGTTCGTGAAACCTTCGGCAATCAGGCGCAGCACCTCCAGCTCGCGGCCGGTCAGCTCGACGCCGGGGGGTAGGGTCGGGGCATTTTTCTCGGGTTGCAGGGGGCTGCTGGTGAGCTTGTAGAGCAGGTTGAACCCAATTTCGGAGCACAGAAACCGCTGTCCTGTGGCCACCATCCGAATGGCAAAGGCGATTTCGGCGATGGACGAGTTTTTAAGGATATAGCCCGCTGCCCCCGCATCCAGCATCCGGGCAACGTAGTTCTCGTGGTCCAACATGCTGAGCACCAGCACCCGCAATGCCGGATAGCGCTGGCGCAGCTCCTGCATGGTGGCGTAGCCGTCGAGCACGGGCATGTTCACGTCCATCAGCACGACATCGGCGGGTGTGGTTTCGAGCAGGGTTAGCAGCTCGGCGCCGTTGCCGGCCTCGCCAGCAATGAGTAGGTCCTCCTCCGCCGAAAGCAGCGCCCGGATGCCGTCGCGGATAATGGCGTGGTCATCGGCAAGCAGGAGACGCGTCATAACTCAAGAAACTGAAATAGCAAATATAACCGACCCCAAGCAGCGGCGGCGCTACGCCAAGGTACGTGCCAAACCCCAGGAGCGAAGGAATGATTTTGCTGGCGAACGACAGGTAGTGCGGGCCGGGTCTCATCCGGCCTAGGCCGCGCGCCGAGACTACGCCGCGCGCTTCAGGCCGATGATACCAATCAGCACCAGCCCGATATACAGCACGTGCGAAAGCGAAAATGGCTCCTTGAGCACCAGCGTATCGACGAGCTTGATGCCGACCAGGGCCATGCCCATCCAGATGGCAAACGCTGTGGCGGCCGGAATCTGGGCCAGCGCTTTGGAGAAGAAGATGACGTTGCCCACGCCGAAGGCCACGTAGCCGATGGCCGGCAGCAGGGCCCACCAGCCCGCCGGCTCGGTGAACAGGCGCGGCCAGCCCAGCTCGCGCAGCCGCGCGATGCTGGTGTATTTGAGGCTGTAGTTCCAGCAAACTTCCATCACGGAAGCCAGCAGCAAGTAAATCCAGGCAGAGTTAGGCGTGTTCAACGGGCGGCGGCTACGGTTTCGGCTTCGAGGGCGGGTAGGGAAGTAGCCGGCGCGGGCGCGGGCGCCGCTATGGCGCCCCCGGCGGCCGGTTGGTCGGGCCGGGCACTCGGCGGCGCGACCAGCGAGATGGTGGGGGCGGCCGGCACGTCCCAGCCCTTCAGCTCAGCCAGGGCCGGCACCCGCTCGCTCAGCCAGTTGAGCACGGCCGGTCGGGCCGCGGCATATTGCCGAAGCAGCGGCCGGCCCAAGAGCTGCTTTTCGTCGAGCCGGCGCACCGAGAACACGTGCTGCAAGAAGTAGTCTTTGGGGAAATCGTAGTAGAGGCCCCACTTCTCGGGCTTGCGGTCGGCGGGCTTGTACGCGGTGCCGAATAGCCAGTCCCAGAAGGCAAATTTGGTCGAGAAGTTGGCGTAGTACACCTCCTCGTGGTCGGCGTGGTGCCAGAGGTGCATTTCCGGGCCGTTGATGACGTACTGCAATTTGCCCGATTTCACGTCAATATTGGCGTGGATGTACATGCCCCACACGGCGTCAATCAGGGCCTTGATGGGCACGACCAGCGGGTTGGCGCCGAGCAGAATGATGGGCGCAAACTCGATGGTCTGGTTTATCAGAATCTCGACCGCGTGGGAGCGGGAGCCGGCCAGCCAGTCCACCTGCTTGCCCGAATGGTGCGCCTCGTGGGTGCGCCAGAGCAGCTTGCTGTTGTGCTGCAAGCGGTGAAACCAGTAGATGTAGAAGTCGTGGGTAATCAGGAAAAACAACACCTGCCCCCACACCGGCCAATCCGACAAAAATGAGTTGTGCAGCCAGCCAAAGCGCTTGTCGAGCGGCTGAATAATGAAGTCGAAAATCAGAATCTTCAGCAGAAAGCTCTGGAAGAAGGTGTACCAAATCAGGTCCACCCACAGCCCTTCGCGGAAAAACGGCAGGCCCTTGCGGTACGGAAACCGGCGCTCCAGCGCCAGCAGCACAACCACGGCCGTGAGCAGCAGGGCGGTGGTGATGAGTTCGACTTTGGGCATAATGGAGGGGGTAGGGAAATGAAGCGCCGGGCGGCAGACAAGCTCCCCTCCTTGAAAAAGGAGGGGATGTTTCGGCGAAGCCGAAACGGGGGTGGTGCGCGTCGTTGAACGAGACCCGGACGCTCAGCGGCCGAGCAAGCCTAGCGGACTAGTTGCCAAAAAACCGGCTGGCCGCGAAAACGTTCAGCCGGCTTGTTTTGGAGTAATTGCGCGGGTTTCGTTCCGCGATGCGCACCACCCCAGCGGCCGCTTCGCAGCCGCGTCCCCTCCTTAAAAAAGGAGGAGAGTTGTCGCCCTCCCGAATTCCCTACCCCCTGCTGGCTAGCCGGCCGTGACTTCGCGGCGCAGGCGGCGCAGGGGCTCGCGCTCGCTCTCATACACCACTTTCACGCCGTCGCCCAGGGCCAGCTCGGTGTCGCGGATGTCGCGCACGAGCTTCATCATGCCGCCGGGCTCGACGCTCGCGGCGTGGTCGGAGCCCCACATGGCGCGGTCGAGGGTGAAGTGGCGCTCCACGAACGTAGCGCCCAAGGCCACGGCCGTCACGGTGGAGGCCAGGCCGGTTTCGTGGCCCGAATAGCCAATGGGCGTGCCGGGAAACTGCCGGATGAGGGTCGGAATCATGCGCAGGTTCAGCTCCTGCGGCGGGCAGGGGTAGGCCGATGTGGAGTGGGCAATCAGCAGCTTATCAAGCCCTACGTAGCGCACGGCGTCCTCAATCTCGTGGCTCGTGCTCATGCCCGTGCTCAGCATCAGCGGGCGGCCGGTGGCGCGCACGCGGTCGAGCAGGGGCTTGTCGGTGAGCGAGGCCGAGGCCATCTTATACAGCACGGGGCTGAACTGCTCCATAAAATCGACCGAGGGCTCGTCCCAGCACGAGGCAAACCAGTCGATGCCCCTGGCCCGGCAGTAGTCGTCAATAAGCGTGTATTCTTCGAGCCCAAACTCGGTTTTGCGCTTGTAGTCGATGTAGCTCATCGTGCCCCAGGGCGTTTCGCGCTGCTTTTCCCACTGGTCTTTGGGCACGCACAGCTCGGGGGTGCGCTTTTGGAATTTCACCGCGTCGCAGCCCGCCAGCACGGCCGCGTCAATCAACTGCCGGGCAATGTCCACGGAGCCGTTGTGGTTGATGCCGATTTCGGCGATGATGTAGGTCGGCTGACCGGGGCCGATGGCGCGGTTCTTCTTGATTTGAACGATGCTCATATGTTCTTTTCCGTCATCCTGAGCTTGCGAACCGAAGGAAGGCGTAAGCCAAGGACCTTGTCACGTTCGCGCCGCAGGGGTTAAGTGAAGTACTGACAAACGCCGCCGCAATAAGCGGCATTGCCTCTCAGTATGACAATATTACTGTTTACTTGCAATAATCAGCTCCGCCAGCTCCCGAAACGCGCCCTGCCCGCCGTAGGCCGCGCACTGATAATCGGCCACCGCGCGGGCAAAAGAGGTAGCGTCGCCGGGGCAGGCTGCCAGGCCCACGAGCTGCAACACGGCTACGTCATTCGTGTCATCGCCAATAAAAGCTACATCTTCGGCCTGCAAGCCGGTTTTAGCCAGAATCTCGGCCAGGCGCGCGGGCTTGTCCTTCACGCCCAAATGCAGCTCCGTGATGCGCAGCTTCTCGGCCCGCTTCGCTACTGAGGGTGATAACTCACCAGTCACGATGCCGGTCTCGACGCCCACCTGCCGCAGCCGCTCCACCCCCATGCCGTCGCGGATGTTGAAGCGCTTGAAGACTTCGCCGCTCTCGCCGTAATACACGCCGCCGTCGGTGAGCACGCCGTCCACGTCGGTCAGGACGAGCTGGATGCGGCGGGCTTTGGCGTTCAGGTCGGCTTGGGTCATGGGGAGGGGGTAGGGAAATGGAATGCCGGGTAACTACTCATCTCAAGGCTTGTTCAGCTAAGACGCGTGCCGCGGAAAATTATTGCTGGCTAGATGGCCGTCCAGCCACCGTCCACCACCAGGTTGGCGCCGGTCATGTAGGCCGAGGCGTCGGAGGCCAGAAACACCACGGCGCCCTGGTAGTCCGTGGATTGCGCCATGCGCCCCAGCGGCGTCTTGGCGCTGTACTGCTGCACGAAAAACGCATCCTGCGAATTCTCTACCCCCCCCGGCGAAAGCGTATTAACCCGCACGCCCTTGCTGCCCCAATAAGCGGCGAGGTAGCGCGTGAAATTCACGACCGCCCCCTTGGTTACGGGGTAGGAGGGCGACTTATAAAATGTCTGCTCGCCGGCCTCGTTTTTATAGATGGTCTGGTCGGGGCCCACCAGGCCATAGGTGCTGGCTATGTTGATAATCGAGCCGTGCCCTTGCGCGGCCATCGGCGTGCCGAACACCTGCGCGGCCAGAAATACGCCCGTTACGTTCACCTCCAGCACCTGCTGAAACGTGCTGAGCGGGAAGTTTTCAAACTTACTCAAATCAGCCGCCAGCGTCGGATTCTCGAACATGTCGTTGATGGCGGCATTGTTTACCAGCACGTCGATGTGCCCGAAGCGCGCTAGAATCTGGTCGCGGGCGGCGGCTAAGGATTCCGGGCTGGTTACGTCCAGCGCCAGGGCCAGGTGCTGGTCGGCGCCACCGGGCAGCTGGTCCGCCAGCGTCTGGCAAGCGGCCAAATCGCGGTCGGCCAGCACGACGTTGGCGCCGGCCAGGGCCAGGGCCTCGCAGTGGCGCCGCCCGATGAGGCCGTGGGCGCCGGTGACGATGGCGGTTTTGTGGGTGAGGTCGAAAAGGGTCATTTGCGGTCGTTCAACGGGCAACCTCACCCCTAGCCCCTCTCCAAAAGAGAGGGGGACTAGTTTCTAGCTTTAGCTTTTAAGCTAGTGGGAACCGGATAGCAGTAGGAGATAGCAGTAGGAGGAAGATGGCTAACTTAAAACTAGAAACCAGTTCCCCTCTCTTTTGGAGAGGGGCTAGGGGTGAGGTTGGCGTTGGGCGGCTACTTTTTCACCGGCGCCGCGTTCGTCACCTTCCGAAACACAGCTTCTACCGGCTCGCCCAGCAGGCGCGCGGCCACGTCGCCGGCCGCGATGGCTTCTTTGAGCAGGGGTAGGACTTCGCCGTACATGGCCAGCGTGTGGGCCACATCCTCATCGGAGTGCGAGAAGCACATGTTGTGGAAGCCGCCCCACAGAACGCCGCGCTTGAACAGCTCCTGCTGCACGAACGCCTTAATCTCCAGCGGATTGCCGGCGCTGGCGTCGAAGGTGACGATGGTGCGGCAGTCGTAGCCGTAGCACTTGGTGTACTGGCTCAGGCCCAGTTCGGCGGCCAGGGCGTTATAGCCATCCTTGAGCTTGCGGCCCTGCTCGGCGAGGCGGGCGGGCACGTTCTTTTCGCGCATCTCGGCGATGGTCGCTATTGCGGCGGCCATGCTCAGGGCCTCGCCGCCGAACGTGGTGAAGAAAAACACGTCCTGCTCGAAAAGCCGCATCACGTCTTGGCGGCCGGTGAGCAGGGCGATAGGCATTCCGTTGGCAAAGGCCTTGGAGTAGACCGCTAAATCGGGCGTGATGCCGAAATACTCCTGCGCCCCGCCCACGGCGATGCGGAAGCCGGTCCACATCTCATCGAAAATCAGCAGCGTGCCGTTCTCTTTGCACAAACGGGCCACTTCATGCAGGAAGTCATCTTTGGGCGCGTCGAAGATGAAAGGCTCCAGAATCAGGCAGGCCACGTCCTCATCGAGCAAGGCCTTCACCGAATCCAGGTTATTATATTCAAAAGCTATTGTCAAATCCTTGATTTCCGGCGGGATACCCTTGTCGCGGCTGGTCGTGCCGATGTACCAGTCGTGCCAGCCGTGGTAGCCGCAGCACAGCACCTTGCTGCGCCCGGTGAAGGCGCGGGCCACGCGCACGGCCGCTGAGCACACGTCGGCGCCGGTTTTGCTGATGCGGATGCTCTCGGCGTTGGGGATAATCTCGTGAATCAGTTCCGCCAGCTGCACTTCCAACTCGTGCATCATCGAAAACGTGATGCCGTCGGCCAGCTGCGCCCGGATGGCCTCATCGACCCGCTCGTAGGCGTAGCCCAGCGAGATAGGGCCGATACCCATTTGATAGTCAATAAACTCGTTGCCATCCACGTCGAAGATGTGGGCGCCCTTGCCGCGCTTCACGTACTTCGGGCTCACGCCCTTGGTGTACTGGCCGGGGCCTTTGGCCAAGGTCTGCGTCACGGGATGCATGATTTTGACCGCGCGGGCGTAGAGGGCATCCGACTGGCTGATGTCGGGGTAGTTTTCGTTGGGGGCGATGGAATTGGGCATTTTCTACGTCATCCTGAGCACAGCGAAGGACCTTATCACGCCCGCGCCGTTTGAGTTAATACTACTGACGAAAGCAGCCGTGATAAGATGCTTCCTTCGTCAGCATGACAGCCGATTTGTTGCTCTTTGTTACTCCGCGAACTGATTCTCAATCACCGCCGGGCCGGCCGCAATGCTCGCGCCGCCCTCGCCGAGCGCCGCCGCGATGCGCCGCGCGATGTGCTGCCCGGTGAAGCCTTCGTGCTCCAGCACCTCGCTCAGCCGGCCGGGGCGGTACCACTTCTCCTCCAACGCCAGGGGTAGGACGCGGGCCGTAAGCTGGTTTTTGAGCAGGATTTCGGCCAGGATGGAATACAGCCCGCCGGTCAGGAAATGGTCTTCCACGGTTACCAGCAAGGAGCCGCCGCGGGCCACGCGTAGCAGCGCGGTTTCATCGATGGGCTTGAGACTGCGCAGGTTAATCAGCCCCACGGATTTGCCCTGAGCTGCCAGCAGCTCGCGGGCGACCAGAGTCTGCTCGAACAGCATTCCATAAGTCAGGATGGTTACGTCGTCGCCCTCCGCCACGATTTCGGCCCGGCCAATCTCGAAGGCTTCGTGGGCGTAAGTGCCGGGCCGGGTATTGACGCGCACATAGGCTGGCTGGGGCGAAGCCCAGATAGCGGGCAGCATGGCCAGCATGTCGGCCTCGTCGGCGGGAGCAAAGACCGTCATGCCCGGAATGCCGCGCATCAGGCTCACATCCTCGATGGCCTGGTGGGTGGGGCCGTTGCCATCGGAGAGGAAGCCGGGCACGAACGAGCTGATTTTCACTGGCAAGCCCGAAATGCCCACGTCGGTGCGAATGAACTCAAACGCCCGCAAGGTCAGGAAAGTAGCCAGCGCGTGCACCACCGGGATGCGCCCACGCAAAGCCAAGCCAGCCGCCGCCCCAATCATGGTTTGCTCCGTGATGCCCGTGTCGATGAAGCGCGGGCCCAGCACCGGCGGCAGGTTGCGGATGAGGGCGCGGTTTTCGGCCGTCATCACCACCAGGCGCTCGTCGGCGAGGGCGGTTTGCTTGATTAAATCCTCATAGTTCATGCTTCTATGTCATCCTGAGCAACGCGAAGGACCTTATCACCGCCGCGCCGCATGGTTACTAATTCTGACAAAAGCAGCGGTGATAAGATGCTTCCTTCGTCAGCATGACAAACAGTTTTACTACCTGACCGTCAGCGTCTCACTGGTCAGTTCCGTGGCGACCTGGCTGTGCAGCTCTTTGAGCAAATCCTGCACCTCGTCGGCCGAGAAGTTGCAGAACCAGCGGTCGGCGCGGGCCTCGATGCTGGGCAAGCCCCTGCCCCGCACCGTGTCGCAGATGATGACCGAGGGCTTGGTATCGGAGAAGGGCAGGGCCGCGAAGGCTTCTTCGAGCTGCGCGAAGTCGTGGCCGTCGATGCGGCGCACCACGGCCCCGAAGGCCTCGAACTTGGGCACCAGCGGCTCCAACGGCAGCAAGTCCTCGGTGGCCACATTGGCCTGGAACTGGTTACGGTCCACGACCAAAGTCAGGTTATTGACTTTCAGGGAAGAAGCCACCAGCAGCGCTTCCCAGCAGGTGCCCTCGTTCAGCTCGCCGTCGCCGGTGATGCAGATGACGCGCTGGGTTTGGCCGCGTAGCTTGGCATCCATTGCCACGCCCAGCGCCACGCTGGGCAGGTGGCCCAGCGAGCCGGAATGAAACTCGACGCCCGGCACGGCCCGGTTGGGGTGCCAGTAGATGTGGTCTTTGGTGCTCAGGTGGTTCGCCAGCCGCTCTTTGGGCATGAAGCCCAGCTCGACGAAGGTGCCGTAGAGCGCCGGCACGTCGTGGCCCTTGCTCAGGAACAGGTAGTCGCGCGCCGGGTCCGTGAGGTTGTCGGGCCGCACGTTCAGAAAGTCGGCGTAGAGATAAACGAGCAAATCGGCGCAGCTCAGCGAGGCGCCGGTGAAGCAGCCGCCGTCGGTGCTGAGGCGGATGATGTGCTCGCGCACGCGCAGGGCCAGGGCTTCGAGGTGTTGTTTTTTATCGGAAGTCATAAGCTGTTTTCGATAATCCCTACCCCCCTCTGGTCTGTCATCCGGGGAATGCTCAGGATGACAGACAGGAGGGGGGTAGGGATTATAAGGTTTTGGTCTGGCGCTTATCCACGGTTTTCAGCTCGTCCAAATGGTTGCGGTACCAGTTTACGCCCGCATACTGCGCGTTGAGGGCGTAAAGGTCGGGCCGCTGGGTTAATAAGTCGAGAATGTCAGCCAGGCCAAACGCTGGGTTGGCCGGAAAAAGCGCTTCGTAAATGGCCCTGATAAACTCGTAATCAGCCGGATAGTCAATCGTGAAGCGGTGCGACATGGAATAGTCGAGCCCAGTTTGCCAGGCGACGTTGGCGAGGCGGAAGCGGCCGGAGTTTTCCCAAAAAAAAGGCGTGGTGTGCTCCCGCTCCAGCGGGCGCTGCGCCTCGCGCCAGGCCGTTTCGAGCGCCGCCAAGGACATGACCTCCACGTCGTTGCCATCGGGGTAGGTGGCCGGGTGCAGGTTGCTCACGAAGTCAAACTGCCCCTCAGTTTCCAGGTAAAAGCCCAGCACCCGGTCAATCACGGCCGGGTCAATCAGCGGGCAGTCCGACGGAATTTTTACTACCCCCCCCGTTTCGCCGAAGTGCCGGGCGGCCTGGTAATGACGGTCAAGCAAATCCTGAGAGCTGCCGCGAAAACACGGAATCTGGTGCTGCTCGCAAAGGTCAGCCAGGGCATCGTCGCTGCGTTCCTGAGTGGTGATGACGGCCACCTGACCCACCAGCCTGGCCCGGCGCACCCGCTCGACCTGCCGCACGAGCAGCGGCTGGCCGCAAAGGGCCAGGCGTACTTTGTCGGGGAGGCGCGAAGAGCCGCGGCGCGCTTGAATGAGGGTGAGCATGGCAGGGGGGGTAGGGGCGGGGCTTGTCCCCGCCCGGCATTGAGCGGTGGGAATTAGCGGCGTTGCTTCCCGGTCAGCGGCGCGGCCGATTGGGCGGGGGCCAGCCCCGCCCCTACGTCTTTATACTGCTTCAGAAATGCTGGGCCGGAACCTTCAAACTGTACAAACTTCCGGCATAAATCGGCGATGCGGCGGGCGGCGGTGCCACCGTTCTGCCAGGGCGCTTTCTGCTTCAGGTCCTCGATGTCGAAGTAGGAATGCGCCGGAATGCCCAGCGCCAGCGCCACGTAAACCACTGTCGAGTATTGCGTTATCAGCTCCACGGAGTTGGCAATTATCT
The DNA here is from genome assembly GCF_964243305.1 of uncultured Hymenobacter sp. GTDB lineage: Bacteria > Bacteroidota > Bacteroidia > Cytophagales > Hymenobacteraceae > Hymenobacter. The sequence continues at coordinate 110,762 of NZ_CAXTEF010000009.1, forward strand.
CCTCGGTGTTGCCTTCGGTGTAGAGCAGCGTGCCCGGCGGGCAGTATTTTTTCGCCTCGGCCACGGCGCGGTCCATCTGCTCGTTGGGGTGAAACTTGACCAGCATGGGCCGGCCGGCCGCGATGCGGGTGGCCTCGCGGAAGAACTTTTGGCGGTTATCAGGGCGGTAGGTTTCACGCATGTCGGTCGTGGCCACCATCACGTAGCCGCGGTGCTCGAACGAGTTGTAGCGTAGCCGCTCCATATCGTCGAAGTTTGGGATGCCGGTCACGATGAGCTTGCCGGCGTCCACGCCAATTTCTCTGAAGTGCTCGGCATAGCCCTCGGAAGCCACGCAGTAGAGGTCGCAGCAGTTATTCATACCATTAAGCGAAGTGCCGATGGCCAGAATGGGGAAGCGGGTGAAGCGCTTCACCTGCCGGGCCCACCAGTGGAGCGGGTCCGTCATGCCTTCCTGAATGAAGACGGACTTGGTGGTAGCCAGCAGGTTCCAGGGCACGACGATGTCGGAGCAGCAGACGATCAGGTCGTACTTTTCCCGCAGCCGCCGGTTTTCAAAGTCGTTCTTGAGCCCGTGCTGTTGGAGGTAGGCATCGGCTTTTTGCTTGATGTGGCCCGATACGACCGTGCGCTCCAGGGCGCGGGCGCGGAGCATAAGCTTATAGAAGCCCCGCATCCAGCCGTCGTAGTAAATCTGGCTGAAGTACGGCTCGCACTCGTCCGCCAGCAGCCGCGCAATCTGGTGCATCTGCGTGGTCTGGTTGGGCGAGCCAATCAGAAACAGAACTTTCTTTTTGGGCATTCGGGCGGCGGCAGGGGGTAGGAAATTGCGCGCCGAAATTACAGCGTTGCCGCTCCCGCTTCATTGGTGGCCCCGGCGGGAATCGAACCCACATCTAAAGTTTAGGAAACCCTTATTCTATCCGTTGAACTACGGGGCCAGTCCGCAAAGGTAAAGTAGTTTTTGGGTCGGGATGAAATGCTGGCCCGCTGGTGAAAGCCGGCCCCAGCCGGAGGCTGACGGCGCTTATTACAACCAAGAGGGGGTAGGAAAACCGTAGTTTCCCTACCCCCTCTTGGCGCACCAGAGCCAGTGACCAGGCTATTCAAGCTGGCAGCCGGCGATAAGATACTGCTCTACGTCTTATAGGCGAGTACAATCCCAAACGACAGGGCCGTCAGAATCAGGCCTACCATGAAGATGGTGTAGCTCGTGCGCAAAAGCCGGTATTTGCGGTCAAGCACTTCGCCGAGGTAATAGATGTCGGTTATCATGTTCGAGTACAGCGCATCGGAGTCGCGCATCAGGCTGTGGATGCCGCTCTGGAAGTTGTCGAGGCTGAGCTTGGTGAACTGCCCGAAGAAGAGCAGGTTGACGCGGCGGTTGGTAGCCACCTGCGGGCTGCGCTTGAGCCACTTGAAGCTCGTCACGTCGGGCTGCGCCGAAAGGATGGCTGTGGTCACGGAGCCCAGGGCGGTGGCCACGAGCAAGCCCATCGGCACGGCCAGCACCGGGTTGCGGGTGAAGGCCGGGCCCAGCGCCGATGATTTGGCGCCCAGGTAGGTGATGAGAATGGAGAGGATGACGGCGTTGAGGCTGACCATCATATTGGCCTTGTTGTCGGCCATCTGCGAGAGGGTCACGTGGTTGTCGTACATGGTTCGGAACATGGTTTCGACGCCGCGCTTGCCTTCGGCGAAGGTGCCGTTCTGCTCCTTATCCTTTTCCTTGGCTTTCTTCTCCAGCTTCTTGAGCTGCTCGCGCTGGGTTTTGATATTGGCCTTGAACGCTTCTTTGTAGCGCGCCTTGCCCGCCTCTGATAAGTACTTGTGCGAGAGCATAAACGAGAGCTGCATCTCGGCCCAGGCAGTATTGGAGTAGGTTTTGCCCAGGGCGGCCTCCCACTCGGCGCGCAGCAGCTCGGCGCGGCCCCGGAAATCCTCGGCCGCCAGGTTGCTCATGTCAGCATCGACGAGCATCTTCTGCAACTCGGTGGTTTTGGGCTCGTCGCGGTGGGTGGCCCGGATGAGGTCGACCACGGCCGCCACGCCGACGGTGGGGTAGGCCTGCGCCAGCAGCCACTCGCGGGCGCGGGCCATGCTGCGAAACTCGTGGCCGTCGTAGGCGTCGAGGTAGCCCGTGTCGTGAAACCAGGCTGCCAGCAGCAGCCGTTCGGTATCGTCTTTGCTCAGCGCCACAGCCGTGGCCAGGGCACGGGCTTCCTTGGCCACGGTGGCCGTGTGGCGGAGCGTGTGGTAGGTGAGCGTGGCCGGCAGCTGCTTTTCCAGCAGCGCCGTCACGTGGGCTTCGGCCGCCTTCACCAGCGCCGACACCTCCGCCTTGGGGGGTTTGCCGGCCGAGGGGGGGGTAGGGGCACCAAGAATAGGTGGCGCAACGGTCACTACGGGCAGCACCGTTGAGCCAGAGGGAGGATTTTCCATGAATAAAAAGCCAGGCAAGCGCAAAAGAAACAACCAGCCCAATTTGCTTGAACGCGAAGCCGCGCCCGGAAGTTAAGTACGGCTGCGGGCAGTGCCACCTTGCTTCAAAAATACGGCCAGCCCCACTTTGGTTCACTTTAATCAGCCTCAACCCGCCTGCGTACCAGCCCGATTAGGTTACTTTACTCTATGAATCCACTTCTTCGCGCCTTGCGCGGCAGCCTTTTTCTGCTCTTCCCCCTGCTGCTCTCGTCCCCGCCGGCCCAGGCCCAGGGCGAATCCGACCAGAACCCGCACCACGCCCGGCCCAACTACCGCTTCGGGGCCGAAAACTGGCAGGCTGCTACCCCCCCCGACCCGGCCGGGCTGCGCTACTCGGTGTTTCTGATTGGCGACGTGGGCAAGCCCATCCTGCCCGATAAGGGCGGCGAGCCTTCACTGAACTTCCTGCGCCGCCAGATTCTGCAAACCGGCAACCGCAGCACCACGGTGTATTTGGGCGACAACATCTACAACCAGGGAATGCCGCCGGAAGGCGCCTACGACCGCAAGGACTCCGAGGCCCGCATCAACGCGCAGCTCGATATTTTCAAGGGCTACCGGGGCGAGAAATACATGATTCCGGGCAACCACGACTGGGTGCAGGGCGCGCCCAAGGGCCTGGCGCAGGTAATTCGGGAGCAAACGTACACGGAGGAATATCTGGCCAAGGACTCGGCCAATTTTGCCCAGACCGGCGACTTTCTGGTGCCCCGCGACGGCTGCCCCGGCCCCTACGAGGTGCGCATTCAGGACAACGTGGTGCTCATCGCTCTCAACTCGCAGTGGTTTCTGACCAGCCCGGCGCTACGGCCTTTTGGGGCGAGTTGCGGGGTCGAGACCGAGGCCGAGGTGTATGCCCAGCTCGAAGACATCATCGCCCGCAACCAGGACAAAAACATCATGGTGGTGGGCCACCACCCGCTGTTTTCGGATGGCATTCACGGCGGCTACTTCACCGTCGGCGACCACCTGTTTCCGCTCAGCATCGTGTCGAAGTATGCGTTCCTGCCGCTGCCCATCATCGGCTCGATTTACCCGTTGGCGCGCAAGTATGGCGGCATCAACCAGGACTTGCCGCACCCGGACTACCAGGCGTATAAGAGCGGGCTGGTGGATATCTTTAATAAGTACCCGAACGTCATCTACGCCTGCGGGCACGAGCACAACCTCCAGTATTTCAAGCAGGGGCAGGCGCACTACATCGTGAGCGGCTCGGGCTGCAAAACCCAGCACGTGCGGCCGGGCGACGGCGGCGGGGCTGTTTTCTCGGATAAAGAGAAGGGCTTCGTGCGCGTCAACTACTACGATAACGGCCAGGTTTGGCAGGAGCACTACATCCCCGAGGGCAGCGGCGAAACAGCCCGGCTTGTGTTCCGCAACCAGCTCTACACCAAGCAGACCACGGCTGCCGCGGCCAACGAGCCCGCCGCCCCGCGCACACCCGTCGAGAAAGAGGAGCAGCGCGAAAAAGCCGAGGCCAGGGCCGCCAAAAACCAGCCGCTGGTGGTGCCCGTCTCGCGGCCTGACTTCAAGGACAGCACCGTAACGGTGGCCATCAACCCGCTCTATAACGAGCGCAGCGGCTTTCACAACTGGCTGCTGGGCAAGCACTACCGCGCCGAGTGGGCCACGCCCGTGCCGTTTCCGGTGCTGGACTTGGCCACAGCCAAGGACGGCCTGACCCCTTACAAAACCGGCGGCGGCAAGCAAACCCTGTCTTTGAAGCTGCGCAACGAGGAGGGTCGCAATTACAGTTTGCGCGGCATTGACAAGGACCCCGCCGCCGTGCTGCCCGCCAACCTGCGCACGGGCCTGGCCCGGGACGTGTTGCAGGACCAGGTTTCGGCCCAGCACCCGTTTGCCTCATTCGTGCTGCCGCCGCTGGCCCAGGCCGCCGGCATCCTGCATCCCAACCCGGAGTACGTCTACATTCCCAAAGACCCGCTGCTGGGCCAGTACGAAAAGCAGTTCGCGAACCGGCCCGCCGGGTTGGAGGAAGACGCCAAAGACGACCAGAGCGACGTGGCCAGCCTGGGCTTCGCCAAAAACATCGTGGGCACCGAGCGGATGCTGGAGCGCCTGCTCGAAGACAACGACAACCGCGTGAACCAGGTGGCTTTTGCCCGCTCGCGCCTCTTTGATATGTGGATTGGCGACTGGGACCGGCACGAGGACCAGTGGCGCTGGGCCGAGCGCAAAACCAAGGACGGCGACCGGGTATACACGGCCATCCCCGAAGACCGCGACATTGCCTTCTTCAAGGGCGACGGCGTGCTGCCCTACCTCATTTCGCGCAAGTTCGCCATCCGTAACTTCCAGAATTTCGGCTACGACTACGCCGACTACAAGGGCTTGAACCAGACCGGCCTGAGCAACGACCGCGTGTTTATGGCCAACGTGAGCCGCGCGCAGTGGGTCGAGCAGGCCGAAACCATGAAAAAGCAGCTCACCGATGAGGTGATTAAGCAGGCTTTTCGGGACAAGTGGCCGAAGGCAATCATGGCCCTGCACGGCGCCGAAATCATCGCCAAGCTTAAGAGCCGCCGCGACTTGCTGCCCGAGCTGGCCGCCAGGTATGCCGACGTGGTGGCCGATATTGTGGAGGTGCGCGGCTCCGAGAAAAACGAGAAGTTTATCGTGGACCGGCTGCCCGACGGCAACACCCACGTGGTGGTGCGCAAAATCACCAAGGAAGGCCGGCTCAGCAAAACGCTCTACGACCGGGTGCTCGACGGCAAAGTGACCAGCGAGCTGCGCCTCTACGGCATCGCCGGGCAGGATGTGTTCGACGTGCGCGGCGCGGCTAAGGATGCCATCAGGCTGCGCATCATCGGCGGCACCGGCCGCGACTCTATCACCGACGTGAGCCGCGTGGGGGGGCTGGGCCGCCGCACCCAGATTTATGATGCCGACTCCGGCAACGTCATCAGGGGGGGTAGGGAAGCCCGCCTGCGCCTGGAGCCCGGCACCGAGGTAAGCCGCTACGACCACCCCAAGCGCTTCGACCTCAAGGACTACCGCCTCAACTACACCGGCCCGAACCTGTTTTTTGGCTACAACATCGACGATGGCGCTCTGGTGGGCGGCGGCGTCACGCACCGCCGCTACGGCTTCCGGCGCGAGCCTTTTGCGTCTGAGCAGAGCCTGTCGGCCAACCTGGCGCCGGCCCGCGAGGCCTACAATGTGCGCTACCTGGGGCAGTTCAACCGCGTGCTTGGCAAAACCAACCTGCGCGTGGCCGCCCAGTACTACGGGCCGCAGCTGCTCTACAACTTCTTTGGCATCGGCAACAACACCCAGAACCTGGCCAACCAGGACGAGGAAGCCGACCGCCCTACCCCCCGCACCATCAACAATGCCTACCGCGTGCGCTTCAGCCGGCTCGAAATTGCGCCCACCTTCGAGCGGCAGCTCTTCAGCCCGCTGCGCTTCGGCATCGGCCCGCGCTTCGAGCGCATTCACATCTACGAGCAGGGGCTGGGCTCCGAGCTGCTGGCCGTGCGCCGACGGAGCAACGAGGAGAGTCGCCGGTTTGGCTTCCGCGAAACCGACTTTGAGGACAATTCCTACCTCGGCGCCATCACGTATCTGAGCCTTGATGCCAGCTCCTCCAGGGTGAACCCGCGCATCGGCCTGCGCTGGTACAACGAGGCCCAGTACAACAAAGGTCTCTCCCACGAGCATCTCGCCTACGGCCGTCTCTCCTCCGAGCTGCGCTTCTACCTGACGCCCAACTTCCCCTTCCGCCTCACCTACGCCGGCCGGCTGGGCGTGCAGCGCAACCTCGGCGACTACCGCTTCTACCAGGCCAATACGCTGGGCGGCACCACCAACCTGCGCGGCTACCGCCGCACCCGCTTTGCCGGCCGCACCGCCCTCTACACCAACTTCGAGGCCCGCCTGCAGCTGCTGCAATTCAACGCCTACCTCTTCCCCGGTACGCTCGGCGTGCTGGGCCTGGCCGACGCGGGCCGCGTGTACGCCGGGGCCAACGACACGCGCACCGGCCTGAGCGCCTTTCACACCGGCTTCGGCGGCGGCGTCTACGTCGACATTCTCAAGCAGGCCGTCATCAACGTAACCTATTCAGTGGGCGAGGAAGAGTTGGTGTTTATTGGGTTTGACTTTTTATTTTAAGCAAACAGCGCTACCAGCCGAAACCAGAAGCCCCAGCCGCCCGGTTGGGGCTTTTTTTAAGGAGCCAATTCCCTACCCCCCTGCCCGGCAGCCAGGCCTGCCAGCCCAGCAAGACAGGTGCTGCCGATGGCGGTGGCTGCCGCTTATCCTTTTGCCCCGCAACCCCGTTAAGGCTGCATTCCCTACCCCCGACTTTTCCCGCCGACCTTCCTATGCGCTCCCGCTTTTCGTGTGCTCGCCTGCTACTCTGGGCTCCGCTTACGCTTCTGGCCGCCCCGCGGGCGCGGGCCCAGGACACGCCCCCTCCGCCCGTGTTCCCGGCGCCGGCACCCACGGCCCTGGATTCGGCCACCAACTCGTCGCGGCTCGACAATCCGCGCGCCTTCGCCAACCCCTCGGTACTGGGTATGGGGCCGAGCAAGGGCCTGATTGTGCGCTACGAGCGGATGCCCCGCTTCGGGGTTGATGCCACGGCCAAGGTCGAGGGCCTGCGCGACTTCAGCGGCGACGCCAATAAAAACGCCCGCCTGAGCATCAAGGGCTACATTCCGGCCTGGAATCACCCGCACCTGAAGGTCATCGTCGGCATTAGCTACGAGCGCGAGGAGTTCAAATTCAGCAACCCGCCCACGCAGTATGAGCTGCTGGACAACATCGAAAACAAGGGCCTGAAAAACCTGGCCACCCAAATCGCCATCATCCGGCCCGTCGATGCGGTGCACTGGTACCTGGTGCGCCTGAAGGGCGAACTGGCCGGCGACTACACCTCCGGCGACCTGACCACCAAGGACTACCTGCGCATGTCGGCTGAGGCGGTGTACGGCTGGAAGCGCAGCCCACGCTTTTCCTGGGGGGTAGGGCTTCAGTACGGCTACACGTTCGGGCGGCTCAGCCTGTATCCGGCCCTGCTCTACAACCGCACCTTCAACGAGCGCTGGGGCGTGGAGGCGCTGTTTCCGGCCCGCGTCACGTTCCGCCGCAACGTCTCCGACCAATCCATTCTCTACGCCGGCTACTCCGTCGATGGCCTCAACTACATCGTGCACCTGCGCAACGAGCTGCGGCGCGAAAACCAGCCCGACAAGCGACCTTTGCGCACCCTGGAGCTGCGCGAAACCGAGGTCAAGTTTCGGCTGCGCTGGGAGCGCGAACTGCTGAGCTTCCTCTGGCTCGGCGCCGAGGGCGGCTACCGCTACAACTACGCCTTCGACGCCTTCGACCGCACCAATGCCGACCGCGAGAAAATCATCGACTCGAAGCTGGCCGGCGCGCCCTACGCTAGTTTGGAGTTGTTTATCACGCCGCCGCGCAAGCTGCTGGAAAAGTCGGGCGTTCGGCGGTAGGCCGGGGGGTAGGGATTTTCGCGCAGCAGCTAAAAACCCGTAATTTGTTGAGCCAACTTGGCTTCCACTGACTTCCACCAACTTGATGGAAACTGCAATCAGCCCCGCCGTATCAGCTGATACGGCCCAGCTGCGGGCCAGCCTGCACCGCTTCGTGGACGAGACCACTGACCCGGCTATCCTTCAGGCCTGGCTGACTATTTTAACCAGCGCCCGCACCCCTGAGCCGTTGCCTGGGGAATCCGTGCGCCTGGAAGACCTGTCGCCAGCCGCGCGGGAAGCCGTGGAAGCGGGCTTACGCGACATCGAAGCCGGCCGGGTTCGCCCGCACGCCGAGGTTTGGGCAGAGCTGAAGGCGGAGTTTGGGCAGGCCTGAGCATGGAAGTACGATGGACAGACAAAGCCACCGCTACATTCCGCCAGCGCTCAAAATGGCTGCGCAAGCATCGGGGCGAAGCAGCCATGACCCGTTATTTCGGCGAGGTCACGGCCGCTTTAGAAAAGCTTGAAAAATCCGACCGGGTCGAATACTAGTTGGTTGATGAGGACACTGGCACTCGTATCCGCGCAAACGAGGTGATTGATTTGTACTACCGGCTGGATGTCCAAGGAGTGGAGCTGGTTACATTTTTTGATTCCCGCCAGGACCCCGACAAGCTCAGGCTTTAGCCTTGCGCCGGCTCACCAGCTTCCCTAGAAACTCCCGCTGCGCCTCCTGCGCCCGCACCAGTGGCGCGCCCGGCGCCGACTCAATAAAGCGGTTGTCGAAGTCGCGGGCCTTCACATTATCGGCGCGCTCCAAGTCCAGCAGCGCCCGCACTTCGGCCCTCACCCGCTCATCATAGAGTGGGAAGCCGACTTCCACGCGGCGGTCGAGGTTGCGGCTCATCCAGTCGGCGGAAGAGAGGAACACCTTTTCCTCACCGCCGTTGCCGAACACGTAGATGCGGGCGTGCTCCAGGTAGCGGTCGACGAGGCCGCGCTGACTGATGTTTTCGCTTAGCTCAGGCTGGCCCGGCACGAGGCAGCCGATGCCGCGAATCAGCAGCTCAATGCGCACGCCGGCCTGGCTGGCTTTGTAGAGCTGCGCTATCATACCCCGGTCCTCCAAGGCGTTGAGCTTGAGGATGATGTAGGCATCGCGGCCGTGCTGGGCGTGCTTTATTTCGCGCTCAATCAGCTCCATCAGCCGCTCGCGCAGGGCGAAAGGCGCCACCAGCAAATGCTCGAACGGAGCGGGAGCCACGCGGCGGTCGCGCAGGTACTCAAATACCTGGTCCACCTCGTGGGTCAGGCGCTCGTCGGCCGTAAACAGGCCGTGGTCGGCGTAGAGGGTGCTGGTGGCCTCGTTGAAGTTGCCGGTGCTCAGGTAGGCCGTCAGCTGGGTTTGCTCGTCGGCTTCGGCGCGGCGGGCGATGAGCAGCAGCTTGGCGTGCACTTTTAGCTCGGGCGGGGTGAAGATGACGTGGGCGCCGGCCTTTTGCAGCTTCTCGGCCCAGAACATGTTGCTGGCCTCATCGAAGCGCGCCTTCAGCTCGACTATCACCGTCACTTGCTTGCCGTTTTTCACCGCCTTGAGCAGGGCCTTGGCCACTTCGCTCTTCTCGGCTACGCGGTAGAGCGTGATGCTGACGGCGCTCACGCGCGGGTCGTGGGCGGCCTCGCTCAGCAGGCGCGTCACCATATCAAAGCTCTGGTAGGGCGGATGCAGCAGGTGGTCGCGGGTGGCGATGGCGGCCAGCAACGAGCCCTTGCGGGGCAGCGTCGGCTGGGGCAGCACCGGCCAGGGCGGGTTGCGCAGCGCCGTCATCCCGAAGTCGGGGAAGCCGAAGAAGTCACGGAAGTTGTGGTAGCGGCTGCCCTCCACCATCTCCTCCTCGGTGATGCCGGTTTTCTGGTGCAGGGCCCGGCGCACGTCGGGGGGCAGGGCGGGGTCGTAGAGCAGGCGGGCGGGGTAGCCGGTTTCGCGCTTGTGCAAGGAAGAGCGAATCTTGGTCAGCAAATCGCCCGACACCTCTTCCTCGATGTCCAGCTCGGCATCGCGCGAGAGCTTGATGGCGTGCACTCCTACCCCCTCGTAGGCCGGGAACAGGGTCGGGGCGCCCACCCGAATCACGTCATCAAGAAACATGACGAAGTGCTCCTCGCCCGCGTCCGAAGGTTGGGCGGGCAGGGCCACAAAACGGCCGCCGTGGCGCTTGGTGGGCAGCTCCATCACCAGCACCCGCTCGGCATCGGGCACCTTATGGCCGGCGCGGGGCCGGGTGAGCAGAAAGGTGAGGTACACCGTCTGGTCTTTGAGGAAGAGATGGTGCAGCAAGTCGTCGAGCACCACCGGCGAGAGCAGATTCCGCACGTTGTCCTCGAAATACTGCTGCACCCAGGCGCGCTGTTCGGCGCTCAGGTCGGCCTCGCTGACCAAGTGAATGTGAGCCGCGCCCAGCGCCGGCAGCAGCTCGTCCCGAAACGTGCGCCCAAACGCCTCCTGCTGCTGATACACCTCGTCGAGCACGGCGGCGAGCTGCTTTTTGGGCGAGGCGCCGCCGAGCTGGGCACGGGTTTTTTTCTTGAGCTTGACCAGGCGGCGCAGCGTGGCTACGCGCACCTTAAAAAACTCGTCGAGGTTGGCCGAGAAGATAGCCAGAAACTTCAGCCGCTCCAGCAGCGGCACGCTGGGGCTCTGGGCCTCTTGCAGGACGCGGGCGTTGAAGCGCAGCCAGCTCAGGTCGCGGGAAAGGGTTTTCAAAGCAGGTTGGAGCGTTAGAAGGGGGGTAGGGAAAGCGCCTGGCCAGCGGGAGCGCGGCCAGTCGGGCTTTTACGCAGGCCGGCCCCGGTTAGCCGTTCCTCTCTCCGGGTTGGGTGGGGCAGGGGGGGTAGGGACTGCGGGCCAGGGCCAGCTGCGGCGGGCGCGGGCGAAACCGGGGCCAGACCGTAGTAAAAAATTAATGTATGATTTTAGGATAGTACCATGCCAGCCCCCTATTTTTGCGCTAGTCTAATTTAGCTGCAAAAAAATCAGTGAATTTTCTCATGAACCGGGACGCGGCCTAGCTGGCCGGGCCCCATCCACTGTAGTGAGCAAGCCAACTGAATTGCCGGCTGGCTGGTCTAGGCGCTGTTCGTCATCCATTTTCCATTTTTTCCATTTTCCCATGCCCACTTCTTCTCCCATGCCAACCGCTACCTGGCAACTCCCCTTGCTGCTGCGCCGGGTGGCGCTGCTCCTACCCCTGCTCTGCCTGAGCTGGCTGGCCCAGGCGCAAACTTCTTATTTTAACTCCGGCTCCATCAGCTACCAAACCGACGATGCCAACAACCGGCTGCAACCGCAGGTGAGGTTCAAGGTCCGGGAAATCATCAGCGTATTGACCGAATTCCGCAACCCAGTCGTCATAGGAGGAGTCCGGTCGACCTCGGCCCTGATTGACTTTGGTGATGGCACGCCCCGCGAGCAGGTGAACCTCACCGTGCTGAGCAAAGGCCAAGCCGCCGGTAATTTTAATACCGACTATTTTATTGGCGAGTACAACACAACCCATACCTACAGCTCGCCGGGCCGCTACTTTGTCACCGTCCGGGGTGAAAATCGGACAACTTCGGGTGGGGTTGTTCTGGCAACCTCTGCCGTAGTCGGGGCCGGGACCACCAATGATTCGCCGGTGTCGCTGCCCGACCCTCTCGTGCTGCTGGACCGAACCCAGGGCACGCCTACCTACCAGGTGCCGGCCAGCGACCCCAACGGCGACGCACTGACCTACAGCCTGGCCACGGCCGAGGAGGCGGGCGACGCCAGTGGCCGCGTCAACCCGGCGGGGCTCAGCATCAATCCCAGCACGGGTGTGCTGAGCTTCAACACCGCCAACACGGCGGCGGATGATTTTTACACCGCCGTTATTAAGATATCGGACGGGTCGACCCTCATCGTCGTCGACCAGCTCATTCGGCTCGTGGGGACGTATTCGCTGTGCGATCCAACGGCCACCGCGCCGGTGGCGGTAGCCGACCAATTGAGCACGGCCACCGGCAGCCCGCTGACGTTCACGGCGGCCCAACTGCTGGCCAACGACACCGACCCGCGACGCCGCCCGCTGCAAGTGGCCAGCGTGGGCCGG
>NZ_CAXTEF010000010.1:0-86369 GCF_964243305.1 uncultured Hymenobacter sp.
ACCTGCGCACCAAAGCCGCCGCCGACGCCATCAAGTTCACGGTGCAGAAGCAAGCGGCCGAAACGCTGGAGCCGATGCTGGTCGCCGCCCAAAACCAGGCCGACCTGAGCTGCTCGCTGGACAACCCGGAGAATTGCGAGGCCTGCGGGTCGTAAGGGGGGTAGGGAATAGACACTAACTCGGACCGATTAGGCCGGTTACCACCTCGAAACCCCTAACTCAAAACGCCACCCGTACAAAGGGTGGCGTTTTGCTACCCCACCCCTTATGTTTGATTACCCGGTTGATTGTGGTAAAGTCAATTGGAACTGGTGCCACAGCATCAGCGTCCAGCTTGATGAGATTGAAGAGCTGTTTCACGCCCGCATCTACAAACTATTCAGTTCGTTGGAAGGTGGGCAAATGCAGGTAATGGGATTTACGAGCTACCGTAAATTCGTGGTGGTTACCTTTGAATTAATGCCTGACCGCATCGTTGTAGAGGACGTAAACCTACCTGCTGATTATGAAACCATCGAACAAGCCATCTTCGACGGGCTCGGCACCGAACCCGACTGATTTCTCCATGACCGGCAAACCCGTAGCCGAAGTAGGCAAAGGGCGCGTTGGAAAATGGATGACCGAAAAAGCCTTTTTTGAACACCTGCGCAAAGCGGGCAAACTACCGGAGCAAGCTTCCTGACCCGGTGCAGAAGCAAGCCGCCGAAACGCTGGAGCCGATGCTGGTCGCCGCCCAAAACCAGGCCGACCTGAGCTGCTCGCTGGACAACCCGGAGAATTGCGAGGCCTGCGGGTCGTAAGGGGGTAGGAAAGTGATAATTAAAAAGCGGTAATTTCTCAATTGAGAAATTACCGCTTTTTAATTATCACTAGAGCTATTCGGTTACAGACACTAGCCATTCATCGAAAGCATTTTTTTGATAGTTGAAAAGCATCTCAGCAAAAACATCTTTATCATGTAAGTAAAAAGCATGTCTTATTTGAGTTATTGGATTCAGCGAGTTGCCATTGTTTAATTTTTGAAATTCTTGGTAAAGGGTTACAGTTTTCAGTTCATTGTTGATGATGTTTATGAACTCAGCCGTGGTAAGCATTGAATTCATTTTGTTGATTTGAGATAAAAACTCATCTGTCTTATTAGGAGTACATTTGAAACCTATGAAACTAGACTCAACGATTTGTTGAAAGTTGAAAACATCAAGTAGACTGCTTTGAGTTGACTTCGTAAAGGTCAGGGCTGCATTAGATGCAGCCGTCTCTAAGAGGTCAGTTTCCCTTTTCACTCTCAAAAATTCATTATCTGCAATTTCAAAAAGTGCAGCTAATCTGTTGATACTTCTTTTCAACTCCGCTGGCAGATGGCTTTTCTTATACTTTATCTTATGGTCTAATACACTCCAAGCGTCTTGAATTATGGAACGTATTTGAACTTCAAATCGGAAGCCGTGAATGTCTTGGTATTCCGGCAAAAAACTTCTGACGGAATTTAATTTTAAATCAAGGTGAAGTCCGCGATAACCAAACTGGTTATCGGTGTTATCTAGTAATCCGCTCTTGTCAGTTTCATCAATTGCATCAAAATGACTTTTCAAAAGTTTGCCAATTGGTTCTATGTCCGAATTATAAAGGCAAACAACTCGTACTCCTATAATATCAGTGATATAATCTTTGATTTCAAAATCAACGCCTTCTGCTTCAACCTTCTTTAAGTACTTTTCTCTGAATTTATCGATGCATCCCCTTTCATCTTTGACTCGATAAGTGACAGCTTGTAGGTTGTACTGAGATGAAGCTAAAGACTTTATCAATGAATTGTAAGCTTCTCCTGCTCCATTTAAGAGCATGAAATTGGCGTGATAGAATTCTGAAAACGCCCTGTATTTTCCTTCAAAGTCCATGAGACAGAAAAAAAGTGTTAACAATCAAGCAATGATAAGAAAAAAATTTGAGGCTGTGCTTTATCCTTTGTTTGGGCGATTGTTGCTTATCATTGCTTCATCATCAATTTTTCAAAAGTAGGAACGATGGATAAGATTTGGGTATTGGCACTAATAACACTTATTTATTTTACCTTCCGCTTTGCAAGTAAAGGGGGTGAAGGTGCGTTTAAAAAAGTGATTGGGACATATATAATTTGGGCATTTGTCAACCTCGTACTTCTGGTGTCTTCCAGTAGGAGTGGAAGTGATTTCTGGCCTTTTGATGGCTTGGAGTGGGTGAATGAGTACGATTTTAGTGAGTTTCTTGTCTATGTCGGCGGGCCACTAGTATACATTTACGCTCGGCGGTTCTTCGCGAACAGCAAAGAATAACTGTCACCCCCGCCGCCTTCGCCCCGGTAGCGGCTGGTTTGGTTTCGGGGGGTAGGCGGGCGGGGTGCCGGGCGTATCTTCGCTACATGGAAACCCCGGCCTCGGCGGCGCACCCGCGCATCACCATTGACCCCAACATCTGCCACGGGCAGCCCACGGTGCGCGGCCTGCGCTACCCAGTGCAAAACGTGCTGGAGTACCTGGCTTCCGGCATGAGCGAGGCCGAGATTCTGGCCGACTATGAAGACCTGGAAGCCGAGGACCTGCGCGCCTGCCAGGCCTACGCGGCCGATATTTTGCAAGTGCGCTCCATCTACCGGCTGGCTTCGTGAGTCAGGCCGAGCCGCTGCGGGTGCTGGTCGATGCGCAGCTACCGAGGCAGTTGGCGCGCTTTCTGGCGTTTCACGCGGGCTACGACAGCCTGCACACGCTTGATTTGCCCGCCGCCAACCGCACGCAAGACGGCAGCATCAACCGTTTCTCGATGGCAGAGCGGCGAATAGTCATCACCAAAGACGCGGATTTTGTCAACAGCTTCCTGCTGCACGGACAGCCCTACAAGCTGCTCCTGATTTCGACTGGCAACATCAGCACCCCCGACCTGCTGGAGCTGTTTCGCAAGTTTCTGCCGCAACTCACGAGGCTGCTGACTCATCATTCTTACGTGGAATTGTCGCGGACTTTACTGGTCACACATCGGTGAGCAACGCCCCGCTGCCTTCGCCCCGGTAGCGGCTGGTTTGGTTTCGGGGGGTAGGGGCCGGGCGGGGCTTACAGAAGTCCAGGCTTCTATAAAGCCTAGGAGCCGGCCCACAATCGTGGGCCGCGACCTCGGCGTGCGGGCTTACTGCGCACGAATGGGGGCGGGCAGCTAGTTGGCATAGGTCGAGGCCCGGGAAAGGAAGCAAGGAGCGTCAGCTTATAGAAGCCCGTCCACACCTGCGGGGAGGCTGAAATAAAGGAAAGTAGCTCGGATACGGCTGAGTCTGGCGCGCGAGTTGCTCTAGTTGAGCAGCTACTCACTTATTCCTTTTACTCTATGAGTCCCATTAGTACCGTCGCTTCGCCGCTCGCCGCCGTTTCTGCTCCCAAACCGCCCAAAGCGGGCAAGGTCTCGCTGCCCAACGGCCAGCCGGAGCTGGCCGCGCTGGCCGAAGCCGCCGCCGTCGCCTGGGCGGCCTCGGCCCTGCCGGCGCTGCTCTGGTGCTCCAAGGCGCAGCTCACCCAGATGGCCGCCGCCTACCTGGCCAGCCTCGGCACCGCCGACCTGGCCGCCGACCCGCTCAGCAGCACCGCCCAGCGCCTGCGCGCCCTCGACCAGGAAGTGGGCGCCAGCCTCAAATTCGTGAAGAACTACCTGCTGGAAGAGTTCGGCAAGGCCGGCGCCAAGGCCCACTACGAGGAGTTTGGCATTCAGGCGGCGGGGGGCACGCTGCCCACGGCGCGCCCGGCCCGCGCCGCCAGCCTCAGCAAGCTGCTGGCCGCCCTCAAAACCTACAAGCTCGACCAGAACAAGTACGGCGCCGCCTACTGGCAGCCCCTGGCCGCCGAATACGCCCAACTGGCCCAGGAATCCAGCACCATCCGCCAGACGGCCGCCGGGGAGGTCGGCACCAAAAACCAGCAGGAAAAGCCCTTGCGCCAAGTGCTGCGGGCGCTGCGCCTCAGCATCCGCGCCAACTTCCCCGACACCTTCGCCGCCGAGCAGCGCCGGTTTGGCTTCCTGGCCGAGAGCTTTTAGGCCGGCTCGCCAGCTTCTTGAGCGCGCCAGCCGCTGCCGTTTCGGCGGCGGCTGGTTTGGTTTTGGGGGGTAGGCGGGCGGGGAGGTGTTCGTATCTTAGCCGCATGGCAACGCCAATTTCACTTGCTCACCCGCGTATCACCCGCGACTACGATATCTGCCACGGACAGGATGTAGTGCGCGGCTTGCGCTATCCGGTGTGGTCGGTACTGGAATACCTGTCCTCTGGCATGAGCGAAGCCGAAATCCTAGCCGACTACGAAGACCTGGAAGCGGAAGACTTGCGCGCCTGCCAAGCCTATGCGGCGGCGATTCTGAAAAAGATAAGCCATACTCTGGCCGGCGATGGGACCCGGCGGGCGGTGACGAAACAAGAAATGTTGGCACACCTGATAAAAACCGGAAAGGTGCCGCCGGGTACGGTTTTAGACGAAAAAGGCCAGCTGCCCAAGCCGCAATAAGTTTGCGCCGGGCACCTTCGTCTTGTTAATCACCGCTCACTTACTGGACCGCCCATGAACTCCTTCGCTGAATTAGATATCGTGCAGTTGCGAAATGCGCACCCCGAGTATAGTTTGCGTGCCGGCGCGCGGGGTACGGTCGTGCTGGTGCACCGGCAGGGCGAAGCCTACGAGGTAGAGTTTATGCAGCCCGATGGCTTTACGCAGGCGGTGCTGACGCTGCCGGCCGCCGAACTAGCAACGTCAGCGGCGCAAGTGGTCGGTCAAGCGGCATAATTGAATTGTAACCATTATATCGCCTATATCGCCCAGCCGCTGCCACCCCGGTAGCGGCTGGTTTGGGTTTGGGGGGTAGGGGCCGGGCTGTAACTTGCCGCCCCTATGAAATCCATTCCCTTCGCGCAATACGTGGCGTTGCTCAAGCTGCTGGGCCTGGAATACGTGCGCACAATCGGCAGTCATCAGCACTGGGACTTTCCGAAAGGCTCGGGCAAGGCGCTGCTGCGGACGCTGACCCTGCGCGACAAAGACAAGGACATTCCGGTGCTGCACATGCTTACCAATCTGGCAGCGCTGGAAGCGTCGGGCGTAACAACCAAAGCGGAGTTTGAGCAGTTGCTGGCGGCGCAGCAAAACCCGAAAGCCTCCAAAGCGCAACGCAGGCGGCGTCAGGATGAAGGGCAATAAAAAACGGCTGCCTCTGCGGAGGCAGCCGTTACGGGCAAAGAGTGGAGCGACTAATTAATCAGGCTGGCAGCAGCACTTGCTCGGTCAGGATGCGGCGGCTGTGGGCGGGGCGGTTCAGGACTTCGATGGGCAGGCGCGGGGGCTCGTACACGGGGGTAGGCTTCTTGACCAGCCGCCAGCCCAGCGCGAGCAGCAGCCGGTCGAGGGTGCCGCGCTCGGCGGTGTCCTGAATAAAAAATTGCAAGGCTTCTTCAAAGGCCGCTTCGGCTTCGGCTTCGGTGTCGCCGTAGGACGAGAGTTCCAAGGCCGGGCAGTAAGCCACGTATTGGCCAGTATCGTCATCAAGTACGAGTAGCACCTCTACTTCGGCTTGGGTGAATCGGCCTTGCGGGGCGGCGGTGAGCGTAGTCATAGAATGCCTGAAGAGTAGTAGGCAGCGAAGATACAGACGAGTGTCAGGCTTGCCAACGCTAACGAAAAAGGCTCCGTTCTCCCTACATGAATTTCCCAAGTGGCACTTGGGCGTTCGGGAGCTACAGAGCCTTTTTGCGATAATTGCCCCGGTTGGTACAACCGAGGACTTTGTCGTGGCCCACGGAGGGCTACAAGGCCCAGGCAAGTCACGGGGCAAATGTACGCGGCGGGCTGCTTTGAGGTTCCTGCCTTGCTTATGATGGTTATGCTGCTAGGCGGGGGTAGTCGAGCTGCCGGGCAGCGTACTGAAGCGCCGCTTGCAGGTCTTCCGCTTCGAGGTCGGGCATTTCGGCCAGAATCTGCTCGGCGCTGAGGCCGGCGGCGAAGAGCTGGAGCACGTCGGCCACGCGGATGCGCATCCCGCGGATGCAGGGCCGGCCGCCACACTGGCGCGGGTTCGTGGTGATGCGGGAGGCTAAGCTTTCCATGTGGTTGAGGTACGGGCGGGCTCAAAAGGTCGCTGCCGGGTTGGTAGCGGCTGGTTCGAGTTTGGGAGTAGCTTGCAGCATGAACCAGCAGGTATTTCTTTCTCTTTTGTTGGGTTTCCTGTTAGGGACAAGCAGCGCCACAGCTCAAACCGGAAACGCTAGCTTACAAGAGCTAACCGCAAAGCCGAGTTATACGCCGAAAGGCGGAATTGTGCCCGATGCTGCTACCGCTATCAGGATAGCCGAAGCGGTATGGCTGCCCATCTACGGCAAAAGAGTCTTGGACGAAAAGCCTTTTCAAGCTAGGCTAATCAATAAGGAAGTTTGGGTTGTGGAGGGCACCTTGGCCAAAGGCTTAGAAGGCGGAGTCGCTTATATCGAAATAAGCAGGCGGGATGGCCGCGTTTTGGAAGTTACCCACGGCAAGTAGTAGCCAGCCCATCACGTTCTGCCGCTGCCGCCCCGGTAGCGGCTGGTTTGATTTCGGGGGTAGAGGCAGGGCGCGAGGCAGGGCTCATTTAACTATCTTCCAGTAGCTTCCCGCCTGAGTACCGGTACGAGGCAGGTAACTCCCTAGTAGCTTATGAAATCAAATCCCTTTCGCGTTGTCAGTCTCGGCGCCCTTAGTGCCGTGGCGCTGCTAAGCGGCGGCGCCCAGCGGGCCCCTACCCCCTCGGCAACCTACGAAGTCGTGATTAACCACGTGAATGTGGTCGACGTGGTGAGCGGCCGGGTGCTGCCCGACCAAGTAGTGGCCCTGGCCGGGGGCCGGATTGCGCGGGTCGGACCGGCGGCGGGGGCGCGGCTGGTGGCCCGGCAAACCGTGGACGGGCGCGGGCGCTACCTGCTGCCGGGCCTCTGGGACATGCACGTGCACTTCCGGGGCGGCGACAGCCTGGCGGCGGCCAACCAGAAGCTGCTGCCGCTGTTTCTGGCCCACGGCATCACGACGGTGCGCGACGCGGGCGGCGACCTGACGCCGAGCATCCGGCAGTGGCAGGCGCAGTTGGAGGCGGGCCGGCTGGCCGGGCCGCGCATCTTCACGTCGGGGCCCAAGATTGACGGGCCGGAGGCTTACTGGCCCGGCTCGCTCGAAGTCGAGACGCCCGCCCAAATCAGCCGGGCGCTAGACTCGCTGCAACGGCTGAAGGTCGATTACGTGAAGATTTATGACAGCAAGATTTCGGGCGCGGCCTTCCTGGGCACCATTGCCGAGGCCGAGCGGCGGGGCCTGAAAACGACTGGCCACATGCCCTACTCCGTGACGCTGGGCGAGGCCGTGCGGCAAGGCCTCGACGCCACGGAGCACCTGTACTATGTCTTCAAGGCCTGCTCCGGCCAGGAAGACAGCCTCACGGCGCTGGTGCAGGCCAGCCTGAAAACGCCCAAGCCGCTAGGGCTGTTTGCCATGCTGCCGGCCGTGTACGATACCTACCGCCCGGCTGCGGCGGCGCGCATCTTTCGGCTCATGGCCGCGCGCGGCACGGCCGTCGTGCCCACACTTTTCATCGGCCAAACCCTGGCCCGGCTGCCGGATAATGACCACGCGAGGGATACGCTGCGGGCCTACATCGACCCGCGGATTCAGGCCACGTATGCCCGGCGGCTGGCCAGCGCCCGCCAGCAGTCGGCCGCGGCCCGCGCCTTCACCCGAAAGCTGGAAACCAAGTTTCTGAGCCTGGTGCCGCAGATGCAGGCGGCGGGCGTCACGGTGCTGGCCGGCTCCGACAGCGGGGCGTTTAACTCCTATGTGTATCCCGGCGCCTCGCTGCAAGAGGAACTCGTGCTGCTCGTGCAAGCCGGCCTGACGCCCGTCCAGGCCCTGCGCGCCGCGACCATCAACGGCGCCCGGTTTATGGGCGTGGATGCGCGCTCCGGCACCATCGCGGCGGGCAAGGACGCTGATTTGCTGCTCCTGACGGCTAACCCCTTGCAAGACATTGCCAACATCAGGAAAATATCAGCCGTGGTTTCGCGGGGCAAGGTGTACTCGGCGCCGCAGCTGGCGGCGATGCTGCGGGCCGTTAAGAATTAAATAAGAGTTAAAAATTGTAGTTCGTAGCCGCTTGGCCTGTCATGTCATTTATCCCTACCCCCCATCACGCGGTGCCGGTGCTCGACACGGCCCGCCTGTGCCTGCGCGGCTACCAGCCCGGCGACTTCGCCGCCTGGGCAGCCATGTGGCAGGACCCGGATTTTTACCGCTACACCACTGGCGTGCCGCTCCCGGCCGAAGATGCCTGGTTTCGGCTGCTGCGCACCATCGGCCACTGGACCCTGCTGGGCTACGGCTTCTGGGCCGTGGAGGAAAAGGCCAGCGGCCACTTCATCGGCTCGGTGGGCTTCGCTGATTTTCAGCGGGATATCCAGCCCCCGATTGGGGCGGCGCCGGAAATGGGTTGGGTGCTGGCCTCCGGCACCCACGGCCAGGGCTACGCCAGCGAGGCCGTGGCCGCCGCCCTGGCCTGGGGCGAGGCGCACTTCGGGCCGGGCCGCATCGTGTGCCTGATTCATCCCGAGAATGCCGCCTCGCTGCGCGTGGCCGCCAAATTCGGCTTCCGCCAATATGCCCAAACCACTTACCACGATGCGCCCGGTGTGCTGCTGGAGCGCACCGGCCAAGGCCCGGCGGCGGGCTAGGCGGGGGCCAGACGCGGTAGACTCAGCAGAAGAAATCAGCGCCCGGCATCCGATTCCCTACCCCCCGGCGGCGGGCAAATGCAGCCCCGCGCCGGCCAGCAGCGTAGAAGGCGGGAAATTCACCTTTCTCCCTTCGCTCATGCACTATCGCTCCGTGTTTCTCGCCGGCCTGCTCGTAGCCGCCGGTCCTGCTCAACTGGTTTGGGCGCAAGCGGCTCAGACCGCTGAGCCACCTGCTACGGCCGCGGCCAATGGGCTGCCCGCGCGCCCTACCCCCTTCAAATTTGTGAATGACCAGGGCAGCCTGCTGAGTTCGGCCAACGCGAAGCAGCTCGAAAGCGGCCTGCGCAAATACGCCGACGAAACCGGCACGCAGGTGGTCGTCGTGACCGTGCCCACGCTGGGCGGGCGCGAGGTAGCCGACTACGGCCGGGCCTTGGGCAACGCCTGGGGGGTAGGGCAGCGCGGCAAAAACAACGGCGTCGTGGTGCTCATCGCCGGCAAGGAGCGCAAAGTCACCATTCAGGCTGGCAGCGGGCTCGCCGACCGCGTGACGCCTGCTGTGGTGCAGCAGGTCATTGGCCAGCAGTTTGGGCCGAACTTCAAGCAGGGCAACTACTTCGCCGGTTTGCGCAAAGGCCTGAGCACTCTGATGCTGGCTGCCAACCCCAGCACCAACCCGCGTAGGGACGCTGCCGGCACGGCCGCGGGCGCCACTGGCGCAGTCGGGGCAGCGGGCGCGACGGGGCCGGAACTGAACGCCGAAGGCAACGGACCGGCCCTGTCGTCGGGGCAGGAGCCGGTGAGCAGCGGCGGGGGTGGGCTGGTCACGCCGCCCGCGCCGGCCGAGCCCTCCGGGCCGGGCTTTGGCACACTGGCGCTAGGCGCGCTAGGCATTGGCGGACTTATCTGGCTGCTGATGAAGCTATTCCGGCGCAACCAGACGCCTACGGCCGGCAACGCGGCCGGCGGCGTCCCTAATATGAACTCCAATCAACCCAATTTCAACCCCAACCAGCCCAACCGCCCCGGTGGCGGGGCCCCCAACTTCCTGCCTAACCAAGGACAGCAGCAGGGCGGCAACTATGGCCCTAACAATGGCCCCGGCTACAATAATGGTCCGGGCATGATGGGCGGGGGCGGTGGTGGCCTGATGGGCGGCGGCATGGGCGGAATGCTGGCCACGGGCGCGGCGGCGGCAGCCGGCGCCTACCTCGGCAATCGCATGGCGGGCGGCGGGCAGGAGCACGTGGGCGGCAATGAGCTGGGCGGTCAGCAGCAGGCCGGGCTCGGTGGGGGCCTTGGCGCCGGCGCGGCGGGGGTAGGCGGCGCGGGCCTGGGCGCGGGCGCCGCCGCTGGCGACGACTACTTTGCTAACCGCGACGGTGGGGCAACCGGTGGAGCCGGCGAAGCCGACTACTTCTCCGATGACAATAGCGCGGCCGACAGCGGCAATGACTACTTCTCCGACGACAGCGGCTCGTCGTCTTATGACGATATGTCGTCTGGCGACAGCGGCGGCGGGGGCTTCGATGGCGGCGGGGGCGACGACAGCGGCTCGTTCTAACGGCTCCGTTAGCCTGCTGTAGAGCTATCTATACTTGCCAGCCGTCCTCATGTAGGGCGGCTGGCTTGTTTATGAAGGGCCGGCCAAGCCAGCTAACTTGGTGTTCTGAAATGTCTGAGATAAGTTTTTTCGGCCCTCGTGGTATGCAGGATATGGCGCCGCTCAACTGGTATGAGCCTTCTTACTTGTTGGCAGGGACCCCACGGCAGCGGGCGGCCTACCACGCCCTGCGGCGGCTCGGTATCTGGCTGACTCTCGGCGCCTTTCAGCCCGTCTTGGTGGGCACTATTCCGCTCGGAATTGACATTGCAACCAGTGACCTGGACGTGATATGTGCGGTACATCCGGACCAGTTGCCCCAGTTTGAACGGCTACTGCGGCAGCACTACGGGCGGCTGCCGGGCTTTCAACTCGCGCGCGCTACCGGCCGCACCCAAGATTCACTAGTGAGCAATTTTCGGTTTGGCGGCTTTGAAATAGAGGTTTTTGGGCAGGATTTGCCAACCGACCAGCAGAATGCGTTTCGGCATCTGGTAGTAGAGCAAGCGCTGTTGCAAGCCGGTGGCGCCGCCTGGCGCCAAGCCGTGCGCGGCCTCAAGCAGCGGGGCCTGAAAACCGAGCCCGCGTTCGCCCAGTTACTCGGCCTCACTGGCAACCCCTACGAGGCCCTGCTGACGCTGGAAAACCACACGCCGGCCGAGCTTGCTGCCCGGCTGGCGGGCCTGCCACTGCCATCATCCTTATTTTAAGGCTGCTCCTGGTTTAGACTGGAAGAACACTTTCGGCAGGTAGTTCTGAGGGAGAAGCCTGTGCGGCGCAGCCGTTAGTAAGCAAGTGATTCTCTGGGGAATACTGGCAACCGCACTACGCTCACCGCTGATTCTCCAGCGTCTCGTAAGGCACGGGCTCTTCGACGTTCATGGTTTTCGGAAAGGAGAGAAAGTGCGTGACCTGCGGCGGCTCGGAGCCGGCGTGAAACTGCCGCACCTGGGCCTCGATGGCGGCATCTTCCTGGGTAAAGCGGTGGTGCTGGCGCTCGTGCTCGCCCCAGGTAGCGACGTAGAAAAACTCGGTGATGCGCGTGGGCTGGGCCACGTCGGCGTAGAGACCGGCGCGTAGGGCGCCATCGCGCAAGCGCAGGCGCGTGAGCTGGGCCGCTGCCTGGTGGAAGGCGGACTGGTCGGCCAAAGCCACCTCGTAGGTTATCATCACCACCACGGGGCCGTCGTCGGGGTCGATGTGGTCGGTCGGGTCGTCGCCGGCCACCTCCGGGTCCGACCAGCTGGCGGCGGGCGCCAGGTTGAGGCTTTCGGCCGGGCGCAGGGGGTAGGGAATGGCCAAAAGCAGGCTCAGGGCCATCCAGGCCGCCGCGCCCAGCAAAGCCAGCGGCAGGCTGCCGCGGTCGGCCACTTCGCCCCAGGCCACGCTGCCCAAGGAAAGGCCCGCCTGAAAGACCAGCATGTAGAGGCTGATGACCCGCGCCTGCACCCACTTGGGCACGTGCAGCTGCACGGTGGTGCTGAAGCTGGTCATCACCATGAGCCAGGCAATGCCCGAGACGAAGAGCACGGGGTAGAGCCACGGCACGCTCGTGACCAGGGCCAGACTCAGGTTGGTGCCCACGAACACCGCCGAGCCCAGCAGCACCCGCTGATTGACGTTGAGCCGCGAGCCGACCCGCCCCATCAGAAAGGCGCCCGCCACCGCGCCCGCCCCCAGCCACGAGAGCAGCACGCCGTAGTGCCCGGAGCTGAGGTGCAACTGCCGAGCCGCCACCACCGAGAGCAGCGCCCACATGGCGCTGGCTCCGAACGAAAACGCGAACGTGCGCCCCAGCACCGCCTGCACCGCCGGCGCGAACTGCACGTAGCGCAGCCCGGCCCGCAGCGCCCCAATGAAGTGCTCAGCCGGGCCGCTGGTTTCCAGCGGCTGCCGCTGCCAGGCATAGAGCACCGCCCAGGTGCCCAGAAACGAGAGCCCATTGAGCAAAAACACCCAGCCCGGCGAGTAGTAGGCAATCAGCAGCCCGCCCACGGCCGGCCCGATGGCGCGGGCAATGTTGTTGCTGACCCATTCAGCGTGATGGCCGAGGGCAGCACCGCCCGCGGCACCAGTTCCGTGACCACCGATTGCCAGATGGGCCCATTGAGCGCCGCGCCCATGCCTAGCAGAAACGTGAAGCCCAGCACGCCCAGCGCCGAGATTTCGCCCAGCAAGGTGAGCGCGCCCAGCCCCGCGGCCACTACGGCCATGAATGCCTGCGTCCAAAGCAGCAGCCGGCGCCTATCGAGCAAATCGGCCAGCGCGCCGGCCGGCATACTCAGCAAAAAGGCCGGCAGGCTGGTGGCGGCCTGCATCAGAGCCACGAGCAGGGCCGAGGTGGTGAGCGTCGTGACCAGCCACACGCCGGCCACGTTCTGCATCCAGGTGCCGATGTTCGACACCACTGACGCCAGCCAGATGGCCCGGAACAGGCCGTAGGTGAAGGGCGTGAGCAGCGTGAGGCGCGCGGCGGCAGGGGTAGGGGCAGCGGTAGTGGGCGACGACAAGGGGGTAGGAAATTAAGGAAAGTTAAGAGTTGAGAGGTAAGAGATAAGAGGGAAAGGCGGTCATGCAGAGCGCAGCGAAGCATCTCGCGCGGGAAAGTAATCCAGATGTCAGAACAACGATTGGATTACTACCCCACACGAGATGCTTCGCTGTGCTCAGCATGACGTTGCTTTTCATTGAGTACTTCCCCAAGCGAGATGCTTCGACTTCGCTTCGCTCGCGCTCTGCATGACCGCCTCTTTAACTTTTAACTCTCAACTTTTAACTTTCTCCCGCCGCGGCTTGGCCCGCTCATACTGCACGGGCCAGGGCAGAGCTTCGTCGGCCTCCAGCTGGTGGGCGGCGTGCAGCGGAAAGTACGGCTGGCGCAGCTCCTCGCGGGCCAGCAGCACAAGGTCGGCCTGGCCGCGGGCCACGATTTCCTCGCAGTGCGCGGCATCGGTAAGCAGGCCCACGGCGCCCACGGGCAGGCCGGTTTCGTGGCGGATGCGGGCGGCAAACTCGACCTGGTAGCCGGGGCTGAGCGGGATGTCGGCCTTGGCCACGTTGCCGCCCGTCGAGCAATCCAGCAGGTCCACGCCTTCGTTTTTGAGCAGCTTGGCTAGCTCAATTGATTCTTCGACGGTCCAGCCGCCGGGCGTCCAGTCGGTGGTGGAGAGGCGCACGAACAAGGGCAGGTGCTCGGGCCACACCGCCCGCACGGCGGCCACGGTTTCGCGCAACAGCCGGATGCGGTTCTCGAACGAGCCGCCGTAGGCATCGGTCCGCTGATTGCTGAGCGGCGACAAGAACTCGTGCAGCAGGTAGCCGTGCGCGGCGTGAATCTCCGCCACCTGAAAGCCCGCCGCCAGCGCCCGCCGCGCGGCGGCCTGGAAGTCAGCTTTCACTTTCTCAATGCCGGCCGCCTCCAGCGCCCGCGGCGGCGGATAGTTATCGGCAAACGCCACCGCGCTCGGACCGACCACCGGCCAGCCACCTTCGGTTTCGGGCACCAGCCCATTGCCTTTCCAGGGTGCCAGCGTACTGGCCTTGCGCCCAGCGTGGGCCAGCTGAATGCCCGGCGCGCAGCCCTGCGCGGCAATGAAATCATTTATTCTTTTCAGAAACTCGACGTGCTCATCCTGCCAGATGCCGAGGTCGTCGGGCGAGATGCGGCCTTCGGGCGAGATGGCGGCGGCTTCGCTAATAATGAGGCCGGCGCCGCCCACGGCGCGCGAGCCCAAATGCACCAGGTGCCAGTCGGTAGCGAAGCCGTCGACGCTGCTGTACTGGCACATGGGCGAGACGACGAGGCGGTTGCGCAAGGTCAGGCCGCGCAGATTATAGGGTTCAAAGAGCGTTGACATGGAAGGAGGGGGTAGGGAAAGCGGAGCGCCGGATAGCAATCCAGCTTAACCCGCTTCCGGCGGCGCGGGTTGCAAGGGCCGCAGCTGCCGGCACGAGCATCCATTCCCTACCCCCTCTGCTAATGCCAAGCGGCCTGCCGCCCCACCCGTTTCGGGAGAGCAGCAGGCCGCTTTATTAGCACTGAGTTGCTTG
This sequence comes from uncultured Hymenobacter sp., assembly GCF_964243305.1. Classification (GTDB taxonomy): domain Bacteria; phylum Bacteroidota; class Bacteroidia; order Cytophagales; family Hymenobacteraceae; genus Hymenobacter. The sequence continues at coordinate 14,400 of NZ_CAXTEF010000010.1, forward strand.
CGTTTATTATTGTTGCTGCCGGTACGGTGAGCGACGCTACTGCTCTTTTACAAATTGACCCTGCGCATCAAACAACACATGTTTGGGCCGCCGGCCGATGGCAATCTCGGCGTTATATTGAGGGCCCTGATCAGCCAGCGTCATCTGCGTAACGCCAATTAGGCGATGGCCAGGGTAATTCTTGGTGATATAAGCCAGCGCGGCCGGCGGCAGCGCGCTAATGGGGGTCGCATTGGCCGCCGACGCGGGGGTAGGGGCCGCCCCGAAACGGGCTATTCTGGCAGCTAACTCGCGCACGGCGGCTGAATTCTCATTTTGCACAGTTGTGATAACTGCCGTCTTGCCGCCCTCGTGGAAAAGCTGCCGGGCGGTGTCGCCCCTGAAGACTTCAATTCGGGCAATTGAGAGGGGATTAAGTTGCCCGACCGTGGCTTTATTGCTGAGCTGCCCATCGAGGTAGTACGCTTTGGCGTCGGTTTGGGCTTGCGCGCTAGGAGCCAGAACGGTGCTCATACCGAGCGTGAGGGCCAGCAGCGGCGCCAGCAGCAGGTAGCGGGCGGCTTGCCCGGTAGGGGTTGGGGGTTGGTTAAGCATGAGAATGCGGGTTTTGAGGGGTGAAAAAAGAAACGAAGTGGTCAGGGCGGGCACGGCGCCGGCCTGCGCCAGCCGCAGCAGGCTGAGCTGATAGGCGCGGCGGCTGAGCGCGCCGCCGCGCAGGGCGTGGCGGTCGGCCAGGTATTCGAGGTTGGTGAGCACGGCGCGGCGCAGCCCCCAGGCGGCGGGGTTAGGCCAGGCCAGGCAGCTCAGCAGCTGGCTCAGCAGCACATCCAGCGTGTGCCATTGCCGCACGTGGGCCTGCTCGTGGCGGAGCACGGCGGCTAGCTCGGTGGGCGTCAGGCCGTTGGGATTCAAGTAAATAGCTTGCCAGAACGAGCACGGCCCGGTGGCCAGGCTCACTTCGCGGTAGGCCAGGCCGTGGTGCGCGGCCGGGCGGCTGGCCCGGTGCAGGCGGCGTAGGGCCAGCCCTTGCAGCAGCAGACGCGCCAGCAGCGCGGTGGCGCCGGTGGCGTACAAGACCAGCAGGCCGGTTTGCCAATCGAAACCAGTGGCCGCCGCCGCGGCCGGCACGGCGGCGGGCGCCGCCAGCCACCGCCCGGCCAGCACTGGCGCCAGCGCCTGCGTTGGTGCCCACCACGCCGGGACGACCGGCAGCGCCGGCCCCAGCGCCGCCACGCCCAGCGCCAGCAACAGATACGCCCGGTTCAGCCCGAAAAACGTCAGTCTGCGCAGCAGCAGCCAGCCCGCCGCGAAGAGAAGCAGAATCAGATTCGCTTGCAGCAGGTAGAGCAAGGCGGCACTCATGACTGGGGCGCTTTGGCCTCGTGGTCCGCTGCCTGCTCGCCCTCGTCAATCAGCCGCAGGATGTCGCGCAGGTCGTCGGCGCTGATTTTTTCTTCCTTGGCGAAGAAGGAAACTAGCTCCTTGTAGGAGTTTTGGAAGTGCTGCCGCACCAAGGTACCCAGCGAGCGGCGCTGGTAGTCATCGGCCCCCACCAGGGCCGTGAAGCGGTAGGAGTTGCCGAGCTTTTCGCCTCGCACGTAGCCCTTGCGAGCCAGGTTGCGCAAGGTCGAGGCCAGCGTGGTGTAGGGGGGGCGCGGCGCCGGCAGGTGGGCCAGCAGCTCTTTGACAAAGCCGCCGCCGGCCTGCCAGACAGCGCGCAAAGCTGCTTCTTCGGGGGGAGTGAGGGGTTCCATAAGGCAAATCTACGATTATTTCGTAAATGTACGAATATTTCGTAGAATTGGTACGCTTCGCTGGAAAAACAAATTTCCTACCCCCTGCTTTTCAAACAAACCCTGGCGAGCTGCGGGCTGCCTCAAGCGCGTGAGGTGCCCTTTAAATCCCAGTGGCTGTGGATGACCTGCTGGCCGTCAGGCCCGCCGCGCTTGATGGTGCGCACGTAGCGCTGGCCGGCAATGTGGCCATCGGGCTGGCGCCGGCCGATGAACAGCGTCACGGGTTCGCCGGCCGCGTTGGTCACGAAGGTGATGTCGTGGCCCTTGAACCGGTCGGCTATGGTGGCGGAGGGCTCGTAGAGTTTGCTGAGCTTCTCGGCGAGTTGCGGGTGCAGCGGCATGGCGGCGAAGGAGGGGGGTAGGGAATATCGGCCGGCCCGTAGCGTCGTAGCTTTCGCTTTGCGTATTGCGGGACAGCCAACCGGTAGTTTGCGCCACGATACGCGAAGCAAGAGCTTGGCGCTATCTCAAGCCTCCTAAACGCACCCGCCGGCCCGGCCGATTAGGATTTAACCAAAACGGAATTATCTTGCCGCCGCATTCGCCGCTTATTATGTTCTCGACGCGCTACTTTTTCGGCTTTTATTACTTCGGCTTCCAGCCCTAGAACGAGCCGCCGTGTAGCTTCCGCCCAAGCAATCAGACCAGCGCCCTCGTTCATCGGGAGGCGCTTTTTTCATGTCCTTGCCAGCCCCATTTCCCTACCCCCCTCATGCCCGCCAACGTCGCCATCCAGGGTTTTCGCGGCAGCTTCCACGAAGTGGCGGCCCGCCAGTATTTCGGCGCGGCGCCGGCGCTGCTGCCCTGTGCCACCTTCGGGGCTGTGGTAGCCGGCGTGCTGAGCGGCGCGGCCGATGCCGGGCTGATGGCCATCGAGAACTCGCTGGTGGGCAGCATCATGCCCAACTTTGCGCTGTTGGAGCGGGCCGCGCTGCGCATCAGTGGTGAGGTGTACCTACCCATTCAGCAGCACCTGCTGGCTTTGCCCGGCACCACGCTCGCCGACGTGCAGGCCGTGCACTCGCACCCGATGGCTTTGCGCCAGTGCGGCGGCTTCCTGGGCCAGCACCCGCACTGGCAGCTAATCGAAACCGACGACACCGGCCACAGCGCCGAGCGGCTGGCCCAGGCCCAAACCCCCGCCGTGGCCGTGGTGGCCGGCCGCCAGGCGGCCGAGCTGTTTGGCCTGGCGGTGCTCGTGCCCGACATCCACGACGACCCGCTCAACTACACCCGCTTTCTGGTGCTGGAGCGCCAGCTGCCGGCGTCCGACCCGGCCTCCGGCGCCAACAAGGCCTCGCTTTATTTCTACACCCCGCACCAGCCCGGCAGCCTGGCGCGGGTGCTCACCGAGGTGGCCCGGCACGGCCTCAACCTGAGCAAGCTGGAGTCGGTGCCGCGCCTGGGCCAGCCCTGGCACTACGCTTTCCACGCCGACGTCGAGTTTGAGGAGCCGACGCAGTTTGCGGCCCTGCTCACGGCGCTGCCGCAGTACACGGAAGCGCTGCGCGTGCTCGGCACCTACTGGCGGGGAATTATGAATGAAGAATGAGCAAGAAGAACGAAGACTGAACCGAAAGGCGGTCATGCTTCGCAAGCTCAGCATGACGTTCTTCTTATCCCCAATCAACTCCCTGCCATGAACGTCCCCGTTGCCACCCGCCTGGCCCACACCGGCGAGTACTATTTCTCCCGCAAGCTGCGCGAGCTGGCCGCGCTCAACGCGGCGGGCGCCAACATCATCAGCCTCGGTATCGGCAGCCCCGACCTGCCGCCGCACCCCAGCGTGACGGCCGCCCTCGCGGCCACGGCGGCGCAGCCCGGCGCCCACGGCTACCAGGGCTACCAGGGCACGCCCGCGCTGCGCCAGGCGATGGCCGATTTCTACCAGTGCCACTACGGCGTGGCGCTGGACCCGGCCGGCGAGGTCCTACCCCTGCTGGGCTCGAAAGAGGGCCTCATGCACGTGGCGATGACGTTTCTCGACGCCGGCGACGCTGTGCTCATCCCCAATCCCGGCTACCCCACTTACCGCGCCGTGGCCGAAATCAGCGGCGCCGAAGTGCGCGAATATGACCTGACCGCCGTCACCGGCTGGCTGCCCGACCTCGACGCCTTAGCCCAAACCGACCTGGTGAAGGTGAAGCTGATGTTCGTGAATTATCCGCACATGCCGACCGGCACGGCAGCGAGCCCGGCGTTTCTGGCGCGGCTCGTGGCCTTTGCCAGGGCGCACGAGATTCTGCTGATTCACGACAATCCCTACGGCTTCATCCTGAACGAGACGCCACCGGTGAGCCTGCTGGCCGTGCCCGGCGCCCGCGACGTGGCCCTGGAGCTGAACTCGCTCAGCAAGTCGCACAACCTGGCCGGCTGGCGCGTCGGAATGCTGGTGGGCCGCGCCGATTTACTGGCCGCCGTGCTGCGCTTCAAGAGCAACATGGACTCGGGCATGTTCCTGGGCGTGCAGCAGGCGGCCGTGGTGGCGCTGGCGCTGGGCGCCGACTGGTTTGAAGAATTGAACGCCACCTACCGCGCCCGCCGCGCGCTGGTGCTGGCGCTGCTGCGCGCCCTGGGCTGCCAGCCCGAACCCGGCCAAACCGGCCTCTTCATCTGGGCCGCCGTGCCGCCCGAATATGCCGATGGCTATGCCCTGAACGATGCCGTGCTGGCTCAGGCGCGGGCGTTTATCACGCCGGGCGGCATCTTCGGCAGCAACGGCCTGGGCTACGTGCGCGCCAGCCTCTGCCAGCCGGAAGCGGTGCTGCGCGAGGCGCTGGAACGAGTGGAGGAAATGCAGAAAGAACGTCATGCTGAACGCAGTGAAGCATCTCGCTGGGATACCTAATCTAAATGATTGAACAACGATTGGATTACTACTGCCCGCGAGATGCTTCACTGCGTTCAGCATGACCACCTTTTTAACTCATAACTCACCATGACCATCACCATCATCGGCCTGGGCCTCATCGGCGGCTCGCTGGCGCTGAGCTTGCGCCAGCACGGCCTGGCCCGGCGTCTGCTCGGCGTCGAGCAAAGCCCGGCCCACGCGCGCCGCGCCCTGGAGCTGGGCCTAGTTGATGCGCTTGAAACTGACCTGCCCGCCGCTGTGCGCCAGGCTGATTTAATCGTCGTGGCCGTGCCGATGGATGCGCTGCTCACGGTGCTGCCGGCGGTGCTGGATACCCTCACGCCGCCGCAGGTCGTCATCGACGTGGGCTCGACCAAAGCGGCGCTGCTGGCCGCCGTGGCCGGCCACCCGCGCCGGGGCCGCTTCGTGGCTGTGCACCCGATGGCCGGCACTGAGCATTCTGGTCCCGACGCGGCCGTAGCCGGCCTTTTTGAGGGCAAGACGGCCGTTATCTGCGATACGGCGGCCTCCGACGCTGACGCCGTGCAGCTGGTCGAGCGCCTGCTGCGGAGCTTAGCCATGCGGCTTATCTACCTCGACGCCGCGGCTCACGACTTGCACACGGCCTACGTCTCGCATATTTCCCACATTAGCTCGTTCGCGCTGGCCCTCACTGTCTTAGAGAAGGAAAAGGAAGAGCAGCGCATCTTTGATTTAGCTTCCGGCGGCTTCGAGTCGACGGTGCGCCTGGCCAAGAGCGCGCCCGCCACCTGGGTGCCCATCTTCCGCCAAAACCGCCTCAACGTGCTTGACGTGCTCGACGAGCACCTACATCAGCTGCACAAACTGCGCGCGCTGCTGGCCGGGGAGGATTACGAGGGCCTGGCGGGCCAGATTCAGGCCGCCAATCATATCAGCAAGATTTTGCCGTGAATGGCATTGTCAATCCCTACCCCCTCCCGGTCATGCTCATCTGGCGTCCGCCTGCGAAGCATCCTATCACGCCTGAACAAACCCAGAACGGTTGACTACTGCGTCGTTCGGCGGGGACAAGATGCTTCGCGAGGCTCAGCATGACCGGCGATTTTAACTCCTGACTTTTAACTCATAATTCATAACTCCAAACCCCATGTTCCGCGACTTATTCAACCGCCAGCCCAACGACAAGCCCTTTCTCATCTCGGGCCCGTGCTCGGCCGAAACCGAGGACCAGGTGCTCGACACCTGCCAGCGCCTGGCCGCCACCGGCAAGGTGCAGGCCCTGCGCGCCGGCATTTGGAAGCCCCGCACCAAGCCCGGCGGCTTCGAGGGGGTAGGGGCCAAAGGCCTGCCCTGGCTCAAGAAAGCCTCTGAGCTGACCGGCCTGCCGGTGGCCGTGGAAGTTGCCACGGCCAAGCACGTCGAGGACTGCCTGCACTTCGGGGTCGACTTGCTCTGGGTGGGCGCCCGCACCACCGGCAACCCGTTTTCGGTGCAGGAAATCGCCAACTCGCTGCGCGGCGTCGAGATTCCAGTCCTGGTCAAAAACCCCACTCACGCCGAGCTGGAGCTGTGGATGGGCGCCGTCGAGCGTTTGCAAGGCGTGGGTTTGAAACAAGTCGGGCTGATTCACCGCGGCTTCGCCTCCTACGGCAACACCGACTTTCGCAACGCGCCGATGTGGCACCTGCCCATCGAGATGAAGCGCCGCCTACCCCACCTGCCCATCCTCAACGACCCCAGCCACATCTGCGGGCGCCGCGACACGCTCTTCGCCGTGGCCCAGCAGGCTCTGAACCTGGACTTTGACGGGACGATGATTGAGAGCCACCGCGACCCCGACAACGCCTGGAGCGACGCCAAGCAGCAAATCACGCCCGAAGTGCTCGGCCAGCTCATCCACGACCTGGTCTGGCGCCACGAGAGCACCGACAAAAAGGAATTTGTAACCGCCCTGGCCAGCCTGCGTGAGCAAATCAACCAACTCGACGCCGAGGTGATGCAGCTGCTGGGCCGCCGCATGGGCATCGCCGAGAAAATCGGCCAGTATAAAAAGGAAAATGACATCACCATCCTGCAAACCGCCCGCTGGAACGAAGTTTTGGAGCGCAGCCAGCGCCAGGGTGCCCAGGTTGGCCTGACGGCCGGGTTCGTGGAGCAGTACCTGGCCGCCGTACACCTGGAGTCGATTACGCGGCAGAACCGGGTGATGGAAGAGTAGTGCCGTAGGGTGCGGGGCTCGTCCCCGCCCAGCGTCCGCGCCATAGGAATGCCGCATAGTATAGGCAAAGCAGTTGGCGTGATGCGGCGCGCACGCCGGGCGGGGGCAAGCCCCGCACCCCACGCGGCATTAACCCTTGATAAAACAATATGGAAATCCCTACTCCCCTCGCCGTACTCACCGCCAGCCTGTTGCTCAGCCTCAACGTCCAGGCCCAGCCGGAACTGCCGGCCTCGCCCGCTACCGTGGCCTGGGGCTACTACGACGCGGCGGCCGTGCCCGTACTGCGCATCAAGTCGGGCCAGACGGTGCGGGTGCACACGCTCATCACCTCCAGCCCTACCCGGCTCGAAGGCGCGGGGGTGGCCCCAGCGCAGGTTGAGCAGTCCTTGCGCGACATCCACGCGCAGGTGACCAATAAGGGGCCGGGCGGCCACATTCTCACCGGCCCCATCTTCATCGAGGACGCCGCGCCCGGCGACGTGCTGGAAGTGCGCATTAAGAAAGTTGACCTGGCCATTCCCTACGCCTACAACGCGTTTGGGCCCACCAGCGGCTTTATTCCCGCTGATTTTCCCTACGCCAAAATGAAGATTATTCCGCTGGATAAGAAGCGGATGCAGGCGCACTTCGCGCCCGGAATTGACATTCCGCTACGGCCGTTTTTTGGCAGCATGGGCGTGGCGCCGCCCGTGGCGGCGGGCCGCGTCAACAGCGCACCACCCGGCATTCACGGCGGCAACCTGGATAACAAGGAGCTGGTGGCGGGCACGGTGCTGTATCTGCCGGTGCACGTGCCGGGGGCCTTATTTTTCGTCGGCGACGGCCACGCCGGGCAAGGCAACGGCGAAGTCGACATCACGGCCCTGGAAACCTCGCTCACCGGCCGCCTGGAATTCATCGTCCGCAAAGACCTGCACCTGACGGTGCCCCGTGCCGAAACCCCCACCGCCTACATCAGCATGGGCCTCAACGAAGACCTGACGCTGGCTGCCCAGCAGGCCGTGCGCGAGATGATAGACTTTCTGGTTCAAACCAAGGGCCTGAGCCGCGACGATGCCTACATGTTGTGCAGCGTGGCCGCCGACCTCACCGCCACGCAGGTGGTCGACGGCACTCGCGGAGCCCACATGGTGCTGCCCAAGACCATTTTCACCAAGGCGAAAAAATAGAATGGCGCCTCGGCCGGGGGGTGAGTTATGAGTTAAAAAGGAACGTCATGCAGAGCGTAAGCGAAGCATCTCGCGTGAGTAGTAATCCAATCGTTCAGCCATTTAGATTACTACCCCACGCGAGATGCTTCGCTTACGCTCTGCATGACGTTCCTTTTTAACTCATAACTTTTTCCTGGCCTACCAGGCTCGCCTACTGCCAGATAACCGGCAGGCCTGCGCCGGGGCCCAGCAGCGGGTCGGTGGCGGGCCGCGGCAGGGCCGCGATGTTCTGGTCGGTTTGGGGCCGCTCGCCGGGCAGGCCGCGGTTGAGGTCCCAGGAGCGCCCGTCAGGATAGGCGCCCACGATGCCCAGGCCCTGGCTGCCCAGATTCTTGTGCCCTACCCCCGCCGGAATGATGATAATATCGCCGGCCTGCACGGCGACTTTCTGCCCCGCTTCGCCGCCCAGGTGCAGTAGCGCCGCGCCCGCGTACACGCCCAGCACCTCATGCGACGTGCTGTGGTAGTGGTGAAACGAGTACACGCCGTTGCGCCACGAGTTCGTCCAGTTGTGCTGGGCAAACCGCTGCTCCAGCCAGGCGGCCCCGGCGTCGGCGCGGGCCGCGAAGGCCTGCCGGTACAGCAGCAGGGGGTAGGGACTGTTGGGAATCGTCCCGCCGTCTTTAAAAAAGAGCTTTTCCGGCTGCATAGGGCGCAGGTGGGGTAGGGCGGCGTAGGTCAGGCCGATGGAGCCCAAGCTGACGGGGGCCAGGCTAAGGAGGAAATTTCGCCGTTTCATACGCTGGGTTGGGAGGGAGAGCGAAGGGATACTACGAATTTCGCCCCGACTGAGTGGCGTCCCCGGCCGGCTGCCAAGACAAGCTTGTCTTACCAATGAGGAAGACGCTCCGTTCGGGGCGCCTTTTTGGTTTTCACCCAATTCTTACTCCCTACCCCCCTGCCGGCGCTTACCTTTGGCCCAAGCGCGTCGGTAAGTCCCTCAGTCGATGGTAGCCCTTGAAAAAGGGAAACCCCGGCTGCGGAAACAGTCGGGGTTTCAGAAGTGGGGGTTTCAGTGCAACCCTAACTTCATCTCCAATGAACAGGGACAGCGCGAAAAAACTACTGCGCAAGGTTGGCTCGCCACTCTTGCTGGAGTTTTTGAAGGGCGTGGTTAAAGCTGTGGGCTTTTTCCTTGCCACTCATTTGCTCCGGTAGTTGGATAAGGGGTCGGGCCGGGCGTCCGGCCCCTTATTTTGTTGGGGACACGGCAAATATACACGTTCCGGTTGCAAATGGTTGCCGGTGGTTTCGGCGCGGAAGGGGGGTAGGAAATTGCCAGACGCGAACCAGGCGCGGACTACAGAGTCCGCGCTACTGCGTCTTACGCTTCGACCTGACCCTCCAGCAAGTCCTCGAACGTCTGGCGGCGGCGGATGAGGCGCGTTTCGCCGTCCTCAATCATTACCTCGGCGGGGCGCAGGCGGGAGTTGAAGGAGCTGCTCATCTCGAAGCCGTAGGCGCCGGCGTTGTGGAAAGCTAGGATGTCGCCCTCGCGCACTTCGGGCAGCAGGCGGTCCCAGGCGAAGGTGTCGGTTTCGCAAATGTTGCCCACCACGGTGTAGAGGCGCTCCGGGCCCTGGGGGTTGCTCAGGTTGCTGATGCGGTGGTAGGCGTCGTAGAACATGGGCCGCAGCAGGTGGTTGAAGCCCGAATTGACCTGGGCGAACACCGTGGCCGTGGTTTGCTTAATAACCGACACCTGCACCAGCAGCACGCCGGCCTCGCTCACCAAATACTTGCCGGGCTCAAACCAGGCTTCCAGCGGGCGGCCGTAGTCTTGCTCAAACGCCCGAAAAGCTGCCGCGACCTGCGCGCCGAGTGCGGCCACGTCCGTCTCGATGTCACCGTCCTGATAAGGCACCTTGAAGCCGGAGCCCAAATCGAGAAACTCTAAATCGGGAAAGCGCGTGGCGGCGTCGAAGAGCACTTCCAGCACCCTAAGAAACACGCTCACGTCCTTGATGTCGGAGCCCGTGTGCATGTGCAGGCCGCGCACGTGCAGGCCGGTGCCCTTGATGACGCGCTCCAAATGGCGCAGCTGATGAATGCTGATGCCGAACTTGGAATCGATGTGGCCGGTGGAAATCTTGTAGTTGCCGCCGGCCTCGATGTGCGGGTTCAGTCGCACACACACGGGGTAGGCGCCGCCGAACCGGGCGCCGAAGCGCTCCAGCAGCGAGATATTATCGATGTTGAGATTCACCCCCAGCTCCTTGGCTTGGAGCAGCTCCGCGAAGGCCACGCCGTTGGGCGTGAAGATGATGTTTTCGGGCGCAAAGCCGGCGCGCAAGCCCAGGCGCACCTCGTTGATGCTCACGCAGTCGAGGCCGGCGCCGAGGGCGCGCAGGTGGCGCAGCACGGCCATATTCGTGAGGGCTTTACAGGCGTAGAAAAACCGGGTGGGGTGGCCGGCGAAGCCCTGGGTGAGCTTGTGGTACTGGGCGGCGATGGTGTCGGCGCGGTACACGTAGAGCGGGGTGCCGAAGTCCTGGGCGGCGGCGAGCAGCGTTTCGGTCAGGGGCAGCGTGGCAGTAGTCGGGAGCATAGCTTACAAAGATAATAGCCTGCTGCGCCGCAACATGTGCTTCGCCTTTCGCCGTAAGGCTTAGCTCACCTTCCTCTTCACCTTTTCTTTCCCGCTGATGGCTTCCGAAACCAACGCCCGCCCGTCCGGCAATAGTCCCGACGTTGCCCTACCCCCCCTGAGCGCGCCCACCGACCCGCAGTCCGGCGAGCTGCCCGCCCCGGCGCCGCCCGCCGAGCGCGTGGGCTTTGCCCTCGTCGGCCTGGGGCAGCTCACGCTGGCCGAGGTGCTGCCCGCCTTCGGCCGCTGCGAGCACGCTCGCCCCGTGGCGCTGGTGAGCGGCGACGCCGAAAAAATGAGCGCCGTGGCCCGGCAGTACGGTATCCGGCCCGAGAGCTGCTACTCGTATGAAGACTACGACCAAATCAAGGACAACCCCGAAGTCGAGGTGATTTACATCGTGCTGCCCAATGCCCAGCACGCCGAATACACGGTTCGCGGGGCGCGGGCGGGCAAGCATATCCTCTGCGAAAAGCCGATGGCCACCTCGGTGGCGGAGTGCGAGCAGATGATTGCCGCCTGCGCTGAGGCCGGCAAAAAGCTCATGATTGCCTACCGCATTCAGTACGAGCCGCTCAACCGGCAGGTGCAGCAGCTGGTGCGCCAGAAAGCCTACGGCCGGGTGAAATACCTGGAGCTGATGAACGGCCAGAACCAGGCCGACAACGGCCAGTGGCGCCTGGATAAAGACCTGGCCGGCGGCGGCTCGCTGCCCGACGTGGGCCTCTACTGCCTCAACACCAGCCGCTTCCTGCTCGGCGAAGAGCCCGTGGAGGTGTCGGCCACCATTCAGCTCAACGCCGACGACCCGCGCTTTGCGGAAGTGGAAGACCTGGTGAGCTTCCGCCTGCGCTTCCCCAGCGGCGCCATTGCCAGCTGCGCCAGCTCCTACGGCGTGTTCAACGCCAAAAGCTACACCGTGCACGCCGAAACCGGCACCGTCCGCATGGACCCCGGCTTCAGCTACCGCGGCCTGCGGCAGGAGCGCATTCACGCCCCCGGCGGCAGCCAGGTGCGGGAGCAGCCCGAAAACCCCGACAAAGACCAGTTTGCCCTCGAAATGGACCACATGGCCCAGTGCGTGCGGCAAAACCGCACGCCCTACACGCCCGGCGAGGAAGGCCTGCAAGACCAGCGCATTATGGACGCCATCTACCTCTCGGCCCGCGAAAACCGCCCGGTGGCGCTGCCGGCCGTGGCGGGGCTGGATGCGTTTCGGGGGCCGGCGCCGGAGGAGCAGGCGTAAGAGAAAAAGGAGTTAAAGGTTGAACGTTAAAGGTTAAAATCCCTACCCCCCTCTCTTGGCTTAAAGCCGGATAAGGGGGTAGGGGGTGAGGTTCACGCCCGCGTCCCCCGCCTACCCCCCATAAAAAAGCAGCCCGGCTACCAGGCCAGGCTGCTTTTTTATCGACTTACTTCTACCGCAAACCTACTGCTTCACGAAGCGCTGCTGGTAGGACTTGCTGCCGTCGCTGGCGCGGATGAGGTACATGCCGGCGGCCAGGCTGCTCACGTTCAGCTCGCCGCGGCCCTCGTAGCGGGCGCCGCTGACGCGGGCGCCGCGGGCATCCAGCACCGTCACTGAGGTCAGCTCGGCGTTGTTGCTCAGGCTCAGGCGCACGTGGTCGGTGGCCGGGTTCGGGAACAAGGCCAGCGTGGCCGTGATGGCGCTCGTGGCGGCGCCCAGCGTGGCCGGGCCGGCCAGGGCGCTCTCGTCGCCGTCAAGGGCCGCGCCACCGGTGATGCTGATGCTGTAGTCCTCGGTTTCGCCGTAGCTGTAGGCATTGCAGCTGGTGGTGGCGCTGGCGCTGCTTATCACCACGCGCAGGCGGGTGCTGCCGCTGCGGGCCGTGGCGGGCACCGTGAACGTGCCGCTCAGGGTAGCCGAGCTGCTGCTGCTGCCGCTCACAATCAGCTCGCCGGCATCGGTGAAGACGCCGTTCTTGTTGTAGTCGATGTACACGTCCCAGTACTCGGTGTAAGCCGAGCCGGTGGGGAAGCCCGCCGAGAAGCTCACCGTCTGCGAAGTGCCGGCCCCGATGCTGGGGGCGGCCAGGGCGGTGCCGTTGTAGTAGCCGGCATCAGCGCCCGAGGTGCGGGCCAGCGTGCCCAGCTTCACGTAGTCAATGAACTCATACGCCTGGCTCGTGCCCTTGCTGGCGCAGTAGGCGGTGCTGGTGGGCGGCGGGGTCGTCGTGGTGCCGCCGTAGGCCGCGCCCACGCCCACGGCGCTCCAGGCGTTGGTGACGGCGATTTCCTGGGCCGAGCCCGCGCCGTAAAGGTCTTTGGCCGACTGAATGGAATAAGTGCGGGCGGCGGCGTAGTTGCTGCTCGCCGTCAGGTATACGCTCTCGGTGCGGTAGGCGATTCGGGCGGCGGCATCAATGCCGATGCCGCTCACGCTGAAGCTCGTGCCCTTGTCGTTGGTGCCCGCGCCGCCCACGCTGAGGCGGTAAAACCAGTGGTTGAGCACGCCCGAGTTGGTGTGCACGCCGCCGTTGTCGGCGGTGCCGGTGGCCCAGTAGGTGCCCTGGTAGGTGTCGGGCTGGCTTTCGGCGTTGGGGTTGCTCATCGAGCGCAGCGAAGGCCGCACCTTGTCGATGTCTTCGCCAATAAGCCAGGTTTGCTTGGCGGGGTCCTTATAATACTCCACGGCCGCGCCCCAGATGTCGGAGAAGCCCTCATTGAGCGCACCCGACTCGCCCGAATACGTCAGGTTGGCGGTGCTGGAGCACACGGCGTGGCCGATTTCGTGAGCTGCCACGTCGAGCGAGGTCAGCGGGTCGAAGCGGGTGGCACCGTCGCCGTAGGTCATCACCTGGCCGTTCCAGTAGGCATTTTCGTAGCCTTTGCCGTCGCCGGGCGTATCGTCAAAGTGCACGTAGCTCTTGATTTTGGCGCCCGCGTTGTCGTAGGAGTTGCGGGCGTGCGCGGCCTTGAAGTAGTCGTAGGTGCTCTGGGCGCCGTAGTGCGCGTCGAGGGCGGCGTTGTCGAAGTTGGCGTTGGCGTACTCGGTCCAGGAGTTGTCGGCGTCGGTGAAGTCGACGGCGGCCGTGTAGGAGCTGCCCTTCTTGCAGTTATAAGTTTCGATGCCCAGGCCGCGGGTAGCCTCGCGCAGGCGGAAGCTGCCGTTGAAGCTGTCGGTGGCGCCGGACCTGGTGCCGCTGTACCGGGTGGCGAAGGTGCCCGTGGCGGCGGCGTGCTTGATGATGTCGTCCTTGGCTACTATCTCGCCGGTTTGCGCGTTCACGTAGAGGTAGGCGCGGCTCACGGGCCGGGCGGCATACACGTTAAATTTCCAGGCCAGCACCGGCGCACCAGCTTCTTCGCCCTTCTTCAGGCCGCGCTGCCGGCCCACAATCACCAGCTCGCCCTGCGGGCGCAGCGCGGCGTCGTTTTCGGCTTCCCACGCATACTGCCGGGCGCCCACGAAAGCCAGGGCCCGGCCCAGCGCCGCCTCCGCTGCCAGGGCCGGCGTGGTCCCTACCCCCCCTACGCGCGCCAGCGTGCCGCTCAGGCTCTCGATGGCGCCGCGGCGGGCGTGGGCCGTGTAGGTGGCGTGCTCCACCCTGATGCCCCGGTAGTACTGCTGAAACTTCTCGTGGGTGAAGCCCAGCTCATCGGTTTCGGCGGCCACGGCCCGCAGGCCGTCGTCGGCTTTCAGGCCGAGCTGCTCCATCAGGGCCTGCCGGGCCTCGCTGGCGGCGTAGGCTTTGGTGCCGGCGCCCAGCCGGATAAGGGTTGGCGTGCCGTCGGCAGCCAATTCCAGCTGGGGTAGCCGGGCGGCCTGGGGCGCCTGCTGGGCCAGCGCGGCGTGCTGCAAAGTGGCGCCACCCAGAACGAGCGCGGCAAGCGAGTACTTGTTTACCATAAAGAAAAAGGAAAAATGGTAGAAAAGGAGATGAATTATTGAAAATTGTGCTGGTAAGGTAGCCAAAACTTTCAAATTAATTCAACACAATCCGCGTTATATTATAAAACACAACGGGTTTCTAGCATTATTCTGCCATTGTTTTAAATAATGACTTGATATCCCCTGGGAAATGCCAAAATTTTGTTTGGCTGTTTTTTTATTGCATTGTTCTAATATAGTGGGGTAGGACAACGGGAGTTGGGGGACTAGATTACTTCGCCTTCGGCAGGGGCTGCGGCGTGTAGGTGGGCCCCAGGCAGCGCGGGCCCTGCGCCGTCCAGGCCAGCCGGTCGATGCAGAGCTGCCGCTCGGTCATGGCCTCGTTCCAGGCGTGATAAACCAGGTATTCGGTTTTGCCGTCGGGCCCCAGCACGTGCGAGTGGTGGCCGGGGCCGCGCACCTTGCCAGCCACGGCGTGCAGCACGCGGGCGCCGCCGGGCGCGGCGCGGTCACTGGCCGCGCGCTCTTCACGGTAGGGGCCCAGGATGGAATCGGCCACGCAATAATCCACGCCGTAGCGGGTGGTGAGGAAGTTGGCGCCGCTGTAGAAGCAGTAGTATTTGCCGTTGTGGCGACGGATAAAGGGCCCTTCCAGCGTGTGCCACTCCGGGAAGGTGCGGTTATCATAAAGCGGCATGAGGCGGTTTTTCTCGAACACCGTCCAGTCGTGGCGGGCACGCAGTACGGTGCGCGGCTGATTAGCCAGCTTGGTCATGCTCAGCAGCTTATCGACCACGAGGCCGGTGCCGGGCCGGTAGCCGTCGTCGGTATCAATAAAGTCCTTGGCATAAAACAGGTACCACTGCCCGTCGGTGTCCTGAAAGGCGTGGGCGTCGATGGTGAACTTGCTGCCCGGCACGGTCAGCGTGGCCACCTGCGAGTAGGGGCCCTGCGGCGTCGGGCTCGTCGCCACGTGCAACTGGTGGCCCACGTCGGCGCCGATGGCGCCGCCGCCCATCGAGTAGTACATATAGAACGTGCCTTGGTGCAAGACCACTTCCGGCGCCCAGAACTGCGCGCCCTCGGCGCCGGCCGGCGGGGTGAGGGTGCCGCCGGCGGGCGTCCAGCGCACCAAATCGGGCGAGGTGAGCAGGGTGAAGATGCGCCCGTCGGCGGTGCGGCCGTCGCCGGTGGTGCCGAAGGCGTAGTACTGGCCCGCGTGGCGCAAGACGAACGGGTCCGGGAACTGGTGCGGATATACCGGATTGGTGTAGGTGCGGGCGGCGGCGGCGGCCGGCAGGGGGGGTAGGGAAAGAGCGCTGAGGCCCAGGGTGGTCAGGCGCAGGAAATCGCGGCGGGAAGCCATAGAGAAAGAACTTGGAATGAAGAAAGGCAATGAGTAGCGGCGGGCAGCGGGGCCGGCGGAGCCGGCGCGGTGGCCTGAGCGGGGCGTAGCGGCCGGGCAACTTACGCAAACGTTTGCGTAAGTTGCCAGCGCCGGGCGGGCCATTCAACCGTAGTGAGCAGGCACCCTTCGACTGAGACGCCGATGGGGCACCCAGCCGCGGGGCGCCCGGGTCGGCCCGGCAGCCCCGGCGCGGTCGTCAGGCAAGTGGTTTTTAGCGGCCTCTTTTCCCTACCCCCCCATGATTGGCTCAACCCTTGGTCAAGTGTTTTCCGCTAAGTGGCGGGCGCCAAAAGGCGGACCTGCCGCGCTACGGCTGGTTCGCGGCGCGCTGGCTTTGGTGCTGCTGCTGGCCGGTGCCTGCGCCCGGCCCGCCGCGACGCTGCCGCCCGTGGCCACACCCGGTGCCGGCGGCGCCAGCAGCGTCAGCCCTACCCCCGCCACGTTCGCCAACCCGCTGCTGCCGGCCGGTGCCGACCCGTGGACCATCTACCACGACGGCTACTATTACTACACCCACACCACGGGCCACAACCTCACGCTCTGGAAAACGCGCAGCCTGGCCGAGCTGAAAACTGCCGAAAGCAAGGTGGTGTGGACACCGCCCGCCACGGGCCCCAACGCCAAGGATATCTGGGCGCCGGAGCTGCATTTTCTGGATGGCAAGTGGTACCTCTACTACGCCGCCGACGCGGGCACCAACCAGACGCACCGCCTCTGGGTGCTGGAAAACAGCTCGCCTGACCCGCTGCAAGGCAGCTGGACCGACCGCGGCAAGTTGGCCGACCCGGCGGCCGACAAGTGGGCCATCGACGGCTCGGTGTTCGAGCACCGCGGCCGGCGCTACCTCATCTGGTCGGGCTGGGAGGGCGACGTGAACGGGCGGCAGGATATCTACATCGCCCCGCTGAAAAACCCCTGGACCCTGGCCGGCCCTCGCGTCCGAATCTCGACCCCCACCTACGCCTGGGAGCGCAACGGCGACCTCAGCAGCCCCAGTGACCCGCCCCACGTCGATGTGAACGAGGGGCCCGAAGTGCTCAGCCACGGCGGCCGGCTGTTCCTGGTTTACTCGGCCAGCGGCTGCTGGACCGACACCTACGCCCTAGGAATGCTCGCAGCCCCGGCCGGTGCCAACCCCCTCGACCCGGCGTCCTGGACCAAAGCGCCGCAGCCCGTCTTTCAGCAAACGGCGGCCAACAAGGTCTTCGCTCCCGGCCATAATTCCTTCTTCAAATCGGCCGACGGCCGCCAGGACTGGCTGCTCTACCACGCCAACGACGAGCCCGGCCAGGGCTGCGGGCGCTTCCGCTCGCCCCGGATGCAGCCCTTCAGCTGGAACGCCGACGGCACGCCCAACTTTGGCCTGCCCGTGCCGGTAGGCCAGACGCTGGCCTTGCCCAAGTAGCGGGCACGCCGCGAGTCCGCGCGGGCGCCGTCCGCGTCTGATTCAGCTGTCGTTCACGCGCGGACTAGCAGCGGCCACGCTGCGCTTAGAAGCTGATTACAGCAGTTCTCAGGGCGGTGTATGGCTGTAGAGACGCAATATTTTGCGTCTCGTCGTTGAACGAACGGAACCGCACAGCCCTGCACCGTGATAACAACATCAGCAATGACGAGACGCAAAATATTGCGCCTTTACAGCCATACACCGCCCTGAGAACTGCTGTAATCAGCTTCTTAAACAAATTCCCTACCCCCCTCGCCCGGTTCAACGGCAGTGAGGGGGGTAGGGAATTCGTTTGTCGGCTATTCCGATGCTGGTCGCTCAGCTTACTTGACGACCATAATCCGCCGGTTCTCCACTTTGCCATTGGCAATCAGGCGGCAGAAGTACACGCCCGACTCCAGCTGCCGGACCAACAGCGGCAGGTAGTAGTCGCGGCCGGCCTGCACCTCAGCATCGTGGAGGGTGGCAACCAGGGCGCCCACCCCGTTGTAGAGGCTTACCTGCACCTTGCCGGCCAGCGGCGTGGCGAAGTGCACAGTGCCATCCTGCGTCAGCGGGCTGGGGTAGATTTCCAGCAGGTTGCTGGTCCGGGCCGCCTTGACAGCGGGCTCGTCGGTGAGCGGGGCGCTTTGGGTGCGCAGCGAGGCGGTCAGGGCAGCTGCGGCCGTGTTGCGCACGCTGATTTTGCCGCCCTTCAGGGCCTGCATCTCGGTCTTGCTGCCCGTCCAGTTGCTGGAGAACAGCAGCTCGCCCAGGCTGGAGCGCAGCGTGACCCCAATCTTGTGCGGGGCCCCGCTCACCGTCGACTCGAAAGCCTGCACCGACAAGTCCAGGTTGCCCCCAATGGAGACGGCTTCGCCCGCCTCCGTGGTGTAAGTCAGGTTGGCCTTCGTGTTGAAGTCGCCCTGGTTGCCGCTGGCCGATGAGCTGGTGCCCAGCGTGTTGATGCTCGTGCCCTTAATCTGATAGGTGCGCCAGGCGCCGCCCTCAAACTTGCGGAAAATGATGTTGGCCTGGCCCTGAATGTTCTTGCCGGTCTTGTTCCACTTCATCGTGAAGCCGAAGTTCATCTTCGACGCCGCCGGCGCCGCGTAGGTGCCGCCCGACTGGGTGATTACCAGGCTGCCGCCCCCGTTGACGTAATCCTGGCCGGGCACGGCCACCGTAATCAGGGTGCGCTCGGTGGTGGCGCCGCTGTAGTAGTCGCCCTGCGCGCTGGTAATCAGCTCGAAGGTTTTGCCCCCGGCGCTCACTTCACCCGCACTCAGGTTAACCTTCTTGATTCCCGTGCCGGTGCGGGCCGTGCCGACAGTGGCATCCGTCGGGCTGTTAGCCTTCACCGCGTACTTCACCGGGTCCAGCACGCCGCCTTCGGTGAACGCGGCCAGCGCGTTGGTAATGTTGCCCCGGCTGCCGTCGGCGTCGTCCGTGAACGTGGAAATGTACTCGACATTGGCCACCGATGGGGCAGAGTTGGTCGTGCTGAAATACTCCAGGCCTGAGTACACCACCTGCGTGGCCTCTTTCGTGATGGTAAGCGGCGCCGGCACGAAAGTCAGGGCGTAGTTGGTCGAGGTCAGTCCGCCCGGAACGATGCTGTAGGCGCCGCCAGGCCGGGCGTCGGCTCCTATCAGGGTGTTGCCGGGGGTAGCCACGGTGGCATACGTGAGCGTGCCGCTCAGCACGCCCGGCCCCTCGCCGCTACGGAAGCCCTCATACGCAACGGCGAACGCGGGGTTGGGGTCGCTGTACTGCCGCGTGGCCACCACCGCTCTGACGGTCAGGGTCTTGGAGCTGATGCTGAAGGCCGCCGTGTTGTAGGTGATGGTGTAGTTGGTCAGCGCCTCGGCCGGGCTCAGCGTGGCCGAGATGGTGTACGGACTGCCCGCCACGGTTTCGCCGGCCGTGCGGCCATACGCCGCCGTCACGTTGTCGGCCGCCACGAAACCGGCCAGGGTGCCGGTCAGGGCCGGGTCTGTCGACCCATACACCTTGCCGGCAAGAGCCGGGGTCACGGTAGCAGCTTTGGTCGTGATGGCCGCGGTGGCCGTGTTCACCTTCGTCAGCTGGTAGTTGCCCGCATCGCTGCCCGCGAGCAAGGCGCCCGCCAGCGTCACCGTTTTGCTGCTGCCCACGTTCTTGGTGTCGAAGGCAGCGGTGCCGGCCGACAGCTCCACCGCGTCGCCCGCGATGGTAGCCGCCACCGAGCGGCGGCTCACCGTGGCGGCCGTCGTGCCATCATATGTCTTGTCGGCGGCCACGAAGGCGGCCGTTGTGCTGAGCGCCGTGATGTCGGCGGCGGTGGTAGTGGCCGCGTTCACCGTGTAGTTGCCCGCGTCCTGACCCGTGATGGCAATGCCACTCACCGCCACCGGCTTGCCCGTGCCCACCGTCTTCTCGGCGAAGCTGGCGCCGGCACTGGCCGTGAGTACGTCGGCTGCCACGCGGTCATCGGCGAGCGTGACGCTGGCCGTGGTCGTGCGGTCGTATACCTTGCTGATGCCCGTGGCCGTCACGGTCAACTGCCGCTTCGTGATGGTCAGGTTAGCGCCCGCATACGTCAGGGTGTAGTTGTCGCTTAGGGCCAGTGTGCCCTGGCTGATGGGGTAGGGGCCAACGTTCTTGCCGGGTGCCCGCACCAGGCTGCCCGTGAAGGCGTCGCCGGCGACCAGCGCGCCGGGTGTGCCGGCGCCGGTGTTGGTCAGCTCAAACGTCAGGAACGGGTCAAGCTCGCCGTACACCTTGGTCTTGGCGACGGCTGTGGCCGTGAGCGCCTTTGGGCCGATGGTAAGCGTACCCTTGGCGAAGGTGATGGCGTAGTTAGCGGAAGTCAGCCCGCTGGGGATCACATCGTAGGCGCCCACGGCGCTGGTCGGCGTGGCGGTGGTCGCGAAGGCCAGCGTGCCGCCCAGCTTCGCAGCGTTGTCGCCATTCACGAAGCCGGCGTAGCTCGCGGTCAGGGCTGGATTAGCCTCGCCGTATGCTTTGCGCTGCTCATCGGCGGTCACCGTCAGCGCTGCTTTGGTCACGCGCAACTGGCCGGCCGTGGCGTAGTTGATGGCGTAGTTGGTCAGGCCAGTGCCGGTCGCGGCGCTGGGCGTCAGGTCGTAGTCGTCCACTGGGGCCGGGGCGGCGGCGCCGGCGCTGGCCAGCGTCACGCCACTCACCGCGTCGCCGTTGACCAGGCCGCTGGCCGTAAAGTCAGCGGCTGAGGTGGTCGCGCCCAGCGCCAGCGCCTGCCCGTAGACTTTGCTTTGGTTCGTGGCCGCGATGCTCAGGTCCTTGGCGGTGATGGCGAGGGTGCCGTCGGTCTTGCTTAGCGCGTAGTTGGCCAGCACCGCGGGGGTAGCGGCGAAGTCAGCTACAATCGGCACGCTGCCTACGCCCGTCGCAGCGGTGGCATCGGTGCGGTAGGTCGCCGTGATGGCGTCGCCATTAAGTACGCCGGTAAGCGTGCCGGTCAGCTCGGGGTTAGTGGCACCGTAGACTTTGGTTTTGTTTTCCGCCGTCACGGCCAGGGCGGCTTTGGTGACGGTCAGCTTGCCGTCGGGATTGCGCACGCTGTAGTTGCTGAGCTTGCCGTCGGGGTCGCTTAGCGTAGCCACGATGGTGTATTCCGCGCCCGGCGCGGTTACTCCGGCTGCGGCGGCGGCCCCGGCGGGGCTGGTGCGCGATGCCGTGATGTTATCGCTGCCCTGCACTCCCGCAAGGCTGCCCGTGAAGTCAGCAGCGGTCAGGGCAGCTCCGTACACCTTGCTGCGGTCGGCGCTGCTCACCGTGAGGGCCGCCGGAAGGATGCTGAAGCGGACGGCGTCGCTGGTGACGGCGTTATAGTTGGGGTTGCCGTCAAACCTAGCGGTGATGGTATAGGTGCCGGCGCTGGTGGGAGCGGCGGCCACGGGGCCGTAGCTGGTTCCGTTGGCGGCCGTGCCGGCGTAGCTCAGCTCAGCCGTCTCGCTGGCCAGGTCCGTGGCATTGACGCCCGTCAGGGTGTAGCTGCCGGCTTTAGGGCTGGCCGAGTACACCAGGCTGGCAGCCGCGGCGGCCGTGAGCGTGGGAGTGGCCGGCGTGATAGTGAAGGTGGCCGTGTTGTAGGCGATGGTGTAGTTGGTCAGCGCCTCGGCCGGGCTCAGCACCGCGCTGATGGAGTAGGTGCCGGCCGTCTCGCCCGCCTCGCGGCTGTAGCTGGCGCTGATGTCTTCGGCGGCCAGAAAGCCTGCCAGCGTACCCCTGAAGGCGGGGTCGCTGCCGCCGTAGATTTTCGTGGCCAGCTCTGGCGCGACTGACGCGGCTTTGGGCATGATGTCGGCTTGGGCCACGGCCACCGACGCGAGGGTGTAGTTATCGGCCTGCGCGCCGCTCAGCGAAGCGCCGCTCAACGTCACGTTCTTATTGGCACCTTTGTTCTTATCGCCGAACGTGGCGGTGCCTCCGGTCAGCGTCACTACGTCGCCCGCCAGCGGCGCTGCCGAGCGGGTCAGCACCGTGGCCGATGGGTTGCCATCGTACACTTTGCTGGCCGCCGTGAAGCTGCCCGTGAGGTCCTTGCGGGTGATGGCGGCCGTTGTTGTGCTTACCGAAGTCAGGGTGTAGTTATTCCGGGCGACGCCAGTCAGCGCGAAGCCGGTCAGCGTGACTGTCTTGTCATCGCCTGCGCTGGCGTCGGCGTAGGCGGCCGTACCCCCGCTCAGGCTCACCTGGTCGGCATCAGCCGGCAGCACCCCGCTCAGCGAGCGGCTGGTTACCTCGGCCGCCGCACTGCGGTCATAAACCTTGGTCGGCGCCACGGCGAAGCTGCCCGTGATGCTCCTGGCCGTGATGCTGGCCGTAGCCGTCCCAACCGATGTCAGCTCGTAGTTGCCGGCATCGGCACCCGTGAGGGCGGCGCCCGCCAGCGTGACCGTTTTGCCTGAGGCTGCGTTCTTATCATTGAAGCTGGCCGAGCGGTAGCCCAGCGCCACCTCATCGCTACCCAGGCGGGCGGCCACGGCCGTACCCGTCACCTCAGCCGAAGCGTCGCCGTCGTACCCTTTGTCGGCGGCCGTGAAAGAAGCCGTTGTAGCCAGCGGCGCGATGTCGGCCGTGGTGGTGGCCGTGGGGTTGAAGCTGTAGTTGCCGGCGGCGGCGCCGCTGATGGCAATGCCGCTCACGCTGACCTGCTTGCCGTTGGCCGCTGCCTTGTTGGCAAATTTGGCCCTGGCGTAGGAGATGGTCAGGTCGTCACCGCCGACGCGGTCATCGGAGAGAACCACGGTAGCCGTCGTGCCGCCGTCGTACACCCGGTCGACTCCGGTGGCCGTCACCGTCAGGGTCCGCTGGCCGATAGTCAGCTCCCCGCTGGTGAGGGTCACGTCGTAGTTGCCGGCCTTGCCGTCCGGGTCGCTTAGCGCCGGCACGAGGGGGTAGGCGCCGGCGGCGCTGGCAGCGGTAGCCGGGCTGGTGTAGGAGGCAGTAATGTTATCGGTGCTCTGCACCCCGGTCAGCACGCCCGAAAAAACGGGGTTGGCCTCGCCGTAGGTTTTGCGGGCATCATCGGCCCTGGCCGTCAGCGAAGCTTTGCTGATAACCAGCGAGCCCGTGACTGTCGGCGCCTCGTAGTTGGAGTTGTTCAGCGTCGCCGAGAGCGCATACGTGCCGGCATTGGTGGGCGCAGTCCCTACCCCCTCATACGTCAGCGAAGCCCCGCTGAGGCCGGCCGGGCTGCTCGTCACCGTCACGGGCTTGGCCGTGCCGTCGTAGTCGAAGGTGCGGGCGCCTAGGGTGAGCGTGGCGGGGGCTTTGTTAATCACCAGGGTGCCCGGAGCCGTGCCCGTATAATTATCGTTGACCAGCGTCGCCGTCACCTGGTAGGAGCCGGCGTCGATGGGCTGCGCAACCGGGGCGCCCGCCAGCGTGTAGGCATAGGTGAAGCTGCTCGTTCCCGTTGCGGTCGTCGTAGCCGAGGCGGCTTTGGCGCTGCCGCTGTAGGTCTGGCTCAGGTCGCCGAGCGTGACGTCGGCCGCGGCCTGGGCAATCGTGAAGGTGCTGCTTACGGGCTGGGCCGCGTAGTTGTCGTTGGTCAGCGTGGCCGTAACCGCGTAGCTGCCGGCGTTTCTGGGCCCGGCCACCGTCGCGGAATTCTGGGTATAGGTCAGGCTGACGCCAGCCAGATTGGCGACCGGCGCGGTGCTGACCGTGGCCGCAAGCACGGCGCCGGTGTAGGTCGGCGTGAGGTTGCTCAGGGCCAGCGTGCCGGAAGCCTTGGCGACCGCGAAAGTCTGCGGCACCGAAGCGGCGGCCAGGTAGTTGGCATCGCCGGCTTGCGAGGCTGTCACCGTGACGGGGCCGGCACCCGTGAGGTGCACCTTACCATCAACCAGGCTACCATTGCCCGAAACTGCGAAGCTGACCGGCAGGCCGGCGCTGGAGCTGGCGCTGGCGCTGACGGCGAAGTCGGCGTCAGTGAAGGTTTTATCGGGCAGGGCGGCGAAGGTGATGGTCTGCGGGGCTTTCGCTACGCTGAACGTTTGCGAAACCGGCGTGGCGGCGGCATAATTGGAGCTGCCGCCCTGCGTGGCCTCGACCACGACCGAGCCGGCGCCCGTAATCGTCAGGACGCTGCCGCTGATGCTGGCCGGCCCGCTGACGACCGCGAAGCTCACCGGCAGCGTCGACGTGGCCGAGGCGGACAAGTTCAGGGTTTGGTTCGGGGCGTAGGTCTGGTCGGCCGGCGCGGTGAAGCTGATAGTGTTGCTGGCCTTGGCAATCACCAGCGTGCCGGTTGCGCTCGGGGCGGTGTAGTTTGCGTTATTCAACGCTGCCACCACGGCGTAGGAACCGGGAGCCGTGGGCGGGGTCGTTGAGCCAGCGTAGGTAACGGTAGTAGCCAGCCCGGCTGGGTTAGTTGTAATGGTTGCGCTGCGGGAGGAGCCAGTGTAGGTAGCCGTTAAGTTGCTGAGCGTGATGGTAGCCAGCGCTCGGTTGATGGTCAGAGTGCCGTTTGCGGGCGAAAAGCTATAATTGGCCGCACTCAGGCCCGTTACTACTGGCGTGATGGTGTAGGGAGTAACCCGGTAGTTTACTGCCGCAACGCCTTCACCCGTGTACGTAGTGCCGCCGCTTACCACGCCGCTCGTTTCGCCGTTTACAAAACCCGTAATGGCCGCCGTAAAGGGCGAAAAGGCCTGCCCATCGTAGGTTTTGGTTTTGTTTTGGGCTGTGACAGTAAGCGGGGCTCGCGTAACTGTCTGTATTAGGATCGGACTGGAGCTATCATTATAACCTGAGTTTTTTGTGGGTTCGCTGCCTGTAAAAATGGCCTGCACACTATGGGGGCCTGCCGCAATAGTTGTAGTAGCGTAGGCTTTTATATTACTGCCTACTGTACCTGTAATCGATTGGGTAGTTACGGTGATTCCATCAACTTTCAAAGCCAGAGAGCCAACGATCGTGTTTTCATCTTTTGCCGCCCCCGAACTCCTTATTACAGTTATAGTAAATGTCACAAGCTCTCCATAAGTGGGTGAGGTATTGTCACTGCGTAAGCTGGTGGTGGTGTTCTGTGCATCCGTAAATACCGCCGTGGTCCTTGCCCCGCTCTGCTGCCCTACAGCCGTGACCGTGAACTTCACGCCCAGGTGCCGCTGCTCAATAGAGTAGTCAATCTGCCAGTTGCCCGCCGCATCCACATTCACATCATAGATGTGGAAGTCGGGGTAGTCGGGCTCCTCCTTGAACTCGACGTGCACCTGCTGGTCGGCGCCCCAGCCGGAGCCGCTGATGTGGGCGATTTCGCCGGGCGCGTAGTCGTCCTTGTCGGAGGTTACGGTTTGGGCCAGGGATGCCAGCGGCGAGCCCAGCAGGCTCAGCAGCAGCACCAATAGGAACCCGTAAGCTTTGCCCAGCAGCGCGCCGGTGGTTGGAAGTAGGGGTGTAGTCATTAAGAGAAAGTGAGGGGGTAGGGAAGCGCAGGAAAGGAAAGCGGGCGGCGAAAAGAAAGCCAGCCAGCCTACTTTAAATTAAATACAGAGCACTGGAGCGGGATTTTATTAAATATTCCAAATACCTGACAAAGGTAGCTTAAACTTATTGATATTAAATGTGAATTTTCAGTGATATTTTCAATTCCCGCAACCTCCTCAAGTAGTCAAGCGTAGCGACCCGGCTTGGCAGCGCCCCCGCCGTAGTGCCAAAGACCTTCCCGGTGTGGTTCAGCTAGTTGTTTCAGGGCTGCTGGCAAGTCAGGCCGGTAAAAACAGCCGTGTTGGGTGCATAGAGGCGCTTCCAAACGGTCTGCGCAAGCCTGGAGAGAGCAAGAAGATTCTCAGAAATTGCTAGCTTCTGCCAATGGAAATAATAGCCGCTTTCGCCCCTGCCTGGCAGCTAAGCGCAGCTATACTAGCGGCTAACTATTTGTAAGCCATCTCTCCCGTTAAAGTGCCACGGCTTCGCCGCGTTTTACTGTCCAAATTCCGCTTTCCACGCCCGCTGGCCGGCGCCCTACCCCCCTGCGCGAAGCCAGGCCGGGTGAGTAGCAAACCCATCCACGACCACACGCAGGCGAGCCGGGCCCACTCCCTATTCCGCCCGCTTCTCCGGGGCAGTCCCACCCAAAGCTCCCGGAGGTCCGCGCTCCGCATCCCTACCCCCGGCTTCCGCCCCAAACGCCGACGGCCTGACCACGGGAGCAGCCGGCAGCGGCAGCTCCCGTGGTCAGGCCTTAGAAGCGGTTTAAAACGAGGTAGAGACGCGACCCTTCGCGTCTGCTTGCGGGTGATGGGGCGCACCCCTACCGCTCCCTCGGCGAGGAGATACCGCTCTCATACTGATTGGATTACCCTACCCCCCGTACTGCGAGGAGACGCAAGATATTGCGTCTCTACCTCGTTCTACCTGACCTCAGCGAATGGGTACGCGCCGCCTGATGGAGCTGAGCTGGCGGCGGGCGGCTTCCCTACCCCCGCCCCCGTTAGCCAAGCTTGTAGTGCGTCTCGCTGAGCCCGCGCAGGCGCCCGGCGGCCCACTCCGGCGTGATGTCGCGCTGCGGGTTGCCCAGCATCTCGTAGCCCACCATGAACTTGCGCACCGTGGCCGAGCGCAGCAGCGGGGGGTAGAAGTGCATATGCAGGTGCCAGCCCTCGTGCGGCTGCCCATCGGTGGGGCGCTGGTGCAGGCCGGCGGAGTAGGGAAACGACAGCTCAAACAGGTTGTCGTAGCGCGTGGTGAGGCGGCGCAGCGCGTCGGCAAAGGCATCCTTTTCCGCGTCAGTGAGCTGCGCGATGTCCGTGACGTGGCGGCGCGGCAAGAGCAGCGTCTCGAAGGGCCACACCGCCCAGAACGGCACCAGCGCCACCCAGTGCTCATTTTCCAGCACGATGCGCTGCTGCTCGCGCAGCTCGGTGGCCAGATAATCCGCGAGCAGGCTGCGGCCGTGCTCCCGGAAGTAGGCGGCCTGCTGCGTGCTTTCCTTGGCCGGCTCCATCGGGAGGCTGCGCTGGGCCCAGATCTGGCCGTGCGGGTGCGGGTTCGAGCAGCCCATGATGGCGCCCTTGTTCTCGAAAATCTGCACGTAGTTGATGTCGGGCCGCGCGCCCAGCGCCTGGTACTCGTCCACCCACACATCAATAACGCCGCGGATGGCCGCCGGGCTCATCTCGGGCAGGGTCAGGTCGTGGCGGGGCGAAAAGCAGATGACGCGGCCCACGCCGGTTTCGGCTTCGGCCCGCAGCAGGCCATCCACGTTGAGGCCGCCGGCGGGCACGTCGGGCAGCAGGGCCGCGAAGTCGTTGTCGAACACGAACGTGCCCGCGTAGTCGGGGTTCTGCTGGCCGCCCGCGCGCACGTTGCCGGGGCAGAGGTAGCACGTGGGGTCGTGAGCGGGGCGCTGGGCGGGCTCGGTTTTCTCCTGCTGGCCCTGCCAGGGGCGCAGGGCCCGGTGCGGCGACACCAGCAGCCATTCGCCGGTGAGCAGGTTGAGGCGGCGGTGCGAGTGCTGGGCGGGGTCGAACATTGAATCAGTTATCAGTTAATAGTGAGCAGTGAGCAGTGAGCAGTTATCAATTGTTAGTGGGCAACAAGGCGGTCATGCTGAGCATGTGGCGCATTAAGCCAGGGACGAAGCATCTCGCTCGCGGTACTAATCAGCTTAACCAAACGATTAGATTACTGCCGCTTGCGAGATGCTTCGCTCCACTTCGTTGCACTCTGCATGACCGCCTCTCATTCTTCTATTCCCTACCCCCCATCGTCTCCACGCCGCCCACAATCGTGGTCTGGTACGTGTCGAGTTTCTGGCCCAGCTGCCGCTCATACGCAGCGCTCATCTGCTCCACGAAATGAGGAATCTCCTCGTGCGCCACCAGGTTGATGGTGCAGCCGCCGAAGCCGCCGCCCATCATGCGGGCGCCGTAGACGCCGGGCAGCGGGCGCGCCGCCTCCACCAGCAGGTCCAGCTCGCGGCAGCTCACGGCGTAGTCGTCGCGCAGGCCGGCGTGCGAGGCGTACATCTGCTGGCCAAAAGCGGCCAGGTCGCCGGCCAGCAGGTGCTCGCAGGCCACTTCCACGCGCCGGTTTTCCTCCACCACGTAGCGGCAGCGGCGGTACACGGTTTCGCCCATTTCGGCGCGGCACTCGGCCAGCTGCGCCAGCGTGGCGTCGCGCAGGCTCCTGACCAGGGGAAACAGCTTTTGCAGAATCCCTACCCCCCGTCCGCACTCCTGGCGGCGGGTATTATACTCGGAGCTGGCCAGCGAGTGCTTCACCCCGGAGTTGCAGAGCACGATGCCGCATACGGCCGTGTCGAAGGGAAAATAGTCATACGTCAGCGAGCGGCAGTCGAGGCGCACAACCTGGCCGGGCCGCCCGTGCAGGCTGGCAAACTGGTCCATGATGCCGCACTGCACGCCGGCGTAGGTCTGCTCGGCGGCCTGCGCCACGCGGGCCAGCTCCAGCCGGTCGAGGCCCGCGCCAAGCAAGTGGTTAAGCGCAAAGGCCAGCCCGCACTCCACGGCCGCCGACGAGGACAGACCCGCGCCCATCGGCACGTCGCCGCCGAACACGCAGTCGAAGCCCGGCACGGCCATACCCCGCGCCTGCAGCTGCGCGGCCACGCCCAGCAGGTAGTTGGCCCACAGCGTGCGGCCGGGCCGGATACCGGCCACCCCGATTTCGTGGCGCTCGTCCTTATCGTAGGAAATCAGCCGGATGGTGTCGGTGCCGTTGAGGCCGACGGCGAAGTAAATCTGCTTGTCGATGGCCGCCGGCAGCACGAAGCCTTCATTGTAGTCGGTGTGCTCGCCAATCAGGTTGACCCGGCCGGGGGCTCGCACGAGCAGGGGGGGGTAGGAAAAAGCCCGTTGGAAGGCAGTTGCAATGGAGGAAGCAAGCATGAGCTGGGGAAGGGTAAGGGCAGCCAAGATACGGGCCATCGACCGGTGGGAGGCAGAATTCGCCGAATCTGAGGTTAGCGCAAACGATTACAAAGTAAGCCTTACACCATTGATACTATTTTAACAAAATATGATTAAAATTTTGCATATAGACCGGAATTGCAAGCTACTCATTTCTGGTAGTGACCCTGATGTCGTTGCCGGAATGTAGGAGTGTGCAGCCTCCTGGTAGGGCAAGACAGAGCAGTAATTACTGAGGGAGACAAAAGGCTGTCTAGTGCTCTTAATAGTTGATTTTGTGACACATAGCTGCCTGTTTTGCTTTTCTGTAGCACATAATTATCAAAAGTAATACTGGTTTTTAGCGACTTATTAGAGGAATTTTGTCAGACCATTTCTTGGAATTGGGTGGGCTGTTCGACTATCGATTAAGCCCCCTTATAGATTGATGAGGAGAATTACAATGCTGGGCAGCAGTTTTTGCATCATCCAAATAACAAAGTGGGTTTTCCAAATTTATGTGTTGATTTGTGCAATCGTTTGCACAATGAAGAAGCAGTTGAGTAGTTGTGTCCGGCTTTCGCGGTTTTCTTCCTCACATTTTCTCCTCTTTTATGATGAAGCGTATACCTTGCTCCGGCTCGCTGGCGCTCCCGGCCTTGCTGTGCTGCCTGCCGCTGGTGGGCACCGCTGCTAAACGGGCCCCCTGGCCCACCGGCCCCACCCACGAACTTTCCGCCCGGCCCACGCAGGTGGTTTCCGGGCGCATCACCGACGACAAAGGCGAGGGGCTGCCCGGCGTTACGGTGCTCGTGAAAGGCACCACGACAGGCACCTCCACTGGCGCCGACGGCACCTTCAGCCTCGATGTGCCGGATGGCGCCACGCTTGTGATTTCCTCCATCGGCTATGTGAATCAGGAAATTGCCGTCGCCGGCCGCACTAGCGTTAATGTGTCGCTGGCTACGGATAATCAGCAGCTCGGTGACGTGGTGGTGCTGGGCTACGTCAGCCAGGACCGCCAGAACTTATCGAGTGCTGTTGCGCCGGTCGATGTAGTAGCGGCCAAAAGGGCGCCGGTAGCAACCATCACTGAAGCCATACAGGGCCGCACGACGGGGGTGCAGATTTATAATGGCGGCACTCCTGGCCAAGCCCCGATTGTTAACATCCGGGGCATTGGAACGCTCAACGGTGGCAGCGCGCCGCTATACGTCATCGACGGCCTTTGGACCAGCACTATTCGCGACTTAAACCCGTCGGATATCGAATCGCTGACCGTTCTGAAAGATGCTTCTTCTACGTCCATCTACGGCTCTAGCGGCGCCAATGGTGTAGTCATTATTACCACGAAAAAAGGCAAGGCTGGCAAGCCAGTGTTAGGCTTTAATGCCTATGCTGGGGTTCAAAACACCGTCGACCGCTGGGACTTGACCAATGCCAGTGAGTGGGCTGCCTTCAGCAGTGAAGCCTACCGGAACGCTGGTTTAACACCATTGGCTTCGGCCCAAAATCCAGCTAATTACGCTGACACTGATTGGCAGGCCAAAATCCTCCGCACGGGTACTGTGCAGGATTATAACCTTAATTTCTCGGGCGGCTCCAACGGTGATAAATACACCACTAACTTTCTGGTTTCCGGGGGCTTTTTTAATCAAAAAGGAGCCCTAATTGGGACTGACTTCAAACGCTACACGCTACGCCTGAACTCGGGATTAACGGTAGGCCGCCTTAAGCTTAGCGAAGCCGTGCAACTTACCCACGCTCGCACTAGCTTGCCCACCGGCGCGCCCTTTCAGGATGCCATCCGGCTGCTGCCTACGATTCCGGTGTACGACTCTACTGAAGCACCTGTGTTTACGGCCGGCTATGGCTACGGCAATGCCGCTGCCAACACGTTCGGGACCAATCCGGTGGCCGCCCAGCTTATTCGGGACGAAACTCAGTACAACAATCGCCTGCAAGGCAGTATCAACGCGGAGTATTCTTTCTTCGATTTTCTCTCGTACCGCTTGAACGTTGGAGTAGACAATCTGGCTTACACCGACCGCAACGCCCGCAAGTTTGGTCGCACCAACCAGAATCAGCCGCAAAACGAGTACCAGTCGTTTCTGCTCGAACAGCGGGGCGACAACTCCTTCCTAATTCTGGAGAATATTCTGAATTTCAACAAGCGAATTGGCGACCACGGCGTGAACGTAATCCTAGGCTACTCTGAGCAGCGAGGACGCAACGAGTACATCCGGGGCGTCAACCGGGGCTACGGCAACGGGCCTAACTACAACTTTCAGCTTAGCGCTGGCACCACGGGCACGGAGCTGTTCGGCGAGGAGTTTGAAAATGCCAAGCGCTCTTACTTTACGCAGGCAGTCTATGATTACAAAAACCGCTACCTGCTCACGGGCAGCTTCCGGCGGGATGGCTCTTCCCGCTTCAACCCTGACAACCGCTACGGTAATTTTGGGGCCGGCTCCATCGGCTGGCGCATCAGCGAGGAGAGCTTTATCAAAGAGTCCGCGCCCTTCATCAGCAACCTGAAAGCACGCTTCAGCTACGGCGTAAACGGCAACGACGGTATCGGGGAGTACCAGTTTCAGGGCGTAATCAACCAGAACGCCAATTACGTATTAGATGGCAACGCCCTCATCGGGGGTTCCATCCAGACCTACATTCCGAGTGATAACATCAAGTGGGAATCGCGCTACACGACCAACTACGGCATGGACTTGGGTCTTTTCGATAATCGCATCTCGCTGTCGGCCGATTACTACGTTTCCCGGACCGAGGATGCGCTCGTAAACCCCCTGTTGCCCATCTACCTAGGCAGCTTCGGACCGCCGCCCTTTGTCAATATTGGCGATATTGAAAACAAAGGGTTTGAATTGCAACTGGGCTATCAGGATAACCGCAGTGCGTTCACCTACGGCATATCCGGGAACCTGACGACCATTAAGAACGAAGTGTTGCGTCTTTCCGCCGAAGGACAGAACATTCCGAGCGGAGTTACCCGCACACAGGCCGGTCACCCGGTTGGCTCCTTCTTTCTGATTCCGTTCGATGGTGTATTCCAGACGCAGGAAGAGGTTACCCAGCACGTTAACGCAGATGGCAAAGTTATTCAGCCCTACGCTGCTCCTGGCGATGCCCGCTACCGCGACTCAAACGGCGACGGGGTAATCAACGATTCGGACCGGATTTTCTACGATACCTCGGTGCCCAAAATTCAGTACGGCGTCAGTGCCAACGCTGGCTACAAGGGCGTTGACGTCTCCCTCCTGTTTCAGGGGGTAGGCGGTAATCAGCTTTTCAACATTGCCCGCGCCACGATGGACCGCACCGATGACCCATCCAACTTCCGGGCGGACTTTACGCCTTGGCGGCCCGATGCGCCCTCTACCACCACGCCGCGGGCCCTGCAGGGCGGCGGCATCACGCCGCAATTGCAGGAGGCCGCGGCTTCTAATGCTCGCGGCAGTTCTCGCTTTCTGGAGAACGGATCCTACCTGCGACTGAAGAACATTCAGATTGGCTACACCTTCCCGCAGTCGCTGACCGGCAAAGTGAAAGGCTTCAATAGCCTGCGCGTGTATGTGACTGGCCAGAACGTGCTGACTTTTAGCAAGTACAGCGGCCCCGACCCGGAAGTGGTCAACGGAAACTTCTTCGAGCGCGGCGTGGACTTTAGCTCCTTCCCTAATCTGCGCACCTTTACCGGAGGAGTTCAGCTCGGCTTTTAGTTAGCTTAGGTAAAGCTGGCTCCGGTATTTGAAGAATGACCTCAAATTTTAATTATTTCCTACCCCATGAAACTAGTTAAGCTTACTACTGCCGCGCTGGCCAGCACGCTGTTGCTGGGCAGCTGCGATAAAGATTTGCTGGAGAAAGTAAATCCGAATCAGCCCGCGACCTCGACCTTCTGGCAAAACCAGAATGATGCCGTCAGGTCAGTGAACTCGGCCTACGGCGCCTTGCAGCTACCCGGCACGTACAGCCGCTGGATTTGGTTTGCACTGGATTTGCGCTCGGACGAAGGCTACAGCAAAAGCCCTTGGACGGACCTAGCCAACTTCACCCGGTTCATTCAGCTGGACTACAATTTCGAGCCCTCGGCCAGCATCTGGACCGACCACTACCGGGGCGTGTATCGCTGCAACCAAATCATCGCTAACGTGCCGGGCATTACGATGGATGAGAAGATGAAGACACGCCTGCTGGCGGAGGCTTACTTCCTGCGGGCCCTCTACTACTTCAACCTGACTGCGCTCTACGGCAATGTGCCAATGATTCTGGAAGTCCCCACAACTTCTACGCGGGCACCCCAGGGCACCATAGAATCGAACTACGCGCAAGTGCTGGCCGACCTGGTCATGGCAGAAGCCGGCCTGCCGCTGGTATCGGACTACGTAGGCAATGACCGGGGCCGCGCTTCCAAAGGGGCTGCGCAGGCCCTGATGGGCAAAGTGTACATGCAGCAGCGCAAGTGGGCCGAAGCTTCAGCGCAATTCAAAAAAGTCATTGACTCCGAAAAGTACCAGTTGGTCGCCAATTACCTTGACAATTTTACGGCGGCCAACGAGAACAATAGCGAGTCAGTGTTTGAGGTGCAGTTCTCGGACGCGCTGCAGGGCGATGCACAGGACGCGTTAAACGGCTCGGAAGGCAACAATCGAGCGCAGTTCTTTGGTCCCCGTGGCATTGGCTGGAGCGATGGACAGCCCCGGCGCTGGGTATATGAACAGTTTACGGAAAATACGGTCTCTGGTGACCCGGACCCTCGCCGTGACATCACGGTATTCAATTCGTCGATGCCCATTTATGGCGAAACCTACGCGAAGCGCTTTGCGGATAAGGACGGTAATTTTGATAGGGATGAATTGTTCTGGCGCAAGTATCAGAACGACCGAACTCGTAATTTCGAGAACTACCACTCTGGCATCAACATTCGGGTTATCCGCTACGCCGATGTACTGCTGATGCAGGCTGAAGCACTGAACGAGCAAGGCCAGCCGGCCGCCGCTGTGCCGTTCATCAACCGAGTGCGGACACGCGTGGGTTTGGCGCCGCTGACCGACTCATTCAGCCAGACGCAGATGAAGACTCAGCTTCAGCAGGAGCGCGCCAAGGAACTGGCTGGGGAAGGCACTCGCTTTTTTGATTTGACTCGTTCGGGTCTGCTCGATAATCAGGCGGGTGTGGACCAGGTGAAGGTTCGGGATTCGGACTTTTCCAACTTTGTTCCGGGCAAGTCAGCCTTGTTGCCGCTGCCTCGCACCGACTTGGACATTGACCAAAACTTGACGCAAAACCCCAACTGGTAAAGTGGGTGGTCATCTCACTCCATGAGTAGCAAAGCCGGCGGACGAAGAACCTGCGAAGTAAAAACTCAAGGTTCAAGGTCCGCCGGCTTTTTGCTACCGCGCAATGACAATTTAGTAATGCTTTCCTGCAAATGAAACACGCGCTTCTCCTGCTTGTCACTGGGCTGCTGGCAGGCTGCGCCCGCCCTACCCCCCCCGCCACCGGCCAAGCCGCCGCAACTACGGCGGCTGGCCCAACGGCTACCTATACTAACCCGGTCTGGAACGAGGACTTTGCTGACCCGACCATCATCCGCGCGGCCGATGGCTTTTACTACGCCTACGCCACCGAGACGCGGCGCGCGGGCCAGGTGATAAACATCCAGGTGGCCCGCTCGGCTGATTTGGTGCGCTGGGACTACGTGGGCGATGCGCTGCCGGTCAAACCGGCCTGGGCCAGCCAGACGGATTCGTTCTGGGCACCGCACGTGAGCGAGGTGGGCGGCACCTACTACCTGTATTTTTCGGCCAAACCCAACAGCGCCGTAGGGAAGAAAGATGCCGAAGCCGGCCTGTGCCTGGCCGTGGCTACGGCCACCTCGCCGGCTGGCCCGTTTACGCCCACGGCCGCGCCGCTGCAATGCGGGACGGGCTTTGTCAACATCGACCCGATGCAGTTTGACGACCCGGCGACGGGCAAGCGGCTGCTGTATTGGGGCTCGGGATTTGGGCCGCTCAAGGTGCGGGAGCTGGCCCCGGACCGCGTTTCATTTGCGCCGGGCAGCCAGGTGATGGACCTGATTTTTCCTATCAAGGATGACGACCCCGACAACTACCAGAAGCTGGTGGAAGGCAGCTGGGTAACCTACCACGACGGCTGGTACTACCTGCTGTTTTCGGGCGACAACTGCTGCGGCGACAAGGCCCACTACGCCGTGATGGCCGCCCGCTCGCGCAGCGCCACTGGCCCGTTTCAGACGCTGGCCCAGGCCACGGGCGGGCAGCGCCGCACGGTGCTGGCGCGCAGCGAGCGGTGGCTGGCGCCTGGCCACAACTCGGTAGTGACGGACGCGGCCGGGCAGCCGTGGCTGGCTTACCACGCCATCGATACGGGTCGCAAAACCTTTACCGCCGTCAATGCCGAGCAGGAAGGTTCGCGCCGGGTGATGCTGCTCGACCGTTTGGAATACGGCGCGGACGGCTGGCCCCGCCTGGCGGCCACGCCGTCTGGCACGGCGCAGCCCGCGCCAGCAACGTGGGCCCGCTAGGGCCGGCGGCTCTTCGACTTTCAGTTATTTCCCTACCCCCCTCTTCTCATCAACCTACTTATGAAATCCCTTTACTCACTGTTGGTGCTCATGCTACTGGCCTGCATGGCCCACACCAGCCATGCCGCCACCTACTATCTGAGTGCCCCCAGCAACAGCGCCGCGCTGCAGGCGCTGGTGGACCAGGCTGTGGCTGGCGACATTATCGTGCTGCGGACCGGCGACCATTATATCACGACGCCCATCCGGCTGCCGGTGGGCAAGAACGGCATCACTATCCGGGGTGAGGCGGCGGCCGTGCTGCGCAAGGCGCCCAATACTTACAACGCGGCGGCGTTTGAGGTTTCGGGCAACGACAACGTGTTCGATTTACTGGAAATCGACGGCGGTAACTTGCCCGAAGCCGGCATCCTCCTCTACGGACAGCACAACACGGTCTCGAACAGCAAAATCCATAATTGCGGCAGCGCCGCGGGGCTAGGCGCGGGCATCCTGCTGCACAATAGCGGCAACCCCGTGTGCGCCCGCAACATCGTTATCGGCTGCTCAGTGTACTACAACTACATGGTCGGCATCTCTCAGAACGGGCACTCCGACGGTATCATTCAGGATAACAGAATCTACGAAAACGGGGCCGAGGGGCTGACCATCGATATTCGCAGCCACAATAATGTGGTGACGAATAACTGGATTCACCTCAACAACACCGCCGACCGCGGGGTAGGGGGGGTAGGGATTGACTTCGCCAACGGCAACCGCCTCGACAATAACACCATCGACTTCACCCGCTTTCGCAGCGGCATCACATTTCAGAACAACATCGGCGGCTGCGACGGCACGGTGGTGAGCAACAACCACATCAATAACAACGAGGGCTACGGCATTCTAGAGCGCTGGACGCAGTTTCGCAACACTAACACCGGCTTCCAGAACAACGAGCTGCTCAACAACCGCCGCGGCCCGCAGATGATTATCTACTCCGATGCCGAGCTGCTGGCCACCAGCCCGGCCCGCTTGGCGGCCACGGCGCTGGCGCTGGCGCCCAACCCGGCGCGGGAGTTCGTGACCCTGACGCTGGACGCCGACCTGCGCGGCGCCACGAGCCTCACCATTCAGGATGTGCGGGGCCGCACCGTGTACCGGCAGGCGCTGGCCGGCGATGGGCAGCCGGTGAAGCTCAATCAGGCGCAGCTGCCCGGTGCGGGAATTTATCTCGTGACGGTCGCCACGCCAACGGCCGTGGCAACGCGCAAGCTGGTCGTGGCGCGCTAGGGATGGGGGTAAGCAGCCGGGTCGTAGGCCAAATCCTGCCTGCCGTGATAAGCTAAACAAAGCAACTCCCGCCCCGCAACGTGACTTGCTGATTATGCCTGATAGATTGAGCGGCACCCAACCGTTGCTTGCAAATAAATCTTCCACTTAGAGCGGTTCCCAAGTTGGTGTACAGTTGCCCTTCGCGTTTCGCCTCACCCCCCGGCCCCCTCTCCGAAAAAGGAGAGGGGGAGTCAGACGATTCAGCCCTGCACACTGACCTGAGAACCGCTCTAAATGCCCCTCCCACCCTTGACTAGTCTCCTGTTCCGGCGCCTGGCCGGCCCCTTGCTCGCGCTGAATCTGCTGGCCTGCTCCAATGGCTCGTCGGACCCTAAGCCTACCCCGCCCCCGACGCCGCCAGTCGTCAGTACCACGTTCGTTAATCCGCTGCTGGCCAGCGGCCCCGACCCGTGGGTGTACGAAAAGGACGGCTTTTACTACTACACGAACACGACTGGCGGCAACGTCACGCTGCGCAAAACGGCTAAGATGTCAGCGCTAGGCTCGGCGCCGAGCACGGTGGTGTGGCGCGCGCCGGCTACGGGCAACTACTCGCAGGATGTGTGGGCACCGGAGCTGCACTTTCTCGATGGCAAGTGGTACATCTACTTCACGGCCGGGCCGGGCAACGTGGGCCAGCAGCGCTCGTGGGTGCTGGAAAACGCCAACGCCGACCCCACCACCCGCACCTGGACTGAGAAGGGCCGCATCTTCAGCCTATCGGAAGATTTCTGGGCTATTGACATGAGCGTTTTCGAGCAGAACGACAGCCGCTACGCCCTCTGGTCAGGCCACGAAAACAACGGCACCAACGAGCAGCGGCTCTACATCTCGAAGATGGAAAATCCCTGGACCCTGACCGGCCCGCGCGTCGAGCTGAGCCGCCCGCAGTACGGCTGGGAGCGCAGCGGCCCCGTAGCGGTGAACGAGGGCCCCGAA
This sequence comes from uncultured Hymenobacter sp., assembly GCF_964243305.1. Classification (GTDB taxonomy): domain Bacteria; phylum Bacteroidota; class Bacteroidia; order Cytophagales; family Hymenobacteraceae; genus Hymenobacter. The sequence goes on from NZ_CAXTEF010000010.1 coordinate 51,940, forward strand.
ATCATCAAGCACGGCGCCAAAACCAACCTCGTTTATTCAGCCAGCCACTGCGAAACCGACGACTACGCCCTGGGCCTGCTCACCTGCGCCACCACCGCCGACCCGATGCTGCCAGAGTCCTGGACCAAATCGGCGACGCCCATTTTCGTGACAACTCCGGCCAGCCGAGCATTCGGACCGGGCCACAACGGCTTTTTCCAATCCAAAGACGGCACCCAGGACTGGCTGATTTACCACGCTAATCTGCGGGCTGGTCAGCGTTGCGGCGACGCCCGCAACCCCCGGATGCAGCCCTTCACCTGGAACGCCGACGACACGCCCAACTTCGGCGCGCCCGTCGCCACCGGCCTGGCGTTGCCCAAGCCCAGCGGCGAGTAGGGGCGGGGTTCGCCCCCGCCCGGCGTTCGCGCCGAATTAATGAGTTGCACCAATCAACAATTATCGTTCACGCGCCGGGCGGGGGCGAGCCCCGCACCCTACTTTCCCCGATGGTAGCTAACCGCTCTTCCCCGCTGCGCCGCCTACCCCCCCTGGCGGCGCTGATGCTAACGCTGGCCGCCCCGGTTGCCGCCCAAACAGCCTTGCCGCTCAATCGGCCCACCTACTACCCCCGCGTCATTCGCCTGGCGCACGGCTCCGCCAAGGGCCGGCTGCTGGCCAGCTTCGACGTGGGCAAGGCCGGCGCCATCTACGAGAGCCCCGACAACGGCCGGACCTGGCAGCCCGTAGCCGAGGTGACTGAAACCACGCCGCCGCGCAGTTGCTGCTCCGGCCTCTGGGAAGTGCCGCAGCCGCTGGGCGCCACGGCGGCCGGCACGCTGTTCTGGGCCACGTCGGTGGGCACCGACCAGGGCGGGCGCGGCCCGTGTTCGATTCGCCTCTACCGCAGCCTGGATGGCGGGCGCAGCTGGGCGTATTTCTCGACGCCGGTCAGCGGCTTCATCGGGCTGTGGGAGCCGGAATTCAATGTGGATGCGCAGGGCCGGCTGGTGGTCTATTATTCGAGCGAGGAGCGCAAGGCCGCCGGCTATAACCAGATGCTGGCCCATAAAGTCTCGGCCGACGGCGGCCTGACCTGGGGCGAAGAAGTGCTGGACGTGGGCCTGAACGACGGCCGGCAGCGCCCCGGAATGCCCATCGTGCGGCGCCTGCCCGACGGCCGCTACCTGATGAGCTACGAAATCTGCGGCCTGGGCTGCGACGCCTACGTGCGCACCTCGCCCGACGGCGTGCGCTGGGGCAACCTCGTCGACCCCGGCACCCGCGTCGAGTCCACGGCCGGCCACCACTTCGCCCACGCCCCCACCGTGGCCTGGGCACCTCAGAAGGGCAACCCCAACGGCCAACTGCTGCTCATCGGCCAACTGCTGCTTAATAACGCCGACAACGCCGTGGCCGCCGACAACGGCCGCGTGTACATGGTGAACGCCCAGAACGGCGCTGGCCCCTGGACCGAAGTGCCGGCGCCCGTGCCCGTGCCCGACGCCAAAGACAACCCCTGTCCCAACTACAGCTCGCAGCTGCTGCCCGCCGCCGATGGCCTGACGGTGCTGGAAGTGGCCCTCAGGTTTGTGGGCGACAAGTGCCAGGCGTTCTACCAGACCGCCGCGCTGCCGGCCCCTACCCCCCCGGCGCGGGCCAAAGCCGGCCGGGCACCGCACCGCGCCAAGTGAGGTAGGTGCGGGGCTTGCCCCCGCCCGGCGCCAGCGCCTTTTGTTAGCGAGTCATACAATTAATTGTTCACGCGCCGGGTGGGGGCGAGCCCCGCACCCTACAGTTAGCCAGCCTATAGCTAAGGAGCCGGCACTTTGGGCCGAAAGTTTTTACGCAGCAACCCCGCCTCGCTATGACTACTTCCTCGATGAAAAGCCGTCTGCTGGCCGCCGGGCTGCTAGCCGCCGGGCTGGTGCCGGGGGCTCATGGCCAGAGCCAAGGCAGTCCCGCCGCGCCCGCCCGCGGCCCGCTGCTGGCGCCCAAATACGTCGAGCTGCCCCTGGGCGCCGTGAAGCCCCAGGGTTGGCTGCGCCAGCAGCTGCTGACCATGAGCGCGGGCGCCACCGGCCACCTCGATGAGTTTTACCCGAAGCTGCGCGACGACAACGGCTGGCTCGGCGGCCAGGGTGACGGCTGGGAGGAAACGCCCTACTGGCTCGATGGCGCCCTGCCGCTGGCTTACTTGGTCGATGACGCCCGGCTCAAAGCCAAGGTGCAGCGCTACGTCGACTGGACCCTGGACCACCAGCGGCCCGGCGGCTACTTCGGTCCCCTGACCAAAGCCGAGCAGCCGGCCGGCCAAACCACCGACATCAGCGGGGCGCAGGGCGAGGACTGGTGGCCGCGCATGATTATGCTCAAGGTGCTCAAGCAGCACTACCAGGCCACCCAAGACCCGCGGGTGCTGCCCTTTATGACCCGCTATTTTCAGTACCAGCTCCGCACCCTGCCCGCCTGCCCGCTGGTGAAGTGGAGCGAGTGGAGCCAGGCCCGCGGCGGCGACAACCTCGAAATCGTGTATTGGCTCTATAATCAGACCCGCGACCCGTTCCTGCTCGACCTCGGCGATTTGCTCGTGCAGCAAACCACGCCCTGGACGCAGCTGTTAGCCGGCCGCGACTGGGCCATGCAGGCCGCCGCCAATCAGACCGGCGAGCAGTGGATGCTGCGCCACGGCGTGAACGTGGGCCAGGGCCTGAAGCTGCCCGTCGTCCGCTACCAGGCCACCGGCAACCCCCAGGACGCCCAGGCCCTGCGCACGGGCTGGCAGGATTTGATGACCCTGCACGGGCTGCCGATGGGCATGTTTTCGGCCGATGAGGACCTGCACGGCAACCTGCCCACCCAGGGCACCGAGCTGTGCGCCATCGTCGAGACCATGTACTCGCTGGAGCAGGCCATTGCCATCACCGGCGAGCCGCTCTACATGGACGCTTTGGAGCGCATGACCTACAACGCCCTGCCGGCCCAAACGAGCGACGACTTCCAGAACCGCCAGTATTTCCAGGTGGCCAATCAGGTGCAGGTCGTGCGCGGCGTGTCGGATTTTTCGCTGCCCTTCGACCGGGGCATGAACAACGTGTTCGGCCCCTACGCGGGCTACACCTGCTGCACGGCCAACCAGCACCAGGGCTGGACCAAGTTCACCTCGCACCTCTGGTACGGCCTGCCCGCCGGTGGCCTGGCCGCCCTCGAATACGCGCCCAGCGTGCTGCGTACCACGGCCGGCGGCCAGCCCGTGACGGTGCGCGAAGACACCGGCTACCCGTTTGAGGACCAGGTGCGCTTCACCATCCAGACCAGGGGTAGGGCCCGCTTTCCGCTGGCCTTGCGCATTCCGGCGTGGTGCCCGCAGGCCAGCATCAGTCTGAATGGCAAGCTTTTGCAAAAAGAAAAAGGTGGCCAGGTCGTGACCCTGAATCGGGAGTGGAAAAACCAGGACGTGCTGACGCTGGCCCTGCCCATGCCCCTGACCGCCTCGCGCTGGGCCCGCAACTCGCGCGCCGTCGAGCGCGGCCCGCTCGTGTACGCCCTCAAAGTGCCCCATGCCCAAACCAAGGGCGCCATCAAGGAAGAAGGCGACTACTACGAGTACCGGCCCGCCGCGCCCTGGAACTACGGGCTGCCGCAAAACATCATTGCGAGCCCGGAGAAGACGCTGACTCTCACCCAAAAGCCTTTCCAGTCCAACCAGCCCGGCTCGGTCTGGAGCGCCGAGCGCACGCCCCTCGAAATCAAGGCCACCGGCCGCCGCATCCCGGCCTGGCGCCTCGCTGAGGACGTGGCTACGCAGCCCGTCACGGCCCGCGATGAGGTGTACAAGGGCGAAGTCAGCGCCGAAGCGGAGCCGATTACGCTGATTCCCTACGGCTGCACCACGCTGCGCGTCGTGGCCTTTCCCGTCGTGCCCAGCCCAGCGGGGGCGAAGTAATGACAGGTGAGCGGTTGTTTCATAGTTTGTCAACTAAATAAAGAAGAACGTCATGCAGAGCGCAGCGAAGCATCTCGCTCACGGCAGTAATCAGCTTGACCTCACGATTGAATTACTGCTATGAGCGAGATGCTTCGCTGCGCTCTGCATGACCGCCTTTTTATCCTGATTAGTCCTTTCCCAACCCGTTTTACTCTTGCTTTCTCTATGCCGCCTACCCCCTCATTCCTGCGCCAAGTGCTGCTTGGCGCGGCCCTCACGGTGGGGCTGACCCCGGCGGCGCAGGCCCAGCGCTCGGCCGCCGCCCGCACCTTCCAGAACCCGCTGCAGGCCGACGGCCCCGACCCGTGGGTGATTCGCCACGGCGGCTACTATTACTACACCAACACCACCGGCCGCAACCTCACGCTCTGGAAAACCAAGGCCCTGAGCGAGGTGGCCGCCGCCCCGCCGAAAGTGGTGTGGACGCCCCCCGCCACCGGGCCCAACTCCTACGAAATCTGGGCGCCGGAGCTGCACTTCCTCGACGGCAAGTGGTACCTCTACTACACGGCCACCGACAAGGCTAACTTCAGCGACCAGACGCGCTACGTGTTCGTGCTCGAAAATGCCAGCCCCGACCCCACCACCGGCACCTGGACTGACCGGGGCCGAATCAACACGAAATACTCTGGCCTCGACGGCTCCGTGTTCGAGCACGGCGGCCGGCGCTACTTCGTGTATTCGGCCTACGTGGGGCCGCAGAGCGTGCTGGCCATCGCGCCCATGCGCAACCCCTGGACGCTGGAGGGGGGTAGGGAAGCGGTCATCGCCACGCCCACGCTGGCCTGGGAAAAAGGCGGCGGCCGGCAGATTCTGGAAGGCCCGGAATTTCTGGCGGGCAAAAAAGGGCAACTGCTCATTGTTTATTCGGCCAGCGCCTGCTGGGACGATAACTACTGCCTCGGAATGCTCACGGCGGCCAAGGGCAGCGACCCGCTCCGGCCCGAATCCTGGACCAAGGCCCCGCGGCCGGTCTTCCAGCCCTCGGCGGCCAACGGCGTGTGGGGCACGGGCCACAACAGCTTCACCACCTCGCCCGACGGCCGCGAAAACTGGCTGGTGTACCACGCCAAAGCCGCCGCCGACGGCAAGTGCGCCGGCCGCAGCGCCCGGATGCAAAAGTTCAGCTGGCACGCCGACGGCACGCCTGATTTCGGGGCGCCCCTACCCCTGACCCAGGCCCAGCCCCGGCCTTCGGGTGAGTAAGGTCCCGGCCACTCAATAAGTAGCTCATTTTCAGCAAATAGCTCATTTACCGTTTACTGTTTCTCTTTCCTAATTCTCTCTTTCGCATGAAGAAGCTGTTGCTCTTTCTCCTGCTGCTGACCTCGTTCGGTGGTGTCGCTCAGAAAACCAAAGTCAAAACCAAAGGCGCGGCGGCCACCTCCGCCAGCGCGCTGGCCAGCCGGCGCTGGCCGGTGGAAAAAGCCCAGGCCTGGTCCAAGTCCCACGCCTGGATGTCGGGCGCCAACTTCACGCCCAGCACGGCCATCAACCAGCTGGAAATGTGGCAGGCCAGCACCTTCGACCCCGCCACCATCGACAAAGAGCTGGGCTATGCCCAGGGCATCGGCTTCAACACCATGCGCGTGTTTTTGCACAGCCTGGCCTACCAGCAAGACCCGGAAGGCTTCAAGAAGCGCGTCGACCAGTACTTAGGCATCGCCGACAAGCACGGCATCGGCACCATCCTCGTCTTTTTCGATGACTGCTGGAACAAGGACCCCAAAATCGGGGTGCAGCCCGCGCCCAAGCCCGGCATCCACAACTCGGGCTGGATGCAGGACCCCGGCGACCCGGCCTCGCGCGACTCGCTTACCTTCAGCAAGCTGCGGCCCTACGTGACGGACGTGATGACCCGCTTTAAGAATGACAAGCGCATCGTAATCTGGGACCTGTACAACGAGCCGGGCAACAACGGCAAGAATAACACGTCGCTGCCTTTGGTGCGCAACGTCTTCGCCTGGGCCCGCGCCGTCAACCCCGACCAGCCCCTGAGCGTTGGCCTCTGGAACTGGGAGTTTGAGGCTCTGAACAAGTACCAGGCCCTGAACTCGGACGTGGTGACCTACCACAACTACGACGACGCGGCGGCCCACCAGCGCGTCATCGAGCTGCTCGAAACCCACGGCCGGCCGCTGGTGTGCACCGAGTACATGGCCCGGCCGCGCAACTCGCGCTTTGTCAACATTTTGCCCTTGCTCAAAAAGCGCAACGTAGGGGCCATCAACTGGGGCCTGGTAGCGGGCAAAACCAACACCAAGTACCAGTGGGAGGTGCCCATCGCCGACGGCTCGGAGCCGGCCGAGTGGTTTCACGAAGTGTTCCGCCCCGACGGCACGCCCTACCGGCAGGACGAGACGGATTTAATTAAAAAAACCAACGGCAAATAATGCTCGGGCACGGGGCGGCGGCTAGTGCCCGCTGCGGCCCGGTCCCGCGGAAAAGTGCCGGGGCCGGGCCGTTTGTTTTCTTGCCCGGCCGCTGCCGCCCGCCCGCTTTTTTCACTTCCAATCAGCCCCTTTTCCTATTGAAATTCCTTCCCACCATCCGCGCCCTGGTCTGGCTCGGCTGCTCCGTAGTTGCAGCGCCGGCGCTGGCGCAGCCGGCCAGGCCCGCTGCGGCCAAAGCATTCCCTACCCCCACCGTTATTCCCAACCCCGTGCTGCCCGGCGACTACCCCGACCCATCGGTGGTGAAGGTGGGCGACACCTACTGGGCCACGGCCACCACCTCGAACTGGGGCCCGGTGTTTCCGCTCCTGAAATCCAGGAACCTGACCGACTGGCAGCTGGTCGGGCACGTGTTTCCGCGGGCGCGGCCCGCGTGGGCCGACTACTACTTCTGGGCGCCCGAAATCAGCCAGGACAATGGCAAAATCTACGTGTTCTACACCGCCCACCAGCGCGGCGGCAACCTGGCCGTGGGCGTGGCCAGCGCCGATAAGCCCGAGGGCCCCTACCGCGACCACGGCCCCCTGGTGGGCCAGCCGGCCGGCTCGATTGACGGCTTTCCGGTGCGCGACGAAAACGGCAAACCCTACCTGATTTGGAAAGAGGACGGCAACAGCATCCAGCAGCCCACGCCCATCTGGGCGCAGGAAATGAACGCCGGGCGCACGGCCCTCATCGGCGAGAAAAAGGAGCTGCTGCGCAACGATGTGCCCTGGGAAGGCAACCTCATCGAGGGCCCCAGCCTGGTGCGGCGCGCAGGTTACTTCTATATGTTCTACGCCGGCAACGGCTGCTGCGGCAGCGGCTGCACCTACGCCACGGGCGTGGCCCGCGCCCGCAACCTGCTCGGCCCCTGGGAGAAATACGCGCAGAACCCCATCCTCGTCAAAAACGAAACCTGGACCTGCCCCGGCCACGGCACGGCCGTCGAGAAAGACGGCCGCTGGTTTATGCTGCACCACGCCTACCAGACCGGGGGCTCGTTCGAGAACGTGGGCCGGCAGGGCGTGCTGAGTGAGTTTACCTGGACGGCGGCCGGCTGGCCGGAGTTTTTGAATCAGCACAGCACGCCCGCGCCGGCTGTGCCGGCCGCCCGCCTGGCGGCCCTGGCCGTGCGCGACGAGTTTGAGGGCCAGTCCCTACCCCCCTCCTGGCAGTGGCCGGTCGAAAACCAGCCCACCTTTGCGCTCAGCGGCGGGCAGCTCAGGCTGCAAGCCCAGCCCACTGCGGGCGGCGCGGCGCTGGGCCGGTCCACGGTGGCCGCGGCCTACACGGCCAGCACCACGCTGCTGCGCCCGGCCGCGCTGCCGGCCGGCGCCAGCGCCGGCCTGGCTGCCCTCGGCGACCCGGCCAACACGCTGGCCCTGACGGTGGAAGGCGGCAAAATTGGCCTCGTGCAAACCAAAGCCGGCAAGCGCGAAACCCTGGCCCAGATGCCGCTCACCGGCGCCGGCCAGGCAGTGCAGCTGCGCTATCAGGTGCGGGACGGCGACCAGTACCGCTTTGCCTGGAGCGCCGATGGCCAGGCCTGGCACCCGCTGCCCGCCGATGGCCAGGCCGTGAGCGGTGATTTCCTACCCCCCTGGGACCGGGGCGTGCGCGCCGGCGTAATGGCCCGCGGGCCGGTCACGGCCACGGCCGTATTTGAGCGGTTCGCCGTCAGCAACGGCGCGAAGTAGGCGCCGCGGCCGGCCGGACCGCCCGCGGCGAATGAGGGCTCATTCGGCCAAGAACCTATGATTATTTAAAATAAAACTTTAACAAGTCGCTCAAGGCGGTACAATAAAATCAATTTATTGTATATTTGGGGCGCCAATCCGGCTACCTTTCAGCCGGTTTTTAGGGCTGCTTCCGTCATGGACGACCAATTTCTTGCCAGCTGGAATCCGCAGAGCCACGCCTCATCCACCGACCCCGGCCGCGCCCAGCGGGTGCGGGAAGTGGAGAATCTTCTGCTCAGCTTACGCTTCGATGGCCACCGGCTGCCCGCCCGCGCCCACTGGCAGCTGGAGCGCTACCTGCGCGGCGAGCTAAGCCGGCAGGAAGCCTTCACTGATTTCTACGGCGTCGGCTCGCTGAGCCAGGAAGCGGAGCTATGGGCCCGGCGGCTGCCCACCGACGCTAAAACGGATAGCCAATGGCCAGGTTGAGCCGGCCGGCGGTGTCGGGCTTGCCGTTCTGGTCCAGGGGCTTGCCGTAGGGCGCCCGTAGCGGGAAGGCGTAGTCGAAGCGGATGACGAAAAACTGCACGTCGATGCGCAGCCCTACCCCCGCCCCCACGGCCAGCTCCTTGAAGAAGGTGCTGGGCTTGAACTGCCCGTTGCGGCCGTCAGGCTGGCCGTTTTCGTCGGTAGTCGGGCGGCTGGGGTCGGGGTTGACGAGCCAGATGTTGCCCGCGTCCACGAACACGGCGCCCTTCACGTAGGGAAATAAATCTTGGCGGTACTCCACGTTGCCTTCCAGGCGCAGGTCGCCGACCTGGTCATAGTAGTTGTTGACGATAGTGCTGCCCTCGGGGCGGTAGGTGCCGGGGCCAAGCTGCCGGGCGGCAAACGCCCGGATGGAGTTGGGCCCGCCGATGCCGTACTGGCGCAGGTAGGGCAAGACCCGCGAGTTGCCGTAGGGCAGGCCGATGCCGGCCTGCAGCCGCGCCACGAGGCGGTTGCCCACCGCCGGATTGGCCGAGAGGCGGTAGTATTCGCGCAGCTCCAAATCAAGCTTGGTGTACTGCGAAAACTGCTGGCCGAACAGCGTGTAGGAGCCAAAGCCGGCCTCGTTCGTGATTTTTTGGGCGCCCGAGAGGTTGCTCAGCGCTGCCGCCAGGTTGCCGCTGCCCTCAAGCTGGCCCTGAAAGAAAATCTGCTGGCGGCGCTGCTCCAGCACCTGCTGGTTGTAGGTGTAGCGGTAGCTGGTGCCCAGAATGAACTGCTGCTGAAACGAGTTTGCCAGAAAAGGCCTCTTGGCCAGCACCGTGTCGAAGGCCGGCGTGCTCGCGAACGTGCCGTAGGTTATGTCAATCGGGCGCAGCTCCTGCTCGTTGGTGATGCGCGTTTTCCAGCTGTAGCCGTAGTTGAGATTGATGTTAGAGGTGCTGAAGTAGCCCGTCCGGGTAACGTAGCGGATACCCGCGCCAAAAGTGGTGCGGGGCTGAAAGTCGGAGCTGGGCAGCCGCACGTCGAGCAGCGGCAGCTTGGGCGTAATGAGCCGCGGCACAATCAGCTGGGCGTTGATGCCGAGCTGCGTCGAGATGGCGCCGGAGTTGTTGCGCGACTCGTTGCCGCTCGGCGGGCGGGTCTGAATCTCGTAGGCCGCCGTGCCATTGATGAGCAGCTGCTCGGCCCCGCGTAAGGCCGAGCGGTTGCGGAAGCTTATCACCAGGCCCGGCCCGGTGAATTCACTCGTCTTCGTAACGTACTGCAATTCAGCCCGCAGGCTCTTCTTCTTGAGCTGCGTCATGCGCACCACAGCGTCGAGGCGGGCGCGGCCGGCCGAGTCGCCGGCCGCCGCCGGGTTGAAGCGGATATCGACGAAGCGGAACGTGCCCAGGCTCATCAGGCGCGAGAGCGTCTGGTCGCGCCGCCGCTGCCGAAACAGGCTGTCGGGGAAGAGAAAAACCGCCCCCGTGATGGCCCGCGCCCGGAACATGGTTTCATCGGGCAGGTAGCGGTAGCCGCGGAAGCGAATGGGGGGGCGCGTGGTCGTGTCCGTGAGCACGTAGTTCGTGTTCAAGGTCACCTCATCGAGGAAGTAGGGCCGCAGCGCCCGCGCCGGTGAGGCGCCCTTCACCCGCACGTCCATCGTCACCTGGTCGCGCAGCGTGCTGTCGACTTCAAACAAGAGCAAATCGGGCGTGAAGTAGTGAAAGCCCTGATTTTTTAATACTGCGTCGATGCGCACCCGCTCCTGGGTCAGCACGTTCAAGTCGTAAGGGTCGCCGACTTTCAAAAGGCTACCCCCCTGCGTGCCGCGAATGGCCGCCAGCACGGCCGAGTCGCCGGCCGGGAAGTTAACTTCCTTGATTTTATAGACCTGGGCCGTGTTGGCCGTGTAGTTCACCTGGGCGGTCTTGTCCTGGGTTTTTACCTCGTGCGTCACCGCCGCCCGGAAGTAGCCCCGGTTCTGAAGCCGGTTGACCATCAAATCTTTGGTCGGCTGAATCTGCACCTGGCTCAGCAGCACCGGCGGCTCGCCCAGCTTGTCGGCCAGAAACTTGCCGATGCCTTTCTCTTTCCCTACCCCCAGGTGCCAGAAGTAGAGCTTGGGCCGCAGCCCCAGAAAGGAGAAGTTGGGGGCGGGCCGCACCACGCTTTCCAGCTCGGTTTGCAGCACGTCCGCGTTCTTGGGCTTCTGCTTGGCGGGGTAGTTGATTTTGACCGCGGTGCCGGTGTAGAGCTTCTCATTCTCAGGGATGTAGCGCAGCCCGGAGCAGGAGGAGAGCGCCAGAAAAGATAACGTGGCAATACCGCTAATTGCCTGGCGCCGCCAGGCGGTCCGGCTCAATCGGCAGTCGGGTGCGCCGCTGTCAGGCCGGTCATTCCGATAAATTAGACGACCGCCGGTCGGACCGGGCCACTTGGCGGCTTGGTCAGCAAGGGGGGGGGTAGGGAATTTGTAAGCGGTAATCCAGTTCATTATCAGTTCTTTTTACCCGCCGCTGGTGCCGGCCTGGCCGTCCGGCTCAGCGTGTCGCGGCGCAGGGGCAGCATCACCGTCGAAGCCGAGTCCTGGGCCTGCTGGTCTTGCTGGTCCTGCTGTTTCTGGTCCTGCTTTTCCTCCTTGCGGGCCTCACGGCGGCGCTCCTTCACGTTTTCGCTCACCTTCTCGAAGAGCTGCGCCAGGTTGTTATACTCGCGCTGATACACCAGCGAGGCGCCGGTGCGCACGATGGGGCCGTCGATGTCCTCGTAGGCGTTCTGGCGGAAGGCGCGCAGGCGCAGGCGGCCATCGCGCAGCAGCGTGTATTCCAGGCTCACGTCGCCGGCGAAGTTGCTGGCCGCGTTGGCGCCCTGCGTGGCCTGGGTGCCGCTGCCGCCACTGCCGCCCGCAAGCGGCACGTCGGTGCCCAGGCGCACGGTGAGGCGGTTATTCAGCAGCTGCCGGCGCACGGCCACGTTCAGGTCGGTGCGCGAGCCAGTGCCGCCGTCGGCGCCGTACACGGCCTGGTTGGTCACGCCCAGGTCAATGCCCAGGCCGGCCAGGTACTTGCCGGTCAGGTTGTTGAGCTGGTCGGTGAGCACCGAGCTGACCGAGCCGCGCAGCTGCGAGGCCACGAAGCTCTCGCCCGCACTAGTCTGGAACGGGTTCTGCTGCACGAAGCGGCCCAATACCAGAAGCGAGAATACCTGCTTGCTCTGCTCCGAAGTTTGGTTGGGCTGGCGCAGCTGCCCCAGCTTGGCATCAATTTCACCGTACAAAGGGGTGCGCTGGTCTTCGGGCAGCGTGATATCGAAGCCGATGGTCGGCTTGGCGAGCTGGCCGGTCACGTTAATCAGCACGTTGAAGGGCAAGGTGTTGCGGGCGAGACTTTGGGTTTCCGTATTGTCGGAGCCCTGACCGGCGAGCAGCTCGGCCGGCGCGGCCTTGACCTTGTAGATGGCGGTCAGATTCAGGTCGGCATTGTAGGGGTCGCCGGTCCAGGTCAGGGACGAGCCGCGGCGGATGGTAAACTCGCGCGAGGTCAGCCCATAGAGTGAGAGGCGGTAGGAGCCGCGCGCCACCGCCAGCGTTCCGTCGAGGGTGATGGCGCCGCTCGGGTCGATGGTTGTCGTCAGCTGCCCATTAGCCCGCACCCGCAAGTTGTCGCCCGAAGCCGGGTCAATAATGAGCGTGAAGGGTGTTTGCTGGGTGATTTTGACGCGGGCCGTGATGTCGTAGCCAGTCGTGCCGGTGCGCACCGTGTCCAAGGCCAGCTGCCGGGCCAGGGCCGTGTCGAGCGGGGCGCTCTTGTCAATAAACTTGACGATGCCCTCGCGCTCCACGGCCGACGGGTCGCCGGTCGGCGACTCCACCGTCAGATCCGAGCCGCGCGCCACGGTCACATCGGTATCTACTTTGATAAGCGTGAGTGGCCCGGTCAGGCGCGTGTCCGAGTCCAGCACCAGCCGGCCGTAGTAGAGTGGGTTGTTTTTGCGGGTGCTGCGCACGGCCAGAAAGTTGTTGGTCGTGGCGCGCAAGTCGAAGTTGTAGTCGATGAAGTTGCGCGTCAGCAGGTAGCCATTGGCCACGGCCCGGTTGCCGGCCGAGTCCAGCACCGTAAAATCCCGGAAAGCCAGCCCGCGCTCGTCAAACGTCAGGCGCTGGTTCGGCAGCCGAAACGGCGCCCCGAGCTGCGGCACAATGAAGGCCGCGTCGCTCGAAGTCGTGAGCGTGCCGCGAATCTGGGGCGCGGCGGCGGTGCCGGCCACGGCCAGCGTTCCGCTCAGAAAGCCGGCCGTCTGGCTGAGCTGCCCGGCCGAAAACGGCTCAGCGGTTTTTAGGTTCAGCCGCCCGACTTCGACCCGAAACTGGAGGGGGTTGTTGCCGGCCGCGGTGTAGGAGCCCGTGGCGCGTACGTCGTTGCCGGGGGGGGTAGGGCCGCCGGCCGTGCTCACCCCGCCACCCGTCAGGCGGGCTTCGATGTCGTAGCGGTTGGCGACCGGGTTGCGGGCTTGCAGGGCGAGGTCGCCAATCAGGGCTTTTTGGAAGATAAGCTGGCTGATGGTCAAATTAGCCGTAAGCGCCTGCTGCTTCGTGCCCAGCCCGCGCAGTTCGGCCTGCCCATTGAGGGTGCCGGCAATGAGCGAGTCCTGCTGCTCCACGGCCCGCGCCAGCTCGGCCAAATCAAACTGCTCGAAGCGCACGAGCAAGGGTGAGTTGTTGGCTTGCGGGTCTTGGCTTTGCACGGCCAGGGTGCTGCGGCCGTTGGTCAGGCGCAGGTTGTTGGCCACGATGCTGCCATCGGGGTTGTAGCGCACGAAGTTGTTCGTGCCCGCCGACCAGTTTTCATAGTTGATAATCTGCTCGGCCGCCGCCACGAACTCGTAGGCGCTAGCCTGGCGCTGATTCACCACCGACAACGTGCCGGCCAGTGCCAGCCGCTCGCGGTCGAGTGAATCGCCGAGAATAGCGGCCCGCGCAAAAATCTTATTATCAGCCACGTTGCCAATCACGCTGGGCTGCCGCAGTCGCAGCGTGGTGTCCTGCGCGGCCTGGGCCAGCCGCAGCGCATAATCCAGCTTGCGCGGGTCGGAGTTTACGTCGAGCCGCAGCGAGTCGAGCCGGTAGTTCTGGTAGCGAATGATGCGAATGTCCGTTTTCGCCGTGAGGCGGGCCGCCTGCCGGTCGTAGTCGCCGGCCAGCGTGAAGGGCGAGATGCGCGTGAGGCCCGGCACGAGCTTGGTGGCCAGGCGCGTATCCTTCAGCTTTAAGGAATACGTGAAACGTCGATTAGCCGAGCTGGCCACGTAGCGCACTCCCGGCAAGTCAAAGTAGCGGTCGATGTGCTGTTGCAGCTCCGGCGCCAAATCGCCCAAATGCACGTTGCCATCGAGGTTGGCGGCGAGCAAGGTCGAGTTGAAAGCAACCGTCGCCCGGTCGGCCGTCTGCGTGATGCGCCCACTCAGGGAGTCGAAGGCAAACGGCTGATTGTCGCGCACTATCACTACCCGGCTGCCGCTGAACGTGCCGTTGAGCGAGTTCAAATCGGCGCCGGCGAAGTTGGCATTCAAATCGCCCTGCACCCGCAAATCGCCGCCGGTGTAGAAGCCCAGCGCCGTCAGGTTGGCGCCGCGCACGTTGAGCGAGGTCAGCTCGTAGCTCGGGTTTTTGGCGTCGCGCAGGTTCACGACGGCCGCCAAATCCAGGTTCAGGTTGGGGTCGCCGGCGCTGCTGGCCTTGATGTCGTAGCGCTGCCGGTCGATGCCCACAGTGGCTTGCACGTTGCGGTAGGTGTAGCCGTTGTACTGCGCGCTCTGCACCGTGGCAGCCAGCTGCCCGCGCATACTTTCCGGCGTCAGCCCGCGGGCGTTGAGCTGTCCGGTCGCCGTCACCCGCCCGATGGTCGGGTCGCCGATGAGCTTGCCCACGTTGAAGTTCTGCACCGCGAAGGTGCCCGTCACCGGCTCCTGCCCCTTGGGGCCGGGCGCCATGCGCACGTTGGCCGCCGCGTTGCCAAAGCTCGACGCCAGCCGCAGGTTGGTGTTGAAGCGCAGGGCGGTGGGCTGCCCGCTGAAGGTGCCGTTCACGCTGAGCACGGCCGGCAGCTGGTAGCCGGCCGGCAGCGTACCGGGGGGTAGGACGCCGCGCAAATCCGCCGCCGTGGTGCTGAACCGAGCGATGTTCAAATCGGCAAACAGCCGCTCATCAACATTTGGCAAGCCGCGAATGCGCCCGCTGGCGGCCAGCTGCGTGTTGCCCAGGCCGCGAAAATTCAGGTTCTGCACCCGGAAATCACCCAGGCTGCCCTGCACCCGCCCGCTGAGCGCCACGCTGCCGATGCGCGTGGCCTTGGGGATGGTACCGGGGGGTAGGACGCTGCGCAAATCCGCTTCCGTGGTGTTAAAGCGGCAGATGTTGAGGTCGGCCACGAGGCGGTTGTCGGTATTGGGCAGGCCGCGGATGCGCCCGCTGGCCAGCAGCTGCGTGTTGCGCAAGCCCACGAACTCCAGGTTGCGCACCTGGAAGTCGCCCAGCCGCCCGGCAATCTGCCCGCTCAGCAGAATGGACTGGTTGGCACCCGTCGTGAACGGCGGCGTGCTGATGAGGTCCGGCGCCAGGTAGAGGATGTCGCGGAAGCCCAGGCGCACGTTGCGCAGGTCGCCTTCCAGCTTCAGGTTGGGCAGGTTGCGGTCTTCGGCCAGCGTGGCCAGGTCCTGAAAGCCAATGGCCAGGGTACGCCGGATGCGGGTGTGCGGCGTAATCAAGTCCAGGCTGTCGAGCCGGATTTGCACCGAGTCATACACTACATTGGCCTGCCACTTGTCAATCCGAAACCCGCTCTGCTCCCGGCCGGCCAGGTTATCGACCTGCGCCGTGGTGCGGTTTCCCGAAAAGCTGAAGTTGTGAGTATTTAGAATTAAATCTGTGAACTTCAGATGGTTGTAATCCAGGGCCGGCAGCCTCGTTTTTTGCCGCGGCTCATCGAAGTTGTCGAAGGCCACGTCCACGCCGCTGATGTCGGACTGCGCTAAGGTTACGCGCCAGCGCAGGGGCTCAGCGCTGGTCGCGGCCTTGGCTTTCCTGGCTGACTCGTTCAGGGTGCGCACAGCCTCGGCCGGATTGACCACGCGCTGGGCTACGGGCACGTTCTCGTTTTGCGAATACGCGAACGAGGTGTTTTTCAAAGTCAGCTTGGTTAAATCAACCCGCGCGTTGGGCAGGTCGATGTTGCGCGCCGTCACTTCCGCCTGCCCGATGCGGGTGTTGATAAACTGCGCCGCCGGCGTGTTTTTATACGTGAAGGCCACCGTTTCCAGCGTGGCGCGGTTCAGGCCAAACTGGAGCGTGAGCGGCTCGGTGGGCTTGTTGTCATCCAGCTCCGGGGCGGTTTTGGTTTGCACCATCGCAATGCTGGCCCGGCGCAGCGTGGCGTTATCCACCTTATAGATGGACTTGTCCACGTCCACTTCGTCCATCGTCACGGCCAGCTCGCCCAGGCGCGCCCGCAGGTCAGAGCCGGCAATTTGGTCGTCCTGCGTGAAGTAGATGTTGGTCAGCCGCGCTTTACCAATGTTGTATCTCAGGCTCGAGGTCGTGGTGTCCACGGGCGCCGTGGGGTCAGAAAAGGCATTGATAATGAAGTCGTAGTTATTCACGCTGTCGGGCGCGGTGCGGGTCAGGCGCACGCGGCCGTCGTTCAGCTCCACGTCCGAGATGTTAATCTGGCTTTGGGCGAGCTTCCAGATATCAATGCTCACGCCCAGGTGGCCCACGGCGAGCAGCGTGTCGCGCTGCTGGTCAGCCAGATAAACATTGTCCAGGTTGATGGCGTGGCGGAAATCGGTCCGGAAGCGGCCGATGCGCACTTCGGTTTTAAGCTTGTCGCGGAGGTAGCTTTCGCCCTTGCGGGCAATAAAATCCTGCGTGGCCGGAAATTGCAGGGCCACGACCGCTACCACCACGAGCAGCAGCACCAGGGCCAGCAAGCCGAGCACTCCGTAGAGCAGGCGGCGCAAAAAGGGGGGTAGGGAGCTAATGGCGCGGAAAGGCTAGGGGATGAGGGCGTAACGCAAACCAGCGGGTGAGGTTAAGCCGCGGCGGCCGGCCGGTCGTCGCTGGGGGCGTGTAAACGCTGTTTTTTCTGGTTTCAGTGCCATTAAGGTAAGACTTAATGCGCTCTTTTTCCGGCTCGTCGCTGGGCGCACTATCTTTCGGCCCCATCTCCGGCCCCGCCATCCACCCATGACCATTCGTTTTTCCCTGCCCTACCGCACCACCCCTGGCCAGCGCCTGGCCGTGTGCGGCTCCGCCGCCGCGCTCGGCGCCTGGCAGCTGGCCCAATCCCTGCCCCTGAGCTACGACGAAGCCACAACCCGCTGGAGCGCCGAAATCAAGCTGCCCGCCGCTGATTCGGCCGCCGAGCTGACGTATAAGTACGTGCTGCTCGAAAACCACGACCAAAGCCAGCAGTGGGAGTGGGGCCCCAACCGCACGCTTGCCCTACCCCCCCGCCCCGCCCGCATCGAGCTGAACGACTACTGGCGCCCACCCGTGCAGGAAGAGCATGAGCTGTTCACGAACGCGTTTACGCAGGTGCTGTTTCGGCGGGCGGCCCCGCTAACCCCATCCCCTAGCTCCTTTGCCGCAACCCCATCCCCTAGCCCCTTCCCCGATGGGGAAGGGGGACTAGCTGCTAGCTCTGGCTCCGAATTTAAACTAGAAACTAGAGCTAGAACTAGTCCCCCTTCCCCATCGGGGAAGGGGCTAGGGGATGGGGTTGCCGGGGAAGCCACCATCCGCTTCGCCCTGGCCGCCCCGCGGGTGCTGCCCCACCAGGTCATCTGCGTGCTGGGCTCCGACCCGGCGCTGGGCAGTTGGGATAATGGCAGCCCGCTGCTTCTATCCGACAGAAACTACCCGACCTGGGAAGCCGAAATCAGCCTGCAAGCGCCCACCGAAACCTTGCGCTACAAGTACGCGCTCTGGAACACCGTCGAAAAGGAGGTTGAGTTTCTCGAACGGGGTGAGGACCGCACGCTGGCGCCGATTCCCTACCCCCCCTCGGCGGCGCCAAGCCTGCGCATCCTGCACGACGAGCGCTTTCAGTACGATACGGCCTGGCGCGGGGCGGGCGTGGCCTTGCCGGTGTTTGCGCTGCGCTCGGAAAAAGGCCTGGGCGTGGGCGAGTTTCCCGACCTCAAGCTGCTCATTGACTGGGCCGTGCTCACGGGTATGAAGCTGGTGCAGGTCTTGCCCATCAACGACACCACGGCCACCCACACCTGGGTCGATTCTTATCCCTACGCCGCCATCTCCGTCTTTGCCCTGCACCCGCAATACCTGAATCTGGAGGGGGTAGGGAATTTGCAAAGCGCCGCCGACCAGCTGGCGCTGGACCACTTGCGCGAGGAGCTGAACGCCAAGGATTTCGTGGATTACGAGCCGGTGATGGTGGCCAAGTGGCGCTTCCTTAAAAAGCTGTATCAGCAGGAGAAAAAGCTGCTGCTGGCCGACCCAGCGTTTCAGCAGTTCCGCCGGGAGCAGGCCGGCTGGCTGGTGCCCTACGCGGCTTTTTCCGCCTTGCGCGACCGGTTCGGCACCGCCGACTTCTCGCTTTGGCCGGCCGAGTTTCAGACGCCGCAAAACCTGGCTGAGCTGACCGCCGAAACCGCCCCCGACTTCGACGAGTTCGGCCTGCATTTCTTCACCCAGTTTCACCTCGATAAGCAGCTGCGCGAAGCGGTGGATTACGGCCGCGCGAAGGGCGTGGTGCTGAAAGGTGACTTGCCCATCGGCATCTACCGCCACTCCGTCGATGCCTGGACCCAGCCGGAGCTGTACCATATGGACGCCCAGGCCGGCGCCCCGCCCGATGACTTCAGCACGACGGGCCAGAACTGGCGCTTTCCGACCTACAACTGGGAGCGCATGGCCCAGGACGGCTACCAGTGGTGGAAGCAGCGCCTGGGCCACCTGGCCCGCTACTTCGACGCGCTGCGCATCGACCACATCCTGGGCTTTTTTCGCATCTGGGAGATTCCGGGCCACTCGGTCGAGGGCCTGCTGGGGCACTTCGCCCCGGCCCTACCCCTGCACCGCGACGAAATCCGGCGCCGCCTGGGCTGGTTCGACTACGGCCGCCTCTGCGAACCCTACATCCGCTGGCACATGCTCCAGGACTTGCTGGGCCACGACGCGCAGTCGGTGTTTGAGGAGTATATGGAAGATGCCGGCCACGGCGCCATCCGCCTGCGCGAGCACGTGCGCACCCAGCGGCAGCTTGAAACCTACATTCAGGGCAAAGCAGCGGCCGAGCCCGAGCACGCCAGCTACTTCGCCTGGCTGCAAACCAACCTCTTCAAGCTCGTTAACGAGGTGCTGTTCGTGCCCGCCGGCCATGATTTCTACCACCCGCGCATCACGCTCAACAAAACCTACTCGTTCCGGGAGCTGGACGGCGACGAAGCCCGCCGCCGCCTCTACGACGACATCTACGTCGACTTCTTCTTTCGCCGTCACGAGGAGTTCTGGCGCGAGCAGGGCCTGGTGAAGCTGCCGCCCGTGCGCTACGCTACCAACATGCTCATCGCTGGCGAAGACCTGGGCATGGTGCC
The DNA here is from genome assembly GCF_964243305.1 of uncultured Hymenobacter sp. Lineage (GTDB taxonomy): Bacteria > Bacteroidota > Bacteroidia > Cytophagales > Hymenobacteraceae > Hymenobacter. The sequence continues at coordinate 71,109 of NZ_CAXTEF010000010.1, forward strand.
GGCCTCGGTGCCCGGCGTGATGCGCCAGCTCGGAATGCTCAGCCTGCACATTCAGCGGATGCCCTCGGACCCGGCCACCGAGTTCGGCCACCCGGCCAGGGCGCCCTACCTGTCGGTGGTCACGACCGGCTCGCACGACATGAGCACCATCCGCGGCTGGTGGGAGGAAGACCGGGTGCGCACCCAGCGCTTCTACGAAACCATGCTGGGGCACCCGCGCCAGGTAGCGCCGTTCTACTGCGAGCCCTGGGTGGCGCGCGAAATCATCAGCCAGCATCTGAACTCACCGGCGATGTGGGTTATTTTGCCGCTCCAGGATTTGCTGGCGATGGACTACGGCCTGCGCCGCGCCAACCCGCACGACGAGCACATCAACGTGCCCGGCAACCCGACCCACTTCTGGAAGTACCGCCTGCACCTGCCGCTGGAGGAGCTGGTTGAGGCCGTTGGCTTTAATGAGCCGCTACGGGCGCTGCTCGAAGAAGCGGGCCGGGGGCAGCCTGGCTAAAGTAAGCTCAGCTAGTATAAATTCAAAAAGCCCCACCAGCGTGGGGCTTTTTCTTTGAGCACTCAGGCTACTAAGGCGCTTCAAATATTTCGGACTCGGTGAGGTCAAAAAAATTGGAGGATGTTATTGTATTTTAATTATAAAAATTAGCAACTTGTGCATAATGGATATTCGGCCGGGTAGCCACGATGAACACTTAAATTGATGCGTTATTCCCTTTAGAGCAGTTTGAGAGCACTTTTATGAAGGCGCGTTGGTCGATAAATCACGTATATTCGCCGAAATTATAACGAAGCCACTAAGAATTAAATAGTACTTTTGGGGGCTTAGTAAAAGTTTATGTTATTGATGGCTCTTCGTCGCCGCGGCTTGCTGATGAGTCTTTTTAATTTGTCAGGGTGGCGGTTTGTATCAAGCTTCCTCTTATTTAAAATAAACTAATTATCAATAAAATTACACCACGGCTTACTCTTTCCTCATTTTTTATGATAAACACCTTACACGCTCTGCACGCTATCAAACACGGCTTGGTGCCTTGGGCGCGGCGGACCAGCCGTCAGGCCGCCCCGCTGGCAGCGGCCGTCTGGGGCGTGGGCCTGCTGCTTGGCGGCAGCCCGGCGGCGCTGGCCCAAACCTGCAACCAGACGGTAAACTTCAACTACAGCAGTGTGGCCGACGGCACCCGTCAGACGGTGGGTTCGTCGGATAAGCTCAGCGCTGGCACGCCCGGCACCAGCGTGGCTTATACCAACTATACGGCCACCACGCCGGCTACTACCAACACGTTTGCCGTGGGCGCCAACGCGGCCCTGGCCAATACGGGCAAGTTTCTGGTGTGGCAGCGCAATGTGATTGGCGGCGGCCCGACCTCGGACGTGGCTTCGGTCGTGTTTGAGTTCAGCCGCCCAGTGAGCAACCTGACGCTGACGCTGACCGACATCGACCGGGATATTACCGCCGGCACCAACGACTTTATTGACCGCCTGACCTTCGACGCCTACGCAACGGCGGTGGGCGGCACGGCCATCGACTTGCAGCCGGCTAACATTTCCGGGCCCGGCCTCAACATCAAAAACAAGTTTGTGGGCACTGGCAGCGGGGCCACCGCCACCAGCGACCCGGCGTTGAAGTTGAATGCTATCACGGGCATCGCCGCCAACGTCAGCACTACTACCGGCGACGTGACGGTGAGCTTTCCGAGCCCGGTGCAGCGGGTGGTTATCACCTACGAAAACATTGCGCCCTTCATTGCTACTACTACCGACCGCAATCACACGATGGGCTTTGCGAACATCACGTTCTGCGCCCAGGCGGACGTGTACGCCAATTTCACGGCCGGCCCCGCGACGGCCTTACCCGGTGCTTCGGCCAGCTATACGGCGCAGTTTGGCAACAACGGCCCGGATAACTCGGAGGCTACGCCGCGCTCGGTAATCATCCCGAGCGGCGCCACGCTGACCAACTCCGGCGGCGGCACGCTGACGGGCAACGTCCTGAGCTTCGGCACAGTGGCGTCGGCTGCCGGCAGCAGCGCCTCGTTCACGTATGCCTACACGCTGCCCACCACGCCGGGCGTGTACTTCGCGGCCACCACGGCCACGACCAGCACCAGCGCGAGCGAGAACGGCCTGACGGCCAACAACACCGCCACCCAGGCTACGGCCGTGACGCCGGTCACGGACCTGCTGACGACCATCGCCGGCCCCGCCGCCGTGACGCAGGGCGACTTGCTGACGCTGAACGTGACGACGACCAACAACGGCCCGGCTTCTTCGGCCAACGTAGGGCAGACCGTGCAACTGCCTACGGGCCTGACCAGCGTGTTTGTTTCCAACAATGGGACCTACAGCTCGACTTCGGGCCTGGTAACCTTCCCGGCGCTGAGCACACTCGGCGCGGGCCAGACGGTGGCCAACACCATCAGCTTCGCGGCGCCGACCACGGCATTTGCGCCCGCGGCCACGGTGACGCCCAACACGACCGGCACCGGCGACTCGAACCCGGCCAACAACACGGCCTACCTCAACGGGGCCACCGCGGCTACGAATGTCGCTATCAACCCCGTCAGCTCCTCGGCGAAGGTGGCTAACCTATTCACTACCATCTCGGCTTCGGCCCCGACGGTGAGCCCCGGCGCCAGCATCACGCTGAGCGTAGTGGCGGCCAACGCCGGCCCGGCACCGGTCAATAACGTGGTGGAAACGGTGCAGCTGCTGCCGGGCTTCACCACTAGCACCCTGCAGGTGGGCGGCCAGACGGGCACGCTCAACGGCAGCGTCATCACGTTTGCCAGCGGCGCCACCTACAACACGCAGACCGGCCTGCTGCGCCTGGCCGCCATCAGCTCGCTGGCCAGCGGCGCCTCGCAGAGCTATAGCATCCAGCTCACGGCTCCCGCCAACGGGAGTGGCCAGCTGCTAGCCACCGCGGCGGTGGGCGCGACTTCGACGGATGCCACCCTGGTGACCACCGACCCCGTGCCGGCCGACAACGTGGCCGCTACCAGCGTAACCCTGCTGCCCGTGGCCGACCTGGTGGCGGCCATCAGTGGCCCCAGCTCGGTGACGCTGGGCCAGGCGGTGGCCTACACCGTCACGTTCACCAATAATGGCCCCGCGGCTGCCGCCGGCCTGCTGCCCACCGTGCAGCTGCCCGCCGGCTTGGGCGCCAGCAGCGTGACGCTCAGTGAAGGCACTTACAACAATGCTACCGGGGTAGTCACGTTCCCGGCCGTGGCCAGCAGCCTGGTCGGCACTTCGCAGCTCTACACCGTCAGCTTCACGCCCCCGGCGGTGGGCAGCTACCCGGCTACTGCCGCTATCAGCAGCAGTACGCCGGATGGCGTTTCGGCCAACAACTCGGCCAGCACCACCACGAGCGTAACGCCTGCTGCCGACCTGACCGTGCAGATTGCCGGGCCGGCCAATGCAGCAGCAGGCGGCGTAGTAACTTATGTGGCTCAAACCACTAACAATGGCCCTTCCGTTGCCGCCTCAGCCACGACCACCATTCAGCTGCCTAGATTAACCACTACGGTCACAACTAACGGCAGCTACGATGCCGGCACCGGCCTAGTGACGTTCACTAACACGAACCTGGCTAGCGGAGCCGTTGCTAGTAATTACGCTACGTTCATTAACCCTAACAATGCCGGTGTTGCGCTGGTCGGCACCGCAGCCGTGACTGGTACGATGCCTGACCCGAACACGGCCAATAACACCAGCACGGTCAATACCAACACAATTGCCAGCAATGGAGCCGCTGACATTTCCACTGCTTTCGGCGCAACAACTCCCTCTGTAGCTCCTGGCGGCGTTATTTCCTTGGTAGTTAACTACGTAGGTAGTGCAAATGCAGTTGCTGATGTAGTTGAGCGATTGTACTTGCCTCCCGGCACCGTTGTAACGAGCGCTATTCCTGCCGGCGCCACTTACGTTCAGGCGACCGGTGTGTACACGCTGCCCGGTACCGGCTTCGCGAGAACTAACGGCAGAAACATAGATAACCGGTCTTATACCATTACCCTGACCGCCCCTGCTTCGGGCCCCTTCCGCGCGGTATCCGCGGTTTCCTCGTCAAATGCAGAAACGGGAACGTCTGTTAATAACGTCGCCGTCGCTAACGTAACTATTACTACGCCTACGCCCTCTACTGTCTACGACATCGTGACCTCCATCAGCGGGCCGGCGGCGGCGCTGCCCGGCGCGCTCATTACTTACACGGTGCAGGCGCTCAACAACGGTCCGGGCACCGCGACTTCTTTGGTCTTACAGACCGTGCGGCTGCCGGCGGGCGTGACGGCCACCAACATTTCGGGCGGGGGCGTGCAGAACGGCGACCTCATCACGTTCCAGACCATTGCCAATCAGGCACCGGGCGCGGCCGGTGAGTTGCGCAACACTTTTGACGTCGTGATGCCCGCAGCGGGCAGTCTGGTCATCACGGCCAGCGTCGCGTCGAACAACGAGAGCAACCCTGCCAACAACACGGCCTCGGTGACAACCAGCCAGGCCAACCAGGCGCCGGTAGTGGCCAGCGTCGTGAACGCGGTGCAGGCCTACGCTGGCAACACGGCCGGCCAGCTCTTTATTTCCTCGCTGCTCGCCCAGGATGCCGACGGCAGCGTAGCCAGCTTCCAGCTGACTTCCCTGCCCAATCCCACTACCCAGGGGGTGCTTTACTACGACAACGGCGGCATCTACACGGCTATTACCAGCGCCTCGCAGGGCCTGACGCCGCGGCAGGCGCAAACCCTGCGCTTCGACCCGGCTGCGGACTTTGTCGGCAACGTGTTCTTCACCTACACGGCCACGGATAACGCCGGTGCCGTCAGCCGGCCGGCCCTGTACAGCATCGCCGTGGGCCAGGACTCCAACTCGCGCTATGTTGTCTTCGTGAAGGGCGGCGCCAATCCTTACCAGGACGGCGACGTGGTGGCCTCAGTGTTTGACGTGAATGGCGGCAAGTTCACTAGCGCCGGCTTTGTCGACCCCGCGCCCGATGGCAACGGCGTGGCCACGGCCTCGCTGCCTGCCACCGGCCCGGCGGCCAACCCCAGCAACGCCCTGCCCGCGGGCATTGCCTTCGACCCGGCTTCCGGCCAGTTCACGGTGGCCGACCGCACCCTGCTCAGGGGCGGCACGGTGAGCCTGCGCATCACGACCCTCGACCTGTTCGGCGGCATGAACACCCAGGACATTATGCTCACCACTGGGGCCAGCCCGCTGCCGGTGGAGCTGACCGCTTTCGTGGCCCAGGCCATTAGGCAGGATGCGGTGCTGCGCTGGACCACGGCCTCGGAGAAGAATAACGACCACTTTGTTATCGAGCGCAGCCTCGACGGCACGGCCTACACCCAGGTGGGGCGGGTGGCGGGCCAGGGCAGCAAATCCGGCCCGACCAGCTACGCGCTTACCGATGCCGGCATCGGCGCCAAAGCCAGCGGCAGTGTCTACTACCGCCTGCGGCAGATGGACCAGGATGGCCGAAGCACCTACTCGCCCGTGCGCGTGGTGAGCTTTGGCCAGGCTGCCGCCCTGCTGGCCATCCGTCTCTACCCCGTGCCCGTGCCCAGTGGCGCCCCGGCCACGCTCGACCTGACGGGCCTGCCGGCCAGCCGGCCCTACACGGTGCTGCTGACCGACCTGAGCGGGCGCCGGGCCGGACAGTACGTGCTTCAGGGCGGGCAGCTGCAGCCGCTGGCCGTCGGCCAGCTGGCTGCGGGCTCCTACGTGCTCACGCTGACCGGAACCGATGCCCAGGGCCAGGCCCTGCGCCTCGTCAAGCGTTTCACCAAAGAGTAGGGGGTAGGGAATTGCCCCAGGGCGCCCCTGCTTCTCAGCTCTCAAAAAAGCCTCTTTCCGGCCGGAAAGAGGCTTTTTGGCTTATTACGCAGCGATGAACGCCGGCTTTTGCGTATGCGTTTGCCGGGTCGGAAGCAGCCCGCTCCCGCCCCGCCGGTCAAGCCTGTTTATTTTGTATGAGCACCCACTCCGACTCTGCCGCCATTCAGGAATCCGTGGCCCTGGAAACCGGCTCCCGCCTGCCCGAAGCCCATGCTGGCCGCGCCCCGCGTCCGCGCCGCGCGTCCACCTACGCGGGCTTTGACTTCGATGTAATGGTGGTCGGGGCCGGCAGCGCCGGTCTGGCCGCCGCCCTCACGCTGGGCCGCTGCCGCCGCCGGGTGCTGGTCTGCGACGGCGGGCCGCCGCGCAACGAGACCTCGCCCGCCGTCCACGGCTTTCTTTCCCGCGACGGCATCCGCCCCGCCGAACTGCTGCGCCTGGGCCGCGAGCAGCTCGCGCCCTACGACACGGTGCAGCTGCGGGAAATTAAAATCAAGGACATAACCCGCCAGGGTCAGGGGTTTGCCCTGGTTGGCGACACGGGGGGGGGTAGGGAATTCGCGGCCACGGCCCGCAAGGTGCTGCTGGCTACGGGCGTGGCCGACCTGCTGCCGCCGCTGCCCGGGATGCGCGAGCTGTGGGGCCGCGGCGTGCTGCATTGCCCCTACTGCCACGGCTGGGAAGTGCGCGACCAGCCTTTAGCAGTGTATGGGCGGGGCCGCACCGTCACGGGCCTGGCCCTGCTGGTGAGCCGCTGGAGCCGCGACGTGCTCGTGGTGACCGACGGGCCCGGCCACCTCACCCAGCACGCCCGCCTGCGCCTGCGCCGCGAGGGCATTCAGGTGAACGAGGGCAAGCTGAGCCGCCTCATCGGCTCGGCCAGCGGCGATTTGAAGTGCCTTGAATTTGAGGACGGCACCCAGCTGTCGCGGGCGGCCTTGTTTCTGCACGCGCCCCAGCAGCAGCGCAGCGAACTGGCTCAGGTGCTCGGCGCGCAGCTCACCAGCAAGGGCGCCGTGCGCGTCGACAGCAAGTGCGAAACCACGGTGCCCGGCCTCTACGCCGCCGGCGATACCACGCCCGGCACCCAGCAGGCGCTGCTGGCCGCCGCCGAGGGCAACAAAGCCGCTATCTGCCTCAATGAAGTGCTGACCCGCGAGGAGTGTCCGCGGTAGCAGAGGGGGGTAGGAATCATCAGCTCCGAATCAACTGGTATGAGCTATCAGAATCCCATTCTCGATGAGGATTTCCCCGACCCCAGCATCCTGCGGGCGCCGGACGGCTACTTCTACGCCTACGCTACCCAGACCAAGCGGCAGGGCGTGGTTTTGAACTTTCAGGTGGCCCGTTCCGCCAATCTGATAGCGTGGGAGCACCTGGGCGAGGCCCTACCCGCCAAGCCGGCCTGGGCCCGCGCCGGGCAGCGGTTCTGGGCGCCGCACGTGGTGCTACGCGAGGATACTTATTTCATGTATTACTCGGCCCAGCCCGACGCGCCCGGCGCGGGCCTGAGCCTAGCCGCGGCGACCAGCAGCAGCCCCGCCGGTCCCTTCGTGGATGTGGGCCGGCCGCTACTGCCGGGCACGGGTTTTTTCAACATCGACCCCATGCAGTTTGACGACCCGGCCACTGGCCGGCGCTGGCTGTTTTATGGCTCCGGCTTCGGCCCAATACGGGTGCGCGAGCTGGCGCCTGACCGGGTTTCCTTCCGGCCCGAAAGCCAGGAAACCGAGCTGGTGCAGCCCCTACCCCCCGCCGACCCGTCCGCCTACGGCCACCTCATCGAAGCCAGCTGGGTGCGCCACCGGCCGGAGGTCGACGGCGGCTGGTACTACCTGTTCTACTCCGGCGACAACTGCTGCGGGCCCGATGCCCGCTACGGCCTGCTCGTGGCCCGCGCCCGCCACGCCCTCGGCCCCTACCAGACGCTGGCCCAGGCCCGCGGCGGCTGTGGCCTCATTTTAGAGGAGAATGAGCGCTGGCTCGCCCCCGGTCACCACGCCCTGTTCACGGATGACGCCGGCCAGGACTGGCTCTTCTACCACGCCATCGACCGCCGCCAGCCCACCTTCGACGCCATCAATGATGAGCAGGGCTACTCGCGCCGCGTGATGCTGCTCGATAAAATGGAGTACGGCGCCGACGGCTGGCCGCGCGTGGCCGGAGGTACGCCCTCGGTCGGAGCGAAGGAGGGGCCGGTTCTGGCTGGATAATGGCTGCCAACACGTTCTTTCCAGTGAACCAGACTTCCCGTAAAGTCCCTACCCCCCTTGTGTAGCTGAAGCCCCGGCCTGGCAGCGTGCTGCTAGCTGATGAGGCGGGGCCCATGCCCCACACATTCAGGATGACGATGCTGGGGTCGTGGCGCCGGCGCCGCTGGCCCCTGCTGAAGGTGACAAGGCTGCCATCTGCCTTAATAAAGTGCTGACCCGCGAGGAGTATCCGTAGTAGCAGGGGGTAGGGATTTATAGAAGCTGTTTAGGAAATCGATTTTCGCTCAGGCTGCGCTTGCCGAAGCATCGCTACTACTTCGTTTGAGCCGTTCAACGAAGCAGCAGCGATGCTTCGGCAAGCGCAGCCTGACGGTCTAAATTGTTTTTCGGGACTTTCTGAACAGCTTCATAGTGAAGGGATAGAAATGCTCTTATCAGTCCGTCACCACGATTTTCTCCACCACATGCTGGCTGGCTGTGTGCAGGGTGCAGAAGTAAACGCCGGCCCGAAGTCCGGTGAGCGCGGCCGTGGCCTCGAAGGTGCCGGCCGCTGCCTGAGGCTGGTCCACTATGGTGCGCACTTTCCGGCCCAGCGCGTCGCTCAGCGTGAGCCGCACATGGCCGGGCTGGGTCACCTGGTAGCTCAGCCGCACCAACCCAGCAGCGGGGTTCGGGTAAGCTTGCAGGAGTTTGTCAGACTGCCTGGTGCCGGCCGTGGGGGTAGGCCGGCCGGGACGGGCCAGTGCAATGGCTTGCCGGTACTTGGTGCCGTCGCAAACGGCCCGAATGGCACTGGCGCTGGCCTGCGGCAATACCCCGCACTGTGCCGCCGGTAAGGCCGGGAAGCTGGATACAGTGGTGAGCGTTATTGGATAGCGGGCTACGAACAAGACGTTCTGCTGCGTTGGAGTGCCGTTAATCACTTTCAGATTAAGCATCACCTTCAAGAAGGCTTGTTGAAATCTGAAATAAGGGTTGCTGTCCTTGACAAACTCATTCGACTCAAACACGCTGTTCTTAATGCAAGCCGCGTCGGCGTAATTGCTTCGGTAAGCGTAACGTCCTAGCCCGCCGCCCACTACCGGACCTTCTTGCGTTTCAAAATCGCCGCTTGCTGGTATTCCCGGCGATAACTCCACTATCGGTGCAATGTCATTCTGACCAGTGAGCACTATCGCTACCTTAAAGTCCTGCACCTCCAGCCCGGAGGCCGGGTTAATCACGTACTGCAAATCGTTGGCGAGCCGAAAAGAGCGCGTAATGGTGCTTGACCTATCGGAATACCTATTAGTTGTTACGGTTCTGTATTCAATCACTGGCTTGTTCAACAGGCTGAATACGCCCATTGCCTCATTGTAGAAAGGTATTTTTTCCGGTACAGAGTTAGGCTGGCGATTGCCAGGATTTTGAAAAGTTGAGCTGGTGTACCAGTTGTTGGTAGTAATAGTGCCCGTGGTGGTGGTGCTCATCTCGATGGTCATCGGCTCCATCACCACGCTTTGCGGCCCGGCATCCTGTCCCCCACCCATGAAGAAGTCAAGCATACTCAGGGCGGTCCCCAGGTAAGGCAGGGAGTTAAGGCCGGTTTTTAGAAAGCTGCCCGCCTTACTGGCATCACTGAGCGATTTCAGCGAAGCGGCCTTGCCGGGAAACAGGTCCGACATCTTTGTCGTGAATTTATCAATGTTGTCGTAGGATTTTCCCCCGGCATCCAACGCAGAGTTGACTTTGCGGATAAATGGAAGGCCTTTATCCATGTCAGAGCCCGTAGAGCCAACGGCGGTACTCGCGCCGCCATCCTTCATAGAAATTAAGGTGCCAGTGGTTTTACCAGTCAGCCTGACATCTGCTTGCGTAATTAAATTAACTTCGATGGCAAGCTTAGAGTCGAATTGACAAATGCACGGGTCGTAGTCCATCGGGAAGTCGGCGACAAACCACCTGGAGCGGCTATTAAGATAACGGGTCGCCGCTACAAATTCTGGATTGGTACGTGGCTCGGTATCCTCCAGCGCTACGCCTAGCGCGCTCATTCGGTTGAGCGTAGCTGCTTTATAGATTGCCGCACCAAACTTTAGCTTAATTTCCGCAAATTGAAAGTTGTTCTGCGGGTCGCCAACGGCCGTGAACACGCGCAATACACTGGTACGGCGGTTATAAATAATTAGCAGCGGGTTGGTGGTTTTAGCAGGAGCACCCGAATCGAAGTAGCCGAGGTCGCGCCGAATTAGCTCCCAGCCATCACCAGGAGTGTCAATATGTCCTTGAAAGCGGTCCATAACCGCATTACTTGGCTGAAGCCAAGGTAAGTCAATATACTCCTGCCCTACCCCAGGGTAGGGACTGTTGAGCGTATATAATCTACCGTTGTACACGGAAGGCTGGTAGTTGCCGTAGTACCAGTTGAAGGTGTTGATTTTTCCACTTGGGTCGGCGGGATTAGCCGGGTCGGTACGAATGCCCGCGGGCGGGCATGGGGTTTGCGCGAGCGCCTGCGCCGGGCCGGTTAGGGATGCAGCGAGCAGCCCCACCCCGAAAAGGGTAGAAAAACGCATAAAACAAGAAAATAGGGTGGAAAGAAGCGGCTAGCGAACCCGCTTGCCGAGGAAAACTCTGTCGATGATGGTCGGAAATACTTGCGCCCGATATTCGAGCCGGATGCTGTCGCGGGTGGTCAGATAGCCCTTGTTGACATTAAAGCTGGTGCAGCCCCCACTGGTAGCTGTGATGCCCCGCCACGTCAAGCTTATATCCCGATAAGGCTCTCGGCATCCTTTCGGAATCCCAACCAGGTAGCTAAGCGGAACAGGACTATTAGGATACTGCCAATCTGGACCAGAATAAATCCGTACGCTGAACGTGTCAGCGGGAGCATCCTGATTAGCCCCCTGAAACTTACCATAGATTGGGGCGCGTGCATCGCCGTAGGGCATCAGCGTTAGTCGCTTGGTGAGCGTGTCCACCCCGTCGTCTTTCGGGAAGCAGGCCGTGTTGAGGGGACGTTTGGCAATGAGGCGCACATTAATATTGCCCAGAGTACTCTGGTCGAACGCCACGCTGATACTGCGGCCAGTGCGCGCGTCGATGGGGCCCAGCAGCCACTCGTAGCTCGTGTAGGGCTTGCCCGGCGCCTGAAAAGCCATCGGCTGATTGTTGTAGGCCGTGTCGGGGGTAGGCGTATTAAGCCCCTCGATGAATCGGATGCTGAGCGGGTTGGCCACCTGCCCCTGGCAGGGGTCAGGGTCCTTGTCATTGTCACCGCAACCAGTCAAGCCTAGGCTGACCAGCGCTATAGCTAGTGGTAGGATGCCGGTCCGCAGTGCGTGGGGGAGTACTCTCTGGATTTGCATGAGTAGCGGCAAAAGAGTGAAAATGAGTTAAATCTGTGAAGCGCCCCTACGCACGTAAATTATTTTCACAACCTATTTTCTGAATCAGCCGCTGGATTAATAAGCTCCAGAAATAACTTATAAATTCATGGGCTAACCTATGTCAGGTAGTTATATTAGCCCTGCTACCAATCAATGATGGTGCTGGCGAAACCCGGATTTTAGTGAATTTGGTAGAGCAGCTACCAATAACTTCCCAAGACTCGAAATTTGAAATTGAGGTTAGCGGTTTTATAGTTGAGGCTAGGGGAAAGTAGCAAGACTGGTCTTGCTCGTAGAGCAGTAATTCAAACTTATTTATTAAATCCTAATTATTCAAGCACAAATACACCAACCGGCCGTTTCGAAGGACCAACGCCCTGATTCGAGGTACTAGACTTTTAATGGTGTCCGGTAGGCATAGGTCGGGCTAATGCCAGCAACCCACTTACTGGCATATCACCATACCAAGCGTCTCTAGGCTGGCCTGGCAGGAGGAGCCGGGCCTGCACGACTTTGTCAATGCCTGGTCGCAAAAGTGCTTGCCTGTCTTTCTCTATGACTAAGCCCACCTCACCTTGAGGCTGTTTAGGAAGTTGAAAGAACGTCATGCTGCGCTTGCCGAAGCATCTCGCCCGCTTCGTTGAACAGCCCTGACGAAGCGGGCGAGATGTTTCGGCAAGCGCAGCATGACGTTCAGTATTGATTTTTCAAATTTTCTAAACAGCTTCCTTGAGGCTTTGCGCCTGGTTTTTTACAAACCAGCTGGTGCAGGTGATTTAGCGCCCGCCAGAGGGGCTCTCTGCTTGGGTTCCTGATTCCCTACCCCCCTTATTCCAGCGCCCGCCCCCGGAACAGCAGATACCCCAGGTGCCCGTACACGCCGAAGCGCGCGGCCGGGTCATCATAGTAGCGGGCGTGCAGGGCCAGCGGCCCAACGGGCGTCTGGAAGAGCAGGCCGGTGCTGGCCGTCAGGCGGGGGCGCGCCAGGCCAGCCTGGCGCTCGGCCTGCTGGCGCTCGTTCTGGCGCAGGGGCTGGGCAGTGACGTGCACGAACACCTCCGAGCGCCACTCGAAGCGGTTGAGCACGGGCCGCGTGTAGCGCAGGCCGGCCGCGGCGTAGCGCGCCGAGCGGTAGTGGTCCAGAAACAGGGTGCGCGCGTCGGGCAGCGGCGCGAACACCGGCGCCGTGGTCAGGCTGGAGCGGTACGTCGAGAAGGTGCCCTGGCCGCTGGCGGTCAGCTCCAGAAAGTAGCCCCAGGCATGGCGCTCATCCTGCTTGATGGGAAAATATTTCTCGGCCGTGGCCCGGAATTGCAGCCACTGCTTGTGGCCGGAATTGGCCTCTACCATTGATTCCGTGCCGGGCGTGTAGCGGGCCGCGCCCGTCACGCCGCGCAGCGAGGCCACCACGCGCAGGCCACCGGTGGCGTACTGCTTGCGATTCAGCGTGTTGCGGGCAAACTGCACGGCCGCCGTGCCGCCCCGGAATGTGGTTTTGTCGAGCGTCGCCGCGCTCGTAATTTCGCCGGAGTTGGTGTAGTCGTCGCGGGTCGAAAAGGCGCTCACATCGAGTAGCACCCGGCTGCGGTAGTTGGGGCTCACGCCCACTTGCAGGCCCAGCTTGGTGTCCTGCTGCCGCACCTGGGTGCTGAGCACGTTGCGGCTCAGAAAGCCGCCCGTTTTCTGGTAGTTCCACTGATTGTAGATGATTTCGGGCGCCACGTAGAAGGGCAGCCGGCCCGGCACGTTCACCCGAAACGAGCCCTGCGCGCCGTTATAGAAGCGCCCCAGGCTCACGTTGCCGCCGAAGGAGTAGAGCAGCCGGCGCAGGTAGCGGTATTCGAGGCCGAAATACAGGTTGTCAATCGGCTGGTTCGAGAGCACGAAGCCTACCTCGGCAGCCACGTTGTTGTTGCGCTGGGCATCGACCGAGAACACGTAGCCCTGCTGCTCTTCGCTGTAGCGGATGCGCGGATAGATGTTGCCGAAGTAGTCGTCGGCGGCCAGCCGGTAGTAGCCTTCTTCTATTTCATCAATGGTGTAGGTGCGGCCCTGGCGCCGGAAAAACTTGCTGGCGTACTCGTTCTGGTCTTCGCGCAGGCCCTGCACCCGCACCTGCGTAAAGCGGGGGGTAGGGGCGCCTTCCTGAAACAAGCGCCGCCGCTGCTGCAAGTCCACGGAGTCCACGCGGCGCGCAATGCGCTGCTTGATGAGGTCCATTTTCAGCATCGCCGCCGTATCGCCGAGGGCGATGAGCGGCTTCACCTGGTCGAAATCGGCGCCGCCGAAGCCGTCGAGGTTGGGCTGAATAAAAATGCCATTGCGGCCCACGCTGAGCGTGTCGGCCACGTTGGCGCCCAAAAACAGGATGGTGCTCGTGAGCAGGTCGTCGTCCTTCTTAAACGGATATTTCTTGTAAGCCACGTCGCCCACATTCACCCCGATAATCACATCGGGCTGAAACTCCTGGCGCATCACGTCGGTAGGAAAGTTATTGTACACGCCGCCGTCGAAGAGGTAGCGGCCATCGAGGTTGCGGATGGGCCGGAAGGCCAGTGGCACGGCCATCGAGTTGCGCACGGCGTCGGAAATCAGCCCCGATTTCTGAATGACCTGTTTGCGGGTGAAGACCTCGGCCGCCAGACACCGAAAGGGTACGAAGAGCTTGTCGAAGTCGTAGCCTGCGCGGGCACCGGCCGGGGCCAGCAGCCGGGCCAGGGCGAAGTTCAGGTTCAGGTCGTTGACCAGCTGGGTGCTGGCGTGCACGTTCAGGGCCGTGTCGATGGCCACGCCCAGGCGCAGGGCCGAGGGCGAAGGCTCGGCGGTGAGGTAGTTAAACGTCTTGCTTTCCAGCTGCTTGCCCGACGTCCAGTTCTGAAATTCCGGCGTGAGCACAATCTCCTCAATCTCGCGGGGCGAGTAGCCGGCCGCGTACATCGAGCCGATGACGGCGCCCATGCTCGTGCCGATGATGTAGTCAATCGGGATGCGGTTTTTCTCTAATTGCTTGAGCACCCCGATGTGGGCCAGGCCCTTGGCGCCGCCGCCGCTGAGCACGAGGCCGACCTTCTGGGCACGGAGGGGGGGTAGGAAAGTGAGAAGTGCGAGGCTGAGGCAAAAGGCCGTTTTGTAAACTGATAATTTGTTCATGTATAAAATTATATAAATTAGTATTTCACGCGGGATTTCGCAGGGCATGACTACAGCGCCCTGCGAAATCTTGCGGGAAATGAACCACGCGCCGGGCTCACCACTCGCGGAAAATCATATGAACAGCGGCCACGAGCTAGCCAAGGCCAGCGAGGTAGTTCCAGCCCAGCTTACCGGTTTTGAAGATGAACACCGCGCAGAACGTGAACACGGTGAGCGTGATGACTTCCGGAATGAGTTTGGGCGGAAACAGGCCGAACGGGCCGCCATTCTCTGCAAATTCTCTTCAAACCCGATGCGGTTGACCGGCACCTGAAACAGGTACTCGAAAATTGCAAGCCCAGCTCACCAAAATCACGCCAACCAAGCCCAATTTGCTGAATCAGGTCAGCCTCCGAAACTGCAAATGCCCGTACCAGGCGAAGGTCATAAACAGGTTGGAGATGGTGAGCAGCAGCGTGACTGGGGCTGTGCCACTGCATCAGCCGTAAATCACTCCTCGTGGCCTGGCCCTACCCCCCTCGCTGGTGCCAAAGCCGCTTGCTTGGCCTCTTCGGCCAGGCGCAGCTTCTCGGCCGCCGAGGGCTGCTTGGGCAGATTGCTTAAATCCGGCTGCCCGGCATCGACCCAGGCCGAGTACCAGCACGCGCCAATCAGCCGCGCCGCCAGCCGCA
>NZ_CAXTEF010000010.1:86469-118161 GCF_964243305.1 uncultured Hymenobacter sp.
GCATCGACCCAGGCCGAGTACCAGCACGCGCCAATCAGCCGCGCCGCCAGCCGCAGCTGCCGCTCCACCTGCCCATTAAGCTGGGCGTGATAGGCCCGGCTGAACTCGCGCGAGTAGGTGCGGATGGTGGCGGTGCCGCGCTGCTCGTAGCCAAACTTGCGGTCCTCCGCGAAGCGCGCGGTCAGCTCTCTTTCAAAGCGCAAAACGGAGTCTACGGCCGCGTGCGAGCGCGCTACGGTCGCCCAGATAGTCTCGCCGGGCCGCTCCAGGTAGGGCGCGGGGCCAGTGAAAAAGTCGTAGTCGGCGCTCAGCAGCTCCGGCAGCCGCGATTCCCAGAGGCCGTGGATGCCGCGCTGCCCGGTGAGTTGCCCGTTGTAGTTGCGCGTGGTGTGCAAGGGCACGCAGGCATCGGCCACGTAGTGCCCCATGTCGGCCGAAATGCGCAAAATCCGGTCGGCGTCGCGCTCTCGGAAGGCGGCCGTGAGCTGGCCCTGCATGAGCAAAATCTGATACGGCACGATGCCGTGGCGCAAGAGGGAGTCTTCGCCGTAGCGGGCCACGGCGTCGGCGTAGGAGCGGGGCAGGCCGCGACCGTGCGTGGTCAGGGCCGAGTCGCCGTAGGCATCGACGTCGAGGAAATGGCGCGGGGCCTCGCCGGGCACCACCATGCGCCGCGAGTCGGGCCGCGTAGCGTTGGTGCTGAGGTAGTCGATGTGCGTTTTGTAGAAGCCCAGCATCTCGGGCGGCAGGCTGAACACGGCCAGCCGATTCAGCAGCCGGTGGCCGAAGAAGCCCCAGGCGCGGGCGGGCGGCGGCCAGAGCAGCAGCAGGAATAAGAAGGCTAGCGGCTTGCTCACAGAATAAGGGGGTAGGGACAGCGGTAGAATCAGGCGCGGCTGAGCAAGGAAATCAGTTGCCGGTTGCTGTAGAGGTGATACTTCCCTAACTCACTGGCCTCTAGCAAATTTAAATCCGTTAGCTGATTTAAGTATTTCGTGGCCGTGCTATAATGAACCCCCAGCGTACGGGCGGCCTGCGTGGGTGTCAGAATGGGCTGCGTGAACACCGCTTCGATTAATTGCGGCGGAATTTTGCGCCCGCTCTGCCGCACCGCGTCCCGAAACTGCTGAAGCAGGCCCATACTCTCGACCAGCATTTGCTTGGTTTCGCGCGCCTGCTGATGAAAGCCTTCCAGCATAAACAAAATGAAAGATGTCCAGTCGCCCGCCGCCGACACTTGCGCCAGCAGCCGGTAGTAGTTGGGCCGGTGCCGGTTGATGTAGCCGCTGAGGTAGAGCGTCGGCAAGGTCAGCAGCTCGTGGTAGGCCAGGTAGAGCACCATCAGGATGCGCCCCGTGCGGCCGTTGCCGTCGCCAAACGGATGAATAGCCTCGAACTGATAATGCGTGATGGCGCAGGCAATCAGCGGGTCGATGCGCTCATCAGGCGTGTGCACAAAGTTTTCCCAATTGCCCAGCAGTCGATTGATGTCGTAGGCGGACGGCGGCGTATACACCGGCTGCCCGGTGGCTGAATTGATAATCTGGTTGGGCGTAGTCCGGTAGCCGGCGTAGCCGCTGGGTAGCAGTTGCTGCTGAATGCCGACAATCAGCCGCGCCGAAAGCGAGAGCGCCGGCAGCTGCTCGAAGCCCCAGCGCATAGCTTGGCCATAGCGTAGCACTTCCTTGTCAGCCGGCCGCTGCTCAGCTTCGGGAAATAACTGTTGCTGCAACGCCTGCTCAACTGTTGTGTTCACGTTTTCAATGTTGGAGCTGGCAATGGACTCGCGCAGAATGGCGGGCGAAAGCAAGAGTATCGGATTCGGGAGGGCCGCCGAATAGCCTTTCAGTTCTCCTAATTCCGTGCGGGCTTTGGCGACCAGGCGATGAAATCGAATGTCGTCGAAATCAAGGGCCGGCGGCAAATCAGGCAGCGGAAACGGTCGGCCAGGTAGGAAGGTCATCGCCAAGGGCAGACATAGCTTGTTTCACAAACGAAACAAGCGTATGACAAATAAAACAAGAAAAACTGGCATATCACGCAGGATGTACCAGTTTTGCTGTCATACCAGCTTGAAGGAAGCCAACGCTCCGTTAGCTTCAACTGGCTATTAGCGCCGCTTGCCCTCGCCCGCGAACTTCATCCGGTACTCGTGCTTCACGTCGCCCTTGCTGATGCGGGCGAGCTTGCCCTTGAGCAGCTGCTTTTTGAAGGCCGATAATTTATCCGTAAACAGCACGCCCTCCAGGTGGTCGTACTCGTGCTGAATGATACGGGCCGCCAGGCCCGAAAACGCTTCCTCGTGCACCTGCCGCTGCTCGTCCTCGTAGCGCAGCACGATGTTGGCCGGCCGGTACACCATCTCGCGGATGCCGGGGATGCTCAGGCAGCCTTCCTCGAAGCCCCACTCTTCGCCGGTTTCGCTCACCATGCGCGGGTTGATAAAGGCGCGCCGGACGGCGGTTTCGGCCGGCTCGGCGGCTTCGGCGCCGGCGGGGGGGGTAGGGATTTGGTCGTCCTCATCCTCGTCCTCGTCGTCTTCGTCGGGTTCCACCATCGGGGCCGAGTCCATCACGAACAGGCGCACGCCGCGGCCTACCTGCGGAGCGGCCAGCCCCACGCCGTGGGCCGAGTACATGGTCTCGAACATGTTAGCAATCAATTCTTGCAGCTCAGGGGCGGGCAGCGTGACGGGCAGGTCTTTGGCGCGGGTTTTCAGCACCTGGTCGCCGATGGCAACGATAGGGTAAATCATAGGATAGGTTTTACTAGCACAAAGGTACTGGTAGGGTGCGGGGCTGGCCCCCGCCCGGCGTCCGCGCTGCCTGCTAAAATTGTGGTTGTGCCGCGGACGCCGGGCGGGGACCAGCCCCGCACCCTACATCGTTCTGCCCGCCGGCGATTCCAGAAAGGACTGCAAGATGAGCGCGGCGCTGACCCTATCGACGGTGGCTTTGTCACGGCGGGCTTTCTGGCCCAGGCCGCCGGCCAGCATGGCGGCGTGGGCCATGCGCGAGGTGAAGCGCTCGTCAATCTCGTGCACCGGCACCAGCGGCAGCTCGCGGCGCAGGCGGCGCAGCAGGCCCACCACGGCGCTGGTGCTGTCGGTGGCCTCATTGAGCAGCGTGCGCGGCATCCCGACCACGATGGCAGCCAGCGGCTCGCGCTGCTGGTAGGCCAGCACGTAGGCCACCAGGTCCTGGGCATGGATGGTTTCCAAGGGCGAGGCAATGAGCTGCAAGGGGTCGGTCACGGCCAGGCCCACGCGCTTGTGGCCGTAGTCGATGGCAAGGATGCGGCCGGGGGGGGTAGGCATGACGAAATAGACGGCGGTAAGGCCACAAAGATACGGCGGGCTCTCACGGGCTGGGCGCGCCAGGTGGGGGTAGGGCCCGCGCCGGCCGTAGGTCCGGGTTTCGCACAGCGTCTGCTAAGCGATATAAGTTAAGTGCCATTTAGGCGGCTGCTCAAGCAACTACTCTTTAAGGGGCGTATCCTGGAATGTTCAATTAATAGATGGCCTTTTTGAGCTAAAAAAAGGAAATATTGCACCTATGAAAGAAAATAGTAGTTTTGCAATTTTAACTGATTTAAACCAGGAAAAGTTTTAATAGCTTTGACGACCCTTCCTCCTGATTTACTATTTGCAGCTACTTCTACCTCAGCCCTTGCAACCTGCCTCCGCCCCGGTTTTTGCTTCCGAAAATGCCTCGCCGGCTGCGCACCGGGCTGCGCGTCGGCGGGCGCGCTGGCGGCCGGCTTTGCTGGTGCTTTGCGCGCTGGGCACGGGCGTTTTGATTGGCAACAACCCCTTCCGGCCCGGCAGCACTAACCCCGACGCCACGGCCCGCGGCTACCTGCGCTTCAAGGAAGTGCTCAGCTACGTGGACCGCGACTACGCCGATTCGGTGAATACCGAGGAGCTGGCCGATTTCGCGGTGCAGCGGATGCTCGAAAAGCTCGACCCGCACTCGGTTTACATTTCGGCCAAGGAGCGCGACGCGGCCGACAGCTTTTTGCAGGGCGACTTTGATGGCATCGGCGTCGAGTTCAGTTTCTGCCGCGATACGGCCACGGTGGTGGCCCCGCTCAGCGGCGGGCCGGCCGAAGCCGCCGGCCTGCGGCCCGGCGACCAGATTGTGCAGGTGGGGGGGGTAGGGGTGACCGGCGCCGGCCTGAGCGTGGCCCGCGTCAGCCAGCTGTTTCGGGGGCCGCGCGGCAGCAGCGTCACGCTGGCCGTGCTGCGCCATCATCAGCCGCTCCGGCTCAGCGTCACGCGCAGCCGCATCATCAATTCTTCGGTTGAGGTGGCTTATCTGCTTGACCCGCAAACGGGCTATATCAAGCTCAACCGCTTTGCCGCCAACACCTACGACGAGTTTAAGAGCGCCCTCGCCGACCTGCGCCGCCAGGGCCTGACCCGCCTCGTGCTGGATTTGCGCGGCAACCCCGGCGGCTACCTCGACCGCGCCACGCGCGTGGCCGACGAGTTTATCGCCGGCAACCGCAAAATTGTGAGCACCGACGGCAAGGGCGAGCAGTATGACGCTCAAACCTACGCCCGCGTGGCCGGCGAGTTCGAGCAGGGGGCGCTGGTGGTGCTCGTGGACGAGGGCAGCGCCAGCGCCGCCGAGGTGCTGGCCGGCGCCCTGCAAGACCACGACCGCGCCCTGCTCGTGGGCCGTCGCACCTACGGCAAGGGCTTGGTGCAGCAGCCCATTCAACTGAGCGACGGCAGCGAGTTGCGCCTCACCATTGCCCGCTACTACACGCCCGCCGGCCGCTCGATCCAGAAACCCTACGGCGCCGACCACGACGCTTACGCTCACGACCTGGCCGGGCGCCAGCAGCGCGGCGAGTTTGAAGTAGCCGACACCGCCCGCTTTGCCCAGGGCCCGCGCTTCCGCACCGACCACGGCCGCGCCGTGTACGGCGGCGGCGGCATCATGCCCGACGTGTTCGTGCCCCGCGACTCCTTGCGCCACTCCGGCTACTTCGGCCAACTCCAGAGCCAGGGCGTGCTAGGGGCCTTTGCTCTCGACTTTTTCGAGGCCCACAAAGCCGCGCTGCAGGGCCTGCGCTTTGAGCAGTTCGAGGCCACGTTCCGCCTCAGCGACGCCGACCTGCTGGCTCTGCACGCCCGTGCCGTGGCCGCCGGCCTGGCGCCCAATCAGCCAGCGCTGCGCCGCTGCGCCGGTTTGCTGCGCAATCAGCTCAAGGCCGGCATTGCCCGCCACGCCTACGGCCTGGTGGCCTGCCACACCGTGCTCGGTGGCCGCGACGCGGATTTGCAGCGCGCCCTGCAAGCCGTGAATGACAGCACCACGCAGCTCGCGCTGCTGGGCCAGTGAGCGGTCCGCGCCGGCCCTACCCCCTGGCGTTTACAATAAGCAGCAGCCTGTCCACGTTAAAATCACGGATAATTAATAATCGAGACTCATACCAGCCAATAGTTCTAAATTATAGGGTGGGAGTCAGCGCCTGCGTATTCGGGCACTGACTTCCCGCCGCCAGCCGCCGGGCTCCCTCTCTTGCTTGGAGAGGGGGTCGGGGGGTGAGACTGAGTAGGAGGCCTGCCTTCCCATTCACTACTCACCCAAAACCAAAAGCCCCGCGGCCAGCCGGCCGCGGGGCTTTTTCGATTTTAGAACCAGCCGCTTCAAAAATCCCTACCCCCCGTTTACTGCTTGATGGTCTTTTGCGAGATGACCTGCCCGTTGACCGTGACCTGCGTTTGGTAGAGGCCGGGGGCCAGGCGGCGGCCATCGACGGGGACGCGGTGGGCCCCTTTGGCGTAGGGTTTCCGGTCCACGACAGTCGCGACGCGGCGGCCCAGCCCGTCGAGCAGCACCACGCTCACGGTGCCGGCCGCGCGCATATCAAACGAGATATTGAACTCGTCCTCAAACGGCACGGGCGCCATCTGGAAGCTGGCTTTGGGTACGTTGGGGGAGTTGGTGCGCAAACCCAGGCCTGTGACGAAGGGCCCGGTCAGGTTCAGGAAGCTGGCCATGATGGGCGTCAGGGCGGTGTTGTCGAGCAGGCCCTGGCCGCTGATGCGCCCGGCGTGGGAGCCGTTGGTGTTGTCGTCGGCGCCCACCCAAACGTCCTGGGGCGTGTGGTTGCCGACTTGGCCGGTCGCGTTGCTCACGCCGTTGCCGTTGGTGAGCGGGTTCGAGCCGTAGGCCACCACGATGCGGCGGGCCGTGGCCGAGGCCGGCTCCGGGTACTGAAAGCCCTGGAAATCTCTCAGCACGTACTGCGGGAAGAAGCCGTAGGTGCCGCCGTCGCCGCGCACCAGGTTACTAGGCGTGGCGTAGCCCGCCTCCGCGCTCACCGATTTGTTTATCCCATCGGCGTAGGTGCGAATCTTGGTGCCGTTGCGGGTGAAGTCGGCCTCGTCGTGCAAGCCGGTGAGCGCCACGCCCCCGCACTCGTGGTCGGAGGTGGTGAAGAGCAGCGTGTTGCCGCTGGTGCTGCGGTTGGCCAGCAGGCTGCGGCCCTCCGCGATGGCGTAGTCGAAGGCCATCACCTCCTTGATGAGGTAGTCGGAGGCGTAGATGTTGGTGGTGCGGGCCGTGGTGGGCGTGGCGCCCGGTCCGGCGTCGCCCCCGCCCACGTACACCGGCTGGTCGACGTCAACGGTATACGCCTTGCCCGTGGGGGCGGTGCTGGCCACTACCGCGATGCCGCCGGTGTTGGAGTGCTCCATGTGGTCGATGCGGCCCGACTCCACCATCAGGAAGAAGCCCTTGCCGTTGGCCTTGGCCGTGAGCACCTGAATGGCCACGCGCGTCATCTCGGCAATCGAGGGCTCCCAGGCCGCCGCCGTCTGCCGGTCCTGCTCATAGCTCACGTGCGAAGCAGTGAACAGGCCGAGCAGCTTCTTGCCGCCGGGCCCAAACTCGCTCAGGTTGAGCTTGGTCAGCGCGTCGCGGCTGTTGACGTACTTGTAGTTGCGACTCTCCACGGCGTACTTCACCAGGTCGATGCCGTCGGCGCGGGTGCCGCGCAACGTGACGGCCGTGCCGGCCGCGTTGCGGATGGCCGCGCCGGCCGCATCAACCACCGCCGCGCTGGGGCTGGCCGTGCCGCCAGTGGGGACGGCGGGCAGGAAATGGCGGGCGCCGCCGCCGAGCAGCACGTCCAGCTCGACGCCCACTTTCGGGGTCGGCAGCACCCAGTCGCGGGCGGCCGAGTAGCGGAACGAAGCCGTCGGGCTGGAGTTGTAAATGGCCTCGTACTCGGCCTGGGTCGAGGCGATGTACTGAGCGGCGATGTAGTCCTCCAGGTCGCGGTTCCACATGTGGGAGGCGAAGGCGGCCGGCGTGGCGTGCGTGATGCGGGCCGTGCTGACCAGGCCCACGGCGTAGCCCTGCTTCTTGGCCGCTTCCAGAATGGTTTCAATCGCCTGCCCGTTGGTCGGGTCCAGCGTAATCATGTCGTTGTCGATTTTGCCTTTCTTGCCGCTCGCGTACACGGCCGCACCCGGTCCCGAGTCCGTAATCCAGGAGTTGAGCGAGTGCGTCGTGACGGTGGCGTTGTAGCGGAGCTTGTCCATCGCCAACACCTTGAAGTTGGCGTCGGTGTCGAAGCGCTTGCCATCCGCGCCCTGGCCCATTGCCATGCGGGCGGCCGTCTTGGGCGCGATACCGAAGCCGTCGCCGATGTAGAGAATGACGTTGGTGTTCGTGGCGGCGGCCTGTGCCTGCACCCGCGACCACGCGGCCGGGGCCAGCGTCAGCAGGCCCGTGGCGAGTAGAAATCTAGCTTTCATAAAGGGTTGGTTAAGGAAGGAGGGGGTAGGGAGAGCGCGGTCAGCTTATCCGCTCACAAAGGTTGATTTCTGGCGCGAAAGCAGGATTAATCTCCGGTAAACTTATCATTACCAAAGAAGGCGCGGCGCAATGATTTGGTAACAAAACCTTGATAAATAGGACCCTATTCAGCCAGCTACCTTTGCCAGGCGGGCCTGAGGTCGGCGCGGGCGTTTTGCTGCCCATCCCGCTATTCTACCCTGTGCCCCATGACTCCTATCCTCCCCTTGCGCCGCGTCGGCCGGCTTCTCCTTTTAATTGGCGCGCTGCTGCTCGTCAGTAGCCCGCCGGGCCGGGCCCGGGCGCCGCGCCGCTACCAGCTTGGGAGCCCCGAGAAGCCCGTGGCCCTGCTGCCGGCCGGCGCCGCCACCTACCTCGTCACCGAGCACAGCGTGTATCAGTTCCGGGGCCGGCAGGTGGTGCGCCGCTACCGCAGCGAAGCTCCGATTCAGTGCGCGCTGGCCGCCGACACGGCCCTGTGGCTGGGCACTGCGCGGGGCGCCGTGCAGCTGAGCACCCAGCAGTTCCGGCCGCGGCCACTGGCCCTGCCCGAGGGCGCGGGCGCGGCATCGGTAGTCGGCCTGTGCCGCGATGCGGCCGGCGCCATCTGGGTTGGGGCCGTGGGCTACGGCGTGTTTCGCGGCCAGCGTGGGGCGTTTGAGAAAGTGCTCAGCGTGCCGTCCGTGAACGCGGCGCTGGTCACGGCCGACAGCTCGGTCTGGATTGCCAGCAACTTGGGCCTGAGCCGCTTCCAGCACCAGCAGTGGACGCGTTACAACGAGGAAGGCGTGGCCAACCGGGAGATTCCCGACAACATCGTGGAAAAGCTGCTGCCCGACAACGCCGGCAACCTTTGGGTGCTGATGTCGGCCGGCATCAGCGTATTTCCGGGCGGCGGCGCGGGCGCCGCGCCGGCCGAGCTGCCCACGGCCACGTTTATCGGCCAGCCCGGCAACGAGGTTTTCAGCGTGGTCTATCTGCCCGGCCTGGGCCGCGTCTTCGCCACCGCGATGGGCCCGCTGCTGCTGCCCGACGTGCCGGCCGGGCAGTTCGCCAGCTTCGAGCCCGCCACGACTGATAAAGTTGAAGAGAAGCGGGCGTTAATTCCGCTGCATCTGCCTGGCGCCACTCAGCCGCGCCTTGTGCAGGTCGACCAGCGCCAGCGCGTATGGGTCGTGGGCGAAAGCGGGGTGCAGGTGTATGGCGCCAGAGCGTTTCGGCAGCTGGTGCGGGCCGGTCAGGCGCAGAAGAGGGGGTAGGCGGTCAGTTAAAAGTTGAGAGTTAAAAATTAAAAAGGACCGCCTGAATTACCAGACGGTCCTTTTTAACTCTTACCCTAGCAGCTCGGTGCTGCGCTTCACGAACTGCGTCAGGGCCTCGCCCTTGAGCATTCCCTGGGCCAGCAAGGCTAAATCAAAGGCCTGCTTGGCGAGCTTGGCGCCGGTTTCCTCGCCGGCCAGCACCTTCTGCACCAGCGGGTGGTTGGCATTCACGCTCACCGTGAACGAGTCGGGTAGGGAGCCGAACATCTGCATTCCGCCGCCGCCGCCCACGCGCTGCATGTCCTTCATGCGGCGCATAAATTCGCTCTGGCTGATGGTCACCGGCGCGTCCTGCGGCGAGAGGGCTTCGACCTGCACCTGCATGGTGGGGTTGTTGATGGCGCTGCTGTAGCGCTCTTGCAGCCTGGTCTTGTCTTCGTCGCTGAGCACGCTCTCGGTGGTTTCTTCCCTTTCGATGAGCTTGCCGGTGGCGTCGGCATCGACGCGCTTGAAGCTGGTCTTTTCCAGCTTTTGCTCCAGCTGCCCGATGAAGTGCGGGTCGAGCACGGCTTCCAGCTTCAGCACATCGTAGCCGCGCTCCCGGGCCGCCACGACATAGCCGTGCTGGGCCTCGGGGTCGGTCGTGTAGAGTACCACGGTGTTGCCGTTTTTGTCCTGCTGGTTGGCCTGAATGCTTTCGGTGTACTCATTCAGCGTGAAGTACTTATCGGCCACGTTCTGCACCAGCACGAAGTCCTTGGCCTTCTCATAAAACTTCTCGTCCGAAAGCATCCCGTACTTCACGAACATGCCAATGTCGCCAAACTTCTGCTCGTAGCCCTCGCGGTCCTTTTTGAACAGCTCATTCAGCTTGTCCGCCACCTTACGCGTGACGTACTGGTTGATTTTCTTCACGTTGGCATCGGCCTGCAAAAAGCTGCGCGACACGTTGAGCGGAATGTCGGGCGAATCGAGCACGCCGTGGAGCAGCATTAGGAACTCGGGCACCACATCTTTCACCTCATCGGTGATGAAAACCTGCCGCGAGTAGAGCTGAATCTTGTTGCGCTGAAATTGCAGCTCGTCCTTCACCTTCGGGAAGTACAGAATCCCGGTCAGGTTGAAGGGATAATCGACGTTGAGATGAATCCAGAACAGCGGCGGCTCCGAATACGGGTACAGCTCCTGGTAGAACGTGGTGTAGTCCTCGTCGGTCAGGTCGGCCGGCTGCTTGGTCCAGATGGGCGTGGTGTTGTTAATCAGCTCGCCCTCAAACTCAATCGGTACCGGCAGAAACTTGCAGTACTTCTCCAGAATGGTGCGCAGGCGCGCTTCTTCCAGAAACTCATCCGAATCGGCCGCCACGTGCAGCACCACGTCGGTGCCGCGCTCGGCTTTCTCGTGCTCGCCGGTGGGCTCTTCGAGGGTGAACTCCGTGCTGCCGTCGCAGGTCCAGTGGGCGGTCAGGGCGTCTTCCTTATACGATTTCGACCAGATTTCCACGTTTTCGGCCACCATAAAGGCCGAGTAGAAGCCCAGGCCAAACTGGCCGATAATCTGGTCCTTGGTCGTGGCATCCTTTTCTTTATACTGCTCCACGAACTCCGTGGCGCCGGAAAAGGCAATCTGGTTGATGTACTTCTTGATTTCTTCGGCGCTCATGCCCAGGCCGCGGTCCGAAACCGTGATTTTGCGGGCCTCCTTGTCCACGGTCACGCGCACCTTCAACTCGCCCAGCTCGCCGCCGAACTCGCCCGTCCGGGCCAGGCTGCTGAGCTTCTGGGTGGCATCGACGGCGTTGGAGACCAACTCGCGCAGAAAGATTTCGTGGTCCGAGTACAAGAATTTCTTGATAATCGGAAAGATGTTTTCGGTGTGAATCGAGATAGAGCCGGTTTCCATATGCAGTGAAATGGTGAAATAGTAAAATGGTGAGAAGGAAAATGCGGCGGGGACTACTACCCCACCACCATTTCACTAGCTCACCATTTCACCGTCCCAAAAGCTGCGCCACCTCGGGCCGGCGCTGTCAAGTTGGCAGCGTTGGGCGGGGCAGGGGGGGTAGGGAATCCCATTCGGCTTGCAGCTGCTGCGCCGCCGCCGTATCGCCCTGCGTGAGCCAGTCGAGCGCCACGGGCACGTCCTCGAACACCTGAATCGGGAAGTGCAGCAGCTGACGGCCGGCCCAGAGCAGCGATTCGACCGTCATCTGGTTGTGCAGATGCTCGTGGCGCAGGACCAAGGCCACCTGTTTTAGGGCCTGGGCCGCCACCTGCGGCAGCCAGTTCACCGTCATCCACAGCTCATCGGCCAGGCTGATGGGGGGTAGGCCCTCGAAGTCAATCAGCAGGTAAGTGGGCTGCCGCGCAACTATCAGGTCGCGGCCGTAGGCCAGGGCCGGGCGCAGGTTGCGGCCCGAGGCCTGCACGGCGCGCAGGTAGTGGCCCGCAGGCTCCCGCCACTGAAAGCGCATGAAGCCCAGGTCGGCATCATGCTGAGCTTGCAGCGCATCAAAAGGCGGAAGGAGCATAGGAATCTGAGCGGCTCTCCAAAAGGGGAGAACAGGCGCAGCAACGCAAAAAGTAGGCCGCTGTATTAACTTATCCTAATACTTAAAAATAACCCAGTCAACGCCCGTCCTACCCCCCCCAATGGCTCTTAAAGCCCGCTTACTGATTGGCCGGCTGCCGGGCAAGCTCCGCGCCTTAGTGGGCCCGGCCGGTTGTGCCAAGGGGGCCGGTCTGCGGTGCGTATCAGGCGTGGTTGAAGACCGCTTTGGCCTCGATGGCGGGGTCAAATTAGCGGCGGAACTCTACTCCAGCGCGGCGCGGCCAGGGGCTCGTCGTGGGGCAAGCAAAGGGCAGGCAAAGGGCAGGCAAAGGGCAGGCAAAATCGGCAAAGCTGCTGACTAATCAGCACCGGGAGGGAAAGGCGGTGAGAATTGCGGGCGTGAAAGCACTCAGGAAATTGAGGGCCACGGTACGAGGGACGTACCTGCTGAGATTAGGCCCCTGATTCTGCCTACCCCCCCGCGCCGCGCCGGCCGATGCTTTCGCGGTTTGCCCGTATGTTTGCGCTCGTGCCCGCCCTGCGAACTCATCTGGCCCTGTTGCTGCTCGTCTGCCTGCTGCGGACGCTGCTGCCCGAGGCGTGGGTGCTGGCTCTGCACTCGCACCAGCACACCACCGAGGAAGTAGCCCAGGCGCCCGTGTTTCGGCGGCAGCACCAAGGCAAGGCCCTGCTCGGCGCCAAGCACCAGCACTGCCAGGTCGAGCACTTCTACGACGTGCCATTTGTGCTCAGTGCGCCGGTGGTGCTGCCCCAGCCGCTGGCCCGGCCTTGCTTTGCCCTGGCGCCGGTGCCCACCGTGGCGACGGCCCCCTGGATTGCGCGGCAGCCGGCGCAGCTGCGCGGCCCGCCCGTAGCTTAGCGGCCCCCGGCTCTTCCTGACTTCAAGCCTCGCCCCGACTGCGCCGCGGTCTGGGGCCCGCCCGCGCTTGTTCTGCCGCGCCTGTGCGGCTAGTGCGCTTTTTCCATGAGGGTTTGTTTCTGCCGGCCGGGCTGCTTCACGGCCTGGGGGGGTAGGGCTGCTGAGCCTGCTGGCCGGGCCGGCGGGGGCGCAAGCCGCGCCCGCGCCTGCGCCGGCCTGCTCAGCGTCGTGCGCACCAACCGCGACGGCAACAACCGCTAACCAGGGCCGCCAACCAGGGCTGACGACCAGAAGACTTAGCGGCAGCCCGCCGGTTTGGTAGCCAAGGGCTAACAAGTGTTAATAAGGCCCGCGCTGGCTTTGGGGTCTTAGTGGCCAATCCCGGTGGGGTTGGTCAGTCAGCCAATCAATCTATTACTGTCCCGAACCGAATTTGCTTGTGCTCCCATCCAAACTTGCGCCGCTGGCCCTGCTGACGGGCCTCCTGAGCGCCACCATTGCCACAACCGCCGCCCAGTCATCGCCGCCGCCAGCCGCGCCTACCCCCTCCCGCGCCGTCAGCGCTGCCTTCGCCGGCCGCATCACTGATGAGGCGACGGGCCAGGGTCTGCCCGGCGCCACCATTCTGTTTCCCGACCTGCGGCAAGTGACCGTGAGCGACTCGGCGGGCAGCTTCCAGTTTGCCCGCCTGCCGCGCGGGCGCTTCCTGATGCAGGTGCGCTACGTGGGCTACAACACCCTGAGCCAGACCGTCGCCACGGGCACCGGCCAGCCGCTGACCGTGGCCCTGCGCGTGGCGGCCACCGAAATCGGGCAGGTCGTGGTCACGGGCGTCTCGCAGGCCACCGAGCTGCGCCGCTCGCCGGTGCCCACCTCCGTGGTGGACCGGCAGCGCCTCAACCAGACGGCCGCCACCAACATCGTGGATGCCCTGGCCCGCGTGCCCGGCGTAAGTCAGATTACCACTGGCGCGGCCATCAGCAAACCCGTTATCCGGGGCCTGAGCGCCAACCGCGTTATCACCCTGAATAATGGCGCCCGGCAGGAAGGCCAGCAGTGGGGCGACGAGCACGGCATCGAGATAGATGAGTTCAGCATCGATAGGGCCGAAATCATCAAGGGGCCGGGCTCGCTGCTGTACGGCTCCGATGGCATGGCGGGGGTCGTGAACTTCCTGGCGCCCGACCCCGTGGACGAGGGGCGCATCACGGGCCAGGTTGCGGCCAACTATCAGACCAACAATCACCTGCGAGGCTACTCGCTGCAAAATGCGGGCAACCTCAATGGCTTCAACTGGCTGGCGCGCGGCTCGCTCAAGGGCGCCGGCGCCTACCGCAATGCCGCCGATGGCCGCGTCTTCAACTCCGGCTTCAATGAGCAGAACGCCAACGCCTACGTGGGTTTAAACAAAAGCTGGGGCTTCTCGCACCTCACCTTCAGCACTTTCAACCAGGAAATTGGCCTGGTCGAGGGCAGCCGCGACCCGGTTTCGGGCCGCTTCACCCGCGAGGTCGACAATGGCCGCGGCGAGGCCGAAACCCGCGAAGCAACTGCCGCCGAGCTGCGCGGCTACAACCTGGTCGAGCCCCGGCAGCGCGTCAACCACTTGCGCCTGGGCACCGATAATAACTTCATCCTCGGTGAGGAAGGCGGGCGGCTGACGGTGCAAGTAAACTACCAGCAAAACCGCCGCCGCGAGTTCGGCGACGCCGTGAATTTTAATACGCCGGGCCTGTACTTCGACCTGCGAACCGTGGACTACAGCCTGCGCTACTTCCTGCCCGAAGTGGCTGGCTGGAACTTCACGACCGGCCTGAGCGGCCTGCACCAGCAAAACCAAAACCGCGGCCGGGAATTCCTGATTCCGGCCTATCGCACCGACGAGGGCGGCGTGTTCGGCGTGGCCCGCAAAGCCTTCGGCCGGCTGGATGTGAGCGGCGGCCTGCGCTACGACCGGCGCCGCACCAACGCCCGAGCCTTGTATCTGGATGCGAATGAGGAGCCCGTATCGGCCGGCACGGCAGGCGCCGAAACCAGGTTTGGCGGCTTTCGCAGCACGTTTCAGAACGTGAGCGGCAGCGTGGGCGGCTCGTTCAGCGCCACCGACAAGCTGGTGCTCAAGGCCAACCTCTCGCGCGGCTTCCGCGCCCCCAACATCGCCGAGCTGGGCTCCAATGGCCAGCACGAGGGCACGATTCGCTACGAAATCGGCGAGCCGGGCCTCCGGGCCGAAACCAGCCTGCAAGCCGACCTGGGCGCCTCCTACGTCACCGACCACGTGAGTTTGAGTTTGAATGCGTTCCGGAACAACATCGCCAACTACATCTTCCCCCGCAAGCTGGAAAGCCAGCTCGGCGGCGACTCGCTGGCCGCCACCGGCGACCCCGTGTTTCGCTTTGGGCAGGGCGCGGCCCGGCTCTACGGCGGCGAGGCCAGCCTCGACCTGCACCCCCACCCGCTGGATTGGCTGCACCTGGAAACTTCGTTTTCGCTGGTGCGGGCCGTGCAGAAAAACCAGCCCGAAGAGTCGAAGTACCTGCCCTTTATCCCCGCCGACCGCCTGCAAACCGAGCTGCGCATTCAGCGCGCGGGACCGAAAGGCCGCCTGGCCCACCTCTACGCCTTCGTGCAGGTGGAGCACACGTTCCGGCAAAACCGATTTTTCGCCGCCTTCGATACCGAGACGGCCACGCCCGGCTACACCCTGACGCACGCCGGCCTGGGCGGCGACCTCACTAACGCCAAGGGCCGCACCCTGGCCTCGCTTTTCCTCACCGGCAACAACCTCTTCGACGTGGCCTACCAAAGCCACCTGAGCCGCCTGAAATACGCCGATTTTAATGTGGCCAACGGCCGCCGCGGCGTCTTTAATATGGGCCGCACTATCAGCGCGAAGCTGGTGGTGCCTTTGCGGCTGAAGTAGGGGGTAGGGAGATAGCTAGCAGATACAATTCACTTGCTGTAAAGTGGTCAGCTATTCGACCGTCTTTCCTTTCTTTGCGCTATGATGTCTCGGCTTCCTAAAAAGATTACACCCGATGCGCTACTGGAGACATATGTGGAAGTTCACTATACCACGAACTCACCCGTTGAAGTGGCCTTCGGGAAGTTTTACACAGCACTAATCAATGATTTTGAGTATTTGCGTCCACCTGCTCAATTATTGAATAGTGTGCTGGGCGGTCAGATTCAAGCTCAGGACGAACCACTATTTCGCGGACAAGGTGTTCAGTTTCGGCTGCGTGATGGCTACTTAGGGGTTAGTTGCAGCGCTGAATATTTGGGGTGGTCAATTTATCAGCAGCGCTTAAGCCACATATTACAGCTGTTGATGGAGACCGGCGAAATCGTGCGATTCACCAGAATTGGTCTGCGTTACATCAATGCGCTACCTTGGCGACCAGCTAATGAGCAGCTATTAGTGCAACTGCCTACCCTGCCGCCAGAACTCATTATGGAGCAGTTTCAATACCGAGCGCAGTTGCGTACCACCGATGGCTACCGCGTAAATCTGATGCTGTCAGACAGTCAGCGGGTAGCGGGCCGTCAGGGGCCACAATCGTTGTTCGACCTGGACATTATCTGGGAGCAGGCCCCGTTAACTACTCTGCAAGAGGCTTTAAGCAAGCTTGACGAAACCCATCGGCGTGAAAAAGAGGTGTTCTTTGGGTTGTTGAACCCAGATTATTTGGCTTCGTTGAAGCCAGAGTACGAATAGCAAATTTCTTCTCGTTTATGCCTGCCCTCCTGTCCTTCACCAGTTACGCGCCACACAGCATCTCCGCTGAGTCATATACCGCTGAGCGGTTGACATCACGACGAGAAGAAGGACGCGCTACAGGTGATTCATGGACCAGGCAGGCTACCTGGTCACCATCCCAAACCGGGTTTCTCGACACGGAGAACCGGCTCCTACTCACGCGCACAGAAAAGCTGTTACCTGCTATTTGGCGCGATTGGCAACTCAAGCAGGCTCACTGGCAGAGCAGCGCCGACGCAACAGATGCGTTGCTGCGTTTAGGGCAGCTCTTGCATGTCGTACCGCTTGACGCTACGGCTGTTAGCGCCGGCTTCACTTACGAACAAAGCCTGTATGTGCGGGCTGAGCTACCTGGCGCCGGAGGCGGCACACTGTACGCCGAGGTGAATCTAGGAGAAGATGCTGATGCGGCCGAAGACACATTCGTGGCTATTAGGCAGCATCGGCAAGAGAAATGGGCCATTAGTGGTCCGTTTGCCTCGGTTTGGGGCCATTTGCAGCAGCATTTGAATGCCTGAACACCTGATTCCCGTGCCGGACGCACCCGTTTATCCATTGCATATGGTGCCTCAACCGCACTACCGACTGCTCAACAGCTATCACGTAAGTGGGGGCCAAGTTTTGCGCCGGACCTCGCAGCCCAACGTTACTGATACGATGGGGAAGATATTGCCTGACCAGCTTAGTCACCCAACTGAGGACTTGGCCCGGCACTTCTCAGTAAATCTGCTTGGCGACTTTCAGCTCTGCGATGCGGCCTGGGTATTGCGCTCCAGTCCGAACAAAGCGCACCTCGCCAGTACCTGGCAGCCTGGTGAAATTGGGCAGCAGCCTAGCACTGAAGAAGCGGAATGCGTAGCGGCCGAAAATTGGGGTTACTACTGGCTACATGTGGCAGAACTACACGAATGTGCGTTTACATCCATTGGCGAAAATTTTATCTGCCGCGTCTGCCATGCCCCAACCCGTTGCAACTACTGGCATTTCGAATTGCACTTTCACAACTCAACTGGCGACGTTTACTACTTAGAGCCAAAGCAGCGAAAGAAAGTAGCTCCTAAACTTCGCGCTTGGCTACAAGACTTCGTGCATACTTATCCGCTCGAGGCCGCGCCAACAGCGGGATTTTGGCCTGAAATAATATACATTACTGCTAAATCAGAATAAATCAAAGACAATTTTTATATATTGTATATACATACCCGAACTGGTGTTTTAACATGGATGGGCCGCAACTTGAGTGTGAGGCTGGTGGTGCCTTTGCGGCTGAAGTAGGGGGTAGGGAGTTTCTTAAAGAAAAAGTTGGAAGCCTATCGTATTTATGCGATGGGTTTTCTACTTTTGTAATCGTAAATCGACGATAAACGAAATGGCTCTGTCCAAAATCCAGGAGTTTACCACCGAAGACCAGGAGCTGGCCGCGCTGGCCAAAGCCCTGGCCCACCCGGCGCGGCTGGCAATCTTGCGGCTGCTGGCGGCGCGGCAGGCCTGCGTATGCGGCGAGCTGGTGCTAGAGCTGCCGCTCTCGCAAAGCACCGTTTCGCAGCACCTCAAGGAGCTGAAAGCCGCCGGCCTCGTGCAGGGCGACATCGACGGGCCACGGGTGTGCTACTGCCTGGCGCCGGCCGGCTGGGCGCGGGCGCGTCAGCTGCTCGGCGCTCTGCTTCAGAACATTGCGCCGGCTGACATCCCTACCCCCACCTGCGCCTGCTAACCCCTTTCTTATCAATTAATTCTTCTTCCCGTGAACATCTCCGAACTGAAACAGACCCTGACGGGACTGGCCACTATCAACTTTCGCCTGCCGGATGGCACTTACCTGCCGGCCCATTTCCACGTGACGGAAGTTGGCCTGGTAACCAAGCATTTTATCGACTGCGGGGGCGTCGAACGCCGGGAGACCGTGGCCAACTTTCAGCTCTGGGAAGCCGGCGACTACGACCACCGGCTGGCGCCGCAGAAATTTCTGCACATCCTCAACCTCTCGGGGCGGATTCTGGGCCGGGAAGATTTGGACATCGAAGTGGAATACCAGCAGGAGACCATTGGCAAGTTCAGCCTCGCGTTCGACGGCGCCGATTTCGTCCTGACTACCAAACAAACCGCCTGCCTGGCGCAAGACGCCTGTGGCATCCCGAGTCAGCTGCTGGCCTTGCCCCAGCTGCAAGCCGCGGCCTGCGCGCCGGGCGGCGGGTGCTGCTGAGCGGCGGCTACTGAAAATCTTTACTCTTGATTTGTCATGTCCGCCATCATCCCTACCCCCCTCACCGAAGCGCACTGGCCGGCCGTGCGCGCCATCTACGAAGCCGGCTTGGCCACGGGCCACGCCACGTTTGAGACGCAGGCGCCTACCTGGGCCGCCTGGACGGCCGCCCACCTGCCCCACAGCCGGCTGGTGGCGCTCGATGAGGCCGGACAGGTGTTGGGCTGGGCCGCCCTTTCGCCCGTGTCGGGCCGCTGCGTGTACGGCGGCGTGGCCGAGGTGAGCGTGTACGTGGCCGCGGCGGCGCGCGGGCAGGGCGTGGGCAGGCAGCTGCTGGCGGCGCTCATCACCGAATCGGAGCAAAACGGCATCTGGACCTTACAGGCCGGTATTTTCCCCGAAAATACGGCCAGCGCCCAGCTGCACGCGGCGGCCGGCTTCCGCACCGTGGGCCGCCGCGAGCGTATTGGGCAGCTGCGCGGCGTCTGGCGCGACACGGTGCTGCTGGAGCGCCGCAGCACCACGGTGGGGCTGGAGAACGCCGGGCTGGCACTGGCTACTTCTCCTTCCTGAAAACCGAAAAATGAGGCCTTTGCTTGAGTTTCCTACCCCCCTGCCCGCGCCCGAACCCGCCGCGCTGGCCCGCTGCAAGCTCTCCGGCCTCGACCGCGGCCTGACGCTCTGGATATTTCTGGCAATGGCGCTGGGCGTGGCCCTGGGCTACGGCGTGCCCGGCATCAACGACGCGGTGAACTACTTCTCGGTGGGCACGGTGAATGTGCCCTTGGCCCTTGGGCTGATTCTGATGATGTACCCGCCGCTGGCCAAGGTGAAGTACGAGCAGCTGCCGAGGGTGTTCAAGAATACGCGCATTATTGGCTTGTCCTTGTTTCTGAACTGGATACTCGGGCCGCTGCTCATGTTCCTGCTGGCCATCTGGCTGCTGCCCGACAAGCCCGAGTACATGATGGGGCTGATTCTCATTGGTATTGCCCGCTGCATTGCGATGGTGCTGGTGTGGAATGAGCTGGCCGACGGCAGCCGCGAATACGCCGCCGGGCTGGTAGCGCTCAACTCCATCTTCCAGGTGCTGTTCTACTCGGTGCTGGCCTGGCTCTTTATCACGGTCCTACCCCCCTACTTCGGGCTGAAGGGCTACGCCGTGAACATCGGCATCGGGGACATCGCCCAAAGCGTGCTGATTTACCTGGGCCTGCCGTTTGCGGCCGGCTTTCTCTCGCGCACCGTGCTGCGCCGCCTCAAAGGCAGCGAGTGGTACGAAAAGGTGTTCATTCCGGCCATCAGCCCGCTCACGCTCGTGGCCCTGCTGCTGACCATCGTGGTCATGTTCAGCCTCAAGGGCGAAACCATCGTGCAGCTGCCCCTGGACGTGCTGCGCATTGCCCTGCCGCTGGCCCTGTACTTCGGGATTATGTTCGTGCTCAGCTTCGCGGCGGGCAAGTGGCTGGGGGCCGACTATGCGGAGAATGCCAGCATTGCCTTCACGGCCACGGGCAACAATTTCGAGTTGGCTATTGCGGTAGCCATCGGGGTATTTGGGCTGAACTCCGGGCAGGCATTTGCCGGCGTTATCGGGCCGTTAATTGAGGTGCCGGCCCTGATTGCGCTGGTGAATGTGGCCTTCTGGTTTCGGCGCCGCTGGTACGGGGGTAGGGCGCGGGCCGAGCAAGCGCCGCGAGTTTGATTTTTCTTAAAGTCGTAAAACGTATGCCAGCCAAGAGAAATGTGCTCGTGCTCTGCACCGGCAATTCCTGCCGCAGCCAGCTGCTGCACGGCTATCTGGAACGCTTGCTCAACGGGCGGGCCCACGTCTACAGCGCGGGCGTCGAGGTGCACGGCCTCAACCCGCGCGCCGTGCAAACGATGGCCGAGGATGGCCTTGACATCGCCCACCACACCAGCAACCACGTCGACGAGTACGCCGCCGTGCCCTTCGCCTACGTGCTCACCGTCTGCGACCACGCCCACGAGGTGTGCCCGGTGTTTCCCTCTTCGGCCAAAAAGCTGCACCACAACTTCCCCGACCCGGCCCAGGCGACGGGCAGCGAGGAGGAGATAATGGCGCAGTTCCGGGCCGTGCGCGAGCAGGTAAAAGCCTACGCCCGGGCGTTTGCGCAGCAGTATTTCGGCTGAGACACGGGCGGCGCGGGGCGGCGGGCGCGGGCGCGCTTAGCTGGTTTGGTCCTACATTTCGCTTATGCAAACCTCCGCTTTCCCTACCCCCCCTCCCGCCCCCAAGGCCGCGTCCCGGTCCGGCGGCGCCGGCCTGTTTTCGGCGGCCGTCATCGTGGCCGCGCTGGGCTACTTCGTTGATATCTACGACCTGATTCTGTTCAGCATCGTGCGCGTGGAGAGCCTCAAGGGGCTGGGCATTACCGACGCGGCGCAGCTCACGAGCCAGGGCTTGTTTCTGATAAACATGCAGATGGGCGGAATGCTGCTCGGCGGCATCCTGTGGGGAATTCTCGGCGACAAGCGCGGGCGTCTCTCGGTCTTGTTCGGCTCGATTCTGATTTACTCGCTGGCCAACATCGCCAACGGCTTCGTGCAGACCGTGGAGCAGTACGCCTGGCTGCGGCTGATTGCGGGCGTCGGGCTGGCCGGCGAGCTGGGCGCGGGCATCACCTTGGTCAGCGAAAGCCTCTCGAAGGAAAAGCGCGGCTACGGCACCATGATAGTGGCCACGGTGGGCGTGAGCGGCGCCATGCTGGCCTACTGGGTGGGCCAGCAGCTGGGCTGGCGCAACGCCTACTTCGTGGGCGGCGCGCTGGGCCTGGCCCTGCTGGTGCTGCGGGTGAGCGTGGTCGAGTCGGGCATGTTCCGGGAAGTGGCGGCGCAGGCGGGCGTGGCGCGGGGCAACTTTCTGAGCCTCTTCACTAGCCCGCGGCGGCTGGGCAAATACCTGCGGGTGCTGCTCATCGGCGTGCCGTTGTGGTTCGTGGTGGGCATTCTCATCACCCTGGCCCCGGAATTTGGGCGCGCGCTGAAGCTGACCGGCGAGGTGACGGCGGGGCTGGCCGTGTTCTGGGCTTACTTCGGGCTCGTGTTCGGCGACTTTGCCTCCGGCGCGCTGAGCCAGCTCTGGCGCTCGCGCAACCGGGCGCTGCAAGTGTTTCTGGGGTTTTGTGGCCTGATGGTGGGCGTGTATCTGTTTGGGATTCAGGGAGCTACTCCGAAAACGTTTTATGCCGTGTGCTTCGTGCTGGGCTTGTCGGTGGGCTTCTGGGCCTTGTTCGTGACCGTGGCAGCCGAGCAGTTTGGCACCAACCTGCGGGCCACGGTGGCCACCACGGCGCCCAACTTCGCCCGCGGCGCGGTGGTGGGGCTGGTGCCGGCCTTCAAGTACCTGAGTGGGGCGCTGGGCTTCGTGCCGGGCGCCGCCGTGCTGGGCGCCCTCACGCTGGTGGTGGCGTTCTGGGCCGTGCGCACGCTGCCCGAAAGCTACGGCCACGACCTCGACTACGTGGAAGAGTAAACCGCCGAAAACGTGCGGAGTGAACTTCCGGCTGCCGGCTGCGTTTGAGGACGAAATCAATAATAAATTTGATTTTTAACTTCAACCATGAAAAACATATTGCTTGGCGCCGCTCTGCTCGCCGCCCTGACCACTGCCACCGCTGCCTCGGCTCAAACCACGCCGACGACTACGACCACCACGCCGACGACCACGACCACCACCATCACGACCGACCCGGCGGCCCTACCGCTGACACCAGAGCAGCAGAAGCAGCGCGCCGACGAAGCCAAGGCCACTTACGACGCGCAAAAGCAGCAAACCGACTCGCATGAGCAGGCACTGCGCAACGAAAAAGGCCGTCTGGAAGATCAGCGCAGCCAGTCGAATGACCTCAAGGAGCAGCTCAAGGAGCAGCGCAAACAGGAGCGCGCCCAGCGCGACCAGATGAAAGCCCAGCGCCAGGCTGCCAATGACGCCAAAAAGCAGGAGCGCGCTGCCCGCCAGGCCGCCAAATCCGAGAAAAAGCTCTCCAAGGAGATGGGCAGGGGCAAAGATAACTAGGGCCCACGCCCCTGCGTAATTCAGAAAGCTCCGGCCCCGGCCGGAGCTTTTTTGTGGGGTAGGCTGAACGGCTGCTTCGCCACCCGCTAGCAGCCAGCCTGTTCTTTCCCTACCCCCCTCTCCCCAACCAACCCCTGCCGATGGCTGCCAAAAACCCGACCATGCTCTACCCGCTGCACCATTTTGTGGTGCTGCCCCTGGCCTTGCTCATGCTGGGCTACTCGGTTATCCGCTACTCGAAGGTGGCCGGCGACGACGACCAGATTGCCCGGCTCTGGTTTACGCTGGCCGGCGTGGCCCTGACCCTGCTGCTCACCATTTTGCTGCTGCGCCAGCACTACGCCCTCAAGCTGCAAGACCGCCTCGTGCGGCTGGAAGTGCGCCAGCGCTACTTTGAGCTGACCGGCCAGCGCTTCGCGCCTCTGGAGCAGCAGCTTACGCTGGCGCAAATCATCAACCTGCGCCTGGCCGGCGACGACGAGCTGCCCGCCCTGGCCCAGGCCGCCGCCCGCGAAAAGCTCGACGGCAAAAGCATTCAGGCCCGCATCAATAACTTTCAGCCCGACCTGATGCGGGTGTAACCCGCGGTGAATGAGTGAATGAGCGATTGAGTGAAGTGTTCGCACTGCGCTAGTCGAGCCTCCACTCATTCGCTCATTCACTCATTCACAGTATGATTCTCTACAACGTAACCAGCAGCCTGGAGCCCGCTGCCGCCGAAGCCTGGGTAACCTACATGCGCGAGGTGCACATGCCCGAGGTGATGGCCAGCGGCTTTTTCATCAAAAACCAGCTCTTGCGCCTGCTCAACGAGGAAGACGGCGGCTTCACTTACGCCGCCCAGTACTACTGCCTGAGCCTGGAGCAGCTCGACGCCTACCAGGAGCACGTGGCCCCCGCCCTGCGCGCTGATATCGAATCCCGCTTCGCCGGCCAGTACGTCTCATTCCGCACCGTGCTCGAAGTCATTGAATGACAATAAGTAATGAGCAATAAGCAATCAAAAGAACGTCATGCTTCGACTCCGCTGCGCGGCGCTCAGCATGACATTCTTTTGATTGCTTATTGCTCCTTGAAAACAACCCAGCCTAACACCAGCAGCCGCGTAGTCCAGGCCAGGGTGCGCAGCCAGTTGGTGCGCGTGAGGCCATCGATGGCGATGTAGTCGAAGCCCGCGGCCAGGCGGTTGTGGAAGGGCACGGAGATAAAGAACGTTACCGCCCAAATCAGGCCCACCAGGGCCAGCGCCCAGGCGGCCGGGCCCGCCAGCGCCGAGTGCCGCGCCGCGCCGGCCAGCCACAAGCTCAGGCCCAGTTCCAGCACCATGAGCGGCGCCACGAGGTAGCCCATGCGGGCGGTGTGGGCGGCGTGAAACCTGATGAACTCGGCCTTGCCCACCAGTCCGAAGCTGGGGTAATGCACCAGTTGAATCGTCCAGATAAGGCCGGTGAGCACGGCCGCCAGGCCGAAATTGAAGAGCAGCAGGAGCTTGAGCGACATGGGCAAAAACGAGGGGGGTAGGGCTGGCAACGTAAACGCGCCCGAGGCGCGACTGGATGCCGCGAGCGGCTTTGCGGCCCGCCGCCAGCTTATTCTACTTGCCAGGCAATCAGCAGCAAGGCAAACCACTGCGTAAGCAGCCGCGGGCGCCGTTAAAGCACGCGGCCCGGATAGCCGTTTTCCCGCCAGCTTCGGCCGTTTTTGGCTGTGTCCCGTTCGCTAACCCCAACCTTTGGGCAAGGTTCGTAGTCTGAGCCCTGACCTTTCTTTTGCCCTCTTTTTCGCCAACGACCGCTGACCAGCTCACTCAACTCTTTCCCGAATCCGACGCCGCCATCCCGGAGCAGTGGCGGCTGCCCGCGCCCCTGCCCCAGCGCGACTACCTGCGCGACGGCGAGCTGCTCCACTGAGGCAGCCCCGTGCAGGAGGTCGTCTCGCCGATGACCGGGCGCCAGCCCGACGGCTCGCTCCGGGGCCGCGTCATCGGCTCCTACCCCCTGCTTGATGAGGCGGAGAGCCTCAAGGCCCTCGGGGCGGCCGTGCAGGCCTACGATCACGGCCGCGGCGAGTGGCCCACGATGAGCGTGGCCGGCTGCATCGCGGCCGTGGAGAAGTTCACCGCTATCATCAGCCAGCAGAAAACCGACATCGTGCGCCTGCTGATGTGAGAAATCGGCAAGTCGGTGGGCGACTCGGAAAAGGAGTTTGACCGCACCATCGACTACATCCCGCGGCAATGCCATCGTACCGGCTTTGATGACTTCGGGCCAGATTGACGTGCTCGCCCTCATCGGCTCCAGCCGCGTGGCCGACTCGCTCAAGAGGCTGCACCCCAAGTCCAACCGCCTGTGCGCCGTGCTCGGCCTCGACGCCAAGAACGTGGCCATCGTCATGCCCGACGCCGACCTGGACGTGGCCGTAAAGGAATCGGTGCTGGGCGCGCTGAGCTTCAACGGCCAGCGCTGCATGGCCCTCAAGCTGTTTTTCGTCCACGAAAGCATTGCCGAGGACTTCCTCGCGCGCCTGGGTGCCGAAATCAACAAGCTCAAGCCCGGAATGCCCTGGGACGAAAAAGTGAACATCACGCCGCTGCCCGAGCCCCAGAAGCCGGAGTGCCTGGCCGAGTGCCTCGCCGATGCCCAGGCCCAGGGCGCCCGCGTCGTGAATGAGGGCGGCACGGCCGCCGGCCCGCTGGTGCTGCCAGCGCTGGTGTATCCGGTGCGCGAGGGCATGAAACTCTGGCGCGAAGAGCAGTTCGGGCCCATCGTGCCAGTGGCGCCGTTTGCCGACGTGAACGAGGCCATCGAGTACATCATCAGCTCCAACCACGGCCAGCAGGTCAGCATCTTCGGGGCCGAGTCCGAGGAAATCGCCTACCTTATTGATCAGCTCGTCAACCAGGTCAGCCGCGTTAATATCAACGCCCAGTGCCAGCGCGGGCCCGACTCTTTCCCCTTCCCCGGCCGCAAAGACTCGGCCGAGGGCACGCTCTCGGTGAGCGACGCGCTACGCTCGTTCAGCATCCGCACGGTGGTCGCCACCAAGCAGAACGAAGCCAACAAAGCCCTGCTGAGCGAGATTGTGAACGAGCAGGAATCGGCGTTCCTGAGCACGCGGTTCGTGTTCTAAGTAGTTAATGTAGATGAAAGCAGAAAGGCGCTGTTCAACCGAACAGCGCCTTTCTATAGCTGAAAGCAGTAAGCTCACTTTACCTCCACTGTGAAAGTGCTTTTGGTTTCGTAGATA
Organism: uncultured Hymenobacter sp.; assembly: GCF_964243305.1. GTDB lineage: Bacteria > Bacteroidota > Bacteroidia > Cytophagales > Hymenobacteraceae > Hymenobacter. The sequence continues at coordinate 112,227 of NZ_CAXTEF010000010.1, forward strand.
ACAGTTTCGGAAGGCACACCTGATTCGAGAGCGAATGCTTTGACATGTTGACTATACAAGTCAAAATTATTGGCTTGACCATCGTTGATAACGTAAAATGGGTCAGCTAATACCGCCTTTTGCTCCCGGTCTTCCGCCGTAGGGGCCAAATAGATGAAGGGAAGAAAGCCGTCAAGAGCAGGAGTCCCATCAGCTGGATTCTTTGGCGATAACAGCAGCGAAAGAGATAGTACCCCCGCTTTAGTAGGAATCACTCCAATCCGTAACTGATAACGGTGCCCATCATATAGTGGCTCAAAACTGCCAGTAGAAGCCCCGTCTATCGTGGCTTTACCTACTTTTTCTACAATGCGAAATGTGCGGGCAACACCAATCGGACTTTTACCGATTCCCAATAACTCCTTATAGAAGATACCAGAATTCAGAACTAGGTCTTGGGGCCGAACGCGGTAGTGGTGTCCGCTATTTCTGTCCAGCAGTGAGTCCGAAAAATGGGCTTCTAACCAGAGCGTGTCTCCGCGCAGCATAGTACCACTACTAGGTGTTATGGTGACAGGAATCAGAAAGCCAATAGGGACAATGAGAGGGTAATCCTCTTTTTTAGGACATCCCGTTAGCGCAAGCAGCATGCTTAGGCCGAGCAGTAGGCGTAGTGGGAGTATGTAATTAAAGCGCTGCAATTTGAGATAATTAGAGACAATAGAAAGGCGCTGTTCAACCGAACAGCGCCTCTTCAAGATTCAAAGCAGCTAGCCTACTTTACCTCGACTGTGAAAGTACTTTTCTGTTCGTAGATAACCTGTATGGGAGGTGTACCAGGTTCAAGTGCGAAAGCCTTAGTATGTTGCCTATACAAGTCGAAATTGTTAGCTTGGCCATCATTGATGACATAGAACGAGTCAGCTAATACTGCTTTCTGTTCCCGGCCCTCTGAATTAGAAGGCAACTGAATAAATGGAATAAATTTATCCAAGACGTTAGTGCCATCGGCTGAGTTTTTAGGCGATAACAGCAACGAGATAGCTGTAACGCTAGCTTTGTTAGGAATCAGCCCGATGCGAGCCTTATAATAATGGCCATCGTAAAGTGGCTTGAAGCCTGTGGTAAGGGCGCCACCTGCCGGAGCCTGTCCTACCTCTTCTACGAGGCGAAACGTGCGAGCAATACCCACTGGCTGACTACCGATACCTATCAATTGCTCATAGAAGATTCCAGAACTCAAGTTCAGGTCCTGGGGTCGAACCCGGTAGCGATGTCCGCTATTTCTATCCAGCAGTGAGTCCGAAAAGTTGGCTTCCAACCACAGGGTGTCGCCACGTTGCATAATAGGGCTGCTGGGTGTGATGGTGACAGGAACCAAGAAGCTAATGGGCACGATAACGGGGTATTCCTCTTTTTGAGGACAAGCTGTGAGTGACAGTAGCAGGCACAGGCCAAATAGCAGGCGAAGCGGAACCATAGCAAGCAGGAGTGGCAAAATCCCGGACAATGAGAGACAGCAAAAAGGCGCCGCTCAACTGAACAGCGCCTTTTTAATATCCAGAGATACAACTAACTTACTTCACCTCGATGGTGAAGGTGCTTTTTTGCTCGTAGATGATAGTCTCATCTGGTACTCCGGGGTCGAATGAGCGAGCGCTGTAATACTGGCGAAACAAGTCGAAATTATTGGCCTGCCCATCATTGATGACATAAAACGAGTCATCAAGTACGGCCTTCTGCTGCCGACCTTCTGCTGTAAGGGGCAGTTGAATAAAAGACAAAAAATCATCCAATGCTTTCGTTTTAGTAACTGGATTCTCAGGCGATGGGAGGAGCACGATAGACGTAATGCAAGCTCTGGTTGGAATCAGTCCAATTCGAGCCCGGTAAGTGTGACCGTCGTACTCAGGCTGAAAGCTGCCGGTGGAGGAACCATCTATAGTAGCGTGTCCAATTTCTTCGACAAGGCGGAATGTGCGCGCAATGCCGATTGGTTGCTGACCAATACCTACTAGTTCTGTATAGTAGATAAAAGAGCGTAAATCTAGGTCCTGTGGTCGCACCCGATACCGACGCCCGCTATTCTTGTCCAGCAGCGAATCAGAGAAGCTGGCTTCCAGCCATAGCGTATCCCCTCGATGCATAGTACTACGAGACGGTGTTATTATGACTGGAGGCAAAAAGCCAATAGGCACAATGAGAGGATAATCCTCTTTTTTAGGACATCCCGTAAGTACAAGTAGCAGGCTTAAGCTGAGCAGTAGGCGTAGCGCAGGCATAGTAATTAGAAGTGACAGGGTTTGGAAAAATGAGAAACAGCAAAAAGGCGCTGTTCAGTTGAACAGCGCCTTTTTAAAGCTGAAAGCAATGGGCTCACTCCACCTCAACTGTGAAGGTGCTTTTCTGCTCGTAGATGACCTGTATGGCAGGCGTGCCGGGTTCAAGTGCGAAAGCTTTAGTATGTTGGCTATACAAGTCGAAGTTGTTGGCTTGGCCATCATTGATGACGTAGAACGAGTCTGCCAATACTGCTTTCTGTTCCCGGCCCTCTGAGTTGGGAGGCAACTGAATAAATGGAATAAATTTATCCAAGACGTTAGTGCCATCGGCTGAGTTTTTAGGCGATAGCAGCAACGATATAGCTGTGACGCCAGCCTTACCAGGAATTAACCCAATGCGGGCTTTATAGTAATGACCATCGTAAAGAGGTTTGAAGGCCGTGGTGAGGGCGCCGCCTGCCGGGGCCTGCCCTATCTCTTCTACGAGGCGAAACGTGCGAGCAATACCCACTGGTTGACTACCAATGCCCACCAATTGCTCATAGAAGATTCCAGAATTCAAGTTCAGGTCTTGGGGCCGAACTCGGTAGCGATGTCCACTATTTTTATCCACTAGTGAGTCCGAAAAGTCAGCTTCCAACCACAGGGTGTCGCCACGTTGCATAATAGGGCTGCTGGGTGTGATGGTCACAGGAACCAAGAAGCTAATGGGCACGATAACGGGATAGTCCTCTTTCTCCGGGCATCCAGTAAGGGACAGGAGCAGGCTTAAGCAGAGCAAGAAACGGAATACTATCATCACTACCACCGGTAGCTGGTTACAAGGCGCTCCAACTGAGCTGCTTGCACGCTACTATTTTGTGCGTTAACCCTCGCCTGGTAGCTCCGCACTGTGGATACGTCTGATTGCAAACCTCGAAAAACAGTAGCAGGCGTGTAAGCAGTTACGTCGTCAACAACAGTAGAAACAGGTTCTGGCGTACTATCAGTCATATCGTGGTACATGCCATACACAAACCAGTTGTAACCGTAATCACCTGGAACCTGATAATCTAGCTCAAACAAGGCAGCTCTTGCTCGTGCGGGAGCAACACTCGCCTGGTATTTGTCGATCGTGAAAAGCCGCTCGACATAATTGCCCCAGCCCTCGCTGATAGCAACGCGGCCGGCTTCTATACCAGTCTTGTCGCCGTAACCAAAACTGGTTATAATCTTGCCGATAAACGCAGACCAGAAGCTGTTGCCTACTTGGCTATAATGCTGTGTATGGCCCAGTTCATGGTACAACAGTGGATTTAGTTGGTGGGAGGCTAACGCACCTTGGTCGCCGCGATAAAAGACAGTCATGTCCGGCAACTGACGTTGAAGAAGTTGCTTGAGCAGATACTTGGCTATTCCAAGCGGCCCCATATTCAGCAGCATGTTATCAATAAGGCGCGAGGCCAGCGAAGTATCAGCTATTCTGCGTAGCATAGGTGTCGAGGCATAACCACCGCCCGCAAGGGGTATGTCGGGAAACAGCCAGATATTGATGCCTCGGACAGGACCAGGCAGGCCTCGGGCCACTGAGTAGGTCTGGGCATCGGCCAGCGTGTTAAAGAGGGTAGCAGCCGTCCAGGTTGAGGCACCTTTGCTCTGCGCTTGGTCTAAGCCGCCGCGGAAAGTAACAGTGTAAGCTAGGTTCTGCATTGCCGGACCCGCATATGTGCCTAAATCTGATTTGATAGGCAACACCGCCTGCCAGAACCTGAGCCCACTAATAATGCCGCGGGTGGTAGCGAGGTTATTTTTGAATTGCAGAGCAATTTTAGCCTTGTTCTTGTAGCTGGTGCTGATAGCGAAATTGCCCTGCGTGTCGGTAAAATTGCTGCCGAACTGAAACCAGCGCCGCGATTTTACTTCAACTCCGCGCAAGGCTACATTGCCCAAATCAGTGTCCTGCACCAGAATCCGGCCACTCGGCTTATAACGGACACCTTGCGCCTGCACTCCGCCGGGTTTGGTTGGGGCTGACCTCTGAGCCGCTATGGCCTCGTCCGAATGGCCACTGATGCGCATGGCCTCGTCGTAAAGGGCGCGGGGAGAAATACCGGCTTGCTTCAGCTTTTCGGTAGCGGCCAACTGCTTATTAGGTTTGTCCGTTATCCGGTTCTCTACAGTGGCAGTAGTAGCGCTAGCAGTTCCGCACCGCACGTAGCAGTTGCAAGACGGGTCCCACTGTGTGCAGGGCTCGGTTGGGAAGGGGGGAGTTGGGTAAGGTTCTGTATAGTCTACATCTCTCGCGTCTCCACTCTCCGGGTAGAAAAGGAATAACTGCGCTATCTGCTCACGCTGAATGTAGCTTGGAAAGGAAGTGCCGACGGGCACAACGCTATAAACCCAAGGTATTACGTCGGAATTATAGTCCACCGTCGTCACGGCCGCCACCGACTCATCCATCGGCTCCCAGGATAGTTGATAACCCAAGTCGTCGAGGTCCGCGATTTGATTGACATCAGCGGGTTTGAAGCGCACGTACAGGTGAGTTGGCTGTACTACTGGTTCCGGGGTAGGAGGTGGGGGGCTTGGGCAATCGATGCAATCATCAGGCGGGTATAACAGGTTGGTATAAGCCTGCCGCATGTTTTCCACTGTAAATGGATTTTTGCCCTTATCGTCAAGCTGCTGATTTGCGTTGGCAACGGCTGCCACGCTGGGGCCGTTTGATTCGTCGGGGCTCTCCGATTCGAGACTGGGCTTTTCGCAGCTGCTCACGAGCAGGAAAATAGCCGCTAATAGCAGCCTGAGTGGTGGAGGGTAGAACTTATTCTGGCGAGATTAAGGACCTACTGTTTTCATGAGAGAGCAGGTTGATTGGTGAAAACTAAAACGGGAAAAAATCGCCAGGTTCGGCCATAGATAGGTAGGTGATTAAGTTTTAAAATAAGAGGTGGTTTGTGCTACAGGCTCTCAAACATATCCTTCACATTTCACTATTCCAAGAATAATACACCAACGGGCTGATTCGAGGGACAAACGCCGTCATTTAGCGCTTTTAGTCCCTGACCGTTTCCGATTTTCATACTCCGCCCCGCTACGGAGAACCCTGGCGCGGGCTATGGACTTGTAAGCAGGAAGTGGGCAAAAACTTTAGTTTAAACGCGGAAGGGGGGTAGGGCACATTGCCCTACCCCCCTTCCGCGTTTAAAGCTCGTTACTTACCGGCCCAGCGTATACTCCAGCTTCACTTCCAGCGTGCCGAAGCCATCGTTCTGGGCCGGATTGCCGCGGGCGCTCACGTCGTCAAGGTGGTCGGTGCTGGTGAAATAGTAGGTGCCTTGCAGGCCCACGCGCACCTGGTCGGTGGCGCGCACGCTCAGGCCCACGGCCAGCGGCAGTACCACGGCCAGGGCGGGGTAGTCGTTGCGCTCCGGGGCCAGGAAGGCGGTGCTGGCGGTGGGCCGGGCGCGGCCAAAGTAAGCTTTGGGATTGTAGAGCAGCAGCCCCGCGCCAGCCTGCACGTAGGGCTGGATGCGCGGCGCCTCGCTGCCAAAATTGGTGACGTAGGCCGTGCCGTCGGGCAGCAGCTCGTAGCGCAAGAACACCGTGCCCAAGGCATTATCGCTCTGGAACGCCAGGCCCCGCTCCGGGGCCTGGTCGCGGGCGCCGAGGCGGAAGTAGCCGCCCTCGGCCCC
>NZ_CAXTEF010000011.1:0-114220 GCF_964243305.1 uncultured Hymenobacter sp.
GCGAGGACGTGGCTTCGTCCAGAATCAGGATGGCGGGGTTTTTCAGGATGGCGCGCGCAATGGCCACGCGCTGCCGCTGCCCGCCCGAGAGCTTGATGCCGCGCTCGCCCACGACCGTGTCAAGTCCTTCGGGAAACGTGCTGATGAACTGCCAGGCGTTGGCACGCTCGGCGGCGCCAATGATGGCCATGTCGGAGGCGTCGGTCTGGCCATAGGCGATGTTCTCGCGGATGGTGCCGCCGAAGAGCAGCGTTTCCTGGGGCACGATGCCGATGTGGCGGCGCAGCTCGGTCAGGTCGTAGGAGGAGGCGTCGCGGCCGTCGATGCGGATGCGGCCGGCGCTCAGCTCGTAGAACTGCATCAGTAAACTCACGATGGTGCTTTTGCCGGCGCCGCTGGGACCGACGAGCGCGATTTTCTCGCCCGCCTGAATGTCGAAGCTGATGTCCTGGAGCACCGGCAAATCGGGGCGCGTGGGGTAGCGGAAGGCCACGTGCTGGTACTCGATGTCGCCGTGGATTTGCAGCGCCGGCTGGCCGGGGGGTAGGGATTGGTGGGTCGGCTCGCTGGGCTCATCCAGGATTTCGAGGATGCGCTCGGAGGCGCCGAGCGTGCTCTGAACTTTGCTATAAATCTCGCCCAGGCCCGCGACGGAGGCGCCGATAAACATGGTGTAGAGCGCAAACGAAGTGAGGTCGCCGATGGTCATCAGGCCGGTCTGGGTGAGTGTGGCAGCGCGCCAGAGCACCAGGATAATGCCGCCGAACAAACCCACGATGACGAAGAGCACGAAGCCGCCGCGGTAGAGGTTGCTGGTGAGGGCGGCCTGCACAGCGCGGGTCAGGGCCGCGGTATAGCGCTGGGTTTCAAACAGCTCGTTGGTGAAGGCCTTGACGGTGTTGATGCCTTGCAGGGTTTCTTCAACCACGACGTTGGCCTTGGCTAGCTCGTCCTGCGTGGTTTTGGCCAGCTTGCGGATGCGGCGACCAAATACCATCGCCAGCAGGACAATGGGCGGAAACGTGGCCAGCATAAACAGCGAGAGCTTGACCGACACGACCATGATGAAGATGATGCCCGCCAGCAGCGTCGTCACCTGCCGGAACAGCTCGGCCAGGGTGATAGAAAACGTATCCTGAATCTGCGACACGTCAGAAGTAATACGCGAGGTGATGGCCCCGACGCGGTTTTTCTCGAAATACGGAATGGGCAGGGTCACGAACTTGGCGTAGAGCGCCTGCCGGATGTCGCGCACCGTGAACTCGCTCACCTGAGTGAAAAACCAGATGCGCCCGAACGAAAACAGCCCTTGCAGGAGGATAATCAGGAAGAGAAACAGCCCGACTTTATTGATGCTTACCCCAAAGCCGCCGGGCAGCACCACGGCCTTGCCGTTGGCTAAATCAACCAGCTTGCCAATCACCCAGGGAAAGGCCATCGTAGTGGCGCTGCTGAAGGTGAGCAGCACCATGCCAATGATGAACTTGGTGCGGTAGGGCAGCACGTAGCGAAACACGCGCAGGCTGCGCCGCAGGGTTTCTTTGGTAAGCTTGGGCTTGGGGGCGTCGGCGGCTGCCGGGTCGGTATTGCTGGTATTGAGTCCGCTGCGGGCCATTTAGAAAGGATAGGTTAGAGCAGGGTATATGCTAGGTATAAATCAGGGGTAACAAAAACGTTTGTCATGCTTTATCTGGCGTCCGCTTGCGAAGCATCCTCTTACGTGGGAACGAAACCAGAACGATTGATTAGTGCATCGTTCCCGCGTGATAAGGTGCTTCGCAAGCGGACACCAGATAAAGCATGACAGGCTTATTAATAAGTCTATCCTAGCTTTTAGGCTTGCGGCGCTTCTGCTCTACTCTCACCTCGCCGGCGCCGCCAAATGGCACGGGCAGCTCAATGAGCACCGGCAGCGGCCGGGCGCGCCGCATGGCCGGCTGCCAGCCCGTGAGCAGGACCACCACGCGCAGGGCCTCGGCGTCGCATTCGGGCGATAAGGATTTAGCAACCGTGGGGTTGCTGACCGTACCGTCCACATTGACCGTGGCCCGCACGAGCACCGTGCCGCTGAGCTGCTTGACGCGGGCGGCTTCGGGATATTTGATGTTTTGGAGGAAAAACAAGCCCAGCGCCTCGGCCCCGCCCGGGTAGACCGGCGCCCGGTCGGGGCGGTTGGCGGCGGGGTTGGCCTGCACCTGCATGTGGCCGGGGCGCAGCACGATGGGCTTAGGCGCGGAAGGGGGGGTAGGGACTGCGGCGGCCGGCGCGGCCGGCTGCTGCGCCCACGCGGCGACGGGAAACAGCAGCGCCAATATTAAAAACTTCATGCCTGATAAGCGGTGATTCATAAAGGGCGGCGATGCTGAGCTTCAGCAAACTGGTGAAACATCAGAATAATCAAAAAACCAGCCGCGAATGGCTGTTATCCCAACACCGGCTCGGCTTGAAGGTTCACTGAGCTGGATGAGGGGGGTAGGGAAATGGCCAGCAGCCCCAGAAATACCAGTAAACCGTTGAGCAGCAGGATTTCAAAGCCAAACTTGTAGCCGCCGAGCCACTCCACGGAGTGCGAGACGATAAGCCAGGTCAGGCCCACGGCGGCGAAGCAGGTCGGCAGCACGAGGTTGTCGCGCAGGTTGCGGCCGGTGAGGATGCCGAAGGCGAAGAGGCCCAGCAGTGGGCCGTAGGTGTAGCCGGCGGTTTTGAACACGGCGTCAATCAGGCTCTGCTCGTTGATGACGCGGAAGATGAGGATGATGCCGATGAGCGCCACGGACCAGCCCAAGTGCGTGAGCTGCCGCAGGCGCGCCTGCCGGGCTTCGGGGTACTGCTTAATGTCCAGGAAATCGACGCAGAACGATGTGGTGAGGGCCGTGAGCGCCGAGTCGGCGGAGGCGTAGGTGACGGCGATGATGCCGAGAATGAAGATGATACCGGCGAAGAGTGAGAATTGCGTGGTCGCCAGAAATGGGAACACCTTATCGGTGTCGAGGCTGCCTTTGAGGTTAAGCAGCTGCGGCAATTGCTCCAGGGCCAGGCCGCGGGCGGCGGCGTATTTATAAAGCAGCACGCCGAGCGTGAGAAACAGCACGTTGACGCCCACGATGACCGGCGTAAACCAGAACAGGTTCTTCTGCGCGTCTTCGAGGCTGCGGCAGCTCAGGTTTTTCTGCATCAAATCCTGGTCGAGGCCAGTCATCACGATGGTGATGAACATGCCCGACGCAAACTGCTTCCAAAAAAACTTATCATCCCGAAAATCAGCAAAATAGACCTTGGACATCTCACTTTCGCGCACCGTGCCGATGAGCTGCCCGAAGGAATAATTCAGGGCGTCGGCCATGAAATAGATGCTCAAAGCCACGCAAGTGAGCATGGCTAGTGTCTGGAAAGTGTCGGTCCAGAGAATGGTCTTGAGCCCGCCCTTGAAGGTGTAGAGGTAGATGAACAGGATGCTGACCACCACGGTCACGGCAAACGGCACGCCCATCGCGTCGAACACGGCCAGTTGCAGCACGCCCGCCACCAGGTACAGCCGCAAGGCCGAGCCCAACGCTCTGGAAATCAGAAAGAACAAGGCGCCGGTTTTGTAGCTCCAGTAGCCGAAGCGCTGCTCCAGATAGGTGTAGATGCTGACCAGCCTGAGCCGGTAGTAGAGGGGTAGGAGCACGGTGCCGATGACCACGTAGCCGGCCACGTAGCCCAGCACCACGGCCAGATAGCTCCAGCTTTTGCCGTACACGTTGCCCGGCACCGAGATAAAGGTGACGCCCGAAAGCGAGGTACCAATCATGGCGAAGGCGACCATGTACCAGGGCGCGTTGCGGTTGGCGACGAAGAAGCTCTCGCTCGTCGCCCCGCGCGAGGTGAGCACGGCAATAATGATGAGCACGGCGAAGTAGCCGCCGACGAGGCTTAAAACAAGGGTAGGGGACATAGCGGGCAAAGGTAGCGGCCGGGCGCGCCGTTGAGTATGCTTCCTAGCTTGGCCGGGGTGGCGAGCATTCGTTGCCGAGAACCAGCTGATTTCAACTTAAAATGGTAGCTTTCGCGGAAGATGTAGCTAACCGCAACTGCTCGAAACCAGACTGGCGTACTCCTACCTAACTACTCGCAACAGCTTCCTATGCGCTGCTTTCTCGCCCTCGTATTCCTGCTCGGCTCGATTCTTACCAAGGGCCAAAGCCCCACGGTAGCCTTCACGAAGGGCGACTGGGCGGGAACCCTGGCGCAGGCCAAAAAAGCGAATAAGGCCGTTTTCCTGTACGCTGGCTCGCCCAGCTGTCACTTCTGCCGGCCAATGGAAACCGAGGTTTTCCCTACCCCCGCCGTGAGCCGCTACTACAACGCAACCTTTCTCAGCCACAAGATTAACGTGGATGAGGGCGAAGGCAAAGTGCTGGCCGAGCGCTTCGCCATTCGGACGCTGCCGGCCTACCTCTACTTCAGCCCGCAGGGCAAATTGCTTCACCTGAGCAGCGGCTACGAACCCGCGGCCGATTTTGTGGTAGATGGCAGAGATGCTTTCAACCCCAAAAAAGCCTTTTTCTCGCTAAAAGAGCAATACCAGGCCGGCGACCGGACCGCCGAACTGCTCTACGCGCTCAGCACCGCGCCGGCTCTGGCGCAGGAGCCCGCCTTGTACGACCAGGTAACGGGCGAGTATCTGAAAAGCCAGCAGCCCAAAGACTTGGCTTCCCAGAAAAACACGGATTTTATTTTTAACGCCTATGCCGATTTCGGCTCGCCGCTAACGCAGTACTTTTTAACGCATCAGTCGGCGATGGTCGCGCAGTTTGGGCAGGAAGCGGTGACGAAAAAAGTCAAGGGCACGATTAGTCGGGAAGCTGGTGAACTGGGCCAAAAAAATGACCTGGCCGCGCTGAGTAATTTGCAGCAGGCTGTCGGCCGGCTTGTGCCTGACGGGGCCGCGCAGTGGCAGGCCCTGGCCCGCGTTCACTACCTGCTGGGGCAGCCGCAGCGCGATTGGCCCGCCTATGCGGACGCGGTGCTGGCCTACGGCGCCAAGTACGCCGGGCAGGATAGCTACACGCTTTACGAAGCCACGGTGTACATGACGGCCTTTGTCGAGGACCGCGCGGTTTTGGCCAAAGCGGACCCGATAATTCGGCAAGCCCTGGCCGCCGACCGCAGCTACCTGCACCTGCTGACGCGGGCCAAGCTGCTGCGCAAGCTGGGCGATAATGAGCAAGCAGCCAGCGTCGCCAACGAAGCTGTTGCCGCCGCCGCCAAGGCCAATAAAGGCGCCGACGATGCGGTTGAACTCCTGGCTGAAATCAAGAGGTAAGCCAAAACGGCAACCTATTCCCACTCCCGCCAGCGCAATACCTCGCCCACGGCCGGCGCGTGCAGCTCACCGCGCAGGTTGCCCTCGGCCGCCATGCGTTGCAGCAGATGCAGCGGCTCCGAAACCGGCTCGTCGCTCAGGTCGAAGGTGCCGTAGTGCATGGGCACGACGTGACCGGCCCGCAGCACGTTGGCAGCTTTGGCGGCCTGCTGCGGGTTGACGTGGCTCTGGCCCATCATAAACTCCGGCTTGTAGGCGCCGATGGGCATGAGCACAATATCCAGCGGGCCAAATTGCTGCTCAATCTGCTCTAAGTGCGGGCCGTAGGCGGTGTCGCCGGCGAAATAAATCAGCTTGTCGCCGTCTGGCGCCCTGACTTTAATCAGAAAGCTGCCCCAGAGCACGCGGTTCATGTCGAGCAGGCCGCGGCGGTGCCAGTGGGCGGCGGGCAGGTAGTAGATTTCAAAAGGGGGGGTAGGGCCCAGGTCGTACTGCTGCCACCAGCCGGCTTCCTGCACGCGCAGTTGGGGCGCCATTCCACGCAGCAGCGGCGCCATGCGCAGCGAGCTGAGTACCTGCATAGCAGGGTTCTGCCGCGCCAGCAGCTTGATGGACAACTCGTCCAGATGGTCGCGGTGCCCGTGGCTGAGCAGCAGCAGGTCGATACCCGTCAAATCCTCGGGCGCGCAGGGCAGCTCGTGGCGCCGCTTGAGGCCCAGGGAGGAAAACAGAATCGGGTCGAACAGCAGCGTCCTACTCCCCATGCGCAGCACGAACGTGGCGTGGCCCAGCCAAACCAAGCCTTCTTCGGTGCTGCGCAGAAACGCCGTGCAGTCCACCACTTCCGGCACCCAGAGGTCAGCTTTCTTCTCGGCTTTCTGGGGGTTTTCGGTGAGCTGCCAGCGCAGCAGAGTGCTCAGCTCGGACTCGTAGAGCACGTCGCCGTTGGCGAATTGTGCGCCGAAGAGCTTGTTGCCGGGGTAGCCCGGCCGGATGGTAAGAAGCGCCTCGTTGCGCAGATAAGAAACCGCCGCCATGCCAGCTAACTTTTTAAAGTGAAAAGGAGTACTTCGCCCGCCGCTTTGCGTTTAAGCCGTACCCTTCTTTAACTTTTCAAAGCTACACCCGCATGGACCCTCGTCTTAGTTCTCCCCGCCAAACCCCGCTGCCGCTCGGCGACCAGCAGTACAACCTTTCGGTTTTCCTGACCAAAGTCTACGGCTGGATGGCCGCTGCCCTGCTGCTCACCGCCGCCACGGCCCTGATGGTCGCCAGTTCGCCAGCTGCCATCGAGGCGGTTTTCAGCAACCGCCTCGTGTTCTACGCGCTCATCTTCGGCGAACTGGGCTTGGTCATGTTCATCTCGGCCCGCATTCACGCGCTGCAAGCCAGCACGGCCATTTTCCTGTTTATGGTTTATGCCGTGCTCAATGGGGTGACGATGGCCGCTATTTTTATGCTCTACACCAGCACGTCCATCGCCGCCACGTTTGCCGTCACGGCCGGCACCTTCGGCGCGATGAGCATCTACGGCTACGTCACCAAAACCGACCTCTCGCGCTTCGGCAATCTGCTGCTTATGGCGCTCGTGGGCCTCGTCATCGCCTCGCTGGTGAATATGTTCCTGCACAACAGCCTGCTGCAAACCGTTATCAGCGGCGTGGGCGTGCTGCTCTTCACCGCCCTGACGGCCTACGACACGCAGAAAATTAAAGCCCAGGCTCTGGAAATGGGCAGCGAAGGCGAGGCGGGCGCTAAAGTGGCGTTGATGGGCGCGCTGACCTTGTACCTGGACTTTATTAATTTGTTTCTGTTCCTGTTGCGCTTTTTCGGCAACCGCCGCTAAGCAGTTCAGTTTACTCCGTAAAAAGCCCTCCTGGCAGCGCCGGGAGGGCTTTTTGTTGGGTTGTCCTCGTCTGAATAGCTGGTTCAGCAGCTTTCCTACCCCCTTGTCCAGCGAAGGGGGGTAGGGAAACGCTTACTTCTTCTTCGCCGCCGGGCGAACACCAGCGCTGGGCGCCGTAATCGGCTTGAGCTTCACGTTCTTGGGCAGTGGCACGTTGGGCGGCGTGGCGCGGCTGGCCAGCCAATTGGCCCGCACATCTTTCTGGGGCTGGGTCAGGTTGAAGGTTTGCACGATTTCGCCGGGCACGACCTCCACGTTGGGGTCTTCGGTGAGCACGAGCTGGGCGGTGCGCTCGATGCCGCCGCGGGTGCGCACCTTCACCAGCACCATGTCGGCCGGCGAGTGGCGGCGCATGATGGCGTCGAGCGTGGCTGCGTCGGTCAGGGTCTGGCCGTCGAGGGCGAGCAGCACGTCGCCGCGGTCGAGGCCGGCGCGGTAGAGGCCGGAATTAATCTGCGTCGCGTTGGCCACGAGGCACTGACCATTCTCAAAGCGCACCTGCCGGGGCAGGGCGGCGCCCAGCACGTGGGTGGGCTTCACCACGAGGCCCGCGGCCATCAGATTATCAGCAAAGCGCGGCGCTTCGCGGCCTGTCACGTACTGCCGCACGAAGCGGCTGGCAAAGGCCGTGTCTTTGGCTACTTCGCCCAGCACCCGCTGGAAGTCCTTGACCGTGTAGGGCGCGGCCGGGGCATAGTCCTTCTGATTCTTGCCGAACTGCGCCCACATGGCCCGCATCAGGGCGTCGAGGTCGGTGCGCTTGGTGGCGCGCAGCTGCATGTCGAGGCTCAGGGCCAGGCCGGCGCCTTGCAAGTAGTAGGAGAGGTAGGTGTTGCTGCGGTTGGTGGGGTCGATGCTCACGGCGGCATCGGCAAAAACGGCCTGCCGGCTCATGTCCACGGCCGAGGCGTAGCGGGCGCCGGGCGAGTTCTGCCGGGCGTTCACGTAGCCGCTCAGCCGCTCGTAGAAATTATCCTCATCAATGATGCCGGCCCGGCACAGGGCCAGGTCGCCGTAATATTGGGTGAAGCCTTCGGCAAACCACAGCTCGTCGCTCATGTTGGGGCGGTCGAAGTCGAAGGGTTCCAGGGATTTAGGACGCAGGCGCTCCACGTTCCAGGCGTGGAAAAACTCGTGGGCCACGATGCCCAGGTTCTGCACCTGGCCTTCGTCGCCGCGCAGGGGGGTAGGGTTGGTGATGGACGTGGAGTTGCGGTGCTCCATGCCGTCGCCGCTGGCCTGGGGCAGCAAATTCACCACGAAGGTGTAGCGGTCGAAATCGAACTTGGGCAGCTCGCCCCACACCCCGATTTCCTCGCGCACCAGCTTCTGGGTACCCTTCATGAACTCGTCCAGCTCGGTGTTGAGGCCGGCGTGCAAGGCGTTGATTTCAAACTTCTTATCGCCTTCCTGCCAGGCGCGCTCCTGCTGCACGCCCAGCGAGGTCGGGCTGTCCATCAGGTAGTGCAGGTTGGGGGCCGTGTAGGTGTTCTTGTCGCCTCCCGCGTCGGGGCGCAGCTGGGTGGCGACTTTCCAGGTCGGCGGCACCTCAAAGTGCACCACGGCGGCGCGGTTAGCTTGCTCGCGGGCGTAGCAGAGCGTAGCGGGCATGTTGAGGTGGGCGTGCTGCTGGTCGATGCCCACGTAGGTGCCGTCGGTGCGGTCGCCGTAGAGCGTGTAATTGAAGCGCACGGTGCCGTCGGCGCCGGCCGTCACGTCCCAGCCGTAAGGGTCAGGCTTGGTGGTGGGCAGGGGCTTGTCGGCGCCGTCGGTAGCCAGCACATAGTACACGTTTTTGGCAAAATCATGCGTCGCGTAGCGCCCCGGCGAGGAGCGGGCCATGCGCACGTGCAGGGTTTGCCCGGCCGGCACGCCCGCAAACGTGGCCGTGATGCGGGCCTCGTGGTGCACGGCGTTGGGGAAGGCCACGTTGTAGCGCACCGCCGCGCCGGGGTCGGTGGGCTGCGCTTGCAGGCCAGCCGCGCCGCCCAGCAGCAAGGCGCTGGCCAGCAGCAGGCGGGAAGTAGGGATTTTCATAAAGCGGACAGTTAATAAAATAAGTAATGCAGAACGGCGCTATCAAAGGTACGTGCCTTACCACGGTGCAATTTAGCGTACAATTCTCAGTACGGAAAGAAAGCCTTGTCTAGCAATAGTAATACTAGTTGAATTTCGGCAAGAATAAATTGGGCACTAACTTGATTTGCTGCCGCCCGCCGGCGTCGGCGCCCGGTCCGGCTCAAAAACGGCCGCTTCCACGGCCCCGGCGTAGAACGTGCCCACCGGCCGGTAGCGCAGCCCTAGCGCCGCGAGGGCGGCCGGCAGGTCGGGCAGGTGGCGCGCCCGCAGGCCCGTGGTCAGCCGGAAGAAGGTGTACATCGCCCTCAGCAGCAGGTGCTGCCACCAGCGGCGGGGTAGGCGGAAATCGGCCAGCAGCCAGGGCGCGGCCGGACGCCGGGCCGCGTCCAGCCGGCGCAGCGCGGCGGGCAGAAGGTCAGCGGGAAAGCAGTCAAGCACAAAAAACGTGATTATCGCGTCAAACTGCTCATCCGGCCGCAGGTCCTGCTCAGTGCCGCACCGGAACTCCACCTGCCCGGCCACTGGCGCACCAGGCAACGCGGCGTCCTCCCGTTGCAGGCGCTGCCGGGCGCGGGCCAGCATCCGGCCCGAGGCTTCGAGGTAGAGCACCGGCGCGGCGGGCCGCTGTCGCCGCAGCTCGCTCAGCACCCAGCCCGCGCCGCCGCCCAGCACCAGCACCCTTGGCCTGCCCGGCGGCAGGCCGGCCCGCAGGGCTGCGCGCTGGGCCTGCCGCAGCGCGCGGCCAAACACGAGCCCGGCCAGCGCGTCGTAAAACCCCGCCACCCGGTCGTAGTTGCCCGAGGCCAGCGCCCCCACCAGGATGGTAAATATGAGAGAAGTATGTGGCACCTTGGCTTAAAGTAAGGGGGTAGGGATTCGGAATTCGACTGTCCCTGGCCCCGGCTGATAATATTTTGGGTGAAACGCCTGCCTGGCAAGTAACTGAAAAACAAGCGCCCGCCGGGCCCCAATCTGCCAGTGCCCTAAAAATATGCGCCCATTACTTGCGCCCGGCCGCGCCGGCTGCCTATCTTTGCCCCACCAAGCAGCGCCCACCGACCGGGCTGGCGCCGCTTGAGAATGTGAGTTGCGCTTGTGGCGAAATTGGTAGACGCGCTGTCTTCAGGCGGCAGTTCCGCAAGGTGTGGGAGTTCGAGTCTCCCCGAGCGCACGCTTCGAGTACTAAAAAGGCCAGCCTCTTCCGGGCTGGCCTTTTTTCGTTCGGCTGCGCCGGGGCCCGGCCCAGGCAGCAGACGGCCTGAGCGGTTAAATCATTAGCTGACCGCAACCGTTTCTGTTCCGGTCAGCTCATTTTCAGGGCGCTCACGGCTAACTGGCTAAGAGCCGGCGCTATCTATCATGCAGAAATCAACCTCCCGCCTGGCCGCGCTCAGCGGCCTGCTCACCGCCGAGCTGCTGGGCAGCGCGCTGGCGTTCGTGCTGGCGTTTGCCTTCTTCTTTTACCTGGCCAGGGTCGTGTTCGGGCAGCCCACGGTGGCGCTCGATGAGCAGGCCTTTGCCGTGGCTGATGGCTGGCGGGCCGCCGCGCCCGGCCTCACGCCGGTGGTCTCGTTCATCACGTTTTTCGGCTCGCTCAAGTTTTTTCTGCCCGCCAGCCTGATTGCGCCCTACTGGATGCGGCGCGGCGGCTACGGCCGCCCCGCGCTGGCTTTGTTTCTGGCGATGGGCGGCGGCTGGGCCCTCAACGAGCTGCTCAAGGCCTGGTTTCAGCGGCCCCGGCCCACGTCGGCGCTCCTGTTTCAGCTGGGGCTGAGCTTTCCGAGCGGCCACGCCATGATGAGCACCGCCTTCTACGGCTGCCTGGCCTGGCTCCTGGCCCGCGAGTACGGGCGCTGGGGCTGGGCCGCGGCGCTGCTGGTTTGGGCCGGGCTCATTGGCCTGACCAGGGTGTATCTGCACGTGCACTACTTCACCGACGTGCTGGCCGGCTTCGCCGGCGGCGTAGGCTGGCTCTTGCTGCTGCGCGCCGGGCTGCGCCTGTTCTTCCAATCCAAAGACCGGCGCCAAGCTTCAAGCTGGCCCGAATAGCAAGGCCGGGCCGGGCGGCTTTCGGAAAAAAGAGGGGGGTAGGGAAATCAAGGACAAGCTTCACTAGCTAGCTTATTTCCCTACCCCCCTCTTTTTATCTTAACCTCACAGCCTGACCTTTACTCGCAGGGCCATCAGCCCTTTCACGCCCTGCAATTCTTCCAGCGCCAACTCCTCGACGTCTGATTCGAGCATCTCCCGGTCCTGGAGGTAGTCGATGTACTCGTAGTACTCAACGGCTTCGCGGGCCTGGGCATAGACTAAAGCCAGGTGGCCAGGCTGAGTCAGGCGCTCGCCGGTGCCCTCGACGGTGGCCTTGTCGATGCGCTTCTTGATGATTTCGTAGCGAATGTTGTAGGCGCCGTCCACGTCGAACTGCCGCTCGTCCTGCCGGAAGCGGATGTTAAGCGGTTGGGAATGAATCAGAATCAGCTGGGTCGTGTCGAGCGGCACGGGTAGTTCCGGCTTGAGGGCGGCCGTGCGGCGCGTGATGGCTATCATGGCCAGCAACTGCCAGAGGCGCAGGTTTTTAAGAAAGACCAGGTCGAAGGGCTTATTCTCGACCAGCGAGGCGCCGACGTAGATGTTGTGCTCCACGCCGTCGGTTTTCAGGCGCTGGTAGTAGTGCGGAAACATCTGCTGGGCCTTGCCCTCCTCCTCGTCGAGGTAGTCGCTGATGGCGTCGTTGATGCGCGTCACGCTCAGCTCAAACGCCTGCCGCCGCTTGTAGAGAATGCCCAGCTCAGGGTCGATATTATCCCAGTAAGAGGTTATGACCGGCCGCAGCTCGGGCGTATTCTGGGCCAGGTACTCGAACAGCGGCTCCACCTCGGATTTCAAGGACTCGTAGATGCTCACCTCGTCGCCCGAGAGCACGCCCTGGCGCAAACGCCGCAGGTGCTTGCCCACGTAGAACTTCAGCTCGTCCAGAATCGGCAGCGCCTGGTAGTCAGACGCCTTTTTCAGGACCTTGTTCGCCAGGGTCAGGTGCTCAATCAAGTCGCCCTGAATGGCCTCGTTGCGGGCCGTGCTGGAGCCGCGGATGTCGCTGGAGCCGTGCAGCGGGTACACGTCATGGAACACGATGGCCTCCATCTCGGCCCCGCGGTTGCCCTCGTCAATCTTGGCCAGCAGGTTGCGCGCGGCGTCCGTAAAGCGCCACTCCATCGTCGGGTGGATGGCCGTGAATTTCTCCTTGATGACGGCCTGAATGCGGGTTTGCAGGTCCTCGGCGTTGCGCTTGACGGCCACCGCGAACAAGGGCACGAACTGGTTGACCAGCTCCATGTCGAACTCGTCGAGGTCATCGACGCCGGTCGAGCCCAGCTCCAGCAAACCCACCGTGTCGTTGCCGTAGGGCAGCAGGGCCAGGATGGCTGAGTGAATGCCCAGGCCCAGAATCTGCTGGCGCAGGTCCTCGGGCAGCTCGGGCGCGCGGGCCACGTTGGGCAGCACCAGCGGCTTGCGCTCACTCAGCAGGCGGGCGTAGAGCTGCTTGAAGCCGCCGGCCAGGCTCTGGCTCGGCATCTGTTTGGTGAGAAAGCTGTGGTTGATTTTGCGCCCAAAATCCACGAAGGCGTGCTTTTTCTCATCAAACGCCGCGATGCCCAGCTGCAAGGTGGGCCGGGCAAAAAGCACCCGCAGCTTTTCCTGAATCTGCTCCAGCCGGTCGGAGGCCTGGAGCACGTCGCGCTCCAGCAAATCGTACTTCAGCTCCGAGAGAATCTCGGTTTCCGTCACGTCGGTCAGGTGAATGATGTTGAAGCCTTCGAGCACGAAAGACTCGGGCGGCAGCAGCTCGTGCCACACCTCGCGGCGGTGGCGCTGGTGGGTGATGTGCTCAATTTGGGCGGCACTCAGCTCCGGCTTGGGGCCCTTGAGGCGCACGCGCACAAAATCGGAGTTGAAGCTGACCCCGTAGTGGCGGTAGAGGCCAATGCGGTAGTCGGGCACGGTGAAGATGATGGTGCCCGAGAGCGGCAGCTCGACCTGGTAGACTTCGCGCAGAATGTGCAGGTAGGCCGCGCGCTCCAAATACAACTCCATCGTGGGCATATCGATGTTGAGCGGCTGCTTAATTGTCTGGTCTTTGCTGAGCAGCACCTCGGCAAAGTGGGGCGTGTGGTAGAAGCTGCGCCGCTGAAACGGGGCAATGGCGCCGCTGATATCGGTGTCGAACGAGGCGGGCGGAAACACGGCCAGCATGAGCGTGCTGAGCAAATCGCAGGCCTCGGCGCACTCCAGCTGCTCCGGATTAGTCAGCGGCCCAATGGCCCAGGCGTTGGCCGCGGCTTGCTCGCCGATGGCGCGCGCCAGCCGGGCCAGGCCGGCGTTGGCGTCGGTTTCGCGGGCCTGCCAGTAGGCCAGCAGCGGCTCCAGGCTCAGCACCGTCTCGAACGGAAAGCCGGGGACAATAGCGTCGGGCGCGGCGGGGGGGGGTAGGGTAGAAGTTTCGGTAGCCATAGCAAAACGGCGGAACGGCGGAACAACGCGGTAGGGGGGCCGGCGAATGCCTGGTCCTGGCGGCTGCTATACGCAGGCCAGTCGGGGCCGGCTGCTACCGGGGACGCGTCAGCTCAATAAGCTGACTGGAAGCCTGTTTGAGGTTATAAAAAGCCGAGTCGCTCCGGGTTGGCTGGCTGCTGCCCGGCGCGGAGATGCGCAGGTAAGCCTGCTTCTGGCGGTTCTCATAGCAGGTGCAGCAGCCATCGGCCTGGTAGCCGCCATCAAGCGTGATGCTCGACACATCGTAGCGCTGCCGCACCCGCAGGCGGCTCGTCTGGCGGCGGCCATTCGTGAGCAGAATAGCGTAGCGGTAAGCGTTGACGCGCAGCGAGCCGCTAATGGGAAACGGCGCCGTGTTGCTGATGGTGATAATATCATTGGCCTGCCGCGCCGTGGGGCGGGCCAGCACCACGGTATCGGGCACGATGGGCGCCGGCGGCACCGGGGTTGCCGGCGGGTCTTTTTTGGGGGGTAGGCGATAGCGCACCAGCCGCACGGTATCCACCTCTTCGGGCCGGAAGCTGCTGGGGTCCAGGGCGGGGTCGCCAACCCGAAATTGCAGCTGGATGGCATCCTCCAGCTGGTCGTCGCAGTCGCAGGTATTATTGGCGCAGCAGCCGGCCAGCAGCGCGGCCAAGCCGAGCAGGTAGGCCAAAGCAGCGAAGGGAGAGGAGCGGCGCATAAGTAGTTCAAAGGTACGGCGCGCGCTGCCACTGCCCCCTACCCCCCTCCTCCCGCTCCAACCCCCGCCCTGGGCGGGGCGGGCGGCGCGAAGCTGCCCTTTAGCCACGGGTCCTTCAGCCAATAGCCAAAGCTGGCTTTTGGCCTGGCCCCGGCCGCTCTCCCGGCCGCCTGGGGCATTAGTTAGCGGCGCGCTGAGCCGTGGGGCCGGCCGCGGGCAGCGTCGGATTATCCACGGGGCCGGTGCCGAGCAGGCGCGGGCGCACCCGGCTGGCGGCTGAATCCAGCTGCGGACGGATGCGGGCCAGTGCCGCGCGCAGGGCCTGCACGTCGGAGAGGCGCGGGGCGGCGGTCTGCGAGTAGCCGTGGTACATGGCCACGCGCACGTTCGACTCGCCGTAGCCGGCGTAGCAGCCCACTTCCTGGCCCTGGGCATCGAGCAGTTGCAGCTCGACGGTAACGTTGGATTTGTAGTTTTCCAGCGGCACGCCCAGCAGGCTCGGCAGCATCAGCGTGGCCATCTGCACGGCCTGCAGGCCGCGGTTGGTGCGGCGCACGCGGGCCTCGGTCACGGTGAGCTTGGCGTAGCCAAAAGTGGCCGTATCGGTGGGCTCGACCACGTTCTGGGTCAGCTCGCGCCGGAGCACGCGCAGGGCGTCGTCGGGCTCGGCGCCGTCGGTGCTGGCCAGCGGGCCGTTGTCGGCCGCCACTTCCAGCGGGGGTAGGCGCCGGGCAATCTGGGCCTGCGGTGTGTCGCTCATCGCGTGCTTCACCGATATGCAGGAGGAGGCCAGCAGCAGGGCGGCGGCGAGCGCCAAAGCGGGCTTTAAAGTCAGAATAATCTTCATGCGGCAGGATATAACAAAACAGTATAATTTCAAGCTGATTCAGGATTTAAAGCTATTAAAGCGCCTAAAAACAGGATTTATACTGCTAAGTTACTAGGAAATATCTGCCAATGGAAGGATGTCTGCGTGAGCTTGGTGGAGTGGGATATTTCTGGTGCTTAGCCCGTGGCGGCCGGGGTCATCAGGCCTCGGCGGCCACGGGCTCGACGGCCGTCAGGGCGGGGTCGGCCACGTAGTTGTCCACGAACTCGCCTTCCCAGCGGGCCACCACGGCCGTGGCCAGGCAGTTGCCGATGACGTTGACGGCGGTGCGGGCCATGTCCATGAGCGCGTCGATGCCCAGGATGATGAACACCGGCCAGGTAGGCAGCTTGAACGAGGCCACCGTAGCCAGCAGAATCACGAGCGAGGCCCGCGGCACGCCCGCCACGCCCTTGGAGGTGAGCATGAGCGTGAACACCATCACCAGCTGCTCGCCCAAAGAAAGCTCGATGCCCGCCGCCTGCGCCACAAATACCGCTGCCAAAGACAGATAAAGCGTGGTGCCGTCGAGGTTAAAGGAGTAGCCCGTGGGCATCACGAAGGCCACGATGCGGCGCGGCACGCCGAGGCCTTCCATCGCCTCCATCGCCCGCGGCAGCGCCGCCTCCGATGAGGTGGTGGCGAAGGCGATGCTGACCGGCTCGGCAATGGCCTGCACGAAGCGCCGCACCGGAATGCGGGCCAGCAGCGCCACGGGCAGCAAGACCAGCAGCACGAACGCCACGAGCGCCGCGTAGAGCGTCAGCAGCAGATAGAACGCATTCTTGAGCGGCTCAAACCCCATCTTGCCCACCGTGTAGGCCAGGGCGCCGCCCACGCCAATCGGGGCGAAAAACATCACCACGTTGGTGAACTTGAACATCACCTCCGAGAGGCTTTCCACGATTTCCAGCATCGGACGGCGCTTGCTCTGGTGCACCATCGCCAGGCCGATGGCGAAGATGATGGCAAACACTACGACTTGCAGCACCTGCCCCTCGGCCACCGACTTGGCAATGTTTTCGGGGAAAATGTGCAGGATAATGTCGGCCGGGGTTTGCTTTACGGTTTGCAGCTGCTCGGTTTCGGCGGCCACGCCGGCCTGGCTGATGCCCACGCCGGCCTTGGTCAGGTTGATGGCGGCCAGCCCGATGAAGAGGGCAAACGTGGTGACGACTTCAAAGTAAACCAGCGCCTTGACGCCCATCTTGCCCACCTGTTTGAGGTCGGAGTGGCCGGCAATGCCCACGACGAGCGTGGCGAAGACCAGCGGCGCGATGATGGTCTTGACCAGCCGCAAAAAGATGTCGCTGAGCACTTTCAGGCTCACGGCGAAGGCGGGGAAGTCGTTGCCAATTTCCGCCCCCACAAACATGCTCACCACAATCCAGAACGTGAGCGAGCGGCGCTGCACCGCGTAAAGCGCCAGCGCCAGTAGAAAGGCCCAGCGCGCCACCAATGATACCACCGGCGGCGGACCCGGCACGACAAACGACGTGAGAACGGTGCAAACGGCGGCCACCAGGAACAGCAGCAGCGCGATGAGAGCGGGGCGGGAAAACGTCATAAGGAAAAAAGGAATCAGGAAGAGCTGGCCGCAGCTGGCCGCGTCGGACGGCAAAGGTAGATTTGCGGCGCCGGCTTGCCGCGGCCCCGCTGGCGGTCCTGGCGGCAGGAGCCGCGCCGTTCGGCCCCGCGGCGGCCGGGCCCGGCGCCTCGTTTTCCCTACCCCCCCCATGTCCTGGACCCTGACCACCTACGAGCTGCCGCTGCGCTACGTCTGGAAAATCGCGCGCGGCGCGGCCAGCACCAAAACCAACCTGGTGGTCGCCCTCCATCGGCAGGGGCGGGCGGGCCGCGGCGAGGCCGCCCCCAACCTGCGCTACGGCGAGACGCCCGCCGCCCTGCAAGCCGAGTTTGCCGCCTTGCAAGCCGCGGGGCTCGACCAGGTTGGGTCGCTGGCCGCGCTCGATGAGCTGCTGGCGGCCGGGCCCGTTTCGCACGCGCTCAGCTTTGCCCTGGAGGCGGCGCTCACGCACTGGCTGGCGGCGCGGGCCGGGCAGGAGGTGTGGCAGTTTCTAGGGGTGCCGCGGCCGGCGCGGCAAGTGCCCACGGCCTTCACGCTGCCCATCATGCCGCCCGGCGAGGTGGCCGGCTTTCTGCGGGCGCAGGGCGCGGCGCGGTTTTCGCCCCTGAAAATCAAGCTCAACCAGGACGAGGGTCTGGATTTGCTGCGCGAAGTCACGCGCCGGCTGCCCGGCCACCCGCTGCTGCTCGACGGCAACGAGGCCTGGCCCGACGCGGATGGGTTACTGCGGTTTTTAGAAAATATAAAGGCGCTGCCCGGCTTAAATGTGCGCCTGCTGGAACAGCCCCTGCCGGCCGCCGCCGAGGCCGATTACCGCGCCTTGCGCGCCCGCTCACCCTACCCCCTCATCGCCGACGAATCGGTGACGGACGCGGCCGACTTTGCCGCCATTGCCCAGCAGTTTCATGGTGTGAATATGAAGCTGATGAAGGCCGGCGGCTACCGGCGCGGCCTGGACTTGCTGCGTCAAACCCGCGCCCACGGCCTGCTCCCCATGATTGGCTGCATGGTCGAAACCTCGCTCGGCATCTGGTCGGCGCTGCAAATCAGCACCCTGGCCGACGTGCACGATTTAGACGGCGCGCTGGTGGTGCGCGACGAGCCTTTCGGACTGGTGCAGGAAGCCAATGGGGCTTTGACGGCGCAGGAGGGGGTAGGGATAAGCTAGGTTTTCGCCCGGCTTCGCGTCTACTTTACTTCGCGCCCTACTTCACCCCGGCCAGCTGCGCATCGAGTGCCCGCAGCTGCTGGTCCAGCTCCGAGGTGCGGGCTGATTTGGGCTTGCCTTTGCTCAGCAGCGCGATTTCTGGTTCAATAGCTCGACTTTACGATTCAGGAGCTGCACGCGCAGGCCGAGCACGTTGGCGCGGGCTTCGGCGGGGCTATCGTTGGTCGAAATCGGGCCCTGCACGAGCTTATCATACGGGGTATCAGCGCCCGAACTGGCCTGCTCGCCGCGGGCCGCGGCGGCGCTGGCGGGCGTGGCGAAGACGATGCCGCCGTCGGGCTTCACGTAGTCGCCCTCACGCAGCGTCGTCATCTTGCCGCCCGGCAGCTCCACGATGCCGCTTTTGACGTTGATTTTGGTGCCGCCGGCCAGGCGCACGTTCTGGCTCAGGGCGGTGGTCTGGGTGCCCTGGCGGTGCACAACCGCGCCGTTGAGCAGCACAAACTGCGAGCTGGCGGTGGTCGCGACGGGAAAGCCGCCTTCCTGAGCAGCGGCCAGTTGGGGGGTGGCGGCCAGCACGGCCAGAAGAAGAGCGAAGCTCATAGCGCGGGGCAGCAGCGGCATGGCAGAGGGGGTAGAAATGAGAAAGACGCCTTTACGTGAATGGTTGAGTTAGGATAGGGGGTAGGAAGTGTAGCGCGGACTTTGTAGTCCGCGAGTGGACGAGTTTAGCAGCGCCCGCGCGGACTACTAAAGTCCGCGCTACGAAAATAAATCCGAACAATGTTGCGACATTTAATGTATCTACATTAGTTTTGCAGCCTCAACCGGCCCGCCGTCATGCGCCTCGAAGACGAAATCAAGCAGCCCCACTTCCGCGACGACTTCCAGAAAGCCTACATTAACGTGGTGTACACCGCCGGTTGGCTGGCGGTGCGGCAGGCGGCCATGCTCAAGCCTTTTGGGTTGAGCTTGCCGCAGTTCAACGTGCTGCGCATTTTGCGCGGGCGTCACCCGGAGCCCGCCACCGTGGCCCTGCTCATCGAGCGAATGCTGGACAAAACCAGCAACGCTTCGCGCATCGTGGACCGGCTGGAGGAAAAGCAGCTTGTCACGCGCCGGGTGTGCCCGGCTAACCGCCGCGCCGTGGATATTCGCATCACCGAGGCCGGCCTGCGGCTTTTGCGCCAGATTGACGATGTGCAGGCCGCCAGCCCCGGTCCGATTGGCCTCGACCAGCTCAGTCCAACGGAGCTGCGCCAACTCAACAGCCTGCTCGATAAAATCCGAACTTCCTGAGATGATTTTCGGGCCTGACTTTTAATTTTTAACTCGTTATCTTTCAAATCATTCTCTCTTTTTTTGCAATCATGAAAAAAATCCTGATGCCCGCCCTGCTGGCCGCTGCCCTGCTGAGCGCCCCGGCCTACGCCCAAACCGTGGCCAGCACCACCGCCAAGCCGGCCAAAGAAAGCCGCGCGGCCACCAAAGCTGCCAAGGCGGCCACTACATACAAGCTTCAGCCGCAGCTTAGCACGCTGGGCTGGGAGGGCAAAGCCGTGACCCACGGCCACGAGGGCACCATGCAGTTTGCCGATGGCGTGCTGATTGGCAACGGCACGCAGCTCACCGGCGGCGTGGTGGTGGTGGACATGAAAACGATGAAGGCCACCGACATCAAGGACGCCGACAGCCAGGCCAAATTTGTGGGCCACATGGGCGGCGACGACTTTTTCGCTTCCGAGAAATTTCCCACTGCCACGTTTAAAATCGTGAGCGTGACGCCCATCAAGGGTGCGGCGGCCGACGCCAACAACGCCACCATCGCCGGCGACATGACCATCCGCGACGTGACGCAGCGTATCAGCTTCCCGGCCAAAGTGGGCGTGAAGAATGGCGCCGCCGCTGCCAGCGGCACCGTCACCATCGACCGCACGAAATTCGGCCTCAAATACGGCTCGAAAACCTTCTTCGACAGCATCGGCGACAAGGCCATCAACGACGAGTTCACCCTGAGCTTCAACGTGATTGCCAAGTAAGCTTTGCAATTGATTTTGCTGATTATTGAAAAAGCCCCGGCCAGTTTGTCTGGCCGGGGCTTTCTTAATTTTAGTCCGGCAGCAGCAGCTTCCGCGGCAGCTCAAAGGCTAGTTGCCACCGATTATCATAGCTGTGCAGCTGCTGGAAAAAATCGTCCAGCTCACTTTTATACTCCAGCCACAGGTCGGGGTGCAGGTTTTTGAGCACGAGGCCCGCGGTGCGCACCGTGAGGCGGGCGGTGGCTTTGTAGAAGAGGTTGTGCGAGGAGTCGAGCGAGCCGGTATAGTTGCCGAAAATCAGCCGCAGGATATACATGTCCAGGTCAGCTTCTAATTGCCGGCTTTTGGTGATGCGGCGGGCGCGGGCCACTTCCTTTTGGGCTTTACTGAGCACCTTGGGCAGGCTTTTGTGCAGCAAATAGCCCGACACGCTCACGTTGAACAGCTCGTGGATGCGGTCTTCGGCGTCGCTTTGCACGCTGGCCAGCGTCACGTCTTCCAGCAGCTCGAAGCGGAGCGCGTCGTAGAATTCGGCGTCGCGGCGCGCGGCGCGCAAGAGCAGCGTTTCCTTTTCCTTGTCGGAAAGCTGCCGCAGGGCGCGCTTGAAATCGGCGGACGGAACAACGGGCATGGCGGCGAAAAGCAAAAACAGGGGGGTAGGAGCGGGGCTAAACCAGGGGCAAGGTAGCGCCGGCCGGCGGCACAGCCTGGGAGCACGGTCTAGGCGCGCCGCCGGGCGGCTTGGCCAGGCGCGGGGGGGGTAGGGCCGAAACGATTTCGGCGAAATTGAAGTTAACCAGCGCTAACCTGCGCGCCCGCTTCGGGCGTAATTTTGTGCCATGAACACCCGCCCCCAGATTGATTTTGAGGAAGACGTCCTGCTGCTCGAAGAAACCGTCGAGCTGCGCAACCTCGTCGTGTACAACGATGACATCAACACGTTCGACCACGTGATTAAAACCCTGATGGACGTGTGCGGCCACGAGCCCGAGCAGGCCGAGCAGTGCACCCTGCTGATTCATCACAAAGGCCAGTGCACGGTCAAGAACGGCGTTTTCGAGGAGCTGGCGCCCATGTGCACCGCCATCCACGACCGCGGCATCTCGGCTGATATTGTTTGATTTGTAATTACGCTAAACGACCGTCATGCTGAGCGCAGCGAAGCATCTCGCCCGTCACTAACCAACGGTAAATAACGATTGAGTTGGTGCCGCACGCGGGATGCTTCGCTGCGCTCAGCATGACGGTCGTTTAGCATGACGGTCTACTTATATGGAGTACCCTTCCAAACTCATTGAAAACGCGGTGCTGGAGCTGGCGCGCCTACCGGGCATTGGCCGCAAAACCGCCCTGCGCCTGGCCCTGCACCTGCTCAAGGCCCAGACTGAGACCACGGTCAGCCTGGCCGAGGCGCTGGCCAAGATGCGGTTTGACATTACCTACTGCCGCACCTGCCACAGCATCTCCGACAGCGAGGAGTGCGGCATTTGCGCCAATAAGCTGCGCGACCACGGCACGGTCTGCGTCGTCTCGGACGTGCGCGACGTAATTGCCATCGAGAACACCGGCCAGTACCAGGGCGTGTACCACGTGCTGGGCGGCGTGATTTCGCCCATCGAGGGCATCGGCCCGGCCGATTTGAACATCGACTCGCTGGTGAGCCGCGCCGGCGCCGACGACAGCGAGATTCACGAAATTATTCTCGCCATCAGTCCCACGATGGAAGGCGACACGACGGCTTTTTACCTTTCGCGCCGCCTGCGCGATTTGCCCAAGGTCAACCTCAGCACCATTGCCCGCGGCATTCCGATGGGCGGCGAGCTGGAATATGCCGACGAAATCACGCTCGGCCGCAGCATCGTCGAGCGCCAGCGCCAGGCGCGGTAGGGGGGTAGGGCAGTGGCAATGTTAGAGCAAAAAGGTGGTCATGCTGAGCGCAGCGCAGCAGCTCGCTTGCGGCAGGAATCAAGATGGCAGAACAACGATTGGATTACTTCCCCGCGCGAAATGCTGCGCTGCGCTCAGCATGACCGCCTTTTTGCTCTAACATTGCCTTTATGACCAAAGCCGCGCTCAGCACCTGGCTCCGGCGCGCCGGGCTCATGCACCTGGCCGACACGGTGCGCTTCCGGCTGCTGCAACGGCGCTACCGGGCCGGGAACGAGGCATTTCGGCGGGAGAATCCGGGGGTTTCCCTACCCCCCGACTATCTGATGTACGAGTCGTTCAAGCTCAGCTACCGCAGCTACTATGAGGGCGGGCGCGAAACGGCGGCGTGGGTGAAAGGCCATCTGGCCCCGTTCCTACCCCTGCAAAATCAGCTCATCCTGGACTGGGGCTGCGGGCCGGGGCGCGTGATTCGGCACCTGCCGGCGGTTATCGGGGGCGGCTGCCGCTTCGTGGGCACCGATGCAAACGCCGAGTCGGTAGCCTGGTGCCGGGCGCAGCTGCCGGGCATCACGTTCTTGCTCAATGAGATGATTCCGCCGCTGGCCGCCGACGCCGGCGCGTTTGATGCGGCCTACGGCATCTCTATCTTCACCCACCTCTCGGCGTCCGCCCACGAAAGCTGGCTGGCCGAGCTGCTGCGGGTGCTGCGGCCCGGCGGCGTGCTGCTGCTCACCACCCACGGCGGCGCGTTTCGGCCCATTCTCACCCCGGCCGAGCGGGCGCTCTTCGACGCTGGGCAGCTCGTGGAGCGCCGCCACGTGCGCGAGGGCCACCGCGTATTTGCCGCGTTTCAGCCGGCGCCGTTCCTGCACCGTTTGTTTGCGGGGCGGCTGGAAGTGCTGCGCCACGAGCCCGGCCAGTGGCAGGGCCACACCGCCAGCCAGGACGTGTGGGTGCTGCGCAAAATGTAGGGTGCGGGGCTTGCCCCCGCCCGGCGTGCGCGCCACTGGACGAGTAACCCGATGCCGCCCACGCCGGGCGGGGGCCAGCCCCGCACCCTACGCTTAGCTTTGCCGGTCAGCTACAGCTCAACCAACGTGAAGCTTTCCGTCGTCATCGTCAACTACAACGTCAGCTACTTTCTGGAGCAGGCGCTGCTCTCGGTGCGGCGGGCGGCGCAGGAGCTGGGTGAGCCCGTAGAGGTGCTCGTGGTAGATAATAATTCGGCCGACAACTCCGTGGCGATGGTGCGGGCGCGCTTCCCGGAGGTTGTTTTGCTAGCCAACCAGCACAATCCGGGCTTCTCGAAGGCGAATAACCAGGCCATCCGCCGAGCCCGCGGCGAGTACGTGCTGCTGCTCAACCCCGACACCGTGGTGGAGGAAAGCACCTTCCGCGCCTGCTCCGACTTTATGGACCAGCACCCGCGGGCCGGCGGCCTGGGCGTGCTGATGCTCGACGGGCAGGGCCGGTTTCTGCCCGAAAGCAAGCGCGGCCTACCCACGCCGGCCGTGGCCTTCTACAAGATATTTGGGCTGGCGCGGCTGTTTCCGAAGTCGCGCACCTTTGGGCGCTACCACCTGGGCTTTCTCGATAAAAATCAAACCCACGAGATTGAGGTGCTCAGCGGCGCATTTATGTGGCTGCGCCGCGCCGCCCTGGAGCAGGTCGGCTTGCTCGACGAGGATTATTTTATGTACGGCGAGGACATTGACCTCTCGTACCGGCTGCAGCGCGGCGGCTGGCTCAATTACTACTTTCCCGGCGCCCGCATCATCCACTACAAGGGCGAAAGCACGCGGCGCACGAGCGTCAACTACGTGTTTGTTTTCTACCGGGCGATGGTGATTTTTGCCCGCAAGCACTTCGCGCCAGGCCGGGCGGGGCTGTTTTCGCTGCTTATCAACGCCGCCATCTGGCTGCGGGCGGGCGCGGCCGTAGCCCAGCGGCTGGCCGGCCGGGCCGCGCCGTTTCTGCTCGATGGCAGCCTGATTTGGGGCGGCCTGTACCTGCTCAAAACTTACTGGGAGCGCAACCACAAGTTCGCGCCCGGCCTCTACCCGCCGCGCTATATGCTAGTGGCCGTGCCCGTTTACATTCTGGTTTGGCTGCTTTCGGCTTACCTGAGCGGCGGCTACGCCCGCCCCCTGAAAACTGGCCGCGTCGTGCGCGGCATCGCCGGGGGCACGGTGCTGATTTCGGCGCTGTCTAACTTCCTGGACTACTGGCGCTTTTCCAAGGCGCTCCTCATTCTGGGCGGCGCCTGGGCCGTCGCGGCGCTGGTGGGACGGCAGCTGCTGGCCCACTTCCTGCGCTACCGCGACTTCCGCCTCAGCGAGCGGCGCCAGCAGAACATCGCCATCGTGGGCTCCGAAATCGAAAGCCGCCGCGTAAGCCAGCTCCTGGCCGCCGCGGCCGTGCCCGCCCGCGTCATCGGCTTTATCAGTCCGGCCGGGGCCGGAGTCGGGGCTTTGAGCGCGGCGTGGGGGGTAGGGAAAGGGGAAGTAAACCAGCCGCCGGCTTGGGCCGAAGAAATCCCTACCCCCCCCGCCCCGGCCAAAGCCTCATCCCCAGCCCCGGCCGGCGACTGGCTCGGCGACAGCTCGCAGCTCGACGAGCTGATTCAGCTCTACGCGCTGGAGGAGCTGATTTTCTGCGGCCAGGACGTGCCGGCCAGCCAGATAATGACGCTGATGC
Source organism: uncultured Hymenobacter sp. (assembly GCF_964243305.1). Classification (GTDB taxonomy): domain Bacteria; phylum Bacteroidota; class Bacteroidia; order Cytophagales; family Hymenobacteraceae; genus Hymenobacter. The sequence goes on from NZ_CAXTEF010000011.1 coordinate 24,780, forward strand.
AGCGCGTGCAGAGCCCGGCTGTGAGCTTTAAGATATTGCCCGAAAACAGCCAGTACATTATCGGCAGCCGCGACAAGGACGCGCCCGGCGACTACTACGTGCCGGCGCAGCTGCTGCGCCTGCACCAGCCCGCGCAGGTGCAGGCCAAGCGGGTGCTCGACGTGGGGCTCAGCGTGGGGCTGTTGCTGCTCGCCCCGCTGCTGATTGGTTTTCAACGAGATAAGCTGGGTTTCCTGCGCAATGCCGGGCAAGTGCTGCTGGGCCGCTACCATTGGGTGGGGCTGCGCTACCCGGCCGGCGGGCGCCCGCCAGCTCGCGCCGTGCTCTCGCCCCTCGACGCGGCCCCGGTGCCCGCCGCGCCGCTCACCGAAGCCACCCGGCGCCGGCTGGAGCTGCTCTACGCCAAAGATTACGAGCCGGAAATGGATTTGCGCATCGTGGCCCGCTGCTGGCGCCGCCTGGGGCAGTAGGGGCCGCGCCGCCACGGCCCGCGCCGGCCGGGTCGCGCCGCCAGGAGGTTGGTTTCGTGGTTTATTGTTTGGGCGTGGTCGTTCGGTGAGCCAGCGGCCTACTCCTAAGCGGCCTATTCCTAATTGACACGGGGCTTAGCCTTGCGCCAGCTTGGTGCCACGCTACCAACTCTGCTTTACTTTTGCTTTCTCTTCCTCCTCATCACCTTATGTTGCCCATCGTCCCGCCGCCCGCCGCCACGAGTTTTCTTTCCGAGCGCATCAACACCATGCAGGAGTCGCAGACCATTGCGATGGCCAAAAAAGCCCGCGCCCTGGCCGCGCAGGGCGTTGATGTAATTAACCTGAGCTTCGGCGAGCCCGATTTTCAGACGCCGCAGTACATCAAGGACGCCGCCAAACAGGCGCTCGATGAGGGCTACACCTTCTACACGCCCGTGCCCGGCTACCTGGATTTGCGGCAGGCCATCTGCGACAAGTTTCAGCGCGACAATAAGTTAGACTATCAGCCCAACCAGATTGTGGTGAGCACCGGCGCCAAGCAAAGCCTGGCCAACGTGGTGCTGAGCCTGGTCAATCCGGGCGAGGAGGTAATTGTGCTGGCGCCCTACTGGGTCAGCTACGAGGAGATGGTGAAGCTGGCCGAGGGCGTGCCCGTGCCGCTGGTCGGGCGCCTCGAAAACGACTACAAGGTGACTGCCGCCGAGCTGGAAGCGGCCATCACGCCCCGCACCAAGCTCATCATGTATTCTTCGCCCTGCAACCCGACGGGCAGCGTGTTTTCGCGGGAGGAGCTGGGCGAAATCGCCGCCGTGCTGGCCCGGCACCCGCAGGTTTTTGCGCTGGCCGACGAGATTTATGAGTACATCAACTTCGTGGGCGAGCACGTGAGTCTGGCGCAGTTTTCGGAGATTAAAGACCAGGTAATCACCGTCAATGGCTTCTCCAAGGGCTACGCCATGACCGGCTGGCGCCTGGGCTACCTCGCCGCCCGCCCCGAAATCGCCAGCGCCTGCGAGAAAATGCAGAGCCAGGTCACGTCGGGCGCCTGCTCTATCGCGCAGCGCGCCGGCCTCGCCGCCCTGCAAGGGGGTAGGGATTCGGCCGACGAGATGGTGGCCGCCTACCACCGCCGCCGCGACCTCGTGCTGGATTTGCTGAAGGAAGTGCCCAATCTGCCCACGCCGACCCCCAGCGGCGCCTTCTACGTCTTCCCCGACGTATCGGCCTACCTGGGCCGGACGGCCCCCGATGGCCTGACGCTGGCTACGTCGGACGATTTGGCCATGTTTCTGCTCAATGATGCCCACGTGGCAACCGTGGCGGGCACCGCCTTCGGGGCGCCGCAGTGCCTGCGCATCAGCACCGCTGCCAGTGATGAGAAGCTTATCGAGGCGTGCGAGCGCATTAAAGGCAGTTTAGCTAAGCTGTAGACGGCGAGGCGAGAAAAAAAGACCGTCATGCAGAGCGCAGCGAAGCATCTCGCGTGCGGCAGTAATCAATGGTAAACAACGATTGGATTACTGCCGCACGCGAGATGCTTCGCTGCGCTCTGCATGACGGTCTGTTAGCGCAAAGCGGCGCGGCAGGTCCTCAAACCTACCTTTGCGGCCTCTACCCCCCTCACTTGCCGCAATGCCCGCCGACCCGCTCGCCACGCTCTTTCACGATTTCAACCGCCTGCGCGTCCTCATTATCGGCGACGTGATGCTCGACGCCTACGTGTGGGGCCGCGCCGGTCGCATCTCGCCCGAGGCGCCGGTGCCCGTGGTGAACGTGGCTCGCACCGAGCAGCGCCTGGGCGGGGCCGCCAACGTGGCCCTGAACGTGCAGGCGCTGGGGGCCACGCCGCTGCTCTGCGCCGTGGTGGGCGACGACCGCGGTGGCGACGAGCTGCTGGAGCTGCTGAGCGCCAATGGCTTAACGGCTGAGGGCATCGTTCGCAGCCCGCACCGCCCCACCACCGTCAAGCAGCGCATTCTGGCCGCCGGCCAGCACCTGCTCCGCCTGGATTCGGAAGTTGAAACCGAACTGAACGCGGAAGAAAACGAGCAGCTCCTGGCCCGCTACGAGCAGCTGCTGGCGCAGGCCGACGTGGTCATTTTCGAGGATTATGACAAGGGCGTGCTCACTGCCACCAGCATTGCCCATTGCCTGGAATTGGCGCGGGCGAAGAATATTCCCACCGTTGTGGACCCCAAGCGGCGCAACTTTCTAGCCTACGCCGGCTGCACGCTTTTCAAGCCTAACCTCAAGGAGCTGCGCGAAGGCCTCAAACTGGAATTTGACGACACTGCCGCCGACCGGCCCGCCTTCGAAGCTGCTGTGGCGCGGCTGCGCGAGTTGCTGCACCCCGCTATCGTGCTGGTTACGCTCTCTGAGCGCGGCGTTTTTAGCCAGCAGGGAAACGAGAAAGCTTACCTGCCGGCCCACGTGCGCAGTATTTCCGACGTGTCGGGCGCCGGCGATACGGTCATCAGCATTGCTGCGCTCTGCGTGGCGCTGCGTCAGCCCGCCACCCTCACCGCCGCGCTGGCCAACCTCGGCGGCGGACTGGTCTGTGAGCAGGTGGGCGTCGTGCCGATTAACAAGCAGCGGCTGCTGGAAGAGGCGCGGGCGGCGGGGTTGTAGCGCCAAGAGGGGGTAGGAAAATCAAGGAGTTAGAAGTTGCGAGTTAAAAGCAGGCGGACCTTTTAAATTTTAACTTCCTTAACCCTCTAGCTTTCAGGCGCCAGACTACGAATTATCCTGGCCGGGTTGCCGGCGGCCAGCGAATACGCCGGAATATCTTTCGTAACCACGGCGCCGGCCCCAATGACGCAGCCCGCGCCGATGCTGACGCCCGGACACACGATGACCCCGCCGCCGAGCCAGCAGTCGTCGCCGATGCTGATGGGCCGCGTCAGCTCCAGGGTGCGGCGCGTGGGCACATCGAGCGGATGGCTGGCGGTATAAAGCTGCACGCCGGGCCCAAACAGCACGTGGGAGCCGATGGTGACCTTGGCCGTGTCCAGCACCACGCAGTTCACGTTGAAATACACATTGGCGCCGCAGTAAATGTTGCTGCCATAGTCGCAGAAGAAGGGCGGCTCGATGTAGAGATTGGGGCCAGCGTGCGGCAGCAGCTCGGCCAGCACTTGCCGGGCCGCATCAGTGAGCAGGTACTCGGTCACGTTGAGGCGGTGCAGCAGCTGCTTGGCGCGGGTGCGCTCCTGCACCAGGGCCGGGTCGGCGGCGAGGTACAGCTCGCCGGCTAGCATTTTCTCTTTTTCGTTGAGCATACGCGGCGGGCGTTGGCTTCAGGTTTTTGAGGAGCGTGCCCGAGCCGCCTTCGGCCTGGACGGTGCCGTCACTGTCTTTGAGTTTGAGGCAGGGGGTAGGGGAATCTGCTTACGCACTGCCCGCACCCGCCGCCCGAACACCTTCGACAAAAGCGGGCGTAACGTTAGCGGCAGCGGCGATTTGCGCAGTTGTCAGCAGGTTCATCGCCAGCAAATTCCTGACTGTGGCGGTGGCAGCCTGCTGCATTCCTTCCTGCATTCCCTGCTGCATTCCTTCCTGCATCCCTTCTTCCAAGCCAATTTGCCGGGCTTCCTGCTCAGCTTTCTCAACTTGCTTTTTGACGACCTGCACGGCGTGGGCGTTTTTGGTCATCGTCATCTGGTAGAGTAGCAGCTCTTCGGGGTCCATGCTGCGCCAGTCCAGCTCCTGCATGGCGGTGCGAATCCACTCTTCGGTCCAGAATTCGGGCCACTTGGTTTGGTCTTCGGGAGCTTGGTGCAGCGTTTTCATGGTGTAGAGCAGCTTGTCGAGGTCCGTGATGATGGCCGCGGCGGGCTTGACGAATTTAGGCAATTCCACGGTGATGAACACGGTTTGGTCGTCCATCAGCTCCCCGGCCTCATTGCGCAGCACCGCCGTGTTGTGGTAGGCACTGATTTCAGGGAAGATGGTCGTGCCCAGAATGCCGATGCAGTAGATGCGCGGTAGGTTTTTAAAGCTGTAGTCGCCGCGCAAGACCAGCGTGTTGAAGCGGTAGAGCGAGTAGAATTTCATGCGCTGCAAAAACTCCGGGTAGTTGCTGAGCTGCATCTCCACGATGAAGTAGCGGCCCAGCTCGTCGGTGCAGGCTAAATCGTAGACGCCGCCGCGGCTGTCGGGGTTGAGCCGCACCAGCTCATTGGGCAGAAAGGTGACTTCCGCGATGGGCGTGTCGGACTGAATCAGCGCTTGCAGGGCGCGGCGCAGAAACAGGCTGTCGCGCTCGTTGCCGAACGTGGCCTTGAAGCCGTAATCCGAGAGGAGCGAGATGAAAGGGCCTTGCATGAAGCTGGGTTAAACGCCTGCGGGGGAGCGGATGCGGTTGCGGCGTTTGGGATTTAGGAGGGGGGTAGGTAAATCAGCGAAGCATAGCCCCAATTTTAGGATACCAAATTCCTCTAAAGATTACCAAACCGATATTAGGCAAAACATGATTTTGCTCTAATTCATCAAGGCTTTTAATGACTCTAATCTGATGAGTCGGCAGACTGCAATTTTTGAATAAAGTTTCTGCCAGCAGCTTTCTAGCATCATCAGGACTGTAAGCTGTCAGGCCGACTCCTAGCGGATAATTCGACCGCTCATCGAACGATACCCAGTATTTCTCAAGCCACGGATTACGGACTGGGTTCTGCATTCGCGTCAGCTTAATGTGATAATTGCCCTACCCCCGAAACCCCTTCACCGTCTGCACGAAAACCTTGACGCGCTCCGGGTTCGTGTCGGGGTAGACGCCGTGGCCGAGGTTGGCGATGTGGGGGCCGCCGGCAAACTGCCGCAGCATGGCTTCGGTCGCGTCGCGCACCTGCTCGGGCGTGCCGTAGAGGGCGCAGGGGTCGAGGTTGCCTTGCAGAGTTTTGCCGGGCGCGGCGCGGCGCACGGCGGCAGGGTCTTCGGTCCAGTCGAGGCCGATGGTGCGGCAGGGCATGGCGGCAAAGTCTTCGACGGCAAACCAGGCGCCCTTGGCAAAGACCGTGACCGGCACGAGCGGGGCCAGCGCCTCACATATCTCACTGATGTAGCGGCTGGAGAACTCGCGGTAGTGGGCGGGGGGTAGGGTGCCAGCCCAGGAATCAAACACTTGCACGACCTGCGCGCCGGCCGCCACCTGCGCCTGCAAATAGGCGATGGTCGTAGCCGTGATTTTGGCCAGCAGCGCGTGGGCCAGCTTGGGGTCGGTATAAAGTAGGCCGCGGGCTTTGCTGAAAGTTTTGGAGCCGTGGCCTTCGACCATGTAAGCCAGCAGCGTCCAGGGTGCGCCGGCGAAGCCGATGAGCGGCACGCGGCCATTCAGCGCCTTTTTGGTGATGCGCAGCGCTTCCAGCACGTAGCCGAGCTTGTCTTCCGGGTCGGGGATGCTGAGCCGGTCTACGTCGGCGGCGGTCTTGATGACGTTGGGAAAGAGCGGGCCGCGGGCCTCGACCATCTCGTAGGGCAGGCCCATTGCATCGGGCACCACGAGGATGTCGGAGAAAATAATGGCCGCGTCCACGTCGAGCGCGTCGACGGGCTGGATGGTGACTTCCGAAGCCAGCGCGGGCGTCTCGACCAGCTCCTTGAAGCCGGAAAGCTGGCCGCGCAGGGCGCGGTATTCGGGCAGGATGCGCCCGGCCTGGCGCATGAGCCAGACGGGCGTGCGCTCTACAGATTCGCCGCGGGCGGCGCGCAGGAAAAGGTCGTTTTTAGTCACGGGAAGGCAGTTATATTACTAAATTAGAACGTCATGCTTCATCTGGCGTCCGCTTGCCGAAGCAGCTTGCCAGGGGAAGTAATCAATGATGAATAACGATTGAATTACTGCTGCGGGAGAGACGCTTCGCGGGGCTCAGCATGACATTCATTCAAACTGCTAATCCTAGCGATTTAAGCCGGGAAATAATGCGCCAATTGCCGAGGCCAGAAAGTTAACCCCAATCGCCAGCGTAATAAAGCCCATGATGCGCGCCATCGCGGCCATGCCGGGCTTGCCCAGCAAACGAGTCAGGCGCAGCGACGAGGCCAGGATGAAAAAGCTGGCCAGCGCTACGAGTACGAAGCCAAACAATGTCAGGGCCTTGTCGGCGTAGGTGGGGCGGATGAGGCCGATGCAGACGGCCATCGAGCCCGGCCCCGAGAGCATGGGCATGGCCAGCGGCACGAAGCTGATGTCGTCTTTCTGCTTGCTTTCTTCGAGGGCCGCCGGGCCCACCCGGTCGCGGTTGGCGCCGGGCGTGAGCAGCTCGAAGGCCGAGCGCATAAGCAGCACGCCGCCCGCGATGCGCAGGTGCTGAATGTTGATGCCGAAGAAGTTAAGCAGATACTGCCCGCCCAGATACGCCACGCTCAGAATAGCCACCATGTAAACGCACGAGCGCAGGGCGATGCCGAGGCGGGCGTTGCCGCTGTCGCCCTCGGTGAGGGTGAGAAACACGGGCATGGCGCTGAAGGGATTGACAACCGAAAAGAGCGTGGTGAAGGTGGCAAGCAGGATTTCCATGCAAACAAAGGCGGCGCGGCGACCAGCAAAATAACCCGGACCGGGCCGTTGGTCGCCGCAAAGGTAGCCCCGGCACCGGGCTGGCAGGAAAGCCACTATTTTGGCCCCCAAATTGCCCAGCCCGACCGGCTCGTATTGCCTGTTGTATCGTCTGGGCCGCTGCCGGCCCGGCCCCATTTCCTACCCCCCTGCATGAGTTCAGACTCTACTCCTTCGGCTTCGGCCGACGAGCGCCCCGCGCCCACCGAAACGCCCTTGGTGGGCATCATCATGGGCTCGAAATCGGACCTCAAAATCATGGGCGCCGCCGCCGACATGCTCCGGCAGTTCGGCATTCCCTATGACATCACGCTCGTCTCGCCCCACCGCACGCCGCACCGCATGGTCGAGTACGCCGAAAGCGCCCGCAAGCGCGGGCTGCGGGTGCTGATTTGCGGCGGGGGCGGCGCGGCCCACCTGCCGGGTATGGTGGCCTCGTTCACCACGCTGCCCGTCATCGGCGTGCCGATAAACTCCACGACGTCCATTCAGGGCCTCGACTCCGTGCTGAGCATGATTCAGATGCCGGCCGGCGTACCTGTCGCTACGGTTGCTATCGACGGGGCCGCCAATGCCGCCATCCTGGCCACCCAGATGCTGGCCCTGAGCAACGCCCGCCTGGCCGACGTGCTGGAAAAGCACCGCAACACGCTGAAAGACCGCGTAATGCGCACCATTGAGGAGCTGCGCAAGGGCGGCTTCAGCGACGACATGTAAGCTGCGGCGCAAAAGCACCTTTCTTTGCTGGGCTTTACCGGGCGAGGGGGGGTAGGAAATCGGCGGGCGCCACCGGCGCCTACCCCCCCCTCGCTTAGCTAACGCTACTTCTCTTCCACCTGTTTTTCCCAATTATCCCGCAGTTGCCAACGCTACCCGAAGTATTGCTTAATCTGAGCCGGGGCCTGGTCTGGGGGCTGGGCGGCCTGGGGCTGCTGGCCACGCTGCTGCCCCTGCTGCGCCAAACGGCCTGGTGGATTCGCATCTTTGACTTCCCGCGCCTGCAAATCGTGCTGGGCCTGCTGGTGGCGCTGGCGGGCGGACTGGCACTGGGCATCGGGGCGGCGGGGCCGGGGCGGCTGGGCTTCGGGGCGGTGCTGGCGGCGGCCATGCTCTACCAGGCGTGGCGCATTCTGCCCTACACGCCGCTGCACCGCAAGCAAGTCGCCGATAGCACCCGCGCCGATGAGCCGCGCGCGCAGCTCAGCCTGGCCGTGATGAACGTGCTGCAATACAACCGGCAGGCGCCGCTGGCCCTGGCCACGCTGCAAGCCGCCGACCCCGACGTGATTATGGCCGTCGAAACTGACCCCTGGTGGCGCGAGCAGCTGCGGCCCCTCGAAAAAACGCACCCGCACGTCTGCCACGAGCCGCTCGACAATACTTACGGCCTCCTGTTTTTCTCGCGCCTGCCCCTGCGCGACTGCGCGATTAAGTATTTGCTTGACGATCACATCCCGTCGCTGCACACTCACGTGCAGCTGCCCGACGGCCAGACCTGGGTGCGCCTCTACGGCCTGCACCCCAAGCCGCCCGCCCCGCAGGAAGCCAAAACCAGCACCAAGCGCGACGCCGAACTGCTGCTGGTGGGCAAGGAAGTCGACCGCCGCGACGAGCCGACCATCGTGTTCGGCGACATGAACGACGTGGCCTGGTCGCACACCTCGGAATTATTCCGGCGCGTCTCGGGCCTGCTCGACCCGCGCGTGGGCCGCGGCCTGCTGCCCACCTTCCACGCCGAGTACCGCCTGCTGCGCTGGCCGCTCGACCACGTGTTCGTCTCGCCCCACTTTCAGGTGGTGGGCATGGAGCGGCTGCCCTACGTGGGCTCCGACCACTTCCCCATCTTCGTGCGCCTGAGCTACGAGCCCCAGCACAAGGCTGAGCAGGAAGAAAACGCCGACCAGGCCGACCACGATGACCTGGCCGAAGCCAACGAGAAAATTGCCGAGGGCTACGCCGAAGAGGCGGAAGAAGAGCAGGTTCAGGCTCCTACGCTGACGCCGGCCTGAGCGCGGGCAGGGGGGTAGGGAAGTGCCGCGCCAGGTTGCACCGCCCGCAAGCCTTTACTGCGCCGAGAACCGGAACGCGGCCGGCGTCAGGCCGGTCTTGCTCTTAAATAGCCGCGAGAAATACTGCGGATACTCGAAGCCGAGCTGAAACGCCGTTTCATTGATGGTGAGTGAAGTAGTTAGGAGCAGGCGCTTGGCGCGCTCAATCAGAGCCTGGTGAATATGCTGCTGTGTGTTCTGGCCGGTGAGCGTGCGCAGCATGTCGCTCAGGTAAGCGGGCGAGACGCGCAAGGCGTCGGCAAAGTGCTGTACGCTGGGCAGTGGCTGGCCCGCTTCCTGCCGGGCGAAATAGGCGCTGAGCTGGGCCTCGAAGCGGCTGAGCAAATCGTGCTCGGCGGCGCGCCGGGTCAGGAACTGCCGGTGGTAGAAGCGGTTGGCATAGGTCAGCAGCACGTCGAGCTGGGCGACGATAACCTCCTGGCTGAAGGCATCGAGGGCGCGCCCGGTCTCGCCCCGAATATTGCTGAGCAGGCCGTCGAGCAGCTGCTCCTCCGGCGCCGAGAGGTGCAGCGCCTCGTGCACCTGGTAGGAGAAAAACCCGTAGCCAGCTATCTTCCGGCCCAGCGGAAACCTGCTGAGCAGGTCGGGGTGAAAGAGCAGCATCCAGCCGTCCAGCTCCGTGAGGTAGCGGCTGAGCGCGGCGGCATCGGGCCGCTCGCGCGTGAGCCAGCAGCCCTGCCCCGGCGCCAGAAAGCTGAGCACGCCCTCGTTGAAATCGTAGGACTGGTGGCCGTAGCGCAGCGCGGCGCCCTGCAAGTTGCGCTTGAGCGACACCTGATAAAGCTGCGACACAACTGGCATCAGCGCCGCCGCCGTGGCCGCAGCCTGCGCGGACGGGCTCCGCTCACGCAGGCTGGCCAGGTCCACGATGGTGAGCAGCGGGTGGACCGGAGCGGGCAAGCTGTAGAACCGGGTGTACTCGGTGACGGAAGCCAGCACCTGGAATTCCTGGGCGGGTTGTTTCATAAAGAAGGAGCTACTGATAGCTTACTTAACCTGAAAGACCGTCATGCGCCGTAGCGCATGACGGTCTACTAAAATAAAAGCCTACCCCCCATTTAATACGCGGCTTAATACGCGGCGCCGGCCACGCTGCCCACCGGCATAATGGCGTCCAGCTCCGCCAGCTCGGCTGCGCTCAGCGGCAGGCCGGCAGCGGCCACGTTGGCTTCCAGGTAGCTCACGCGCTTGGTGCCCGGAATAGCTACCACGCCCTGGGCCAGCACCCAGGCCAGGGCCAGCTGGGCGGGCGTCACCCCTTTGGCCTGGGCCATCTGCTTAAGCTTCTCGACCAGCTCCAGGTTTTTGGCGAAGTTTTCGGGCTGGTAGCGGGGCATGTGGCGGCGGAAGTCGCCGGCATCCATATCGTCCAGGCTCTTGATGTCGCCCGTCAGAAAGCCCCGGCCCAGCGGTGAGTAGCCCACGAAGCCAATGCCCAGCTCGCGGGTGAGTTCGAGCACGCCGTCTTCCTCCACGCCCCGGTCGAAGAGCGAATACTCAGTTTGGATGGCCGTGAGCGGGTGCACGGCGTGGGCCCGGCGGATGAGGTCGGCCGATACTTCCGACAAGCCCAGGTAGCGCACCTTGCCCGCCCGCACCAGCTCGCTCATCGCGCCCACTGAGTCCTCGATGGGCACGTTGGGGTCGGGGCGGTGCATGTAGTAGAGGTCCACGTAGTCGGTGCCCAGGTTGCGCAGGGAGCGGTCGATGGCCTTGCGGATGTAGTCGGGCCGGCCGTTGATGCCGAAGTCCGGCCGCAAGTTTTCGCTGTCATCAATCTCGTAGCCGAACTTGGTGGCGATACTATACTGGTCGCGCCGGCCGGCAATGGCTTTGCCCACCAGGCGCTCATTCAGCAGCGGGCCGTAGAGGTCGGCCGTGTCGAGCATCGTCACGCCCAGCTCCCGCGCCCGGTGAATGGTGGCGATGCTCTCGGTTTCGTCGGCGGGGCTGTAGATAGTCATGCCGGCCAGCGTGGTCATACCCATGCAGCCCAGGCCTTCATTAGCGACTTCCAGGCCCTGGCTGCCCAGGGCTACTTGTTTGAGGGTGCTCATAGTGCGGAAAATAAAGCGGTTGTTTTACGCTACAAAGGTCCGGCGGCGCCCTTAGCTCCGGGCTACATAAATCCCGGTTTCTCCAACACAAAACGCCGCCCAACTCGCCGAATCCCTACCCCCCGCTTTGGGCTTGAAGCAGCAGCGGGGGGTAGGGAATTGGTAGCATATCAGCCAGCAGCGTAGGCAAAGCCAGCGCGGCGGCCCTGAGCAGCCTACGCGGCGGGGGCCACCGCTTCGGCCAGCAGCGGGGCCACGCGCGTGCCCAGCAGCTCGATGGCGTGCAGCAGCTGCGCGGTCGATAGCTCGGCGCTATCCATCTGAAACGTGACGCGCGAAATGCCGCCCAGCGCCTCGCTGTGGCGCCTTATCTTCTCGGCCACCTCCTCAGGACCGCCCAGCAGCAGGGCGCCGCGCGGGCCGCGCAGCTGCTCGAACTGCGCCCGCGTGACCGGCCCCCAGCCCCGCTCGCGGCCAATTTTGGTGAAGGTGCGGGCGTAGCCGGGAAAGAACTCCTCGGCCGCTTGCGCGTCGGTGTCAGCCACGTAGCCCAGCGAGTGCAGGCCTACTTGCAGCTGCTCCGGCGGGTGGCCGGCGCGGCGGCCGGCCTCGCGGTAGAGGTCCACGAGCGGCCGGAAGCGGTGGGTTTCGCCGCCGATAATGGCCACCATCAGGGGCAAACCCAGCGCGCCCGCCCGCCTGAACGACTCGGGCGTGCCGCCTACCCCCAGCCACACCGGCAAAGGCTGCTGCCACGGCCGCGGATAGATGCCCTGCCCCGTGAGCGCGGGCCGGAACCGCCCCGCCCAGTGCACCTGCTCATTATCCCTGATTTTGAGCAGCAGCTCCAGCTTTTCGCTGAACAGCTGGTCGTAGTCCTGGAGCTTCAGCCCAAAGAGCGGAAACGCCTCCGTGAACGAGCCGCGCCCGACCACCATTTCGATGCGGCCCTGCGCAATCAAATCCAGCGTCGCGAACTCCTGAAACACGCGCACGGGGTCGGCGGCCGAGAGCACCGTGACGGCGCTGGTCAGGCGGATGCGCCGGGTGCGGGCGGCAGCGGCGGCCAGAATGATGGTGGGCGCCGAGTCCAGAAACTCCGGCCGGTGGTGCTCGCCGACGCCAAACACATCCAAGCCCACCTCGTCGGCCCGCACGATGCGGGCTAGCAGCTGCTCGATGGACGCGGCGCCGTCGTGGGCGGGGCCGGCGCCGCTCGCGGCTACGGCCGCCGCAAAACTGTCAATGCCAAGCTGCATTCGCTGTTCTTTTTAAGATGAGGATGCAAAGCTACCGCCAGCCAGTACACGATTCGGCGCGTGCCGGCTGCTACCGCCAGCCCTGCACGCTTGCGCCCCCGAACACGGCTCCCCGGTTCAGGGCCGGGGTGAAGATGGGGTAGGGAAACGTGGGCGCGGGGGCGCTGGCCTCGTTGAGCGCTTGCAGCTGAGCGGGAACAAACTGGACGTCGAGCGAGGCCAGATTGTCGTGCAGCTGCTCGACCCGGCTGGCCCCGATGATGGGCGCCGTGATGCCAGGCTGCGCCGCCGCCCAGGCCAGCGCCACCTGCGCCAAGGGGCGTTCCAGCTCGGCGGCCACCTCGCGCAGCTTGGCGAGCACCGCCCAGTTGCGGTCGGTGAACTTCGTGTGCTCGCCCGCGAATGGATTCGGGCCGCTAAGCCGGCCCGCGCCGCCGGCCCCGGCCGTTTCGCGCGCGTACTTGCCAGCCAGGAAGCCGCCCGCCAGCGGGCTCCACGGCAGGATGCCCAGGCCCAGCTCGCGGGCGGCGGGCAGGTGCTCGCGCTCGATGGTGCGCTCCACGAGCGAATATTCGAGCTGCATGGCAATGGGGCCGGGCACGGCGTGCACCTGCGCCAGCGTGGCCGCCTTGGCCGTGTACCAGGCGGGCATGTCGGAGAAGCCGAAGTAGCGGATTTTGCCGGCCCGCACCAGGTCGCCGAGCGTTTGCAGCACTTCCTCGGCGGGCGTCACCGTGTCCCAGACGTGCAGCCAGTAGAGGTCCACGTAGTCGGTTTTCAGCCGGCGCAGCGAGCCTTCCAGGGCCTGGTAGATGTGCTTGCGGCCGTTGCCGCCGCCGTGGGGGTTGCCGGGCTGCGAGCCAAAGCCGAACTTGGTGGCCAGCACCAGCTGGTCGCGCAGCTGGTGGCCGGCCACGTAGCGGCCCACCAGCTCCTCGCTGCGCCCACCCGAATACACGTCGGCCGTATCAATAAAATTGCCGCCGGCTTCAGTATAGGCTTTGAAAATACTTTCGGACACCTCATCGGGCGAGCCCCAGCGCGGGGTGCCGAAGGTCATGGTGCCCAGCGCCAGCGGGCTGACAATCAGGCCGGAGCGGCCCAGGGTGCGAAAGTCGGTGAGGTTGCTCATGCGGAGGGGGGGGTAGGGAAGTGAACGGCGCGCCGGCCTGACTGGCAACGGCCCCGCAAAGGTCTGGCTTCCACCCGGACCGGGACTACACAAACCGCAGTTTCTGCTGCACAAAGCGCCGCTGCCCCCGGCTGGCTTCCTGCCCCCGCCGCTGCTAGCGCCCGGCGACCAGGACCTCGATAGGCTCGAAATCGGTGGTGCGGAAGGCGCGGCCCGTTGCGTTCTGAAACGTGGGGCGCACGTGCACGCGCAGGCGGGCCGAGGGGCGGTTCCAGGTGCCGAGGGCGCTGGCCAGCGTTTCGGGGGCGAGGCCGGCGGCCAGGGCTTCGCGCACGTTGGCATCGAGGGTAAGCGGAATGCTCAACGTGCTGCGGGGCTCAATTTCGAGCATGTTGTCGGTGCTGCCAGTGGCCACTTCGCGGCCATCCACCAGCACCAGATATTCCAGCTGGTTGAGCAGCACCTTGTCGCGGTTGGGGTTGCGGGCTTCCAGGCGCAGCCGCAGGTGCAGCGGCACGGCGCCGGTTCCGCTGGCGGCGGCTTTCAGCTCGCTGGCCGGCGCGGAGGGGGGTAGGGAATTGTTCGCTGCCGCCGGAATATCTACTCCGGCCAGCCGGACTTCCTCCACCGCGGCGAGCTGAAAAGTAGTCTTGGCGAACGTGCGCACGGCCTTGAGCTGCTGGCGCTGACTTGGCGCGGCCGGGACGGCGCTGGTTACGGGGAACTTGCCGCCTTCCTGTCGCTGCTCGCTCACGGAGCAGCCGGCCGCAGCCGCCAGCAGGGTGCCCAGGGCCAGGGCCTGGCGATAATTTATAGGAAACACTGAAATCATAAGCTGGAAAAGTGCAAAATATAAAATTGCTGCGTCAGATGAATGGCCTAAGATACTACGCGCCGGGCATACGCAAGGGGGTAGGGCTGGGTTCGCCGCCGGTTCTCAGGGTCGGCAGCCTCAGAGTGGTGCAATTTTAGCCAGGCACCGGGATTAGATTCTCTGCCCCACCGCTACTGCCCGCGCCGATAGGCCGTCAGAGCCAACAATACTGATTTACTTGCCAACTAACTTAATCAGCGGGCTCTCAAATCCCAGCTTCGTCAGCCCGCGCTGCACGTCCGGCGAACTCATCAGCAGTTCCCAGAGCAGGCCGGAGCGGTAATTCTTCATCATTACCACGATGGGGCCCTGGTCGATGGCCAGGCAGGATTCGGCCGCCTAGTTGTGCTGCTCGCTGAAGCTGTCCACGAAGCCATACTCGCCCCAGATTTGGTCGTTCAGGTCGAAATAGAAGTGCTTGAGCGCACGCATGGATTGCTCCGGCGCGTAGGGAAAGGCCGAGAGCGCGGCGGTGGCCGAAATCACGCCCACGTCCTCTTTGGGGTTGTGGGCCCCATAGCCCTGGTAGCTGTCGGAGGCCGTCAGGCCTCAAGTGTTGGGGCCGTGGCCCTTGAAGTGCTTGAGGGTGACACCACAGCAGGCGTAGCCGGTAAGCACATGGTTTTAGCTTTGCTTTAGTAGCTTAAAGTTAGCGGCGGCCGGCCCGCCCCGGCCCGACAGCTTCTACCCCTTTCCCACCCATATGATGGCTTCATTACTTCGCCTGGTCTGGGTGCTTTTCCTGTTGCTGAGCGCGGCCGGCGCCGCGCGGGCCCAACGCCCGGTCCGGCTCACCTCGCCCGATGGGCACCTGGTTTGCACGCTGACGCTGACGCCGGCCGCGCCCACCTACCGGGTGGAGTTCGAGGGGCAGCCGGTGGTATTGCCCTCGGCGCTGGGCCTGACGTTCAAGGGGGCGCCGCCGCTGGGCGCCGGGCTGCGGCTGCTGGGCACCGAGCGCCGAAAGATTGACGAGTTCTATCGCCTGCCGGTGGGCAAAGCCAGCCGGGTGCATAACCGCTGCCAGGAGGTCGTGTTGCGGCTCCAGGAGGGGGGTAGGGAGGGGCGCCGGCTGGATGTGCGGGTGCGGGCGTTTGACGACGGCCTGGCGTTTCGCTACGAATTTCCAGCCCAACCCAACTGGCCGTCCTACGTGCTCACCGCCGAAAACACGACTTTCAACCTGACCGGCGACCCGACCGCGCTCACGCTGTTCCGGGAAAGCTACCTGACCTCGCATGAAGGATTTTACAGCCGCCTGCCGCTGCGCCAAATCAAGGCCGACACACTACTGGACCTGCCTACCCTGTTCGAGTATCCGGGCCGGGCGTACCTGGCCATCACCGAGGCGGCCGTGCGCGACTACGCCACGATGTATCTGGCCCGCCGCCCCGACGGCGCGCTGACCAGCCGGCTTTCGCCCTTGCCCGGCCAGACCGCGGAAAAGGTGCGCGCCACGCTGCCGCACCGCACGCCCTGGCGCGTGCTGCTGCTGGGCCGCGAGGTGAAAACGCTGCTCGAATCCAACATCCTCACCAGCCTCAACGAGCCGACGGCTATCAAAGACCTGAGCTGGCTCCGGCCGGGGATGAGCACCTTTCACTGGTGGAATGGCGACGTGCTGCCCGACACCAGTTTCAGCCCAGGCTTGAACTTTGAGTTTAATAAATACTACATCGACTTCTGCGCCCGCAATAAGTTGGCTTACCACACCGTCATCGGCTACGGCGGCGTGGCCTGGTACCAGAACGATGGCGAGAGCTACGCGCCCGGCCCGCACTCCGACGTGACGCGGCCCGTGCCCGGCCTGGACATGCAGCGCCTCGGTGACTATGCCAAAAGCAGGGGGGTAGGGCTGCGCGTGTGGGTGCACTGGCAGCCGTTTTATGCCCAGCTCGACGCGGCGCTGGCCCAGTTTGCGCACTGGGGCGTGCAGGGCATGATGGTCGATTTTATGGACCGCGACGACCAGCTCATGGTCAACATGCAGGAAGAAATCCTGCGCAAAGCCGCCCAGCACCACATCCACGTGCAGTTTCACGGCGTGGCCAAGCCCAGCGGCCTGAGCCGCACCTACCCCAACGAGCTGACCCGCGAGGCCACGCTCAACTACGAAAACAACAAGTGGGGCGGCCCGATGCGGCCCGACCACGACCTCAACATGCCCTTTAGCCGGCTGCTGGCCGGCCCCACCGACTACCACCTGGGCGGCTTCCGGGCGGTGCCGGAGGCGCGGTTTCGCTCCCACTACGTCCGGCCGCTGATGGTGGGCACCCGCGCCCATATGCTGGCCATGTACGTGGTGCTGGAAAGCTACCTGGGTATGGTTTGCGACGAGCCCGCGGCCTACGAAAACCAGCCCGGCTTCGAGTTTATCAAATTCCTGCCCACCACATGGGACGAAACCCGCGTGCCGCTGGCGGAGGTGGCGAAATACGTCTGTTTCGCCCGCCGCAAAGGCGCCGACTGGTTTGTCGGCACGCTCAACAACAGCGAGGCCCGCACCCTGACGCTCCCGCTGGATTTCCTACCCCCCGGCCTCTACGAAGCCACCCTCTACGCCGACGCCCCCGACGTGGCGTCTAACCCCAATCATCTGGTGAAGCAGACCCGCACGGTAAGTCGAAAAGACCAATTGGAAATTTCCCTACTCCCCGGCGGCGGCCAGGTGATGGTCTTGCGCCGCCGCGACAACCAAGCCAGGTAGACGGGCACCTACTCGCCTTCGTACAAAAATCTCATCTGCTGCTCGTTAATCCGCGCGGGCACCCGGCTTAGCACTGCATCGCGTACCCCAGCGAGCAGGAGATTTTCCAGCTGCGCGAGCTTGCCCAGGTGCCACGACTGCGCCACAATGCGCGTCGTGCGGTGCCGCCGGCGCTGGTCGAAGGCCCGGAATGCGGCCTCCACGTCGCCCGGCTGGGCCGTCAGGCAGGCGGCTAGCGCGGCAGCGTCTTCCACAGCCTGGCCCGCGCCCTGCCCCAGGTTGGGCGTGGTCGCGTGGGCGGCGTCGCCGAGCAGCAGCACCCGCCCGAAGGCAAACTGCGCCAGGGGCTTGAGGTCCAGAATGTCGTTCCAGAGCAGCTGCTCGTCGGAGGTCAGGGCCAGCAGGGCAGGCACCGGCGCGCCAAAGCCAGCAAACTCCCGCTGCAAGTCGGCGAGCCGGAAGCCGCGGAAGCGCGGGTCCTGGGGGGTAGGGCTGTTGAGGCAGGCAAACCAGTACACCTGCCCGTCGGCCAGCGGCACGTAGCCGAAGCGGCGGCCTCCGGCGCCCCAGATTTCGCAGGAGTCCCCGGCCGGCAGGTCCAGCGTCCGGGCGTCGATCACGCCGCGCCAGCAGCTGTAGCCGGCGTAGCGCGGCTGGGCGGCTGGCACGAGCTGCTGCCGTACCCGCGAACGCAGGCCATCGGCGCCCAGCAGCGCATCAGCCGCTACCGAATTGCCATTATCAAAAAAAGTTGTCACGCCCGCCGAGTTGGCTTCAAAATGAGTCAGCCGCTGGCCCAGCCGCACGCTGCCGGGGGGTAGGGCCGCCAGCAGCACCTTTTGCAGCGCCGCCCGGTGAATGGCCAGGTTCTCAAACCCCAGCCGCGCCGTGAGCGGGTCGGTATCGACCTCACTGAGCAGCTGCCCCCGGCGCCCGCGCAAGGCCAGCCGCCGCACCGGCTGCCCCAGCGCCCGCACCACATCGTGCAGGCCCAGCCGGTGCAGCGCCCGCATGGCATTGGCCCCCAGCACCACACCCGCGCCCACTTCGCGCAGCTCGGCCGCCGCTTCCATCACTTGCACCTCGTGCCCGAGTTGCAGCAGCGCGTGGGCCGCCGTCAGCCCCCCGATTCCGGCCCCAATGATTGAAAATTTCATGGCTCAAAGACGTTGTTTTCTACTACGGAAGGAGGTTTGAGCAAGGCTAAAGAGCGCAGTAAGGCGGGGCGGGCGGGTGGCTTTTCGCCGCTCGCCCGCTCGAAGGGTGCGCCGTTAGCGCCGATTTCCTACCTCCTCGTTCTTACTTCAAGCGGGCGGTTGGCTTTTCGCCGCCCGCCCGCCCCGCCTTAATTCCCCAACAACTTTGCAAACTAAGAGGGCCCGGAGCAATTGCTCCGGGCCCTCTTAGTTCAACTAAAATTAATCAGCGAAATCAGCCTGATCAGCTAAAATCAGTGATTACTTGGTGCCGACTTCCTCGTAGTCCACGTCGGTTACGTTATCGGCGGCCTGGGGCTGGCCTTGCTGGCCGTTGCCGTTGGGTGCTTGGCCGTCGCCGCCGAAGGGGTTGCCCGCACCGTCGGCGCCGGGCTGGCCGCCCTGAGCGTACATCTCCTGCGAGGCGGCCTGCCAGGCGGCATTGATGGCCGTCATGGCGGTGTCAATCTGGGCCAGGTCCTTGCTTTCGTGGGCCTTGCGCAGGTCGGCGAGGGCGTTTTCGATGGCCGTTTTGTTGCCGCCGCTGAGCTTGTCGCCGTACTCCTTGAGCTGCTTTTCGGTCTGGAAAATCATCGAGTCGGCGTCGTTCACCTTCTTGATGCGCTCGGCTTCGGCGCGGTCAGCCGCTTCGTTCGACTTAGCTTCGGTGCGCATCCGCTCGATGTCGGCGTCGGAGAGGCCCGACGAGGCTTCGATACGGATTTTCTGCTCTTTGCCCGTACCCTTGTCCTTAGCCGTCACGTTCAGGATGCCGTTGGCGTCGATATCGAAGATGACCTCAATCTGCGGCACGCCGCGCGGCGCGGGCGGAATCGAATCCAAGTGGAACTTGCCGATGGTGCGGTTCTGGCTGGCCAGGGGCCGCTCGCCTTGCAGCACGTGGATTTCCACGCTGGGCTGGCTGTCGGAAGCCGTCGAGAACGTCTCCGATTTCTTGGTCGGGATGGTCGTATTGCTTTCGATGAGCTTGGTCATCACGCCGCCCATCGTCTCGATACCAAGCGAGAGCGGGGTCACGTCGAGCAGCAGCACGTCCTTCACTTCACCCGTCAGCACGCCGCCCTGAATGGCGGCGCCAATGGCTACAACTTCGTCGGGGTTGACGCCCTTACTGGGCTTCTTGCCAAAGAATTTCTCGACTTCTTCCTGAATGCGCGGGATGCGGGTCGAGCCACCCACCAGAATCACTTCGTTAATATCCGAGGTGCTCAGGCCGGCGTCTTGCAAAGCTTTTTTCACGGGCTCCATCGAGCGGCGCACGAGGTCGTCGGCGAGCTGCTCAAACTTGGCGCGGCTCAGCTTCACCACCAGGTGTTTGGGGCCGGAGGCCGTGGCCGTGATGTAGGGCAGGTTAATTTCGGTTTCGTTCGAGCTGGACAGCTCCACTTTGGCTTTCTCGGCGGCTTCCTTCAGGCGCTGCAAGGCCATCGGGTCGTTGCGCAGGTCGAGGCCTTCGTTGTCAGACTTGAACTGGTCGGCCAGGAAGTTGATGATTACCTGGTCAAAGTCGTCGCCACCGAGGTGGGTGTCGCCATTGGTGCTCAGCACCTCGAACACGCCGTCGCCCAGCTCCAGAATCGAGATGTCGAACGTGCCGCCGCCGAGGTCATAGACGGCGATTTTCTGGTCTTTATGCTGCTTGTCAAGCCCATAAGCCAACGCGGCGGCCGTAGGCTCGTTGATGATGCGCTTCACGTCGAGGCCCGCGATGGCGCCGGCTTCCTTGGTGGCCTGGCGCTGGGCATCGTTGAAGTAGGCCGGCACGGTGATGACGGCTTCGGTGACGGGTTGGCCGAGGTAGTCTTCGGCGGTCTGCTTCATTTTCTGAAGCACCATCGCCGAGATTTCCTGCGGCGTGTAGTTGCGGTCACCGATTTTCACGGCCACGGTCGCGTTGGAGCCCGGCGTGAGGTCGTAGGCGACGTACTTGCTTTCGGCCGACACTTCCGAGAAGTTGCGGCCCATGAAGCGCTTGATGCTGGCAATGGTGTTCTTGGGGTTGGTCACGGCCTGGCGCTTGGCCGGGTCGCCCACTTTGCGCTCGCCCTTGCCGCCGTCGAGGAAGGCCACGATAGAGGGGGTAGTGCGGCGGCCTTCGGAGTTCGGGATGACGACCGGCTCGTTGCCTTCCATGACGGCCACGCAGGAGTTGGTAGTACCCAGGTCAATACCGATGATTTTGCCCATGTTGGGAAGTATGTTAGAAGTGATGAGTGTCAGGTTCAAGAGTGCGAACTGGTCGCGCCGGGGCTTTTACAAGCCGCGTACCAAGGCCCCGGCGGGTGACAGATTGGCTTGTCGGCGCCCGTTTAGGGGCTGTCCCGCGGGTGGTTATGCCCTGATGCTGTCGTTGTTGCGGCTGCGGCCACCGTTGCCCGCGCCGAATCTGCCATTCCTGCGCGCAGCCCGCGCGTAGCTACCGGCCGGCTGGCTTTATCTTGCGCCAAAAGCCGCACCTATGGGCGCCCTGCTGCCACTCTTCTTCGCCCTGCTCGCCGGACTTGGCCACGCCTTCGAGCCCGACCACCTGCTGGCCGTCGGCAACCTCGTCTCGCGGCGCGACACGCTGGCCGAGGCCCTGCGCGACGGCCTCTACTGGGGCCTGGGCCACACGACCATGCTGGTGGGGGTAGGGAGTCTCATCCTGCTGGGGCGGGCTACGGTCCTCACTTCCGGCTATTTCGAAGCCGCCGTGGGGGGCGTGCTCGTGCTGATGGGCATCAGCCGCCTGCTCGACCAGCGCCGGCCGCCCGCCAAGGTGCGGCCCGGCGCGGTGCCTTCGCGCGCCGCCTTTGCCGTGGGGCTGCTGCACGGGCTGGCCGGCAGCGGCGCCCTGGTGCTGCTGGTGCTGAGCGAAATCCGGGGCCTGGGGCTGAGTATGCTGTATTTCCTGCTCTTCGGCGCCGGCTCGCTGCTGGGCATGGTGGCCGTGGCGGGGCTGTGCGGCGTGCCGTTCACCAGGCGCATGAAAATCAGCCGGACGTTGCAGGGCAGTTTCGTTACCTTGTCCTCGCTGCTGTGCATCGGCTACGGCGGGTGGATGATGTATGGGAACCTGTAGGGTGCGGGGCTTGCCCCGCCCGGCGCGTGAACGATATTCGTTGGAAGTTGAGATGACAAACCAGCCGGTGAAATACTAAACCAAGCGGCGCGCCCGCCGGGCGGGGGCAAGCCCCGCACCCTACCCATGCACCTCTCCCCCAAAGACCTCGACAAGCTCATTCTGCACCAGGCCGGCGTGGTGGCGCAGAAGCGTTATGCCCGCGGCCTGCTCCTCAACTACCCCGAAGCCCTGGCCCTGCTCGCTACGCAGCTGCTGGAGTTCATCCGCGACGGCGAGCGGGTGGCCGTGCTCATGGACAAGGGCAAGCAACTGCTGGGCCTGGCCGACGTGCTGCCCGGCGTGGCCGAGCTGCTGGCCGAAGTCCAAATCGAGGGCACCTTCCCCGACGGCACCAAGCTCGTGACCGTGCACCACCCCATCTGCCGCGAAACCGGCAACCCCGCCCTGGCCCTCTACGGCTCCGGCCTGACCAGAATCCCTACCCCCCTCGCCGCGCCCGACAACGCCAGCCACGCGCTGCCAGGGGAATACCAGCTGCGCTCGGATGACCTCATCCTGAATGAGAACCGCGCCACGGTGGACGTGGACGTTGTGAACATGGGCGACCGGCCCGTGCAGGTCGGCTCGCACTACCCGTTCTTTGAAACCAACGCGGCCCTGCACTTCGACCGCGCCGCCGCCTACGGTTTCCGCCTCAACATTCCGGCTGGCACGGCGGTGCGCTTCGAGCCCGGCGAGCGCAAGCGCGTGACGCTAGTGGCGCTAGCCGGCGAGCGCATCGTGTACGGCGGCAACGGGTGGATTGATGGGCAGCTAGGTGAGGAGAATAAGCAGGCGGCGTTGAATAAATCTAGAGATTAACAACAAACCATGTTTGGTATATCACTCGAAGATGATATTGCAGGCTGGATTTTCGCCGGTTTGATAATAGCTGTTGCATTATTCAGAATTTACAACTATTTCACAAACAGGACTAAGCCATATCACAAGTATATTAGGGTTCTGAATAAAAGAGAAAGATTAGCTTCAATGAAGAATGATGCGGAGGAATTAAGACAAATTAAGCTTGAGAAACTATGGGCTTCAAAGGTAGCTCATGATAAAATCTTTAGTTATGTATCGGTAAATGTACTCACGACTTCACAGCCTGAACTAGATGCGAAAAGGTATTCTATTCTGGCCGGAATAACAGCTAGCGAACTAATGTTGCCTAACGTACATGAACTTAATCATCGTTACGGCGCTCATTCTTTCTTGCGAGAAATAGTGATGGAATGTCGTAACGCAATTATTGAGAGCCAATACAATGGCAAGTATTTTCTGCCAGAGAGTATTTTGCCATACCCTAAAACCTATTTACTATTTGCATTACATTCCCTCATAAGTAAAAGCAAGATTGAGATTGATACACAAGACTACAAGCTATTACAAAGCACACTAAGTGGCAGGGTTATAAACATTGATTCTTCATTGCTCCCTACTGAACAAAAAGAGAATAAACGGGTAGGGGACGAGTTTTTGAACAAAGTAAACCACCTGTAAAATAGATATCATGTCTCTACCCCTCTCCCGCCGCGCTTACGCCGACATGTACGGGCCCACTGTGGGCGACCGTATCCGCCTGGGCGACACCGATTTGCTGATTCAGGTCGAGCGCGACTACTGCGTGTATGGGGAGGAATGCAAGTTTGGCGGCGGCAAGGTGCTGCGCGACGGCATGGGGCAGGCCGCCGGCATCGGCCCGGCCGCCGCGCTGGACTTGGTGATTACCAACGCGCTAGTCGTGGACTACACCGGCATTTACAAGGCCGATATCGGCATTAAGGCCGGGCGCATCGTGGGCATCGGCAAGGCGGGCAACCCGCACATCATGCCCGGCGTGACGGCCGGCATGGTGGTGGGCGTGACCACGGAAGTCGTGGCCGGCGAGGGGCAAATCCTCACGGCCGGCGCCATCGACTGCCACATTCACTTCATCAGTCCGCAGCAAATCCCGGAGGCGCTGGCTTCGGGCGTTACGACTATGATTGGGGGCGGCACCGGGCCGGCCGCCGGCACCAACGCCACCACCTGCACGCCCGGCGCCTTCTACCTGGAAATGATGCTCCGGGCCACCGAGGCCTACCCCCTCAATTTCGGGTTTTTGGGCAAAGGCAACTCATCGAAGCCCGAAGGTCTGCGCGAGCAAATCGAGGCCGGCGCGCTGGGCTTCAAGCTGCACGAGGACTGGGGCACCACGCCGGCCGCCATCGACAGGTGCTTGAGCATCGCCGAGGAATATGACGTGCAGGTGTGCATCCACACCGATACGCTCAACGAGAGCGGCTTCGTGGAAACGAGCACCGCCGCGTTCAGGGGCCGCACCATCCACGCCTACCACACCGAAGGCGCCGGCGGCGGCCACGCGCCCGACATCATCAAAATCTGCGGCGAGCCCAACGTCATTCCCTCTTCCACGAACCCCACGCGGCCCTTCACCGTGAACACGCTCGACGAGCACCTCGACATGCTCATGGTCTGCCACCACCTCGACCGCAACATCCCCGAAGACGTGGCCTTCGCCGAGAGCCGCATCCGGGGCGAGACCATCGCGGCCGAGGACATTCTGCACGACCTGGGCGCGCTGAGCATCATCAGCTCCGACTCGCAGGCGATGGGCCGGGTAGGGGAGGTCATCACCCGCACCTGGCAGACGGCCCACAAGATGAAGCAGCAGCGCGGCCCGCTGCCCGAAGACGCCGCCGGCCCCGCCGACGCGCCGCACGACAACTTCCGGGTGCGGCGCTACGTGGCCAAGTACACCATCAACCCGGCCCGCGCCCACGGCATCGCCGACGAAGTGGGCTCGGTGGAAGTGGGCAAGCTGGCCGATTTGGTGCTCTGGAAACCAGCCTTTTTCGGCGCCCGCCCGGAGCTGATACTCAAGGGCGGCATCATCGTGCAGGCGCAGATGGGCGATGCCAACGCCTCGATTCCGACGCCGCAGCCCTCATTTTCGCGG
Source organism: uncultured Hymenobacter sp. (assembly GCF_964243305.1). Lineage (GTDB taxonomy): Bacteria > Bacteroidota > Bacteroidia > Cytophagales > Hymenobacteraceae > Hymenobacter. Next base: position 49,186 of record NZ_CAXTEF010000011.1, read on the forward strand.
CCCATGTTCGGAGCGCTGGGCGGGGCCGTGGGGCAGGCGGCGCTGGTGTTCGTCTCGCAGGCTTCGGTAGCGAAGGTGCAGGCCGAGTACGGCTTACGCAAGCGCGTGGTGGCGGTGCGCGGCTGCCGCGCGGTAACTAAAAAGGATATGGCCCTGAACGACTACCTGCCCAACATTGAAGTCGACCCGGAGACCTACCGCGTGACCGTGGACGGCGTGCACCTGACCTGCGCGCCGGCCGAGAAACTGCCGCTGGCGCAGCTGTATAACCTGTTTTAGGGCAGTGTTGGGGTAGGGTGCGGGGCTTGCCCCCGCCCGACGTTCGCGCCGGTATGTTCTCGACCAACAACGTTATTCACGCACCGGGCGGGGACAAGCCCCGCACCCTACAACATGCACTTCGCCCGCCTGCTGCACCTCGTTGATTCGGCCCTGCCCACCGGCGCCTTCGCCTATTCTTATGGCCTGGAAAGCAGCCTCGCCCTGGGCCTGGTGCGCGACGACGCCGGGCTGCGCAACTACCTCTACGCCTACTTGCAGCAGGCCGGCCGCCTGGAGCTGCCGTTTCTGAACTCCTGCTTCGCGCTCGGCCCGGCCCTGGGCGACGAGCTGCGCGAGCTGGCCGCCGACTACGACGCGCAGCTGCTGGTGCCGGCCCTGCACCGGGCCAGCGCGGTCCAGGGCCGCACCTGGCTGAAGCTGCTGGCCTCGTTTTACCCCGAAGCAGGCATCACGGCGCTGCGGCAGTGGTTCGCGGCACAGGAGCTGCCGCCGCATTTCACTCTCGTGTTCGCCCTGGGACTGCAACGGGCCGGCTTTGCGCTGCCCGAGCTGCAAGCCATGCTGCTGCACCTGCTGCTGCGCGACCAGCTCAGCGCCGCCATCCGGCTGGGCCTGCTGGGGCCGCTGGAAGGCCACCGCCTCCAACACGATTTCTACGCGGTGTTCGAACACATTCTGGCTCAAGAGGGGGGTAGGGAATATGGTGAGGCGGCGCGCTCGGCGTTCGTGCTGGAAATGGCGCAGGTGCTGCACAATGATTTGTATTCCCGGCTGTTTCAGAATTAGAAAACGTCACCGAAAGGCGGTCATGCTGAGCTTGCCGAAGCATCTCGGGCGGGTGGTAATCAGCTTCTGCAACGATTGGTTTACTTTCCCACGCGAGATGCTTCGCTTTGCTCAGCATGACCGCCTTTCGGCATAACGCTCTGAAATTAATCCTCAAATTCCTACCCCCCTCAAAATGGCTTTCGTTGAAAAACTTGCGCTTTTGCTCCACGGCCACGGCCATGAGGCGTATGAGTCGCCGGGCGACTTCGCCGAGCGCGAAACGCGGCGGCTGCCCTCCTACCGCAACTTCCGCAAGCGCGCCTTCACCGTGGGCATCGGCGGGCCGGTGGGCACGGGCAAAACAGCGCTGCTCAAGGCCTTATGCGAGCGAATGCGCCAGCAGCACGAATTGGGCGTCGTCACGAACGACATCTTTACCCGCGAGGACGCCGAGTTTCTGATTCGGCACAGCGCCCTGAGCGAGGATAGAATTGTGGGCGTCGAAACTGGCGGCTGCCCCCACGCGGCCATCCGGGAGGACATTTCGCTCAATATGGATGCGCTGGAGGGTCTGATGGTGCGCTTTAATTACGAGCTGGATTTCCTGTTCGTGGAAAGCGGGGGCGACAACCTGGCTGCCCACTTCAGCCGCGAGCTGGTCGACTATTCGATTTATGTCATCGACGTGTCGGGCGGCGACAAAATCCCGCGCAAAGGCGGCCCCGGCATCACGCAGTCCGACCTGCTCATTATCAACAAGATTGACCTCAAAGACCTCATCAAAGCCGACCTCGGCGTGATGGAGCGCGACTCGCGCCGAATGCGCGGCAACGGCCCCTTTCTCTTCGCCCGCGCCATCGACGGGTTCGGGCTGGACGAGGTAATTGCCCACATTCAGGCCGCCAAAGTCCGGGCCCTGGCCGCCGTGCGTGAAGACCGGCGGTAGGGGGCCGGCCCCCGCCCGGCGCGTGAACGACACCGTTGAAGATACCGGGCCACTACAGGCTCGTAACACGGTCATGCAGAGCAGAGCGAAGCATCTCGGGCGGGTAGTAATCAATGATAAACAACAATTAGATTACTCCCCTATGCGAGATGCTTCGCTGCACTCTGCATGACCGCCTGTTTGCCAGGCGCTATGAGCGCAGTTGCTCAGTATTTCCGCTGTAAGGGGTTAAATCCCAGCAGTTTCTCATTTGCCAGCGCCGCTAAAATCTCATCGCACAGCGGTTGCAGCTCCTGGCGGCTGTGGGCGGCGGCGCGCAGCACCCACACGTTTTCGCGGGCCTGCGCGACGGCCACCACGTAGCGGCGGCCGCGCAGCTGGAAATGCGGCTCGACGCGGCCGGGCAGCTGCTGAGCTTGCAAGCAGGCAGCCAAGCGCTGGAAGCGCGGGTCGCCGGGCGGGCCAATGAGATAGGCGGAAAAGAAGGTCTGGTGGCCGGCGAAATTGGCCGGCGCGGCGGCAATGTGCTCGTCCGGGGCGAAGGCAAACCGGTCGAGCAGCACGAGGCGGCCGGCCACGCTCACGCGCAGCTCGGTTTCAAACGTGCGGAAGGCGAACTGCTCGCCCTGGTCGGTGCGGCCAGCGTGAAACCAGTCGACGAGCAGCAGCGTGGCCGTGGGCGCCAGGTGCCAATGCTGCCGCTGGCGGTAGCGGCTGCCGGCCTGCGGCACCACAGGGTCGGGAAAAACCACCGCTAGGGCCTGGTCGGCCAGCTCGCCGATGGTGTGCTGCTCGGCCACGGCGCCGTCGGGGGAGCGAAAAATCCGGGTGTTGGCCTGGGTGCTCAGCAACAGCCGCGTGCCGGCCTGGCCCCGAACGCGGAGCCGGAGGCAGTCGCCGGCCACCAGGCCGCCGCCGTAGCTAGAAAACACCACGTGGCAGAGGCCGCCAGGCGCCGCCGGCTGCAACAGCTTCAGGGGCTGCACGTTGTGGCAGCGCACCAGCCGCGACTGCCCGCGGCTGGCGGCCACTTCCAGCACACTCCACGCCGGGTCCGGGCCGATTGCCGCTAAAGAGGGGGGTAGGCGCGAAATCAGTTCAGCCATTGCGGCGCCCCGAAGCGGCTGGTTTAGGTGCCGTCCGGACAGCGGCGGCCGTAGGATCTGGGCGAGCGGCGTGGGTAGCGGCGGCCCCGCCGGCCTTGGGCAAGGGGCCGCGCTGCGCCGGATTCTTCGAGGCCGAGAAGGCGGCTTTCAGCTTCTTAGCCTCGGCCTCGGTCAGCTCGCGCCACTCGCCGGGGGCAAGGCTGTCGAGGGTGAGAAAGGCGATGCTGACGCGCAGCAGGCGCAGGCAGGGCAGGCCCACGGCGGCCGTCATGCGGCGCACCTGCCGGTTTTTGCCCTGCGAGATGGTCAGGCGCAGCCACGACGTGGGGATGCTGGCCCGGTAGCGGATGGGCGTCGAGCGGGGGGGTAGGGCAGTGGGCTCGGGCAGCAGGTCGGCCTGGGCAGGGGTCATGAGGCCGTCTTTAAGCGGCACGCCGCGCCGCAGTTTTTGCAGCTGCTCCTCGGTCGGGACGCCCTCGACCTGCGCCCAGTAGGTTTTCGGGACTTTGAATTTGGGGTCGCTCAGGCGGTGCTGCAAGGGCTTGTCGTCGGTGAGCAAAACCAGGCCCTCGCTGTCGTAGTCCAGCCTCCCAACCGGATAGATGCCCGGCAGCGGCACGAACTGCTTGAGCGTAGCCCGCCCGTGCTCGTCGGTGAATTGCGTGAGGACTTCGTAGGGCTTGTTGACGAGGATGTAGCGCATGGCAGGGGTAGCGCGGACTTTGTAGTCCGCGAGTGGAAGAATGTACCGTAGACTCTGCAAGTCCGCGCGGGGGCCGTTAGTTAAATTTGTTCGACTCGCGGACTACAAAGTCCGCGCTACTGTTCCCACCACCGGGCTTGCGGCAGCGGGCCAGCGCCCAAAGTTACCGGTTCGCCCAGCCGCGGCGTGGTCAGGGACTGGCCCAGGCGGGCGGCCTCGGCGGTGGCCCGCCGGATGGGGTCGTCCCAGGCGTGGTTGGCCTCGGTGAAGGCGGCCCAGTGCACGGGCAGCATTACGTGCGCGCGCAGGTCGCGGGCGGCCTGCACGCTTTGCTCAGGGCGCATATGGATTTCAGCCCAATCGGCATCGTACTGGCCGCATTCCATCAGGGCGAGGTCGAAGGGGCCGTAGGCAGCGCCGATGGCGGCGAAGTGCGGGCCGTAGCCGCCGTCGCCGCTGTAAAAGATGCGTTTGCTGGGCGTTTGCAGCACCCAAGAGGCCCAGAGCGTGGAGTTGCGGTTGGTGAGGCCGCGGCCCGAAAAGTGGCGGGCGGGGGTACAGCGCAGCGTCAGGCCCGGCAGTTGCACGCTGTCGCTCCAGTTCATTTCGGTGATGCGCGCGGAGGCCACGCCCCAGCGGCGCAGGTGCGGGCCCAGGCCCAACGGCACGTAGAACTGCGCCACTTTATCCTTGATTTTGCGGATAGTTTGATAGTCGAGATGGTCGTAGTGGTCGTGCGAGATGAGCACGGCAGCGATGGGCGGCAGCTGTTCGGGCGTGATGGCCAGGCGGCGGTTGTAGCGGTTGGGCGTCGCCCAACTCACCGGGCCCATCTCGATGCTTAGCATCGGGTCGAGCAGGATGTTGTAGCCGGCCAGCTCCACGAGGCTGGCCGAGTGCCCGAACCAGGTGACGCGCGTCAGCCCCGGCGTTTTGCGGACAATGCTGAGCGAGTCCAGCGGCTGCATTGGCAGCGGGCCAGGCGGTTTGGCCCGCGGGTCTTTGTGAAAGATAAACTTCCACATCGTGGCCGCGAAGCTCTTGCCGGTCGATACCCTCGTCGGCACCAGATTCACGAATTCGACATCGGCGTAGTGACCTGAGCGGGCGTAAGCCTGCCGCTCCGCCTTGGTAGGGGTGCCGCCGAGCTGCGGGCTGAGGCCGGTGAAGGCGGCCACCGCCAGAAGTAAAGTGCCGAGAATGCCGCTGGTGGTCACAAGGAAAGTTTTGAGGCGTTTACTCATGGGTAGGCGCGGCAGTTTTGCAGTGAGCCAGCGCCTCAGTAATCGGTGCGGCAGACGTATCCAGCATTATTCTACTTTACAAGCTGGGTCAGGTGCCCGCGCGGACTCGCAGAGTCCACGCTACTTAGCTTACACGCTGCCCGAATACTTGCGCACGGCCCACTCCACGGCTAGAAATCCGACAATCAGGAAAAACAGCCACTTCAGATTTATCAAATCTTTCAATTCCTCTTCCTCGGTAATCACGGGTTTATAACCAGCCCTGAGAATATCCTGCCCGAGTTGCGTCATCTGCGCCGGGTAGTAGAGCCGCTGCCCGCTGCGGCGCGCCAGCTGCGAAAGCAAATTGTGGTCGGCGCGCGACTCCAGGGCTTCCAGTGGCTGGCTCTCGACTAGTAGCTCGCCGGCGTCCTGCTGGGGCTGGCCGCCGAGCGTGGCGCGGGCCTGGTAGCGGTAGAGGCCGGCCGGCAGCGAACCCAGGTGCAGGGGCGCGCCGTCTTCGGCGGGGCTGAAATTGAAGGTGCGCGTCTTCTGACGGGCGTCGGTGAGGGTGACGGTAACGGGCTGGTTATAAATGCGCTCGAAGACGGCGTTGTAGGTTTCGGCGCCCAGCGTCACGTCGTCCTGGGTGCCGAAGCTGTCCTGCGTGGGGTACACGTCGAGGCGCTTTTTGTTGGCGTTTTGAGTCAGCAGTTGAAGCGTACGGATAATGAGGCGGTCGTAGGCTTCGGGGCGGTCGTCGTGGGCGGCGGCTTCAGTCAGGCGCCACTGCCAGCCGCCATCGGTGAGCAGCGTAGCCTGGCGCTGCGTGGGCAGGCCGCCGAACACCAGCAGCGGCTTCTGCGTGGGCACCCGGCCGACCTGCTGCCAGAGGGCGGCTTCGGCGCCCCGGCCCAGGCGGTAGTCGCCGAATGGCACCGGCGCGGGGGGGTAGGCGGCAAAGCGCCGGGCGGTTTCTTCCTCAAACGAAAAGCGCGTGAAGGCCGGGTTGGGCAGCGGCGTCACCTCGTCGGTCTGGGCGCCGCGCGGGCTAATGGTCAGCCCCGTACCAAGCTGGTTGTAGGCGCTCAAATCAGACTGCGCGCCCAGAATATAGAGGGCCGGCAGCCGGCCATTGCGCACCAAAGCCAGCGCCTCACTATTAAGCCCATCGAGCGCCGGCAGCTGGTGCAGAATCGCCACGTCGAAGCTGGCACCGGCTTTAAGCGGCGCCACGCCGGGCAGGCTCAGCGTGAGGTCGAAGTTGTCGTTGCTCAGAATCGCGGCCCGCAGCGCCTTGAAATCGGGGTGCGGGGCAGCGCCGGCCAGCAGCACGCGCAGCTTGCCCTTTACGATTTCGATGAACGCCGTGCGGGCGTTGTTAAGCGCCGTGAACTCGCCGGGCTGCGGCACGATGCGCACCTCGTAGCGCCGCTTGCCGGGCGCGGGCGCCGTGATTTGGAACGTGGTCTTGGTCCGGCGCCGGCCGGGGGGTAGGGCCACGCGGCGGCTGTCCAGCACCCGGCCGGCCTCGCGCAGCTCCACGGTCGCCGCGCTGCCGGCGTAGTCCTCAAACGCCAATTCCGCCTCAATTGGAAACTTGTTGCCGCTGAATGCGACGCGGTTGTAGGTCAGGTTGGTGAGGCGCAGGTCGCGCTTGGGCACGGTGTCGCCGAGGGCGACGCTGTAAATCGGGAAGCCAAACTCACCCGGCGCGGGCGCCCGGCCCTGGTTGGCCAGCCCGTCGCTGACCAGCACCACGCCGGCCAGGTTGCGGTCCTGGTAGGCGTCCCGGGTGCCGCTGAGGAGCTGGCCCAGGTCCGTGGTCGCGGCGCCGAAGCGCAGGGAGTCGGGCCGCGCCGGGCGGCGGCTGGCGGCCGTGGCGCTGCTCAGGGTGCGGGTTTCAACCTGAAAGCCGCGCTCCCGCAGCGTGGCGGCCAGTTGGCTGAGGCCGCTCGTGGTCTGGCTGAGCACGTCTTTGGGCGTGAAGAGCCCGACCGACTGCGAGTCGTCCACGGCCAGCACGACGGTCGGCGCCTCGGTGCGGGTCGTGGTCGTTTTCACGAACGGCGCCAGCAGCAGGAAGCACAAAAAGCTGACCACGGCCAGCCGCAGCCCCGCCAGCAGGTAGTTCAGGGCCCGGCTCCAGGGCGCCTGGGCCGTGTAGAGCAGGGCCGCGTAGCCCGCGCCCACGGCCAGGCAGAGCAGGATAAACCAGGGAGAATAGGAAGTGGAAAGCAAACGAGGAACCAGTAAGCAGCAGTGCGCTAGTGAGATAATAACGTCTGTTCGCGCGTGTCAGTCAAGAACGTGAAAGCGGAGCGTGTACTGTTGAAATGTATTAGGCAGGCTTTTCTTCAGAAGTCGATTCGGCGGCTAGAAATTCACGCAGCGCCCGAATAACCACTTTCTCAACTGTCATATTGGTGTTGGCGGACATACTCCTCGACTTATAGTAGCAAATCATCATTGAGTGTGGTTATGGCAGTGCTCGTAGGTAGAGGGAAGTTTGTAAAACACTGAGCAGTTATACTCAATGTGAGGACCAGGAACAAGGCCGTGGGCTTAGCGGTTGAGCACCGTTACCAGCGCCGGGCTATTGAAAATGCTGACCGGCGAAATAACGGTTTCAGTGAGTGGCAGCCGCTGGCCGTAGCGCTCGCGCAGCTTGGCTTGCACGGCCGAATTGCTCAAATCGAACTCCCGAAGCTGCTGCAATTTGCTTAGCCGCCGGCCCAGTCCGCGCTCGTACACTTTCCAGATTAACTCTGAGCAATAAATTCGGTCGTCGGACCAGCCAAAGTATAAATCATAGTTGTGGCCCAGCATGGGTTGGCCGGCGGCTTTCAGGCGCCTTAAAGCGGAGGGTGTTAGCACGGTTGCGGCATCGCGCAGTCGCTTGGTTACGAAATGGCCGCCCTTTCCCCGAGCCATCCAGTCGGCCAGCGGCGTCAGCTTCACCGGCTGCACGGCTTCAAACACCTGCCATTTTCCGTTTTGCTGATACAAAATACCGCAGTGGCTGTAGGCCGAATGGGTAGCTAGCTGAATGGCTTGACTTTGAGCTGATTGAGAAGTATGAAAAATCAGGTCGCCGTCGCGGAGCTGGGTAGTGATTTGGGCTACAGGCGCGTCAGCCGTGCGGGCCTGCTGATAGCCGGCGTAACGGCGGTGCAGGCGAGGGTACGCGGCAATGGCAAGGGTTGCCAGAAGCAAAATGGGAAGCAAGAACCAGCGTTTCATATATTAATATTCATATATGATGGCTCCGCGTAGCATGTCTGCAAAAACGCGCCAAGAGGCGACATCAGCATTTAAAACTTCTTCACCTGTTTTCAGGCTGTTGTGGTAATAACCTTGAATGTCAGCTGAATATGCGACTAAAGCTTCCAGAAAACCTTCTAGTTGTTGATTACTCAAATTTTTATTATTCACTTGGTAATCAACTAATAATTGGTTTAATAAATATACAAAGTCTTGACGGCTATTTATGCCTGATGTTTCCAGAGGTTTCAGTTCATTATTCGCTTCCATCATCAAGTTCGCTCACCAGTATGTTTCTTACGTCAGCATCCCGCCATCCACTTGCAGCACCTGCCCGGTGATGTAGCTCGCATCATCCGAGGCCAGGAAGGCAGTGGCCCGCGCTACGTCTTCCGGGGTGCCGCCGCGGCGCAGCGGGATGGCCTTGCGCCACTCATCGACCTGCTTTGGGTCGAGGGCGTCGGTCATTTCGGTTTCGATGAAGCCGGGGGCAATGGCGTTGCAGCGGATGTTGCGCGAGCCCAGCTCCAGGGCCACCGATTTGGTGAAGCCGATGATGCCGGCCTTGGATGCCGCGTAGTTGGCCTGGCCGGCGTTGCCCTTGAGGCCGACCACGCTGGTCATGTTGATGATGGCGCCGGCTTTGGCGCGCATCATGGGCTTGGTGGCGGCCTTGGTGAGGTTGAAGACCGATTTGAGGTTGACGCGCAGCACCTCATCCCACTGCGCCTCGCTCATGCGCATGAGCAGGCCGTCTTGGGTGATGCCGGCGTTGTTGACGAGAATATCGAGTTTGCCGAAATCGGTGAGCACACCCTCGATGAGCTTTTCGGCCTGGGCGTAGTCGGCGGCGTCGGAGCGGTAGCCTTTCACCTGGCTGCCGTGGGCGGAAAGCTCGGCTTCCAGGGCCTGGCCTTTCTCGACTGAGGATAGATACGTAAAGGCCACGCGGGCGCCGAGCTGGGCAAAGTGGGCGGCGATGGCACGGCCAATGCCTTTGGAGGCGCCAGTAATGAGGGCGGTTTTGCCGAAGAGTTGGCCGGAGAGAGGGGGGGTAGGGCTCATGGCGGCGAAGGTAAGTAGCGCGGCAGTAGCGTGGACTCTGCGAGTCCGCGCGTGAACAACACCCGAACGGGTAGCCTGACTACCTACGCGCGGACTCGCAGAGTCCACGCTACATCACGGGCTACCTTCGCCTCAGAATATGCTTCATTACGACATCTGCATTCTCGGCGCCGGGCCGGGCGGGGCCACGGCGGCGCTGCACCTGGCCCGCGCCGGCCACGGCTGCCTGCTGCTGGACAAAGCCGCTTTTCCGCGCGACAAGGTGTGCGGCGACGCGCTGAGCGGCAAGGTGCTGAGCGAGTTAAAGCGCATCGACGAATCCCTACCTCCCCGCCTGGCCGCGAACCCGGCGCAGGTGCCGAGCTGGGGCATCGACTTCTTTGCCCCGAACGGGCAGCGTCTAGCCATCCCGTTCAAGCCGAAATACGACAAGGCGCAGGACCGCGCCGCCGGCCACGTCGCCAAGCGGCTGGACTTTGATAACCTGTTGGTTGAAGAAGTGCGGCGGCGGCCGGAGATAGCCTTCCGCGAAAACGTGGACGTGGCCCGCACCGAGCGCACGGACAACGGCTGGACCTTATTCGACAAAAACGACCAGCAAATTGCTAGTTGCCGGCTGCTGCTGGTCGCCAACGGCGCGCAATCAGAGTTCGCCCGCAAAGTGGCTGGCCACGCGCTGGAGCCCGACCACCACTGCGCCGGCCTGCGCGCCTACTACCGCGGCGTGACGGGGCTGAGCGCCGACAACTTCATTGAGCTGCACTTCATCAAAGAGTTTCTGCCCGGCTACTTGTGGGTATTTCCACTGCCCAATGGCGAGGCCAACGTGGGGGTAGGGATGCTGTCGAGCGTGATTTCTAAGAAGAAAATCAACCTGCGCCAGCGTCTGACCGAAATCCTGGACACGCACCCGGCTCTGCAAGCCCGCTTCGCCGGGGCCGAGCGGCTGGGGCCGGTGCGGGGCTGGGGTTTGCCGCTGGGCTCGAAGCGCCGGCCGCTGTCGGGTGAAAACTACCTGCTGCTCGGCGACGCGGGCTCCTTGATTGACCCGTTCAGCGGCGAGGGCATTTCGCACGCTATGGTCAGTGGGCGCCACGCGGCCGATTGGGCGGCGCAAGCCGTAGCGAAAGCCAATTACAGCCCCGCTTTTCTCCAGAATTATGATAAAGCCGTGTACAACCGCCTGGGGCAGGAGTTGCGCCTGAGCCGCATGATGCAGCGGCTGCTGGGCTTCCCCGGCCTGTTCAATTTCATAGCCAACCGCGCCACGAACAACCCAACCTTGGCCGAAACCTTATCCATGATGTTTCTGGACCTGAACCTGCGCGAGCGGCTGCGGCAGCCGGGGTTTTACTTCCGGCTACTGTTCGGCGGGTGAGGGCGCGGGCGGAATAATCGGGGGCGTCTGGTTTGGGTCGGGGGCGGCGGTTTTAGTTGCCGAGGCCGGCTTGGCCGGCGCCGGGCGGGGCGGCAGCTTGCGGTAGCCCGATGCGGGCCGGGCCGGCAGCCGGGTGCCCGGCGCTGCGGACGCGGCGGGGGCTGTGGCCGCGGTGCGCGCCGGCCGGGGCGGCGCAATCGGGCCGTGGCCCTCGTCGTTGCCGACGTAGCGGCGCAGGCTTTTCAGGGCCTCGGGATTATACCCAGCGGCTTTTTCCAGGTCGCGGCGGGCTTCTTTGAGGCGGTCGAAGTTGGCGTAGCTGATGCCGCGGTACTCCAGGGCATCGGCATAGGTTGAGTCCAGGGCCAGGGCGCGGGAAAAGTCGGCGACGGCGGTTTTGGGCTGCTGCATCTGCATCTTGGCCACGCCGCGGGCGAAGAAGGCTTCCTTGTCGTCGGGGCGGTACTTGACGGTATTGCTGAAGTCCGTTGAGGCGGCCTTGTACTTCTTCAGCATCAAGTAGTTGACGCCCCGGTTATAGTAAGCGTCGGGGTTGTTGCGCTGGTAGCGGATGGCCGTCGTGTAGTCGGTCATGGCCGACACATAATCCTTGAGGTAGCTCTTGGCCTTGGCCCGCTGGAGCAGGGCGCGCGGGTTCTTGGGGTCGAGCTTGAGCGAGGCCTCGGCGTCGGCCAGCTGCTGGCGGTAGGCGGCGGCCGACAGTTTTTTCTCAGCCGCGCGCTCGGCCGAGGCGGCGCGGGCGCTTAGGGCGTTGGGGTCGGGGGCGGAGGGGAGGGTAGGGTCGGCCGTGCCCGTGGCGTTGTCGGCCGCCGCGGCGATGTCGGAGGGCAGGCTGCCGGATACGGGGGGGGTAGGGGCGGCGCGGCCCGCCGCGTCGGGCGAGGAGGCCGGTGCGGCGGCTACGGGTGCCGGGGCCTCAATTGTGGTGGCGCGGCTGATGATGGGGCGCTCGGTTTCGGTGGTGCTGGCGCATTGCGTGGTCAGGCCCAGCAGCCCCAGCGCCGCGCTCAGGTATAGAAGTGATTTCATAGCCGTAAATGAGTAGCAATAGCGTTGATAGGGTTCAGGTTAAGGAGCAGGGGTAGGGCCGCCGCCGCTACGCGCCTTGTACGCGCGACGCCCGGAAAAAGCTATACCCAAACTTCGAATTTTGCACCTTATAAGCTCGGCGCTGTTTGTACCGGCAAAGGCGCGTAGCGGGGCCCGGCGTATCTTTGCCGGGCCGGCGCGCCAAGCGCGTTAGCTGGCAATTCAACTTTTTTCTGAGACACTAATTTATATGGCATTAACCTTTGACGTAGTGATAGTTGGCTCGGGCCCCGGTGGTTACGTGGCCGCTATCCGGGCCTCGCAGCTGGGGCTGAAAGTGGGCGTGATTGAGCGCGAATCCTTGGGTGGTATCTGCCTCAACTGGGGCTGCATCCCGACCAAGGCGCTGCTCAAGTCGGCGCAGGTTTTTGAATATTTAAAACACCCGCAGGAGTACGGCCTGAGCGCTGAAAACGTGGGCTTCGACTTTGGTGCCGTGGTGCAGCGCAGCCGCGGCGTGGCCGACGGCATGAGCAAGGGCGTTAATTTTCTGCTCAAAAAGAACAAAGTAGAAGTCGTGGCCGGCACCGGTAAGCTGCTGGCGCCGGGCAAGGTGGAAGTCACCAAGGCCGACGGCTCCAAGGAGACCGTGGAAGCCAAGCACATCATCCTCGCTACCGGCTCCCGCGCCCGCGAGCTGAAAGCGCTGCCGATTGATAATCAGAAAATCATCGGCTACCGCAAGGCGATGGTGCTGGAGCAGCTGCCCAAGCGCATGGTCGTGGTCGGCTCCGGCGCCATCGGCGTTGAGTTTGCCTATTTCTACCGCGCGATGGGCACCGAAGTGACCATCGTCGAATATATGCCGCGCATCGTGCCGGTCGAGGACGAGGAGATTTCGCGGCAGATGGAGAAGTCCTACAAGAAGATGGGCATCAATATCTTAACCTCGGCTGAGGTGACGGCCGTGGACACCAGCGGCGAAGGCTGCCGCGTGACGGTGAAAACCGCCAAGGGCGAAGAGCAGCTGGCCTGCGATATCGTGCTGTCGGCGGCCGGCGTGGTCACCAACCTCGAAAACCTGGGCCTCGAAGAGCTGGGCATCAAGGTGGAGAAGGGCCGCGTGCAGGTCGATGAGCTGTACCGCACCAACGTGCCGGGCATCTACGCCATCGGCGACATCGTGCCCGGCCCGGCGCTGGCTCACGTGGCCTCGGCCGAGGGCATTATCTGCGTCGAGGCCATTGCCGGCCACCACCCCGAGCCGCTGGCTTACACCAACATCCCCGGCTGCACCTACGCGCAGCCCGAAATTGCCTCCGTTGGCTACACCGAAAAAGAGGCCCGCGACAAAGGCTTCGACGTGCTGGTCGGCAAGTTTCCGTTCTCGGCCTCGGGCAAGGCCAGCGCCGCCGGCGTCAAGGACGGCTTCGTGAAAGTCATTTTCGACAAAAAGTACGGCGAGTGGCTCGGCGCCCACATGATTGGCGCGAACGTGACGGAGATGATTGCCGAAGTGGTCGTGGCCCGCAAGCTCGAAACCACGGGCCACGAGATTATCAAGTCGGTGCACCCGCACCCCACCATGAGCGAGGCCCTGATGGAAGCCACGGCGGCGGCCTATGGCGAGGTGATTCACTTGTAGGGAGGGGGGTAGGGATTTTTGGAAATAGAAAGCCCCGGCCGCATTGCGCGGCCGGGGCTTTCTATTTACTTCCATAAAACGCGATTTATTGCGGGATAGCAAGCACCGCTGCCCGCAGGTCAGTCATCCGAAGTCCGGGGCGGAAGCGCGTGTCCATTGCCGCCTTCCCGTTTTGAAACGATGGTTTTCCCTCGTCTGTAAAGTTCCAGACGCCGACGTAATGAGCTACGCCGGGTTGCACGTTAAACGTAAAGCGGGTAGTTCCCGCGGCGGGTGCGCCCTCAGCGGTAGCCGGCAGTTTGAGCAAACGCTCCGTTCGCATTTCTCCGCCGTACCATTTGCTACTCGTGTACTCGTATTGGCTGAGGGCATAGCGGCCCGGCGGTAGGGCGTAGCAAAAGGAGTTTTCGCGTTGCGACTTGAAAGCAGGCTTCACGCTAATCACAAAAACCTGTTGGGTGGTCAGGTTTACAAGGCGTACAAACTGGTAGAAGCCGCCACTTGTGAAGCCAAGTCGCTGCAGGCAGGCTCCGTAGATAACGCCTTTATCGGCCGGCAGGCCGGCGTGAGGCAAGTTCCAACTGTCGAGCACCGGCATCTTCCACCGGTTGAACTGCGGCAGGTCCAACGAATCGGTTGGCGATGACGACCCTGGCAGCAAGCCGTAGCTCAGGGGCACGGTGTAGGAAACCGTTACCGGCTGGCCATTCTGCGTACCGGGCTGCCACTTGATGCGCTCCAGGCGCCGGACGTTGCGCAGCGCAGCCTCATCCACATCGGCGCGAAGCCCCTTGACCAGCTTGATGTTGCGGGTGCGGCCCGCTGAATCTACCGCGAAGGCAACAACTACCTTGCCCTGTACGCCGTCGCGCCGGGCCTGCGGCGGAAAGTACAGGCTGTCGTCTAAAAACTTTATCAACCGCTGATTATTGGCCGACTGATTTTCGCCGGGCAGGCCGCCGGGAAAGACTGGCATTCGCTCTTCGTACTTGTAAGCCGGGCCAGAGCCCGCAGTTTGCGCGGCGGCCGGAAGGCGAAAACCGGCCACCGATAACAGCCACGTAAGCAACAGGCCAGAACGGGGTAACTCGCTCAGCTGCATCTTTCAGGACCGAAATGGATTGATAACGCGCAGCGTGCTTTCAACTAACTGCCCGTGCTGCAAGTCCTCCGAATAAAGCGTTTCGCAGCCGCATTCCAAAGCCGCTGAGATAATCAGCGAATCGAACCAGGAAAAGCCGTAGCGGTCGGCGAGGCGAGTGGCCTGCGTGATGGTAATTTGGCTTGTCGGCAGGACCAAGTGCGTATCCAGAAGCTCAATAAGCGCAGTTTGAATCTCGGGCCAGTCGGTTTTCAGCTTGCGGTTGCTTACGTTCACAAACTCAATCAGCACTTGGGTTGAAATCCATCGTTCACCACTATTGCTTACCTCCAGCGCCTGCGCTTTTTTGGTGGGGTCAGTTACTGCGTAAGCGTAAATCAAAACGTTCGTGTCGAGAAATATTTTATCGTTCATTCGCTTCTTCACGGTTAAACTTAAAGCCGCGCGTGTCTAGTCGAAGCGCGTCGTAAGTAGCTGGCCGACGGCCCACCGAAGTAATGGTCAACTCTGAGCGAATAGTGATTGCTCCCATAAGCTGTAAGTCTTCTAACAGGCGGCGAGCGTACTCGTTGTTGAGCGTGATAGTGAGCGTTTCCATGACTAGGGTAAAAGTTTCCAGAAAAGAAAGGTACGCTTAAAATATACTCGAATGAACTTAAAGTTCTAGCTGACCTCAATCCGGCACCGTGGCCCGCGGCGCGGCCAGCAAAGCGGCCACTTTGGGCTTGCGACTGACCAGCCACACGCCGCCGAAAATGAGCAGCGCCTGCCCGGCCTTGCCCCAGGTAAGGTGGTCGCGGCCCAGGGCCACGGCGATGAGCACGGCCAGCACGGGCTGCAAGTAGATATAGACGCCCAGCAGCGCCGGCGAAGCATATTTCAGCGCCCAGTTATTGAGCAGATACGCCAGGATGGTGAGGAAGACGACCATGTAGCCGATTTCCAGCCAGATGTAGAGCGGGAAGCGGGCGTAGTCGGCCGCGAGCACCTCGCGCCAGCCGAAGGGCACGGCAATGACGGCGCCAACCAGAAACACCCGCGCCAACACCGTGAAGGCGTGGTACTTGCGCATGAGCGGCTGCACCAGCACCAGATACAGGCCGAACACCGTGGCGTTGAGCAGAATGTAGATGTTGCCCAGCGTGGCCTGCGGGTAGCTGGCCGCTTGCACGTTGCGGCTCAAAATCAGCAGCGCCGCGCCGAACATGCCCAGCACAATGCCGGCCACGCGCGGCCAGGTGATTTTTTCCTTGAGCAAAACCGCCGAGGCGATGACCACCACGATGGGCGCGATGGTTTGCAGCAGCGAGGCGCTGATGGGCGAGGTCAGGTTGAGGCCGGAGAAGAACAGGAGCTGATTGACGCCAATGCCGCAGATGCCGCAGGCCAGGGCGCGCAGGTTGTCGGCCCGGCCGATAATTTTATCCTGCGGCGCCACGAGGCGGCTGACGAGGCTGAAAAACAGCAGCGCCCCGACAATACGCAAGGTCACGATGCCGAACGGGCCGAGATAGCGCGGCATCACGTCCTTGGAGAGGCTGTAGTTGGCCGCGTAAATCAGGGCCACGAAGAACAGCGCCGCGTGGACGCGCGAGGAATTTTTCATTTGGGAAACTAAACGAAGTGCTCCGGCGACTTTCTCTGTCGTCGGGCCACTTTGGCATTGAGCAGGGGGGTAGGAAATTGTTCTTGCCGGCCCTCCTTGCAATGGGGAAGCCTGACGACGGGCAAAGTCGCCGGCCTCCAGCAATCCCGGCGAACTTTGCCCAAAACTACCTCGCTATGGCTACCGGCTCCCTCTTCGACGATATCCCTACCCCCCCTCCGCCGCCTGAGGTGCCTGGGGTGCCTGACCCCCGCGCGCCACTGGCCGAGCGCCGCCGCCCGCGCCGGCTGGCCGACTACGCCGGGCAGTCGCACCTGGTGGGTGAGGCCGGCGTGCTGCGCCGCTACCTGGCGGCGGGCAAGCTGCCTTCGCTCATCTTGTGGGGGCCGCCGGGGGTAGGGAAAACCACGCTGGCCTTGCTGCTGGCGCAGGAGATGGGCCAGCCGTTCGCGGCGCTCTCGGCCATTAACGCGGGCGTCAAGGACGTGCGCGAGGTGATTGACCGGGCCCGGAAGCAGCGCGGCACAGTGCTTTTTATTGATGAGATTCACCGCTTCAGCAAGGCGCAGCAGGATGCTTTGCTAGGGGCCGTGGAGCAGGGCGTGGTGACGCTCATTGGCGCGACGACCGAAAACCCATCGTTCGAGGTGATTCCGGCCTTGCTCTCGCGCTGCCAGGTGTATGTATTGGAGCCGCTGAATGCCGACACGCTGCGCGAACTCATCCGGAAAGCGCTGGCCGAAGATGAGCAGATGCAAAAAAAGAACGTGCGCCTGCGCGAAGACCACGCCCTGCTGGCTTTGAGCGGCGGCGATGCCCGCAAGCTGCTGGGTTTGCTCGAAATCGTGGTCGAAAGCACGCCCGCCGACCCGGAAACCGGCGAAACCGTCATCACCGACGCCGTGGTGCAGACCGTGGCCCAGCGCCCGCTGGCGAAATACGACAAGGGCGGCGAGATGCACTACGACGTGATTTCGGCCTTTATCAAGAGCATCCGCGGCTCCGACCCCAACGCCGCGCTCTACTACCTGGCCGTGATGCTGGCAGGCGGCGAGGACGTCAAGTTCATCGCCCGCCGCCTGCTCATCCTGGCCAGTGAGGACATCGGCAACGCCAACCCCAGCGCCCTGATGCTGGCCACGAGCTGCTTTCAGGCCTGCACCGTGATTGGCCTGCCGGAATCAGATTTGATTCTCAGCCAGACAGTTATCTACCTGGCTACGTCGGTGAAGAGCAACGCTGCCTACACGGCCATCCGCGCGGCGCAGGCCGAGGTGCAGGCTCGCGGCGTGCATCCAGTGCCCGTGCCGCTGCGCAACGCGCCCACGCGGCTCATGAAGCAGCTCGGCTACGGCCAGGAGTATCAGTACTCACACAACGGCGAAGGCAGCTTCGTGGCCCAGGATTTCCTACCCCCCGCCCTAGCCGGCACCCGCTTCTACGAGCCCGGCGACAACCCGGCCGAGGCCAAAATCCGGGAGCGCCTGCGCGGCTGGTGGCAGGAGAAATACGGCTACTAAGGACCACAGATTGAACAGATTTTAACGGATGCAACGGATTTTTTGTGGTTCCTGCACTTCGGGATTTGTAGCAAGGATAAGGCTGAGCAGCGGGAGCTGCCGCTTGGCGCTGGGCAGGGGGTAGGGAATCGGCCTTTGCATTAGCCGTAACTTGCCGGCCTGATTCAGGTAGTAGTACAGGTAGTAATCAATCAGCGTGCTCCGCTGGCCGCCGGAACGTGGGGAACCACAAAAAATCCGTTTCATCCGTTAAAATCTGTTCAATCTGTGGTCCAGTTTCTTAAATATGTGCTTGCCACCCTCACCGGGCTGGTGTTATTCTTCGTGCTCAGCTTCGTGCTGCTGCTGGGGCTGGGCAAGCTGATTAGCAGCGCCAGCGACGACAAGGAAGTGGCCAGCAACTCGGTGCTGGAATTGAAGCTCGACAAGCCCATCACCGAGCGCCAGCAGGAAGCGGAGTTCAACCCGCTGGGCTCGTCGGGCTCCAGCACCGGGCTGGTGAATCTGAAGGAAGCTATCCGCCGGGCCAAAGCCGACGACGATATCAAGGGCATCCTGCTGAACCTGAGCCTGGTGCAGGGCGGCATGGCCTCGCTGGAAGAAGTGCGCAACACCCTGCTCGATTTCAAGAAGTCGGGTAAGTTCATCGTGGCCTACCACGAGGTGTGCTCGGAAAAAAGCTACTACCTCTCGTCGGTAGCCAACGAGATTTATCTGCACCCGCTGGGCACGCTGGAATTCAACGGTTTAAGCTCGGAGACGCTGTTTTTTAAGCGCCTTTTCGACAAGGCCGGCATTCAGCCCTACATTTTCCGGGTTGGCTCGTTTAAGAGCGCCGTCGAGCCATTTTTCCGCGAAAACTTCTCCGACTCGGCCCGCTTCCAGACGGTCTCGTTTCTGAATTCTATCAACGGCTATCTGGTGCAGCGGGTAGCCGCCGCCCGCAATATCGCCCCCAACCGGCTCAAGGTTATTTCCGACTCGATGCTGGTGCACGACGCCCAGGATGCCCTGCGCTTGAAGCTGGTGACCCGAGTTGGCTACTTCGATGAGGTGCAGGACTACCTGCGCGGCAAGCTCAACATCGCCAAAGACAAAAAACCTAGTCTGGTAAGCCTGAGCGAGTACGAAGATGAGGGGGCCGCCGACGAAAAGGACGGCACCACCAGCGGCAACCGCATTGCCGTCATCTATGCCGACGGCGACATCGTGACCGGCAAGGGCTCGGAGGAAAACATCGGCAGCACCAAGTTTGCCGAAGCCATCCGCAAGGCCCGGCTCGATGAGAAAGTCAAGGCCGTGGTCTTGCGCATCAACTCGCCGGGCGGCTCGTCGCTGGCCTCGGATATTATCTACCGCGAGGTGGCCTTGACCAAAAAGGTGAAACCGATTATTGCGTCGATGTCGGACGTGGCCGCGTCGGGCGGCTATTATATTGCGATGGCCTGCGACACCATCGTGGCCCACCCGAACACGATTACCGGCTCCATCGGCGTGTTCGGGGTGCTGCCCAATATTCAGCCCCTGCTGGCCGACAAGCTCGGCATCACCGTCGACCGCGTGACGACCGGCAAGTTCTCAGATTTGCCCACCATCACGCGTCCGCTCTCGGAATTCGAGCAGCGCACCTTGCAGCACGAAGTCGATAAGATTTACGCCGACTTCACTACTAAGGCCGCCTTGGGCCGCCACATGCCCGTCGAGCGTCTGCGCCGCCTGGCGTCGGGCCGGGTCTGGAGCGGCCTGGAGGCCAAGGGCAACGGCCTGGTTGATGTGCTCGGCTCGTATGAAGACGCCCTGAAAATCGCCGCCGTCCGCGCCCACCTCAAGGCCGACGATTACCGCGTGCAGCGCCTACCGGCCCGCAAAACGCAGTGGTTCAGTAGCTTGCTTTCCGCCCTGGGCGGTGGCGACGACGAGGACAGCAGTGCGGCCCGCGCCCGCGCCATGAAGGCCGAGCTGGGCCCGCTCTACCCCGCCTACGCCCAGTATCAGCAGCTGCTGCAGATGCGCGGCGTGCAGGCCCGGCTGCCCTATGAGCTGGAAATCAAATAGGGGGTGGGGTAGGGCGAGGCTTGTCCGCAAGCATTCCTTACCCCCCTTCGGCCCTTGAAGGCCCAGTCCGGCGTCGCGCCGGGTTTTCCGTGCTAAAAAGGCTTTTCCGCCGTTTTCCTACCCCCTTTGCCGATGACCACCCTTGAGGAAGCCGTCTCCTATATCCAGACTTGCGCGCCTAATTTTCAGCCCGCTACGGGTATTATTCTGGGCACGGGACTGGGCGCGCTGGCCCAGGAAGTGGACGTAGCGCACGAAATCAGCTACGCCGATATTCCGCATTTCCCGGTTTCGACGGTCGAGAGCCACGCCGGCCGCCTGCTGCTGGGCCACCTGAGCGGGCAGCCGGTGGCGGTGTTGCAAGGCCGTTTTCACTACTACGAGGGCTACAGCATGGAGCAGGTGGTGCGGCCCGTGCGGGTGCTCAAGCTGCTGGGAATTAAGCAGCTGCTGGTCAGCAACGCGGCCGGCGGGCTGAATCCCGGCTATGCGCTGTCGGACCTGATGCTGATTGACGACCACATCAATTTGCAGCCCACCAACCCGCTCATCGGCCCGAACCTGGATGCGCTGGGCCCGCGCTTCCCGGATATGCACCAGCCCTACGACCCTACCCTGCTCGCCCGCGCCGAAGCCGCCGCTGAGCGCCTCGGCCTCTTAGCCCAGGTTCGGCGCGGCGTATACGCCTCGGTGCCGGGCCCGATGCTCGAAACGCCGGCGGAATACCGGTATCTGCGCCTTATCGGGGCCGACGCCGTGGGCATGAGCACGGTGCCTGAAGTCATTGCCGCCCGCCACCTTTCGCTGCCCGTGCTGGCCATTTCGGTTATCACCGACTTGTGCGCCCCCGGCCAGCTCAAGCCCGTCGTGATTCAGGAAATTCTGGCCGCCGCCGCCGCCGCCGAGCCCCGGCTGACAGCGCTGATAAAGGCGGTGCTGGCCGAGTAGGAGGACCACCTTTAACGTGAAAAAGCCGCTGCAATCCTGCAACGGCCTTTTTTGGTTCAGAGGGGGGTAGGGAATCTGAATTAGGGCTGGGCCGAAAACACCCGCTCTTCCAATTGACTGTCCTTATTAGTAAAGCTGTAGCGTAGCTCGCTACTCGTCAGACTTTCCACCTTGTACTGCGACTCGGTGCCTTTGTGGTCAGTGAGGTGCAGCATAGTATCGTTGCTCATCAGCATCCAAGAGGCGCCGGTGAAAGTTGTGTTGTCGGCCAGCAATTTCTGCGAGTACGTGCCGTCTCTGTGGAATGTAAGAGAATAGCGGTCCTTGATGTTGGCGCCGCTGCTGATCGTCTGTCCGTTCTGACGGATTTGGTCGAGGCGCCAGGTACCAGTCCTGAGCACGTCAAAAGGGAATGGCTCCCAAGTTTCTTTATCGTCATCTCTCTGGCAACTGCCAAGGACAAGACTCATGAAAATGAACAGAGCCACTAACAAACGCGAGTGCAAAGTGGGCATGAGCCAGTCTGGAAAAGAGAAAAGATGCTGGTAAGACCCTGCGCCAACGTCAGGCGTTGCAAGGGGCGCGGGAAATAAGTCATTTGCTCGTTCCCAGTCAGATTGCCTACCCCCTCTACTTGGCCGCAACCCAGCCCAACCCCATTACCGAACCGGCAGGCCCTCGGCCCGCGCCGCCTGGCGCAGGCGCTCGTCGTGCGTGAAAAAGGCGTCGAGCGGACCCGCCGCCAGGGCCGCGGCTAGCTGAATAGCGTCGAGGGAGCGCAGGGCCAGGGGCTGATGCCTTTCGACCAGGACTGCCGCCGCTGCATAATGCGCGGCGGTGATGTCCACCACTTCAAACAACCGCCAATCGTGGCGTAGCAGCGCCAATGCTGTGGCAGCTTGCTCATTGGTGAGCGCGCCGCGCCGCGCGACGCGGCCAAATGAGGAGGTGCTTTCGACCCACGTCAGCTGCGTAACAATGACCTGCGTTGAGGTACTAAGCTGAGCGCGCAGCTCCGCCGAACCAACCTCCGCATGGTATAGCTTAATAAGCGAGGACGTGTCAAAAAAGGCGCGCATTAGTCGCGCTCCTGCCGCTCGGCGACCACCTCATCGGCTACCGAAACGTGGCTTGTGCCGGCCGACAGTGCTAACGCCTCATCCCATGAAAAACGCGGCGTAGACACTGGCGCGGAAACAGGGGTTGTTGCCGGAGCGGGTTCCAGAAAAACCACCAATACCGGCCGGGCCGGCTCATTAGTGGCCGCGACGGGTTCGTCCAATCGAACTACACCGTTCTGATAAGTTCCTTTAACGGTAGTTAGCATAAGCTCAAGTTACTTCAAAATCACGGTGCGCCGGTCGTAGCTCAGCACCGCGAACACGCCGAGCCCGCCCTGCACCGTGCTGCGAATGGACGAGGGCTGCCCAAACGGGTTACCATTGGCCTGGGCCGCTTCTTCGGTGGAGGCGCGGAACTGATAGTAGGCCGGGTCGAGGTGGTAGAGCGTGGCGGTGATGGTGTCCTGGGGAAGAAACTCGTAGCTCGTGCCCAGCGTGAAGGGCTGGCCATCGTTGAGGCGGTCTTCCACGTCGTAGTCTACCTCTACTTCGGGCCGGCGGGCGCCTTTCTGAATCAGCAGGCGATAGTAGTCCTTCTGGCCGCCAGGGTCGCGGAAATTGGTCAGGAAGTAGGCCTTGCGCTCGGCGCCCGTCTTGTCATTGAACTCGTATTCCACCGAGTCGATGGGCACGGCGGCGGGCGCCGTGGCCGTGCCCGTCACGACGCGCCCGCGCTGGTCGCGCACTTCCAGGGCGAAGGTCTGGCCGGGCCGGGCCTCGATGGGCCGGCTGCCCTGGTGCGTGAAGTACTTGTTGCTCAGCGGGTCCAGCCCCGGCTGGAAGGGCAGGTTCTGGCGGCTACCATCGGGCAGAATCAGCGTGACGGTCACGTCGGTGGGCAGCAGCACCTTTTGCCCGTTGGGCAGGGGTAGGGCGATGCTGCCGGCGCCCGGCTCCTGGTCATTGCTCAGGTAGGGCACCGACTCGGTGACCGTCAGGCGGGGCACGCGCCCGTCTTCCAAGTAAAACTCGGTCACGAGCTGCGGCGGGTAGTTGGGCAGCGGCACGTTCACGTCGTTTTGCAGCGCGCCGCACCCCGCCAGCGCCAGCAGAATACTGCAACTTAAACCAGCCTGTGAATTAAATTTATTTATGAAGAGCATATTTATTCTTGAAGGAAGCCGACGTCCACAAAATCCGATTAATCCGTCTAATCCGTTAAATCTGTGGTCTAGAAATGAAAATTATACGTCACGGACGGAATCACCGGAAATAGCGACACCTGCTGCGCTTTGTAATCGACCACCTGCCCGTTATCATCTTCTACCGTGTCAAAAAATATGAAATACGCGTTGCGCCGATTGTAAGCATTATAAATGCTGAACGTTAAATCCGACTCCGAAAACAGCCGGGTAGGCTTCATCTTCCAAACCAATCCCAAATCGAGGCGGTGGTAGGGAATAAGGCGGTAGGAGTTGCGGTCTGGATATACCGGCACGGCGCCCACTTCACCCCCCTCAACATCCTGGTAGGCGAAGCGGCCCAGCGGCAAGGTAGTAGGCGCCCCGCTCGAATACACGAAGCTGGCCGTGAGACTAATACGCTCGGTGAGGTTATGAATTACGACGGCCGTCAGATTGTGGCGGCGGTCGTAGCTGGGGTAGTAGTCCTGGCCGCGGTTGATGCCGGTGGTGCCGCGCTGGGGCGGAAACCGGCGCTTGGTCCAGGCCAGCGTGTAGCCGAGCCAGCCGGTGGTGCGGCCCTGCTTTTTCTCTAAATAAATCTCGTTGCCGTAGCTCCAGCCTTTGCCAAATAAAAACTCACCATCGAGTTCTTCATTCACGAATAGCTGGGCGCCATCCTTGAAATCAATCTGGTTGGTGCCCCATTTATAATACACCTCATTGGTGAGCAGAAACCGCCCCTGCCCGAGCAAAAAGCTGGCGCCGGTGCTCACCTGCTGCGAGCGCTGCGGCTTCACCGAGAGCCGCGACGGATACCAGATATCGGTGGGCAGCGTGGCGCCGGAGTTGGTCACCAGGTGCACGTACTGATACATCAGCGCGTAGCTGGCCTTGAGCGAGGTGTTGGGCCCTAGCGAGTAGCGGGCCGCCGCGCGCGGCTCCAGGCCGAAGTTGCGGTCGGCGCCGCTCTGGAAGCCCGACAGGCGCAGGCCGCCTTCCACTTGCAGCTTGTCGCTGGCCTTGTAGTTATCTGATACGTAGAGGCCGGCTTCCTCGCCGTAGTACTTAATGTCGGCGCCGAAATTAAAGCGGTTGTCATTGGAGCCGGCCCGCAGGCGGCCCACACCAAACTGATGCTCCGTGGCGACGGCGCCAAACTTGAGCGCGTGGCGGTCATTCGGCGTCCAGTCGAAATCAACGCGCCCGGTATAGTCGCGGATGGCGGAGCCCAGGTTAAAGCTGAACTGGTCGAGGCGGTTGGTAACCTGGTATTTATAATCGGTAATCGAAGCCGACGTATTAACCAACAGCTTCGGCGTGAACGTGTGCTGCCAGCGCACCACGCCCAAGGTATTGCCCCAGTTAAAATCAAAATTAAAGCCGTTGTTGCTGTTGAAGCCGAATACATCGCGCCCCAGATAGGCCGTGGCAAATAGCTCATCCTTGTCGCCGAGCTTGTAGCTGGCCTTGGCATTGAGGTCGTAGAAATAGTAGTCCGGGATGGGCTGATAGTCTTCGGTTTCGGCGTTGGCTTTGTTGATGGCGCGGGTGAAAACGTCGAAGTAGGTGCGCCGCCCGGAGACGATGAACGAGCCCTTGTTTTTGGCCAGCGGCCCTTCCAAGGTCAGGCGCGACGAAATCAGCCCTACCCCCCCCGTGGCGCTAAAGGCCTCGCGCGAGCCGGGCCGCAGCTTCACATCGACCACCGACGAGAGCCGCCCGCCGAACTGCGCCGGAAAGCCCGACTTGTACAAGTCCACGCTCTGCACGGCATCAGAATTAAACACCGAAAACAGGCCGAACAAGTGGTTGGGGTTATACACCAGCGCGTTATCCACGAGCACCAGATTCTGGTCGGAGGAGCCGCCGCGCACGAACAGGCCGGAGGTGCCCTCGCCGCCGCTTTGCACGCCGGGCTTGAGCTGCAAGGTTTTCAAAATATCGACCTCGCCAAACAAGGCCGGCAGCAGCTTGGCCTCGCGGATGCTGAGGTGCTCAACGCCCATCTGGGTGCTTTGCAGCTTTTCCTGCAAGCTCACAGCGCCCTCCACTACCACCTCGCCCAACTCGTTGCCGCTCTCGTTCAAAACGGCGTTCAGGCGCTGGTCGCGGCTCAGGTTCAGCTCGCGGGTGATGGACGTATAGCCTACGAAGCTGATAATGACCTGGTGGCGGCCGGCGGGCAGACTTAGGGTGAAGGCGCCCTGCTCGTCGGCCGCCACGCCCAGGCTCAGGGCGGGCACCGCTACCGAGGCGCCGGGCAGGGCCTCGCCGCGAGCCGTGCGCACGTGCCCGCTCAGCGTGTAGGTCAGCGGCGCTTGTTGCGCCAGCGTGGCGCCGGGCAGCAGCAATAATAAAAAGCAGAAAATCAGCAGGATGCGCTGGGGCAGAAGAACGGGCATAGACGCGGGGAAGGGCGGCGCAAAAGTAGCGCCTCCGGTAACGCCCGACTTGGCCGGATAGTTTGGCGCCCGGCAGGGGGGTAGGGCAACAGGAGCGCGAACTTTGTAGTCCGCGAGAGAACAACACCCCAATGGCGCAGCCGCGGACTACAAAGCCGGCGTTACTATTTCCCTACTCCAAAAAGCCCCCGACGGCGCGCGCGAGCTGCGGCAGGGGCACCACGCCGGCCTGCCGCCACACGGGCTGGCCCTGCCGAAACAGAATCAACGTTGGGATGCTCTGCACCCGAAACTGCTGGGCAGCGGCCGGGTTGCGGTCCACGTCGAGCTTGATGACGCGCAGCTTGCCCTCGTGCTGCTGGGCGAGCTGCTCCAGAATCGGAGCCATCGTCTTGCAGGGGCCGCACCAGGTGGCGTAGAAATCGACCAGCACGGGCATTCCCGGGCTGTTGATGAGTTCGGCGAAGGACTTGCGGGGCATGATGAGCAGGAAATAAATGTAAACCGGAAACCCGCCCACCAGGGCCGCCGGGTTTCCGGTTTATACGCACTTATTCGCCAGTCGAAGAAGATAGTCGCCACGCAGTCGCAACTGCTTATTTCGTGACCACAGTCACGTCGTTGGCCACTACCGGAATCGTGAATCGGCCGCCTACGGCGCGCTTGCCCCCGACGCGGCACTCCCAGGTGTAAAGGCCGGGTACCACGACGGCCCCCGTGCCTTCGGCGGTCTTGAAGTAGTCCGCCTCCGACGCTTCAGTCGGGAAGAGCACGTCGATGCCGCTCTCCCCCTTGGGCACCTGCTTGGTGAGGAAATACTCCTTGCCGGATTTTTCTTCGCGCACCACGAACGTGGCCGTGTACTGGCCCAGCGAGCCAAACTTATCGAGCACGCCCATTTTCACCTGGGCCGTGGTCGAAACCATCCAGGTCTGCGCCTGCGTGGCGCCGGCCGGTACCAGCCACAGCGTCAGCAGCAGGGCGCCGCCGCGCAGGGCCGCCTGCACCAAGCGGGAAGCAGAAAGTAAAGAAGTTAGCATGAGAAAAAGGAAAAATAAGATAAAAATTAGGTTAAGTCAATATACATGTTGAAGTAGTAGCAAGGTAATGATTTCCAATAAAAAACCACTTTTCAGTGCATCTGAATCTGAAAATTAACGTAGCGGAAATCTTTCATTTGCCCGTTTCATGTCCCGCCGCCGTGCCCGCCGCCTCGCCGCCGAGCTGCCTACCCCCTCGTTGCCGGCGCCCCCGCGCTGCGGTCTCTGCGAGCGCGAAGTGCAGAGCACCTCGCGCCACCACCTGGTGCCCCGCGAAGAGGGCGGGCGCCACGGCCCCGTCGTGGACTTGTGCCAGCCCTGCCACAGCAGCGTCCACCGCTTTCTAAGCAACCGCGACCTGGCCCGCCGCTACCCCACCGTCGAGGCGCTGCGCGGGGCCGAAGAGCTGCAAACCTACCTGCACTGGATTCGGCGGCAGAAAGTCGAGCGGATTCGCAACCGAAGGGGGTAGGGAACAGGCAGTTATCAGTGAGCAGTTATCAGTGAGCAGTTATCAGTGAACAGAGAGGCGGTCATGCTGAGCGCAGCGAAGCATCTCGCTCGGGGAAGTAACTCAATCATTAGGCTAGCTTGATTACTGCTGCACACGAGATGCTTCGCTGCGCTCTGCATGACGTTCTTTGCCCACTGCCCACTGCTCATCGCCTATCCCTTTGCGCTTTTATCAATCCTTCGATTTGCTGCGCAAGCAGCCGACCATTGTCGTAGACAGCACGGCCAATGGGGCGGCGCTGGTGCTGGCGCACTGGCGCGGGGCGCCTACCCCTTCTGATTTGCGCGACGACACGAGCGCCGGCTCGGTGCTGCGGGCGCTGCGCACACCCGGCGCGTTGGCGGGCCTGGAAGCGGCGGCCGTCACGGCCAACCACTTTGACATCGACGGCTTTCTGGGCGTCTGGAGCCTGCTGAACCCGGACTTGGCCCTGGCCCACGAGCCGCTACTGCGGCTGACGGCCACGCTGGGCGACTTCCGGGAGCTGGACTGGGCCAGCCCGCTGGCCGAGCACGCCTTGCCGCTGGCCTGCTGGCTCAACGCGGAAGAGAAAAAGCTGTTCTACGAGCCCTTCGGCGCGCCCGCCCGGCGCCGCACCGAGGTGGCCGCCTCGGCCGAGAAGTTCGAGTGGTTTCTGCCCCGCTTTGCCGACGTGCTGCGGCGGCCGGACGCCTATCAGGCGGCCTGGCGGCCGGAGTATGAGCGGGTTAAGCGCGGCGTGGCGGCCCTGCGCGGACCCTATTCGCAGCTCACGCCTTATCCCGAAATTGGGCTGCTGGTGGTGCGCACGCCCCAGCCGCTGCCCTATTATGCGCTGTTCGGCGACACGGCCGGCTTCGACATCGTGCTGAGCCTGCACGACGGGCAGCGCTACGAATTAGAATACAAATACACCACCTGGATTGACCTCGAAAGCCGCCCCACGCTGCCGCGCCTACCCCTGCTGCCGCTGGCCGAACGCCTCAACGAGCGGGAGCGCGGCGCCCACCGCTGGGCCGCCGACGGCATCACCGACACCGGCCCGCTGCTGCGCCTGCGGGGCCGTGCCCTGAGCAAAGCCGAGCGCTACGCCGACCCCGACGGGCGACCAATTTATGCGTCCTCGCTGGCGGCCGGCGTGGTGGAGGCCGAAGTCGTGGCGTTTTTTCGGGCGCAGTATGCGAACATTGAGCCCAAAAAGTATTGGACCTGGGCCGAGGTGCGGGCGGCAAGCCAGTAACGCGAAACTCCGTTTCGCGGCGAGCGTAGCGAGCAGCTCGCAGCAAGATAATTGCGCGGTTCGGCGCGGTCCCGCCGCTCGCTGCGCTCGCCGCGAAACGGAGTTTCGCGTTACAAGTTCACTTCCGGCAGCACGCGCAGGCGGCTGCTGCCCTGGCCCACGCGTTCGACCAGCACGCGGGTGTCGATGTGGCCTTCGAGCTTGTCTAAATCGACGTGGGTGATGATGCCGATGGTTTTGCCCCGGTCGCGCAGGCTGCCCAGCGCGGCCAGCGCCACGTGCAGCGTTTCGGCGTCGAGCGTGCCGAAGCCCTCGTCAATAAATAAGGAGTCGATGCGGGCCGAGTTGGAAGCCAACTCACTTAGGCCCAAGGCCAAAGCCAGGCTGGCAAGGAAGGTTTCGCCACCCGAGAGCGTGCTCACTTCGCGCACGCACTCATCGTAGGCGTCGGCCACGAGCAGGGCCAGCGAGGTGGCATCCTTGCGCCGCAGCTGGTACCGGTCGCTGAACTGCCGCAGGTGATGGTTGGCCAGACTCACGAGCCGGGCCAGCGTCAGTCCTTGCGCGAAGCGGCTGAAACGGGTGCCGTCGGCGGAGCCAATCAGCTCGTGCAGGGCCTTCCAGCGCAGGGTTTCGGCGTGCTGGCCGACGAGCTGCCGGGCCAGGCCGGCGTGCTGCTGGCGACTTTGGTCGTCGTCGGCCAGGGCTTTTTTCAAGAGCAGATGCCGGTCGCGCAGCTCCTGGTGCGTGGCCTGGGCGGCGGCCAAGGCGGCTTGCACCGCCTCGGCGGGCTCGGGGCTGAGGTGCTGGCTTTGGGTTTGATTTAGCTCGGCAGTCAGCTGCTGCTCAATGGTGCGGGCCGAGTCGACGGCGCCGAGCAGGCGGGCTTTGAGGGCGCGCAGCACCGGCCGCTCGGCGGCGGGCAGCAGCACCGCGCTCAGGCGCACCGGCTCGGGGCCGTGGCCGGCGGCCAGCAGGCCTTCGCGCAGGTCGGCGGCCAGCATTTTGGCGCGGGCCATAGCGTCGTCGCGCAGGGTCACCTGATCAGTGTGGCGGGCCTGAAGCGTGCGCGGACGCTCGGCGGCCTGGGCTTCGGCCTGGCGTAGCTGGTCGTGGTGCTGGCGGGCGGCCAGTTCGGCGGCTTCCCAGTGCTTGAGCGCGGCGAGGGGGGTAGGGAATCCGGGGTGGGCCTGGGCGATGCCGGCCGCGCACTGGGCGCGCGCTTCTTCGGCGCCGAGATGCGTCAGGCGGGCTTTTTCGAGGTCGGCGGCCAGCGTTGCCAGGCGCTCGGCCAGGCTGTTCAGCGCCGCCTGGGCTTCGGCCTGGACCGTTTCGAGGCGCGCCTGGCGGGCCTGCGCTTCCTCAAACGCCGCGAGCCGCTGGCGCAGCTCGGCTTCGAGCGCGCCCGCGTTTTTCAGGTCGAAGGTGGTGCCGAAGCGGGCCGCCAGCTCGTGCACCTGGCCGTTGAGCAGCTGGCCTTCCTGCTCTACTTCGCTGAGCTTGGTTTTGATGTCGTCGAGCTGGCGCTGCGCCTCGGCTTGCTGGAGCCGGGCCTCACGGACGGCGGCCTGAGCCAGGCGCCGGTTGCCTTCGAGCCGGGTGCGCCGGGTAGGCGTCTCGTTGAGGTCGCGCACCAGCCGCTGCGCGCTGCGCGTGGCCGTGGCCGCGTCCTGGGGGGGTAGGGAGGCGGCCGGCGCGGCCGGCACCACCACGCTGGTGAGCAGGGCCAGCAGGGCGTGGTTGGCGGTTTGCTCGTCGGCCAGGTTCGTGAGCGCTTCTTCGGCGGCCGACACCTGGTCTTGCAGCAAGTCGAACGCGGCCACCGACACGTCGGGCGCCTGCGCCAGCACCGGATGCTCGAGCGCGCCGCACAGCGGGCAGGAGTGGCCGGGCGTCAGGTTGGACTGGTGGTCGGCGAATAATTCCTTGCTCAGCAGCTGCCGCTTCAGCTCGTTGGCCGCGGCGCGGGCCGGCGCCAGCTGCGCTTTTAAGCGGGCCTCGCGCCCGCTGGCGCCTCCGAGCAAGGCAGCGTGCTGCTGACTTAGCAGCTGCATTTCCTCGGTCAGCAGGCGCAGCTCTTCCGCCGTGTCGGTGACCAGCCGCTGGTGGTCGGCTTCCTTCTGAGCGCCCGCGGCCAGGGCCGTTTGCAGCGGCTTGAGGCGGGCGGCGCGCTCGGCGTAGTCGTCGCGGACCTGCTGGCGCCGCACCAGCAGGTGCTTCACCTCGCTCAGCGCCTGGCTCAGCTGGGCATCGGCGGCGTGGGCTGCAAGCCAGTCGGTTAGCTGGCGCAGGTCGGTGGTGGCGGCGGTTAGCTGCTGCTGGGTGGCGGCGTGGCGCTGCTGGGCGGCCTGGTGGGCCTGGCGCTGGGCTTGCCAGGCGGTGTCGGCTTTGGCGGCTTGCTCGGTCAGCTGGTTCAGCAGCGGCACCTGGCTCAGGGCCTCGGTGAGGCCGGGTTTCTCCTGGGTTAGCTTCTGCTCGGCCTGCTGCCAGCTTTCGTGGGCTTCGGCGGTGGCGCGCCGGGCCTTGTCGTGCAGCGTGCCCGCGGCCTTGATTTGGCTTTC
This sequence comes from uncultured Hymenobacter sp., assembly GCF_964243305.1. Classification (GTDB taxonomy): domain Bacteria; phylum Bacteroidota; class Bacteroidia; order Cytophagales; family Hymenobacteraceae; genus Hymenobacter. Next base: position 79,828 of record NZ_CAXTEF010000011.1, read on the forward strand.
GAGCTGGTGGCGGTTTTCCTCAGCCTTGCGCACCTCGGCTTCGGCGTGGCGGGTTTCGAGCCAGGTTTGCTCGAATTGCTCCACGGCCTCGTGGGCGGCCAGCCGGGCCAGGGCCGGCTGCTCGGCGGCTTGGGCGGCTTCGGCCCGCTGCCCGGCCTGGGCGGCGGTGGCCGCGCGGGCGCCGAGGTCGGCCAGGCGCTCGTGCCACTCGTGCTGCCGGCGCAGCGTTTCGACCAGGCTGGCAGCTACGGTCATTTCCCCGCTCAGCTGAGCCGCTTCGGTGGTTTTCGCCGCCAGCTCTTCCTCGCCGAGCAAACGCACCGAGCCCAGTTGCGCGGTCAGCTGCGCCTCGGCTTTTTCCTCGGCGCCCTTGCGCTCGTGGGCCTGCCGGGACAATTCCTTGTAGATGCCCGTGCCGGTCATGCGCTCCAGCAGGTCGGCGCGGTCGTCGTCCTTGGCCTTGAGAAACTCGGCGAAGCCGCCCTGCGCCAGGAGCACCGAGCGCGTGAACTGCTCGTAGCTCATGCCGGTCAGCTCCTCGTTTTTGGCGATGCTCTCGTTGATTTTCTGCATTTGCCAGTCGCCCTCCTTCTGCGGCACCGGCGCCACCTGCATCGTCACTTTGGCCGTGCCGCCGACTTTGCCAAACGTCCAGCGCATACTCCAGCGGGCCAGAAACCGCCCGGCACCGACCTCATACACAACTTCCGCCCAGCTCTCATTCGCACCGTGGCTGCTCAGCACCTGCCCGTTTTTCTGGCGCGGAGTCTGGCCGTACAAAGCCAGCGTGATAGCGTCGAGCAAAGTGGTTTTGCCCGCGCCCGTCGGCCCGCTGATGGCAAACAGCCCGCAGCCATCGAGCGGCGCCGCCTCAAAGTCGAGCCGGTGCGGCTGACGTCCGCGCAGCGAGTTCAAGTTAGCGCAGGCAATAGAAATAATTTTCATTCAGGGGTAAGTACCTTGACAATCAGCTGGAAGTGTCCAGATGAGTTGGCTGATTCCCTACCCCCTTCGCCAGCAGAGAGGGGGGTAGGGAATCAGCCAATCAAACTAGCTACGGCTTAGCGATGCGCCAGCAACTCGCCAAACGTGGCTAATAATTCCGCCCGCGCTGCCGGCTCGTAGTCCTTGGTGTCGAGCAGCTGCTCGAACACGGCGCGGGGCGTCAGCTCGTCGAGGTGCGGCACGACTGGCTCGGCCGGGGCCTTGAAGGCGCCGAGGGGGGTAGGGATTTCGGCCAGCTTGCGGGCCGTGAGCACCCGCACCTGCCCATTAGTTTGGAGCCAGGCCTCGCGAATCTGGTCCTGCACGACAGCCCAGGGCAAGCCCGACTCCACTGCTACCTCGGCCCAGGCCTCGTGGGCGTAGCCGGTGTTGTCGTGCTCGCTTATCTGCTGAATAACCTGCTCCAGCGGCCCCCGAAATCGCCGCAGCCGCCGCGTGCAAGGCACATCCAGGGCCTGCACCTCGGGGCAGCCCGCGCCGCCGAAGGTGAGCAGCAGCACCTGCTGCGGGTGGCCGGTTTCGGAGAACGAGAGCGGAATCGGCGCTCCGCAGTAGCGGATGTGGGGCCGCCCGCCCACCACCTGCGGGCGGTGCAAATGCCCCAGCGCCACGTAATCAAAAGCCGCCGGAAAGGCATCGGCCGCAATCTGGCCCAGGTTGCCCACGTGAATGTCGCGCTCGGCATCGCCGGCCGTGCCGCCGGCCGCAAACAAGTGGCCCGTGGCCAGCACCGGCACATTTAGGGCGCGGTAGTTGGGCAGGTGGTCGGCCAGGCGGTGGTAGTGGGCCGCGATGCCCTCGCGCAGGCGGCTTTCGCGCTCAGCGGTGGTTTCGCCGGCCACGAGGTGGCGCACGTCGGCATCGCGCAGGAAGGGCACGGCCGCCACCACGAGGCGCGGCGGCGCCGCCCCGTGCGGCAAGGTGAGGCACTGCGCCTCAAAGACCGCCGGCACGCCGCCCACCACGTGCACCCGCAACGCCTTGAGCAGCGAGGCCGAGGCGTTGAGCGTGGCCGCCGAGTCGTGGTTGCCGCCCACAATCACCACGTCGTGGCAGGTTTCCGAGCTTCGGAGGTGGGCCAGGAAATTATAGTACAGCTCCCGCGCCGCCGCGGGCGGGTTGCCGGTGTCAAATACGTCGCCGGCCACCAGCAGCACCTCTACCCGCTCCTGCTCGATGGTGTGCAAGAGCCAGTCGAGAAAGCACTGGTGCTCGTCGAGGCGCTCGTGGCCGTTGTGGAAGCGTTGGCCGAGGTGCCAGTCGGCAGTGTGAAGGACGCGCATGAATTTGAGATAATCTCAAAGATACCTTAGCGGTGAGGGAATGAAAAAGCTTTAGTGATAATTCGCCAGTGCTTAATAGTATCATGATTGAAAAAAATTGAATTTGATATTTACATTGGTGTGATAATTTAGATTTTGGTTACTCTGTGACAATGAAATCAGGATTGTCGAAATCATAACATTAAGTAATAATCACTTTACCTGTAAATGTCCTGCCCACACCAATAGTTACATTCCCCTTCTCATCATGATGTAGATTACCCTCAACTCCCTCATAAATTTCTCCGCTTTTTAGGAATGTTTGAACTTGTGGTGAGTTACCAAGCCCGTGTTTACTAGCCGAAATAGTTAAGTTATAACCATCAACACTCTGGTGCCAATCTTGGTCAATGAATTTTTGCGTATACGTAGTCGGAATAAAAATTGAAATTATAGAGCCTAATGTTCCGCATAATAGGCTAACAAACCCCCAAATAGAAGTTGTGTCAGACCATTTAGTGTTTGGTGCTAATAGTGCAACTGAAATAATTAAAAAAAATATCGCTAGAATCTGAACAGCTTTTTTCCTTGACATTTTTAGCAGTTATATTCATCAGTAAATATACCTTTGTTTTGGTAACTATTGAAAATAGTGGTGAGCACCTTGCAATAGTTAGATTGCTGCAACTAAGATTGATTTGCGAAAAGTTTTAATGTACTGCTGCCGCTCCCTGCAATTCCGTCACCGCTTCGCCCAAGTCATATACTTCGACGCCCGGCAGCGCGGCTTGCACGATGCTGGCGCCGGCCGCCGAGCGGTAGCCGCTAGCGCAGTGCACGAGCACGGGCTTACCGGTGGGAATTTCGCGGGCGCGCTCGCGCAGCTCGGGCAGCGGGATGAGCAAGGCGTGGTCGAAGATGGGCTCGCGGGCCTCAGTGCGGTTGCGGATGTCGACGATGGTGTAGGCCTGCGGATTGAGGCGGACTTGTTCGGTTGAGGGGGGGGTAGGGGAGGTGGCCGGCAGCTGGGTGGGGGCCAGCAGCGTGGCTTTTACGTTGGCTTCGTAGCCGATTTTGGCGGTCTTGCGCAGCACGGCATCCAGGGCAATCTGCGAATCGGCGAGCAGATAGAACTTCTCGCGCGGGCCGATGATGGAGCCAAGCCAGGTTTCGAATTTGGGGCCGTCCATGAGGTTGATGGCGCCGGGCAGGTGGCCGGCGCGAAACCTGGCGGCTGGGCGGGTGTCAATTAGTAGGGTGCCGGGCTCGGGCTGGGTGCCGGGGCTGAGGCGGGGCACGGCGCGCAGGCTGTCCTCGAAGCTGGGGGCGCCCTGGCGGTTGAGCTGCACGTCGTGGCCGAAGTACTTGGGCACGAAGGGCTGGTCCTGAAGCAAAATTCTGATAAACTCCGGCTCGCTCATCGGCTGAAGCGCATAGTTGGTTTTCAGCTCCTTGCCGATGGTGCTGTCCAGGTCGGAGCTGGTGGTCTTGCCGCAGAGCGAGCCGGGGCCGTGGGCCGGGTACACCCGCGTGGTGGGGGGTAGGGGCATGAGCTTCTGGCGGGTGCTCTGGTAGAGCTGGGCGGCGAGCTGCTCGCGGGTGAGGCCGGCGGTGGCGTCCTCGCGCAGGTCGGGGCGACCCACGTCGCCCACAAAGAGGGTATCGCCGGTGAATACGGCGCGGGTTTGGGCTAGCTCATCGAGGAGTAAAACCGAGATGGAATCGGGCGAGTGGCCGGGCGTGTTGAGCGCGTGCAGCTCGACGGCATTAAGCGTAATCCGGTCGCCGTCGTCGAAGGTTTTGTGGGGGTAGCGGGCCCCAACGAGCTTGCTGCAATAAATGAGGGCGTCGGTTTCCTGAGCAATTTCCAGGTGGCTGCTCACGAAGTCGGCGTGGGGGTGCGTCTCGATGACGGCGACAATCCGGGCCTCGTGCTCGTCGGCGAAGTCGTAGTAGGGCTGCGGGTCGCGGCCGGGGTCGATGAGGGCGACGCGGTTGCCGGAGCGTACGGCGTAGGAGGCGTGGGCCAAGCCCTTGTCGTAAAACTGTTGAATCTGCACCGCCGGGGCGGTACCACTACTAGGGAGCGGCATGGAAATAACGGTTCAGGTGGCGGTTGGGTAGAACAGGAGGGTTGGGGGAGCCCGGCCTTGGCGCCGGGCAGGGAGTAGGGTAAGCAGGTCAAATATAACGAAGCCGGCATAAGTTTGACCAGCACAGCTGCCGCGCGCCGGACGCGGCCGGTTTGCGGCGTGCTGGCGCTTATTTCAAGAAGGCAGCGGGGCTTACCAACAAAAAGCCCCGGCCGCTAGGGTCGGGGCTTGGGTAGTATCAGGGGCTGAACAAGAAACGATTAGCCCTTGATTTTAGCTTTCGTTTTGCCTTTCCTGGCGCCCCGCGCTTGCTTCATCTTGTCGTGGCGCTCCTCGCGCAGCTTGTCGTAGCGGGCGTAGACATCGGCCCCAAGGGCCGCCTTCAACTGGCCATCGTACTTGTCGCGCAGGGTTTGGGCTTCGGGGCGCATAGCCTGACGGCTGGGGTTGCCAGCGTATTTGGCTTTAAGGGCTTGCATGTCCTGACTCTGAGCCAGGAAAACAGCTTCTATTTTAGCTTCCTGGTCGGCGTTCAGGCCCAGCTCCTTAGTCATTTTGGCGGCGCGGCGGTCGGCCTGCTGGACCGGCGACTTAGCGCCTTGGCCGAGGTGGCGGCCGTTGGTCGGCGTGGGGCCGGCCGGGGCCGGGGTCGTTTGGGCCGAGGCGGTGGCGACGGTCAGGGCCAGGGCGGTTAGGGCAATCAGCAGCTTTTTCATGGGGGTAGGGAAACTGGAGTTAGAGTGGAATCTGGCCGGTTGGACGCTGCGGCCGGGCCAGCGTTTAAGGCGGCCGCCCGGTTTTTTGCAAGCGGGGCACTGGCCTCCCGTGCGCGTAAGCGTCATTGGCCTCGGCATGGCGCTGCTCGTGACGCTCTCTGCTCTGGTGACGCGCAACGCGCAGTTGTGCGGGCAAACCCACCCGGATTTTAGCGACTCGTTTCCGGCTCTGAGCTGCCTGCCAGGCGGCGCCAAGGGCACAGTAGAAAAGAAAAAAGAGGAGGGCTATTCGCCCTCCTCTTTAAAATTTATCGTGATAACACACAGCTACTTGCTTGTGAAAATCTACTGCCCATTAGGTCCGTAGAGGAAGGAGCTGCGGTTGTTGAGGTACTGCTGAAACTGGGTCGGGTTGAGGATGCGCTTGAGCACGCTCTCGAACTGCTGGTCGGCCGCCGCCAGCCGGGCGGCGTCGCCCTGGGCCTCGCGGCGCTGGCCGGCCAGCGACTCGGCCGCCTGGCGCAGCTCCTCGCGCTGCGAGGCGCCCAACGCGCCCAGCGCCCGCTCGATGCGCAGGGCAATGGCGCTGCCCGCCTCGGCCAGCGAGCGCTGGCCCGTCTGCCCCGTGCTGGCCCCCCCCGGCAGCTGGCCCTGCCCCGTGAGCACGAACTCGCGGTTGGTCTGGTAAGCCTGGTACTGCGAGGCGTTGAAGTTGGTCTGGATGACGCGGTCGAACTGGGCCGTGGCCCCGGCCCGCTGCTCGGCCGTCTGCGCCGCCCGCGACTGCGCCACGTACGACTCGGCCGCCTGCCGGGCCACGTCGCGCTGCGAGGCGCCGACCCCGCCCAAGAGCTGCTCCAGCCGGTTGCCAATCGCGGCGCCAGCTATCACCATCGATTCCTGGTTGCCCTGGACGGCCCCTTGCTGGCCGTTTGCCCGGCGGTTGTTGCGGCGAGTTCCCTGACCATTCTGCCCATTAGGTCCGTAGAGGAAGGAGCTGCGGTTGTTGAGGTACTGCTGAAACTGGGTCGGGTTGAGGATGCGCTTGAGCACGCTCTCGAACTGCTGGTCGGCCGCCGCCAGCCGGGCGGCGTCGCCCTGGGCCTCGCGGCGCTGGCCGGCCAGCGACTCGGCCGCCTGGCGCAGCTCCTCGCGCTGCGAGGCGCCCAACGCGCCCAGCGCCCGCTCGATGCGCAGGGCAATGGCGCTGCCCGCCTCGGCCAGCGAGCGCTGGCCCGTCTGCCCCGTGCTGGCCCCCCCCGGCAGCTGGCCCTGCCCCGTGAGCACGAACTCGCGGTTGGTCTGGTAAGCCTGGTACTGCGAGGCGTTGAAGTTGGTCTGGATGACGCGGTCGAACTGGGCCGTGGCCCCGGCCCGCTGCTCGGCCGTCTGCGCCGCCCGCGACTGCGCCACGTACGACTCGGCCGCCTGCCGGGCCACGTCGCGCTGCGAGGCGCCGACCCCGCCCAAGAGCTGCTCCAGCCGGTTGCCAATCGCGGCGCCAGCTATCACCATCGATTCCGTATTTTGCGCTGCTGCCTGGTTTGGGGCCAGGACGGCCAGCACCGGCATGGTGCCAGCCACCAAACCTTGAATAGCAAATTTGAAAGCCGACGACTTGAAAGAGTTGATGAGTTTCATAATAGAGAAGAAAGAAGAAAAAGAAAGGGGGTGAAAAAAGCCCGGACTCCTCATCAGCCAGTTGCCTGCCCTGCAGAGCGAGACAATTAAAACCGAACCGGAAGAAGGTGACTAACTTGGAGGGGTCCAGTTCAAACTTGCTTTATTCAAATGATGTGCCAAGCTGCTAAAGCTGGTTGAGCTAAATCCGGCTTTGTAACGAAGGGCCAGGCAAAGGGTTGAAGAGGCGCGGGCCCTAGGCCACCGCCCGTCTGGCGCGGCCGGCAGCCTGACTAGAAAGAAAGGAAGTACTGCCTGGTTCCTACCCCACCTACTGTAAATTACTGCCTATATTTCGGCCCCTTCCCGAGCATGAGCTTCCCGGTTGGAGCCACTTTATTCTTTCTTTTCTCCGTTTTTTGCATGTCATCCATTTTTGCTAAAAAACCCCTCGCCACGCTGCTTGGCGAGGCTAATTCCTCTGGGGCCGGCGCGCTCAAGCGCACGCTCGGCGCGGGCAACCTCGTCGCGCTGGGCGTGGGCGCCATCATCGGGGCGGGCCTGTTTGTGCGCACGGCCAACGCCGCGGCGCAGGCCTCCGGCCCCGGCGTAACCTTGGCGTTTATTCTGGCCGCCTTCGGCTGCGTGTTCGCGGGCCTGTGCTACGCCGAGTTCGCGGCCATGATTCCTATTGCCGGCTCGGCCTACACCTACGCCTACACCACGATGGGCGAGTTCGTGGCCTGGGTGATTGGCTGGGCGCTGATAATGGAATACGCGCTGGGCGCGGCCACCGTCAGCATCGCCTGGAGCGAGTATCTAAACAAGCTCCTGGAGACCTTCGGGACCAGTATCCCGTATAATTTAAGCCACTCGCCCTTCGAGCACGCCGTGGTGAACGGCGTCAGCGAACACGGCCTCATCAACCTGCCGGCGCTCCTGGTCATCGTGGCCCTGAGCCTGCTGCTGGTGAAAGGCACCCAGGAGTCGGCCTTGTTCAACGCCGTGGTGGTGGTGCTCAAAACCGCCATCGTGCTCATTTTCATCGCCGTGGGCTGGCAGTTCATCAACCCGGCCAACCACACGCCCTACCTGATTCCGGCCGATGCCGTGGTCAAGAACGCGGCCGGCGAGGTGGTGCGCACCTACGAGGGCTGGAACAAGCACGGCATCGGCGGCATCTTCGGCGGGGCGGCCATCGTGTTCTTCGCCTTCATTGGGTTTGATGCGGTGAGCACGGCCGCGCAGGAAGCCAAAAACCCCAAGCGCGACATGCCCATCGGCATTCTGGGCTCGCTAGCCATCTGCACCGTGCTCTACATCCTGTTCGGCCACGTGCTGACGGGCGTGGCCAACTGGCGCGAGTTTGCTGACCCGGCCATCGGGGGCGAGGCCTCCGTCGCTTATGCAATCAGGGCGCACATGAAGGGCTACGAGTGGCTGGCCACGGCCGTGACCTGCGGCATTCTGCTCGGCTTCACCTCGGTTATCCTGGTGATGCTGATGGGACAGAGCCGGGTGTTTTTCTCGATGGCCAAGGACGGGCTCATGCCCAAGGCGTTTTCCGAGCTGCACCCGCGTTTCCATACGCCCTACAAGTCCAACCTCATGCTGATGGTGTTCGTAGGCTTGTTCGCGGCCTTCGTGCCGGGCTCGCTGGCCGGCGATTTGACGTCGTTCGGCACCTTGCTGGCCTTCGTGCTCGTGAGCATCGGCGTCTGGATTATGCGCCGCTCCGATCCCGACCAGCCCCGGCCGTTTCGGGCGCCGCTCTCCTCGGCCAGCTTCCCGCTCGTGCCGTTCCTGGGCGCCTTTGTATGCACGCTGCTCATTGCCAGCCTCGACTCGTTCACGCTGCAAGTAGCCGTTGGCTGGATGCTGCTGGGCTTCATCGTCTACTTCATCTACGGCCGCAATAACTCTAAGCTTCAGCAGGGCATCGTGGTGGTGCCCACGGAGATGGAGGAGGCCGCCTTCATCAAGCCTGATAAGGATAATCTGTAAGTTAATTCAGTAACTGCTGTTGCTAAAAAATCCCCATTGGCTCAGGCCAGCGGGGATTTTTTATTACGTTTTCAGATATAAATATTTATTTTTGCTGCTATCATGATAACTCGACCGAAACTTAAACTAGTTGGCTGGGCCGGTTTGCTCGCGGCGCTCAGCTTTGGTCTGGCGGCGTGCTGCGGCAATATCAGTTGTGATGTCTGTTTGCCCTATGCCAGCGATGTAGCTTTGAGCTTCGATACCGACAGCCTGCAAGCTGGATTTCGTAAGGCAGAGCTTAAATCGGCCTACCTGGTGCGCTATGCCCAGCCCGGATTTGCCACGGTGCTCGATACGGTCCGGCTTAATCGTGACGACGTCCCTTACCGGTCGGTTTTTAGTCTGTATGAACTAGCCGAGCAGGGTCGGTCAGGGTCGCAGGCCTCAGCAGGACCAATCACTGACTATAACTACCGCTTCGTGCTGCCGGCGCCTGGCCGCACGTATAACCTCAGTGACCTACAAGTTAAAACCAGAGTAGAAGGGGGCTGCTGCGCCTGTGCCGAAAATGTGCGGCGGCGCTTTGTGCTTAACGGCCAGCCAGTGGTGGCTGATGGCAGTGGGGCAGGAGCCACGACAATACTGCGCCGCTAGAGGCCCCTCAAACGGCCTTTACCTCGCTTTGCAGCTTGATTACTTTGTCGCCGTTGTCCTGCACAATCACCAGCGCGGGGTCGTCGGGCGTGCCGTTGCGGTGAATCTTACTGCCCTTGATGGTTTTTTCCACGGCTTCCTTGTGGATTTCCTCAATCTTGCCGGTGGCCGTGCCGGTACCGTATTTCCAGGTGACTTTGCTGCCTTTGCGCATGGGAAGGGGGGTAGGGAATTAGGGAGGAAAGCGGAATTCCCTTACCGTAGTAAGGCTGAAATCGTTGCGCCACCGGCCGGGGTGCGGCGTAGGCGGGGGTAGGGTTACCACTCCGGGCAACCTGTTGTGAGCTATACTTCTGCCTTGCGGGAGAGGGTAGGAAAGTAAGTCGCTACCTGACTACGCTACTTCGTCACGGCCGCCATACCGTAACTTGCGCCGTCTCGTTTCTGGCGCATATGCTACTTCATCTTCGATTCCTACCGGCTTTATTCCTGGCGGTCGCGCTGCTGGCAAGCCGGTCCGGCGGGGCTCAAACGGCTTTCGCGCCCGACGAGCGGGCCCAGTACGGCGTGATTTGCCGGGCCTCGGGCCGGGCCCTGGACGTGGAGCGGGCCAATACCAAAACCGGCACGCCCCTGGTGCAGTGGGAGTTCACCCACGCCCCGAGCCAGCAGTGGCAGCTGGTCTCCATCCGGGCCGGCGGCGAGTACTACCGCCTGCAAGTCAAGCACAGCGGGCAGTGCCTGACCCTGGAGCGGGCCGGCGAAAACGTGCCCCTGGTGCAGCGCCCCTTCAACGGCGCCACCAACCAGCAGTGGCGGCTGGTGCCGGCCGGGCCGGCGGGCAGCTTTCAGCTCGAAAACCGCGCCGAGGGCCTGGTGGCGGGCCTGTCGGCGGCCGACAAGTTCAACGGCACGACCGTGGTGGCGCAGCGCGCCAGCGGGCGGGCCAGCCAGCAGTGGCGCCTGTTCAAGCTAAGACTGAACCTGGACACTAAAGGGCCGGCGTTCGGCCCGCCGCAGCCGCTGGGCGCCCAAATCAACTCGGCCGGCAATGAGCTGCAACCCGTAATCAGTCCCGACAACCGCGCGCTATATTTCGCCCGCACCCGCTTTGCCGGCAACACCGAAGGCGCCGCCGAGTCGGGCGATGCCTGGGTGAGCCGCAGCCCCGACCAGGGCCTCACCTGGGGCCCGCCCACCCGCCTCGACGCCTTCAACACGCCCCAGAACAACGGCGTACTGGCCGTGGTGGGGGGCGGCGGCAAGGCGGGCGGCCCGGCGCGCCTGCTGCTGCGCGGCACCTACGAGGCCGGTGCCTTTCGCGATGAAGGCTGCTCGCTGGCTGAAATCCCTACCCCCCCCGATGGCGCCAAGGCCACCCGGCCCCAGCCCGTGCGCATCGCCAACTACTACGCCGCTACAGTGGCTACCGGCTTTTTTATGAGCGCCGACCAGCAGGTGCTCTTGCTCTCGCTCGAGCGCGGCGACTCCGAAGGCCTCAATGACCTGTACGTGAGCCGGCGCGAGGGCAGCGGCGGCTATTCGGAGCCGCGCAGCTTGGGCGCGGTGGTCAACTCGCCAGGCTTTGAGTTCGCGCCCTGGCTTGCACCCGGTGGTAAAACGCTGTATTTCAGCTCAATGGGCCACCAGGGCTACGGCTCGGCCGACGTGTTCGTGAGTGAGCGGCTGGATGACTCGTGGAGCCGCTGGAGCGAGCCGCGCAACCTGGGCGCGCCCGTGAACGGCCCCGGCTTCGACGCCTATTTTTCTATCACGGCCGACGGGCAGCAGGCCTACTACGCCGCCTCGCCTACCCCCGGCGCGCCCGCCAACCTCTTCCGCACCGCCCGCGTGGAGCGCGCGCGGCCCGACAGCACGCTGGTGGCCAACGAGGCCGGCCCGCGGGTGCTCTTTACCGGCCGGGTGCTCGATGCGGCCACCCGGCAGCCCGTGGCCGGCGCCGAAGTCAAAGCCACGCTGCTGGCAGGGCAGGTTGATTTTCGGGCCTCGGGCCGGGTGGAGGGCAACACCGGCGGCTTCCAGCTCTCGCTCTTGCTCGGCCGCTACCGCGTCGAGGCCAGCGGGGGCGGCGGCTTCCTGAGCACCGTGGACACGGTGCGCTTCGCCAGCGGCTCGGTGGGGCGCGATTTGCTCTTGCGACCGGCGGTCGTGGGCGCCCGGCTCGAGCTGCCCACCATCATCTTCGCCCAAAGCAAGGCTACGCTGCTCGCGGCTTCCTATGCCGAACTGAACCGCCTTTCCAGCACGCTGGCCCTGAGCCCCAAAATTGAGATTCGCCTCGAAGGCCACACCGACAACGTGGGTCCGGCCGACAAAAACCAGCAACTCAGCGAAGACCGGGTGGCCGAAGTCAAGCGCTACCTGGTGAGCCGCGGCGTAAGTGAGAATCGCATCACCACCATCGGCTTTGGTGGCACCAAGCCGCGCTTCAAAAACGACCGCGAAGAAACCCGCAAGCTCAACCGGCGCGTAGAATTAGTGATTACCAAGTAATTAAGCATAGTTTCTGCCAGCTAGCTCCTCACCGCTTTCGCCGCCAAATGAAGCCGTCGAGCACGTAGTGCGTGGCCTGGGGCAGGGCCAGCAGCGGCACCAGCCACATGAGCAGGGTTGGGCGCGAGATGGGGGGGAGGGACTGGAACCAGCCGAATGCGGCTTGGTGCTCGCGCCAAACCAGGCCGTCCCACAATCCTTCTTCCAGGTAAGCGAATACGGCAATCAGCCCCAGAAACACGGCCAGCCCGTAGCGCCCGGCCCAGGGGCCCCGCCGCCGGCCAACGGAGACGGCGGGCGCGGCCAGCGGTGCGGCGCCGGTGCTCCAGACCAGCGCCAGGTACGGAATGCCGTGCGAGACGACGTTGAGCAGGGTGAAGGCCAGATCGCCGTTGAACCAGACGATGCCGGCGTACCACGAAACCAGCGTGCCGGTCAGCAGCAGGTTGCGCGGCACATTAAGCTGGCCCGTGCGGCGCCATTCGGCGGCTTCGCGCAGCAGGTAAAGGCCAATCAGACTGCTATACAGCACGGTGGCTACGAGGCGTCCGGCGGGCCAGTCGCGCTGCACGAAATCGCCGGCCACAAACCAGTTGAAATTGCGTGGCGGCGAAAAGTGCCAGTACAGCAGCGGGTAGATGGTGGCGTAGTAAATGAGGGCCGCGGCCAAGCCCTGCCCGGGCAGGGGCCGCGTAGCGGCGCCCGGCGACGCCGCGCACTCGTGCCGGGCATACAGCCGCAGAAAGCCGTACTGCTGCCGAATAAAGTGAAACACAGCCAGATAAGCCAGCACCTGCCAGAACAGCAGCCCGCTCACGCCGTGCAGCGCCACGCCCGCCGCGTAGCAGGCCAGCGGCGCGGCCCAGAGCAGCGTCGGCCACTGTCGGCGCCTCACGGGGTCGAAGTAGGTTTGGAAGAGTGTGCCGTACACGTGGGCTACATCAATGAGCAGCACCAGCCCGACCCAGGCCAGCAGGGGCATCCGGGTGGTGCTTCGGTAGGCGGGCGGCACGGCCAGCACCAGGGCCAAGGCCAAAAACGGGGGCGCCAGAATCAGCAGCCCGTCATAGCGCGCCGAGCGTATCCAGGGCTGCATTTGGCTTGAATTTAAAGTTAAAGAGAAACGTCACGCCAGGTTCCGCGCAGCGTCTTGGCAGGATGGGGGGAGTAGGAAATGCGACGGTTGTTCGGGACTTGGTTGGTCAGCGGGCGAGATGCTTCGACAAGCTCAGCATGACATTTATTTTGACGCATGACCGTTCACCGCCAGCACCTCCCGCGCCGCCCGGATGCCCTGGTAGAAGCCTTCCTCGAACACCGAGATGCCGCTAAAATCGGTGTGGGCAAAGAAGATGCGGCCCCGCAACGGCTGGAGCGCGGCCTGCCGCGCCGCGCCCCACACCAGGCCCGGCGTGGGCGCCACCATGCCGTGGCCCCAGAGCCAGAGGTCGGCCCGCTGGATGTAGGGCGTCACGCCGGGGTGGTAGGTTTCCAGCTCGGCCACCACGCGGGGCAGCCACTGGGCATAGCTGGTCTGGTAGGCACGGCGGCGGGCCTCATCGGGGGCTTCGTCCGTCAGGGGCCAACACAAGGTGATGACTTTCGGGCCGTTGGCGTCGAGGCTCAGGGCCTGCTGGGTGGCATTGATGTAGCCCAGCGAGGCGCTATTGTAGCGCACGTTGTCCCAGCTCAGGGGGCGGCCGGGGCCCTGGGGCAGACCGGCCACGGTGAGGTTGGCCACGAGCCAGGGTGCGTGGTGCAGGGCCGCCGCGGGCGGCAGCGCGTGGCCGCCGGGCACCTGGGCCAGCAGCCGGCGCGAGATGTGGGCGGGCGTGGCCAGCACCACCCGCCGGGCCCGGATGCAGGTGCTCTGGCGGGTGCTGGCGTCGTAGGCCAGCACCTCGACGCCGGTAGGCGTTTCGCGCAGCTCGTAGGCCAGCGTGCTGGTTTGGATGGGTCCGTCGGCGTGGCGCCGCAGCTGCTCGGTGAGGAAGCGGTTGCCTTCGGGCCAGGTGAGCACATCGGCCGCCGAGGCGTTGTGGGCCCGGCCTTTGCGGCTGGCGAAGTAGTGCAGCCCGGCCCAGGCCGACACCTGCGCGGCGCGGGCGCCGTAGTCGTCGCGGCAGCAGTAGTCCAGGTACCAGCGCAGGGCCGGCGCCGTGAAGCCTTCCCGCGCCAGGTAGTCGGCAAACGATAGCTGGTCGAGCTGCCGAAACTGCGGGTCGGTGCTGCACAGGTCTAGGGGAATGCGGAAAGCATCCCGGCCATCGGCGCCCTGGGCCGCTTTAAGCTGGTCAATCAAGCCGAAAAACCGGCCGAACTGCGCCTCGTCATCGGCGCTCAGGCCAAGAGTGGGCACCAGCCCTTCCTGCCAGTGGCCGTTGATGTTCAGGCGCTCTTCGGGGTCGTGGCAGAGCTGATAGTCGTTATAGATGGGCAAGCCGCTGGCCGCATCGTGGCCGGTGAGCGTGCCGGTTTGGGTTAAAAAGTCGAGCAGCTCGCGGTTGCGCACGTCGGGCACGGGCAGGTAGTGTGCACCCCAGGGGTAGGCCGACACGGCATTGTGGCTGGCAGCGGCGTTGCCGCCCGGCGCGGCGGCCATTTCCAGCAGCAGCGTATCGACGTGGCCCTGCTGGTGCAGCCAGCGCCGGGCCGATAGCCCCGCCACGCCCCCACCGATGATGAGCACGTCGGCTTGCCGGGTTTGAGAGGGGGTAGGGAGTTGGCCGGGGGTGCGCAGCAGGTGGCCCAGCGCCGCGTTGGCCCCGTGCAGCTCCCCGCTGATGTGGGCCAGCGAATTGCCAGCCGCGCAGCTGGTTAGCAGCGCCGGAGCCAGCAGGGTGCCAGCCGCCGCGGCACTGGCTTGCGTGAGGAAAGTGCGGCGGGTAGGCATAAGGCTTTCTTATATGAGAATTTTTAATAGTCTGTCAGACTGAGTTTCGCCAAGCAGTTTCTCACCGGGAAACGATGTCCAGACGCTGGACAATGGATTTGTTGCGTCAGTCAACTGACGTAAGGTCTTGGGCTTTGCTCAGGATAATGGGGGGTAGGGAAACAGCGTCCCGGACCTTATTCAGTGCACGTATGGCCCCCAATCCTCCTCAAAATAGCGCACCAATGCCTGGTTATTTAGCTGATTAATCTCCGTGGGCACCTCGCTCATATCGGGCGGGAAGCGCAGCATATCGTGGATGACGCCGGCTGTGATGAAGCGCAAGCCGGCCGGCAGCGGGCCGGCATCGCCGCGCCAGTGCGTGTCGGGGCCGGCCAGCACGTAGCCCCACTCGCCGAACGAAGGCACGAAGGCGTGGTAAGGCACCACGTGCAGGCCCACGGCTTGCAAGGTGTGGGCCACGCACCAGAACGACTGCCGCGCCAGGTAGGGCGAGGTGCTTTGGACTACCAGCCGCCCGCCCGGCGCCAGCCGCTGGCGCAGCGCCTGGTAGAACGCGGCCGAGTAGAGCTTGCCAATGGAGTAGTTGCTGGGGTCGGGGAAATCGACGATGATGGCGTCGTAGCGGGCCGCATCCTGGCGCACCCACTGGTAGGCGTCGGCGTTGACGACCTGCACTTTTGGCGAGAGCAGGGCGCCTTTATTTAGCTTGAGCAGCAGCTCGTTGTGCTGGAACAGCTCCGTCATGCCGGGGTCCAAATCGACCAGCCGGATGCTTTCCAGACGCGGGTATTTCAGCAGCTCGCGCACGGCCAGGCCGTCGCCACCGCCCAGCACCAGCACCCGGCGGGCCTGGGGCAGCGCCTGCATCAGGGGATGCACCAGCGCCTCGTGGTAGCGGTACTCGTCGCTGGAGCTGAACTGCAAGTTGCCGTTGAGGAACAGCCGCAGCTCGCGGGCATTGTGGGTGAGCACGATGCGCTGATAAGGCGTTGACTTCGAGTAGATAACCTGGTCCTGGAAGGCTAACGTCTCGGTGTAGGCAAGCAGCTTGTTGGCGAAAACAAACAAAACGCCCAGCCCCAGCAGCGCCGCGGCGATGCCCGTGGCGAAGCGCCGCCGGTAGGGCCGCGTTTCGGGGAAGCGCGCCAGCACCACGGCCGCCACCACCAAGTTGAGGGCGCCGAACACGAGCGAGGTGCGAATGAGCCCGAGCTGCGGCACCAGCACCAAAGGAAAAATCAGCGAAGCCAGCAGCGCGCCCACGTAGTCGAAGCTGAACACCCTGGCCACGAGGTCCTTGAAGGGGTAGCGGTTTTCGAGAATACGCATCAGCAGCGGGATTTCCAGCCCCACCAGGATGCCCGTGAGCCCTACCAGCGCGTAGAGCAGCAGCCGGAACGAGGTGACGTACTCGAAGAGCAGAAACAAGAGTGGCGCCATACAGCCGCCCACCAGCCCCACCAGGATTTCGAGCCGGATAAACCAGCGCAGCAGCGGCCCATCGAGAAATTTCGACAGGTAGGAGCCAATGCCCATCGCAAACAGATAGGCGCCGATGATGGTCGAAAACTGCGTCACCGAGTCGCCGAGCAGGTAGGAGGCCAGCGTGCCGGCCACCAGCTCATAAATGAGTCCGCAGGTAGCAATCACGGCCACCGCCGCCAGCAGCAAGCCCGGCGGCTGCGGGTTGGCCCGGCCCGGCAGCGCGGCCGGCTCGGCGGGCGGCGCGGCCGTCAGCAGGCCCGGCTCAGCCATGAATGGCGGCGCTGATGATGAGGGCCACGGCCAGCATAAAGGCCGACGCCATTACGGCCAGGGCCAGGTTGTGGTCTTCGAGAATCTCCTTGCGCAGCGTGCCCGGTGTGAGCTTATTGAACAGGTAGAAGCTGAGCACCAGAATAATAATGCCCAGCAGCGAATAGATGAGCGAGGCTGTAAAGGCCTTGGGGTTCAGGTATTCCATAGTAGGAACTGAGTGAATGTTCGCGCGGGGCGCTTAGTGAGGCTGATTATTTATGATAGTAGCGCGCGTGCCCGCCGCTGGCGCCGCGGCCGGCCGAGCCCAGCGTTTCGGTGCTCTCGTTGTCGTCGCCGAGCAGGCGGGTGCCGTGCAGCCCGGCCCAAACAAAGCCCGTCAGGCTGAGCAGGACCAGGCCCGCGTAGAGGGGTAGGGCGCGGGCGGCCAGCCACAAGGAGCGAAGAAAGTCGGGCATTCTTTCGATTTATGAAGTATGAGTTGAAAAGGTAGTCGTGCTGAACAGGACCGGGCACCTTGGCCTCTTGGCCAGCGGAGAGGGGGTAGGGAATTTATTCATTCTGTTCACCGGGCGGGTCAGCGGGCAAAATGCTTCGGCTCCGCTTCACTCAGCGGGAGCGCCTTTTTATCGCTACTCCTGCGGCCCATAGTTGCTGTTTTGCCAGCGCTCCTGCTCAAAATAGTAGCGCCGAATGCTGAGCAGCAGCACCGGCAGCCCCAAGGCCAGCAGCGCGAGCCAGAAATTGCTCCACAAGCCATTATCAGCCGTCACGCGCAGGCCCAGCGTATTCTTGTAGGGTTGCAGGGGGTCGGTCGTAGGATAAAGGTTCACGTGGTAGCGTCCGCTGGGCACGGCATTGAAGTCGACGCTGGCCGATTTGCTGCCCTCACTCCAGCGCTCGCCGCTCTCCGTGCCGCTGTAGTATTCCAGGGCGCGGGTGGCCTCGTAAGCGCGGCCGGTTTGCTCATTGATGAGGCTGGCGCTGACCTCCACCCAGCTATTGGCCAGGTCCGGCGCTTCCAGGTGCAGACTAAGCGCCGTGGGGCCTTCCACTTGGAAGGAGCGGGAGATGAGCGTGATGGGCAGTGGCGGAGCATTTATAGCGGCGGCGTAGGCTTGCCGGCGCCGCGCCCAGAGGCTATCGGTGGCTTGGCGGCGGGCTAGCTGCACCCGTTGGGCTTCGGCTACGGTAACTGGCCCACCAAAAGCCGACGACTGAGTTGAGCGGAGGCTATCGGCGGCAGCCCCCAGTTGGGCGCGCTGGTAGCGAACGGCCAGGGAGTCGCCCGCAGCGGTCTGGTCGGGCAATGTGAACTCCTGCTCGGCCAGCATGGGCGCCTGACGCAGTAGCAGCAGCGCCTGCAAGACGAGCAGCAGCACCAGGCCGGCCCAGGCCAGCTGCGTGAGGCGCCCCCAGCTGAGGCTGCCCGGCGGCGGTTGCGCCGCCCCAACGCCCGTGCGTGTGGGCAACTGGTCGGGACGCAGGCCAAAGGCGGCCGCTACCTGTTTCGGCTCCAAGTAGCGGGCCCGGTACCAGGTGTAGGTTTTGCCCGGCTGCACCTCGCCGACCAGCTGGTAGGGCGGGCTAACTAACTCGACTACGTTGTGAGGCTTGGCGGCCAGCACATTGTCGGCAAACTCGCCCCGCACTTCCACGATGCGCGTTTCGTAGCGGTGCCAGAGGCGGTAGGGCCGGTCGCCATCCGCAGGGTCGTTCCAAACAACGCCCCGCCCTACCACCCGCTGGGGACCGCGGGCGGCGGGCCGTATCAGCAGCCAGTGGCCCTGGTATTCGGCCAGTTGCAGCGGAAAAGCAGGGTCAGCCGCAGCAGCGGCTTCGGCAGTGGCGTCGGCCGGCGCCAGTTGGTATTCGCCCCACTGCGCCGCGTCGCCCTGCTCGCCGCGCCGCTGGTAGCCAACCACGCGCAGGCGATAGCCGCTGAGCGTACCCACGCTGCCCAGTGCCAGCCGGGGGGCGGGGCCGGGGGCCGTGAGTGGGCTGGCCTCCAGGTAAGCTTGGGGCTCGCCGGGCGCGGCCCGGAAAAAGTGCCGGCACTCTGGACAGCTGAAAAACCGGCTCTCGGCCGGGCGGTAGCACGGCACGGCGTGCCCGCAGTGGGGACAGGCTCGGGTGGCGGGCGGCGCCTCGGCTGGGCCGGAGTCGCCAACTGCCGGCGCGTCAGCAAGGTTGGGTGTCATCGGCGCAACTCGGTGGAGGTTAGCTCGGTGGCGCCGAAGAAGGTGAGTGTAGCCGCGTAAAAGGCGCGCACCGTGGCTGCATTGTCGCGCCGGAAATTCGACAAGAACACGTCAAAGGTGGCCTGCCCATACTCCGGCCAGGTGTGAATGCTGAGGTGCGACTCTGTGAGGGCCAGCACCGCGGTAAAGCCGCCCGGCGCCGGAAAGGCGTGGTAGGCTTGGCCGACTTTTTCCAGCCCGAAAGTTTGAATCTGCTGGTCAAAAAACGCCGCGCAGCCCGCTGTGTTCCGCAGGGCCGGCGCCGGGGCCGCGAACGTAGCCAGCAAGTGCAAGCCGGGAGCGTAAGAGTGCATCAACTAGAAAGCAGGATGTTTTTGCCCGGCAAGATAGGAAAGGAGTTAAGGAAAAGAGAGGAGCTAGCGATGTTCAGCTAAGCTATCCGGCATCGGCGCCGTGCCGCCGAAGTATCTTGGTCCCGTTGGCCGCGAACTGTTCCACTAGCAATAAATGCTGATTTGATTATTGTCAGCCGCTGCCTGCGCCTGACGTAAATGAAAATCCTGCTGCATTCGCAACCCCGCGCCGTGCCCGGCCTACTCAGTCTTCTGCTCCTTCAGTGCCATTGGCGTACTTCTGCCACTATGACGGCCATTATTCACTCCGAAGACCACCTGCCCGAACTGCCTTCCGCCTCGGCCATTGAAATCATCGGCCCCACGGCCTACGTCATCAGCGACGATGCGCCGTTTCTCTACCTGCTCGATGCGGACACGCTGGCCCCTACGGCGCGGGTAGAGCTATTTGTGGGGGCCGATTTCGCCAGCGGACGCATCCCCAAGAGTGCCAAGCCCGACCTGGAAAGTCTGACGGCCATCACCAGCCCGGCGGGCGCGGCCGGGTTGCTGTTGCTGGGCTCGGGCTCGCGGCCCAACCGCGAGGTCGGCTACTTCGTGACGCTGCCCGCGCCCACAGCCCCGGCGGCTGGTGAGGGCGGCGCGGCGGGCGAAGCTACTGCCCCCGCCGCCGTGCAGCGCCTCGACCTGGGGCTGCTGTTTGCCCGGCTGCGCCCGCTTTTGCCGGCCGGCGCCACGCTTAACATCGAGGCGCTGGCGGCCACCGACACGGAGCTGCTCCTGCTGCAACGGGCGGTGGGTGGCGGGGCGGCCCAGCTCTTTGCCCTACCCCTGCCGGCCGCATTAGCCCACCTGTGGGTGCCGGCCGCCTACCCGGCACCGCTGCCGACGCGGGTGCTCTCGTTTGCGCTGCCCGCGCTGCAAGGGCAGCCGGCCGGCTTTTCCGGGGCCACGTTTGCCGGGGGCCGGCTGCTGGTCACGGCCTCGGTGGAGGACACTGCCGATGCGGTGCTCGACGGGGCCGTGCTGGGCTCCTTTGTAGGCGTAATTGACTTGGAAAAGCAGACTGCTGACTTCGCCCACCTGGCCTGGGCCGACGGGCGCGCTCACCGCGGTAAAGTAGAGGGGCTGGCCGTGCGCCGGGCGCTGGCGGCGGGCGGCCTGGAGCTGCTGCTCGTCACGGATGACGACCAGGGCGGCAGCACCGCGCTGGTAGCCGAGGTGCGGGGCCTTGCGTAGGCAAGGGGGGGTAGGGAATCAGCCCCGGCTCAGCGCGTAAAGTCCTCGGCTACTTGCACGAACATGGGCGAGGGCAGCGTCACGGTTTGTCCGGTGGAGGTGAGCTGGCCGGTGGCTTGGTCGACGCGAAAGGTGACGATGTTGTTGGAGTTCTGGTTGGCTACCAGCAGCAGGCGGCCGGTGGGGTCGAGGGTGAAGTTGCGGGGCGTCTGGCCCTCGGTGCTGATGTGCTGCACCAGGCTCATCTGGCCGCTGGCGGCATCGAGGGCGAAGACGGCGATGCTGTTGTGGCCCCGGTTGGAGGCGTAGAGAAACCGCCCGTCGGGCGAGACGTGCACGTCGGCGCAGGAGTTGGTGCCGGTGTAGCTGCCGGGCAGCGTGGGCACGGTTTGCAGCTCGCGGAAGCGGCCCGCCGCCGCGTCGTAGTCCAGCGCGGTCAGGGTCGAGTTCAGCTCATTAATCAGGTAAGCCCGCTTTCCGCCGGGCGCAAAAGTCAGGTGGCGTGGTCCGGCGCCGGGCTTGGCCTGGAAGGCCGGCTCGGGCTGGCGCGCGAGCTGACCCTGGGCCGGCTGAAGGCGGTAGGCCGTCACCTGGTCAGTGCCCAAATCCACGGAAAAGGCGTAGGCGTTAGCCGGGTCGGGCACGATGCAGTGGGCGTGGGCGCGGTCCTGGTTGGGGTGGGGGCCGCGGCCCTCGTGCTGGTCGGTGGCCGTGGGGGCGACGAGCTGCCCGTCGGCGCCCACCGGCAGCAGGGCCACGTTGCCGCCAGTGTAGTTGGCCACCAGCACGGCTTTGCCGGTGCGGTCGAGGCTCACATAGCAGGGCGAGGCGCCGGTCGAGGGCTGCTCATTGAGCAGGGTGAGGGCGCCGGTCTGCTGATTCACGCTGAACGCCCGCAGGCTGCCGCTGCTCTGGCCCTGAAAATTGCCGGTTTCGTTCACGGCGTAGAGCCGGCGGTGGTCGGGCGTCAGGGCCAGATAGGTGGGGCTGGGGCCGCCGGGCTGGGCGCTCACCGGCGTCAGGGCGCCGGTGGCGGGGTCGAGGCGGTAGAGGTAAATCGTGTTGTCGGTGGCCGAGGCCACGTTGGTGCCCACGTAGACAAGGTAACCGCGGGTTTTGCGGCCTCCGACCGCGGCGGCGCACCCAGCCAGCAGGGCGGCTGCCGCCAGACTAAAACCGCTGATGGTAAGGATACGGCGGAGCGAAGGGCGAATGGTCATGGAAAGGGAGGATTGAAGGTGTCTGGCAAATGTAAACGCGCGCCGCTGGGCGGTCCGGTCTGACGGCGCTCAGGCTGCTCGGCCGGTTGTCGATGGCGCCGGCAGGTTGCTGGGTTGAGTTGTTCTGACAACGTAGACGACAGCCGGTCGGACGGCCTAGGGCCATCGGACCAGACCACCCAGCGGCGCGCTTAGCGTGCTATAGCCGGCTACGTTTAAGAAGGCTAAGTTCACGAAGATGAAAGCCCCTGAAAAAGCCCCGACGCTTGGCGCCGGGGCAGGGGGTAGGGAATTGGGCCAAAGCTGCGCTACGGGTTGGCCCGGTCCCAGGCGATTTCGGAGAAAGGCGTGGGCAGCTGCTTGATAACGGTGGTTTGGGTGCCGTCGCTGAGCTTTTCGGGGGTGCTGGTGCCGGGCTCATTGAGCAAATCAAACTTGCCCAGGCGGCGCAAATCAACCCAGCGCTGCCCCTCGAAATAGAGCGAGTAGCGTCGCTGGTACAGAATCTCATTTAGAATATCATCATCCAACGCCGAAGCGGCCGGCGCGTAGCGCAACCCGTAAGCCTGGGCCACAGCGTCGATGGCCGAAATGGCCGCGGCGCGGTTGCCCAGGCGCAGGTTAGCTTCGGCCGCGATGAGCAGCAGTTCCTCATTCTTAATAATCGGAATGGAGCTGCCGGGCGTGGCGTAGAGCACGGGCTCGGCGTCGCTGCTCAGGCCCGAGGCGGCGCCGGGGGCGCGCTTGACGACCTTGCTAGCGCGGGTGTCGCCGGGGCGGATGTCGCGCAGAAACGAGGGGTGCGCCACAGTGCCGCCGCTGCCATTGACGCCCGGCGCCTGAAACAGCGGGTTGGCGATGTCGGGGCTGCTCACGCCGAAGTCGAAGCGCGGCCCGGCCGTCATCGGCGCGGCGGGGTCGGCAAAGCTGGCTTGCACGGCCGTCAGCGCGTCCTGGTAGGAGCCGCCGGGCCGCGTCGCCGCCCGCACCGCCAGCCGGGCGGTCAGCGCGCGGTTGAATTTGAGAAAGCCGGCTGGGGTCGTGAAGTCCAGCCCCGCGCCGCCCTTCTCCGTGTAGCCGGGGGGTAGGGCAAAGGGCAAGGTCGCCCCGGCCTGGCTGAGCTGCGTGGCGCCGGCATCGAGGCGCTTCCTGATTTCGGCCAGCACCACGGGGTAGGGCTGAATCTTGCCCGGCTTGAGCGGGTCGCTCACGTCGACGCGCAGGCCGTTTTCATAGAGCATATCCGAGAGCACGAGCATGGCGTAGGCCTCGGCCGTGTTGGCCAGGGCCAAGTAGCCTTGGCGCTGCGGCTCAGTAATGAACTGCGAGTTCTGGGCGCCCTGGGCCAGCAGCCGCGCCGTGCGCCGCGCCGATGAGTAGGTGTTGAAGTACCGCTCGCTCAAGTAATTATTGTTATTGAACTCGCCCACGCCCAGCGGCACGAGGTAGGTCGGGTCGGGCGAGAGCACGTAGATTTCGCGCCCGATAATGCCCGTGGTCAGGTAGTACCACACGATGCCGTCCACGTCGGTGCGGATGCTGGCGAAGGTGCCGGCCGCCACCTGGTCGAGCTTGGCCTTGGTGGGGTTGTCAGCGGCCGATTCGAGGGTCGGGTTGTTGGGGTCGGTGAGGCGGTCGAGCTGGCAGCCGGTGGCGAGCAGCAGGGCGCTTAGCAGCAGACCGGGGAGTTTGAGGGGGGTATGCATAGTAGTAGGGGCGGGGCTTGTCCCCGCCCGGCGTTGGCGCTTTAAGGGTGTGATTCTACTAAGTATCGTTCAAGAGGCGGGCGGGGGCAAGCCCCGCCCCTACGGGTTTAAAAATCAAAGTTCAGATGGAAGAACATCCGGCGCGCGCTCGGGAAATTCCACAGGTCCTGGTAGCCGCCCACGGGCGTGATGCCGAAGTTGGACACCTCCGGGTCGTAGCCGCCGCGGTAGGGCGTGATGAGCACCAGGTTGTTGCCCGACACGCCCACGCGCAGCCGCTCCACGCCCCGGCCGAGCGCGCCGAGCGCCGCCTTCGGCACCGTGTAGTAGAGCGAAACCTCGCGCAGCTTCATGTAGCTGGCATCCTCCAGAAAGCCCTGGTCGGGCGTGGCGGGGAAGGCCCGGGCGGCGCCCTCGGTCGTGGTGGTGCCGTCGGCGGCGGTGGCGGGGCGGCTCCAGTTTCGGGTGGTGCCGGCGATGTCGTAGGCCTGCCGGGTCAGCACGTCGTTGTAGCCGCCTTCCTTGACGTGGATGAGGAAGAACAGCTCCAGATTCTGGAAGAAAGTCAGCGTGTTGGCAAACGAGACCTGATGGCGCGGCTGCGACTCCTGGTAGGGGGTAGGCAGGCCCGTCACGGGGTCGAGCGGCGTGCCGAACCAGCGCGTGGGCGACTGGCCCTCAATCAAATAGTTGCGCCCGAAGTAAGGGTCGTAGCCTGGTCCGGCCGCCATCACCGGCACGTCGAGGCGGGTGACTTCCGAGCGGTTAAGCCAGGACTGGGTTTGCTCGGTGTATTTGAAGTTAGGCTTGTCAATCGCCTTGAAGCCCAGCCCAATTTCCAGACCCTGATTGCGCAAGTCGCCCACCGGGTAGGCAATAATCTGCGTTACGCCCGTGGAGCCAGCCAGCGCGAAAGGAAACAGAAAGTCGCGCACCACCTTGCGGTAGATGCTGGCTTCGAGCGTGATTTTCGAGTTCAGAAACGCCGCATCGAGGCCCGCTTCCAGCTCGGTGGCCCGCTCGGGGCGCACACCGGCGAAGCCCAGCAGCTGTGAGCTGCGCGTGCCGAGCGCCCCGCCGATGGCGGTGGGCAGCGTGGCGTTGTAGTAGGCGCCGTAGGGAATCGTGCCGCCGGTTTGGCCGTAGGCCAGGCGCGGCTTGAGCAGGTTTACCGCTTCTTTATAGGTCCAGAAATCAAAGTTGGCCAGGTTCACGGCCAGCGAGGCTTTGGGCGAATACAGCGGCTTGTTGGGGTCAGCGTAGCGGTTGCTTTGGTCGGCGCGCAGGCCGGCCGTGGCGATGATGCGGTCGGCAAAATTCACTTCCTGCTGCACGAAGTAGCCGATGTCGATGCCGCTCTGGAAGAATTGCCCCAACGTTTGCAGCGTGGCGGCCTGCGGGTTGCGCAGGCCCGGCTGCGTGCCCTGGCCCTGGGTGAAGGAGAGGTCGGCCGACGTGGAGATGCGCGCGACCCCCGCCTGCGTGGTGAAGGTCGCGGCGCCCACTTGCCGCGTATAAACGGCCGCGCCTTGCAGGTTATAGTTGGTCTGCTGATTCTTGGTGTAGCGCGACGCGCCCGGCAAGGCAAGGCCCTTTTGCGACTGCAAATCCTCGGGCAAATACAGTTCCTGGTTGGTGAGCGTGAAATCGACGCCGCCCTGTCCGCTCAGGCGCAGCGAGGAAGTCTCGCCCCGGAGCACGTACCAGTTGACCGCGGCCGATTGCAGGAAGCGGTTGGTCGTCTCCTTATTGATGGCGCGGTCGCGCAGGGCCAGCGGGTTCTCGCTGATGTAGGGGTTGTCGGGGTAGCGGCCCTGGGCGTCGGGGTGCAGCTCAGCGTAGCTGGGCGTGAACGAGAGCAGCCACGGCACGCTGATATTGTTGTTGTTATTGCCGTTAAAGCCGCGCTTATTTTCGGAGTTGATGTAGGAAGTATTGAAGGAAGCGTCCACGTTGCGGGCTAGGTCGGCGCTCAGGTTCAGGCGGGCGGTGTTGCGCACGAAGCCCAGCTTTTTCTGAATGGCGCCCTCGTCGGCGCGGCCGGCCGAGGCGAAAAAGCGCAGCCGCTCCCCGCCGCCCGACACGTTTACGTTGGTGTTGGAGAGTACGCCGACGTTGCCAAACAGCTCATCCTCATAATTATAGATGCGGCCCGCGGCCTGCGCCTCCGCCAGCCGGGCCTGCTCGGCGGCCACGTCGCCGGAGCCGCGCAGCCCCACCGTGCCGGCCACCTGCGCAATCTTGTCGGCCGTCCAGTTTTCGTAGCCCAGCTTGCGCAAAATGGTGGTCACGCCGATGTCCTGGCGCAAACTCACGCGGGTCTGGCCGGCGCGGCCTTTTTTGGTGGTGATAAGGATGACGCCGGCGTTGGCGCGGGCGCCGTAGATGGCCGCCGCGCTGCTGCCCTTCAGCACCTCGACATTCTCAATATCGTCGGGGTTAAGGTCGGAAATGCGGTTCGTCGTGCCAGATTGTTGGCCGATGGTGCCGGCCTGGTTGAAGGCGTTGGAGCTGCGGCCGTTGTCGTAGGCCTCGTTGTTGGCGTACACGCCGTCGATGATGTAGAGCGGCTCGGAGTTGCCGATAATCGAGGACGGCCCGCGCAATTGCACCGAGATGCCGCCGCCCGGCGCCCCGCTGGTCTGGCTGATGACGGCGCCCGCCAGCTTGCCTTGCAGGGCCGCGTCCAGCGTCACGGGCCGGGTCTGGCCGACCAACTCCCGCCCGCCGATGGTCGCCACGCTGTTAGCCAGGTTGGAACGCTTGATGCTCGTGGCCAGGCCCGTCACGACGACTTCCTCATCTATAAAAACCTGTACTGGCAGTGCTACTAGCAATGGAGCGTCTGTGATGGGTTGCTCCACTGTCTGATACCCAACAAAGCTGAATCGTAAGCGTGTCGCAGTGGCTGGCACTCCGCTTAGACTGAAGCTGCCATCCGTAATTGTGCTTACCCCGATATTAGTGCCAGGCACTAGCACGGTTGCGCCGGGCAGTCCTTGTTTGCTGTCCTTATCCAGCGGCCCGTGACGGTGCGGGTGGGGGTAGGGGCTTGCTGCTGGGTTTGGGCCTGGACCGGCGCGGTCGGCAGCCAGTCCATGAGAAAAAAGAAAAAGGCAGCGCGAAAGGAGAGGTGCTTCATGAAAAATAAAACGAGGGCAAGAAAATGTATAAAAAGACCAGGAGAGGTTTAGTAACATAGCCGCTCTAATTTGGTTGGCATTTCGCAATCGTTCAGGTTGCCGCTGCGCCAGCAGGCCGCTTGTCCGTAGTTTGGGGCGCTGCGCTGTGGCTAAGTCATTCGGCTAATTCTGGCGTCAATTTCCTACCCCCCTGCCCGTGAAGATTCCCGTTCTGAGCGAAAGCCGCAACCTGCGCTTCTTCACCTTCTGCTTTCTGTACATGATGCAGGGGCTACCGGCCGGCTTTCGGGCGCAGGCCATCTATAACTATCTGATTGAAAAAGGCCTGACCGCCAACGCCGTGGGCTCGTTCGTGCTGGTAGTAGGGCTGCCGTGGTCGTTTCAGTTCGTGTGGGGGCCAATTGTGGACCGGTTTCAGTACTCGGTTATCGGGCACCGCAAGCAGTGGGTGGTGCTCACGCAGCTCGTGGCGGCGGGCGCCTCGCTGGGCCTGCTGCTGGTGCACGACCCGGTGGCCCAGCTGGGGCTGATGTCGGCCCTGTTCTTTGTCCACAGCCTGTTTGCCTCCATTCAGGACACGAGCGTCGACGCGATGGCCATCGCCGTGACGCCCGAAGCCGAGCGCGGCCGGCTTAACTCGCTCATGCGCATCGGGTTTCTGCTGGGTACTTCGCTGGGCGCCGCCGGGCTCGCGCCGGTGCTGCACGCGCACGGCTTCCAGCGGGCGGCGCTGCTGCAAACGCTGGCCCTGCTGTTTTTCACCGGCCTCACCTTCTTCATTCGCCTCTACCGCACCGACCGCCTGCTGCCCGCGCTGAGTTGGCCCGGCCGCCGGCCCCGCCTAGCCCCGGCCGAGGCGCCCGCACCGGCCCGCGCCGCCGAAATCCCTACCCCCCTGCCCGCCGCCAACCCTCCGCTGCTGCGCGTGTTCCGGGAGTTGTTTCGCAGCATCGGGCAGCGGCGCAGCCTGCGCATTTTTGGGTGCGTGCTGCTGGTGTACATGGCCTGCGGCGTATTTTATAACAGCTACATCTACACCCTGATTCACTCGCTGCACTGGGCCGCCCAGGATGTGTCGGTGCTCGAAGGCAGCTGGGTGAATTTGCTGGCCGTGGGCGCGCTGCTCGGCGGCGGCCTGCTCTCCGACCGCCTCGGCGCGGTGCGCCTGCAACGCTGGGTGCTGGGCGGCGTGGCCCTGGCCCTGCTCACGCTCAACCTGCTGCACGCCTACTGGACGCAGCCGGCCGTGGCCACCGGCGGCATCGTGCTCACCAACCTCATCGACCCCTTTATGAGCGTGGCCGCCCTGCCGCTGCTCATGAACCTGTGCGACGAGCGCGTGGCCGGCTCGCAGTTCACGACCTACATGGCCCTCATTAACTTCGGCGACGTGCTGGCCGCCAAAATCAGCGGCTGGACCCTGGAAGTCACCACCGCCCCCGTCATTGGGCTAACCTGCGCGACGGTCGTGCTGCTGGCTCTGTGGGGCTTGCGGCAGGTGAGGGCAGTAGAGCCGGCGCCAGCCTATGACGCGGCGCAGGCGGCGTAATCGGCAGGGGAAGTAGCGTTCGAGCAGCTGGTCCGGTAGGGAGGGGGTAGGAAAATAAACTCAACAGCGCTTATCATTATCGCGTAACGTAGGGTGCGGGGCTTGCCCCCGCCCGGCGTCCGAGCCGCGTGGTTGCCGCCCGATTGTCGTTTGCTTGCCACGCTCCTGCTTTTGTTCAACGCCGGGCGGGGGCGAGCCCCGCACCCTACTTAACCTTATCTTACTCTCCTCATGGCCACCGCCCCCAAAAAAGCCGCCCCCAAGAAGCCCGCCACGCTCAAGCGGAGCCCGGAAGACACCTACACCGACCCGGCCCTGCGCGAGCGGTTGAAAGAAGAAATCAAGGCCGGCGAGAAGGGCGGCGCGGCCGGGCAGTGGAGCGCGCGCAAGTCGCAGCTGCTGGCCAGCGAGTATAAAAAGGCCGGGGGCGGCTACCAGAACGACCAGCCCACCGAGGCCCAGCAGCACCTCGACGAGTGGACCGCCCAGGACTGGCGAACCGCCGATGGGCAGCCCGCCCGCCACGACGACGGCACCACCACCCGCTACCTGCCCAAGGAAGCCTGGGACGAGCTGACGCCCGCCCAGCGCAAGGCCACCAACGCCAAGAAGCTCGCCGGCTCCCGCACCGGCCAGCAGCACGTCGACAACACCGCCGCCGCCAAAGCCGCCCGCGAGCACGCCACCGACGGCGGTGAGTAGCGCGGGCTTTTACTTGAAATTCCCTACCCCCTCCCTTCCCCTTAACTCCTTCCCCACATGGCTACTTCCTCTCCGACTGACAACATCCGCAACCAATTCAAGCAAGACGTGAACATGAGCGCCGCCGAGCTGGAAAAGTGGCTCCAAACTGAAGAGTCCAAGTCCGTGGGCCTCGATAGCGGCGACGGCAGCAGCGTCGGCCACCATTCCGGCGAGCGCATCATCGAGATTCTGCACAAGAAAGCCGCCGACCTGACCGACGACGACGAGCAGCACATGCACAAGGTGCACAGCTACGTGAGCCGCCACTCGGCCCAGGGCCCGCACCACCAGGAAGATGTGCCCACCTCGCGCTGGCGCTACTCGCTCATGAACTGGGGCCACGACCCGCTCAAAAAAGGTTAGTATAGGTTATATAGAGAATAAATGTCGTAGAGACGCGACACTTCGCGTCTCTACGCAGAGGAGGGGGTAGGATGATCAATGACAATAAGATTACTGCGCCCCCCGCCACGCGTAGAGACGCGAAGTGTCGCGTCTCTACGTCGTTCAGGCTTCAAACTGATACTAACTGCTTTAGCCTACTTGCTTTTCATTTCAACTCCACTCTTCGGCTGCCAGAGGCCGTGGAAACCCAGCGGAATGTTGTGCGGCAGCCGCAGCCGGGCCAGGGGGCGCAGGTCGGCGGCGTCGGCCACCAGCAGCTCGGTGGGGCCGGCGGGAGCGGTGAAGCGCAGGTAGAGCAGGTAGCCGTCGTCCTCGGCCGCGACGGGCTGGCCATCGGGGCCGCGGCGCGGCACCACCACCGGCTCGCTGCTCATCGTGCCGGGCTGATGGGCGTGGCGGGCCTCGCCGGTTTGCACGTCGAGCTTGATGATGTGGTCGAGCAGGGGTAGAGAATGGCTCGGTGGCCGGCCGATGGCCCAGCTGTAGCGGTAGGGCTGCCCGAGCCGGTCGGGGTGAATTTCGGGCAGCTCGCCCTCATAATCGGAAAGCGACTGGCGCGTGACGGTGCCTTTATCTAAATCCAGGCGGAAGCGCACGAAACGCGCCTGGCGCTGGTCGTCGGCGATGTTGCCCGCCAGGTACGCCTTCATGGTGGGCGAGGTGGGAAAATCAGCCATCAGCAGCGCGTCGGCCACGAGCGTGCTGTCGGCGTCCTGGTAGCCGTTGACGAAGTGAAAGACGAAGCCGAAGTCGGTGCTGAGCCGGTGCACCGCGCCGGCCGGGTCGAGCACCACGATTTGGGTGGGCTGGGTCCGGTCGACCTGAATGGCGGCGGCCGGCGCGCGCAGCCCCAGCAGCGAGCGTGGCACGTCGAAGGAAACCGGGGTGAGAAAGAAAATCTGGTGCCCGCTCAGGGTCAGAATAAAGTCGTGGGCGAAGGTGGCCGCAGCCATCGGCAGCGCGTGGGCCACCCGCGCCTGCCCATCCGGGCTCACCTCATAAAGCACCAGCCGGTGCTGGCGGCCCGCCACGGTACCGAAATTGTGAAGCACGCCCGTGGTGGGGTGCACCTTGGGGTGGGCCGAAAAAGGCATCTCGGGCGAGATGCGCCGGTCGAGCCAGGAAAATGGGTTGCGCAGCACGCCGCCATAGTCGAAGCGCTCCAGCGTCGCCAGCGACTCCGGGTCGAGGCGGTGGGGTAGGCCGCCTTCCCAGAGGGCCAGCAGGTGACCGCCGTGCTCGATAAGGCTAGTATTAGCCGTGTTCTTAAACTGCGTTTTGAGGAAGTTGGCCCGCAGTCCGCCGGGCAGGTTGGTGCCGAAGCTGCGGTAGAGCGGCCGGCCGGCCTTCTCCTCGGCCACGAACTCCTGGGTGCGCACGTAGCGGTTGCGGTAGCGCACCTGCTGCCCGTCGAAGCGGAAGCGCGCCACCATGCCGTCGCCGTCGAAGAGGTGCTCATAGGCCTGGCCGTGGTTCTCAAAGCGCCCGTTGCCGTTGCGCAGCAGCGTACCCACCAAATCGGGGGGTAGGGCGCCCTCGATTAGCTCTAAAGCCACATCGTCATATTCAATCTCAACGCAGCGGTTGGCCTTCACATAATCGTGCAAAACCGGGTAGTGGCGGACGGGCATAAGCGTAAGTTGATCGAAATAATTAGTTGAAATGGCTGGTCAAACCCTCAACCAGCCGGGACGGACGTAGTTTAAGAGAAGACTGGTTTCCTCAGGCTGAATCAAACTTCTAAGTAAGCTCGCCAGCAAGCCGCACACACTCGGCATGGCGCGGGCAGCTCAGCAGGTGATCGTTCACCAAGCCGGCGGTTTGCAGGATGTTGTAGCAGGTCACCGGCCCGGTCATCACGAAGCCGCGGCGCTTCAGCTCCTTGCTCAGCGCTTCGCTGGCTGGCGTCGAAAGCGGCACCGGGTTGGCAGCGTCGCGGTAATTATCGAGTGGCCGCCCGCCCACGAAATCATAGAAAAACGGCAGCAAGCCCGCCTCGCCGCCCACGTGCTGGCGCAGGCGCAGCCAGGCCTGGGCGTTCTGCACGGTGGCTTCGAGCTTGCGGCGGTTGCGCAAAATGCGCGGATTAAGCAGCAATTGAGCAATATCATCCTCGTCAAAGCGCGCCAGCTTATCCGGGTCGAAGCCCGCTAGCAGCTCCCGAAATGCCTCGCGCCGCTTTAGCACCACCGGAAAATCAAACCCCAGCTGGAAGGTGTGCAGCACCAGGTACTCAAACAAGATAAGGGGCTCGGCCACCGGCTCGCCCCACTCGTGGTCGTGAAAGGCTTGCAGCTGCTCGCCCTGGCCGGTCCAGCGGCAGGAGGGGGGTAGGGAATCGGGCATGGGCGTAACACCTGACGGCTCTGCTAATCGAGTTTAAGCTGAACGGTATTCTTCTGACCTTGCGGTTTCGTAAAACGCCTGTCGCACCCGCCGTAGCACCTGCTCAGCCGCTTCTTTATCAGGGGCCTCCGGCAGGGCGGAGGCGGCAAAGGCGGCCTCTACGCGACTCACCAGCTGCTCCGCTTCGGCTACCAGCGTCTCATAGTCAAATTCGCCGCGGCGAATTTGGAGCAGAAACTCCCGGTTCGGGCGGCGCACGCTCAGCTGCCTGGTTTCGGCAATTTCGCCCGCCATTTGCAGCAGCCGAAACACGTGCAGCATATTCTTGGCGTCGTAGTTCTTGCCGTGGTTGACGGTGTTCTGGTAGCGCTCCGCGTTGCGCTTCGCCACCCACTCCCAATATTCCCGAAACACGCGGCAAAAGGTGCTGTAGCCGTTGCGGTTAAAGGAGAGGTAGGCCACCGGCTGCTCGCCCCTGGGCACGGCCGAGAGCTGCACATCCTGCGACGTTTCCGCGTCGCGCACCAGCCCACGGTAGCCGTGGCGCTGCTCGGGCGTCGCATCCACGAACAAGGCGTAGAGGTCGGTTAAATGCGGCACGTTGGCCAAGCCGCACTGCGCGGCTTCGTAGCCGTGGCGGGCCAGCCAGCCGGCCACGGGCTGGGCCCCGGCGCCCACCGTCACGTAGCAGAAATCCAGTACTGATTTGCGCGCCGGCGGCTCCGGATGGTTAATCTTCTTGTTCAATCCCTTGGCCTTCCGAATCTGCGCTACGGCGTACTCGGCAAAGCTTTGCCGGCAGAGTTTGGAGAGAAAATTCTCCGCCTGAAACTGCGCAAACAGCGGGTGCTGGTAGACGATGCAATCGGCCGGCGTGCCCAGCAGCTCCAGCGCCGTGGGATTATTTTTCAAGAGCAATTCCACGAAGCGGCGCAGCTCATAAAACACCTCGTCGTTGGTTTCATTGGCTATCTGCGGCACGTAGTCCAGGCCAAAAAACTGGTCCTCCGGCAGCACGAACACGCCCTTGAGGTCAGTGTCCGAGTGCGGCAGGTTGGTGCCGTAGGCCCGGCTGCCGCTGACGGCTTCAAAAAGAATGAGGTTCTGGCGGCGCAAATCAGCGATGGTCATAAGCGAATGTAGCGCGGACTTCTGCTTGCCTCTTTCAGGAGAAAGAAGGGGGTAGGGAATCAAGCGAATGATAAAGCAACTTGACCGCTGCAAGGCAGCCGGAATGCTGCGCGAAAACTTATGGGAGCCGGGTCTTAAGCCGCAAAAGCTTCGCTGAGCAGCGCCCGGAACAGGACATCCAGCTCAGTCGAGTCCCTACCCCCGCGCGGCACCGGCAAGCCCTCGCGCGCTGCCTGCCCCGCCGCCAGCTCGTCCTGCAGAAAGTCAGCCAGGGCCACCGGCCGGGCCACCATCGTTTTCTCGTTCGCGTGGGCTTTACGCCGCAATAGCTCGTCTACTTCGCCCGCCAAGTCCGCCGGCAGCAGCGCCCGCAGCCTGGCAAACTCCATCGGCGGCACCGCCTCCCCAGGCCGCTCCTGAATCCAGCGGGCCGCCAGCGCCGCGCGCAGGGCGTAGAACAGCCGCTTCAGCCGCACCTCTTCGCCCGCCAAATCTTCCTCCACGCCGCGCCGCAGCTGCCCCAGGTAGTGGTGCAGCCCCGCCCGGGGGTTGAACAAGGCCGGCAGCAGCGGCGCGAGCCGGGCCTGGAAATCCAGCCTTTCCCCATACACCACCGGCGACTGCAACCACTCGAACAAAGCCGCGTTCGAGCCGCGCAGTAGCCGCAGCGCCTTGCGCAGCTCCCAGCCGGCCAGGTCCAATTCCCCATCCACCGGAAAGTCCAGCGTGTCGCGCCCCTCGTCCAGCGTCAGGTACCAGTCCGCCGGATGGCAGTAGATAAAGCGCACATCATAGTCCGAATCCGGCGAGGGAAACCCCCAGGCCCGGCTGCCCGACTCGCAGGCGTAGAGGACGCGGATGTTGTGGGTGGCTTCGAGGCTGATGAGGGCAGTTTGGATGCGGGCGTGCATAAAGTTTCTTAAACAGGAAACATTATATTTGCTGAAAGCATACCCCATGAAGGTCAAATTTCAGGTCCAGCTGTCCGGCGAAGTACGTGCGTTTATTAGAGAGTTAGATGAAAAGGCCCGCGATAAGATTCTCTACAATATCCGCAAAGCTCAATTGGTGAACGACCAGGAGCTTTTCAAAAAGCTAACGGACGACATATGGGAATTCAGGACCTTGTTCAACAAAACGCATTACCGAATCTTTGCCTTCTGGGACAAGTCTGAATTGGTTGACACCTTGGTCCTAACGACCCACGGCATTATCAAAAAAACGGGCAAAACACCCCAAGCAGACCTTGATAAAGCGGAAAGAATCCGAAGAATATATTTCGAGCAGAAAACAAAAAAGCTATGAAAACCGACGAACAACTCAAGTTTTATTCCCTGGATGAAGCCATAGATGAGCACATTGGCTCCATCGGTACCCCTAAGCGTGAAGCCTTTGAAGAGGAGCTACGCCTCGACCTGCTCGGCAAAGCCATTAAGGAAGCCCGCCTGCAACGCCACCTGACCCAGCAGCAGCTTGGCGACCTCGTAGGGGTGCAAAAATCCCAGATTTCCAAACTTGAAAATAGCCTGACCGATGCGCGTTTTGCAACGGTTATGAAGGTGTTCAAGGCGTTAGATGCAAAGGTTAACTTTAGCGTGGAGTTGCTGGATTAACGTTTGCCAGTTGTTTGGTAAGGTCAATTACTCCAAAAATAAAAAAATATTACTTCCTCATTTATTAAAACGCTCAAAATGTATACCGTACGATCAAACTCGAAAAACGAAGGACTCGACTTCCACAGCTTCAATCAGCAATTTTTGAACATCTGTAGTCAACATAAACATGATGGAAAGGCATTAGTCTTTGCATTCATACTTTATGATTTTACGAACCCACACATTGCTGAAGTCTTAGA
>NZ_CAXTEF010000012.1:0-8379 GCF_964243305.1 uncultured Hymenobacter sp.
GCAGGGTTTGAAAATGCCGCTGCACGTCGGCCGGAATCTCTTTCACGCAGCCAAAGTCCAGCACCGCTACGGTGCCGCCGTGCTCGGCGCGCAGGAGGAAGTTGCCGGGGTGCGGGTCGGCGTGCACGGTCAGCAAGACATTGACCTGGAATTGATAAAAATCCCACAGCGCCTGCCCGATTTGATTACGCACCTCCCGGCTGGGCGCGGTCGCCAGGAACTCCGCTAAGTGCTGGCCGGGCAGCCAATCCATCGTCAGGATGCGGGCCGAGGACAGCTCCGGGTAGTAGCGCGGAAACTCCAGGTGCGGCCGGCCGGCGCAACGAGCGGCCAGGTCCTGGCCGCGGCGCAGCTCCAGGGCGTAGTCGGTTTCTTCCAGCAGCCGGGCTTCGACTTCCGCCAGGTAGGGCCGCACCTGCGCCTCATCGAGGCCCAGCACCCGCAAGGCCACGGGCTTGACCAGCGCCAAATCGGACTGAATGCTGCCCGCCACGCCCGGATACTGCACCTTCACGGCCAGCGGCCGGCCGGTTTCCTGGTGCCGCGCGAAGTGCACCTGCCCGATGCTGGCCGCCTGCCGCGCCGCCGGGTCAAACTCGGCAAACAGCTCGTGCGGCGCGCGGCCAAACGCATCCCGAAACGCCTTGCTCACCAACGGCCCCGACAAGGGCGGCGTCTGGTACTGCGCCTGCCGGAACTGCGCGGCGTAGGCCGGCGGCAGGATATTTTTCTCCATCGCCAGCATCTGGGCCACTTTCAGCACCGAGCCTTTCAGTTCGCCCAGGGCGCCAAACAGCTCGGCGGCGTTGGCCGCGTGCAAATCGTCCGTGGTTGACTCGGCGCCCACGGCTCGCCTGGCGTAGTGCTTAACGTAATTGGCGCCGACGCTCAGGCCGGTTTTGGCGAAGCGGGCGGCGCGGGCCACCTTCGTGGTCGGGATTTCATTTAACATTTATCAATTAAGAATTAACAATCGTTTTGCAGCTCTACAATTACCTTGTCAACTGATTTTTACAAATACCTCTTATAAATTATAAATCAGCGGCTTAAGGCTGTTAAATGTTAATTGATAAATGAGAATTATCGCCTGCGCTGGGCCAGAAAGCGCACGAAATCGATGGCCGAGTCGAAGGAGTTGCGGCCGACCAAATCGAAGCTCAGCGTGACGGCTTTTTCCACGGCCGCATCGGTGCGCTCGAAGTTGACGCTCTCATCCTTGGCAAAATAGCCGAGTACAAATAAGGCC
This sequence comes from uncultured Hymenobacter sp., assembly GCF_964243305.1. Lineage (GTDB taxonomy): Bacteria > Bacteroidota > Bacteroidia > Cytophagales > Hymenobacteraceae > Hymenobacter. The sequence continues at coordinate 1,247 of NZ_CAXTEF010000012.1, forward strand.
TGCCGGTAGAAAAAGCGGGGGTAGCCCTGCGTGATAAAAGCGCGGCTGGCGACCTCGCCGCTGCGGCGGCCCTGGTCAAGAATCTCCAGCGCAAAGTCCTTGAACTCGCGCTCAAAATCTTCCAGCACCCGCGGCACCTGGCCCGGCATCCGGCTCAGGGAGCGGCGCAAACTCAGCAGGGCGTAGGAGCGATTTTGCTTGAGCAGCTCTAGCAGCGTGTAGTAGAAGGCAAGCAGCTTTTCGCGGGCGCCATAGGTGGCCCAAACGGGCTCCAGAGCGGCTTTTTCGCGCGCCTGCCGGCCGTAGTCAGCCCAGATGTCGCGGTCGATGGCAGCGAAGTTGGGGTAGAATTGGTAGAACTCAGCCTCGGGAATACCGAGCTTATTGGTGAAAATGTAGACTGACGCCGGGGGCTGATTTTCCAGGCGCACAAAGTCGAGATAGGCTTGCTTGATTTGGGCTTTGTCCATGCCCTGACAACCAGGCGGGGGGTAGGGAAGTTGCGGATTGGCTCGCGCCACTACCCCTGGCTCCCCTGGCGCGGGGCTGCGCCCCGTGCCGGAGGATGCACTTACGCTTGCTGCGAGGCCGCCCGGTACGCTGCGCGCAGCGTGTCGATGGCGCGCTGCCGGGCAAACTTGTGCTCCACGATGGGAGGGGGGTAGGCGGACGTGCCCAGTTCGGGAATCCAGCGCTTCACATATTCGCGGTCGGGGTCATACGTGTCGAGCTGGCTTTGGGGGCTGTAAACCCGAAACCAGGGCGCGGCCACGGCGCCGGTGCCGGCCATCCACTGCCAGTTGCCAATGTTCTGGGAGAGGTCGTAGTCCAGCAGCTTGTCGGCAAAATATTTTTCGCCCTCCCGCCAGTCCATGAGCAGGTGCTTAACCAGAAAGCCGGCCGCCGCGATGCGCGTGCGGTTGGGCAGGTAGCCTGTCGCGTTCAGCTCCCGCATCCCGGCATCGACGAGCGGGTAGCCGGTGCGGCCCTCGCACCAGGCCCGAAACTCCGCTTCATTCTCGCGGTAGGGCACGTGGCGCAGCCGGGGGTCGTAGGCTTCGCGGGCGGTGTCGGGGTAGTGCCAGAGCAGCATCATGAAGTAATCGCGCCAAATTAGCTCCTCCAGCAGCTTGGGGTTCAGCTCCTTGGCCTGCCGCATGAGCTGGCGCACGCTGATGGTGCCAAAGCGCAGCTGCACCGAGCGGCGGATGGTGCCGTTTTGCAGGGCCGGCCGGTTGCGGGTCTGGTGGTAGTTGCGCACTACCTCGTCATCGGGCAGGTCGAGGGTAGGCACAAACTGCTCGTAGCGCTCGAAGCCGACGCTTTCCAGCGTCGGGCGGGGCGGGGCCGGCACCCGCGCCAGGTTTTCAGCCTTAATTAAATTGGCTGAGGGCCGGGGCGCCAACTCCTCATCCGTGAGCTTCTCCAGCCAGGCTTTGCGGTACGAGCCGAAGACTTTCTGGGGCTGCCCATTCTTGCCCAGCACCTCGTTTTTGGCAAAAATTACCTGGTCTTTATACAGCTTGAACTCGACGCCGTAGCGCCGCAGCAAGGCTTCCACGTGGCCGTCGCGACGGGTGGCGTAGGGCTCGTAGTCCTCATTGGTGTACACGGCGGCTACCTCGTGCTCCTGCACGAGCTGCTCGATTACGTCGGCCGGCGTGCCGTAGTAAGCCAGGAAAGTGCCACCGGCCGCTTCGGTTTCCCGCGCCACGCGCTCCACCTCGTCATAGATGAACGTGAGCCGGGCATCTTTTTTATCGGGCAGGTTGTCGAGGATTTCTTTGTCGTAGATAAAGAACGGCACCACCGGAAAGCCACTTTGCAGAGCGGCGGCCAGGCCGGCGTTGTCGGGAAGGCGGATGTCGCGGCGGTGCCAGAAGAGGGTGATTTTCATACGTTTATTTCCTTTGATGGTCAAGACCGTCATGCTGAACGCAGTGAAGCATCTTGCCCGTCACTAATCTGATTGTGAGGTTCAACTGAATTACTTCCCCAAGCAAGATGCTTCACTGCGTTCAGCATGACGGTCTAATTTCACTAATGCTCTACTTCAGTTTGCCCATCCCGCCATCCACATTCATCGTCTGACCGGTGATGAAGGAGCTGTGGTCGGAGAGCAGAAACGAGACCATGTAAGCCAAATCCTGAGGCTGGCCGATGCGCTGCAGGGGGTGGCGCCTGGCGCCGGCCTCGGCTTTCTCGGGCGAGTTGAGCAGGGCGGCGGCCAGGGGGGTGTTGGTAAGCGAAGGCGCCACGGCGTTGACGCGGATGTTGTTGGCGGCATACTCGGCGGCCAGCGCGCGGGCAAGGCCCTCCACGGCGGCTTTGGCCGTGGCAATGCTGCTGTGAAAGCTCATGCCCGTATCGGCCGCCACGGTGCTGAATAAGACGACTGAGGCGCCGTCCTCGGCTTTTTTCAGGCGCTTGATTACCGCTTGCAGCACCGTGACGGCGCCCAGCACGTTCAACTCAAAATCAGCCCGGAAGTCGGCCACCGGAATGCGCTCGAAGGGCCGCAGCTTGATGCTGCCGGGGCAATACACCACGCCGTGCAGCACGTCGGGCAGCTGCTCGAAAACCGCCAAATCAGGCTGCGTGGCGTCGTAGTCAAAGTGTGTGGTTTCCAACGCCGCCAACTCCGGGCTCCGGTGCCGCGAGGCGGTGTAGAGGTGCGCGCCCAGACCGTGCAGCAGCTTGGCCGAAGCCAGCCCAATGCCCGAGGAGGCGCCAACGAGCAGGATGTTTTTGTCGGGAAAATTCATGCTGGGCTAACTAGCAGGGGTAGGGAAGGTTTTGGGCGCCGTAGCGTGGACTTTAGCTTCGCTGTCCTTCGGTTGTAGGCCGCGAGTCGAATGTTTCCCTACCCCCCCTCGCGGCCGGCAACCGAAGGACAGCGAAGCTAAAGTCCGCGCTACACCGCAAAGCCCAGCCCGCGCAGCAGCACCGCATATTCAGCCTCCGTCAAATGCCCGCCGCTGGCCTGCGGGTGGCCGTGGGCGAAATTTGCCGGCGGACTCTGGCCGGTGCGGCGGAAGGCCTCGCGCAGCAGGTCCGGGATGTGCAAAGCGCGGCTGGCGGTGCGGCCAGCTACGGCCACGCGCCCATCAGGCAGATAGCCGCGGTTGGCGCAGAGCACCACGCGGTCGGGCAGCCGCGCAATCCACTGCTGGGCGATGAGCGGGTGAATCTGGGCTGGCGAGTTGATGCTGATAACGGCCACGGGCAGCGCGTTTTCGGCCGTTTTGGGCGGAAACCTGGGTGGCAGCTTGCGGGCCGCTTGCAGCTCCTGGGCCACGGCGGCGCGGTAGCCGGCCAGCACAGCATCCTGGGTTAGCGAGCGCGGGTTGTCGTCGCGCAGCAGGTAGGTCAGCGGCCGGGCCAAGTCAAACTCGCCGGCCCGGCGCGCGGCGTTGCACAAGGCCACGGCTTCCTTGAGCCACTTGGCGGTGAACTTCTTCTTGACTTCGGCTAGTGATGGCCAAAGCGCCTGGTCGCCCAGGTCGGAGATGACGCCTAGGGCCGCCACCCAGCGCAAGTCCGTCACGTCGGTTTCGGCCGCCAGCAGCTCGTAGGCCAGCCAGGCCGAGCAGGGCACGGGCTCCAGGCCGTAGCCGGTGAGCACGGTGGCCGGCGGGGAGGGGGGTAGGCCCTCGGGAATGTGGTGGTCGACGTAGAGCACCGGCACGCCGTCGGCTTCGAGCGTGCCGCGCTCGTGCACCCCCAGGTCGGTCACGATGAGCGCGTCAGGCTTCAAAGCCAGCAAATTGCCGCGCACAGAGTTGGTCAGGAAGGCATTTTCGCCCTTGCCCGACGGCCGCACTTCCACCTGCCAACTGTCATTCAATCGTGGCAGTCCGCGCCCGAACAGCGCGCCGGCCGCCAGCCCGTCGGCATCGAAATGACAGTACACCACCACCCGGCCGCCGGCCGGAATCTGGGCGAGAAAAGCGCGGAACGGCGCCTGAAACTGGGGGTAGGCAGCGGGGGGCATAGGTGGGAGCAGAGCGCGGCGGTTGGGGCCGGCTGGCTCTGCCATACGAGGAAAATGCGAAGGCCGCTCTCTTGCGGTGGAGAAAGCAGGATTTTAGAGGCGTTGGCAGCGGCGTTGGCTGAGCTTTTTCAGGCTGGCCGCCCCAGACTGGCCTAGAAGGCGGGCTTCAGGGCGAAGGCGCCCTCGCTCAGGGCGGCAGCGGGCGCGCCGTTTCGGGCGGCAAAGTGCAGCCGGAAGGTGCCGCGCACGTAGCGGGTCGCCGGGTTCCATTCCGTCACGGTTATCTCGGCGGGCTGCGAGAGGTCCAGCTGCTGCACCGGGCCCGTCGGCTGGGTGTTGCGGCCGGCATCATAGGTGTAGAGCTGAAAGGTGGTTTCGGCCGGCCCGGGCCGGTAGCTCCCTACCCCCCGAAACCGGGTCAGCTGCCATTGCAGCGCGTGCACCACGAGGCCGGGTGCGCGCTCGTTCTGCTCGTCGGCGCTCGTGAAAATCAGGCTGGAGTCCGTCTCAAAATGAACATCCACCGGCGGATACCGTCCGCCCCCGAAAATCGAGGCAAGCACGCTGCCGGCATTGTGGGCTACCACGGGCAGCCCGTTGAGCTTGTAGGCGACCGTATTGCTATTATGCACGGGAATTTGCGGCAGAGCCGGCTCCACCTCCTCGCTCGTCAGGGTGCAGGCGGCCAGCGCGCTCAGGGCCGGCAGCAGGGCGGCCCGCCGAAGCCCGATAAAGACCAGATTACGTTTCATGCAGCGTCAGCGGGTAGGAAAGAAAGTGAGCGTGGCGAGCACGCAATAGACGATTTGTTCGGGATTAAAATCAGCCTGCCCGGTTAGTCCCAGGCGCAGCTGTTCCTTATCAAATGCCGGCGCCAGGTAGCCGATTTCCAGCGGCAAACCCAGGGCCCGGTAGTCGCGGTAGCGGTAGTAGTGGGTGCCATCGGTGCTGATGAGGCCGCTTTCGCGCAGCGTGTAGCGGTACTCCCCCAGCTGCCGCCCCCTGAGGTAAGCCAGCCCCGCCGCGCCATAGATAATAGATTGCCCGACCGCCAGCGGGTAGCCCACCAGGACCGCAACCTCGTTTTGGCGGGAGCGGGTGTTGATGTCGTCGCCGAAGAGCGTGGGCCGGGGGCCCGACTCCGGCCCCCACCACTTGCCGCGCAGCCGCCCCAAAGCCAGCCAGTGCCGGCTGAAGTAGGTGCCGTGCAGCGCCAGGCCGTTGCCGGCGCCTAGTCCAACGCCCCAGCTGGCCACTGCCGGGCGCGGGTCGGGAGGCGATTGGGCCGCGGCGGTCACGGGCAAAAGTCCAAACAGTAATCTTTTAAACAACATAATGGGTTAGCTGCGGGATTGAAATATGCCAAATATAAGTCTCGAAATTCCCGGTCTGCTTAGTGCTGCAAACCGTTTTCCGTAGCTTCGCCACGCCGTCACTTCCGCGCTTCCCTACCCCCCGCTTTCCCCATGAACATCCGCAAGCTGCTCGTCGCCAACCGGGGCGAAATTGCCATCCGCGTGCTGCGCGCCGCCACCGAGCTGGGCATCCCCACGGTGGCCGTGTACACCTACGAGGACCGCTACTCGCTGCACCGCTACAAGGCCGACGAAGCCTACCAGATTGGCCGCGACGATGAGCCGCTCAAGCCGTATCTGGACATCGAAGGGCTGCTGCGCGTGGCCCAGGAAAACGGCGCCGACGCCATCCACCCCGGCTACGGCTTCCTGAGCGAGAATGCTACGCTCTCGCGCCGCTGCCGCGAGGAAGGCATCATCTTCGTGGGTCCCAATCCTGACGTGATGGAATCTCTCGGCGATAAGGTCAGGGCCAAGGAAGTGGCCCAGCAGTGCCAGGTGCCCCAGATTGAGAGCAGCGAGGCCGAGCTGAACGACTTTGAAACCGCCCGTAGTGAGGCCCAGCGCATCGGCTACCCCGTGATGCTGAAGGCCGCCAGCGGCGGGGGGGGTAGGGGAATGCGCATCATCCGCGACGATGAGCAACTGGAAAAGGGCTTCTTCGAGGCGCGCAACGAGGCGCTCAATGCCTTCGGCGACGATACCGTGTTTCTGGAGAAGTTCGTCGAGCGCCCCAAGCACATTGAGGTGCAGCTCGTGGGCGACCAGCACGGCAACCTGGTGCACCTCTACGAGCGCGACTGCTCGGTGCAGCGGCGGTTTCAGAAGGTGGTGGAGGTGGCGCCGGCCCTGGATTTGGCCGACCATCAGCGGCATTTGCTCTACGAGTACGCGCTGCGCATCGGCCGGGCCGTGGGCTACGACAACGTGGGCACCGTCGAATTTTTGGTGAACCCGGAGCTGGACCGGATTTACTTTATCGAGGTCAACCCGCGCATTCAGGTCGAGCACACCGTGACGGAGATGATTACGGGCGTGGATTTGATTAAAACCCAGCTCTACATCGCTGCCGGCTTCAAGCTCAGCGACCCCGAAATCGGGCTGGGGCCCGACGTGGTGCCGCTGCGCTCAGGGTTCGCCGTGCAGTGCCGCATCACCACCGAAGACCCGACCAACGACTTCAAGCCCGACTACGGCACCATCGTGGCCTACCGCTCGGCGGGCGGCTTCGGCATCCGCCTCGATGAAGGCTCGGTGTACCAGGGCGCGGTTATCTCGCCGTTTTTCGACTCGCTGCTAGTCAAGGTATCGGCCCACGCCCCCACGCTCAAGGGCGCGGCCCAACGCATGCGCCGGGCGCTGGCCGAGTTTCGCGTGCGGGGCGTGAAAACCAACATTCCGTTTCTGGATAACATCGTGGCCCACCCCGAATTCCGGGCGGGCCAGGCGACCGTCGATTTTATCAAGGACCACCCGGAGCTGTTTGAGTTCAAGCCGCGGCAGGACCGCGGCACGCGCCTGCTCGGCTTCATGGGCGAGGTGATTGTCAACGGCAACCCCGACGTAAAAAATAACCTCGACCCGCGCCGGACCCTGCGCAAGCCGCGCCTGCCCACAATCGATATGCCGGCCGTCTGGCGCCTGCACACGGGCAATCAGGCGCCGAAAAACGGATGGAGAGTTTATCCGCCGGCTTCAGCCTTTGTGCCGGGCACTAAAAATAGGCTGACCGAGCTGGGCCCCGAAGGCTTTGCCAACTGGCTGCGCGCCGAGCCCCTGATTCA
>NZ_CAXTEF010000012.1:8479-12501 GCF_964243305.1 uncultured Hymenobacter sp.
CCGAGCTGGGCCCCGAAGGCTTTGCCAACTGGCTGCGCGCCGAGCCCCTGATTCACTACACCGACACCACGCTGCGCGACGCCCACCAGAGCCTGCTCGCCACCCGGATGCGCACCTACGACATGCTGCGCGTAGCCGGCTCCTTTGCGCGAATGCACCCGCAAACCTTCTCGCTCGAAGTCTGGGGCGGCGCCACCTTCGACGTGGCCCTGCGCTTTCTGCACGAAGACCCCTGGCAGCGCCTGGCCGAATTGCGCGCGGCCGTACCCAACATCCTGCTGCAAATGCTCATCCGCGGGGCCAACGGCGTGGGCTACAAAGCCTACCCCGACAACCTCACGGAACGCTTCGTGGCGCAGGCCAGCGAGACCGGCGTCGATGTGTTCCGCATCTTCGATTCGCTGAACTGGGTCAAGGGCATGGAGGCCTGCATCGGCTTCGTGCGCCAGCAAACGCCCGGCCTGGCCGAAGCCTGCATCTGTTACACCGGCGACATTCTCGACCCCAAGCGCAACCAGAAATACTCGCTCGATTACTACCTCCGGCTGGCCCGGCAGCTCGAAGACGCCGGCGCCCACATTCTGGCCATCAAGGACATGGCCGGTTTGCTCAAGCCCTACGCCGCCCAGGAGCTGATTGCCGGCCTGCGCGACGCCGTGAAGCTGCCCATCCACCTGCACACCCACGACACGAGCAGCCTGCAAGCCGCCACGTATCTGAAAGCCGTGGAAGCCGGCGTCAACGTCATCGACGTGGCGCTGGGCGCCTTGTCGGGCCTCACCTCGCAGCCCAACTTCAACTCCATCGTGGAAATGCTGCGCGGCACGCCGCGGCATCGCGAGTTCAACCAGCACTCCCTCAACGAGTTCAGTACCTATTGGGAAGGCGTGCGCGAGCTGTACTACCCGTTCGAGTCGGGCCTGATGGCGGGCACCTCGGAGGTGTTTCAGCACGAGATTCCCGGCGGGCAGTATTCCAACCTGCGCCCGCAGGCGGCCTCGCTGGGCTTGCTCGATAAGTTTGAGGAGGTGAAGGAGCGGTTTGCCGACGTGAATCAGCTTTTTGGCGACATCGTGAAGGTCACGCCCAGCTCCAAGGTCGTGGGCGATATGGCCCTGTTCCTGGTCAGCAACAACCTGACGCCGCAGGACGTGCTGGAACGCGGCGAGTCGCTCAGCTTCCCCGAATCGGTGCGCGAGCTGCTGCGCGGCGACATCGGCCAGCCCGAAGGCGGCTGGCCGGCGGAGCTGCAAAAGGTGATTCTCAAAGGGGAAAAGCCTTACACCGAGCGGCCCAACGAGCACCTCGCGCCCATTGACTTTGAGGCCGAATGGACAGCTTTTCAGGCGAAGTTTCCGGGCGCCAAGTTCACCGATTTGCTATCGTACCTGCTCTATCCCAAGGTGTTTGAAGAATATTGGGCGCACCAGCAGCAGTTCGGCGACGTGAGCCAAATCCCGAGTCCCGTCTTTTTCTACGGCCTGGCGCCCAATGAGGAAACCATCCTCGACATTGCCCGCGGCAAGTCTATCATCGTCAGCCTGCAATCGGTGGGTCCGGTGAACGAGGACGGGATGCGCACCATCTTTTTCAACCTCAACGGCCAGACCCGCAACCTGGAAGTGCGCGACCAGTCCGTGGCCGTGACCCGCGTGAGCAACGCCAAAGCTGACCGCAGCAATCCTGCCCACGTGGCCGCGCCCCTGCAAGGACTGCTGAGCAAGGTACTGGTGCAGCCCGGCGAGCAGGTGGCCCGCAACGCGCCTCTGTTTGTCATCGAGGCTATGAAGATGGAAACCACCATCACCGCGCCCCAGGACCTGACCGTGGCTGCCCTCACGCTCGAAGCCGGCACCCGCGTGCAAGCCGACGACCTGGTGCTCACGCTGGGCTAAACCGGGGCCTTTAGCCCTAAAGAGGGGGTAGGAAATTACCTGAACGATAATTCCCTACCCCCCCTACGCTTGCGTAAGCTAACGGCTACTGGCCCAGCCGCCACGCCAGGCCCGCGCCCACCGTGCCGCTGCCCGTGGCCGGGCCGCCCAGCAGCCGACCGCCATTCACATCGAGGCGCAGACCGGGGGTAGGGCGCCAGTACAAGCCCAGGGTGCCGCCGGTGCTCAGCGCGGCGCGGCCCTGGCCGTAGGCTTCCACGAAGAAGCCAGCGTGCTCGCCCAGCGGGCCGTTCAGGCTCAGCGCGCCCAGAAATACGCCCTGCTCCACGTCCTTCACTTTCAGGCCGCGCTGCCCGAAGCCGAGGTTGGCTTCCAGGCCGTAGCGCTGGCCCAGCTGCTGGCCTACCAGCAGGCGAGCCGCCGGTGCCCAGCCCGCGCCGGCCACCTGGCCGGTACCGGGCACCGTGGTTTCGGCCAGCAGCGCTACCTGCGTGCGGGTGTCGGGGTTGGGCGAGAGCATGAGCTTGGTGCCCACCAGCAGCGGCGCCCAGCCGGCCGAGTCGGCGCGGGCGCGGGCCGGGTTTTCGCCGGAAGAGGGGGGTAGGGAACTGCCGCCGCCGGGCCGGTACGCCTGGGTCACGCGCAGCTCCATGCTGTTGAAGAAGCCGATGCGCAGCGTGGCCGCGCTCAGCGTGCTGGCCGCGCTGCCCTTCGGCGATTGGCGCAGCAGGCCGGTTTCGAGCTGAAACTGACCGGGGTGCAGCACGTGCGCCGTGATGGTCTGGCCGGGCCGGTCGGGGCGGATGTTGCGCACGTAGGGCGCGTCGAGGTTAGAGTTGTTTTCGGCCGGCGTATTCTGGGCCAGGGTGCGGCCGGCGGTGCCCAGCAAAAGGGCCGTCGCGGCAAGCAGAGTGGTTTTGCGCATGGCCTTCCAGACACTGCTTTCGCCGGGCCGGTTCGCTGGGCCTCCTAAAACCGCTTAAAATCTTCGAATGTTAATACGCTTCAGGGGCTGGCGACACAACTTTTCTGGCCTGAATGGAGTAATGCGCACCCAAAAAAACAGTCCTGGCCGCACGACGGCCAGGACTGGTCTGCTTGAGAGCTACTGCGCCGCAAAATAAGCTTTTGGCTGGCGCTACTTGGCTACGATATTAGCGCGAATCTCACCGGTTCGCGGGTGCTCTTGCGTGTGCAGGTTGGCGTACACGCTGCCGGCCAGCAGGGCCTCACGCTGCTCGGCCGTGAGCGTGGCTTTCGCCACGGTTGGGTTGGTAAGGGGGCTGGGGAAGCCCAGGCTGGGGGCCAGATTGACACTGCCGGGCGGGGCAATATGGAAGTGGCCGGCGGTGGGCGTCAGGCCCGAATACGAAATGGTGTAGTTCAGCTCGTTGGTGTCCTTGTTGAAGATGCCGCTCACCACGCCCTTGGCATCGGTGGCGATGGCCGGCACCTGGTTGGCGCCGCTCAGCTCGCCCGACAGGCTCACAATGTTCGGGGGCATCAGGTTGGCCCGAATCTCGCCGGCGTCCGGGTTGTTGGCGGTGTGAATATTAGCATACACCTGACCCGTGAGCAGCGCCTCGCGCTGGGCCCCGGTCAGCGTCGTTTTGCCCGTGACGGGGCTGGTCAGGCCCGGCATGGTGAAAAAGCTGGGCGTTTTGATGCCGGGGGCGCCCAGGTGCAGGTGAACCAGCGTGACGGCGCTCGACAAGCCCGAGAAGGTGACTGCATAAGTCAACTCGTTGGTATTCTTGTCGAAAGAGCCCGCGAAAGAGCCCGTGCCCGCCGTGGCAACCGGCAGCGGCGCAATGTTGCTGCCTTTCAGCTCGCCGGTGATGGTTACCGGGTCTGGGGTAGGGGTTTCGGGGTTGTCTTTTTTACAGGCCCCAACCAGCGTCAGGCCGGCCAGGAATAAAAGAGAGGGAAGCAGTTTTTTCATATTATGAAGGAGGAAAATAGATAATTGAATACAAATTTACAGTTACTAACCTATTGGGTCTGCTCCACTGGCCGAATGAGAGCTGGCGGCCGGTCAGCGGCCACTATTTCGCTGTCAGAGTCCGGGCTGGGTGGTGGGCGCCGGGCGTCCGGCGCGTTGGCGGGTGGGTCCGGAATGCCGGCGGC
>NZ_CAXTEF010000012.1:12601-90091 GCF_964243305.1 uncultured Hymenobacter sp.
CGGCTATTTGGCCGCCTCAACCTGGGCCACGGCCTGGTCTACGACTTGCTGAAACGTAGCGGCATTGGCGGTGCCGGCCTTGGCCTGCTTAAGGCCTTCAAAAGCGGGCATCATCTTGAGCCCAATCTGCGCTTTGTACTTGACGTTCAGGTCGCGCATCAGGCCCACGCCCTCAGTGAAGGCCGGCACGTCGTCGATGCGGCTCATCATGGCCACCATGCTTTGCAGCATCCCGAACTTATTCTGCGGGCTAGCCGCCTGGAACTTGTCGCGCACCCTGGGCCATTCAGCCAGGCCGCCGGCCGTCGCATACACGTCGGAGACGGCCTGCACGATGTTGTCGTTGTCGCTGCTTTCCAGCTTTTTAGCTTCGGCCAGGGCCGCGGCGGGGCTCACGGTGGCCAGGCCCGCCAGGGCTGCCCCCTGCACGGCATACGACTGGCTGCTGAGCTGCCGGCGAAACAGCTTTTCGTCCTGCTTGTCCTTGGCCTGGCCCAGCGTGCGCAACGCCTCGGCCTGCACAGCGTAGCTCTTATCGGCAGTGGCGAGCTTGCGGATGGCGGGCAGGGCGGCTTTTTTCACGGCCGCATTGTCGAGCTTCATATACTGCAGGGCGCCCTGGCGCAGGCCGTAGAACTTGTCGTTGAGGCCGCTCACCGACAGCGCGCGGGCGGCCTTATCGTCGGGCTGGGCGCCGGCCGCCACCAGCGCCTCGCGCCGGTCCACGTACAGCGGCGCGTTCTTGTACTGAAAAGCGTACTCGCCGATGGACTTGTTGTCGGTCTTCTGCCACACCATCGTCTTGTTGGCGTCCATGTTCACCAAATCAGGCTTCGCCGCAACCGGGAAGCTGAAGGTTTCGCTGGCTTCGCGCATCATCACCTGCTGGCGCTGCACCTTGCCGTTCACGTAGAGGTCAATGGCCAGCGGCAGCTGGAAAACCTGGCCCGGCTGGGTTTGCTTGAGGGTCACGCGCTGCACCTTCTGGCCCGCGTCGTAGGCGTAGGCTATGGTCACGACCGGGTGGCCCGTGCCGTAGTACCACTGATTGAAAAACCAGTTCAAATCCTGGCCCGACACCGCTTCCAGGGCCAGGCGCAGCTGCTGGGCTTCGCCGTTGCCGAACTTGTTGTCGGTGAGGTATTTCTGCAGGCCACCGAAGAAAACATCATCGCCGAGGTAGGTGCGCAGCATATTGAGGATGGCCCCGCCCTTCTGGTAGCTCACCAGGTCGAAAACTTCCTCCTTGTCCTCGTAGTGGAAGCGCACGAGCTGCTTGGCGGCATCCGAGGGGCTGGCCAGGTACCGGCGCAGGTTATATGATTGGTGCAGGTCACCGGCGTCGCGGCCGTACTTGTGCTCGGCGTAAAGCCCTTCCGAGAAGTCCGCAAAGCTCTCGTTGACGGTGATGTTCGACCAGCTCTCGGCCGTCACGTAGTCGCCAAACCACTGGTGAAACAGCTCGTGGGCAATGACGGACTCGTTGGTGTAGGGCCTATCGAGCAGCTCGCGGTCGGTCATCTGCACGAACTCGCCGTGCAGCGTGGCGGTGGTGTTTTCCATCGCGCCGCTCACGTAGTCGCGGGCCACAATCTGGCTGTACTTGTTCCACGGATATTCGACGCCGAGGCGGGTGGAGAAAAACTCCAGCATGTCGGGCGTGTTGCCGAAAATCTGCTTCGCGTAGGGCGCGTACTTGGGCTCCAGGTAGTAGCTCACTTCCTTGCCGCGCCAGGTGTCCTTATAGATTTTGAAGTCGCCGACGGCCATCATGAACAGGTAGGGCGCGTGGGGCAAGTCCATCTTCCAGGTGTCGGTGCGCAGGCCGGGGCCGGCGGGCTTTTGGCTCACGAGCGCGCCGTTGCTGAGCGTAACATACTTGCTGGGCACGGTCATCGAAATCTCAGAAGTGGTCTTTTGATTCGGCCTATCAATGGTTGGAAACCAGGCCGACGAAGCTTCGGTCTCGCCCTGGGTCCAGATTTGGCGGGGCTTGCTGGGCTCGGTGCTGTCGGGGTTGATAAAGTACAGCCCTTTGGCGTCGCTGATGGCGGCGCTGCCTTTGGCTTTCAGCTCATCCGGCTTGGCCGTGTAGGCAATGGCCACGGTGTACTCCTCGCCGGCCTTGAAGCGGCGGCCCAGGTTGACGCGCAGGTTCAGCTTATCCGAGTAGTCGTACTTGAGCGGGGTTTCCCTACCCCCCTCTACGAGCGCAACCGATTTGATGTCCATGCCCTTGGCATCGAGCCGCAGCGAGTCGGTGGCGTAGCCGTGGGGCCGGAGCGTGAGCCGCGCCGCGCCGTTGAGATAGCGCTTGGCGTAGTCGAAGCTTACGTCGAGCTTGGTGTGGACCAGGTCGTTGATTTTGGTCGCGGCGGCGCGGTAGGGCGTTTCGGGGGGGGTAGGGGCCACCCCGCCAGCGGTTTGGGCGGGCGCGGGGGCAGCCAGCAGCAGGCCGAGGCTCAGGAGAAAGGTGTTGCGCATGAAAAAAGGGAGGGGGGTAGTGAAATGATGAAGTCGGGCGGCCGGGCGGCTAAAGTCGGGCCGATGAATGGGGCGTTGCAGCGTAGGCAGGGGGGTAGGGAAGGAGCGCGGACTTGGTGGTCCGCGAGCGAACGACTTTAGTGGTATGGCTCGCGGACTACCAAGTCCGCGCTACGAGGCGCTATTCGTCTTCGTAGTCCAGGCCCAGGCACTTGCTGAGGGCCTGCTGCAACTCACTGGCCGCGTGCAGCTGCCCGGCGCGGCGGCTCACTTTCAGGCCCTCGCGGTAAACTTTTTCGGCCTCGTCAGGCTTACCAAACTGCTCCAGCAGCTTGCCGGCGTGGTAGTAGGTGCCCACGTAGTCGGGGTGCTCTTGCAGCAGCTTCTGGTAGTAGTCCCAGGCCCGGTCGGGCTCGTTTTCCCGGTATTCCGTCGCCAGCGCGTAGATGATAAAGGCATCGTTCGGGTCGGCTTCGTAGAAATCCAGCAGCTGCTGTAGACGGATAGGAGCGGGCGACATAGGGGTAGGGATTTAGGCTATCTTTGCCTCAAAATTCGGTTAAAATCGCCGTATCTTCTCATTTTAGCTGCTTTCGATGAAATTTCTGGTCTGCATCAGCAACGTGCCCGACACGACCACCAAGATTAGCTTCACCCCCGACAACAAGGAGTTCAACAAAGCCGGGGTGCAGTTCGTGATTAACCCCTGGGACGAGTACGCCCTGACCCGCGCCATCGAGCTGAAAGAAACCCTGGGCGGCACCGTGACGGTGCTCAACGTGGGCGAGGCCGACACCGAGCCCAACATCCGCAAGGCCCTGGCCATCGGCGCCGACGATGCCATCCGCGTCAACGCCTTCCCGCAGGACGCCTTTTTCGTGGCCGAGCAGATTGCCGCCATCGCCCAGGAAGGCGCCTACGACGTGATTCTGATGGGTAAGGAGAGCATTGACTACAACGGCTTTCAGGTGCACGGCATGGTAGGCGAGCTGCTCGGCGTGCCGACCATCGCTCCGGCCCGCAAGCTCGACATGAGCGGCCCCAGCGCCACGCTGGAGCGCGAAATCGAGGGCGGCCTGGAAATCATTAGCGTTAATACGCCCTTCGTGGTGTCGTGCCAGGAGCCCATGTGCCAGCCCCGCATCCCCAACATGCGCGGCATCATGACGGCCCGCACCAAGCCTCTAAAAGTGGTGCCGCCGGTCGGCGAGCCCGCCCGCACCCAGGTATCGGAATACGCTCTACCCCCCAAGAAGCAGGGCGTCCGGCTCATCCCCGCCGAAAGCGCCGGCGAGCTGATTAAGCTCTTGCGCAACGAAGCCAAAGTGATTTAATAACGTCTGTCATGCTGACGAAGGAAGCATCTTATCACGGCTGCTTTCGTCAGAATCCCTACCCCTCTTTCTGGCGCGAACGTGATAAGGTCCTTCGCAAGCTCAGGATGACAAAACAGAAAATCATGTCCGTATTAGTAATAGTTGAATGCGATAATGGCGAAGTCAAGAAGTCTTCGCTCGAAGTAGCTTCTTACGGCGCGCAGGTCGCCGCCATGCTCGGCACCACGGCCACGGCCGTCGCCGTAGGCGAGGCCACCGACGCCAACCTGGCCCAGCTCGGCGAGCAGGGCATCAGCAAGGTGCTCTATGATAAAGAGCCGCGCCTGAAGAACTTTGCCAACAATGCCTACACCAAGCTCATCGCGGCGGCGGCCGGGCAGGAGCAGGCCCAGGTGATTGTGGTGGCCAATTCCAACGTGGGCACCGCTGTGGGCTCGCGCCTGTCGGTGCGGCTCAGCGCCAGCCTAGCCACCAACGTGGTCGAATTGCCCAAAATTAATGGCGGCAGCTTCACCGTCAAGCGCGGCGCCTATTCCGGCAAAGCTTTCTCCGACGTGACCCTGAGCGGGGAGCGCAAAATCATCGCCGTCAAGAAAAACTCGCTGGAGCCTGCTCACGAAGCCGGTAAAACCGCCGAGGTCGTCGCCTTTCAGGCCCAGCTGACGGAGGCCGACTTTGCCGATGCCCCCCAGCAGGTGGTGATGCAGGAGCAGGCCGGCGGCGTGCTGCTGCCCGAGGCGTCGCTCGTGGTCTCCGGTGGGCGCGGCATGAAAGGCCCCGAAAACTGGAGCCTGATTGAGGACCTCGCCAAAGCTCTCGGCGCGGCCACGGCCTGCTCCAAGCCCGTCTCGGACGTGGACTGGCGGCCCCACCACGAGCACGTGGGCCAGACCGGCATCACCGTCTCGCCCAACCTTTACATTGCCTGCGGCATTTCGGGCGCCATCCAGCACCTGGCCGGCGTCAATAGCTCGAAGGTGATTGTGGTCATCAACAAAGACCCCGAAGCGCCCTTCTTCAAAGCCGCCGACTATGGCATCGTGGGTGACGTGTTTGAGGTGCTGCCCAAGCTGACCCAGGCCGTCAAGGAGCTGGGCTAAGCCGAAGGCTGCAAGAAAGAACGTCATGCTGCGCCCCGCGAAGCATCTCGCCCGTCACTAATTCAATCGTTGCTGGTCAATGATTAGTCAGCGGGCCAGATGCTTCGCGGGGCTCAATATGACGTTCTTTCTTAACTTAATTGCCCTACTTTGTTCTAAAATTCGCGTACCGTTGCCGTACTTGCGCTCCCGCGCCCCGGCTGCTATTCGCTGACCTATTCCTTTCGTAACCTGTGAAAAAAATTCAGCTCGAAATTCTTGGCCTCTCTTCGAGCCAGTCGCAGTCTGGCTCGTTTGCCCTGATTTTGGGCGAGAAAAATGGCAACCGCCGCCTGCCCATCATTATCGGCATGTTTGAGGCGCAGAGCATTGCCATTCAAATTGAGAAAATCAGCCCCAACCGGCCCCTAACCCACGACTTGTTCAAGTCCTTCGCCGAGCACGTGCACGTCGTCATCCTGGAAGTCGTCATCTCCGACCTCAAGGAGGGCGTGTTCTACTCGCGCATCGTGTGCTCGGATGGCGCCGCCACCTTCGATATCGACGCCCGGCCCTCCGACGCCATTGCCATCGGCCTGCGCTTCGGCGTGCCCATCTTCACCGTGGAAAGCGTGCTCAGCGAAGCCGGCATCATCCTTTCCGACCTCGACGAGAGCGACACCGAAGCCGATGATGAGGACGACGAAGACGAGGATGAAGACGATGACGCCGGCACCCGCAGCCGGCCCAGCAAGACGCCGGAAGCCCGCGACCCCAGCGGCCAAGTGTCGTTCGAGGAATTAACCAAAATGCTCACGCAGGCCCTGGAGAAAGAGGACTACGAGAAAGCCGCCAAAATTCGCGACGAGCTGAACAAGCGCAACCCTTAAGCGCAGCTGGGGCAGATTGGGTGGATTCTGCAGATTGTTCAGGCAAGTAGGATAACAGGTGGTTAGTAATAAGAACAAAACGCTGCTTCCTGGCTGGAAGCAGCGTTTTTGGTTTTCTTTGCCTTATGAATGCCTTATGAACCCGATGACCACTAACGAAGCGCTCAGCTACCCTATCGGCCACTGCGAGCTGCCGACCGCCCCGCTCAGCCCGGCCGGGCGCGCCGGCTACGTGCAGCAGATTGCCGGTTTGCCCGCGCAGGTGCTCGCCGTAGCCCGACAGATTGGTGGCGTCCGGCTGCAAGACCCCTACCGCCCTGGCGGCTGGAGTGGCCGCCAGGTCATTCATCACCTGGCCGACTCGCACCTGAACAGCTACACCCGCTACAAGCTGGCCCTGACCGAGGACAACCCTACCATCCGGCCCTACGACGAGGCCGCCTGGGCTGAGCTGCCCGACATGGCCGCCACGCCCATCACCGTATCGCTGGACTTGCTCACGGCCTTGCATTCGCGCTGGGTCACGCTGCTGCACCATCTGAGCGCGGCGCAGTGGCAGCGCCCGTTCTATCATCCCGAGACGAAGCGCGCCTTCACCCTCGACCAAGCCACCGTGCTATACGCCTGGCACGGCCGGCACCACCTGGCGCACCTGCACCTGTTGCTGCCGGCCACCGCCTAATCCCTACCCCCTCCTTTCAAAGCAAAGCGGCCCAACTTCCTGATGGAGGTAGGGCCGCTTTGCTTTGAAAGGAGGGGGTAGGAAGCCAAAGTTCCTACCCCCCTGATTTTGAATCAACGCTAATTCGCATCAGCGTCAGCTCGGTTAATCGGCACCATCTGCGATTCAGGTGGCGGTTTACTCCTTATAGTCCGACTCGGTGATGGCGGTCAGGCCGCCCTCATCGTCCACGCGTTTGGCGGCCCGCACCAGGCTGCTGCTGAAGATAAACTCTTTCAGCTCCGGCACTTGCGCGTTCAGGATTTCATCTTTGGTGCCGTCCCAAAGCTTCTCGCCCTTGTGCAGAAAGATGATGTGCTCGCCGATTTCAATCACCGAGTTCATGTCGTGGGTGATGATGACGGTGGTGATGCCGTACTCATGAGTGATTTCGTGAATCAGCTCGTCAATTTTGATGCTCGTGGCCGGGTCAAGGCCGGAGTTGGGTTCGTCGCAGAACAGGTAGGTACAGTTCGGGGCGATGGCGCGGGCAATGCCGACGCGTTTTTTCATGCCACCCGAAATCTCGGAGGGCATCTTGGCGCCGGCGTTTTCAAGTCCCACGCGCTTGAGGCAGAACTCGACCCGGTCGCGGCGCTCATCGGCGGCCATCTCCGAGGTCAGCATCTTGAGCGGAAACTCCACGTTTTCGGCCACCGTGAGCGAATCAAACAAGGCCGAGCCCTGAAACAGCATCCCGATTTTGCGCCGGATTTCCTGACGAATACCCACCTTGTTATTCGTGAAAACCGTGCCGTCGAAGGTGATGGAGCCAATGTCTGGCTTCATCAGCCCCACGATGCACTGCAAAAGCACGCTTTTGCCGGTGCCAGAGCCGCCGAGCACCAGGTTGCACTTGCCGGTCTCAAAGGTGCAAGTCACGCCCCGCAGCACGGGATTGCCGTTAAAGGCTTTCTGAATGTTAGATACTTCAATCATTTTCCGTTGTCAGTTAGTCTTTGCTAGTTGTTAGAGCCGAGTTCGTAAATCTCATTAGCAATTGTTAGCTCAATCTGACAACTAACAACTGTCAACCGACAACTAAGTCTACAAAAGTATGGCTGCCAGCGCGTAGTCGGCCAGCAGAATGGCGATGATGGAATTGGTGACGGCGGCCGTGCTGGCGCCGCCCACTTCGAGGGCGCCGCCTTCGGTGAAGTACCCTTTATAAGCCGAAATGGCGGAAACCAGGAAGGCAAACACCACCGCCTTGATGAGGGCGAAAGTAACGTTGTAGGGAATAAAGTCGGTGCGGATGCCTTCGATGTAGTCCTGCGCCGCCAACACGCCCGAGAGCGTGCCGGCCAGGTAGCCGCCCAAGATGGAGAGTGCCATCGCCAGAATCACGAGCAGCGGAAACATGAACATCGACGCCAGAATGCGCGGCAAGACCAGGTACGAGGCTGAGTTGATGCCCATTACTTCCAGGGCCGACACTTGCTCGGTGATGCGCATCGTGCCCAGGCCGCCGGCGATGCTGGAGCCGACCTTGCCCGCCAGCACGATGCTGGTAATAGTCGGGGCCAGCTCCAGAATCGTCATCTCGCGCACCATGTAGCCGATGGTTGACTTGGGAATGAGCGGGTTGACGAGGTTATAGGCAATCTGAATGCAGGTTACGGCGCCGATGAAGGCCGAGACAATGCCTACAATAAAGATGGAATCGACGCCAATAAGAATGGCCTCGTCGATGAAGCGCTTCCAGAGCACGGAAAACCGCTCGGTGCGGGTGATCATGCTTTGGATGAAGAGGATAAAGTTGCCGAAGATTTTGAGCATAAAGCCGGAGGCAGGGGAGGGAACGGAGAGAAGTGGGAGCCGCGCCGGTGGCCGCAAATCAGGCCCGGCTGTGATTGCGTTTGCTTACGTAAAAAGGGGCGTAACTGACTAACCCGCAACTCGTGGATTCTTCTTCGCAACTCGTCGTCATCACTGGCGGCAGCAAAGGCATTGGGCGGGCCCTGGTCGCCCGCTTTCTCGGCGTCGGCTATGCAGTCGCCACCTGCGCCCGCTCGGCCGCCGATTTGCAGGCCCTGCAGGCGGCAATGGGCGCCGCGCCGCTGCACGTGCTGCCCACCGACCTGAGCCAGCCCGCCGACTGCCGCCGCTTTGCCCAGTTTGTGCTGGGGTTGGGCCGGCCGCTGGCCGCCGTGGTGCACAACACCGGCGCCTTCCTCCCCGGCCGCCTCCAGGACGAGCCCGCCGACGGCTCGCAGCTGCGCCAGCTGCTGGCCGTGAACCTGCTCAGCGCCTATGACCTCAATCAGGCCCTGCTGCCGGCCCTGCTGGCGCAGGGCAGGGGCCACATCTTCACCATCTGCTCCACGGCCAGCCTCATGGCCTACCCCAACGGCGGCTCCTACGGCATCGCCAAGTTTGCCCTCTACGGCTTCACCAAGACCCTGCGCGAAGAGCTAAAAAGCAGCGGCTTGCGCGTGACGGCGGTGCTGCCCGGCGCTACGCTCACCGCCAGCTGGGAGGCCGCTTCCCTACCCCCCTCTCGCTTCATCAAGCCCGAAGATGTAGCCGAAGCCGTGTTCTCGGCCTTTGCGCTCTCGCCCCAGGCGGTGGTCGAGGAAATTATCATCCGGCCCCAGCTCGGCGACGTGCTCTGACGCCTGCGGCTCAATGAAGAATGAGGAATTATCGGCCATATAATTCCTCATTCTTCATTGAGCCGCAGGCGTCTGTTACGGGACGCGCTGGGCCTGGCCAGGGCCGGTGAGGCGCAGGTCGAGGTAAGCGGGGTTGCCGGCGTAGTAGACGGTGCCGTTGCCGGCGATGGTGCCGCCCAGCGCTTCGGTGGCCAGCACGTGGGCGTCGCCGTTGCCGCCGCGGGTGGTGGTGAAGTAGCACTGCCGGGCGCGCAGGTTTTGCCCGAAGAAGCGGCCGTTGCCGTCCACGGTCAGGTTCAGCTCGCGCGTCTGGCCTTGCACGCGCACGTCGCCCAGCTCATACAAATCAATCCAGAGATAGTCGCTCTGAATGTCAAGGTCCATGTCGCCGGCGCTTTGCAGGTGAAAGAAGATGGCTTTCTGCCGAAACTGGCCGGCGGTGCTGATGTTGCCGGAGCCGCGCAGAAACACATTCTCGATGTGAGGCACGTGCAAACGCACCTCGCGGGGCGAGTCGTAGGTGCGGGCCCAGTTGCAGCGGGCGTTGTTGGTCAGCGTCAGCTGGTCGCCCTCGACGCGGGTTTCGAGGCTGCTGAGCAGGTTTTTACCGGCCCGCACCTCCATGTAGGGCGCACTCACCGTGTCCTGCACCAGAATTAAATCCACGTTGTCGGAGGCATAGACGCTGCGCAGGCCGGTGGGCAGTTCGCGCCGCTCGGTGCGGATGGGGCCGGTGCTGGTCAGGCAGTTGGTATCGGAGCCGCAGGCGCTCAGGGCGGCAGTCAGCGCTAGCAGCAGCCGTCCTACTCCCCTCGCCGGATTGAACCCGCGGCCTAACCCGGCGCGGCCAAGGCGTCCAACGGGGCTAACTTGCGGCCGTAAAAAGGTCATCCTCTTCTTCCAAAGCATTCCCAAAGTTCGCCTCATGGAGCTTACCGGCAAAGTCATCATCGTTACCGGCGTCAGCAAGGGCATCGGGCGGGCCACGGCCGAAGCCCTGCTAACCCGCGGCGCGGCGGTGGCCGGCTGGGGCCGCACCGCGCCCGAAGGCCTTGAGCACGAGCGATTTATGTTTTTTGAGTGTGATGTCCGCCAGGAGCACGCCGTGCAGGAAGCTTTTACCAACACGCAGCGCGAGCTGGGGCCGGAAATTCATGGCCTCGTCAACAACGCCGGCCTGGGCGTGGCCGGCCCGGTGGACGGTTTTAGCAGTGAAGACTGGCAGCTGATGTTCGATACCAATGTGCACGGCCTCTTCTACTGCACCAAGGCCGTGCTGCCGCAGATGAAGCGCCAGCAGTTGGGCCACATCGTCAACATCTCGTCCATCGCCGGGCAGACCGGCATCGAGAAGATGGCCGGCTACTGCGCCACCAAATTCGCCGTCAAAGGCTTTTCGCAGTCCCTGTTCAAGGAAGTGCGCAACGACGGCATCAAAGTCAGCTGCCTCTATCCTGGCTCAACCGAAACCAACTTCTTCGACGGCATTCCCGGCACCGAGGCCAACGCGCAGATGATGCAGCCCCAGGACATTGCCAGCGCCATTGTCTACGCGTTGGAGACGCCGCCCAACTTCCTCGTCGTTGACGTCGAGATGCGGCCCTTGCAGCCGAAAAAATAGTGATTAACGATTGGTGATTAGTGATTAATTATTTCTTCTAAAGCATAAACTGACCAACTAATACCAATCATTAATCACTAACCGTTAATCACTATATTTTTGTGGTAGAAGTTCAGAATTTAACGAAGCTGTTTGGCACGCAGGCCGCCGTGGATGCTATTTCGTTTGCCGTGGGCAAGGGCGAAATCCTGGGCTTTCTGGGACCGAACGGCGCGGGCAAGTCCACGACGATGAAGATTGCGACCGGCTACCTGCCGCCGAGCCTGGGTACGGTGGTCGTGGCCGGCCACGATGTGCAGCAGGCCCCGCTGGACGTGCGCCGCAATGTGGGCTATCTGCCTGAGCACAACCCGCTTTATCTTGACATGTATGTGCACGAGTACCTCGAATTTATCGGGGCCGTGCACGGGCTGCGCGGCCCGGCGCTGCGGCAGCGCGTCAGCCAGTTGGTGGCCCGCGTGGGGCTGAGCCGCGAGCAAAACAAGCAAATCGGCGCCCTCAGCAAAGGCTATCGGCAGCGCGTGGGGTTGGCGCAGGCGCTGCTCCACGACCCCGCCGTGCTCATCCTCGATGAGCCCACCACTGGCCTCGACCCGAATCAGATTCAGGAAATCCGGCAGCTCATCCGGGAGCTGGGCGAAGATAAAACCGTGATTTTCAGCACCCATATTCTGCCCGAAGTCACGGCCTTGTGCTCGCGGGCCGTCATCATCAGCCGCGGCCGGCTGGTGGCCGACGCGCCGGTGAGTGAGCTGGCCGCCCGCGCCGCCGGCGAAACCGTGATTCGGGCCGAGTTCGAGACGGCCATTGACTCCACGCCGCTGCTGGCTTTGCCCGGCGTGCGGGGGGTAGGGATGGAAAGTGGCTTCTTGTACCGCATCAGCGCCGACCCCGGCCGCGATTTGCGCGGCGATATTTCGCGGCTGGCCGCGCAGCAAGGCTGGGTGTTGCTCGGCCTGCGGCAGGAGCAGCAGAGCCTGGAGGCTATTTTTGGAGAGTTAACGAAGTAGCTAATTCCCTACCCCCTATGTCATGCTGAGCCCCGCGAAGCATCTTATTATGTTTGAACGAGCACTAATCTGTTAATCACTGCGCCGTTCCGCGGTGACGTGGTAATAGGATGCTTCCTTCGTCAGCATGACCAACAGGTTAAAATGACTGATTTTAAAGTATGCTAACCATCCTAAGAAAAGAATTTAATTCCTTCCTGAATTCGCCCATTGCCTACGTGGTACTGGGCGTTTTCCTCGTCGCGGCCGGTTTATTTACCTGGGTTTTTCCCGATAGCAGTGTGCTGGATTACGGCTACGCCGACCTGCAAACTTTATTTAACCTGGCGCCCTGGATATTCCTGTTTCTAATTCCGGCGCTCACCATGCGCACGTTCGCGGAAGAGAAAAAAGCCGGCACGATGGAGCTTTTATTAACCCGGCCGCTGACTGAGAGCCAGCTAATTGGCGGCAAATACCTGGCTTGTTTGGCGCTGGCTTTATTAGCGTTAATTCCGACGCTGCTTTATTATTTTTCGATTTACAAACTAGGCAGTCCCGAAGGCAATATTGATTCGGCGGCTACGGTCGGCTCTTACGTGGGCTTGACGCTGCTGGCGGCCGTATTTGCGGCGCTGGGCGTGCTGGCGTCGGCCTGCACCCGTGACCAGATTATTGCCTTTCTGCTGGCCGTGGTAGCGTGTTTTCTGCTGTATTCGGGCTTCGACTCGCTGGCCTCCGTGCTGGAAGGCAGTCCGGCTTATTACGTGAGTCAATTAGGCATCGCGGCGCATTACCGCGATTTGAGCAAGGGCTTGATTGATTCGCGCGACATTATTTATTTCTTCAGTATCGTGGCCCTGGCCTTGCAAGCCACGCGGCTGGTGTTGCGCAGCCGAAATTGGTAGATGGCAATTAATTCCCTACCCCCTTCGCCGGCGGCAAACCCGCTAATGCCCGCTGCCGCCGCCTCGCGCAAGCGGCGCGATTTAGCGCGGTTTGCGGCCGTGCTCGGCGGTTTGCTGCTGTTTAACTTTATCGGACAGCAGCTCTTTTTCCGGCTCGACTTAACGGAGGAAAAGCGCTACACGATGTCACCGGCCACCAAAACGCTGCTCAGCGAGCTAAAGCAGCCGGTGACGGTGACGGTGTACCTGGCCGGCGACTTCCCGCCTGCATTCCGCCGCTTGCAGCAGGCGGTGCGCGAAACGCTGACCGAGTTTCAGGTGTATGGCGGCGCGAATCTGAATTTTATATTTATCGACCCCAGTGCCGCCACGACTGAAAAAGCGCGCAATAATTTTTACGGCACGCTACTAAAAAAAGGCCTGAAGCCAACTAATCTAGGCGCCACTGAAAACGGCAAGCGGGTCGAAAAAATCATTTTTCCCTGGGCCACCGTGGCCGTGAATGGCAAGGAGAAAAACGTGCTGCTGCTGCGCGGCAACCAGGCCGCCCCGGCCGACGTGCGCCTCAATCAAAGCATTGAGGGTCTGGAGTATGAGCTGGCCAGCACTATCCGGCAGCTCTCGCCCGGTGCCCGCAAGCGCATTGGCGTCGTGCTGGGCCACGGCGAGCTGAGCAACGCCGAAGCCGGCGACATGCTTGGCGCCTTGCAGCAGAACTACGACGTGTACCGCGTGAATTTGGCGCAGATGCCGGACTTGCGCGCGCTGCTCGATGCCATTATCGTGGCCAAGCCGACTGGGGCTTATTCCGAAACCGAGAAATTTAAGCTCGATCAGTTTATCACGCAGGGCGGCCGGGCGCTGTTCTTTCTCGATGCGCTGCGCGTCGATTTGGACAGCGTCTCGCGCAATGGCGCCGCGCTGGCCACGCCCTATAATTTGAACTTGGAAGATTTGCTGTTTAGATACGGTCTGCGTCTGAACCCCAACCTGCTGCTCGACCTCAACTCCGGTGTCATCCCGCTCGTGACCGGCACCGAGGGCAACAAGCCCAAAGTTGAGCCGCTGCCCTGGCAGCTCTACCCCCTCATCAACCGCTTCAGCCCGCACCCCATCACGCGCAACCTCGATGCGGTGTACCTGAAGTTTGCCAGCAGCCTCGATACGGTAAAGGCGGTGGGTATCCGCAAGACGCCGCTTTTCTTCACCTCGCGCTACACGCGGGTGTTGCCGGCGCCCGTGCCCGTTAACTTCAACGACGCCCGCCTGGAGCCCAACGCCAAGCTCTACAACAAGCCGTTTCAGCCCGTCGCCTACTTGCTGGAAGGGCAGTTTAAATCGGTATTTGCCAACCGTGCCCGGCCCGGCACCCTGCAATTTCAGCCCGACGTGACACCCGGCGCCCGGCCTAGTAAAGTGGTCGTCATCGCCGACGGCGACTTCATCCGCTCCGAAATCGACCCCAAAACCGGCAACCCCTTCCGCCTGGGCTTCGACCGCCTCGCCAACACCGAGTTTGCCAACCGCGAGCTGGTGCTCAACGCCGTCGATTACCTGCTGGATGAAACCGGCCTCATCGCCGTGCGCGGCAAGCAAATCACGCTGCGCCCCCTGGATAAAGTGAAGCTGGCCGAGCAGCGCCAACGCTGGCAGCTGCTGAACCTGGGCGCGCCGCTTCTGCTGCTGGCCGTGTTCGGGGCCGTGCGCGCTTGGCGGCGGAAGCGGCGGTATGCGCGGTTTGGGGCATGAAATAATGTATACCTTAGTTCTGCTTAAGGATGTCAGAAACTCGGATTATTTCCTATGAAAGCGAAGGTGAGCCGGAGAAATCATTTCCGTTCCGTGTGCCAGAAACGTCTTTTCGTATAGATGCACTAGGAATTAAGCGCTTGCATCAGACCCTGCTAAAATGGAGCGACGTTCAGACTGTGCAAGCTTGGATTACATCCGCAGATGGAGATTGGGGAATCGAAGAACATCACCTTATAAATATTATATACATAACTGGTGAAAGACTTTATGTAAATGATGTAGACGGTATGTATGGAAGTTTTAATTTGTTCGATGCTCTATGGGAAAATCTGCCGCATTTTTTACCTAGCGTTGCCGTTAACTGGAAAGATGCAGTATTAGCCGATTATCACCAGCACCTCAGACGACAAGATATATTAAATAGGTTCTCGTTTTCATGGTACCCTAACAAACCCGTGATATACCGGAAGTAGGGGCAACACTAGTTTAACCTGGTAAGCGGCCGGGCATTGTGTTGAATGCGGGAAATGATAACTGTATTCGCGTTCGGAATGCGATAGATGATACTATAGTCGCCACTGACCAGTTCCCGTGTGTGCCCATCGTTGAACTGCGGCGCCATCCGGCCGCTCTGCGGAAAGCTTATCAGGATGTCAGCGCGCTCGATTAGTTTGTCAATAAGCCGGTCAGCGTAGCCGTTTGAGAACTGGGTGTAGAACTCGCGCAACTGTTGCAAATCTTCAATGGCCGGATTTGACCAGACTATTTGCGCCATGATTTCACGATTTCCTTTACTTCTTCGTGCGTCTTAATTTCGCCGCGGTCAGCAGCGGCAAATCCCTCTTCGACCTTCTCAATAAAAATGAGCTTGTCCATCAGGACATCTATATCAAAATTTTCGGGCAAGGTATTCATTGCCTTTACGACTGCTTCCTTAGTCATGACGAGGTTGGTTTAGTTGGTTAAATATACAGGTTAGCTGCAACATGATGCTTCGGCGGTCAGGAACTGGTATCCGAAAAATCCTTTCCAAAGCCCGCCCATCCTACCTATCTTTGCCGACCTTCCTCACCCCGCCCAAAACCCGCCTTTTAACTCTCCCCTTATGAAGTTCATCGTCTCGTCTTCCGCCTTGCTCAAGCAGCTGCAGAGCATCAATGGCGTGGTCACGAACAACCCCGTGGTGCCCATTCTGGAGAACTTTCTCTTCGAGATTGAGGGCGGCAAGCTCACCATCACGGCCTCGGACCTGGAGACGAGCATGATAACCGAACTGCCCGTGGAGGCGCGCGACGCCGGGCGTATTGCCGCCCCGGCCCGCATCCTGCTCGACACGCTCAAGAACCTGCCCGACCAGCCCGTGACTTTCACCCTGGACGAGGAAACCTACACCATCGAAATCGGCTCGGCCAACGGGCGCTACAAGCTGGCCGGCGAAAACGCAACTGACTTTCCCCGCGTGCCGGTCGTGAAGGGCTCGGCGCCACTGGAAATTCCCTCGTCGTCGCTGGCGCGGGCAATCAACAAAACCATTTTTGCCGTCAGCACCGACGAGCTGCGGCCGGCCATGACGGGCGTACTTATCCAATTGGCTGACAACCAGGTAACATTCGTGGCCACTGACGGGCACCGCCTGCTGCGCTACCGCCGGCAGGACGTGGGCGCCGGCCAAACGGCCAACCTCATCGTGCCGCGCAAGGCCTTCAACTTGCTCAAGAGCGCTTTGCCCAGCGAGACCACGCCGGTGAAAGTGGAATTCAACCAGAGCAACGCCTTTTTCTCGTTTAATCAGATGCGCCTTGTGTGCCGCCTGATTGATGAGCGCTACCCCGACTACGAGAACGTAATTCCGGTCAGCAACCCTAACAAGCTCATTATCAACCGCCAGGAGCTGCTCAGCTCGGTGCGCCGCATCAGCATCTATTCCAACAAAACCACGCATCAGGTGCGCCTGCGCCTGGCGGGCTCCGAGCTGACGGTTTCGGCCGAAGACCTAGATTTCAGCAACGAGGCCAACGAGCGCCTGGCCTGCCAGTACGACGGCGAGGACATGGAGATTGGCTTCAACGCCCGCTTCCTGCTCGAAATGCTCAATAATATCGACGCCGACGAAATCACCTTGGAGCTGAGCACGCCCAACCGCGCCGGCCTGCTCATGCCGACCGTGGCCGATGAGAATGAAAGCATCCTGATGCTGGTGATGCCGGTGATGCTGAATAACTACGTTTGACCACAGATTAAACGGATTTTAACGGATTAAACGGATTATTTGGGGGCTCGCGCTGGGTAATTCCTGGCACGCTCTGGCAGGCACTGGTAGGCCATGCTGGTCCTTGGTAGATTTGTTCCAGCCTTTATTATTCGTCATCGAGTCGGGCCCCCAAATAATCCGTTTAATCCGTTAAAATCCGTTTAATCTGTGGTCAAATCAGAAATACGGTTCAGCATTGCGCTGGACGATAAGAAAGTGCCCGAGGCCATTAGTTGGTCGGCCACCGATGCGGGGCCGGATATTCACTTTGCCAAGGCGATGAACATTGCCCTCTGGGACCGGGAGCAGGCGGGCACGATGAAAATCGACCTCTGGACCAAGGACATGCCCGTCGATGAAATGAAACGCTTTTGCGTTGATAACATCGGCTCGATGGCCGAGAACATCATCACGGCGACCAATGACAAGAAGATGGCCGAGATGATGCGGGCGCTCTGCAAGCAGCTCTCGGAGTACCTGGATGAGCAGGAAAGCGAGCAGCGCACCGAGCCGCTGCAATAGGTTTCCCTACCCCCGTCCAAAAAGCCAAAGCCCCCTCAGCAGTTGAAGGGGGCTTTGGCTTTTTGGACGGGGGTAGGGAAACCTAGCGGGCGTTGCGGCCCAGGTTGCCGGCAGGGCGGCTGACGGGCTTGGTGCGGGCCGGCCCAATCGTGGCGTCGTTGGCGCGGACGGGGGTAGGGTTTTGCACTGAGTTGACCAGCGCGGCCGTGGCGGCACTGTTGGCATAGTCGCGGTCGTACTTACTGTAAGCGGCGCGCGTTTCGTAGTAGCTGGAATACTGGTCGGTGCTGAGCACGGCCTGTAGCTCCTGGTCGCGCTCGCGGTACACAGCGCTGGCCTGCTGGTCGATAGCCTTCTGGTTGCCGGCGTTCTTGCGTTCAATGGCCGCCATTTTCGCTGCCTTGTCTTCGTTGATGGCCCGCACCCGGGCCGATTGGTAGCCGTTGAGGCGCAGCTGCCGGGCCATGCGAGTGCTGAGGCGCTCGGCACGGGCTTGCACCGGGTTCAGGCGGGGGGACGACTGCGTTTGGTCCCGCACCATGACGGGCCCCCCAACCGGCGGGGCCTGCTGCGCGACTGCGGCGGCCGCGGGCGCCAGGAGCAGCAGCGCGGCAAAAGCGAGTTTCGAGTTCATCGTCTGAGGAGTTTAGAGTTTGTAACGAGCCCGGATGCAAGGACCAGGCCAGCGCCTGACGGGGATTGGGCTACTCCTGGCATCCGGGCCGGCTGTTCCTTAACGATGAAAACGGGGGGCTGGTTCGGCCTGCCCAAGCCCGCCCTGAGCCTGGCAAGCAACAGTTTAAAGACTTAAGAAAAGCTATTTATGGCCTCTGCGGAGCCTTAAAAGTGGTTGCGCCACATCATGCTTTCCACGGGCCGGTCGCTGCGCTCGTTGTATTTGGCGCTGGCTTTGTGGTGGTAGAGCGTCTCGACGGTGCCCTGCACGGTGAAGTAGATGAGCTGGCCAATGGGCATCCCGCGGTACACGCGCACGGGCATGGAAACGCTGATTTCCAGGGTCCAGTGGTTGCAAAAGCCCACGTCGCCCTTGCCGGCGGTGGCGTGAATATCGATGCCGAGGCGCCCGACGCTGCTCTTGCCTTCCAGAAACGGCACTGTGGCGTGGGTTTCAGTGTACTCGTCGGTCACGCCCAGGTAAAGGCGGCCGGGTTGCAGCACGTAGCCGCCGTGCTCGTCAATCTCGAAGGTGTCAATTTGGTTGTGGCGGCGGGCGTCAAGCACTTCGTCGCGGTAGGTGGCCAGGTAGCGGCCCAGGTGCACGTCGTAGGAGTTGGTGCCCAGGCAGCTGGCGTCGTAGGGCTCAATAACGATGGTGCCGCGCTGCATCTCAGCGCGGATTTGCTGGTCGGTCAGAATCATTTTTTTGTAGGAGATTAAAAGGCAATCATGCGGAGCGCGGCGAAGCATCTGGTGGGCAGCAGTAGCTTAATTGTGAGGTTAACCTGATTACTTCCTCACGCCAGATGCTTCGCTGCGCTCCGCATGATTGCCTTTTAATCATTTTTAATTAGCTTCCTCGTCATCGTAATGGTCTTCTTCCAGGCCGGAGCTGGTTTCGCGGCGGAAGCGGGTGCGCAGGCTGGGGCCCGGCTCTTCTTCGGGCAGGCCGGGCAGCTCATTGAGGCGGCGCCGGAAGGCGGGCAGCACGCTGGTGAGCAGATAGAGCAGCAGCAGCGTGCTGGTCAAACTCAGCAGTAGCGTGAGGTAGTCGAGCCAGTCGTGGGGCACGGCGGGGCGGGCCGCGGCGGGCGCCGCAAAGCTGGGGCTGGTATCGTCGTCGGCGTCAGTTGTGGCTTGGCGGGCTTCGTCGGCTGAAGGGGGGGTAGGGGCGGGCTCAGCGTTGGTCGTGAGCGGCACCGAGCTGACGGGCGCCTCATCGGGCTCAGCGGCGGGGCTGCTGGGCTCGGCCGAGGCGTTGAACTGGGCCGTGGCCTGGCGGATGTAGCGCTGCTCGGCCCGGATGAGGGCCACGCGCTCGTCGCGGGGCAGGCCGCGGATGAAGAACTCGAAATTCTTATCCCGCAGGATGCCGTTGAGCTGCCGCTGAAACTCGGCCAGCGTGAGTTGCCCGTTGCCGAAGCGGGTTTTGTAGCGCTCGGCCACGCCGTTGTAGTTCAGGAAGAGCTGCTTCAGGGCCGGGTTTTCGGCGAAGCCGTCGAAGGCGCGGCGGGCGGCGGCGGTGCGCAGGCTTTCCGGGAATTTCTGGCGCGTAAATGTCTTGTCGTACACCGTCTCGAAGGTGCGATAGTTCAGCTCGTCCACAGTGCGGTCGAACAGGCGCTTGTTGGCCTGGGCCGGCGTTTCGGACTGCGCCAGTAGTACGCCGGGGAGCAGGAGCAGGAAGAATAAACAGCGTTTCAACATGCCGGCAAAGGTCGGGCTAAAATTTAACGCAAAGTTTAGAAGAAGTAAAAAGTAAGTTTCGCAAAGTGAGTCCGGCTTTTGCGAAACTTACTTTTTACTTCTTCTAAACTTTGCGTTAAAGCTGATGCGCTTCTATCAGCGACTCGCGGCAGGCCGTCAGGTACTTATCCACCAACTCGTCGTCAATAGCCGTGGAAATAAACAGCGACTCGTACATCGACGGCGGCAGGTAGAGGCCGCGCTCCAGCATGGCGTGGAAGTAGCGGCCGAAAGCCACCGTATCCGAGCGCTTGGCGTCGTCCAGATTATTTACCGGCGCCGACGTGAAGAACAAGCTGAACATTGAGCCGACTTGGTTCACGGTATAGCCCAGGCCCAGCTCGGCCGCGATTTGGCGGGTGCCGTCGGCCAGGCGGGCGGTGGTCGCCTCCAACTGTTGGTAGAGGCCGGGGTTGTCGCGCAGGTGGCGCAGCTGGGCAATGCCGGCGGCCGTGGCCAGCGGGTTGCCCGAGAGCGTGCCGGCCTGGTAGACTTTGCCGGCCGGCGCCACCTGGTTCATAATATCGGCCCTACCCCCGTAGGCGCCCACGGGCAGGCCACCGCCGATAATTTTGCCCAGCGTGGTCATATCGGGCGTCACGCCAAACCGCTCCTGCGCGCCGCCCGGCGCGAGGCGGAAGCCGGTCATCACCTCATCGAAAATGAGCACGATGCCGTGCCGGGTGCACAGCTCGCGCAGTCCCTGCAAAAAACCGGGGGTAGGGATTACCAGGCCCATATTGCCCACCACCGGCTCCAGGATGAGGGCGGCAATCTGGCCGGGGTTGGCGTCGATGACGCGCTCGACGGCCGCCAAGTCATTGTAAGCCACCGTGAGCGTATCCCGAGCGACGCCCACGGGCACGCCGGGCGAGTCGGGCGCGCCCAGGGTGAGGGCGCCGGAGCCAGCTGCAATCAGAAACGAGTCGCCGTGGCCGTGGTAGCAGCCCTCGAACTTGAGAATTTTGTCGCGCCCCGTGTAGCCGCGCGCCACCCGGATGGCCGACATGCAGGCCTCAGTGCCGGAGTTTACCAGGCGCACTTTCTCGACGCTGGGCACCATTTCGATGATTAATTCGGCCATCTCAACTTCGCGCCGGGTGGGCGTGCCAAAAGAGAGCGAGTGCGGCAGGGCCTGGCGCACGGCCTCCAGCACCACTTCGGGCGCATGGCCCAGAATCATTGGGCCCCAGGAGTTAATGAAATCCACGTAGCGGTTGCCGTCCACGTCGGTCAGCCAGGCGCCCTGCGCCGATTGCATGAACACCGGCGTGCCGCCCACCCCCCGGAAGGCGCGCACCGGCGAGTTGACGCCCCCCGGAATCAGGGGTTGGGCGCGGGCAAACAGCTCGTCACTGGTTGGGCAGTTGCGGGTGGGCAGGGGGGTAGGGCCAGCCGTGGGCTGGCTGGTCATATCAATCTGGCTCTGGCTGGTGGTGTTTGGCATAATCAAGCAAAAGAGGCGCGAAGGCATTGAGCACTGGCAGGGGGGTAGGGAAGCCAAAATGCCGGCACTGGCTTCGCTAAAGCGCTAAGAAACAAACTAGTAGAGGCAAATGGCTTACTCGTGAGCCGGGGCGGCGCTGGGCCGGCCCGATTCGAGATGATGCAGGATGCCGGCCGTGGTCACGATGGCGCCAAACTCGTCGTGCAGGCTGGCCAGGGCGGTTTGGTGGATGAGGTCGGCGCTGAACGCCTCGCCGTTCGGTCCTTTTTTGTTGAACGTCGCGCAGGCATTGCCCACCAGATACACCCGGAAGCCCAGGTTGCCGGCCATGCGGGTGGTGGTTGAGACGCAGTGGTCGGTGGTGAGCCCGGCGATGACGAGCGTGGTCAGGCCCTGCTCGCGCAGCTGCCGCTCCAAATCGGTGCCGATGAAGGCGCTGTTGACGTTTTTCGGGATGATGGTTTCGCCGGGCAGCGGCGCTACTTCGGGCTTGAAGGCATTGCCGGGCTGGCCCGGCGCCAGCGGCGAACCGGGCGTGGTGGAGTTGTGCTGCACGTGAAAAACCGGCAGATGATGCGCGCGCCAGTAGGCCAGCAGCCGGGCCGCGTTGACTTCGGCGTCAGGGTTGTTGCGCTCGCCGCCCCAGTGGGCTAGGTCATCAAAAGCCTGCTGAATATCAATCAGCAGCAGCGCGGGCGCGGGGCCGGACGAGAAGAGCATAGGAGAGCTTGAAAGAAGGAGCGGAAACAGAAGGAATTGGCCAGCAATTGGTCCGCGGGCAGGCGTTAGCGTAACCTACCGGGGTAGGGGTGGGTTCAGTACCTGCACGTCGAGGCGCTCCAGCTTGGTGAAGGGCACGTGCTGGTTGTCGTGGGCGCCGTCGGGGTAGCCCAGGCCTGAAAACACGGCGCCCGGCACTACCGGCTCGACGCTCAGCCCGGCCTGAAAGCTGGGGCCGTACTGGTGCAAAAGCTGGCCGAAGTAGAGCAGCAGCTCGTAGCCAGTGCCGGCGAAGACGCTGGGCGGCAGGCGCTGCCGCTCCAGGTACTGCGCCCGAAAGCGGCGGTAGCCGGGGGCCGCCGCGTCGAAGTACTTGGGATGAACAAGGTAGGTGACGCCGGTGCCCAGCTGCGTGGGCTCCAGGCGGGGGCTGTCGAGCCAGGCGCCAGGCGCCAGCAGCGCCGGCCGCTGGGCGGCCGGCACGGCGCGCAGCGCAGTGAACGTCTGGCGGCCGGCGCGGTAACTGTCCGACGCCACCACGATGTGGCCGGCGCCGGCTAGGTCGAGGCCGGCAAAGGCGGCGGCCACTGACTCATCCGCGGCGGGGTTAAACGGCCGCCGGGCCGCGACCCGGCCGCCCAGGGCCTCGTAGGCAACCTGATAGGCCAGGGCAAAATCCGCCTCGTCCTTGCTGTCTTCGTGCAGAATGATAGCCGGCCTACCCCCCCCCACCGTGCTGAACGCGAACTGGGCGGCCTCGCGCCCTTGCGTGGTGGCGCTGGCCGAGAACAGGTAGTGCCAGGGGTTGTCGGCCACCAGGGCGGCATCCTGCGAGAGCGGATTGACGCAGGCAATCTGGTGCTGCTGGGCGTAGCGGGCCAGCAGCCGGGCGCCGGACTTGTAAATCGGCCCCACCAGCAAATCCATGCCCGCCAGCTCGGGCAGGGCCAGCACGCCCTTGAGCGTGAGCGTGTCGGCGCCGGTGTCGTAGGCAAAGAGCTGCACCGGCCGGCCGGCGCGCTGCAAGGAGTCCTGGGCCAGGCGCAGGCCGGCGTAGAGGTCGGTCACGAACTGGTTTTTGCGCTGGGTCTGCCAACTCGGGTCGTTCAGCTCGAAGGGCAGCAGCACGGCCACGTTGTAGCTGGCCTTGCGCGCCGCGCGGGGGGTAGGGCGGATGACATAGCGGCGGCGGTCGAGGCTGAAGCGCGCCACAAGCTGGTCAAGCTGGGCGCGGTCAGTTTCGCTACCGGCGGCCACCAGAAACTCGGCCGCCGCCCGGCCCAGCGCGGCATCCTGGGGGTGGCGGGCCAGCAGGCGCTGCCAGGTAGCGCGGTCCTTGAGGCGGGGCAGGTAGGCGGCTTTGAGGTTTTCGCGCTCGGCGGCCAGCGTGGTGTCGGGCAGCTCCGTCAGGGCGCGCAGGGCGGTATCGAAGTCGCTTTGCTCAAACGAGACCTGGCCTTGCAGCAGCAGGACGTCGGGCAAATTGGGGTAGGTGGGATATTCGTGGCGCAGCAGGTTGAGCAGCTGCTCGGCCTCAGCCCACTGGCTTAGGCGGGTGGCAGCCACGGCGCTGAGGTAGGTGGCATCGGCGGCGCGGGCAAAGCGGGCGTCGGGCGCGGTGAGCGGCTCCAGCTCGCGCCGGGCCATCTCGAAGTTGTCTTGGTCGAGGGCCGTTTTGCCCAGGCGGTAGTGCGCGCCCTGCTCGCCGGGCGGGTAGCGGCGCGGCGCGGCCGGCGCGGCGGGCGCCCCCGAAGCGGCGGGCCTGGGGAGGGCAGGCTTGGAAGCGGCGGACTTCGGGGCCGCGGGCGAAGCCATTGGCTTAGCCGCTGTTGGCTTGGCCGTCGGGCTGGCTGCTGGTTTGGCGGCGGGCGCCTGGGCCAAGGCCGCCAGCGGCGGCAGCCAAAGCCCCAGACAAATCAGCGCCAACCAACGCCAACGAGTAAAGGTGAGCAACATCGAAAGAAACAAGGTGAGCGGCCCGGCAAAAGTACGCAGGGGCAGGGTCGCCGACTGCCAGGTCGGCGCGAAAGCCAGTTCTTAAAAGCCAGCTCTTAGAAAACTACTTTTATCAGTGATAGTAAAACTTTCATCATCCAAAGGTGTTGCTAGCTTTGCGAAGCAGAAATTACTGGTCTGTTCTTCCGCTCCGTATGCTTCCTACCCTGCACCCTGACCTCAACGAGCACCTCTACCTGCGCGACCCGCAGGACACGGCCCTCGGCCGCCGCCTGCTGGCCGAGAGCGTGCGCCTGCTCGATGAGCTTGGCTTTGAGGCGTTTACTTTCAAGAAGCTGGCGGCGGCGATGGGCTCTACGGAGGCCTCGCTCTACCGCTACTTTGAAAACAAGCACCGTCTGCTAAATTACCTGGTGAGCTGGCACTGGGCCTGGCTGCGCTTCCGGGTGCGCTTTGCCCTGCACAACGTGGCCGACCCGCGCCAACGCCTGCACTTGGCCCTGGCCACAGTCTGCGAGGCTGGCACCGACGATCCCGCCACGCCCGACCTCGACGAAGCTGCTCTCTACCGCGTGGTGGTGGCTGAGGCCAGCAAAGCCTACCTGACCAAGGAAGTGGATGCCGACAATCAGGCGGGCTTTTTTCGCGAGTACAAGTGCCTGGTTGCTGACCTGGCGGAGGTGGTGCGGGCCATCAATCCCGCCTACCCCCATCCGCACGCGCTGGTCAGCACTCTGGTTGAGTCGGCGCGCAAGCAGTCCTTCTTCGCCCAGCATTTGCCCTCCCTCACCGACGGCGGCGAGGTGCTGGCCTTCCTGGAGCAGCTGGCACTGAGCGTCTTACAATAGTGATTAGCGGCTAATGGCTGACAACTAGTGTCGGCTTTATTTTCCTAAACACTGAGAACATTAATCACTAATCGTTAATCACTAACTAAATGGCCGATTCCGCCGCTCTTTCCCCGGTTCAACGCCTGTTTCGCCTGCTGCTGGCCGAGCGGGCCGACATCACTTACCTCTACGTGTACGCCGCCCTGGCCGGCGCCATCAGCCTGAGCTTGCCGCTGGGCGTGCAGTCGGTGATTGGCTTTGTGAGCAGCGGGGCCGTCAGCACCTCGCTGGTGGTGCTGATTGGGCTGATTGTGCTGGGCACGGCGCTGGTCGGGGGCTTGCAGATTATGCAGGTATACCTGGTCGAGTACATTCAGCAGCGCCTGATGGCGCGCGTGGCCCTCGATTTTGCCGTGCGCCTGCCCCGCGTGCGGCCCGAGGCCCTGAAGGGTGAATACCTGCCCGAGCTGATGAACCGCCTGCTCGACGTGCCGACCCTGCAGAAAGGCCTGGCCACGATGCTGGTCGAGTTTTCGGCCGCCGCGCTCCAGATTTTGTTCGGGCTGGTGCTGCTTTCCTTTTACCACCCCATTTTCATCGCCTTCGGGCTGGTGCTGGTCGGGCTGCTCTACGCCCTGCTTGCCATCACCGGGCCCAAGGGCCTGCGCACCAGTATAGTAGAGAGCCAGTACAAGTACCGCATCGTGGCCTGGCTCGAAGACGTGGCTCGCACGGTGGGCAGCTTCCGGCTGCCCGCCCGGCAGGGCCTGGCCCTGGGCCGCACCGACGAGCTGCTGGGCGGCTACCTGGCCGCCCGCGGCGCCCACTTCCGGGTGCTCGTGGCGCAGTCCTGGGGCTTCGTGCTCTTCAAAACCCTGATTACGGCTGCTCTGCTCGGCATCGGCTGCTACCTGCTCATCAGCAAGCAGCTCAACATCGGCCAGTTCGTGGCAGCCGAAATCGTTATTATTCTCACCATCAACGCCGTTGAAAAGCTCATTTTGAAAATCGACGTGGTATATGACGCCCTGACGGCGCTCGACAAAATCGGCCACGTGCTCGACCTGGAAGCTGCGGCGCCCGCCCGCGGCACGGCGGCCTTGCCGCGAACGGGGGGGGTAGGGACTAGTCTGGATGCGGCTTCGGCCGCCGCGCCCGGCCTGGCCGTGGAAGTGCGCGGGCTCTCGTATTCCTATCCCGGCGGCCCGCGCCCGGTGCTCGATGGCGTCTCCTTCGCCCTGATGCCCGGCCAGCACCTGGCCCTGGTCGGGGCCGATGGCGCCGGCAAAACCACGCTGCTGCATCTGCTGGCCGGTCAGCTGGTGGGCTACACCGGCCAGGTGGCCTACGCCGGCCTGCCGCTGCCCGACCTGAGCCCCGACGCGCTGGCCGCCGCCGTGGGCGAAAGCCTGAGCCACCAGCACCTGTTTTCGGGCACCGTGCTCGAAAACATCACCCTCAATCAGCCCTTGCTCACCTCGGCCGACGCGGCCTGGGCCGTGGAGCTGGTGGGGCTGCGCGACGACCTCTACGCCCGGCCCGACGGGCTGCAGACCAGGGTCGGGCCGGGCTATTCGCTCGGTGCCGGCGCCACCGAGAAGCTGCTGCTGGCCCGCGCCGTGGTGGGGCGCCCGCGCCTGCTGCTGCTCGACCAGCTGCTACCGACCGCCCCGCTGGCCGAGCGCACCCGCGTGCTGCGCCGCCTGCTGGCCCCCGCCATGCCCTGGACCCTGATTCTGGGCACCACCCAGCCCGAGCTGCTGGCCCTGCTCTCCCGCGTGGCCGTGCTCGAAGAGGGCCGGATGGTCGCCGAAGGACCCTGGTCGGAAGTCCAGCATTCGCCTGCCCTGCGCGCGCTGGTCGCCGCTTAAGGGCGGTAGCACAAACCCTGTTGGCTGCGAGTAGGGGGTAGGAGCCGCGATTCGACCCGCGAATTACCGAATCCGCGCTGC
Source organism: uncultured Hymenobacter sp. (assembly GCF_964243305.1). Taxonomy (GTDB): domain Bacteria; phylum Bacteroidota; class Bacteroidia; order Cytophagales; family Hymenobacteraceae; genus Hymenobacter. The sequence goes on from NZ_CAXTEF010000012.1 coordinate 39,100, forward strand.
GTCTGCCCAACTCATACCTTATAACTCATAATTCATAACTAAAGAAGATGCCTTTCGCTGAACATCCCGACCCCGAAACCCACCCCGAGGCGGGCCGCTTCACCGCCTTTGCGCGGGCGCGCACGCCGCAGGCGGGGCGCACGCTGGCGCGCTGGGCCGGCGGCCTGGGCCTGCTGGTGCTGCTGACCGGGTTTCTGCCCTGGACCCAGAACATTCGCTCGACCGGCCAACTGACCACGCTGCGCCCCCAGGACCGCCCCCAGACCGTGCCGAGCACCATCGGCGGGCGCATTAAAAGCTGGCGCGTGCAGGAGGGCCAGCTGGTGCAGAAAGGCGACACGCTGGCCGAAATCGTTGAAATCAAGGACAAGTACTTCGACCCCGAGCTGCTGCTGCGCACCCGCGAGCAGCTCGAAGCCAAGATTGCCGGCCTGCGCGAGAACGAAGCCAAAACCCAGGCCCTCGGCGGCCAGCAGGTGGCCCTGCGCCTGGGTTTGCAAGCCAGCCTGAGCAAGGCCCGCAACAAGGTGCGCCAGGCCGACCTGAAAGTGCGCTCGGACCGCGCCGAGCTGGTGGCGGCCGAGGCGGACTACGCCATTGCCCAGCGCCAGCAGGAGCGCCAGGAGTTTCTGTATAAGCAAGGGCTGAAAAGCCTGACCGAGCTGGAGCAGCGCCGCCTCAAGTTTCAGGAGAGCACCGCCAAGCTGCAAGCCGTGCAAAACAAGCTGGCCGCCTCACGCCAGGATTCGCTTAGCGCGCGCATCGAGTTGCAGTCGCTCGACGCCGACTATGCCGACAAGCTGGCCAAGAGCGAGAGCGAGCGGCGCTCGGCTACGGGCTACCAGTTCAGCACGGAAGGCGAGATTGCCAAAATGCGCAACGAGCTGGCCAACCTCCGCATCCGGGCCGGCTACTACTTCATCACCGCGCCCCAGACCGGCTACGTAGTGCGGGCCCTGAAACAGGGCGAGGGCGAAATCGTGAAGGAAGGCGAGGACCTGGTGACCATGATGCCGGCCAACCCGCGCCTGGCCGCCGAGCTGTACGTCAAGCCGATGGACGTGCCCCTCTTGCGGGTGGGCCGGCGCGTGCGCCTGCAATTCGATGGCTGGCCGGCGCTGGTGTTCACGGGCTGGCCGGGCTCTTCATTCGGCACGTTCGGCGGCGTGGTGCAGGTCATTGACAACATTGACTCGCAGGGCCAGTACCGGGTGCTGGTGACTCACGAACCCGGCACCGAAGCCTGGCCCGCGCCGCTGCGCGTGGGCTCGGGCGTCTACGGCTGGGCCCTGCTCGACGACGTGTCGGTGTGGTACGAGCTGTGGCGCCAAATCAATGGCTTTCCCCCCAACTACGTAGGCGACGCGGCGGCCTATCCGGCCGGCGTGGCGGCGAAGGGGAGCAAGGAAGGGAAAGCGGCTAAAAGTGAAAGATATGGGAATGAGGAATAAAACACTTTGGACGCCCCGTTGTGCCTTTGCCACTCTGCTGCTCTTTTTCCTACCCCTGCTCGCCGCCCCAATCCGGGCCCAGACCCCGGCTGCGCCCGCCGACTCAACCCAGCTCTCCCACGCCGATTTTCTCAACCTCGTGGGCCAGCATCATCCCGTGGCCCGGCAGGCGGCCCTGAACCCCCAGCGGGCGCAGCAGGAAATCCGGCAGGCCCGCGGCGGCTTCGACCCCAGCGTGAGCGCCAAGTACTACGGCAAGGAGTTCAAGGAGAAAGCGTACTTCCACGACTGGGAAACGGCTCTGCGCATCCCCACCTGGTTTGGCGTCGACGTGAAGGCTGGCTGGGACCGCGGCGTGGGTCCCTACGTCAACCCCCAGGAGTACACGGCCAGCAGCGGCCTGAGCTACGTGGGCCTGAGCGTGCCGCTGGGCCAGGGCCTGCTGATTGACGAGCGCCGCACGGCCCTGCGCGTGGCCCAGGCCCTGGCCGGCCTGGCCGAAGCCGAGCGCCGCGGCATCCGCAACAAGCTCCTACTCAGCGCCAGCAAGGACTACTGGGACTGGGCCCTGGCCACCGAGCGCCTGCGCCTGCTCGCCCGCAACGAGCAGGTGGCGGCCGTGCGCTTCCGCGCCACCCGCCAGCGCGTGCAGGCCGGCGATTTAGCTGCCATCGACTCGGTGGAGGCGCTGGCCGAGCTGCAAAACCGCCAGGGCCAGCGCGTGGCCGCCCGCGTGCAGTGGCAAAATGCCGCGCTGGTTGTCTCTACTTACCTCTGGGATGCCGAAGGGCGCCCGCGCGAGCTGCCGCCCGGCGCCCGGCCCCAGCCGCTGCCCGCCGCCCCGGCCTGGCGCGCCCTACCCCCCGATACGCTGGCAAGCCTCACGGCCCAGGCCCAGCAGCTCCACCCCGATTTGCTTAAAACCCGCGTCAAGCAGGTGCAGCTGGGCCTGGAAAACCGCCTGCTGCTCAACAAGCTGCTGCCCAAGCTCAGTTTCGACTACAACCTGCTTTTGCCCGGCCAGCCGTTTGGGCTCGAAGGCCGGCCGCAGGTCTTCCAGGGCGGCTACTCGGTCAATAACTACAAGCTCGGCCTGAGCCTTTCCTACCCCCTGCTTTTGCGCGCCGAGCGGGCCAAGCGCCAGCTCAATCAGCTCAAGCTCCGCGACGCCGGCTTTCAATTGGACCAGGACCAGCGCCAGGTCGGCAACGCCCTGCAAAGTGCCGCCAACGACTGGCAGGCCCTGCTGGAACAGCTGCGCATTCAGCAACAGGCTACCCTCAACTACCAGCGCCTGCGCGACGGCGAGGTTTTGCGCTTCGAGGCCGGCGAGAGCACCGTGTTTCTCATCAACTCCCGCGAAGCCAGCCTGCTGGCGGCCCGCCAGAAGCTGGCCGAGCTGCAAGCCAAGTACGCCCAAACCCAGGCCCAGCTGCGCTACGCGGCCGGCGGGGGGTAGGGAAATAGCCCGCTGAGCGCTGGCGCCCGGTCTGAACTCTGCCGTTCCTATCTTCGCTTCATGCCTACCCCTCCCGCCGTCTCTGCCCCCGACCTGCGCCCGCGCCTGCCGCTGCTGCTGACGCTGGGCGCCTCGCTGGCTCTGAGTCTGGGCCTGGTGCTGGGCCGGGTGCTGCTCTCGCACGAGTTCAAGTTTTTCTTTCTGCTCTGGAATCTGTTTCTGGCCGCCATTCCCTTTGTGCTCAGCTCCTTGCTGGCCGTGGCGCGGGGCCCGCTGCGGGCGCGGGTGCTGCTGCCGGTGGGCGCGGTGTGGCTCCTGTTTTTTCCCAACGCGCCCTATCTGCTCACCGACCTATTCCATTTGCAGCCCCGGCCGGCCGTGCCCTACTGGTACGATTTGGCCCTCATCCTGAGCTGTGCCTGGAACGGGCTGATGCTGGCCTATGCCTCCCTCACCGACATGCAGGCGCTGGTGCGGTGCCGGCTCGGGGCGACGGCGGGCTGGATATTTGCCGCGCTGGCCCTCACGCTGGGCTCGTTCGGCATCTACCTCGGCCGCTACCTGCGCTTCAACTCCTGGGACGTGCTCACCAACCCCGTGGCCTTGTTCTACGACATCCTCAACCGCATCGTGCACCCCTTCGGCTTCCCCGGCACCTGGGGCGTGACGCTAGTATTCGCCGTGTTTCTGCTGCTAGGGTATCTGACGGTGCGGCAGCTGGGGCGGGGGTAGGGAAGTAATTTCAAATGAAGCTCTACACTATAATCGCCTAGTGGAAAGGCGGCAGACGAAATACAAGCTATTCCAGAATGGCTGGCGCGGCTAGACGAATTTCCAATTCCTGGTTTCGGGCCTGCTACAAGAAAAAGAATAAAACGGGAGATTGAATCTGACCTTCAAACAGGCGACAACCCAGTTTCGCTTAAAGGCTTGGCCAATGTTGGTTTTGGTCACTTTTAGTCCGTAACTCCCTGATGATACTATCAATAGTTTGCACACTAAGACCAGAAGATGCTAGATAGCTCGCCCTGGCTTCGCCTGCTCTCCGCCCGCCGCTACCCCGACCGTCCCGCCGAGGCCGCGCAGCCCGGCCGCTCCCCGTATCTGGCGGATTACGACCGGGTCGTGTTCAGCTCGGCGTTTCGGCGCTTGCAGCGCAAGACGCAGGTCATGCCGCTGCCCGAAACCGACTTCGTGCACACCCGCCTCACGCACTCGCTCGAAACGGCCTGCGTGGGCCGTTCGCTGGGCCGGCTCTCGGCCCGGCGCCTGCTGGAGCAGCAGCCGGAGCTGAGCCAGACGCTGCCGGAGTTCGACCAGGACTGCGGCGACATCGTGGCCGCCGCCTGCCTGGCCCACGACATCGGCAACCCGCCCTTCGGCCACTCCGGCGAGGATGCCATCTCGGCTTACTTCGGCTCCCGCGAAGCCGAACGATTTATTACCAACCTGACCGATGCCGAGCGGGCCGACTTGCTGCACTTTGAGGGCAACGCGGCCGGCTTTCGCATCCTCACCCACACCTACGCCGCCCATAATACTGGTTCAGCAGGATTGGGGCTGACGTATGCCACGCTGGGCGCGTTCACGAAGTATCCGCGGCCGTCAATTGTAGAAAGTGCCGCGAAAACCGGCGGCGCGAGCGAGAAGAAGTACGGACATTTTCAAACCGAGAATGCCCGCTTCAAGCTCGTGGCCGAGGAGCTGGGCTTGCGAGGCAAAGATGCGCCAGCCGGCTACTACCACCGCCACCCGCTGGCCTTTCTGGTGGAAGCAGCCGACGACCTCTGCTACCGCATCATTGACTTTGAAGATGGCCTCAAGCTGGGCCTGATTGATGAGCAGCGCGGCCTGGGCCTGTTGCGTAACATGCTGGGCGACAGCGCCGAGCGTCCGCGCAGCCTGCGCTGGCACGACTGGCGCGAGGAGCTGGGCTACCTGCGCGCGCGCCTCATCGGCAAGCTCGTGGACGAGACGGCCACGCTCTTCGCCCAGCACGCGCCGACCATGCTGAGCGGCAGGTATGACGCGCCGCTCATCAAGGAAATCAGCTGCTACCCGGACCTTCAGGAAGTGCAGCACCTGAGCATCGAGAAGCTCTACCGCAGCCGGCCGGTGCTGGAAATCGAGGCGGCCGGCTTCGAGGTGCTCGGCGGCCTGCTCGATGCTTTCTTGGGCGCCATCTTCGACCGCCAGCAAAATCACCGCTCGCGCAAGCTGCTCGATTTGCTGCCCCCGCAGTACCGCGCTATCGGCCCGCAGGCGGGCGCCCCGGCCTACGAGCAGATTTTATTACTCACTGATTACGTGGCCGGTATGACTGACCAGAACGCGCTGAGCTTGTATAAAATCATCAAGGGCATTGAGCTGCCGAAAGGGTTTTAGGGCAGTAGCGCGGACTTGGTAGTCCGCGAGTGAATATTTTGCGCGGGGCTCGTTCACGCGCGAACTACCAAGTCCGCGCTACTGCCCAAACAGCTCATCGAGCAGCTCAAACAGCCAGACCCGCGCCCCGGCGCCATGCACGGCGAGGCCGCTAGTTAGTTCCTCAACGGTTTGCACGAATTGCCCACCGCCGGCCAGCTCGTGGCCTTCATAGCGCAGCATTTCGGCTACTAAATCTGCATCGACTTCCGGGTGGAACTGCACGCCTACCCCCCGTCCGAGCCGGAAACCCTGCACCGCGCAGGCCGCCGAGCTGCCCAGCGGCCCGGCGCCGGGCGGCAGCGTGAACGTCTCGCCGTGCCAGTGCAGCACCGTGATTGCGGCGGGGGAGGGGGGTAGGGAATCAGGGGGTGCGCTCAGCCGCACCGGGAACCAGCCGATTTCCAGCTCCGCGCCCGCCGTCACGGCGCCGCCCAGCGCCTCGGCCAGCAGCTGCGCGCCCAGGCAGATGCCCAGCACCGGCGCGCCCGCCGCCAGCGCCGCCCGGATAAACGCCTTTTCGGCCCGCAGCCAGGGCAGCTTGGCCGCATCGTGCACGCTCATCGGCCCGCCCAGAATCCCTACCCCCTCGCCCTGCCCCAAAGCCGGCAGCGCGTGCGGAGCCGCAAAAACCGGCCAGAGCCGCAGTTCGTGACCCCGCGCGGCGGCCCAGTCGGCCAGCAGGCCCGGCCCTTCGTGGGCCACGTGCTGCAAAACGTGAATCAGCATAAGACAATCCCAATTCTCAAACTACAACGCAACCAAGCTGAAAGGCGCGGGCCCTCAAATAATCCGTTTAATCCGTTAAAATCTGTTTAATCTGTGGTCTTTATTCCCACTCAATCGTGGCCGGCGGCTTGCTCGAAATATCATACACCACGCGATTAATACCGCGCACCTGGTTGATGATTTTGTTGGAGACTTCGGCCAGAAACTCGTAGGGCAAATGCGCCCAGTCGGCAGTCATACCGTCCACGCTGGTCACGGCGCGCAGGGCCACGACGCGCTCGTAGGTGCGCTCGTCGCCCATCACGCCCACGCTCTGCACCGGCAAGAGCATGGCGCCGGCCTGCCAGACGTGCTCGTAGAGGCCGCGCTCCTTGAGCAGGTTGATGAACACGGCGTCGGCGCGCTGGAGCAAATCGACTTTCTCGGGCGTGATGTCGCCCAGGATGCGGATGCCCAGGCCGGGGCCGGGAAACGGGTGGCGATGCAGAATCTCTTCCGGCAGGCCCAGCGCGGCGCCCACCTCGCGCACCTCGTCCTTGAAGAGCATCCGCAGCGGCTCGACCACTTTCAGGTTCATCAGCTCGGGCAGGCCGCCCACGTTGTGGTGGCTTTTGATGGTCACGGCCGGGCCCTTCACCGAGACGGACTCAATCACGTCGGGGTAAATCGTGCCCTGTGCCAGCCAGCGGGCGCCCTCTACTTTGTGGGCTTCGCGGTCAAAGACCTCAATAAAAGTGCGGCCGATGGCCTTGCGCTTGCCTTCCGGGTCGCTGATGCCGGCCAGCGCGGCGTAGAACTCGGCGGCGGCATCTACGCCGGTCACGTTCAGGCCCAGGCCCTCGTAGGCCTTCAAAACCGAGGTAAACTCCTCCTGCCGCAGCAGGCCATTATCCACGAAAATGCCGTGCAGCCGCGGCCCGATGGCGCGGTGCAGCAGCAGCGCCGCCACGCTGCTGTCGACGCCGCCGGAGAGGCCCAGAATCACCTGGTCGGTCGGGCCGATGGTGGTTTGCAGCGCCGCCACGGCTGAATCCACGAAGTGCTCCGGCGTCCAGCTCTGCTCGCAGCCGCAGATATCGACCACGAAGTTTTTGAGCAGCAGCTTGCCTTCGTGGGTGTGCGTGACTTCGGGGTGAAATTGGATGCCGAACGTGGGTTGCCCCTCGATTTGGTAGGCGGCCACGGCCACGTCGGGCGTGCCGGCCAAGACCAGGAAGCCCGCCGGCAGGGTCTTGATGGTGTCGCCGTGCGACATCCAGACCGGCGAATCCAGGTGCATTCCGGCCAGCAGCGGATGGTGCTGATTGAGGTGGGTGAGCCGGGCGCGGCCGTACTCGCGGATGGTGGAGGGCAGCACCTCGCCGCCCTGCTGAAAGGCCAGCAGCTGCGCCCCGTAGCAAACGCCCAGCACCGGCACGTTACCTAAAAAGGCGCTCAAATCGGGGTTGGGCGCGCCGTCTTCGCGTACCGAGCACGGCGAGCCGGACAGGATGACGCCCCGCAAATCGGCGCGGTCGGCCAGCTGCGGGGCGTGGGTGAAGGGGTGAATCTCGCAGAACACGTTCAGCTCGCGCACGCGCCGGGCAATGAGCTGGGTGTACTGCGAGCCGAAGTCAAGGATGAGGATTTGCTGCATCAAGCAAAGGTAGCAGAACAGAAAAGCTCCCCTCCTTTTTTAAGGAGGGGACATTTTTGCGCAGCAAAAATCGGGGTGGTGCGCGTCGTTGAACAGGGAAGCCCGGCGGGTCTCTTAGAAAAAAGAAGGGGGTAGGGAATTGGGTGGCCTGGAAATGGCGCAGCGCAGAATTGTTGCGGCCGTTGCCGCCCTGTTCAACGACGCGCACCCCCCCCCATTTCTGCTGCGCCGGAACATCCCCTCCTTAAAAAAGGAGCGGAGCTTGTCGTTCCAGCTGCTTTGCGGCGTATCTTTACAGCGGCAAGTCAGAACGACCAGCTCCTGCTGAACTCCCCCAGGACCGGAAGGTAGCAAGGGTAGGTGGTTGAGCGGTGCGATTTTGGCTTGCTTTTTTTTGCTTTTTCCAGTCGGCCCCGCCGCTGCTCTTGTCCGCGTCTCGCGGGTTAATTGAGTAGCTTTGGGGCCGACTTTTTTTGTTAATGGTAGTCAATACTACTGTAGTCGGTAGTCTGACTACCTCTTAAAATTCCCATGAAATTCTTTCTCGATACCGCCAACCTCAACGACATCCGCGAAGGCGCGGCGCTGGGCGTGCTCGACGGCGTGACCACCAACCCTTCGCTCATGGCCAAGGAAGGCATTCGGGGCGTGGACGCGGTGATGCGCCACTACCGGCAGATTTGCGAGCTGGTCGAGGGCGACGTGTCGGCCGAGGTCATCGGCACCGATTTTGAGACGATGGTGCGCGAGGGCGAGGAGCTGGCCGAGCTGCACCCCAACATCGTGGTGAAAGTGCCGGTGAGCCAGGACGGCATCAAGGCCATCAAGCACTTCGCCGACAAGGGCATCAAAACCAACTGCACCCTGATATTTAGTGCTGGGCAGGCCCTGCTGGCCGCCAAAGCCGGCGCCACTTACGTCTCGCCCTTCGTGGGCCGCCTCGACGACATCGGCCACGACGGCCTGGCCCTGGTGGAGCAGATTGTGAACATCTTCAGCAACTACGGCTACCCCACCGAGGTGTTGGCCGCTTCGGTACGTCACGTGCCCCACCTGATTCAGTGCGCCGAAATCGGCGCTGACGTCGTGACCTGCCCGCTGAGCGTCATCACCGCCCTGCTCCAGCACCCGCTCACCGACAAAGGCCTGGCCACGTTTCTGGCCGACCACGCCAAGGTCAATGCTTGATTAAGTTATGAGCTGTGAGTTAAAAGAACGTCATGCTGAGCAGAGCGAAGCATCTTGCCAGGGAAAGTAACCATCAGGTAGTAACGATTGAGATAGTGCCGCACGCAAGATACTTCGCTCTGCTCAGCATGACGTTCTTTTAACTCATAACTCAAAGAAATGTACATTATCAAAGTCAAAGGCAAGGCCAAAATCCCGGATTATATTCAATTGCGCGACGAGCAATTCGTCCTGATTGCGTATTTCCGCGCCGACCGCCCGCTCAAGGATTTGTATCGCTACGGGCTGGAAGGCAAGGAGATAGAGCTGGCCGCCGTCATCAGCGAACTGGAGTTTGGCAAGCTGCGCCCGCTGGCTATTTAATCTGCTGAAAAGCATTAAGTATAGCTCGTCATTAAATTGGTGAACTGAAAGGCAGCGTGAATACCGTTTGAAAATCGTCCCCGAAATCCGTGGAATCCAACAAATCCGATAAATCCGTGGTCGAGACAGTCCTGGCGCTGCACGCGGCAACCGTGATGCAGGAGACGCAGGCGGTGTTGCAGGACGTGACATTTTCGCTGGAAAAGGGCGAGTTTGCCTACCTCGTGGGCCGCACGGGCGCCGGCAAATCGTCGCTGCTCAAAACCCTTTACGCCGACCTGCCGCTGGGCGGCGGCACCGGCACGGTGGCCGGCTACGGCCTGGCTCGCCTCCGGACCAGCGAGGTGCCGTATCTGCGGCGCAAGCTCGGCATTGTGTTTCAGGATTTTCAGCTGCTTTCCGACCGCACGGTGGCTGAAAACCTGCTGTTCGTGCTCGGCGCCACTGGCTGGAAGGGCAAGGTGCGCAAGCAGCAGCGGGTGCAGGAGGTGCTGATGCGCGTGGGCCTGAGCCAGGTAACGAACCGGCTGCCGCACCGCCTCTCGGGCGGCGAGCAGCAGCGCGTCGTCATTGCCCGCGCCCTGCTCAACGAGCCGCTGCTGCTGCTGGCCGACGAGCCCACCGGCAACCTCGACCCGGAAGTGGCCGACGGCATTATGCAGCTGTTTCGGGAAATAAACTACGCCGGCACTACCGTGCTCATGGCCACCCACAACTTCCAGCTCATCAAAGACTACCCCCACCGCGTGCTGACCTGCCGCGACGGGCAGCTGCTGGATTCGAACCCGGCAGTGTCATCCTGAGCTTGCCAGGGACCTTGTCACTTCTGAACGAGTCATTGCTACGATTGATGTTCAACCGATGTTCAACCGCGAGAAGGCTCTTCGCAAGCGGACGCCAGATAAGGATGACAGACGGGGGTAGGGAGTACAATCTGACTAGCTTGCCCGCAGCTCGACGTGCCTGACACTAACGGTCTCTCCATCCTTATTCCGGTCTTCAACCACGCCGTGCGGCCCCTGGTGCAGGAGCTGCACGCGCAGCTGGCCGACTGGCCCGGCCCGGTGGAAATCCTGTGCCTGGATGATGGCTCAAGTGAGGAATACCGGCAGCTAAACCGGCCGCTGGCCGCGCTGCCCGGCCTGCGCTACGAAGAGCTGCCGGCCAACGTGGGCCGCGCCGCCTGCCGCAACCGGCTGGCCGCCCGCGCTCAGCAGCAGTGGCTGCTGCTGCTGGATAACGACGGCCGCCTGCCCGACGCGCACTTTCTGAAGCGCTACGCCGACGCCCGCCACCGGGCGCCGGTGCTGGAGGGCGGCATCAGCTACGCGCCTACCCCCCCCGCCGAAGCCGACTTGCAGCTGCGCTACCGCTACGCCACCGCCCGCGAGGCGCGCCCGGCCGCCGTGCGCCAGCGCGCGCCCTACAGTCAGCTCATGCTCAACAACCTGCTGATTCAGGCGGCCGTCTACCGCCGCTTTCCGCTCAACGAGCAGCTGCGCCACTACGGCCACGAAGACACCCAACTGGGCTGGAACCTGCGCCGGGCCGCCGTGCCCGTGCTGCGCCTGGATAATCCCGTGCGCCACGATGAGGGCTTGGAGCCGGCGGCCGGGTTCCTGGAAAAGTCGCGGCACGCCGTGCGCAACCTCGTGCTGCTCTACCGCGCTCAGCATGAAAAGGAGGGGGTAGGGATGGAGGAGTCGCGCCTCTTGCGCCTAGCCCTGCGGCTGCGCCAGCTGGGGCTGGCCCGCGCCGCCCGCGCCGCCCTGCAGGCCGCCGCGCCCCGGCTGCGGCGCAACCTGCTTTCGGCCGACCCGGACCTGCGGCAGTTTGATTTGCTGCGCCTGCTCTGGACCTTGCTGGAATTGGAGGGGGTAGGGAATGCGCCGGCTACCTTTGACCGCGGTAATTGATTTGTCGTTTGAGTTTCGTGCCCGCCTACCCCCCTTCGCCCATCCAACTGCTCGACCTAGCCGCCGAGCACGCAGCTCTGCAGCCGGCCCTGGATGAAGCGCTGCGCGAAGTGCTGCATTCTGGCGCCTTCATTCAGGGGCCAGCCGTGGCCGAATTTGCCAAAGAGCTGGGCCAGTACCTGGGTGGCACTCACGTGGTGCCCTGCGCCAACGGCACCGACGCCCTCACCCTGGCCCTGCTCAGCCTAGAGTTGCCGGCCGGCGCCGAAATCATTGTGCCCGCCTTCACCTACGTCGCCACGCTGGAGGCCGCCGCGCTCCTCGGCCTGCGCCCGGTGCTGGCCGACGTGCGCCCCGATACCTTTAACCTCGACCCCGACGCCGTGGTGGCGGCCCTCACGCCGCGCACCGGCGCTATCATCGCGGTGCATTTATTTGGCCAATGTGCTGATTTAGAGCAGCTGCGCGCCATTTCTGCGCGCCATAGCATTCCGCTGATTGAGGACAACGCCCAGGCCATCGGCGCCACGTTCCGGTTTGCCGACGGCGAAACCGCCTATGCCGGCACGGTGGGGGGGGTAGGGACTACCTCGTTTTTCCCCTCTAAAAATCTGGGTGCCCTCGGCGACGGCGGCGCCCTGCTCACCCGCGATGCGGCCCGCGCCGCGCGCTTGCAGCAGCTCGCCAATCACGGCCAAAGCCAAAAATACGTGCACCAGCGCGTCGGCCTCAACTCCCGCCTCGACACGCTGCAAGCCGCCCTGCTGCAAGTCAAGCTGCGCCAGCTGCCCGCCGCCACCGCCGCCCGGCAGGCCGTGGCCGCCCGCTACGATGCCGCACTGGGCGCGCTGCCGGGCCTGCGCATCCCGGCCCGCGACCCGCGCAGCAGCCACGTGTTTCACCAATACACGATTACGCTGGAAGACGCCAGCCGCCGCGACGCGCTGCGCGAATTCCTGCGGCAGCGCAGCGTGCCGACCATGATTTACTACCCCCTGCCGGCGCACCAGCAGCCGGCGTATGCGTACCTGAAGTATCAGCAAGGGCAGTTTCCGGTGGCCGAGCGGCTGTGCCAGGCGGTGTTGTCGCTGCCGATTCATCCGCTTCTGACGGCAGAGCAGCAGGCCTACGTGGCCGGTTGCCTACACGCTTTTTTCAAGCTTCCTAGCGCCGTCCAGTGAGCCCGCCTATCCCGCTTATTTCGCCGGTTCGCTTCGCCATCTGCGGCGTGGGCCACATTGGCCGCCGCCACGCGGCGCTCGTGGCGCGCCACGCCGGCGCCGAACTGGCCGCCCTGATTGACGTGCGGGCCGACTTGGCGCCGGCCCTGGCGGCGGAGTTTCCGGGCGTGCCCTTGTTCAGCTCACTAGAAAGCTACCTGCAAACCGGCCCCGCCGCCGACGTGCTCACCGTGGCCACGCCCAACGGCGAGCACGCGGCGCAGGCCGTGGCGGGGCTGCACGCCGGTTTGCACGTGGTGGTCGAAAAGCCGCTGGCCCTGACCACGATGGATGCCGAAACCATCGGGCAAACCGCCCGGCAAACCGGCCGGCTGGTGTTTGGCGTCATGCAAAACCGCTACTCGCCGCCCGCCGCCTGGCTCAAGCAGCTCGTGGACGAAGGCCGGCTGGGGCAGATTTACCTGGTGCAAATCAACTGTTTCTGGAACCGCGATGCCCGCTACTACCGGCCCGGCGGCTGGCGCGGCACCCTGGCCCAGGACGGCGGCCCGCTCTTCACGCAGTTCAGCCACTTCGTGGATTTGCTCTGCTGGGTGTTCGGCGACGTAGCCAACCTCACGGCCCGCTTTCAAAACTTTAATCATCAGCAAATCACCGAGTTCGAGGACAGCGGCCTGGTCACCTTCGACCTGGTGGCGGGCGGCGGCAGCGGCACGCTCAGCTACAGCACCGCCGTCTGGGACCGCAACCTGGAAAGCTCCCTGACGGTAGTGGCCGAGCGCGGCGCCCTCAAAATCGGCGGGCAGTACCTTGATAAAGTGGAGTACTGCCACGTGCAGAATTATTTCCTACCCCCCCTGCCGCCCACCAACCCGGCCAACGACTACGGCCCCTACCAGGGCTCGGCCGCCAACCACGGCCAGGTCATCGACAACGTGGTGGCGACGCTGCGCGGGCGCGGCACCGTGGCCGCCAGCGCCGAGGAAGGCTGCCAGGTAGTGGAGTTGATTGAGCGGATTTATAGGCTGAGGTAGTGGCCGCTATTTCAGCAGTCTATTGGCAAATTCCTGGTCAAACCTGCGGAAGTACGTGCAGTTTTTAACTAGTTCGGTATAATCCAGCCTCCGGCATATCTCTTCGCAGTCGTTCTCTGAGTATTCACCGCGCTTCCCCTTACGGGAGGCTTTCCGCAATTCCCCTTTCGGGTCTATTATGCGCATGGGGTCGGCTTGTGGCTTGCAAACGCAGGTGTAGAGCGCATTAAAGGGGGCAATATGCGCCATAATTAGTGCTTCAAACTCGTAGATGTGCAGCAGAAAAATGCCCTTGCCGCCCACACAACCATTGATGTCGTCGAATTCCTGTTGCCGCTTCATCACCTGCGCGGTGTCGGAAGCCAGCGCGTCGAGGTCGCGAGTAAATACAACGATGTCGGGCCGCTCGCTCGCGTAAACTTTGGGCAGCATTCGCAAAGCCTTCAGTCCCGCGACTTTATCGGCCTTCAGATTTTTAAGGAGCGCAAAAACGTGGATGCGCTCCGCGTATCGCTGCTGGAGAAGCACTTTCAGCGCCGCCGTATCGTTCGGTGACTCCCCTAGCAGGCCTATTCGCACTGGCTTTTTATTGCTGGTTGGCATTGTTCCGGCGCCCGATTAATTAGTGCCTTCCAGGTTGCCGTAGCGCCAATAGTCGCTCAGAAATACGCCCTTCTCTTTCATGAATTGCTGCGCCGTGGCAATCTGCGCCTTTTTCAGCTTGCGAAACTGTGTGCCTTTGGTTTTGTGCAGCTCGCAAATCGTAATGCGGTCCAACTCATCCTCGTTCAGCATGTCCAGCACCTGCGGTGAGTGCGTGGTGATAATAACCTGATGTTTTTCGGATTGCTCGCGAAGAAATAGCAACAACTTCTCTAGCTGATCGGGGTGAATGCCAAGTTCAGGTTCTTCTAAGAGAATAATTTTATCATATGTGGTAGTTCGATACAAATTTTTTTTCGGTAATACTAGCAAAGAAGCAACAGTTTCGGATAAAATATAAAATAAGCGCTGGGTGCCACTTGATAGAGCACTAAATGGTAGCCAGTCACTATTGATTTTGAAATCAATAGTGATGCCCTTGACAATTACTCGGTGCTGCGAAGAATTAGCGTAAGTGTTATAGGAAGCTGTAAAACGCAAATTACTTATCGGGGTGAATTGCTTTAACTGGGGCACTAGAAAGTTTAAATAAAACTTTTCCACTTCGTGAAGTGCAGCACCTACTTGTTTATGCGTCGGTAATGGGCCCTTAATCTTTGGTACACCATTGATGCTTGGTATACCATTGATGAATAGTAGAGCCCTGCTAATACTCGTTACCAGAGCAGTAACAAAAAGAGAATTTTCAAAATTGTTATGACCAATAAAACGAGGGTCTATTTCGAAGTCTTCCGCTACATCAATTAAGTGATAAGGGGTAGGAATACCATGTGAGATTGCTATCAAACTTAATAAGCAAGATTTATCTGCTGAGGCCAGTTCGGACTTGTATTTAAGATGCGCTGATGAGAATGATTCGCCATAAAAATTTACGCCTCCAGTTGATAGCTCAATAAGCCGTTGTTTGTTATCATAATATGAATTACCGTTCAGTAAATCGTCCTCAGTCGCAGTACTTTGCTTGGTAGGTCTTACTATCAATTCTTCCCGACCACTTATATACAACTCTACATCTCCATTAAAGCTAGGGCTTAGTTTATCCAAGCTATTTTGAAGGCACCGCACAAAATTTGTTTTTCCCGATCCATTAGCCCCGATAATGATATTCAGTCCTGCCCTAAATTCCACATTGGAATCGCGGATGGACCGAAAGTCTTTGATTTGAGCCCGCTGCAAGTAGTAGGGCTGCTGCGGGGCGGCTAGAGCGTCGGAGGCAGCTTGAAGTTTTGATTTCTTGGCCATTGGAGTACGCCGCTAGAGGCGAATAAGGAGACGAAGATAAATACGCAGGCTGCGGGTGGTAGGGACTTATGTAGAACGCCAGGATGCAAGTGCCTTGCCTTTGTCAACTAACCACCACTTTAATCCTACCCCCTTACCCTATTCCAAACCCCCGCCGCCAGCGCCCGCAGCTCCGGCGCCGCACCACTGAGCCCCAGCCCGGCGCCGTAGAGCAGCGTGAGCGTGCTGCCGCGGGCCAGCAGCGTGAGCAGGGGGGTAGGGAAGGCCGGCAGCGCCCAGGCCGCCGCGCCGGCCGCCGCGGCCACGGCCAGGATGCGCGGAATGCGGCTATCAAACGGTTGCAGACCGTAGGCGCGCCACACGAAGAGCGTGCGGATAAGGTTGATGCCGCCCAGGGCCAGGCAGTTGCCCAGGGCCGCGCCGCTCAGGCCCAGGCGCGGAATCAGGAGCCAGTTGAGGGCCACTATGGCCGCCGCCAGCGAGATATTAAACAGTAAATCAACGCGGTAGCGGGGCGAGGTGACCACGATGATGCCATTGACGCCCGTGATGCCATCCAGGAGGCGGCCCAGCAGCAAAAGCAGCACGGCCGTGGAGCCAGCCGCGTATTCGGGGCGGTGAATGAGCGTGTACACAAAGTCCAGATTGAGGCCGATGCCCAGGGCCAGGTAGCAGCCGAGCACGGTGTTGAGGCGGGTACTGCGGCGGTAGAAGTGAGCCATTTCGGCCATTTTGCCGGCTTTCCAGTACTCGGCAATGAGTGGAAAAGCCGTCTTGTAGAGCGCCCGGAAGGGGATGGTTAGGGCCGTGCTCATGTTGAAGGCAATGGCGTAGATGCCGGCCGCCGCCAGGCTGAGCTTGGCGCCCACCATCAGGGCGTCAATCGTGACCAGGATGGTGCCCGAGATATTGCCGAGCAAGGCAAAGCCGCCGAAAGCCAGCAGCTCGCGCAGCGGCCTCACCGTGAAAACGGCCCGCGTGGGTCGCCAGTGCAGCTCGCCAATGCGCCCCAGATAAACCAGCAAGAGCAGGGCCGACAGCGCATACGCCCCCAGATAAGCCAGCACGAACCCGCCAAACGGCAGGTAGCCCAGCCCGTAGGCCGCCGCCGCCGCCACGATGAGCAGCCGCACCAGCACTTCCTGCAAAAATGAGGAGAACGCCGAGTGAAACAAGGCCCGCAAATAAGCGTCGAGCAGCGAAAACACCAGGATGGCCAGCCCCAGCCCGACGGCCACCAGGTAATGGGGCCCCAGCAGGGCCGCGTCGTGGGCGTACCAGCGCAAAACCAGCGGCCGGGCCAGCACCACCACCAGCCCTACCCCCCCGAACGCCAGCAAGGGCAGGCCCAGCAGCAGCGGCAGAAAACCCGAGTGTCCGGCCTCGCGGTTGCGGAAGTAGGGAAAATACCGCAGCGTGGTGCTCGAAAAGCCGAACGCCGCCACCTGCGCCGCAATCGTGGCAATGGAGATGAGCACGCCGGTCAGGCCAATCTGGGCCGGGGCCAGCAGCCGCGGCAAAATCAGGGTGGTGTTGACGAAGCCGATGGCCAGCCCGACGTAGGAAATCAGGGTGTTGCGCAGGCCCTGGCGCAGAACGATGCCCACTTACTTGAGTTACGAGTTATGAATTACGAGTGAGCAGTTGGGGCTTCTCGCTGATACCAGGTGGCCGTCTCGGTGCCGGTCAGGAAGGCGGCACCCCGCTGCTGCAAGTCCCGCATCAGCTCGTGAAACTGCGCGGGGCCGTTCACCACGTTCTCGGGGTCGAAGTGATTGTTGTGCCACAGAATGCCCGCCACGCCGCCAAACTGCTCGACCTGGGCCAGCGCCGGGCGCAGGGCGGGCAGCACCTGCTCGGCGCTCAGCTGCAAGTAGCACGGGTGGTGCAAAGTCACATCCATGAGCAGCAGCGGGATTTCCAGAAAGCGGTGGGCGGAATGCGTGGCGAAGTTAAAGGGCTGAAACGGGTGGCAGTAGGAATTGCGAAAGCCAAAATGCTCGGCGAAGCCCAGCGTCGTATCATAGTCAAAACCTACTTTGTCGAGCACAAGGGGCGTGCGGCGCGGGTCCCACTTGAGATAGTGAAAGCGGTGGCCGCGGGCCGGCGGGCCGGGCAGCCGCTGCTGCTCCGTGGCCAGCTGGCGGGCATTGAGGCTGCTGCCGATGCTGCCGTGCAAGCCAATTTCGTGGCCCTGCGCGGCCAGTGCCCGCAGGCGCGCGCGCAGCCGGGGGCCGAGGCGGTAGTTGGCGTTAGGGGTGCCATCGGGGGCGGGGTGAGGGCAGGGTAAAATGAAAAACGTGCTCTTGCCGCCGTAGCGGGCGGTCTGGGCGGCCACGTGTTCGAGGTTGTTCCAGGCGCCCCGCGACTGGCGCAGGCGGCTCAGCCGGGTCAGGGCCTCGGCCCAGCGGCCTTGGCGCAGGGCCCGCTTCACGGGGGCCTTCCAGCCGCCGCGCAGCAGGTCGATATCGTGGCTGATGAAAGCGGCCAGCGGCGCGCCGCCGGGCCAGCCGCGGAGAGTCAGCGCGCGTCCCGTGACGTGCTCGATGGCCGTTTTCAGCAAGTCGAAGTAGTAGTTCACGACCGGCACCGCCACAAAATCATAGCGGCGTTGTACGCTGGCGGCATAAGGGAAGCGCCCGTGCGCATCCTGATCCTGACTGAAATACTCCTGCCAGCCGCTGAGCAGATAGAACGCTGCCGAGATAATATCTACGTTAATAGCGGCCCGTCCCGACAGCCGCGTGAGCAGCTCGGAGTCTTCGTTTTCAGTAAAGAAAAACGGCAGCCGCTGCCCGCGCCACGTGCGCCAGACCGGCGCCACCGGCTGCGGCGCCGTGCCGGCAAAAAAATTGGCGGCGCCGTCAGCGACTTCTACCTCAACCCCTACCCCCCCCACCTCGCCAATACATACCGGCAGTCGGGGCTCATAGGCCTGCCAGAAGTGCCCCAGCACGTACGTCAGCCGGGTTTGGGCACTCACCGGCGCCGGCAAGGGGCGGGCAGCAGAGACAGTGGACACGAAAGCTGGAGCAACGGCGGGAGGCATGGCGGCGAAGGTACGGCGGCAGGTCAAGCCACCACCCGCTTAGCGTCGAGCCAGGTGGCCAGCACGCGCAGGCTCAGCTCGCGGCTGCGGCCCTCAAAGGCCGTGCCGAGCGTGGCGTTGTAGTAGGCGGCGCGACGGTAGAGGTCGGCAGGCTTGTGCTGCTGGTAGCGGCGCAGCAGCCCGGCCAGCTGGGGTAGGGAATCGGCCCGGTCCACGAGGCCGCGCGCGGCGTAGCCGTAGTAATCATCAGTGAGCGGGTTGGTGCCGAAGCGGAAGTAGAGGCTGGCCACGTTAAGGAGCGTGGCTTCCAGGTGGGTAGAGGTGTCGGCCGCGACCAGCGCATCGTGGCGCAAGAGGAAGTCAAACACATTTTCCCGGCGCGCATCCGACCACTCCAGCTGCGGCAGCTGCTGGCGCAACGGTCCGAAGTCGCGGCCGTCGCTGGGGTGCGGGCGCAGCGTGAAGGTGAGGTCGGGCAGTTCGTGCTGCAAATACGCCAGCGTCTGCTGAAGGGCGGGCAGCGGGTCGTGGATGTTGCAAGCCAGGCCCACGCGGCGCACGGCCGGCGCGAGGTTACGCCGGGCCAGGTAGAGGTCGGCCTTGGGCATCCCCACCAGCTCGACGCGGCCCCGCACGGGGCCGCACCGGCGGTATTTATCCAGAGCATCCTGGCCTTCGAGCAGGCTCAAATCAAAGCCCAGGGGCGGGAAGCTGGTGCTCACGCTCGCGTGCTGCACGTAGGCCGTGGGCACGCCCTCGGCGCGGCAGGCCAGCAGCAGCGAGCGGGCATCGTCGTTGTGGTCGTTGGAGAAAACGACGGCCCGCGGCTGGTAGTGGCGCAGTGCCCGGCGGTACACCTCGTAGTAGCCGATGGCGTAGAAAATCAGGTCGAAAAACCGCCAGGCCCGGTGTTTTTCCCGGCGCAGCAAACTAAATAAAGCCCCCGGATACTGCCAGTAATACAGCAGCTTGCGGCGCAGCGAAAGCCGGTTGACGGCCTGATTATATCGCCCAATCTGCTTGCCCTGCCCGGCCACGAGCACCGCATCGGGCCGGGCTTGCCGGATAAATTCCAGCGCCTCGTAGTTGTTGGCGCTCACCACGTAGAGCCACACCTTGCCGCCCAGCTCCTCCTTGTTGCGTACCGGCTGAAACACGTGCCCGACCAGCCGCAAACCCGCGTAGGCCAGCACCCGCGCCAAGCGCCGTAACGGATTAAGGGGCGAGATGCTATCCAGCGCGGCGGGCGCCATACCGGCGAAAACCGCCGTGAAGCGTAGCTGCAAAATGTCGCGCAGCCGGACCGGCAGCGGCCGCGGCTCAGAGCGCATCCCAGGTCAGGGGCGTGCCGGGGGGTAGGGCGCGGACGGCGCGGCGGCCCAGCACGGTTTCCCAGAAGCGGGGCAGCAGGCCGTCGCCGGGGCGGATGATGCGCAGGTTCTCGGTCGTGAATTCCTCGCCCGCCGCGATAGGCCGGGCCACGTAGATGCTGCGCTTGAAGACCCGACTTTTCTCCTCGTCGGGCTGCACGCAGAGCTGCACCGTGCCCAGCGCTTGGTGGGCGCGTTCGGTTTCCTCAACCAGCAGCCGCAGCTCGGAGGGCTCCAAGGAAAAAGCCGCATCCACGCCGCCCTCGGCGCGGCTCAGGGTGAAGTGCTTTTCGATGACGCAGGCGCCAAGCGCCACCGCCGCCACACTGGCCCCTACCCCCATCGTGTGGTCGGAGAGGCCGATGGGGCAGCTGAAGGCTTCGGCCAGCACCGGGATGGTGCGCAGATTGGTATTCTGGGGCGAGGCGGGGTAGGTGCTGGTGCATTTGAGCAAGACCAGCTCGCGGCAGCCGGCCTGGCGCAGCACCCGCACGGCCTCATCAATCTCGGCCAGCGTGGCCGCGCCGGTGCTCACAATCACGGGCTTGCCAGTGGCGGCCACCCGGCGCAGCAGCGGCCAGTGGGCGTTCTCGAACGAGGCAATCTTATAGGCCGGCACGTCCAGGGTTTCCAGAAAATCCACCGCCGTCTCGTCAAACGGCGAGCTGAAGGCCAGCAAACCGTGCTGGCGGGCGCGGGCAAAAATCTCGGCGTGCCACTCCCAGGGCGTGTGGGCCTGCTGGTAGAGCTTATACAAGTCGCGGCCTTCCCACAGCGACTGGCCCTCCTCGCGGATGACGAAGCCAGTGTCCATCGTGATGGTGTCGGCAGTGTAGGTCTGGAGCTTGAGGGCGTGGACGCCAGCCTCGGCGGCGGCATCCACCAGCGCCAGGGCGCGGGCCAGGCTTTGGTTGTGGTTGCCCGACATCTCGGCGATGACAAAGGGCGGGTGCGCGGGGCCGACGGGACGGCCGCCGATATAAATTTCGGTCATGGCAGGGCGTGAAATCGAATGCGTAAAGGTAGCGCCCGCCCCGGACCCCTCATTCCCTACCCCCCTCACTCCCTACCCCCCCTTTTAGCCCAGCAGCAGAGCCGGCGTCAGCTCATCGAGCGACTGAATGCGGTAGGCCGCTTCGTGGGCGGCGTCGGCGGGCAGGTGGGCGTAGCTGCCGCGCAGCAGGCGCACGGTCTGGAAACCCAGGGGCTTGAGGCCCACGAAATCCTTACGCGGGTTATCGGCCACGTACCACACGGCGGCCGGCGCCAGCCGCTCGCGGCGGCAAATCAGCTCGAAGCAGTAGGGGCTGGGCTTGGCGCGGTGGCGGCCGTAGCGGTTGGTGAGGTAGGCGTGGCGAAAGCGTTTGCTTAAACTTAAAGCCGCCACCTTGCGCGCCTGCACTTCCTTGTGGCCGTCGGTGACCAGATAGAGCGGCCAGGCGGCAAACCGGGCCAGGCAGCGTTCCGCATCGGGATATAAAGTCAGGCCGGCCGGCTGATGGCGCCGATAGGTACGCACGCAGGCCGCCACGAGGCCCTGGCTCCAGCGGCCGTGGCGGCGCAGCACGGCATCGAACACCTGGCCCCGGCCGTGGGCGGCTTCTTCGGCTATCAGCTCGGCGGCCACCTCCACGGCCGGCCGATTCAAGTGCGGCGCCAGGAACTCGGCCACCGCCCGAAAGCCGCCGTGCACGTAGCTCAACTCGGGGTAGAGCGTGTCGTCGAGGTCGAAAACGAGAACGGGCATGGAGGCACGGAAAAAGCTTACTCCCCTCCCGGTTTGCCAAAGCGCACCGCTAATTCTGACTCATATATCCGCCAGAAGTGCCGCAGCACGTAAGCCAGCCGGGTTTCGGCCGCGAGCGGCGTAGTCTGTGGTAAGACGGGTGCAAAATTATCGATGAACGGGGCCGCAAAGGTATGCCTTGCGCATTATCTCATTATGCGTCATGTTGGCTTATGCGCTATGTCAGCGTCTGTAATTTATAAATTAACTTATTTTTCATTTTGAATCAAACATTATTTTACCAAGCTGGTCTTTAAGCTGAAGTCGCCTGTTCATCAAGGCACAATTCCAGACAGTAGCGTTTATCGTTATCCTCTGACTAGCATATTAGGCCACAGCTTGCCTGAGATGCTCATATTACCCTTGCGGACACCTCCTTTATTCAAGGTTGGATACCGTGCTGCGTGGCCTCTTGCTCCCGCTCAACGACTTATCACTAGTCGTTCTAAAGCCGTGATTTCTTCGGTTTTCGAGACTGACGTAAGGTTTTCAACTTTTTTAACCCGGAAAGGAGGTGAACGGAACAGCCGTGTCCAATCCACTGGTCATGAGATGGCACCAAGGGCTGTAAAAAACGATGAGTACTGTGACTTACTACGCCCGGCGGCTGAAAAGCCGAGCGTGGTAGTGCTGTCAGAGTAGGCGATTACACTCATAACTTAAAAAAAGCCATGAAACCATCTACCATTTTTCGCGTCACGGCGCTCCTTATCATGCTGGGCGTCGCTGCCGGTAGCACCGCCTCTGCGCAAGTACTAACCCCTGGGCAAACCATTCAGGGCACTTCGGTCAATGGAACGCCAGCTTCCGGCGCTACCGGCCCGTTGGGTCAAATTCGCAGTGGTTTGTTCGGCCAGTTTGCCCTCAACGATAACTGGTCGGCGCTGGGGGAGTCACCATTCGGGGTAGGCGGCGTGCTTCCTTACGGCTTGCGGCTGCAAAAAAGGTCTCAGTTCGGGCTGTTCAACCAAGTAACCAATACCGGTACGGGCGCGGAAGACCTGATAGTTGGCTGGGGCGAGAACGTCAACAGCGTGCTGCGGATGCGCTTTATCAGCAACCAGTTTAACAACACGTTCACGGACGTGCTCAAACTGCAAGGAGGCACCGCGGCCCCGGCCGCTGAAATTACGGCAACGGCCGTGTCAGGTGGAGAAATACCCCTCCGAATTGGCGTAGCAGATGCGCCCGGCAATTTCTTGTCAATTACTAATTCTACGAATACTGCGGGTCAATTTGCGCCTGCTATTATTTCAACCCGCACTAATGATGTGCGGCAAAATTTGTTTATTGTTGGTGAAGTAGCTCCGGCCAATGATGTAATTGATGAGTTCGGAATTGGCAGACCTCTCGTGACCATACTTGGGCGTCGGACAGATGGCTCCGCAATAGTAACCCGCCCCATATTTTCGGTTAACAACCAGAATAATGGGAGGCTGGGTAATGCTATCTTTGAAGTGCGCGCCAACGGACAAGTAGTCGCATCCGGCACGGTTACCGGTTCAGGTTCTCTCATCTCGTCTGATGAGCGGTTTAAGTCGGATATCAAGCCGCTGAAAAACGGGCTGGATATGATTCGCAAAATCAACGGCCGCACGTATGCCTTCAAGAAGAAGGAATTCGCGGAGCGGAGCTTCCCAGATGGCCGCATGGATGGCTTCATCGCCCAGGAATTACAAAAGGTAATGCCCGAAGCTGTCGTTAAGCAAGCAGATGGCTTCTTCGCCGTAAATTACGATGCAATTATTCCCGTACTGGTAGAGGCTGTAAAGCAGCTTGATGCCAAGCAAACAGAGGCAGCGCAACTGCAACAGCAGCTTACGGACTTGAAAACGCAAGTGGCCGAGCTGCGGACATTGGTGGGGAAAAGCATGGATAGTGCTCCCACGGACAAAGCTGCTCCGGCCAGCCTGGATATGAGCCAGGTGAAATTGGAGCAGAACGCGCCTAATCCTTTCGGCCAGGCAACCCGGATTGACTATTCGTTGCCGGTTGGCATAACCGGGGCCACCCTCGTGATTAGCGATATGCAGGGCCGCACCGTAAAAACACTGTCCAATCTGGCCGGTGGCCAGCAGGCGGTAGAGGTGCAAGCTGGCTCACTATCGGCCGGTGTTTATATCTACACTCTGCGCGTGAATGGTAAAGAAGTCGTGAGTAGGCGGATGGTTCTTACCCGCTGAATGGTCTGATGTTGTCGGCAGAAGGCCCCGCACAAAGTGCGGGGCCTTCCTTGCTTTTAACTATGTGATAGTGGCGGCGCGGGAAAAAGCCTATCCTACGACCGTCACCATGTCGGCCGCAGCCCGCACTTGGCGCAGGGGCACAGCGGCGGGGCAGAACGGAAAATCGGCCAAATTATTCCCGGCCGCTTCCTGCAAAAACCAGAAAAACGAATCGACGCCGGCCGCGATGCCCAGCGTGGAAGCGCCGCCGAACCGGCAGTTGCACTCGATAAGGTGCAACCCGCCATCCTCATCCACAATGGCTTGCAGCACGAGCGGGCCGTATAAACCTAGTTGCGCCACGATGGCCGTGAGTTGGGCCGTCAGCGCCTCGTCGGGCAGCGTGGTTGTCACCTGCGACTCGCCGTTCACCACCACGTCGCGGGTGCGCGCTACCAGCCCGTGCACCCGGCCCCGCTGGTCCACGTAGGCATCGACGCTGATTTCGCGCCCCGTCACGTAGGGCTGAAACGCCGGTTCTCGCAGGCCTTGGGCGTGAGCCAGCGCCGCCGCCGGACTCAGCGCCAAACCCAGCTGCCGCGAACCGGCCCCGTGGCGCTCCTTCACCACCAGCAGGGCCGGGGCGCCCGGCAGCTCATCGGGGTGCAAAGCAGTGGCGATGACGGGTAAGCCGCGTACCTGCCCAAACTCGGCAAATGCCAGCTTGTCGAGGCAACGCGCGACGGCGGCCGGCTCACTCACCAGCACCGCTATGCCGGCTGCGGCCAGCGCCGCCCGGTGCCGGGCCCAGAAGGCTAACTCGCCGTCGCGGGTCGGGATAATGTGGGTGATGCCGCGCGCCTGGCATTCAGCCAGCAGGCCGGGTAGTACGGCGTCATTCAGGGCTGACATGGCCCAGAAGTCGTTGGTGAAGTATTGAGTTGTAGCGGCGGCATTCAGGTCGCCGCCCACCACGCGCACGGCCGGGTGCAGGCGGGTGGCGGCGGCCCGCACGGCCTGCACCAGCGGCACCTTGGCCGCCGCGCTGGTGATGAGCACATGGCCGGGCGCAGCGGCAGTCGGGGCATCGTCAAGGCGACCGCGCTCGTAGGCAATAAGGGCGGGAATGGCCGTCTCCAGGGCGGTGGGCGGCGTCCAGCCGGTGGCGGCCACGTAGGCCGTCAGGTCGGCCTCTGAGCCCTCGAAGGGAATGGGCGAGGGCTCAATGCGGGTGCGCAGGCCGGGAAAGTGACGTTGCAACTCGGCCACCACGTCGGCCACGCGGCGGGCGCGGCCGGTGCCTAAGTTGAGGATGCCGGTGGTCTGCTCTGCGGCAGCCAGGCGCAGCAGACCCTCGGCCGTGTCGGCAGCATAGAGGTAATCAAACTGCGATTCAGCACCATAGACCGTGATTTCCTCGTCGGCCAGAGCTGCCCGCACCCAGCGCGACACTACATCGCGCGAGTTGCGGCCGTAGCCCCGGAAAATGCGGGCGCTTACGGTCGTGAACTGCGTCCCCCGGAAGCCGTCGAGAAATCGCAGTTCAATTTCGTGGGCCAGCTTGGCCATGCCCGTCAGGTTGCGGGGTTGCAGCGGGTCGTCTTCGCGCAGGCGGCGCGGGGCGGCGGGCGGGGTCGCAAATGTGTAAAGCGCCGGGTCGTAGATAAGGTAGCTGGATGCAAATACTACCCGGTGCAAGCTGGGCAGGCCCTTAGTCACCGTCATAAGGCGATGGCTGAGCTGCACGTTGTGCTGGAAGTTCTCTTCCCAAAACCCGTAGGTTTCGGTGCTGCGCTCGAAAGTGGCGGCCAAGTGAACAAATAGGTCCGGCTCAAAGGCCGCCAGCTCAGCCTCAGTCAGAAAGTTAAGGTCGCCCTGCCGGTAGCGGATGGGGGGCGGAAAAGTGGCCGGGCGGGGTTTAAGGTCGGCGGCCAGTACCTCGACGCCGGGCAAAGCAGTCAGTAGGGCTACCATTTCCTGGCCGATGACACCGGCCGCGCCGCTGACGAAAACTTTACGAAACGGGAAGTTCAGGGGGGTAGGGGACATAGTCGGCGGCCAGCAGGCCGTGCAGAAGGGAATCCACAAAGGTACCGGCCAGGCGCACGTGCTGGCGTAGCCGTCCCTCGGGCCGGAACCCTATTTCTTCCAAAATAGCGACGTGCGCCGGCCGAACGTCGTAGGTTTCGGTGAACAAACGATTCAATTTCAGCGGCCCGAAAGCCAGGGCTGCCAATTGGCGCAGGTGGGCTTGAAAATCAGTTCGGTAGGTGGCTGGGTCGGCCACTCGCGCCGGGTCGGCTAGGAAGGAAACCTCGCCGCGCTGATCCGGCCAGTGCAGATGCACCAGCCCGCCATAGGCCACCAGTGCTCCGTCCAGCAGCAGCGAAAACAGGAGCTGATTTGGTTGGGGCTGGCTGAAAAGAGGCCGCACCGTGCTTTCAAAGTACGAGTCCTGCGCGGCTACCGACAGCGGCTCCGTCTGGCGCAGCACGTTGAGTTGCGCGTTGCGCCACTGCCGAATGGCTTCGCGGTCAGTCGCCCGAATGGGCATCAGAGCGTAGCCGGCCCGGCCCGGCGCGGGCGCAGTGAGGTCCGGCAGAGCAGCATAGGCATTGGGCCAGGGAGGGGGGGTAGGGAGCATGACGAGGAAAGCAGAAAACTTAGGGTGCGGCCGTTTCGGCGCCGTCGGGCCGTAGAAAGGCCACGATGTTGCGGCCCAGGCCCACGCCGGCTAAGCCGCGGTAATAGGCGGCCACGGCCGGCAGCGGCGCGGCGTGCTGCACCAGGTTGTCCAGCTCGACGCGCTTGCGGTGGCTGGCGGGGCCGGCGGCGCGGTCGCGCACGTAGTTGGTGGCGGGGTTGAGCAAATCGAGGTCGATGGGGTGGTCGGCCAGCACGTCGGCCACGCGCCAGCCGGTGGCCAGGGCCAGGGCCGTCAGGCCAGCCTGGTTGAAGTAGGAGAGGTGGTCGGGCAGTGCCACCCAGAAGGGCCGGTCGATGTGGCCGGCGGTCAGCAGGTGCTCCTGGAGCGCCGAGAAATCGTTGGGTACTTCTACCATCAGCACCGCGCCGGGCGCGGCCAGGGCCCGGCAGCCGGCCAGCAGCGCCGCCGGGTCGGGCACGTGCTCTAGCACATTATCGAGCCACAGCAGTTCAAAAGCCGCCTTTTCAGCGCGCAGCGCTACCAGCTGCTCGTACAGGTCGCCGGTGCGCAGCCGCTCGCGCAGGGCCGGGTTCAGCTGGTCGAGGCCGAAGCTGCTGAAGTCCAGCCCCAGCACGTCGTAGCCCTGCTCCTGGAAGTAGGCCAGGGCCCAGCCCTCGCCGCAGCCCACGTCGAGGAAGCGGCCGGGAGCTGTAGCGTCCGCCAGCGCCTGCGCCACGTGCGCCCGCAGGCGCAGCTTGCCCCGGATGTGTTCCAGCTCGGCGGGGGGGTAGGCGGCCTGGTAGGTGGCGTGGTTTTCCTGGTAGTAGCGCTGGGCGTAATAGGCCCGCAGCTCGGCCGCCGTGGGCTTGTCGGTCACCTCATAGTAGCCCAGCTCGTTGCGGCGCAGCCCGTCGGGAATGGTCATAAGCTCACGTGGTTTTTTGCTCAATGTGGGCGTTCAGGGCCATGAGGTCGGGCTGGGCCGGCAGCAGCTTCAGCAGCGCGGGCAGGGGTAGGGAAGCGGCGTCGTGCTCCTCAATCAGCCGGCGCAGCACGGCGTAGTCTTCGGACGTGTCGAGGGTGATGCGGAAACGGCTCAGGTCGCCGCCGGCCCACACCTCGTCGCGCAAAGCTACCCGCCCGGCCGCCGCCAGCGTGGTTTTCAGGTAGGGCGTCACGTGCTCGCGCTCGTAGGGCAGCCTGGCGTGGGCAAAGGCTTCGGCCAGCAGTTCGGCCGAGAAAATCTCGAAGTCCAGCCCCCGTGGAAACGTGCGCACCACACCATTGGAGCGGTAGGCGCGTGGGTTGCCCTCGGCCAGGTAGCGGCCCACGGCGGCCCCGATTAGCTCGCCGTCAATCAGCGGGCAGTCGCTGGTCACGCGCACTATCACGTCGAAGCCGAAGTGTTGGGCGGCTTCGTGGTAGCGGGTCAGTACGTCGGTTTCGGAGCCCCGGTAGCAGGGCAGGGCGTGGGCGGCGGCGTAGGCGGCTAGCACGTCGTCGGCCGCCTCGGTGGTAGTGGCCAGCACCACGGGCAGGCCGCTGCCGGCGAGGCGCGCTGCGTGGTAGTCGAGCAGCGGGCGGCCGGCGGCCGGCAGCAGCACCTTGCCCAGCAGGCGGGTGCTGCCCATACGCACTTGCGAAATAATGCCGACCCGCCGCATCAGTTTATCTTTTCGAGCAGATACATCACGTCCTGGTTGCCGCGCTCGGCGTCTGTCACGTAAGAAAACAGCTCCTGCTTCACCAGCCGGAGCTGCCCCGGAAACTGCGCCAGAAACAGCTGCGCATAGTCCGCCTTCCACAAAAAGCCCTCGTTTCCCCGGTACGGCACGGCCGTCAGCTCGGGAGCGAAGTACTCAAATCCCCAGATGTAACGCCGGGAGCAGCGCACCATTTCGGCCATGATGCGCGGCAGGTCGGCCGGCGCGATGTGAATCAGCACGCCATTGGTGACCACCACCTCAAAGAAGTTGTCCTTGAAGGGCAAATCAAAGCCGCTGCCCTGCACAATATTGATGTGCTGCGTGTACTGTTTGGCTTTCTCAACCGCGTAGGGCTGCAATTCTACGCCGTACAAGTCGGTAAAACCAGCTTCCTGAAGGCCCCGCAGCTGCATTCCCGTGTTGCAGCCCACTTCCAGAAGCCGGGCGTCGCGGGGAAGCTCGCCCACGAAATCCTGGTTCATCTCCAGCCTGGTCTGGCCCCAGGTAGCGCGGTAGAAGGCATTCCACTCGTCCAGCTCGCGCGAGTTGCGGTCCGTGTAGTCGCGGCCAAAGTCGCCGGTCCAGAAGTTTTCCTGCGGGGTGTGTTGCAAAACGAGGGGGTGGGGAAATTAGGAAAGGATAAACTTGCGAATGCACGCCACGACGTAGTCCTGCTCCTCATCCGTGAGCGTGGGAAACAGCGGAATGCTCAGGCAGTGTCGGTAGTATTCTTCGGCGTGTGGAAAGTCGCCTGCGCGCCAGCCCAAAGCTTCATAGTAGGGCATCCGGTGCACCGGAATGTAGTGGACCTGCGCAAAGATTTGCCGGGTTTTCAGAAAGTCATACAGCCCGCGCCGGTCCACGACCTGAATGACGTAAAGATGGTAGGCATGGCCGGGCTGGCCGGGCGCCAGCGGCGTCACGCCGGGCAGATTCGCAAAAGCGGCGTCGTAGCGGGCGGCCAGCTCACGGCGGCGGGCCAGGCCCTCGTCGGCGCGGGCGAGCTGACTCAAACCCAGCGCGCAAAGCATGTCGGGCAGGCGGTAATTGTAGCCCAGCTCCTGCATTTCCATGTACCAGCCGCCATCAGGCTCGCGCACCAAGTCGGCCGGGTCGCGGGTGATGCCGTGGGTACGCAGCCGCAACAGGTGATGATAGAGGTCTTCGCGGTTAGTCGTAATCATGCCGCCCTCGCCGGTAGCAATGTGCTTGACGGGGTGAAAGCTGAAGATGGCCAAATCGGCGAACTGCCCGTTGCCGCAGCACTGCTCCCTACCCCCCCCATCGACGAAAAAGCCGCCTGGCGCGTGGCAGGAGTCCTCAATAATCCAGAGCCCAAACTCGTCAGCCAGCTGCCGGGCCTGCTCTAAATTCACGGCCAGCCCGGCGAAATCAACCGGAATCAGGCCCTGGAAATAACCCTGGGGATGCGCTTCCAGCAGGCCCCGCACTTGCGCTAAATCAATCAGCCCAGTGTCCGGGTTGATATCAGCAAAGTGCACTTCGCCGCCGCAGTAGCGCACGCAGTTGGCCGAGGCAGCAAAAGTGAGCGGGGTCGTGATGACACGCTGCCCCGGCGCCACGCCCAGCGCCAGCGCGCACAGGTGCAGGGCGGCCGTGCCGTTGCTCACAGCCACGGCAAACTTGGCCCCGATGTAGGCGGCAAACTGCTGCTCAAACTCGCCCACGGTGGGCCCCTGCGTCAGGTAGTCGGCCTGCATGGCGGCCGTGACGGCCGCCACATCCGCTTCGGTGATGTGCTGCCGGCCGTAGGGTAGGGGGCGGGTGGGGTGGAAGGATGAGTTCGGCATGAAGTCAGCAGTAAGCTTTGACGGCATTAAACCGCAAAGTTCGGGTCTACGTGCAACCGGATTTCCTCCCGAATCTGCTCCGCGTCCAGCCACTCATCGTTATTGGCCGAGTCGTAGTGGAAGCCCAGCGGCATCCGCGTGCCCTGGAAGTGCTGCGTGAATTTCTCCACGTCGAAGGTGGGCGTGGCGGGCAAAATCACGTAGTAGCGCTCCAGTTCAATGGTGCTCAGGGCGTCGGTTTCGGTTATCATCTCCTCGTGAAGCTTTTCGCCGGGGCGGATGCCGACGATGCGCTGCTCGCAGTCGGGGCCAATGGCGCGGGCCACTTCCGTGATTTTGTAGCTCGGAATCTTGGGCACGAAAATCTCGCCGCCCCAGGCGTTTTCCAGCGCATAGAGCACCAAATCCACGCCTTCTTCAAGCGAGATATTAAAGCGCGTCATCTCGGGGTGGGTGATGGGCAGCACGCCGGTGTGGCGCTGCTGCAAGAAGAACGGCACCACCGAGCCGCGCGAGCCAATCACGTTGCCGTAGCGCACCACCGAAAAGCGCAAATCACGCGAGCCTTTCATGTTGTTGGCCGCCACAAAGAGCTTGTCGGAGCAGAGCTTGGTGGCGCCGTAGAGGTTGATGGGGGCGGCGGCCTTGTCGGTGCTCAGGGCCACAACTTCCTTCACGCCGCAGTCCAGGGCGGCATTAATCACGTTTTCGGCCCCGAAGATGTTGGTTTTGATGCACTCCATCGGGTTGTACTCGGCGGCGGGCACCTGCTTGAGGGCGGCGGCGTGCACGATGATATCGATGCCCTCGCAGGCGCGGTGCAGGCGCTCGGCGTCGCGCACGTCGCCGATGAAATAGCGGATGGCCGGGTACTGGGCCTGGCTGAACTCCTGGCTCATCTCGTACTGCTTCAGCTCGTCGCGGGAAAAGACGACCAGCCGCCGCACCTGCGGGTATTTTTCAAACACCGTGCGCACGAACTGCTTGCCGAACGAGCCGGTGCCGCCGGTGACGAGAAGGGATTTATGATTGAGGTCGAGGGCCATGAAGAGGAAAGGGGAATGGCCGGCAAAGGTAAGGGCTGGCCCGACGGAGCGCCCAATTCCCTACCCCCCTTCCGGGCCGCAGCTACCCGCGCGAACTACCCGCGCGCGAGGCCGGCCAGCTGCCCGGTCAGGGCGCGGCGGGAGTAGCGGGCGGGTCGCGGGCCGGGCAGGTCCAGGTTCGGAGTAGCCCGCCAGCGGGCGGCCAGCGCTTCCAGCGTAGCCAGCATCAGCTCGTCGTCGTGGTAGGGCAGCGCCTGGCCCGCGCCGCACTCCCGCAACAGATGGTCAGCATCGGAGCCGGCCGGGCCCACGCACAGCACTGGCTTGCCGGCGGCCAGATACTCAAACACTTTGCCCGGCAGAATGCCGTCGTTGCTGGCCACGTCGGGGATAGCCATCAGCAGCACCGAGCTGGCCAGCAAATACGCCACCGACTGCGCGTGCGGCACGAACGGCCGCAGCTCGGTGGCCGGCAGCAGCCCGGCCTGCTCGATTTGGGCCCGCAGCCCGGCCGACACCTGCCCCACGAAGCGCAGGCGCAGCGGCACGAGGGGGTGGCGGCGCTGGCACTCGGCCACAGCCCGCAGCAGCTTCTCAATTCCGTAGGTTTCGCTGATGGTGCCGGTGTGCGTAATCAGCAGGCAGTCGGCCGGGGGGCGCGAGGGGGCCGTGAAATCGGCTTCGTCGTAGCCGTTGGGCAGCACCTGAAACTTACCGGCCGGCAAGGCCGGATATTTATTTAAAAACA
The DNA here is from genome assembly GCF_964243305.1 of uncultured Hymenobacter sp. GTDB lineage: Bacteria > Bacteroidota > Bacteroidia > Cytophagales > Hymenobacteraceae > Hymenobacter. The sequence goes on from NZ_CAXTEF010000012.1 coordinate 70,714, forward strand.
GCCGCCGCGTGGCCGCGCTGGTGGTGAGCACGGCGTCGGCCTGGGTTAGCACCCGCCGCTCGTAGCGCGCATCGAGCCAGGCGGCCGGCGCGGTGCGGTGCAGGTCCTTGGTGTAGTAAATATCCGTCCAGGGGTCGCGCAAATCGGCCAGCCAGCGCAGGCCGTGGCGCTTCTTCAATTCCAGGCCAATCAGCTGCGTGGAATGCGGCGGCGAGGACGTGAGCACCGCGTCGAAGGTTTCGCCGGCGGCCAGCAGCCGCTCGACGGCGGCCAGGGCGTAGCGGTTCCAGCCCCGGCGCGGGTCGGGCAGAAATAAGTTGCCGCGCACGAAGCGCGCGGCTTGTTGCAGCAGGCCCGGCCGGGCTTCGCTGGCAAAGCCGCCGTAGGGCACGGCCCGCCCGGTGAGCTTCTGATAAGAGCCGAATGGCTCGGCCGTGGCGGTGCGAATGACGCGCACAGCGGGCGGCACCTCAGCCAGCAAACTCTCGTCGAGGACCGGGTAAGTTGCCCGCGCCGGGTCCACGGTAATGACAGTGGGTTCGACGTTAAATTCAGCCAGGTGCTTGACGAATTTCAAGCAGCGCTGCACGCCGGCGCCGCCCGACGGCGGCCAGTAGTAGGTGATAATCAGCAGGCGCAGCGGGCGGGATTCGGGCACGGCAGGGGGGGTAGGAAAACGGGCAGCCAAGGTACGCCGGAACCCGTGTTTTGGGCTTTTTTGGCTACTTTTACAGTTCTACTTATCCTTTTCTACCACCTGGTCATGGCTGATAATTTTTCCGAAATCCTCGCTCTATTAGCCGAGCAGATGCGCGCCGCCGACCGGGACCGGGCGCGGGCCGACCAGGACCGGGAAGACAACATGCGCCGCTTCGAGCGCCTCACCGAAGTGATGATTACCGGGTTTGGGCGGTTGGAAGATAAAATTGATGGCGTCAAACAAGAGTTGACTGGCACAAATCAGCGGCTTGACCACCTTACCGAGCGAGTGGACCACCTTACCGAGCGAGTAGACCATCTCACCGAGCGGGTGGACAATCTCACTGATCGAGTCGACCACCTCACCGAGCGGGTGGACAATCTCACTGATCGAGTCGACCACCTTACCGAGCGAGTGGATACTCTCACTGATGAGCAGCGCACTATAAATCGACGCCTGCAAGCTACCTTCGGTCAGACCGGCGAACTCACCGAAAAAGTGACCGATGTGGATATGCGCCTGACCCGTACCGAGCAAATAGTCCCCACCAACGCCGAGCTGGACGCCCGTCTGCGCGAGGTAGAAAACCGCCTGCGCGACGCCTCATAAATCTTAGCCGCGCCAAACCCTATTCGCGACATTCGCGGCTTTATCTGCACCATCTGTTATTTATGTTTGACTCCCTCTCTACCAAGCTCGACAAAGCCTTTAAGACCCTCAAGGGCCAGGGCTCCATCACCGAAATCAACGTCGCGGCCACCATCAAGGAAATCCGAAGGGCGCTGGTCGATGCTGACGTTAACTACAAGGTTGCCAAGGACGTAACCGATAAAATTAAGGACGAGGCGATGGGCCGCGACGTGCTGACGACCGTCTCGCCGGGCCAGCTGATGACCAAAATCGTCTATGATGAGCTGACCGAGCTGATGGGCGGCGAGAAGCAGGACATCGTGATTAAGGGTGACCCGGCCATCATTTTGCTCTCGGGCTTGCAGGGCTCCGGCAAAACAACGTTTGCCGGCAAGCTGGCCGCGTTCATCAAAAAGCAAAACCGCACGGTGCTGCTCGTGGCCTGCGACGTGTATCGCCCGGCCGCTATCGACCAGCTCAAGGTGCTCGGCGAGCAGATTGGCGTGGAGGTTTATGCCGAGGTCGAAAACAAGAATCCGGTCGAGATTTCGCAGAATGCCATTGCCTTCGCCAAGAAAAACAACAAGAAGGTCATCATCATCGACACCGCCGGCCGCCTGGCCGTGGACGAGCAGATGATGCGCGAAATCGAGCAGGTCAAGCGCGCTATCTCGCCTTCGGAAACGCTGTTCGTGGTCGATGCCATGACCGGGCAGGACGCCGTGAACACGGCCAAAACCTTCAACGACCGCCTCAATTTCGACGGCGTGGTGCTCACCAAGCTTGATGGCGACTCGCGCGGCGGGGCGGCGCTCAGCATTCGGGCCGTGGTCGAGAAGCCCATCAAGTTTATCTCGACGGGCGAGAAGATGGAGGCACTGGACCTGTTCTACCCCGACCGCATGGCCCAGCGCATCCTGGGCATGGGCGACGTGATTTCGCTCGTTGAGCGCGCTCAGCAGCAGTTCGACGAGGATGAGGCCAAGCGCATCAACGCCAAGATTCGCAAAAACCAGTTCGACTTCAACGACTTCCTCGGGCAGCTGGAGCAAATCAAGAAGATGGGCAACCTCAAGGATTTGATGGGCATGATTCCGGGCATGAGCAAGGCCATGAAGGAAGTCGAAATTGAGGATGATGCCTTCGTGCCTGTGGAGAGCATCATCAAGAGCATGACCAAGCAGGAGCGCGCCCAGCCTGACATTATCAACGGCAGCCGCCGCAAGCGCCTGGCCAAGGGCTCCGGCACGGACATTCAGCAGGTCAATGCCCTGATGAAGCAGTTCGAGGACATGCGCAAGATGATGCGCACCATGAACAAGATGAGCCAGACCAAGGGCGGCATGGCCCAGATGGCCAAGATGATGGGCGGCATGAAGGGCGGCGGCGGCTTCGGCGGGCGGTAAGCGGGGACTCTGCGCATGAGAGAGGGGGTAGGGATTTGCCAGAATCCCTACCCCCTTCGTCTGCGTCATGGTGCCGGGCCTGCTAGCTTTACGATATGAATGATCATCACTGATATCTCGCAGCTCGACCCGAACGGTAGCTACACCTACGCCGATTATCTGACGTGGGAATTTCCGGAATACGTGGAGTTGATTGCGGGGCGCGTGGTGCCGAGGGTTACGCCGTTCACCAAGCATTAGCAGTGCGTGGGAAATTTGCTCGGCGAGCTTCACCGGGCACTTAAGCGCAGTCCGTACCGCGTTTGTCTGGGGCCGTTTGATATTCGCCTGCCCGGCAGCAACGGCTACGCTAACGAGCGGACTAACACCGTAGTACAGCCGGATATTTTTGTAGTACGCGACCCCACTAAGCTCGATGAACTCGGTTGCGTGGGAGCACCTGATTTAATTATTGAAGTTGTTTCGCCCAAGTCCCTGGTGCGCGACACCCGCACCAAATTCGACCTCTACGCTGCTCAAGGTATAGCGGAGTACTGGATTGTGTATGCCAACGAGCAAGTAATTACTGCTTTTATTCGAGATGCTAGCGGCGCTTTCGACTTAATGGGCATCTATTTCGAGCCTGGCGCCATGCCGGTGCACACGCTGCCCGGCCTGAACATTGAGTGAACCGACATCTTTGACGAGATGAAATAAGCCCCGGTTCAGTACTCCGTGCGCCCCTCGTGCCGGGCCCAGGCGCGAAAGCCTGCCAGCGCCTCATCGCGCAGCAACGGCTGCATTGGGATTTGCCGCTCTCCCAGCGGCTTTTCTATTTCCTGATAGATGAAATGGTCGTCGAAGCCGGCGTCAGCGGCGTCGGCTTTGGTGTTGCCGAAGAACACGCGCGCCGGCCGGGCCCAGTAGATGGCGCCCAGGCACATGGGGCAGGGCTCGCAGGAGGTGTAGAGGTCGCAGCCGGCGAGCTGGAACGTGCCGAGCGCGGCGCAGGCCTTGCGGATGGCGTCGATTTCGGCGTGGCAGGTCGGGTCGTGGGTGCTGGTGACCTGGTTGAAGCCGCGGGCAATAATTATCCCATCCTGGACGATGACCGCGCCGAAGGGGCCGCCGTGGCCGGCCCGCATCTTCTCGATGGAGAGCCGGATGGCTTCGCGCATGAAGGCCGGGTCGGGGGTTGGGGCGGGCATGGGGGGTAGGGGACACCGGCCGCCGAGAAGATTCGGGACAAAGCCGTGCCGTGAGGTGCTTTAGAGCCAGAAAAGTTACCGGGTCGTCGGCAGCGGTCCGGGTGAGCTGCGCAACGAATTCAATGGAATTCTCGCCAAGTTTTTCCTGCTCTTTAGGGAATTGCAGAAAAATTTATCCTCAAAATTAAATCTCGACCGGGTTGTTGGCCCGGTTGTTGTAATTTCTGAACTCGAAAGAATAGTTTTTAAGGTGTTTTGGTTGTGGAGAGGGACAGTGCTATGCGCTGTCCTTCTTTTTTTGTGGCTACTGCACCACCCGCACCTCGAACTGCTCGTCACCGGCGGCGGGCACGCGGAAGGCCCCGACGCGGCTCGGGCCGTAGCCCAGGTTCACTTTCACCCACTCATCGCGCACGGGCAGCAGGTCGAGCACCTGCTGGTGCAGGCGGCGCAGGTCGTCACGCAGGTCGGCTTCCTGCTGGGCTTGCTCGTCCTCGTCCTGGTCGTAGGAACCGGTGGGGGGGCGCTGCTCAAACGCGGCGGCAGCCTGGGCCTGCTCGGCATCAAGCAGGGGCTCGTTGCGCTGCTCGACTTGCAGCTTGCGCAAATCTTCTTCGGCGGCCAGATACGCTTTGACGGCTTCTTCGAGCGGGTGCAGGTTTGGGTCGAGGTAGTCGAGGTTGACAGCCATGAGGGGGGTAGGGAAAGGAAAGATATCAGGATATTGAAGAGCCACCCGGTGCGGCCGGGCGGTGGCGCTGGCACTTTTCGCCGCAGTACTTGACGGCGTCCCAATTGGCGCGCCACTTTTTGCGGTACTCAAACGGGCGTCCGCAGGTGGCGCAGACTTTGGTAGGTAGTTGCCCTTTTTTCAGCTGGTTAGGAGGCGGAAGCGGCACCGGAAAAACGAAAAGCAGCTCAGCGGCAGCAGCGCCGGTCTTGCCCAAACGGCCCCGGCCGCCGCGAAGTTTTGGGTAGTTTTGGCTTTTCCTTCCGTTTTCTGGTCTTTATGCTGCGCTTGCTGCTGCTTTTTCTGGGGTTTGTGGCCGGGGCCGTGCTGCCCATTCAGGCCTCGCTCAATGCCCGCGTGGGGCAGGCGGCGGGCAGCCCGCTGGTGGGGGCGCTGGTGTCGTTTGGCATCGGCACGCTGGCGCTGCTGGGCGTAGTGCTGGCGCAGGGCGCGCCGCTGCGGCAGGTGGCCGGGCTGCGTGCCCTACCCCCCCTGACGCTGGTGGGCGGCCTGCTGGGCGCGTTCTACGTGGCCGTGGTCACGGCGCTGGCCCCGCGCCTGGGCGCCACGCTCACCGTGGCCCTGGTGGTGGTGGGGCAGCTGGTGCTGGCCCTGGTGCTCGACCATTTCGGGCTGCTGGGGTTGCCGCTGCACCCCGTATCGGGGCTGCGCGCGCTGGGCGTGGCCCTGCTGCTGCTGGGCGTGTGGCTGATAAATTCGAATTGAGTTATGAGTTAAAAGGTATGAGTTGAAGCTGTTCAGGATGTGCTGATGACTTCCTAAACAGCTTCGTTATCTCTCGCTCATTGTTCCAACTCATAACTCATAATTTCTAACTTATATCTCAAAGATGACTACTACCACCGCCCCCGACATCCTGGGCCGGGCGCTGCTCGACTACCAGCAGGGCCGACAGCCGGCCACGCTCACCGTGCACTGCTCGGTGGCCGAGGACGAGCCGCTGTCGGCGGCCTATTTCTTTCGCACGGTGCTGCAAATGCCGGAGCTGGAGCGCCAGGCCCTGGATGAGTGCCGGGGCCGGGTGCTGGACCTGGGCGCCGGCGCCGGCGCCCACGCCCTAGAGCTGCAAGGCCGCGGCTTTCGGGAGGTGAAGGCCGTGGACGTGTCGGCCGGCGCGGTAGCCGTGATGCAGGCCCGCGGCGTGCGCGAGGTAGCCCGCCACAGCCTCTTCGATGCCGCGCTGGCGCAGGAGCTGCCCTACGACACGATTCTGTTGCTTATGAACGGCCTGGGCCTGGTGGGGACGCTGGCCGGCCTCGACCAGTTTCTGGCTCATGCGCGCCCGCTGCTGGCGCCCGGCGGCCAGATTCTGGCCACCTCGTCGGATGTGGCGTACCTGTATGAGGACGAGGACGGCGCCGTGGTGCTTGACCTCAACGGACCCTACCACGGCGAAATAACCTATACCCTGAGCTACGAAGGCCAGACCGGCGAGCCATTTCCCTGGCTTTTTCTCGAAGCCGCCCTGCTCCAGGATGCGGCCGAAGCCGCTGGCTACGTGGCCGAAATCATCGGCCACGACGAGCAGGACCAGTACCTGGCCCGGCTCACGCCGCTGGCCGGCACTAGCGAGCCAGCTGCTTAAACAGCACTCACTGGCGGCTGGTAGGCAGCTGCCACTCTAAAATAAAGACTCATGGATAATTCGCTGACCTACCCCGTGCGCTGGGCCGAAATGGACCCCAACGGCCACATGCGCCACTCGGCCTACGCCGACTTTGCCGCCGACCAGCGCGTAACCCTGCTGGGCCGGGCCGGCTTTGACTTAAAGCGGTTTGCCGAGCTGCGCCTGGGGCCGATTCTTTTCCGGGAGGAGACTAAATTCCTCAAGGAAGTGCGCCTGGGCGAGGCCATTCGGGTGGATGCGCGCCTGGTTAGCCTCAGCGACGACGGGGGGCGCTGGACTATTCTGCATACGCTCTACAAAGCCGATGGTCGGACCGCGGCCACCGTCACCGTCGAGGGCGCCTGGCTGGATTTGGACCAGCGTAAGCTCTGCCTGCCCCCGCCGGAGCTGGCCGCGGCCCTGCGGGCAATGAGCAGTTAACAATGAACAGTTAATAGTTAGCCTTGGGGGAGCGGCCCATTGGTAGAAGGCAGGGGTAGGAAAACAGGAAAAGCCCCCGCGGGGCGACGCGGCTAGTTGCGCAATTTGGCGCGGATGGATTGGGCCGCCCCGCGGGGGCTTTGGCGCGGGAGAGGGGGGTAGGGATTGCTGCCGATGGGCTGCTCCTATGAGGCTAGCCGCTGACTGTTCATTGTTAAGTGCTCATTGCCAATTGCCTTGGTGATGCGGCGCAACTGCTGCTGGTGGTGCAGCACGTGGTCGAGCATGAAATCCAGGGTCTGGCCGATGGTGAGCATTCCGGAGCGCGGGTGCTTGAAAATGGCGTGGTGCAGCTGCGCGCCGGGAAACTCATTAAGCAGTTGCTCAAGCTGGCGGCGCACCTGCGCCCACTGCTGGCGCAGCTCGGGCAGCGGCGGCACGGTGGCCGCGTCGGGCTCGATGCCGGCCCGCGGTGGCGCCTTGAAGCGTAGGCCCGGCAGGCGCAGGGCTAGGCGCAAGAGCCCGGAGCGCAGTTGCGCTCGCACCCCGCCGCGCTCCAGCTGCTCTTGCGCGGCCAGTTTTTTCCGCAAGTAGGCCACGATGCCCGTTTCGGCCAGCAGCAGGTGCTGCACCACCTGCGCCGCCGACCACTGCCCCGGCCTCGGCGCCGTGGTGGCGGCCGGCCCCAGCGCCTCGGTGGAGCGCAGCAGGTTTTCGGTGGCGCGCTCCAGCTGTTCGAGGCGCAGATGCAGGCGGTGATTCATGGCGCGTTGGCGGGCAGGGTGGGGGTAGGAAATAGCTGAGCCGTGGTTGCCGACAAAAGGTAAGCCAAATCCCGCACCTCCGGGCAAGGCCGACCTCTCGGCGGAGGGAGTAAGGCCACAAAAAAACGCCAGCCGGAATGCTCCGGCTGGCGTTTTTTGGTTAAGCAAGCGCGGCTACGCTAAGCTTTGGCGTAAGTCACTTCTTTCACGGCTTTTACTACCCGGCCGACATTGGGCAGGCTAGCTTCAATGAGCGTGGGGGCGTAGGGTAGGGGCACGTCGGCGCAGGTGATGCGGATGACAGGCGCGTCGAGGTAGTCAAAGGCGCGGCGCTGCACGATGTAAGCCAGCTCGCCGGAGATGCTGGCCAGCGGCCAGGCCTCTTCCACCACCACCATGCGGTTGGTTTTCTTCACCGAGTTCACCAGCGTGTCATAGTCAATTGGGCGCACCGAGCGCAGGTCGATGACCTCAGCCAGCACGCCGTCCTTGGCCAGCTCGTCGGCGGCGGCCAGGGCCACTTTCATCATCTTGCCGAAGCTCACTAGGGTCACGTGCTGGCCTGCGCGTACCACGTTGGCTTTGCCAATTTCGAGCAGGTATTCTTCTTCCGGCACTTCGCCCTTGTCGCCGTACATCAGCTCCGACTCCATGAAAATCACCGGGTCGGGGTCGCGGATGGCGGTTTTGAGCAGGCCTTTGGCGTCGTAAGGATTGCTCGGCACCACCACTTTCAGGCCCGGCGTGTTGGCGTACCAGTTCTCGAAGTTCTGCGAGTGCTGGGAGCTGAGCATCCCGGCGTTGCCGGTGGGCCCACGGAACACGATGGGACACGAATACTGCCCGCCCGACATGGAGTAGAGCTTGGCGGCCGAGTTAATCACTTGGTCGATAGCGACGAGCGAGAAGTTAAAGGTCATAAACTCAATGACCGGCAGCAGCCCGTTCATGGCCGCGCCCACACCGATACCGGCGAAGCCCAGCTCGGCAATCGGCGTGTCAAGCACCCGCTCGGGCCCGAACTCGTCGAGCATTCCCTGGCTGACTTTGTAGGCGCCGTTGTACTCGCCCACTTCCTCGCCCATGAGGAAGACGCGCGGGTCGCGGCGCATTTCTTCGCTCAGGGCCTCGCGCAGGGCTTCGCGGAATTGGATGGTACGCATAGATTTTGGTCGGTGAAAGGCAGATTTTTAGCGAGTGACAAAGCTACGACGGGGGTTGGCGTTGGGCAAATGAGAGGGGGTAGGGAAAGCAAGAAGGAACGTCATGCAGAGCGCAGCGCAGCATCTCGCGTACAGCAGTAATCTAATCGTTGCAGAAGCTGATTACTTCCCCATGCGAGATGCTTCGACAAGCTCAGCATGACGTTCCTATTGCGCTATCCTACCGCAGCGCCTCCCGGAACGCCTTGCCCTGGGCATAATCCATGAACTCCAAATCCTCCACGGCCTGCTGAGCCAGGCGGCGGTCCAGCTTCACAGCCTGGGCCAAGAGGCGGCCGGCGGCGGCTTCGTCTTTCTGGCGGGCGGCCACGATGGCCTGACCGTAGAGCGGGGCGCCCGCCGTGGGGCGCTGGGCCTGGGCTTGCTGGTACTGGGCGGCGGCTTCGGGCAGGGCGTTCTGGCGCAGGTAGAGCAAGGCCTGGTTCATGCTGTTCTGGTAGCTGGGGCCGGCGTAGCGCAGGCTGCGGGCGGCCTCGTCGGGCTGGCCGGCCTGCATTTCGAGGGCCGCGCGGTCCGAGAATATTTTGCGCAGCAGGGCTTTATCGCCGCCCTGACGGATGGCGTAGTCGTAGTTCTGGAGGGCTTCGAGCTGGTCGCCGGCGCGGTGGTAGGCCGTGGCGGCGTGGTAAAACAGCTCCGCCGTGGGGTTGCGGTGGGCGGCGAGGGTGAAGTTGGTGGCCGCCCGGCGCAGATACGCCAGACGCACCCGCTCGGTGGGCTCCTTTTCGCTGCGCTCGAGCAGCACCACAGCCAGGTTGTGGAAGGCCTGCCAGGCGCTGGTGTTAGCGGCAGCGGTTTCGTAGATGCGCTGCTTCTCCGCCAATAACGGCGTGAGCGTGGCCGAGTAGCGCAGCTCTTCGGGCGTGAGGGCGCTGGCTTCGAGCTGCTTATCGACAATCTTTTTGGAAAGCAGATACAGCTCGGAATTGTAGCGCGGCGCGGCCTCGTAGGTCACGGCCACGATGCCCTGGCGCAAAACCGGGTAGATGTAGTCGGCAATGTAGTCGTAGGCCGAGAGCTGGCGCAGCTGGGCTTCCTTGTCCAGGTACGAGCCGCGCGCCTCGTTGATGATGCTCACCACTGAGTCAATCTGCTCGGGCTTGAGGGCCGAAGTCTGCACCTTGCTCAGCAGCAAGTCCCAGCGGCGGTGGTAGGCCTGGGTGTTGAAGGTAATGTTCTCGACCTTATTGAGATACGAGAAGCCGCGCACCCGATTCACATAGTAATCCTTGAGCGCTTTCACGCGCCGGTCGGCCAGGCGCGGGTTGCGCGTGTCGGCCGAGTCGGGTGAGTGGCCGGCCACGATGAGCACGCGGCGGGTGCGCTGGTTGGCATCGATGAGGTCTTCGAGGGCCTGCACGTTGGTGCCCAGAAAGTTGCGCAGCACGGCACTACCCGCGTCGAAGTAGAAGGGCAGCGTGCGGGTGCCCGAGGTCTCATTGCGGGCCGCTTCGGGCAGGAGCACCAGGGCCGTGTCTTCGCGCACGATGAGGCGGTTGGGCTGCACGATGCCGCGGGCGACGGGCGTTTCGGCCTTGGCGGCCAGCACCTTGCCGCCGGCCTTCAGCTCCCGCACCCGGCCGCGAGCAATTAGCTCACCGGGGTTGCGGGCGGGCGTGTTGGGCAGGGTGAACTGCTTGCGGGCCACGAGCAGGCTTTTGTTGTTCTCATCATACACGTAGTCGCCGAGCACGAAGGTGAGCCGGCCCACCGAGTCTTCGCGCAGGCCGTGGTCGTAGCGGTAGCGCAGCAGCACCTCGTAGACCACGTTTTTGTGCAGGTGCCTGGCCGGCACGCGGGCCTCCACCGTGAACGGCACGGTCTCGCCCACCGCCGTGAGGGGGGTAGGGGCCACGCTGACTTGCCGGCCGGCTTCGGCAACCCGCAGCACCCGCGGCAGCGTACAAGCTGGTAGCACCGCCGCAGCCAGCAGGCCCGCCAACCGGCAAACCGTGGCGGGCTTCGTGAAAAAAAGAAGGTTTTTCAAGCGAAAATCAAAAAAGCTCTCGCGGCCTTCAACGAACAAGGGCTGCTTTTAGCCGGCCGCCGCGCCCCGAAAGTAGGCCGCGCCGGCCAACCAGCTGGCCCGCCGCGCTTGCCACATCCCCCCTGATTGCTTATCTTAGCCCAACTTATCCGCTGATTCCTATTCGCTTAGCTTATGAAAACGCTCACCACCCTCACCGATTTCCTCGAAGCCCGCTCGTTTGGTATCTGCTCGGCCTTGGGGCAGCGCTGGGGCTTCAGCACCCGTAGCGTGCGGCTTTCATTCGTGTACGTGTCGTTTTTCACGTTCGGCTCGCCGGTGGTATTCTACTTCGCCGCCGCCTTCTGGCGCGACGTGGCCCGCGGGATGCGCCAGCAGCGCAGCACCGTCTGGGATTTGTAAAGGCAGTTAAACCCCGAAAAAGACCGTCATGCCGAGCCCCGCGAAGCAGCTCTACCGCGCAGTAATTCAATCGTTGTTTAGCATTGATTACTTACGCGGTAGGGATGCTTCACTGCGTTCAGCATGACGGTCTTTTTTGGTATTTAACTGATTGAACGTCTTTTTCCCCCCGATAAAATACGCCCACACCAGGCTGCCCTGATACACGCCGGGCCGCTCGGCCACCCGCAGACGGGGCCGGGCGGCCCGGCGCTGCTTTTGCCAGTAGCCGAGCTGGCCGTAGAAGCTGAGGTGAGCCCGAACGACCGCCCAGCAATTCCCTACCCCCCCCCCGGCCAGAAAGCGCAGCCCCGCCACGCCGTCGAGCAGCAGGCGCTGCACCATTGGCCAATACAGCTCGCCGGACGCGGCATTCTTGTAAAGCATAGCCAGGCCGTTGCGGAAGTTGAGAAAGGTTTTGTGGGGGTTGGTTTTGGGCAGCGTGCCGCCGCCCACGTGCTGCACGGCGCTTTGGCCGCAGTACCAGACCTCGTAGCCGGCGTTCCAGAAGCGCCAGCACAAGTCGATTTCTTCCATGTGGGCGAAAAACGCGGGCTCCAGGCCGCCGAGCGCGTGCCAGGCCTCGGCGCGCACCAGCAGGCAGGCGCCGCTGGCCCAGGCCACCGGCCGGGCGTCATCGTACTGACCCTCATCACGTTCCAGTGTGTCGAAGAGCCGGCCCCGACAGAAGGGGTAGGCCAGCCGGTCGAGGTAGCCGCCACCAGCGCCAGCATACTCAAACTGCGCCGGGTCGGCGTAGCTCAGAATCTTAGGCTGCCCGGCGGCGATGCGCGGGTTAGCTTCCAGGAGCTCGCGCAGCGGCGGCAGCCAGCCGGGCGCCACGGCCACGTCGGAGTTCAGCAGCACGTAGTAGCGAAACCGCCCTTGCAGCTGCGCCAGCGCCTGGTTGTAGCCTTCGCAGAAGCCCAGGTTTTCGGGGTGCGCCAGCATTTCCACGGCCGGAAACTCTCGCGCCAGCAGCGCCCGCGACTCATCGGTCGAGGCGTTGTCGACGACAATGACACTCGCGCCAGCGGCGGCGGCCAGCACGCCAGGCAGAAACCGGCGCAGGAAACCGGCGCCATTCCAATTTAGAATAACGATGGCGGTGTCGGCAGCATTTGGGCCGGGCGGGGGGGGTAGGGGCGAAAGCTTAGCCTCCAAAGTTGCCCAAATCCAAGCCCGGAATGTTGGGCATCAGGCCGCTAGTTTGGCGCTGCAGCTCCACGCGGGCCTGCTCGGCTACGTCGGTGAGGGCCTTGTTGACAGCGGCCACCACGAGGTCGGCGAGCATGTCGCGGTCCTGGGGCGTGAGCAGGGTTTCGTCGATTTCAATCTTGAGTAGTTGGCGGTGGCCGTTGGCCGTGGCCCGCACGAGGCCGCCGCCAGCCTCGCCAGTGGCCGTGAGATGCTGAAGCTGGTCCTGGGCCTGCTGCATCTTGTCTTGCAGCTCTTTCACTTTGCCCATCATGCCGTTGAGGTCGAATGCCATTTTTTATTTTATTTATCAGTGGATATTTAGTGGAAAGAACGTCAGTGGAAAGAACATCATGCTGAGCCTAAGCGAAGCATCTTGCCAGGAGCAGTAATCAGCTTCCTTGACGATTAGGTTAGTGCTGCCCGCGAGATGCTTCGCTTAGGCTCAGCACGACGTTCCCTGTACTTATCTCAATTCCTCATTTAAGAATTGTGACCGTGCCGGTTTGTTGCACCAGCTGGCCGGCCTCGTCGCTCAGGCTCAGGCGCCAGACGTAGGCGCCGTTGACGGGAGCACGGCCGCCGATGCGGCCGTCCCAGGTCTGGGCGCGGTCGGTGGCGCGAAAAACTTCCTGGCCGTTGCGGTCGAACACGGTAAACAGAAAGCTGCGCAAAAACCTTCCCTTGATTTCCAGCACATCATTCAGCCCGTCGCCGTTGGGCGTGAAAGCGTTGGGCACCGCGATGCGCACCGGGCGCACCACCGCGGCCAGATTGGAGAAGGTAGGCGCGCTCAGGCCCAGCCCGCTCACTTCGAGGCGGTAGCGCAGGGTCTGGCCCTCCGGGGGCAGGGTTTGGTCGAGGTAAGAGTTGCCGCTCACGGGCACGGCGCGCAGCTCGTTGCCGGCCGCGTTTAGCAGCAGCAGGCGGTAGCGCGGCGGTTGGGCGGGGTCGGGACCGGTGGGCGTGGTCCAGCTCAGGCGCACGGCCGGGTCCGGGCTGGCGGGCACGGCCTCGGCGCGCAGCAGGGCCGGGCAGGCGGCGTTGCTGGCCGTGGCGGCAGCGTTGCCGCACTGGTCGGCCAGGCGCACCAAGTAGCAGGGCGGCTGCGCCAGCAAGGTGCTGAGCTGGGTTGAGTCGCGCAAAGCTGCCGCGCTGGTTGGCTGGCCCAGCACCTGCGGCGCCTGTCCGCCCAGGCTCCGACTAAACACGAGCTGGCTGCTGGCCGGCACCGGCTGACCGCCGGGCAGCGTGGCCGTCAGGCTCACGCGGTTGCGCAAATCGAAGCTGGCCGCGAGCAAGGGGGTCGGCGGCGCCAGCGTAGACTGCGCGCTCAGGCTGACTTCGTTGGAAATCGACTGCCGGGCCTCAGTCAGCACCGCCGTCAGGCGGTAGGTGTAGCGGGTGCCGCACACCACCTCGGCATCCTCGAACGTGGCCGGCAGGGTAGGGAAGGTGCGCAGCAGCTGCGCCGCGCTGGTGCCGGCCGTGCGGCGCAGCTCGTAGCGCAGGGCGCCGGTGGTACTCGTGCCGAAGGTGAGCAGGTTGCGGCCATTGCCGGCACTGGCTTCCAGCTCCAGGGTGCAGATATCGGCGGTGAAAGCCTCGGCCGTGCCGCAGGCATCGCGCCGGCGCAGGCGGTAGCAGCCGGGTGGGGCGTTCAGGAGGGGGAAGCTGCCGTTGGCCGGCACCGGGCCAATGTCACGGTAGCCACCGGGCACGCTGGCATCGGCCAGCTGCACGGTGTAAAAATAGCCCGGCGTGAGCTGGCTCACCTCCAGGGTTGCGGGCCCCGGCAGCAGACCGGCCAGCGTGAGGCCGGAGAACACCGGCGCAACGGGGGCGGCCAGCGGGGCCAGCGTCTGGGTAGCGCTGCCCTCGCACAGGCCGTTTTGGGTGTAGCGCCCCAGCAGCGTGAAGCTGCCCGTGCCGGCCGGCACCGTGGCCGTCTGCCCGCGGCTGAGCGCAATCTCGGCAGGGCCGGTGCCAGCCACGCGCAGGCCGTAGCTGTCGTAGTTCGTATCCGTGATGGTAATCAGGGCCGTATTATTGGCGCAGGGCGCGAGGTTAAAAGTAGGAGGGGGGGTAGGGAAAACGGTGAAGTTGCGAAAATACACCACCGAGCGGGCCGTGGCGCCGCTGCCCACATTCGAGTTTTCCGACACCGTGACCGGCCCCGCCGCCGTGGGCGTGTAGAGGTTGGTGGGCTGGCCGGGCAGGTTGAAGTTGCAGCCGGGGGGTAGGGCATTGACGCCGGGCTGCACCACGAAAAACGTCGGGATATCAGTGTTCACCACCCGGCCGGGGCTCAGCTCAAACCGCACTGGCCGGCCCATGCAAAACGCCTGCACCTCCTGGCCGGTCTGCGCGTCAAAAGCGCGGAAAGGCAGCAGTAACTGCGGCTCGGTTGCGCACTGGCCCAGCACCGGCTGCGGCAAATAGGCTCCACTAAAAGCCAGCAGCACGAGAAGCGCGCGACAGAATACTTTCAACATAAGCTACAGATTAGCAGCATATTTCTTAAATCCGACTCAACCTTCAGTTAATTAAACAGCGTCCGCTGAAATGAACCCAGCCCTACTCCCCTACCAGCGGTCAAGGTGCCGGAATGTGAAACCCGCTCAGGGCCAGTCAAACCTACGTACGAAGCTGGCCGCCGCGGGCAGGTCAGCAGAGGACGCTTGCCTGCCGCCTGGCCCGGCTTCGCCAAACGCAGCCAGCACCATTTTCAGTACCTCGGACAAGCGGCCTGGCTGCTGCCTGGCCAGCGCCTGCCTGGCTGCCAGCAGCTCGATGCCCAGCAGTTGCTCGGTGTTTTCGACCGCCCGGTGGGCCTTGGTCGCGGCGTTGGCACTCAGGCTCAGGTGGTCGGCCCGGCCGGGGCCGCCGGAATCCAGGCTGGCTGGGGTGCTCAGCTGCTTGTTCTGGCCCACGAGGCTGGCCGCGGAGTACGGCAGCCCGGATTCCTGGCCGGGCCCGGCCGCCAGCACGTGGCCGGTGCGCCGCTCGGAAATGCTGCCCAGCCCGGCCACGGCCAGCGCCAGATGGTCGAGGGCCAGCGCCAGCGGCTGCCCGTGAAAGTTGCCGCTGCCCAGCAGCAAATCATCCGCAGGAATTATGGCCAGCGCTTCCGTGCCAGAGTTGCACTCTGTCTCAATAGTTTGTGCTACGTAAGCTAAAGCGTCGCGCGAGGCCCCGTGCACCTGTGGCACGCAGCGGAATGAGTACGGAGTAAGTTCAGCGCCGGCAGGGTTGGCGGCGGACAGCTCCGGGCCTGCCAGTAGCTCGCGCAGGCGCCGGGCCACCACCCCCGGCCCGGCATGGGGCCGCAGGCGGAGCAGGCGCTCCTCAAAAAACGCAAGCCGCCCACCGAACGCCGTCACCGACAATGCCCCAATAACATCTGCCGCCCGGCAGAGTCGTTCGGTACGCAAGGCCGCGTCTACGGCGTAGGCCAGCGTAAACTGCGTGCCGCTGAGCAAGGCCAGCTCTTCCGGCGCCGACAGGCTCAGCGGGGCCCAACTAAACAAACTCAGCGCGTCGGCTGCGGCCAAGCGGTAGCCTTGGTAGTTTACCTCGCCCAGCAGCAGCAGCGGCAAACCCAGGTGAGCCAGGGCCGATGAGTCGCCGAAAATGCCGGTCGCGCCCTGCTCATACACCACCGGGTACAGCTCGCGGTTATACATGTCGAGCAGCCGCTGCACCGTGGCCGGCGCCACGCCGCTGTGGCCGTAGCTCAGGCTGCGAGCCTTGAGCAGCAGCATGAGGCGGACCAGCTCAGCGGGCACTTCGGCGCCGATGCCGCCGGCGTGGGCCAGAAGCAGGCTGGCGGGGGGCGGCTGGTCAGGGGCCCGGCGGCTGGCGCCCGGCGGGGCGCTGAGTTGGAAGAGGTCGCCGAGTAGCGTCGGCGCTTGCTCAAGGCGCCGGCGCAAGTAGGCGTGGCCGGCCTGAAGGCGGGTTTTGGCGTCGTCAGCCAGGCGGATGGTGACCCGGCTGGCGAGCAGAGTGCCCAGCTCAGCCAGGGTAAGAAACTGCGTGGGCGAGAGCAGGTAGTCGGCGGGCATAGAGGCGGGGATTCTGGAGTATGCTATCAGTTTCCTACCCCCTATTCCGCGCTCAGAGCCTGCTCAATGCCCGCCAGCGGCAGGGTTTTCTCCTCACCGGAGGCCATGATTTTCACCTTCACCACGCCGGCGGCCAGCTCTTCCGGGCCCAGCAAGAGCACCAGCGGAATGCCCTTGGCGTTGGCATATTGGAGCTGCCGCCCCAGCTTCACGGGGTCGGGATACAGCTCGCTGGGGATGCCCGCCGCCCGCAGCCGGGCCAGCACCGGCAGCGCCGCCCGGCCGCTGGCCGCGTCGAAATGCGTCAGCAGACAGCGCGTGGGCGTCTCGGCCGGCTGGCGGAACAAATCCAGCGCCTCCAGGCAGTCATACAGTCTATCGACGCCAAACGAAAACCCTACCCCCGACACGTTCGGCAACCCGAAGGCGCCGGTCAGGTTGTCGTAGCGCCCGCCGCCGCTGACGGAGCCCATCTGCACGTTGTTGATTTTCACCTCGAAGATGCAGCCCGTGTAGTAGCTCAGGCCGCGGGCCAGCGTGGGGTCCAGCTCCAGGCGGCTTTCTTGTTTAAAGCCCGAGGCGCGTAGCAAATCCAGCACCTCGGCCAGCTGCGCGAGGCCGCGGGCGCCGTCGCTGGGCGCCGCTTCGTCGGCTGGGCCGTCGGCGCTGGCCAGCACTGCAACGCTGGCGGAAAGGCCAGCTTGCAGCTGCGTCAGCTTCTCCTCGAAGCTGCCCGACACGGCCAGCAGCTCAAAGACTTTCGCAATCGACGCCTCTGAAAACCCCCGCTCGCCCAGCTCCTTGCTCACGCCGTCCGGCCCGATTTTGTCGAGCTTATCGAGCGCCACGAACAGGTCTGTTTCCCTACCCTCCCCCAGCGCCTGAAACAGGCCCGACAGCACCCCGCGGTGGTTTATCTTAATCGTGAAGTCGTCCAGCCCCAGCGCCGGCAGCACCTCGCTTATCATCAGCACAATCTCGGTCTCGCAGAGCAGTGAAGAAGTGCCCACCACGTCGGCATCGCACTGCATGAACTCGCGGTAGCGCCCGCGCTGCGGCCGGTCGGCGCGCCAGACGGGCTGCATCTGGTAGCGGCGGAAGGGAAACGTGAGCGTGCCGCGGTTCATGGCCACGTAGCGGGCAAAGGGCACGGTCAGGTCGTAGCGCAGGCCTTTCTCGGCAATCTTGGGCAGGATGCGCCGGCTGCCTTCGCTTAAATCCTCGCTCGTAACATCCTTGGCAAAGTCGCCGGAGTTGAGCACTTTAAACAGGAGTTGGTCGCCCTCGTCGCCGTACTTGCCGGTGAGCACGCTCAGGTTTTCCAGCGTCGGCGTTTCCAGCGGCGCGTAGCCGAAGCGCTCGAACGTGCGCCGGATGGTATCGAGAATAAAGCGGCGCCGCGCCACCTGCGCCGGCCCAAAGTCGCGGGTGCCTTTCGGAATACTGGGTTTTTGCATGATGAAGCAAAGGTACAGGCCCGCCCGAACGAAAAACTCCCCTCCTGAAATAAGGAGGGGAGCTAACGTTTTGTAATGCGCAGCGGTACTTATGCCAACACCTTGCGCACGGCCTTCTTACGCTCACTCGCGCGCACGCCGCCGACCTGCTCATACTCCGTGCTATCCTTGGTGTACTTCAGGCCCACGGCCGTGAGCATGGCGCTCGACTTCTGAGCTAAGCCTTTTTCGGCGTTGTCAAGCTGGTTTTTGAGGGCGTCAAGCGTCTTGCGCGCCTGGTTGTAGCCGTCGAGGCTGGCTTGTACCTCGGCAATCTGGTCCTGGTAGGATTTGATGGAGTGGCCATTGCCCAGGTCGAGCTTGCCCGTGGGGTCAATGGCGTTGAGGCCATTGAGGCGCTTGGTGGCGGCGGCTAGCTCCGCCGATTCGCGTTGAATTGATGCCATAATGCAGTAAAAGGTAATAAAAGTGAAAAAATAGATATTTTCGAGTTAATTAGGGCAAAAGCTGCGCCAAAGATGAGCTTCGCAACGCTGGCTACGGCTAAGCACCGGCTGGTTTAGTCTTGGTCGGCACTGGTGAAGCCTTTACTGACGCTGGCAAAGTCTTTACCAACGTCAGTAAAAGCTTCACCAGCTTCAAATGAGTCCTTTCCAGTCTTGATTAAGAAGGTATCAGCAGTAGAAAAGCTTGTCGCAGTTTTAGTAACTCTTTTTCCGGCACTGGATAAGCCTTTGCCAGGTTTGATAAAAATTTATCTGGTCTTGGTAATTCACTTTCTAGGCCTGATAAAGTTCTTGCCAGAAGCCACAAAAGCTTAAAAAGCCGCCCCAAACAAGTTGGAGCGGCTTTCCAGCAGCCTCGCAGGCCGTGCCAGCTTGGCAGCCGGCCGGCTTTGCTGCTCCCAGAGGCGCGGCTGCCTAACTCTTTCTATACACGCCTGCACTGATAGCCGTATAGCTGGGGTTGGAATATTTACACCTCTTGTTTCCAAAGTTCGGGAGCTACTTGCTCTCTTAAATCATGTAAGTCAATAGAGCGCATCCAACGTAATTTGGGTCCGGGACTTGAGGCTACATGGCAAACATTGAAAGCACTACGCCCTGGGCTACCAGAGTTACCAAAATAATGCACATGAGCATTCTTTATAGCTTCGTTTACTGAATCAGCAAACACAGGTTCAGCATAGGGAAATTTCTCTGCGTTTTGAAGCGGCAGCACTACGCACCTGCAATCCAGCAGCTTGCCATAATCTTTTGGGATATCCCCATCTAAATCGGGGACGTTATGCAGCGGAGCGTAGATGTGTAGTGGCTCGCGTAATTCAATGTGAAAAGCATAGGACTCAGTGGTCTCGTCATTAGGACTACTCAATAGAAAGGAAAGTCTTGCACCAACTGGCAATATCTCCAATGTTTTGTAGCCCTTACCTCGAATTCGAGCCAATATTTTTAACTCTTCGCTTGTACGAATTGCAGCCACGTAGTTGCCAGCAGGGGAAGCATCAGTCAAGTCGCGTGCTTG
>NZ_CAXTEF010000012.1:90191-112428 GCF_964243305.1 uncultured Hymenobacter sp.
GGCAGGTTGGGCTCATCGGGATTATAAATGACTAAACCGGCTTGCACGAGTTGATGCAACACTTGGCGGCGGAAAGTTTCGCGAGTGTTCTCTTTATATTCCTGGCCATAGCGGGCAGCGATAAAATCGCGGATGCCGCGCGAAACCCGCTTGCTGGAGCCCGTCGCGGCGTTCCACGGGTCGTCAGGCTCCAGGCCCGCCAGCGCCAGCAGTGTGTAAGCTGAAATCTTATTTTGCTGCGCGGCCGGCAATCCTAAGGCTAGCAGAACTTGCTGGGCTTCGCGGACTTTGGCGGGCAGTTCGGCGGCTGACTCGTAAGGGACGCTGGGTTCGGCCATTAGATTGGCAGGAAGGGGGTAGAAAGAATAGGGAAGGTGCAGCAGTTGCGCAACTAGCTCATCGGCCACGGCCCAGCCTTGCGCCTGCACCTGCGCGCCCAAGGCTTCGATGCTGGGCCAGGCCGGCACCGGCAACTCGCGGGCCTCGGTGGCGCTGACCTGCGTGTTGCCGTTGAAAAGCCGGAAAAACTGGTCGTAGGGCCGGCTGCTGAGCAGGGCCGCGAGGCCAACGGCCTGCACCGGGCTAAGTTCGCCCCGGCGGGCGTAGAGGTAGTTGAGCTTGTTTTCCAGGCCCAGGCGCGGGGCGGGCCAGTCGGCAGCCAGGTAGGGAGCGGCTACGAGGCGGCGGGCATCGTCTTTGGCGCTCACGCGGCGCAGCAGCACGTAGTTGCGATTAGGCACCAGCAGCGCGGCCGGCGCGTCGGCGGCTAAGTGTTGCGGCTTAGTACGCGCTACAATAGGCCAGCGCAGCCGCCCGCCCGTGGGCGCCACGTTGTCCATCCACAGCAGGGGTAGGGAATCAGGCGCGGCTTCTTCCCGCAGCGAAGCAGCCGCTCGGAAAGCAACCACAGGACCGGTGGAGACGCCTACGCCGAGGTCGGCCAGCCGGTGGGTCCAGTTCCGAAAGCGAGCCAGCAAGGCATATTCGTCGGCATCGGTGGGCAGGAAAAGCAAGCTGCCCTGGCGCTCGGGGCCAATTAAGTCGGCCAGCGACCGCTCAAACACTGTTGCGCCAGCCAGGTCGTGCATTCCCGCCGAAGCAGTGATGACAACCGGAACCGATACATCAGCTGGGCTACCCGTCTGGCGAACTGCCTTGAATAGAACCGTTTCCTGCAACACGGCGTCCTTCTTAAAGGCAGCGCGTCGGGAATGGAATAAGTGGAAGCGCGACCAGCGCCAATGATGCAGGGCGAAGCGCCGAAACCGGGCAAAGTAGGGCCCGGAGCTGAAGCTGCGCGGCACCAGAAACAGCAGTTCGCCGCCGGGCCGCGTGAGCCGCGCCGCCAGCACCGCAAACAGGGCGTACATGTTAGGCTGCGCCTGCTCGGCGCCCGCCAGGGCGTTGCGCGGGTCGTACTGGCCGAGCTTGAAATAAGGCGGGTTGGCAATGACCACGTCATAGGTGGTCGGCGCGGCTAAGGGGAACTGCCAAACTGCCGCATGGGCCAGCACGAAATCAGCCAGATGCAGCCGGGCAACCAATTCAATGTCCCGCGCCGCCAGCCAGGCGGTTAAGTGGTCGAGCACTGCTTGCGCCGTGGGCCGGAGCTGTTGGTCCAGGTCGTAGGCGTCCAGCTCGATGCGTTGCAAACCAGGAGCAACGGCCGCAAAATGCTCCAGCAGACAGCAACTGAGAATGCCGGTCCCGAAACCCGGGTCGAGCACTCGGACCACGGCGCCGGCCGGCGGAGTAGCCCAACCGGCCAGATACTCCCCGATGCGCGCTGGAGTAAAAAACTGCCCCAACGTCTTTTTGTGCGCAGCGGCAGTCCAACGAGCGTATTGTTCTCCGAGCGTAGCCGCCAGGTGACTAGGTTTTTCGGCAAGCAGTTCCTTGGTAACAACAGATGCGATAACAGATGTAACAGGCGATTCAGCAAATAACATCTCGCAAGATAGGTTTGTGAGGCGGCAGCTAACTCGCAATCGACTTGCTTGAATAAGCAAAAACTTAAAACACGAAACTCCCCTCCCTAAAGGAGCAGAGAACGTGGCGGCGTCAGCGGCCACTGGAGTGAGAGGGCGTTGAGCGAAACCCGAACAATCCCGCTGCGAATTGTCCGGGCTGCTCGCTCGGCGGCGCAAGCACCTCAGTTCGGGCCGGGCGGCCCGCACGTTCCCGCCTCTAAAAGAAGGGGAGCCTTTATTCGATTCAGTAAAATGGCCCTGGCCGCCGGCAGGGGGGTAGGCGGCCGGGCCGTCACTGGAATCGAAGCTTTGCTCTTTCGGAGTTGTACTCCGAAAGTCTGCGCTGAAGGCGGCTTGCCGCCCCCGGCCCATAGGTGTCAGGAGCACAGCGCGGAGTATAACTCCACTTACCGAGTGCTTTCGGAGCACGACTCCGAGAGAGCAGGCGCTGGTGTCGCCCCGCTGGGGCTTTAGCAAATCCCTACCCCTCTCTCTACCAATATGTCGCCCCGCTGGGGCTGACCGCCAACTGTTAACCGCCAACTGTTAACTGAAATTCCCTACCCCCCGAAGCCGCCACCACCCTGCGGGGCGGCCTCAATCTTGCCGGGCTTGGCCTTGCTGGCGCCGATGTACCAGGTGAAGCCGAGCCAGCCCACGCGGCTCTCGTCTTTGTTGTAGCGGAAGCTGCGCAGCAGGTCGGTTTCGATTTCGCTGGCGTAGCGCTGGGTGTTGAGCAAATCCGAGACGCGCAGGGTGAGGGCGGCACGGTCGGAGAACAGGCGCTGGCGCAAGGCGAGGTCCAGTTGGCCTTGCGCCAGCTGCCGGCCCTGCACCGTGAGCGAGGCCGAGCGCAGGTTGCCGCTGAGCTGCACGTCGAGGGTAGGGCGCAGGGTGAAGTTGTTGGTCAGGCGCAGGCTGCCGACCAGGGCCTGGCGGTTGGTGCCGAAGGAGTTGGCGGCGAGCTGGGCGCGGTAGAGCGAGGTGCTGGCGTTCAGGCGCCACCACTTGGCCAGCGGCGCACTCAGGCTGAATTCGGCACCTAGGTTGGTGGTGCGGCCGGCGTTGAGGTAGGTTTCGGCCGTCACCAGGCCCGCGCCGGGGCCGGCCAGGCGGGTGGCCGTGGTGTCGACGGCGCGGATGCGCTGGATGGCATCGGTGGTGAGGCGGGCAAACAGGGTGCTGGTGAGCGTGGCCGCGCCCAGGCTCAGCTGCTGGCCCAGCTCGATGTTGTGGCTGAACTCGGCCCTAAGCCGGGGGTTGCCGAGGCGATAGGAGCGGGGGTCCTGGTAGATGGCCAGCGGCAGCTGCTGCATGAACCCGGGCCGGTTGAGGCGGCGGGCGTAGCTGAGCTGGACCCGGTTTTTGCCCGGCTCTTTGGCCAGCTCCCGGCTCAGCGTGGCCGACGGGAACAGGCTCAGATAATCCTGATTGAGGCTGCCGCGCTGCTCGATGCCCGCCCCGCCCGCGATGCGGCCGCTCAGGCGGGTATATTCGGAGCGCAGGCCGGCCTGGGCGCTCCAGCCGGAGGCCAGCGGGCGCTGCACCGTCACGTAGGCGGCGGGCACGAGCTGGTCGAACGTGTAGGTGAGCGAGCGGGCCGGGTCGTTCTCAAACTCGTTGGCGGTGCTCTCGCGGGCAAAGCCGAATTGATTGGCGCCGTTGGTGGCGTCGTGCTGCACTTTCAGGCCCATTTCCAGGCGGCCCTGGCCTTCCTTGAGCGGGTGGGTGTAGTCGAGCTGCCCGAACTGAATGTTGCTCAGCACCTCCAGCTGCTGGCGGGTGCCGGGCTGGGCAATGGCCGGCGCGCCGGGCTCGGCAAACTGGCGCTGTACCACCGGCACGCTGGCGTCGACGCGCACGCCGCCGAGGTTAGCGCTCAGCTCCCGGCCCTTCTGCTCAGGCCAGGTGCGGCGGTAGCTGGTGCCGTATTCCACATATTTTACGTTTACGTTCAGGTCTTGCTGACCGCGGGTGCGCTGCACGGCGCTGGCGCCATTTTGCTGGGTCAGCTGCTGGCCTTCGCGCTCGAGGTGACGCTCGGCATTGGGTTCCAGACTTAAACTCAGAGTTTGGTTTTTAGGTAGTTCCAGGTCCACTCCTACTTGCAGCGAGTGGTTCACGTGCTGCTCGCTGCCGCGCCCTACCTGGGTGGTTTGCACGGTTTGGGGACCGTCGTTGGTCAGCAGCCGGGCGGTTTGCGCGCCGCGGCTGCGGCTCCAGTAGGTCACGTCGCGGCCGTTGTAGCCGGCCTGCCAGGTGGCCTTGCCCACCTTGCGGCTGAGGCTCAGGTTGCCGCTGTACTTATTATTAGTACCCAGGTTGAGGGCGGCCGTGCCGCTGGTGCCGGGCTTGCTGTCCTTCTTGGTGATGAGGTTGATAACCCCGCCGCCGCCGCTGGCATCGTACTTGGCCGAGGGGTTAGTAATGACTTCTACCTGGGCAATGCGCGAGGCCGGAATCTGGTCGAGGCGCGGACCGCCGGCCCCACCGTTGCCGGTGCCGGCCGGCTTGCCGTCGATGAGGATGGTCAGGTTCGCGGAGCCGCGCATACTCACCGTGCCGTTGGCGTCCACGCTCACCGAGGGCACGTTCTGGAGCACGTTGGCCGCCGTGCCGCCCACGCTGCCCAGGTCTTTCTCCACGTTAATGACGCGCTTGCCCAGCTCTTCCACCACCGTGGCCTTCTGCCCGCTCACCACCACTTCGCCGAGCTGCTTGGTGGCGGCCGGTGCCAGCCGCAGCGCGCCCAGCGCCACCGTGAGTGCGCTGCCGCCCAAGGTCAGGACCCGGCGCTGCGGGGCGTAGCCCAGGGCCAGCCCACGCAGCAGGTATCGCCCGGCCGCCCCGACGGCGGGCACCGTGAAGTGGCCTTCCGGGCCGGTCTGCACGCCCGACACAAACGTGGAATCCGCCGCGCGCAGCAAAATCACGTCGGCAAACGGCAGCGGCTGGCCCGTGGCCTGGTCGAGCAAAGTGCCCGTAACGGCGGCCGGAGCGCTCTGAGTGGTCGGCGCCGTCGTCGTCTGGGCCGCGGCGGGCGTGGTAGCGAGCAGGCCGCCGCTGAGCAGCAGGGCAGCAAAAACCGGGGTAGTAGTTGAGGCAAATGGTTTCATGAGGAAGAGGGGGGTAGGGAAAGGTGAAAGAAGGCTGGCAAGGGCGACGGCCGCGGTTCCGCTGCCCCGGTTGGGGACGCTTCTTAGCTCACTTAGTACCAACTTTCAGCGGGTACTGGGTAATGAACATAACAAAGGTAGCGGCAGGTACTTTGTGAAGCAAGGTACTGGTAGATAATTTGTAATGAACTTTCCAAAATCCCCTCCTACTGCCTGATTATCAAGTAGAAAAATTTAATTCTGCGTGGGTTGGCTCACCAGTTGACCAATCCCAGCAGCTCCCAACCTGCTTCCGGATTGGCAGATGCGGCCCAGGTCCTGGCGGTTGCCCAGGCGGCCCGGAAGTAGGAGCAGGCGCTGAGCCGAGCGCAGCCTGGCGGGTGCGGGCCTGGTCTGGCCGGCCGGTTGGGTGGGTGGCGCGGCCTGGTCCACTGGACCGCCATTGCCACCCGCAGCCCTACCTTGGGCTTCTCATGCGAACCCGCCTTTTACTGTCTGTCCTCAGCTTGGCCGGCGCGCTAGCTGCCTCTGCCCAACTGCCCGCGCCGCCGACTTACCGCGCCGCGCCGCGCACAATCAACGATTTGGTGCACACGCAGCTGGCAGTCAGCTTCGACTACGCCAAGCGCCACCTCCACGGCACGGCGCGGCTCACGCTCAAGCCCCACGGCTTCGCCACCGATTCGCTGCGCCTCGATGCCAAGGGCATGGACCTGAAGGCGGTTGGTTTGATGGAGGGGGGTAGGGAAGTGCCGCTCAGCTATGACTACGCCGACAAGATGAACCTGCGCATCAACCTGGGTCGCCGCTTCCGGCCGGGCGAGGAGTACACTATCCGGATTGCC
The DNA here is from genome assembly GCF_964243305.1 of uncultured Hymenobacter sp. Lineage (GTDB taxonomy): Bacteria > Bacteroidota > Bacteroidia > Cytophagales > Hymenobacteraceae > Hymenobacter. The sequence continues at coordinate 96,123 of NZ_CAXTEF010000012.1, forward strand.
TACACCGCCAAGCCCGACGAGTTGAAAATCAAGACCAGCGCGGCCATCGGGGAGGCCAAAGGCCTGTATTTCATCAACCCGGATAGCGCCGTGGCGGGCAAGCCGGTGCAGATTTGGACCCAGGGCGAGACTGAGGGCTCATCGGCCTGGTTTCCGACCATCGATAGGCCCAATCAGAAGACGACCGCCGAGATAAGTCTGACCGTGCCGGCCAAGTACGTCACGCTCAGCAACGGCGCCTTGGTCAGCCAGCAGCCCGCCGGCCCCGGCCGGCGCACCGACACGTGGAAGATGGAGCTGCCCCACGCGCCCTATTTAGTTATGCTGGCCGTCGGCGACTTCCGCATCGTCAAGGACCAGTGGCGGGGTAGGGAAGTGAGCTATTATCTGGAGCCCAAGTACGCCGGGCAGGCCCGCGCCATTTTTGGCAAAACGCCCGGGATGCTGGAGTTTTTCTCGCAGCGCCTGGGCGTCGAATACCCGTGGAATAAATACGCCCAGGTGGTGGTCCGCGACTACACGCCCGGCGCGATGGAAAACACGACCGCCTCGCTCTTCGGCGAGCAGGCCCAGGGCACGGCCCGCGAGCTGCTGGATTGGGACTACGCGGGCGTGGAGCGCGAAATTGCCCACGAGCTGTTCCACCACTGGTTTGGCGACTACGTGACGGCCGAAAGCTGGGCCAACCTGACGGTGAATGAGAGCTTTGCCAACTTCAGCGAAGTGCTCTGGGCCGAGCACGAGCACGGCGCCGATGCCGGCGCCGCCCACGCTGAGCGCAACCGCCAGACTTATCTGCGCGACCCAGCCAACCACGCCCTGCCGCTGGTCCGCTTTCAGTACGCCGAAAAGGAAGACCTGTTCGACGCCGTGAGCTACCACAAAGGCGGCAGCATCCTTAACATGCTGCGCAGCTACCTGGGCGAGGAAGTTTTCTTCCGGGGCTTGCAGAAATATCTGAAGGACAACGCTTTCGGCGCCGGCGAGGCGCCGCAGCTGCGCCTAGCGCTGGAAGCGGCGTCGGGGCAGGATTTGAACTGGTTTTTCAATCAGTGGTACTACCGCGCCGGGCACCCGGTCGTGGATATTACGTATCGGTGGGAGGCGGCGCGCCAGCGCCAGGCAGTCATCGTGCGCCAGACGCAGGCCGGCGCGCCGTTCGTGCTGCCGCTCAGCGTAGAGGTGTACGCCAACGGCCGCGCCCGGCGCTATGCGGCCACGCTGCGCCACGCAGCCGACACGCTCTACTTCCCGGCCCCTACCCCCCCTGATTTGGTCAACGTGGACGCCGAGAAGGTGCTGCTCTGGCAGAAGACCGACCACAAGACGCTGGCGCAATTTGCCTATCAGCAGCGCCACGCCCCCCGCTACCTCGACCGGCTCGAAGCCTTATTCGCCGCCCAGGCCCGGCCCACCGACCCGCTGGCGCGCAAAATCGTGCTGGCCGCGCTCAGTGATAAATCGCCCATCCTGCGCCGCTTAGCTATTGAAAAGCTCGACCTTAAAAACGCGGTCCTGCGCCCGGCCGCCGCGCCCGTGCTGGCCCGGCTGGCGGCGGCTGATTCCGCGTTGCCAGTAAGAGCCGCCGCCCTCACGGCGCTGGGCACGCTGGCCGACCAGCGCTACGCCCCACTATTCACGAAAGCGCTGGCCAGCCAGTCGTACCGGGTGCAGGGCGCGGCGCTGCGGGGCCTGCTGCCGCTCCAGCCCGCGCTGGCACTGGCCCGCGCCACCGCTTTTGAGGCCGACCACAAAGGCGCCCTGACCGTCGCGCTGGTGGCAATGTATGGCCAGACGGGCGGCCCGGCGCAGTGGCCGCTGGTGCTGGCCAAGTTCGACGCCGCCGGCCCCCAGGACCGTTTCGACATGCTGCCGGGCCTAGTCGCGCTGCTCCCGCGCCTCAACGACCCGGCCGCCTGGCCCCAGGGCATCACGCGCATTAAGGAAATGGCCGTGCGCTTCAAGCCCTACGGCGTGGCGCCGGGCCTCACCGGGCTGCTGCGCCAGCTAGAGCGGAGTCAGGCGGCGCGGCCTACTGCGGCGCGGGTTTCGGGGCTGGTAGCGGCAGCGGTGAAGGAGATTGAGGAAGCCAAGTAGCCTTGCGCCAGTCCCGAAACCGGCATTTCCCTACCCCCCCTCTAAGGTGAAGGAGGGGGGTAGGGAAATGCCGGTTCGGGGCTGGCGCCACTACTTCCGCTTGGGCAGCGCCGTCTTGGGCTTCGTGACCGGCTTGGGGCGGGCTTTGGGGTCGTAGACCTGGCCATTGCGGTAGGTCACGGTGCGCTCGGGCGTGGTGCCGTCGGCGCGGAAATAGGTCCAGTCGCCGGTTTGCTTGCCGGTGCGGTAGGCGCCGGTCAGGGCCACGGTGCCGTCTTCGCGCAGCTCGCGGTAGGCGCCCGCGAGCTGGCCGTGGAGGTAGTTGGATTCAGCCCGCAGCTTGCCGGAGGGGTAGTATTCCTGGCGCAGGCCAATGACGAGGCCACTCACGTAGGGCTGGCGGCTGAGCACCTGGCCGTTTTCGTAGTAGGTCAGCTTCGGCCCATTGAGGCGGCCGGCCTGGTAGGTTTCCTCGGTCTGGGGCTGCTTGCCGCCGGGAAAATACGCGCGCCAGGTGCCGGCCGGCCGGTTGTTCTTGAACAGCTTTTCTTCCCGCTTGCCGCCGTCCGGAAAGTAAGCCGTGATTTTGCGGTCGCGCCCGGCGTTGCCGTAATCGGTTTCCTGCGCCAGCTTGCCATCCTCGAGAAACTCCTCGCCGTGGCCCACCGCCACGCCGTTGCGGTAAGTGGTCTTGGCCTTAATCTGTCCGCTCTCATAGTAGGAAGTCGCCGGTCCGTCGAGGTTGGCCGTGCCGGTGGGCGGGGCCACGCGCTTGGTCAAATCGTCGCCCAGTGGGTTGCGCACGGCCCGCTGCACGAGCGGCGCGGGGGCGTAGGTGCCCTCGGTCTGGAGCTTGCCGCTGGGATAGAAGCTGCGGTAGCGTCCGCGCCCGGTGGCATCGGCCAAGACTTCGGTTTCGGGCTGCCCGTTCTCGTAATACGTCTTATAGGGACCGGATAATAAACCTTTGCTGAGCGTGCCTTCGCTTTGAACCTGCCCGCCGGGATAGTAAAACTTTACTGCCCCGCTGGGCTGGCCCTGCACGTAGCTGATTTCGGCCTGCGGCTTACCGCTGGGATACAGCGCTTTTACAGCCCCGTTGGGCTGCCCCTTGACCAGCGTGGTTTGCAGCTTGATGCTGCCATCGGGGTGGTAGTAAGTGAGCGGGCCGCTGGGCAAATCATCTTCAAAACCACCCTCCTGGGCCGGCTTGCCATCCGCGTAGTACGTTTTGAACGGGCCCTGGCGGATGCCCTCTTTATAAGTAGCTTCGAGCTTGCGGGTGCCGTTGAGGTGAAACTCCACGTAGGCCGAATCGCGCTTGCCATCGGAGTAGCGAGTCTGGGCTTCGAGCTTGCCGGAACGAAAAAACCGTTTATACGGGCCCTGCATTACGGTGTCGGCGCTCACGAGGGCCGTGAAAATCTCGCGCTTCGTGGTTTTGGTCGAGTCGAAGTAGGTCGTGAAGCGCTTTAATTTCTGGCCGTGGGTAAGCAGCGGCAGGCAAAGCAGGAAAAATAAGCTGAGCTTTTTCATGGCCGCAATAACGCGGACTTCGCTTGATTCGTGCGGGGTAGGCTTTCACGCGCAGTTCCGCAAAGTGCGAGAAGTCGCGCAAAGTTGGCTACCGCTGACTTCGCGCGACTTCTCGCACTTTGCGGAACTGCGCGTGAACCGGCTACAGCGCTTCCAGAACAATGGAGCTGGCGCCGCCGCCACCGTTGCAGATGCCGGTGACGCCGATTTTGCCGCCCTCGTTCTTCAGCACGTTCAGCAGCGTCGTCACGATGCGCGCCCCGGAGGCGCCGAGCGGGTGGCCCAGGCTCACGGCGCCGCCGTACACGTTTACCTTGGTGCCTTCCAGGTTCAGCAGCTTGTTATTCGCCAGCGACACAACCGAAAAAGCCTCGTTGATTTCGTAGAAATCCACGTCGGCAGCGTTCACGCCGGCGTTTTTCAGCGCCTTTGGGATGGCCAGTGAGGGCGAGGTCGTGAACCATTCCGGCGCCTGCTCGGCGTCGGCGAAGCCCAGGATGCGGCCAATGGGCTTCAGACCTAGTGCCTCGGCTTTCTCGCGGCTCATGAGCAGCACGGCGGCGGCGCCGTCATTGAGGGTGGAGGCGTTGGCGGCCGTCACGGTGCCGTTTTCCTTCAGGAACGCCGGCTTGAGGCCGGCGACCTTGGCAAAATCAACTTTCAGGTACTCTTCGTCATCCTCGATGACCGTGGTTTTGCCGCGGCTTTCAATCGTGACGGGCACAATTTCGTCCCTTTTCTTGCCTTCCTTGGCGGCTTTGGCGCTACGGGTGTAGCTCTCGATGGCAAACTCATCCTGCTGCTCGCGGGTGAAGCCCATTTCCTTAGCCGTGTTCTCGGCCGCGTTGCCCATCGCGTAGTCGTGGTAGGGGTCCCAAAGGCCGTCGCGCACCAGACCGTCAATCATCTGCCCGTGGCCGTACTTGGCCCCAAAACGGGCCTTGTCGAGGTAGTAAGGCACGTTCGACATGCTCTCCATGCCGCCAGCCAGAATCACATCGGACTGCCCCAGCATAATGGCCTGCGCCGCGAACATAATGGCTTTGGAGCCCGAGGCGCACACTTTATTAACGGTCGTGCACTCCACAGTATCGGGCAGGCCAGCCTTTTTGGCGGCTTGACGGGCCGGGGCCTGGCCCAGGTTGGCCGAAATCACGTTGCCCATAATCACCTGCTCAACTTCCGAGGCGGCCACACCGGCTTTGTCCAGCGCGCCTTTCAGGGCAATGGCGCCCAGCTCAGTGGCCGAAAGCGAGGCCAGCGCCCCCCCAAACGAGCCAATGGGCGTGCGCACGGCGGCAATAATGACAACTTCCTTGATTTGCATAAATGCGGGAAAAGACAAAAAAAGAGTGGGGTGGGAAAAAAGGGTGGGGTGGGAATAGAGTGCAAAGATAAGCGCAAACGATTGCACCAACCTAAATCAGCTTACCAAGTGGGTTCGCCCGGCCGCGGGCGCCGGCCGGCTGGTCGCGGACGCTGCTGCAAATACTGCGCTTCCTGCGCCCGCAGCGCTTCCAGCAGCTGCCGGGCCTGGCCGGGGGTCAGGTTGAGCTGGCGCAGGCGCTCGCGCTGGGTTTGCAGCTGCTGGTCGGCGTCGGTGGCTGGCTCAGTGCCAGGCCGGCTGCTTTGGCCGGCTGGGGGCCGGGCGCCGTTGAGGTTTGCGTTGGGGCCCCGCTGCCGGCCAGGGGCGGCGCCGGCCGGTAGGGGGCGCGTTGGCCCGGCGCCCGGCCGCTGGCCGCCACCCGCGGCCGGGCCGGGTGCCACGTCGGGGCGGGCGGGGTCAGGCTGCCCGTTGGCTGCCGGGCGCGGCTGAGGTGGGCCGCTCGGTGAGCCCGGCTGCGCGGCATCGGGCAGCTGGCCGGGCCGGTCGGCGCCGGGGCGGGAAGCGGGCTGCGGCTGCGGCGCCTGGTTTGGAGGGGCCGGAACGGGCGACTTTTCCGGCATCGGGGGTTTGGCGCCGGGCGGGGGGGTAGGCGGTTTGGCGCGCGGCGCGCCCAGCGATGGCAGCTGCGGGGCGGGCTGCCGGGCCAGAAATTCGCGCAGCACCTCGTAGTTGTAGCGGGCCGCATTGTTGGTGGGGTCGAGGCTCAGGGCCTGGCGCAAGAGGCCCAGCGCCTGCGCGTACTGCCCCTGCCCGGCCCTGAGCACGGCCAGCTGCTGCCGGGCCACGCTGCCCAGCCGGGCCGGCACCCGCCCCGCCGACAAAAGCTGCCCGTAGGTGGCGCGGGCCGCAGCCACCTGGCCCGCCTGCGCCTGGGCGTGGGCCAGGTTCAGCAGCAGGCGCGGGTCGGGCACGGGGCGGGGGGTAGGAATTTCCAGCGCCCGCCGAAAGGCCGCCGCCGCGCCCGCCGGATTGCCTTGGCGATAGGCGGCTTGCGCCCGTGCCAACGCCTCGTTACGCTCCCCCACCCGGCTCAGCCAGCGCCAGCCGGGCCCGCTGCTCAGCAGCAGCAGCGCCAAAACCAGGTGTCTCATGGCCGAATAATGGTGATGGTGAGCACCACGTCCAGGGCCAGCAGGAGCAGGGCGGCGGCCAGCGGAAAGCGGTAGCGGTTGTGGGCGACGCTCACGGTGCGCACCTGCTGGGTGGGGGCGGGGGCCGTGCGCAGCAGGGTGAGCAGGGTCGGAAAGCCATTCTGCCGGTCGTTCAGCTCCAGGTAGCGGCCACTGGTCTGGGCGGCCAGCTGAAGCAGTGGAGCTTCGCGCAAACGGCTGCGCACGACTTGACCCTTGGCGTCGCGCAGGGGCCGGCCATTGGGACCGGGCAGCTGGCCGCCGGCCGCCGTGCCCACGCCCACGGCATACACGCGGGCCCCGGCGCGGGCCAGCGCCTGCACCGTGGGTTCCAGATTCTCGCCGAAGTCCTCGCCGTCGCTGACCAGCACCACGGCCGTGGCGCGGGGGGGTAGGGCAGCGGACTCGCCTAGAGCGGCAGCCGCTGGCGTGAGGCGGTGCAGCAGCAGCTCCAGCGGCTCGCGCAGCGAAGTGGGACCGGGCGCGGCCAGCCGGGTGCTGAGCGTGCTGATGAAAGTTTGCAGCGCTGCCTGGTCGTAGGTAAGCGGGCACTGCACAAACGCCTCGGCCCCGAACACGAGCAGCCCCAGCCGGTCGGCCGGAAACTGGGCCGCCAGGCGCTGCAGCTCGGCCTGGGCTCGCAGCAGGCGGGTAGGGGCTACATCAGCCGCATCCATCGAGCGCGACACGTCCACGAGCAGCCACACGTCCTGGCCGGTGGTGCGCACCGGCTGCTGGCGCACGCCCAGCGCCGGCCCCAGCCAGGCCAGCAGCAGGCCCGCGCCGGCCAGCAGCCGCAGCGGCAGCTTCCAGCCCAGGCGGCCCGCGCCCTGGCCCAGCACCCGCGCCAGCCGCCAGGCGCGTCGCCAATGCAGGGCCAGCAGCAGCAGGGCCAGCAGCGCCGCGCCCAGCGCCAGGCCGAAATCAGGATATGCCCAGGTCAATTAGTTAGTGAGCAGTTAACAGTGAAGTAAGCAGCTAGTAAAGACAACGGCAGGGCGTTGCGGGCGGGTTAAAAGAGGCATCCGCCAAAGATAATGGCGGCGGGCAGCGCAGCATTTACAACAACAGCTTCGGTCAGCCCCCTTGCCCCTGCTCCCCATCAGTAGCAGGCAGTAAACCGCCGTTCGGTTTGCTCGGCGTGGTTATCCGGTCTTTAGAGTGAGTTAAAAGTTGAGAGTTAAAAGTATCCGTCTAAGTTTTAACTCTCAACTTTTAACTCAATTTAAAAACTCACTTTGACCTGAAAAACGGCGGTAGGCATTTAGGCGGCGGCTGTCGAGCGGAGTGTTGGTCAGCAAACGCCCCGCACTTCACGGGCGGCTAAGCGGCCAGCGTCGGCTGCGGCTTGGGCGGAGTGGCTGCGGCTTTGGCAGCGGGCTCCGGCTCGGGGAGCCAGGCGTCGAGCAGGCGCTGGCAGAGCGGCAGGAGCGGGGCGAAAAGCAGCACGCCGCTCACGTTGAAGAGCACGTGGGCGTGGGCTATCTGCCGGGCCACGTCGGCGTGGCCAGCCAGGCGCAGTACCAGCGCCGTGAAGGGGCCGATGAGCAACAGGCCCAGCGTGATGCAAATGGCATTGAACGCCAAGTGAAACAAGCCCGTTTTGAGGGCGGCGCGGCCCCGGCCAATGGTGGCCAGCAGCGTGTCGGAGCAGGTGCCCAGCTCGGCGCCCAGCATCACGGCAATGCCGGCGGGCAGCGTGAGCAGGCCCTTGGCCGCCAGCTTGATGACCATGCCCAGCGTCGCCGACGATGATTGAATCACCAGCGTCAGCAGCGCCCCGGCCCCGGCGCCGCGCACCGGGTTTTCGAGCTTGAGCAGCCAAGCCTGTACGCCCCGGTATTCTTTGAGCGGCGCGGCGGCTTCGCCCATCAGAAACAAGCTGAAAAATAGCAGCCCGAAGCAAAATAAGGCCCGGCCGATGGTGCGCCCCCGCCGCTTTTTGCTCCACGTGAGCAAAAGCAAACCTGGTAGCATGGCCACGACGGCATACTGTCCCAAATCGAAGGCGAACAGCTGGCTGGAAATGGTCGTGCCGATGTTGGCTCCCAGCACGACCCCCAGCGAGTTGCGGAACGGCAGTGCCCCGGCACTGACCAGCGCGATGGCCAGGATGATGACCACCGACGAAGAGTCGAGCAGCGCCGTGACGACCGTGCCGGTCAGGATGGCCATCGGCACCGTCTTGGTGAAGCGGTCGAGGATACTTTTCATGCGCTCCCCGGCCACCTGGCGCAAGGCTAGCGAAAGCCGGCTCACGGCGTACAGAAATAAAACCAGCCCGCTGAGGCCGAGCAGAATAATAGCGAGGACCGAGGAGTTCATAACGGTAGGCCCGCCGGATTAGCCGGGGGCGCGGTATCAACGCAAGCCGGCGCGCCGGAGCCGCGCCGGGCCCGTGAAGAAATTGTTACCCAGGCAGGCCCCGCCGCCAACGCCCCCCCCCGTGGCGACTGCCACCGATAATATTTTTGAACTCAGGCGCGGCTTTTTCAAAAGGGCCCGTATATTTGTGCCCGCTTCAAGAGGAAGCGAATAACAGCCGAGGGAGAAGTGGGTGAGTGGCTGAAACCAGTAGTTTGCTAAACTGCCGTAGCTCTAAAGGTTACCGGGGGTTCGAATCCCCCCTTCTCCACTTTTCAGGTTATGAGTTAAAAGTTATGAATTATGAGTTGTTGTTCGACCAACTCATAACTTTTAACTCATAACTCTTTCTCGGGGTGTAGCGTAGCCCGGTATCGCGCCTGGTTTGGGACCAGGAGATCGTAGGTTCGAATCCTGCCACCCCGACACAACAAAGGCCCTTTCTAGCGAGAAGGGCCTTTTTTATTTCCTGCCATTCCTGCCTTTGGGCCTATAGTTTAACGGATAAAACGGGGGTCTTCTAAACCCTTGATTCAGGTTCGATTCCTGGTAGGCCCACGACAAAGTCCCTGGTACACTGCCAGGGATTTTTTTATGGTGTACACCGGGTTTTGGCCGCAGTGGATAGCACGAACCGGTGGAGCCGGGCGCCGCCCAGGTCAGGCCCGCCGGGCCCAGGGCCCGCTGGTGCCCCCTACCGTCCGGAGCTAGAGGCTTAGTGCGCCTCAGCCAGGGCTTTCGCAGCCAGGGCTACCTCAGCGGCGGTTTTCTTGCGGGTGCGCAGCAAATACGTCAGGGGCAGGACCAGCACGAAAAACAGGCCTACAAGCCGGAACGTATCCAAATAGGCCAGCAGATACGCCTGCCGGTCGACCTGGAGGTCCAGAATGCGGTAGCCCTGGGCCACGGAGCTATCCAGGTGCCGGAGCCGGTCGGCCAGCAGCGGGTTGCCGGGGTCGAGGTGAGCGACCAGGTCGGCGCGGTGCTGGGCGAAGTCGCGGGCCACGTAGGTGTTGGCCAGCGCGATGCCAAAGGCCCCGCCGAGCTGCCGAATCATGTTGTTGAGGGCAATGGCATTCGGAAAATCCTGGGGCGCGAGGCCCGCCAGGGCCTGATTAATGAGCGGCAGCTGCAAGAGCGTCACGGCCACGACCCGCAGCAGCTGGGCCCAGTAGAAGTCCCAGGGCCCGGCCTGCCCGTTGAGCGTGCCGCTGTAAAAGCCAAAGCCGATGAAGAGCACGGTGCCGGCGATAATGTAGGGCAGGGGCGAGTCGCCGGCCGAGAGGCGGCGGCCGATGAGCGGAAACAAGGGCAGGCAGGTGAGCGTGGGCCAGAGCAGCGACACGCCCGTCATCGTGGGCGAAAAGCCGTTGACGCGCTGCACCAGCACCGGGTAGATGAACACGGACGTGAACAGGCCCAGCCCGGCCACGAAGCTGAAAATGGTCGTCACGCCCAGCGTACCCTTGCCCAGCACGCGCAGGTTCACGATGGGATGGGCCGTGGTGAGCTGCCGCCACACGAAGCCGCCGAGCCCGGCCACCGCCAAAAACGTGCACCACCGGATGGTCGAGTCCTCAAACCAGTCGTCGTGCTGTCCTTTTTCCAACACGTACTGCAAAGCTCCTACCCCCACCGCCAGCAGGACCACGCCCAGGTAGTCGATGACAATCTGGCTTTTGCGCTGGCCCTCGCCCGGCTTTTTGTCGATGTAGAAGAAGGTGAGCAGGGCCGCAGCAATGCCCACGGGCACGTTGACGTAGAAAATGTACGACCAGTGGTAGTTGTCCACGATGAGCCCGCCCAGCAGCGGCCCCAGCGTGGGCCCGAGCACGATGCCCATGCCGAAGATGCCCGCCGCCACGCCCCGCTGCTTGGGCGGAAAGGCATCGAAGAGAATGCTCTGCGAGACCGAGAGCAGCGCCCCGCCGGCCAGCCCCTGCGCGAAGCGCCAGCCCACCAGCTCGACCAGCCCCGTGGAGGACGCGCAGCCGTAGGAGGCAATGGTGAAGGCGATGATGGAGGCCAAATAATAGTTTTTGCGTCCAAAATACTCGGCCAGAAACCCGGTGAGCGGAATAATGATGACGTTGGCGATGGCGTAGGCCGTAATCACCCAGGCCACGTCCTCGATGGTGGCCCCGATGGCGCCGGCCACCTCCGTCAGAGCCACGTTGACAATGGTGACGTCGAGCAGCTCCATGACGGCCGCCGAGATGGTCGTTACGACGATGATGACGCGCAGAAAGCCGGTTGGGGTAGCCGCTACGGCAGAAGAAGGAGCCATGACAAGGGCGGGAAAGCCGGAGGAATTCTTGGTTTATTACCCAAAGTAAGAGAACCCATGATAAGTTACGAACGCAGGCTCAGCCGCTGCCCGCCCAGGCCGGCCTATGCCTGCCCTGCCGGGCCCGCGCCCTCTTCGATGCCGTGGGCCCGGCACCTGCGCGGGCCCGTGAACCGGGACCCTACCCCGCTCGGAGGCCTGAATGCCGGCCGACGCGCGGGGGCGGCCCTCGCGCCGCCAGAAAATATCACTGGACCCGCTACCCGGCCTCTAACCGACGACCGGTGCCGCGATAAAACGAATCATCGGGAATGGCGACCTGCGGCGACGGAGTCGAATCACGCCAGGAAGCGGCTGCTTCTGATGGCGTTGGGCTATCCCGGCTGAAGTACAGGATATGCCCGAGAAATAGCTAAAACGGGATAATTTCGCTACTTTTGGTGTTGAGTGAACAGCTGACCAATCAGCCGAAAATAACCCCTGAGCATGAGCGAATCAACCGCAGCAATTCAAGACAAGCCGGTCGCCAACGACTACTCGGCCGACAGCATCCAGGTACTGGAAGGCCTCGAGGCCGTGCGGATGCGGCCCAGCATGTACATCGGCGATACCGGCTTTAAGGGCCTGCACCACTTGGTCTGGGAAGTGGTCGACAATTCCATCGACGAGGCTATGGCCGGGCACTGCGACCGGATTGAAGTTACCATCAACGAAAACAATTCCGTTACCGTCAAGGACAATGGCCGGGGCATCCCGGTCGATTTTCACCAGAGAGAGGGCCGCTCGGCCCTGGAAGTGGTCTTGACCGTGCTGCACGCCGGTGGCAAGTTCGACAAGGGCTCCTATAAAGTATCAGGCGGCTTGCACGGGGTAGGGGTGAGCTGCGTGAACGCGCTCAGCACCGACCTGAAAGTAAACGTGCGCCGCAACGGCCATCTCTACGAGCAGGAGTACAAAATTGGCTTCCCGCAGTACGACGTGAAGGAAATTGGCGACAGCGACGAGCACGGCACCGAGATTCAGTTTCTGCCCGACGCGAGCATCTTCACCGAAACCGTTTATAAGTACGAAACCGTGGCCTCGCGCCTGCGCGACTTGTCCTATTTGAACAAGGGCATTCGTATTACCCTTCGGGACCGCCGGGAGAAAGAAGAAAACGGCGAGTTTCGCTACGAAGAGTTTTATTCGACCGGCGGCCTGCGCGACTTCGTGCAGTACCTCGATGGCAAGGAGCGGCCCTCGCTGCTCGCGGAGCCGATTTACGTGGAGAGCGAAAAGGGCGGCACGCCGGTGGAAGTGGCGTTGCAGTACAATACTTCGTACCAGGAAAACGTCTATTCCTACGTCAATAATATCAACACGATTGAGGGCGGCACGCACGTGGCGGGCTTCCGCTCGGCTGTGACGCGGGTGCTCAAAACCTACGGCGACAAGAACAAGCTGTTCGAGAAGGCCAAGGTCGAGATTACCGGCGACGACTTCCGCGAAGGCCTGACGGCCGTTATTTCGGTGAAAGTGGCCGAGCCGCAGTTTGAGGGCCAGACCAAAACCAAGCTCGGCAACTCCGACGTGAGCGGCGCGGTGAACTCGGTGGTGGGCGAGATTCTGACCCAGTATCTGGAAGAAAATCCGGGGCAGGCTAACCGCATCATGGAGAAGGTGATTCTGGCCGCCAAAGCCCGCATCGCCGCCCGCAAGGCCAAGGATATGGTGCAGCGCAAGGGTGTGCTCTCCTCCAACAGCCTGCCGGGCAAGCTGGCCGACTGCTCGGAATCGGACCCCGAAATCTGCGAGCTGTACCTCGTGGAGGGGGATTCGGCCGGCGGCACGGCTAAGCAGGGGCGCAACCGCGCGTTCCAGGCCATTCTGCCGCTGCGCGGCAAAATCCTGAACGTGGAGAAGGCCCAGGAGCACCGCATCCTGGAGAATGAGGAAATCAAGAACATGATTACGGCGCTCGGCGTGACGTTCAACGAGCGCAAGTCGCTGGCCTTCAACACCGATGATGAGGGCACCGAAACCGGCCCGCTCAATTTCGACAAGCTGCGCTACCACAAGGTCATCATCATGACCGACGCCGACATCGACGGCTCCCACATTCGAACGCTGATTCTGACCTTCTTCTTCCGCTACATGCGCGAGCTGGTCGACCGCGGCATCATCTACATCGCCCTACCCCCCCTCTACCTCGTTAAGCGCGGCAAAGAGGAGCGCTACTGCTGGACCGAGGACGAGCGGCAGGCGGCCCAGGATGAGATGGGCCGCGGCCGGCCCGAAACCGTGAACGTGCAGCGCTACAAGGGCCTCGGCGAGATGAATGCCGAGCAGCTCTGGACCACGACCATGCAGCCCATGACCCGCACCTTGAAGCAAGTCACGGTCGAGTCGGCCGCCGAAGCCGACCACTTGTTTTCCATGCTGATGGGTGATGAAGTGGCCCCGCGCCGCGATTTCATCGAGCGCAACTCCAAGTACGCCAAGCTGGATGTCTAGACCACGGATTTGTCGGATTAATCGGATTTTGTGGATGATTGGATTGTAAAAACAAAAGCCTCTTGCAAACGCAAGAGGCTTTTGTTTTTACAATCCTCTTATTTGCTACTCCACTATATTATGAGCGAAATTGTAACGCGACAATTAATTTCATCCGGTGCGCCGTGGGAGGCACTGGTCGGCTACTCGCGGGCTGTGCGCGTAGGTAACGTCGTGGAGGTGGCGGGCACCACGGCGCAGGACGGCGACACTGTAACCGGCGGCGCGGACGTGTATTTGCAAACCCGGCGTGTGCTGGAGAAAATCGGCGAAGCCCTGGCGGCGGCCGGCGCCTCGTTTCAGGACGTGGTGCGCACCCGCATGTTTGTGACGGACATCTCGCGGTGGGAGGCCGTCGGGCGGGCGCACGGCGAGGTGTTCAGTGAAATTCGGCCGGTTACGACGATGGTGGAAGTGCGGGCGCTGATTGACCCGCGGCTGCTGGTCGAGATTGAGGCCACGGCCATCATGGCTGATTCAGCAGCGACGGCGTAAATTTCGAATCTATGACTTCCGTTACCATGACGCCCATTACCGATATTTCGCAGCTCGACCCCGATGGCAGCTATAGCTACGCTGATTACCTGACGTGGCGTTTCGCGGAATACGTGGAGTTGATTAAGGGGCGCATCCTGCGTAAGATGTCGGCGCCTTCGGAACTGCACCAGCAGATTTCGTCTGACTTGCATGGCGTAATTTGGAATCATCTGCGGCGTAAATCCTGCCGGATTTATGCCGCGCCGTTTGATGTGCGGCTCTTGCGCAGCACCGGCAACGGTGACGCGCAGGTGAAAACCGTGGTGCAGCCGGACCTGTGCGTGGTCTGCGACCTGGCCAAAATTGACCGGCGCGGCTGCGTGGGCGCCCCCGACTGGATTATTGAAATCGTGTCGCCCGGTTCGCTGGTGCTCGACACGCGCACCAAGTTTGACCTCTACGCTGAAAACGGGGTACGCGAATACTGGATTGCCTTCCCCGGCGAGCAAACCATATTGGCCTACGCACTGGCCACTAACGGCGATTACGAGTTGACTGGCACTTACGCCGAGCCGGGCGCTATGGCCTCGCGCACGTTGCCGGAGCTGGCCATTGACTGGGCCGACATTTTCACGGAGCAGTTATAGTAGCCGGCTCGTATTTGCTGCTGATATGATGCCGCTTAGGTCGCCGACGCTGGTTTGCTCTAGCAGATAGCGTTGCAGCTCGGCGAAGGGGGTAGGAAACTCCCGCGCCTACCGCAGCCGCAGCACCACGTGGAGCAGGTGGGCGTGAGTGGGTATATATTATTAACTCTCCAAGCTTGAACAATTTACGAAGATATGAGCAAATTACTGGCGGTAAATTCTCTTGTTGAAATACTTTTTAGAAGCAATGTGCTCTGCTTGATAAATGTGTCGATTTCTTGAGAGAGTTTACCAATAATTATGCGTCTTTTATCTGGGTTCGCTAACTCAAGTGTTGATTGAGTATCAAAGCTTCTGAAGTTTATGTTGCCTTCTGCTTCTTTATATCCGAGCCACCGCTCATCTTGTGCCGATGTGATTGACTGGATAGCTCTCGTCACGTCCTCATTGATATTGACATCAAAGTTGTCTTTAACGGCACATTTAAGTATGCCGTAGTAAACCGTTTCCCATCCGCGGTCTATCTTGAACTTAATTTGTATGCCGTCAAAATGACCAAGTTTAATCATTAAGCCATAGTGTGGGTCTCTATTTCGGTTGGCGTGAACCATAACGCTTATCTTGTCCTCGGAGAATTTGCCGTCAGAGGAAATAGGATAGTTATAGTCGGAGCTTAAAGCTGTTGACAAGTCAGTCCAGAAATTCCATTCTGTATGCCAGCGCACATGATTCCAATTGCGGGCTATAATCATGGCGTATTCTGCATTTTTGCCTTCAGCCATCAAGCGCACAACGTCGTGCTCCTCAGTCTTATTCATGTTTTTTCCTGTGAGGTGGTCAACTAAGTTTTGATACTGGATTAGGGTCTCGCGTACTCCTGGCTGAGTAGCGGCTTCTTTGATGCAGTTAATGAGCCAATGGCCTATTTCGCTGGAGTAAGAAATCAGATTTATCTTCTTTTGCATATTGCCAACTGACCAATCAGATGGTTCTCTGCCATCTAAAGTTAAGTACAATAAAATTGGATTGCGATTGGAATCAATAGCGTAATTACAATAGCGTTTTAGTTGCTGAAATTGGTCGCTTGCATAAATTTTGTTTTCTACTACGACTGCGTTTTGGTTATCCTGGATGAGAATATCAATGTTGGCGTGTTCCCGTAATACTTGGACAGTGTCGTAGTTTAGAGCAGGGAGCTTACACTGTTCTGCAAAGAGTTGAAGAAACTTACTTCCCATCCCGTGGCTCCCCAGCGGATTTAGAAGTTCGTACAAAAACCGAGAGTGCAGATTTACTTCATCTGAGTCGTTTCGCAAGATGCTAAAGATGTTGAAAGCATCCTTTGGTTGAGTTAGCTTTTGACGTAGCTGGATTGCGTCAAGTTTGTTGAGCAGGGATTGTAGTTCTGTTGTCATAGTAACAAATATATTAAAATTTATTAATTTAAGTTTTGTAAAATGTTCCAGCCACCACAAAGGTGTTCCCGACCAATAACAAAGCATGACGCTGCCTGAACCTATCCCGCCCTTCTCCATCTACTCCCCTTTAGATGCTCCCATTATTGCCCTGAGCAACCAATACCGAGTACCGCTCATCGGCGGCACGGCTTTGGAAATGCTGGTGCGGCACTACCGGCTGCCAGTGGAACGTCCTCGCTCTATTAATGATATTGATTTTGTCTGCTTCCGGCAGCCTCGTGCCAACCGTGCCGGTTTTCGGCTAGCGCTACTGCACCTGGGCTTGAAAATTCGCGATGAAAACCCATTCAGCATCCATTTCGCCACGGATGAGGTGGTGTACGCTTCCCTAAATAGGAAGCCAGTTTGGAGTAGAGAAAGGCGTACTTTCA
>NZ_CAXTEF010000013.1:0-103730 GCF_964243305.1 uncultured Hymenobacter sp.
GCTCGTGCAGGCCGGCGCCGAAGCCGCTGCGGGTGTCTTTGGAGTCGGCGTAGGGATAGTCTTTCATGGAGGGGGTAGGAAATTAGTAGAACGTCCAACTCCCCTTCTTTTTTAAGGAGGGGATGTTTCAGCGAAGCTGAAACGGGGGTGGTGCGTGTCGTTGAACAGAAACTCAGGTCGCCGTAAAATGGGCGGCAATATGATGCAAAACGCTGGCTAAATCCGACCAGACAACCTTGTTCTCGAACCGCAGCACCCGAATGCCGAGTGAATTCAAATAGGCTGTCCGGTGTGCATCGTGTAAATTACCGGTCACGGTAGAGTGGCCAGCGCCATCCAGCTCAATCGCTAGCCGTTCTTCGGGGCAGTAGAAATCGAGAATGTAAGCACTAACGCTGTGCTGGCGACGGAATTTGCGGCCGTCGAGCTGAGCGTTTTTGAGGCTGAACCAAAGTTTGGCTTCGGCAGGAGTGAGGCTATTGCGGAGAGTCTGGCGTTGATCTTTTTTGTTGGGAAGGTTGTGGTAGGTGGGCATAGAATCGGCTCATGCGGGCATAAATCGTTCAACGAGGGGCACCACCCCAGTTGCGCCTGCGGCGCAACGTCCCCTCCTTAAAAAAGGAGGGGAGTTTGTCGTTCTAGTTTCTGCCTAGTAGTCCGAAGCCGCCTCCACGCTGAGCTGCTGCAAGGCCAGCCCCAGCTGCTCATCATTCGGCGCCACGCCGTGCCACTTGTGGCTGCCCATCATAAAATCGACGCCGTAGCCCATTTGGGTGTCCATGAGGATGAGCACGGGCTGGCCCTGGCCGCTGCGCTGCTGGGCATCGGCCAGCGTGGGCAGGAGCTGGTCGAAGTCGTTGCCGTCGGTGGCCAGCACCTGCCAGCCGAAGGCCTCGAACTTGGCGCGCAGGTCGCCGTTGCCGCCGACCTGGGCCGTGGGGCCGTCAATCTGCTGGCCGTTGTTGTCGACGACGGCAATGAGGTTGTCGATTTTGTGGTGGGCGGCGTAGAGGGCGGCCTCCCAAATCTGCCCTTCCTGCAATTCGCCGTCGCCCATGAGCACGAACACGCGGCGGTCGTCGGCGTTGAGCTTTTTGGCCTGGGCCGCGCCGCAGGCCACGCTCAGGCCCTGGCCGAGCGAGCCGGAAGCCACGCGCACGCCGGGCAGGCCCTCGTGGGTGGTGGGATGGCCTTGCAGGCGCGAATCGAGCTTGCGAAACGTCATCAGCTCACTCACCGGGAAGTAGCCGCTACGGGCCAGCACGGAGTAGAAAACCGGCGAGATGTGACCGTTGGAGAGAAAAAATAGGTCCTGACCGGCGCCGTTCAGGTCGAAGTTTTCGGGCGAGTGGCGCATGACGTGGAAGTAGAGCGCGACCAGCAAATCGGCGCAGCCGAGTGAGCCGCCGGGGTGGCCCGAGTTCACGGCGTGCACCATACGCACGATGTCGCGCCGCACCTGGGCGGCCAGCTGGCGGAGTTCGACGGTGGTTTTCTCGGCGGTTGCGGACATAAGAGGGGGGTAGGGATTTGGGCAAAGGTAGACGCTGCGCTTAATGAAGAATTAAGAAGGAGGAATGAAGAAGTACCGGGAAAGCAATTCTTCATTCCTCCTTCTTAATTCTTCATTAATTCAGCAGCGTGATTCTTCGTGTCGGGGCGCTTGATAATTTTATCGATAAGACCCTCAGCGTCAATCAGAAAGGTGGTGCGCACGGTGCCCAGGTAGGTTTTGCCGTAGTTTTTCTTCTCCTGCCACACGCCGTAGGCCTGCACGATGGTCTTGTCCGGGTCGGCCAGCAGCGGGAAGGGCAGCTCGTATTTGAGGGCAAATTTCTGGTGCGACTGCGCGCCGTCCACGCTCACGCCGACGACCTGAATGTTCTGGGCCAGCAGCTCGGCGCGGTGGTCGCGCAGGTTGCAGGCCTGGGCGGTGCAGCCGGGCGTGTCGTCTTTGGGGTAGAAGTACAGCGCCACGCGCCGGCCGCGAAAATCTTGGAGGCGAATGAGGTTGCCGTCCTGGTCGGGGGCGGCGAAGTCAGGGGCTGGCTGGCCGGGTTCTAGGGGCATGAGGCAGTTTGGAGGGGGTAGGGAATAGTGGAGGGGAAAAACTCCCCTCCTTTTTTAAGGAGGGGATGTTTTAGCGAAGCTAAAACTGGGGTGGTGCCCGTCGTTGAACGACTTCGGCTGCAAAGAGGGGGTAGGGAAGCAGCCGGAGACTCGTCGTTCGGATGCTGTTCAACGACGCGCACCACCCCAGTTCAGCCGGCGGCTGAACGTCCCCTCCTTAAAAAAGGCGGGGAGCTTGCCGTTCTATTTTGTCTCTTAAAGTTTTAAAGATATGACCCGCTTATTCCCCGCCTGGTCGGCCAGGTGCAATTCCGCTGGGCCGCGCAAGGCGGAGCCGAGCGTGTCGCCGGCGATGGTGACGAGCGTGGCGTTTTTGTGCTCGAAGCGCAGCAGGCGGAAGCGCCCGCCGATGAGCAGCTGGTAGCTGGCCAGGCCTGACAAATCATCACCGACTTTAAAGAGCAGCTGCCCGCCGGGCCGGCCGATGAGCCGGCCGGAGGGGGGTAGGGAATCGGTGAGGATGCGGAAGGAGCCGAAGCGCCGGATGTCGACCGAAATCTGGCTCTGCCCGTCCCACTTGCCGCCCACGTAGGCCCGGCCGCCACCGGCCGCCACGCTATAGATGGCCGACTTATCCGGCTCGGCGGGCGCCGCACTAGGCTTGAGCGTCAGGCGCAGCGGGCGGTAGAGGGGCGTGAGGGCCGAGCCGACAGTCCAGAGGCCGCGGCCAGTGGGCTCAGGGCGGTAGGCGGTGCTCAGGTAGAGGTTGTCGAACAGGGTTTGGGGGCCGAAGGCTAAGGTGAGCTGCGCGGTGGCGTAGCTCACTTCCTCGCCGGCCCGAATCAGCGCCTGCCGGTCAAACCGCTTCATCAGCGGGCCGAAGCGCAGGGAATCCGGCCGGCCGGCGCGCAGGTCGTAGAGGTAGACGTTTTCGCTGCTCTGCGTGTAGCTGGGCCGGATTTCGAGGCGCTTGGGGCCCTGGTATAATTGCAGGTTAGCACCCGCCGCGGCCGTGTCGGGATGGACGGCGAATACCTTGAGCAGGTTGCGGCTGATTTCGTAGCGCAGGCTGGGCTTGCGCACTGCGGCCGAGCGGGTTTGGAAGTAGGCCGGGGCCTGCCCGCGCAGCACCACGCGCAGCGGCGTGCGGTTGCCATAGGAATCAGCGAGCGTGATATCAATCGTATAGACTTTGCCCGCCTCGACCTGCAGACGGCCGCTGCCGAGGCCGGCCGGGGTGTAAAAAACCAGGTCGTTGCCGGCATCGACCCACAGCTTTTGCAGGGACCGGCCGCTGAGGTACTGGTACTGAAAATCAACGAAATTAGCCACCTGCCGCGTGCCTATCACGAAGGGCACGCGGTCAATAGTATGCTCGTAGTGCGGCTGCCCGTTCACCTGCACCGTCACCTGCTGGATGCCGTTCTTGTTCCAGGCTTTGTCAAACCTGTCGAAGCCCTGCACCAGCAGGCCGATGCTGCCGAAGCACGAAATCGTGTCGGGCCACACGGTTGCTACGCCGGGGCCGGGCAGCACCTTGGGCACCAGCACGGCCTTCTCAAAGCGCTGATTGACGCGCGAGCTGATGTCGAGCGGCTCGACGGCGAAGGCTTGCAGCTGCGGGGCCACGTGGTCCTGGATTTCGGGGAAGCCACCCCACTGCAAGGGGTTGAGCTGCCGGTCCTGCTGGTCGCGCACTTCCCAGTGCAGGTGCGGGCCGGCCGAGCCGCCGGTGTTCCCCGACAAGGCCACGACTTCGCCGCGCCGGACGGGGTAGGCGCCGGGCTCCGGAAACATTTCCAGCTCGTAGCTCTGCTGCGCGTACTGGCGGCGGCGCAGCTCCTGGGCTACGGGCCCGCGAAACTCGTTCAGGTGGCCGTAAACGGTCGTCAGCCCGTTGGGATGCGTGATGTAGAGCACGTTGCCGTAGCCAAATGACGACTGCTTGAGCCGCGACACGTAGCCATCGGTGCTGGCATAGACGGGCCGGTTGACGGCGCCCTGCGTCTTGATGTCGAGGCCGCCGTGGAAGTGGTTGGGGCGCAGCTCGCCCATGCTGCCGGTGAGGTAGTTGGGCTGGCCGGGCGCAATCGGGAACAGGAAATAGCCCTTGGGCACGGCCACCCTCGCGCCCGCGGCGGCGCTCAGCGTCAGGTGTTTTTCGTCCGACGTGTCGGCTTCCTGGCCGCTGACCTGGCTGGTTATCAGGCCGGCGGCCAGGGCCAGCAGGGCCAGTAGGAGTTTGAGATTAATATTCTTCGTCAGCAAAATTTTCCTCGTCTTCAGGTTTTATTTAAAGCGTAGAGTGCGGGGCTTGCCCGCGCCCAGACGCCCGCGCCGTTTAATTAGCAACTCAGTTAAGTATCGTTCCCGCGCCGGGCGGGGGCAGGCCCCGCCCCCTACTTCACGGCCACTTCCAGCAGCTTTTCGCCTTCCAGGTAGCCCGTGAGCTGGTCGCCAATCTGCACCGGGCCCACGCCGGCGGGCGTGCCGGTAAAAATCAGGTCGCCCTGCTTGAGCGTGATATACTGCGAGACAAAAGCCAGAATTTTAGCGAACGGGTGCAGCATCAGCCCGGAGTTGCCCTGCTGGCGGGTCTGGCCGTTCACTTCGAGGTGAAAGCTGAGGTTGGCCAGGTCAGCAAAATCACTCACCGGTTTAAAGGTGGCCGAAATGGGCGCCGCGCCATCGAAGCCCTTGGCCAGCTCCCAGGGCAGGCCTTTGGCCTTGAGCTGGCTCTGCACGTCGCGGGCCGTGAAGTCGATGCCGAGGCCGATTTCATCAAAGTAAGTATGGGCAAACTCCTCCTCGATGTGGCGGCCATTCTTGCTGATGCGCAAAACCAGTTCCAGCTCGTGGTGAATATCCTGGGAGAAGGCGGGGTAGAAAAACGGCTGCCCGCGCTGTAAGAGCGCCGTGTCGGGCTTGAGGAAGATGACCGGCGCGGCGGGCGTCTCGTTGTGCAGCTCGGCGATGTGGTCGGCGTAGTTGCGGCCGATGCAGATGATTTTCATGGCAGAATAAAGACGTGGGAGAAGGCTTGCGAGCGGAGAAGGGGGGTAGGGGACGGGCCGCAATAGGCCGGCCGAAGCGGCGTTTGGCGAAGGGCAGCCCCAACTTCCGCGCCCCCCGCCTACGTATAGGTAGTACCAGCGCGCCGCCTGCTTGCGGCCCCAAAACTGCAACCGCCGCAGCAGATGCGCCCCGCCATTCCCTACCCCCTTGCGTTCTGCCAACCCTAAGTGCTTCATTCCCATGCTTAAAAAAGCGTTGCTTCTGACCTCGTTAGCATTGGCCACGGCCTGCGCCACGGTGCCCATCACTGGCCGCCGTCAGCTCAATCTGGTCTCGGATTCGGAAATTAACAGCCTCGCCGCCCAGCAATACCAGCAGGTGCTGGCCCAGAGCCGGCTCTCCACCGATGCCCAGCAAACGGCGATGGTGCGGCGCGTGGGTCAGCGCATTCAGGCGGCCGTTGAGACGTATTTCCGCCAGCAGAATGCCTCCGACCAGCTCGCTGGCTACCAGTGGGCGTTCAACCTGATTCAGGACGACAAGCAGCAGAACGCCTGGTGTATGCCCGGCGGCAAGGTGGCCGTGTACACTGGCATTCTGCCCATCACGCAGGACGAAAATGGCCTGGCCGTGGTCATGGGCCACGAAATTGCGCACGCCGTGGCCAAGCACGGCAACGAGCGCATGAGCCAGGGCCTGCTCACGCAGTTTGGTGGGGCGGCCCTGTCGTCAGCGCTGGGCGCCAACTCGACGGCCACGCGCGAGCTGGCCTCGCAGGCCTTTGGCGTGACCACGGGCGTGGCTTCGCTTAAGTTTGGGCGCGGCCAGGAAAGCGAGGCCGACCGCCTGGGCCTGATTTTCATGGCCATCGCCGGCTACAATCCTGACGGCGCCATCACGTTCTGGCAGCGCATGGCCGCCCGCGAAAGCCAGGCCTCGCCGCCCGAATTTCTCTCTACCCACCCCAGCAACGATACGCGCATCGCCGATATTCAGCGTGAGTTGCCGGAGGCGCGCAAATACTACAAAAAATAATAAATTAGCTATAAACAATGCAGCATCGGTTGCCCAGGCTAGTCTGCTATTTGCTAAGCGGCTCGCGTCCGCCATCATTGTTCATACCCGACGTGCTCACTGTTTATTACTCCCTGAAAATGCGTTTGCTTCCTCGTCTGCTGGGTCTGGGCCTGCTGAGCCTGCTATTTGCCCTGCTGACCATGTCGTGCGAAACCAGCCGCCGCGGCACCGAGGAATACGTGCGGCCCGACCGCGTCAAGGCCGTAGATGGCAGCCCCAGCGCCGACGAGCGGCCGTCAGAGGTAGCCAGCCGCCAGATTGCCCAGCTCAGCGAAACCGGGCAGATGGAGTACAAAACGTCGCAATCGGAGTTGGCGCGGGCCTTCATCCGGCAGTTTGGCGACGGCACCGTGATTGACAAGGTGATGGTGCGCAAGGCCCCTGGCAAGGGCCAGGAAGCGGCCGGCTATTTTCTGGTGGGCTTGGGCCTGCGCAGCGGCATGTTCCGGGCTATGGCCCTGCCGCTGCAAAACGGCGGCGACAACACGTTCTCGCTCAGCTCAGCCGCCACGCGCTACATCATCAGCGGTGTGGGTTGCAATAGCTGCACCTTCAATTTCGAGGGCACCCGCATCGTGGGCACGACCTGCGCCGATAACTCCGGCGGCTCCCGCTGCGATTTGCGCGTCGAGCCCACCAACTCCCTTTTCACGCGGCGTCCCGGCGCCGCCCCCGCCCGATGAGCAACGGACAGAAATGGCTGGTGCGCCTGGCCCTGACGGCGCTGGCCGTGCTGCTGACCAATGACTCCGGGCCCCGCAAGCCTAAGAAATAAGCGTACCTCCCTTCCCTACCCCTCTCCAAAAAAGAGGGGGCGCCACGGCAGCGTGGTTGAGCCGAAGCCGAAGTCTAGCATAGAAAAGCTCGCTGCTTACTTGCAGCGGGCTTTTTAATTTCTCTACTGTACCTGCCTTGTGCCGTGGCGCCCCCTCTTTTTTGGAGAGGGGTAGGGAGGGGAGGTGCACGTTAGCCCACCACCTGCCGCGCCAACGCCACTAAATCCAGCCCATCAAACGTGCCCGACGACATGAGCAGCAAATTCGTGTCGGCCCACCTTTCGCCTTCCAAGTAAGCGGCCAACTCCCGGCTGTCGGTAAACACGCGCAGGTCCGGCCGCTGAAAGGCTTCGGCCACTTGGGCGGCGGCGAGGGGGGGTAGGCGCTTGTGGGTCAGCACTTGCGGGTTGAAATAGACCACGGCCACGTCGGGCGCATCGAAACAGTGGGCGTACTGCGGCAGAAACGCCGGGTTGAGTGAGCTGAACGTGTGCAGCTCCAGGCAGGCCACCAGGCGCCGCTGCGGGAACTGCGCTTTCAGGGCCGCCGACGTGGCCTTGAGCTTGCTCGGCGCATGGGCGAAGTCCTTATAAACTACGGAGGTAGCGCCGGCTTGCAGCAGCTCCAGGCGGCGGGCCGCGCCGGGGAAGGTCTCGACGGCTCGGTAAAAATCCTTACCCTTGATGCCGAGCTGCTTGCAGACCTCGCGCGCCGCCGAGATATTGCGCAGGTTGTGCGGCCCGAACACCTGAATCGGCACTTCCTCGTCTTTCTTGGTTACTAAAAACGTGCGCCCGTCGCGGATGATGTGCTCGTGCGGGCCGTAGCCGATATACTTGACGTCGGGGTTGTTGGGCACGGTCACGAGCTGCACCTGCTCGTCGTCGTGGTCGTAAATCAGCACGCCGGCCTTGGGCGTCATATCGGCGAAGATGCGGAACTGCTCGCGGTAGTTTTCCTCGGTCGGAAAGACGTTGATGTGGTCCCAGCTGATGCCCGAAATCACGCCGATGTGGTGCTGGTAGAGGTGAAATTTGGGCCGCCGGTCGACGGGCGAGGACAGGTATTCGTCGCCCTCGATGATGATGATGGGCGCCTCCTCGGTGAGCTGCACCATCAGGTCGAAGCCCGCGAGCTGCGCGCCCACGGCGTAGTCAAAAGGCTGATTATAAAACCTGAGCACGTGCAGAATGAGCGCCGTGATGCTGGTTTTGCCGTGCGAGCCGCCAATGACGATGCGCTGCTTGTCGCGGCTGGCTTCGTAGATATACTCGGGAAAAGAATAGATTTTCAGGCCCAGCTCCTGCGCCCGCAGCAGCTCTGGGTTGTCGGCGCGGGCGTGCATCCCGACGATGACGGCCGTCAGGTCCGGGGTGACGCGGGCCGCGTCCCAGCCTTCGCGGGGGGGTAGGAGGCCGGCGGCGGCCAGGCGCGCGCGCGCGGGCTCAAAAATCTCGTCGTCGGAGCCCGTGACCTGAGCCCCGCGCCGGGCCAGGGCCAGGGCCAGGTTGTGCATGATGCTGCCGCCCACCGCAATCAGGTGCAGGCGCTCGGGGGCGGGCAGGGCCGTAACCGGCGCTAAATCAGAAACTTGGGGGACAGAAGCTGTCATGCGGCGGAAATAGAAACGGGCAGGTTGGCCCGGCCAGGGGGGTAGGGATGGGGCGGCGAAAGTACGGCCGTTCGGCCGCCGGGCACGTTCGGCGCCGGAAGGGGGGTAGGGATTCATAGCAAAAAGAAACGGAAAATCCAGGTCAATTTTTGCCTTCGTTTCGGGTTAGCTTTGTTGTTCGACGCCTGGCAACATGCCGGTAACCTGGCGCCGGCTTTGCCCCATGATGAACGACAAGATGGACGACCGCCTCAAGCAATCCGCGGCCCGCGCCAAGGCCGCGCTGGCGGGCCGCAACGCGCCACAAGCGTATCAGGGCGGCCCTTCGGGCAAGCTGCCGCCCCAGGCCCTGGAGCTGGAAGCGGCCGTGCTCGGCGCCCTGATGCTGGAAAAAGATGCCCTGACGACGGTTATCGACATCCTCAAGCCCATCAGCTTCTACAAGGATGGGCACCAGCGCATCTTCAAGGCCATTCTGAATTTGTTCGACAAATCGGAGCCCATCGACGTGCTCACCGTGGTGCAGGAACTGCGCGAGATGGGCGAGCTGGAAGCGGCCGGCGGCGGCCTCTACGTGGGTAACCTGACCTATAAAGTGAACTCGGCGGCCAACGTCGAGTACCACGCCCGCATCATCACGGAGGCCGCCATCAAGCGCGAGCTAATCCGCGTGGCCAGCGAAATCCAGCGCGACGCCTTCGAGGACACGACCGACGTGTTTGAGCTGCTGGACAAGACCGAGCAGTCGCTCTACGAAATCTCGGAATCCAACATCCGCAAGAACTTCGACGACATGCGCTCGCTGATGGGTAAGGCCATCAAGGAGTTGGAAGAAAAGAAAAACCAGAAGGACGGCCTGACCGGCGTACCCAGCGGCTTCTCGGCCCTGGACCGCGTGACGAGCGGCTGGCAAAACTCTGACTTAGTAATAGTTGCAGCGAGACCGGGCATGGGCAAGTGCCTCGGAAAAGGCACGAAAGTGCTCATGTTCGACGGCACGCTGCGCAACGTGGAAGACGTGCAAGCCGGCGAGCTGCTGATGGGCGACGACTCGACGCCGCGCCGGGTGCTGAGCCTGGCCCGCGGGCGCGAGCCGATGTACTGGGTGCGCCAGAACAAGGGCGACGACTACCGCGTGAACGAGAGCCACATTCTCTCCCTCAAACGCTCCCGCAACGAAGGCCCGCACCGCCGCGGCGACGTGCTCAACATTACGGTGAGGGATTATATTAAGAAGGGACCGAAGTTTCGTTCAAATTATAAGGGCTACAAAGCGGCCGTGGAGTTTGCCGAGAAGACCTTGCCGATTGACCCATATTTCCTAGGTGTGTGGTTGGGCGATGGCTCCAGCAATAATTGCCGCATCACGGGCCAGGACAGCGAAATCATCGACTATCTGCATGAATACGCCGGCCAGCTAAATATGCAGGTTACGGTCGGTACGGCCCCGGACCGCTGCAACAGCTACGGCATCACGCGCGGGCAGCAAGGCGGCAGCCTGCGGCAGTATTCGCTGCAAAATGAGCTGCGCCAACTAGATGTGCTTGGCAACAAGCACATTCCGCAGCGCTTCCTGATTAACTCAGCCCAAAACCGCCTGCGCCTGCTGGCGGGCCTGATTGACTCTGACGGGCACCTCGACCCGGTGTCGAATGGCTACGAAATCACGCAGAAGAACTACGAGTTGGCGCGGCAGATTAAGTTTCTCTGCGACACGCTCGGCTTCCGAACCTCGCTGATTAAGAGGAAAGCTAGCATTGCCCGCATCGGCTACGAGAGCGAAGTGTACCGGGTGCGCATTTACGGCGACATCAGCCGGGTGCCGGTGCGTGTGGCCCGCAAAAAGGCCCTGCCCTGGGCCAGTCCGGTGGACTGGCGCCTGACGGGCATTGCCGTCGAGACTGATGGCGAAGATGACTACTACGGCTTCGAGATTGACGGCAACCGGCTGTTTTTGCTGCAAGACTGCACCGTGACGCACAACACGGCCTTCGTGGTCTCGGCCATGCGCAATGCGGCGGTGGACTTTGGTAAGCCAGTAGCGATTTTCTCGCTGGAAATGTCGTCGTTGCAGCTCGTGAATCGTCTGATTTCGGCGGAGGCGGAGCTGGACTCGGAGAAAATCAAGAAGGGCAGCCTAGCCGAGCACGAATGGGCGCAGCTCAACCACAAAATCGCGGCGCTTTCGGCGGCGCCGATATTCATTGACGACACGCCCGCGCTCAGCATTCGGGAGTTGCGCACCAAGTGCCGCCGCCTCAAGGCGCACCACGACGTGTCGCTGATTATCGTGGATTACTTGCAGCTTATGTCGGGCAACACCGACGGGCGCGGCGGCAACCGCGAGCAGGAAATTGCCTCCATCTCGCGGGCGCTCAAGGGCATTGCCAAGGAGCTGAATGTGCCCGTGATTGCCCTCTCGCAGCTCTCGCGCTCGGTAGAGACGCGCGGCGGCGACAAGAAGCCGCAACTCTCGGACCTGCGCGAATCGGGCTCCATCGAGCAGGATGCGGACATGGTTATTTTCCTCTACCGGCCGGAATATTATAAGATTACCGAGGACGAGATGGGCAATCCGACGCAGGGCATGGGCGAGGTCATTATCGCCAAGCACCGCAACGGCTCGCTGGAAACCGTGCAGCTTAAGTTTATCGGCCGCTTCACCAAGTTTGGCGACCTCGACGGTGACGGCTTTGCTGACGGGGGCAGCTTTGCCGGGGGCGGGGCGCCCGCGTTCAGCCCCGGCGGGCTGCCGAGCAGCAACTTTGACAACGAGCCCGGTGGGGGAAATTTTGCGCCGAATACGATTCGACTGGGCAGCAAGATTAATGAGGCGCCCAGCCCTACCCCCTTCCCCAAGGGCAACGCGGCGCGCGACGAGGAGCCGCCGTTTTAGATTTAACGTTCGTACTGCTATTTTCACTCTCCTATGCCTACCCCCGAGCAACGCCTCGATCAATTGGAGCCAGTTGTCAGCGAAATGCTGGCCAAGCAGGACGAAATCGCCGCAAAAGTGGAACGTGTGTCCGCGCAGGTACGGCAGCTGGCCGTCAGCACGACCACCGCGCTCACTGCGCAGAGTGAAAATATCGTCTTCTTACTGAATCAAGCGCAACAGCTGAAAGAAGGCCAGGCCAAGTTGGAGCAAGGTCAGGCTAGGCTGGAGCAGAGTGTGGGGGAGTTGGAGCAAGGCCAAGCCAAGCTAGAGCAGGGCCAGGCCAAGCTGGAACAGAGTGTGGGGGAGTTGAAACAGCAGATGACCCAGGGCTTCAGTCAGCTTTTCACACTGCTGAATGAGAAACTTAGGTAGAGTCCGATTGCATGAGTAGTACGCTGCTTCTGCTGTGTTTGGCCGCCTTGCTGGCGGGCTTTATAGATGCCGTGGTGGGCGGTGGGGGCCTGATCCAATTGCCGGCCATGCTGCTGCTGTTGCCCAACGTGCCGGTGCCCACGGTATTCGGCACGGGCAAGGTGTCGAGTTTGGCGGGCACGGCGGCAGCGTTGCGGCGCTACCTGGCGGGTGGGCTGGCGGGGGCGGTGCGCTGGCCAGTGGTGGGCACGTTGGCGCTGGCAGCGGGGGTAGGCGCGCTGCTGGGCGCGCGGGCCGTCAGCCTTTTGCCCAAGGAGTTGGTGCGCCCGCTGGTGCTGGCCTTGCTGGTCGTGATGGCCATCTACACGCTCTGGCGCCAGGATTTCGGGCAGCTGCACCGGCCGCGGCTGGCCGGGCGCCGGGCCTACGTGGTGGCGGCCGGGCTGGGGCTGAGCCTGGGCTTTTACGACGGCTTTTTCGGACCGGGCACGGGCAGCCTGCTACTGTTTACGTTCGTGGGCGTGTTCGGCTATGATTTTCTGGCGGCCTCGGCTTCGGCCAAGCTCGTGAACGTAGCCACAAACCTAGCCAGCCTCGTGTATTTCATCCTCAGCAAGCAGGTACTCTTCGCCGTGGCCTTGCCAATGGCGGCCTGCAATGTCCTGGGTTCGACGCTGGGCGCGCGGCTGGCGCAGCGCCGGGGCACGGGCTTCGTGCGGGCGCTGTTTCTGGTTGTGGTCAGCGCCTTTATTCTGAAGCTGGGCTGGGAAGTGCTGGCGTGAGCCTTTAGGGAGTTAGAAGTAAAGAGTTAAAAGGACCAATTGCCTTTTAACTCTTTACTTCTAACTCCTTATTGATCAGCCCACTGCTTGCAATTGGCGGGGCCGGTTGCGGTTTCGGCGGCGACGGTTGAGCCACAGCAGCGTGCCGGTGATGGGGAAGGTGGCGCCCAGCAGACCCACGGCCAGCGCCAGCAGCTTGGTGGGCCAGCCCCCGACGGCACCCGTGTGCACGGGCTTGAACAGGCCGCGAATGCGCTGGCCCAGCGGGCGCTGCTCGTAGGTCTGCTGGCTGAGCACCCGGCCCGAATACTGGTCCAGGTACACTTCATCAGTGGCGTTTTCGAGGCTTCGGCCGGGCCGGAGCGTGGCGACGCGGATGCTGCCGGTCGGCTCCTTGGGCAGTTGCAGATTGTAATACTCGGCGGCGGGCGCCTGCCGGCGGGCGGCGGCCAGCGCCGCGGCCAGGGGCAGGGCCGCGGCGCCCGGCGCCGGCGCGGCCGACAGCGGCGGCTCCGGCCGCTTCGGGGGCGAGCTGGTCAGCTTGTTAATGCCCGCGCCGACCCAATCGAACGACATCCCTACCCCCGTCAGGGCCATGATGAGCAGGAAAAGGGCCGAGTAAAAGCCCAGCACGGTGTGCCAGTCATACGTCAGCTTCTTGGCGCTGCCGCCCCGCTTTATTTGCAGCCGCGCCGAGAGCGCCCGGCGCGTGGCCGGCCACCAGAGCACCAGCCCGGTGCTCAGAATAAAGAGAAAAACGGCGGCACTCACGCCCATCACCAGCTTGCCGGTGGGGCCGGCCACCAGGCCGCGGTGCAGCTGCTCGACGGTGTGAAAAAACGTGTCGCGCGGGTTCAGCTCGCCCGTGATGGCGGCCGTGTAGGGGTTCAGGTAGAGGCGCAGCCCGCCGCCGTCGCCCTTGCCGCCGGGGCCGCCTTTGCCCTCCTTGCCGGGCTTGGGGCCGGCCGGGGGGGGTAGGGAGTTGGCCGGGGCCGGCGCGGCCAGGCTGATTTCGACGGTGCGGGCCGGGTCGGCGTACACTTTCAGGCCCGTGATGCGGGCTTCGGGCCTGGCGGCTTGCACGGCGGCCAGCAGGCGCTCCGGCGGCAGCGGCGCGGCGGCAGCGGACGTCACGAAATAGCGCGCCGGGTACAGGGCCTGCTCGATTTCCTTCTCGAATGCCAGCACGCTGCCCGTCAGGCACGCGAACACGATGAGCAATCCCGAAGCCAGCCCCAACCAGCGGTGCACTTGCAGAAACACGGTTTTAGTCGGACTCATGGGCGTATTCTTCTGTTAGGGAGCGCCGCGCTAAATGGGTTTCACGCAGGGTTGCGCAGGGTTAAAACGCAGGGTCTAGCTTCGCCGTACTTTGGTTCGCAGGGCGCAAATGGCGCTCAGGTGCAAAATTGAGGTTTATTAATTTAACGGCTAGATTCCCTACCCCCTCCCAAGAGCTGAATCTGTGCAATTTATTTAATTCGGGCCATTCACGCTTACAGCTTGTAGCTCAGCGAGGCCGAAAAATTACGCGGGGCGATGGGGTTGCTGCTGTTGTCGTGCACGTTGTAGCTCAGCTCGTCGGGCAGGTTGGCCAGCTTCAGGCGCAGCGAAAACCGCTCGTAGGCGTAGCCCAGCGGGGCATCGGGCAGGAAGTAGTTGGGCAGGGCAACGTACTTGTTGGCGTCGCCAGTGGCCGGGAAAGGCCGGCCGGTGGCGAGGGTAGGAAAGTGGTTTGATGAGCAGTAGCTTCGACGGTCAGCTCCTGGGGTACGTAGCCTAAGTTGCTGATGGTGAGCACCTACCAGCCGGCCGCCAGCCGCAGCTGAAAGCGGCTGTCAGCGTCGGGCGTGGTGCCGCAGTTGCTGCCCTTTACCCGCACCGCTACTTGGTCGGCGAGCTGGCCGTCGGCCAGGGCCACGCGGCCCACGGTACCGCCGCTCCGAAGGCTGCATTTTATTCGGCTAACTCCGCCACCGGCTCGGCGGCGGAAGTAGCAGCCGTTAGGGCGAAAGCTTCGGCCAGCAGCTCGTAGGAGCGGCGGCGGTCGGCGAAGTCGGCCGTGATAGTGACGGCCGTCACCTCGTCCACGCCGCAGTTGGCGGCGAGGCGAGTAAGCTGGACGTGCACCTGCTCGGGCGTGCCGCTCACGATGCGCGACTGATTATAAACCAGTTGCGCCTGGTCTTGGGCGGAAAACCGGTAGGCGCGCACCTCGGCGGGAGTAGGAAACAGACCCCGCTCGCCCTTGCCGAAGCGCAGCAGCTGCAGCTCCATCGCGGCGCGCAACTCCTGGGCTTTCGTCTCATCATCAGCGCAAAGCACGAACACGGCCACGTTGGCCAGCGGCGCGGCTAGCTCCAGAGAAGGCTGGAACCGCGCCCGATAGGACTGCACCGCCTCGGCCGCGCCGTGGCCGTTGATAAATTGGGCAAACGAAAACGCCAGGCCCAGGTGCGCCGCAAATAGTCCGCTCTGCCCGCTGGAGCTGAGCAGCCACAGCTCCGGCGCCGTGGCCGCCAGCGGAATGGCCTGCACCCGCTCGTGGATGGTGTCGGGCACGCGCTCATCGCGCAGATACGCTTGCAAGTCAAGCAGTTGATTTACAAAGTCCTGCTCGCTGAAGGTGTTGGCGGGATTGAGGGCGTGGGCCGTGAGCCGGTCGCCGCCGGGCGCGCGGCCCATGCCCAAATCGATGCGGCCCGGAAACAGACTTTCGAGCACCCGGAAGCTTTCGGCCACTTTCAGGGCGCTGTAGTGGGGCAGCATCACGCCGCCCGAGCCCAGCCGGATGCGCCGCGTCAGGCCGCCGAGGTGGGCGATGAGCACTTCCGGCGCCGAGCCGGCCAGCATGTTGGTGTTGTGGTGCTCCGAGACCCAGAAGCGGGCATAGCCCAGGCGGTCAGCGAGTTGGGCCAGCTCGACGGTTTCGAGCAGGGCCTGGCGCGGGGTGCTGCCGGGCCGCACCGGCGACTGGTCGAGCACGTTGAGGCGCAGGGAGGGGGTAGGAACCATGTTGGCAGTGGAAAAAGCCCGCGGGCCCAAAAGCCAGCCGGGCCGCGGAAGGGAAACGCTAGAACCGCCCGCCGCCGGTTCCGGTTCGAGCCGCGGAAGGGGGGTAGGGAATTGGAAGGCGAAGCAGGCGGGAGCTGGGACGCCGCCCGCACCATGAACAATCGCCGGCTCAGCTGTTAGGCATCCAACTTCTTGCCCCACTTCCCTCCTCCATGAGCGACCAGAACTTCGTTTCCCTGCCCGTAGCCAGCGCCCCCGACATGCGCGCCTACACCGTATTTCCCGCCGCGGCGGGCCCGGCGCCGGGCATTATTCTACTCCAAGAGGCCTTCGGCGTGAACCAGCACATCCGCAGCGTGGCCGACCGGCTGGCGGCGGCCGGCTACGCCGTCATTGCGCCGGAGCTGTTTCACCGCACGGCCGCGCCGGGGCTGGAAATTCCTTATTCCGACTTTGCCAGCGCCATGCCGCACTTCCAGGCCATTTCGGTGGAGGGGCTGACCGCCGACTTGCAAGCCGCTCACGGTTGGCTGAGTGCGCAGTCCCAGGTGGTGGCCGATAAAATCGGCAGCGTGGGGTTTTGCCTGGGTGGGCGGGTGTCGTTTCTGGCGAATGCGGTGCTGCCGCTCGCGGCGGCCGTCTCGTACTACGGCGGTGGCACGCAGCTGCTAAAAGACCGCGCCGCCGAGTTGCACGCGCCGCACCTGTTCTTCTGGGGCGGGCTCGACCAGCACATCAGCCAAGCGCACGTAGCCGAGGTCGTGGCCGCGGTGGAGGCGGCCGGCAAGCCCTTTATCAACACTGTCATCTCTTACGCCGACCACGGCTTTCACTGTGATGAGCGCCCTAGCTACCACCCGCAGGCCGCCCAGGAGGCCTGGGCGCTGACGCTGGCCTTTTTTCAGGAGAAGCTGGGCAGCAAGTAGCGCGGGCCCTGTAGTCCGCGAGTGCACCATTAAGCTTGTTCACTCGCGGACTACAACCGAAGGACAGCGCAGCTAAAGTCCGCGCTACTGGTTCTGGCGGCCCAGGTACTGCGCCATGCTGCTGGCCAGAATGATTTGCAGGGCGTGGTAGAGCATGAGCGGCAGCAGAATCAGGCCCGTGGCGGCGCTGGCCGGAAACAGCAAGCTCGCCATCACGCTGCCGTGGACGAGCGACTTTTTGGAGCCGCAGAACACGGCCACCATTTGGTCGGCCCGCGGCAGGCCCAGCAGGCGGCTCAGGCCCCAGATGAGGGCGACAACCAGCAGGTATAAACCCGTCAGGCCCAGGCCCAGCCAGGCCACGTCGGCGGGCTGGTAGCGGTGGAAGATGCCCTCGGCAAACGACTCGCAAAAGGCCGTGAACACGATGAGCAGGATGGTGAGCTGGTCGAAGATGCGCAGGCCGGCGCGGTGGCGCTCGGCCCAGGCGCCCAGGCGGCTGTGCAGCAGAATCCCAAGCCCGACCGGCAGCACCACCTGCCAGAGCAGTTGCGTCGCCAGGCTCCAGAGCTGCCCGCCGGCCGCCGTGGTGTGCAGAAACCAGCCCGTGAGCAGCGGTGTGAGAGCTATGCCCAGCAGGCTGGAAATGCTGGCGTTGAAGATAGCCGCCGGCAGGTTGCCGCCCGCGATGCTCACCATCACCACCGACGTGGAAACCGTGCTCGGCAGCGCGCACAAAAAGAAGAGGCCCGGCCAAAGCAAAGTATCGGCTTCGGGCCCAAAAAACGGCCGGGCCGCCAGCGCTAGCGCCGGAAAAAGCGCGAACGTGGCCAGCTGCACCAGCGCGTGCAGCCGCCAGGTGCGCATTCCGGCGCGCAGCTTTTCCAGGCTCAGCTTCAGGCCATACGAGAAAAAAACCAGCGCCACGCCGGCCGTAGTAATGGCCTTCCAGGGCACCACGCTGGCCCGGCTGCCCAGGCCCGGCGCGAAGTAGGCCAAGGCCACCACGCCCAGCAAGGCCAGCAAAAACCAGTCGAGACCGGCGCGGGTCAGCAGTGCCGCGAAGCCAGTGGAGGTTGGGTTGGGGGCGGCAGGGGGGGTAGGGATGGGAGCAGCGGGCGGCATCATGCGGCAAATACGCCAAGCGCCGCCTGCATGGCTGAGCGAGCCGGTGCCGCCGCGCACGAGCCAGGAAGCAAAAAAGCGTCCGGCTGCCGAAGCCGGACGCTGAAAAGCAGGCTGTTAAGGGTAAATTCCTCCGGTAAGGGGGGTAGGGGCTGAGCCGTTTCTGATGGAAGCTTAGTGAGCTACTCGACCGCGCCGCCGGGCAGGCCGGGCACGGCCGTGCCGGTAGTGGCCGGGGCGCTGGGCAGGCCCATTTTCTCTTCGCGCTTGCGCTGATATTTGTTGAACTGGGCGGGCGTGAGCACGTCTTTCAGGGCCGAGAGGCGCGAGGAGCCCACATCTTCGATGTAGGCTTGCAGCTTGCGCGGGTTGGTGCGGTAGCGCAGGCGGGCCTGCTCGACGTTGCGCACGCCCGTGGTATTGATGGTGCGCACCTTCTCGGTTTGCTGGGGCGTCAGGGCCAGGGCCGCGCGCATGTTGTCGGTCAGGGCGTTGGCGCGGGCGGCGACGCGCTCATCATCGAGAGAGGGGGTAGGACCGGCCTCGGCAGGAGCACCGGACCTGGTGGTGGCCAAGGCGGTGCCCGACTTGGACTTGGCGCTGGGCAGGCCGGCGGTCTTCGTTTTGGTCTTGACCGTGGCCGGCCGGGCGGGTGCCTGGGCGGCGGCCAGCTGCGCACTCAGGGCCAGCAGGCCGAAAAGCAGGGAGAATCTCATGAGAAGTGAAAAGACGAAGTAAGGGAACAGGGCAGCTCAGGGCCTCACCGATGCCGCTAAACGCCGGGCCGGTGGCTTTGGTGCAGGCAGGCTCAGCCAAAAATAATGCCGCCCGCCGCCGGGTCCGCCGTAACCTTTCGGGCGGTCTTTACATACAGCTTACCTATGAAAAAGACAAACCAGAACTGGCTGCTGGCCGCCGGCGTGAGCGGTGCCCTGGCCGCCTTCACGCTATGGAGCAACCGCCGCGGCAGCTATGATTTGCAGGGCAAAGTGGTGCTTATCACCGGCGGCAGCCGCGGCCTGGGGCTGGTGCTGGCCCGGCAGGCCGTGGCCGAAGGCGCCCGCGTAGCCATCTGCGCCCGCGATGAGGCCGAGCTGGCGCGCGCAGGCCAGGAGCTGGCCGAGCTGGCCGGCGATGCCACCCACATCCTGGCCCTGGCGCGCGACATCACGCAGGCCGAGGAGGTGCGCAGCCTGGTAAGCGAGGTCGAACGCCGCCTGGGCCCCGTCGATGTGCTGATAAACAATGCCGGCATCATCACGGCCGGGCCACTCGAAAACCTGGACGTGCGCGACTTCGAGGACTGCATGAACACCCATTTCTGGGCGCCGCTGCACGCCATTCAGGCGGTGCTGCCGGCCATGCGCCGCCGCGGCGAAGGCCGCATCGTCAATATCTCCTCGCTCGGCGGCAAGGTGGCGCTGCCGCACATGTCGGCGTATTCGGCCAGCAAGTTTGCCCTCACTGGCCTCTCCGAGGGCTTCCGCGCCGAGCTGAGCCAGCACGGCATTCGCGTCACGACGGTGTGTCCGGGCCTGCTGCGCACCGGCAGTCCCCGGCAGGCGCTGGTCAAGGGCCAGCACCAGAAGGAGTACGCCGTGTTCAGCATCGCCGACTCGCTGCCGGGCCTGACGATGAGCGCCGACCAGGCCGCCCGCAAAATCTGGAACGCCACCCGCCGCGGCGACGGCGAAATTATCCTTTCCCTACCCGCCAAGCTGCTGGCCACCTTCCACGGTGTGCTGCCCGGCACCACCACCGACGTGCTGGGCTGGCTTAACCGCACCCTGCCCAGCCCCAGCGAAAGCGGCGCCGGCAACGAGCGCCGCAAGGGCTACGAAAGCGAATCGGCCCTGAGCCGCTCGCCGCTCACGGGCCTGAATAAAATAGAAGCGGAGAAGAACAACCAGCACGGCCCGGGCCGGCACTAGCCTGGAGTCGCCGTCTCCGGGCCCGTTGGTGTCCGGTGCGCTAAGCGGGGGTAGGGAATTGTGGCGGCGCTGGCTGGCACTCGCCGCACACGTAGGTCGCCCGGCCGCCGACGTAGTATTTGCCGATAGCCGTCTCGGGGTGGCGGGGGCAAAACTTGTGGGCGTCGGAGCCGGGCGTGCCGTGGGCGGCCTCATCCCATTCGCGGGCATGAATGAGAAAGGAAGCCGGAAAGTGCCGGTAGTTGGCCTCGTGGCTGATGGCCGTGGTCAGCACCAGCTGGATAGCCTCGTGCAAGACTTGAAACTCTGCTTCAACCAGCGAGAGAGCTGGCCGCTCGGGATGAATCCGGGCCTGAAACAAGACCTCATCCACAATCCAGTTGCCCAGCCCGGCCGTGATGCCCTGGTCGAGTAGCAGGGGCTTGATGGCCACTTTGCGGCGGCCCAGCTTGGCTTGCAGCTCGGCAGCCGTGATGGCCAAGGCATCGGGGCCAAGCTTCTTGGCTTTTTGATGCGCGGCCACGCTCTCGGCCACGCGGATGCGGCCAAACTTGCGCGGGTCGATGAAGGCGAGCTTGAGGCCGGAATCCTGGAGGTGCAGGGCCACGCGGGTGAAACGCGGGGCGTCGGCCTCATCCCGGTAGGCGCCAATGTCGCCGGTCATACCGAAGTGCAAGACCAAAACCCGACCGTCATCTAATTGCAGAAAACAGTTTTTGCCCAGCCGCCCGGTGCCCGTAATGGTGCGGCCGGCGAGGGCCGCGCGCAACTCATCTTCGGGCTGGGCCAGCACGTGGGCATCATTAACCTGCACGGCGGCAATGGTCTGGCCTACGGCGATTTCATCAATAAAGCGGCGGTAGGTTTCAACTTCGGGTAATTCGGGCATCTTGGTAGCAGGAGGGGGTAGGGAATAAAAATGTCTGTCATGCTGCGCCCGCGAGTCATCTTATTAGATAAGGACGAGCACTAACAATTAGTTACTGCGTCGTTCTCCGGTGATAAGATGCTTCGCGGGGCGCAGCATGACAGACGAAAAGGAAGCACCAGCCGCGCCTAAATCATCTTCGCTACGCGCTGGCCGGCCTGGTTGTACACGTCGCCGCGGGCGGTGATGAAGAGGTGGCGCTGCTGGCGGTCTTCGAGCACGAAGGGAAAGTCGGGGCTGCTGGTGCGGCGCACGCGGCCCACCACTTCAGCCGCCCGGGGCTCCTCGCTGTCCTCGTCGAGGCGCACCACGCTCAGGTTACTGGTGAGGTAGTAGGGCTGGTCGGGCTGGTCGCGGAAGGTGAGCTGCCCTACCACCTGCACGGGAGTAGAAGCAGCGCTGGCGACCGGACGGCGGGGCGCACTAGCCCCAATGGGCGCGCTGGTTTCGGCCGGCTGCCGGGCCGGGCGGCTCAAGGCTACCGGCGCGGCCGAGGGGTGGGGCTGGCGGACGCTGGCCACGAGCTGCCCTTCGGCGCGCTGCCAGCCGGCGCCGATGGCCGCCAGGCGCGGGGTGCGGCCGGGGTGCGTGGGCGAGCCTTCATCAGTAGCGACGGCCGCCAGGGCGGCCTGCGACTGGGCCAGGCTGGCGCCCATCTTGCGCAGCACGAAGCCCGAAAACTCGTCGGCTTCCAACTCGTCGGCCGGCTGCGAGCCGCCGCCGCGCAGCGTGTGGCCGTTGAGGTGGTGGCCCATTTCGTGCGCCAGGATGCTGATGCCGGCCCAATTGGTGCGGCCGGCGCGGTTCACGGCCGCCAAAAATTCGGGGTTATAGAAGAGGTAGCGCTGGCCGTTATACATGACGGCGGCGGCATTTTCTACCTCCGTGGTGGCGCGCAACTCAAAGCGGGGCTTGAGGCCCACCACGTCCGTGATTTCGCGCAGCACATTGCTGGGGCCGGGCGCGGCGGCTGGCTGCGCCTGCGTAGCCGCCGGGGCAGCCGCGAACAACAGGGCCGCCAGGGGCAGCGCGGCGCCGAAACGGCGAAGGAAAGCGGGAAGCAAGGTCATGGCAAAAAGATAAGAATATGAAGCCTAAATGCAATTCAGAGGCCAGAATCAGGCCCGACAGGCAGCACCGGCGGCTGGCTATAGAACGTCGGAAAGCAGCGGTTTCGTTTGTTTTGCCGTAAGAAAACCAGCCGCTGGCAAAGGGCGAGTTTCTGCCTTGGAAGGCTGCTCTTGGTGGAAAAATCGGCAGTCAGGGCTGCCTGGCGCAAGGAGGGGGGGGTAGGGAATCTGACGATTAAAATCCTCTCCTTGCGGTACCTTTCCAGCCAGGCTGCCTGGGCTCCGTAGCGCTGCCCGCAGCAGGCCAGGCTGTTGCTCTTTGCTTATCATTCCCAATCCCCTCTGCTTATGAAATACCCCGCTACGCCCGCCGTGCTCGTCACGGACGCTGACTTCCAGTTAGCCGATATCAAGCCCGATTCCGACAAGCACTTCAAGGATAAAGACGACGCCGAGAAGCGCCTGGCCAAGCTGCGCCCGCGCCTGGCCGACTTGCAGGAAAACCTCTACGCCGAGCACCAGCGCAGCCTGCTGCTCGTGTTTCAGGCCCTCGACACCGGCGGCAAAGACGGCGCCATCGAGAAGCTGCTCACCGGCGTAAACCCGGCCGGCGTGCAGGTGGCCTCGTTCAAAGCGCCCTCGCACGAGGAACTGGCCCACGACTTTCTCTGGCGCATCCACGCCCAGACGCCCAAGCGGGGCCACATCGGCGTATTCAACCGCTCGCACTACGAGGACGTGCTCGTGACTAGGGTGCACAAGCTGATTGAAAAGCCCGTCTGGACGACCCGCTACCAGCACATCAACCAGTTTGAGGAACTGCTCACGGCCAACGGCACGCGCATCCTCAAGTTCTTCCTGCACATCAGCAAAGAGGAGCAGGCCGAGCGCCTGCAAGCCCGCCTCGATGACCCGGCCAAGCGCTGGAAGTTTGACCCCAACGACCTCAAGGAGCGCGCCCTGTGGGATGAGTACCAGGCCGCGTTTCAGGACGCACTGGCTAATTGCAGCACCGCAGCTGCGCCTTGGTTTGTGGTGCCGGCCGACAAGAAGTGGGCGCGGGATTTGGCCATTACAGAAATCGTGGTGGCCGTGCTAGAAGATATGAATCCGCAGCCGCCAGCCGCCGAGTTCGACGTGAGCGCGATGGTGATTGAGTGAGGTATCAGCCCGCCCGACGGAGTACTTCACCCCCGGCCCCCTTTTTAAAAAAGAGTTAAAAGTTAAAAGTGAAGAGTTAAAAGAACCGCCTGCTTTTTAACTCTTCACTTTTAACTTTTAACTCTTTTTTAAAAAGGGGGCCGGGGGTGAAGTTTACGCCGCCGCCAACTCCCCCGCCGGCTCCTTGCGCTCGCCAATCTGCTGGCGCCACATGGCATAGTAGAGGCCTTTTTGGGCCAGCAGCTCGGCGTGGCGGCCCTGCTCGGCCACGTGGCCGCGCTCCAGCACGAAGATGCGGTCGGCGTGCAGGATGGTGCTCAGGCGGTGGGCGATGAGGATGGTGACGTGCTGGCGCGAGCCCGACAGCTCCCGCACGGTGCGGCCGATTTCCTCTTCCGTGAGCGAGTCGAGGGCCGAGGTGGCTTCGTCGAAAACCAGGAGGGTAGGGTGGCGCAGCAGCGCGCGCGCGATGCTCAGGCGCTGCTTTTCGCCGCCCGATACTTTCACGCCGCCTTCGCCGATGACCGTGTCGAGGCCGAGCGGCGCGCGGGCCAGCAGCGTATCGGCCGCTGCCTGATGCAGCGCGCGCAGGCATTCTTCGTCGGTGGCGTTGGGGGCCACGAAGCGCAGGTTTTCGCGGATAGTGCCAGCGAAGAGCTGCGTGTCCTGGGTCACGAAGCCGATTTGCTCGCGTAGCACGTCCAAATCCAGCCTCGCGCCGGAGACGCCGTTGTAGAGGATTTGGCCGGACAGGGGGGGGTAGAGACCCACCAGCAGCTTGACCAGCGTGGTTTTTCCGGAGCCCGATGGCCCGACAAAAGCAATGGTTTCGCCCAACTCGGCCCGGAAGGTGATGCCGTCCAGGGCCGGCACGTTGGCCGTGAGGTGCCGGAAGCTGACCTCCTCGAAAGCCAGGGTTTGCAGCCGGCCGATGTCCTGTGGGTGGGCGGGCTTGACTTCCTGGGGCGTGTCG
Organism: uncultured Hymenobacter sp.; assembly: GCF_964243305.1. GTDB lineage: Bacteria > Bacteroidota > Bacteroidia > Cytophagales > Hymenobacteraceae > Hymenobacter. The sequence continues at coordinate 23,772 of NZ_CAXTEF010000013.1, forward strand.
AGGATGGCCTGGTAATTGGCCAGCGACGCCTCGGTTTCGCGGTAGGTGCTGATGATGCTGCCCAGCTCCTGCAAGGGCCCAAAAATGGCGAACGAGTAGATGAAGAACGAGAAAAATTCGCCCAGCGTGATGCGCTGCTGCACCAGCACGAAGAGCAGCAAAAACAAAATCACGTTGCGCAGCAGGTTCACGAACGTGCCCTGCACGAAGCTCAGCGAGCGCAGGTAGCGCACCTTGCGCAGCTCCAGCTTCAGGATTTTGACCGTCGTCGCGTTCAGGCGCTGGGTTTCCTGCTGGGCCAGGCCCAGGCTCTTAATCAGCTCGATGTTGCGCAAACTCTCGGTGGTGGAGCCGGCCAGGGCCGTGGTTTCGGCCACGATGGTTTTCTGAATGACCTTGATTTTGCGGCTCAGAAAGTAGCTCAGCAGGCCCAGCGAGGGAATGGTGAGAAAATAGACCGCCGCGATGGGCCAGTAAACGCTGGCCGCGTACCAAATCACGAACACGATGCCGACGAGCGCCGTGAAGAGCACGTTCACGAACGAGGCAATGAGCTTCTCGACGTCGGTGCGCACCTTCTGGAGCTTGCCCAGCGTCTCGCCCGAGCGCTGGTCCTCAAACACCTGGTAGGGCAGCTCCAGCGAGTGGCGCAGGCCATCGGAGTACAGCTCGGCGCCCAAGCGCTGGGTGATGACGTTGACGTAATAGTCCTGAAAGTTCTTGGCAATGCGCGAGACCATCGCCACGCCCATCGCGGCCAGAATCAGCGGCCCGGCGACTTGCAGAAACGGGCCAAAGGCAAACTCGACCCGCGGCGCCCCCACTTTGGGCACCACCCGGTCGACAATTTGTCGAAAAATATAGGGGTCGAGCAGCGAGAATATCTGGTTGATAGCGGCCAGCACCAGGGCCAGCACCAGCAGGCTCCAGTAATGACGCAGGTAGGAATAAAGCAATTTCATAAGAAAGGAATCAGGGTAAAAAACCAGTCATCCTGCGCAGCGCGAAGGACTTTATCACGCTGGAACGACCGTCGCAACAACGAGTTGTTCCAGCGTGATAAAGTCTCTCGCGCTGCGCAGGATGACCGGTTTGGCTAGGAGGATGACAAAGGGCCGGGGCAAAGGGTGCCGAAATCCCTACCCCCTTCCCACACCTATACCGCCATGCGGTCGGTGGTCAGCGGCTCGGGGCGGCGCAGGAAGTAGAGGATGGCCAGGCCCACCAGCAGGCCGATGGCGAACGTGCCCCCGCTAATGCCGCCCGGAATCTTGGTGGCGTGCATCACGACGGCGCCCAGCATGATGGCCATCAGGCCCAGCGCGGCCAGGCGCGTGGTGCGCGGCACCAGCAGGCCGATGCCGCCGAGCAACTCGGCCCCACCGACGAGGGCAGCCATCCAGCCCGGCAGGCCCATGCTGCCGAACATACCCGTGGTCTTGTCCAGGTCGCTGAGCTTGTCGAAGCCGGACTTGATGAATACAACGGCGAGCAGAACGGCCAGAACCCAGGCGATGATATTGCGAATATTCATGGGTAGTAGGAAGTAGATGATGAGGTTGAAAGACGGAAATTACCTCCCTGATGTTTTGCGGCCAGTCGTTTTGAGCGCGTTTTTTTGGCTGGGGCCGGCCGCCACCGGCCATCAGAGGCGCCTGCGCGGGCGGCGAGTCTGGGAAAGCTCCGCCGAAAGATTCGGAGCTTAAATTAAAAAACACCGGCAAAATACCGGAAAACGGGTATTTCGCCGGCCTTTTAGGAGGGCGTTCTTTGTAGTGGTCGTGCCGCACCCGCTGGGGCGGGCCGAACCGTATTGGGGCCGGGTATCGTGGTGGAGAGCCGGCCCCCAGCCCCCGACGCTGGCTGCCCGCTGCTCTCCCTGGCGAGACCGGGCAGCCAGTTTTGGGCAAGCCGGCAAGGCCCGGCGGCGCCCGCTGTTCGCCAGGCAGCTGCCCTGCCCAGACGGGCGAACAGCTATCCCGCCATCAGGCCACGCCACAGCCCCGACGGGCGTCTGGCAGGGCCTGAGTTGCTGAAGGGGGGTAGGAAGCAGGCGCTGGCGGAGAAGCCAGCGAGCCGAAGCAGCCGGCGATGCCCGTGTGGTTCGGCCACGCGGCTCTTTGGCGCCAAACGCGAAAGGGAAGGGGGTAGGAAACCCGCTAGGCGACCAGCACGGCCTCTTCCAGGCCGAGCTGCCGCAGCAGCTGCTCCATGCTCAGCACCACGCCCTGGCAGTAGCGCTGCGGCCGGGCCCAGTCGCCCACGAAGGCCACAACCTCATCGGGGCGCTCCAGCGGGCACAGCACGTAGATAGCCGGCTGGCCCGGCCCCTGCAAGCGCACGTAAAGCGGCGCGAAGGCATCGCCGGGCCAGTAGGGGCCGGGCGAGGACGTGCAAGGCTGGAAGCCGGCGGCAGTGAGCTGTTCGGGGGTCATGGCCAACGCGAAAAAATAGAAACCGATGGGTTGGCGCGGGCAGCAGTCGCGCCTGACTGTGAAGGTGTTGCAAATCTACAAGTAATTATGCAAATAATTATACCTGAAAATGGGTATTTTTCGGGTACAGCTATTCGTTTTATAGCGGCTGGAGGGCTCCGGCGCGCACCGCTCAGCTCAGGCGGCGCAGCAGCTGCTTGAGCGTGGGCTCGTAGCCCCAGCAGTACCAGTAGGTCCAGGGCCGGGCCCAGTCGCCCACGAAGGCCTCCACCTCGCCGGACGTGCCGGTCAGGTGGCGCACATAGGCAGTGCCTTGCGCCTGCATTCGGGTGTAAAAGGTGCCCATCTCCTGCCGCCAGCAAAGTGGTGGCTGGGGGCACAGCTGAAAGCCGGCGGCGTAAAAATCCTGCGGTGTCATAGCTGAATCAGGGAAAAAGATAGCGCAGCGCGTACTGTCCAAACAGACCGGTTTATGAGGCAAGCTCCCTCAGCTCAGCCTACAAATATCTCTACCCTATCACCGGTATTATATCCGTAAAAAACAGGATTTTTACCGGCGTTAAATACGTATTTCGCTTGTTCGCTATTAGTGTGCTGCCGCCAGCGCCCGCCGGCGCGGCCTCCGGAGCCTCACCAAGCGAAGCCGACGACTACCCGGCTGAAAAGAGTTCAGCCCGCTGGCGCGACCAGAAGTCGCACCAGCGGGCTGAAACAAGTAGTTACGGGCCGCTAGCTTAGCGCAGGGTGCCCGACGCGGCGCTGGCGCGGGCCTGGCCGCCCTTGCGGCCGGCGTCGCGAGCCGACTCCGAGGTCCACTTGTGGGCGCGGCCACTCTCGTGCGAGGCCCGGCCGCCTTCGCTGGCGATGCGGCGCTGGGTCTCGGGACTCATGGCGGCGAAGCCGCGCTTGGCGGGGGTAGCAACCGCCTGCTGGGAGGAAGTAAGTTTCATGAAGTGTATTGGCTTGAAAAGGGTGAATAAGTTGAACACTCCCTCCAACGGCCCGGCCGGACTCGCGGCTGTCCCATCAGCTTGAAAAACTCCCTTTTAATCTTAAAATACCACCTTCTACCGAGCAGCTCTGCGGGCATTACGTAGCTGAGCTTGCGGCTATTGCGGAGCTAGCCTGCCACCTACGAATTATGAGCCGGACCGCCGGTCGTCAGCGGGCCAGTTGCCGGGTCGGAGGGGGGTAGGGAATGGCCATTGGCGCCGGGCGCGAAGCCGTTGGCCTCGGGCGCGGTGCCGTTGGCGCTAGCATTGCTGGGGCCGGACGTGCCGTTGAGCAGAAACTCGCGCAGGCGGTTGATGTGGGTCTTGATTTCGGCGATGCGCTCCTGCTGCTGCACGCTGTAGGGCCCCTCGCCACGGGTGGCCATGCTGCTGAGCAGATTGCGGCGCTCTTCCAGCTGGCGCAGCGCCACCCAGAGGCTTTCCTCGAGCAGGTGCTGGCCGCTTTCGAGCAGGGCCTGGGCCGTGAAGGCGTGGCCGGTGTGGCAGCGGTAGCGCAGCACGTTGCCGGCCTTCAGCTCCCAGAGCGAGCCCCCGCAGTCGGGGCAGGTGATGGAGGCCGGATGGCCCAGCTGGTTTACTTCTTCGATGGTTCCCACGATGCGTTCGGCAATGTTGGCTTCAACTCTTAAATCATCCGGAATAGTCCCGGCACCGGGCGGGGCGGCGGGCGGGTTGAGGGCCATTTCGCGCAGCAGCGGCCCCATGCTGCTCACGGGCACCACGTAGTCGACGGCCACGTGGCGCAGGGCGCTCTCGGGCATACTCGGAAACTCGGCGTCGGCGGGGTCCTGCACCACGGCCCGGCCCCCGCAGCGCTTAATGTAGTCGAGGCCGGCCGTGCCGTCGTGCAGCATTCCGGTCAGCACCACGCCCACCACGCGCGGCCCGTAGGCCACAGCCGCCGAGCGAAACAGGGTGTCAGCGGCGGGGCGGTAGCCGTTTTCGTGGGGGCCTTTGGTCACCAGCAGCTGGCCGCTGTCGCCCACCAGCAGGTGGCGGTCGGGCGGGGCCAGGTAGAGGCAGCCCGCTTGCAGGCGCTCGCCGTGCCGGGCCTGGCGGCAACTCAGGCCGGTGTGCTGGCCCAGGCGGGCCACCAGGTATTCGGCGCGCTGGTCGGGGGCCAGGTGCTGCACCACCAGCACGGCGGCGGGCAGCCCGGCGGGCAGCTGCTGCACCAGGTCGATGAGGGCGGGCATCCCGCCGGCCGAGGTGCCCACGACAATGAGCGCGCCCGGCGCCGCCCGCGGCGCTGCGTCGGCGGCCAGGTGGGGGGTAGGGGCCGCAGAAGCCGAAGCAGGGGAGGGGTCAGGGAGCATGGCGGAAATAGAACGCGAGCAGCAGGGGCCGCTGATACTCCTACGAGATTACGCCCGGCCGGGACTAACTTTGAGCATTACCCGGTCGCGAGCAAGGCAGTGCCTGAAGAAGGCCCGGCAGCTGGCCGCCACCCTAAATCCCGGTGGGCTCGCCGGGCACCGTCGGGGCAGGCGGCGCTGCCGCCGCGCTCCGGCTCAGGGCGGCGGCTGGCCGTTTCCCTACCCCCCCTTCCGCCGCCGCATGGCCGTTCAAACCTCTCCCGCTGCTCCCGCCCGCCCGAATCTCAGCCCGGCGGTAGCCAGCTCTACCCCCGCCGCCGTCCCCGAACTACCGGAGGTGGTGCCGGGGCGGCGCCTGCGCGCCGATGCGCCCGTCACGTTTCCGGTGGTGGCGCTGGGCGGCTCGGCGGGGGCGCTGGAAGCGTATGAGCGGTTTTTCCGGCAGCTGCCGGCTACGTGCGGGCTGGCCGTGGTGGTGGTGCAGCACCTGCTGGCCGAGGTGCCCAGCGCCCTGCCCGAGGTGCTGCGCGGCTTCACCAAGCTGCCGGTGCAGGAGGCCACCGACGGCCTGGCCCTGCAAGTCAATCACGTGTACGTGGCCCCGCCGGGCCAGGAGCTGAGCCTCTTGCACGGCACGTTCGTGCTGCTGCCGCCCACGCTGCCCGCCGCCCAGCGCCTGCCCATCGACTTCTTTTTTCAGAGCCTGGCCAAGGACGCCCGCGAGCGGGCCGTGTGCGTCATTCTGTCGGGCGCGGGCTCGGATGGGGCGCTGGGCCTGAAGCTGGTGATGGAAAACTTCGGCATGGTGATGGTGCAGGACCCGGCCACGGCCGCCTGCGACAGTATGCCGCGCGCGGCGCTAACCACCGAGTTCGTCGATTTCGTGCTGGCCCCGGAGCTGATGCCGGCCCAGCTGCTCGACTACGTGGCCCGCCTGGAGCAGCAGCGCCTGCCGCGCCGCGCCGCCCGCCCGCCCGATGCGCCACCGGCCGGCTTGCAGGGCGTCGGCACGGGCGAGGGCCAGCCCGTGGGCGCCCGCCCGGCCCACGCCCTGCAAAAGATATTCGTGCTTATCCGCCAGCAGTCGGGCCACGACTTCAGCCTCTACAAGCGCAACACGATGCTGCGGCGCATCGAGCGGCGTATGAACTCGCACCAGATTCAGGAGTTCGGCCACTACGTGCGCTACTTGCAGGAAAACCCGCCCGAGGTGGCCCTGCTCTTCAAGGAGCTGCTGATTGGCGTCACCAAGTTTTTCCGCGACGCCGAAGCCTTCGAGGCGCTGCGCGGCCACCTGCGCGAGCTGCTGAGCCAGCGGCCGGCGGGCACCACCATCCGGGTCTGGGCGCCGGGCTGCTCGACGGGCGAGGAAACCTACTCGCTGGCCATGCTGCTGCACGAAACCGCGGCCGAGCTGCGCCCCCGGCATCCGCTGCGCTTTCAGCTTTTCGCCACCGACCTCAACCCCGAAGGCGTGGACGCCGCCCGCCACGGCCGCTACCCCGCCAACATCGAGGGCGACGTGAGCCCGGCCCGGCTGCTGGCTTACTTCACCAAAACGCCCGGGGGCGGCTACCAAATCAAGAAAGAGCTGCGCCAAATGGTGATTTTCGCCGTGCACAACCTCAACCGCGACCCGCCCTTCACCAAGCTCGACCTGCTGGTGTGCCGCAACCTGCTCATCTACCTCAGTGCCGAGTTGCAGCGCAACCTGCTGCCCGTGTTTCACTACGCCCTGCAACCGGGCGGCCTGCTGTTTCTGGGGCCCAGCGAGAGCATCGGTGGGCTGAGCGAGTTGTTCACGCCCCTGGACGCGAAATGGAAAATCGCGCGCCGCGCCGAGCTGCCCGTCCCGCTGCAGCCGCTCAGCAGCTTCTTTCCGCTTTCTGCCACCCTGCCTTCGCCGGCCACGGCCCTGACTTCTGCCATGCACTCCCCTGCCACCACCGCCCGCCCGCGCCGCGAGGGCGGCACCTTCGCCACCCTGGTGCAGCAGCGCCTGCTGCTGCACTATGCCCCGCCGGCCGTCGTGGTCAATGCCAAGGGCGAAATCATGTTCGTGCACGGGCGCACCGGCCGCTACCTGGAGCCGGCCCCCGGCCTGGGCACGCTTAACCTGCTCGACATGGCCCGCGAGGGGCTCAACTTCGAGCTGAGCACGGCCGTGCACCGCGCCGCCCAGGAGCGCGCCGACGTGCAGCTCGACGGCGTGCGGGTGCAAACCGACGCCGGCCCGCAGCTCCTGCGCCTGCACGTGCGCTACCTGCGCGAGCCCGACGCCCTGGCCGGCCTGCTGCTCATCACCTTCGAAGACCAGCCTACCCCCCCCCGCCGCGCCCGGCGCCCGGCCGGCACCGCCCCCGCCGAGCCGGAGCGCGACGCCCTGGTGACGGCCCTGGACAAGGAGTTGAGCTTCACCAAGCACCGCCTGCAAACCACCATCGAGGAGATGGAAGGCGGCCTGGAGGAGCTGAAAAGCACCAACGAGGAGTTGCAGTCGGCCAACGAGGAGCTGCAAAGCACCAACGAGGAGACCATGACCAACAAGGAGGAAATGCAGAGCCTCAATGAGGAGCTGATGACCCTCAACCTGGAATACCAGACCAAGAGCGAGGAGCTGGGCCAGGTGGCGGCCCTCGACCTCAAAAACCTGCTCGACGCCACCGAAATCGCCATTCTCTTCGTCGATAATGAGCTGGTCATAAAGCGTTTCACGGCCGCCGTGGCCCGCATCATCAACCTGGCGCCCGGCGACGAGGGCCGGCCGCTGGCCCACTTCGCGCCCAGCCTGCGCCACAGCCCCCTGCTGGCCGAAACCCGGCAGGTGCTCGACCGCCTCGTGGCCCACGAAAGCCAAATCCAAACCACGGCCGGCGAGTGGTTTGCCCTGCGCATCGTGCCCTACCGCACCCTCGACAACTACATCAGCGGGGCCATCATCACCTTCACCGAAATCAACCAGCTCAAGCAGCTCGAAGGCCGCCTGCAAACCAGCGTGCGCCTGGCCGAAGGCATTGTGGCGGCCGCGCGCGAGCCCCTGCTGGCCCTCGACGCCAGCCTGCGCGTGCTGGCCCTGAACCCGGCGTTTGCCGCCTTGTTTGCGCTCGACGCGGGCGCCGCCCAGGGCCAGCCGCTGGCCGCCCTCAACGGCGGGGCCTGGCAGCCGCCGACCCTGCACCAGCAGCTGCTCAGCCTGCTCGACCCCACCGGCCCCACCGAACTGAACGGCCTGCCCCCGGCCGCCGACTTCGAGTCGGCCAGTCCCCACCGCCTGCGCCTCTACGCCCGCCGCCTGCCCGCCGCCGAAGACGGCCAGGCTGCCGGGGTGCTGCTGGGCCTGGAGTCGGGCGACGGGGGTAGGGACTAGTGATTAATGGGTGGGGAGGCGGGGCGACCCATTGGTAGAAGTCCCTACCCCCTTCCCGGTGAGCAAAGCCCCGGCGGGGCGACCCAACTGGCTGCGCGCGTCCGGCGCGAATAGTTTGGGTTGCCCCGCCGGGGCTTTCCGGCTTCCCGGCGCCCCCATTTCACCGATGAAACCAGGCAGCGTGCGCGGCGGCGCAGCGGAATAAGCAAATAAGCGGTAAGCAAATAAATTGGTGGGCGGCGGGACAGGAGTCGCGAGTCATGGGCACACGGACGAGCCAGAAAAGCCGGGGCGGGGCGGGGTAATATGCCGGGAAACTTTTGCAGGTTTGAAAGGTGGGCGCTGAACTCCGCGCGCCCGGCCCGGCTCCGGCGCGCGGGCTTCCGGCCCATGAATCAGGAATAAAAACGCCTTGGCATACTCGACTATCGGCTGGGCTTTCTCCTGAGAAACTAATTAATTATCAAGCCCTTGTCTTCGCACCAGCTAAACGCTCCGGCTCCGGCGTGCCTCTTTCTCGTGTTCGCGTCGGCGCGGCCGCGGCCGGTATTTTCCCTGCTCGCCGGCTGGCGGAGCCGGGCCGGGCCGGCGCTGCCTTGCCGCGTTGGTGCCCTGGCGGCGGCGCCGGCACCCGCTCCTAATACACTATACCCGCTATATTTAGGGCCGCTAGTTACTGCTTACTGATTGAAGCTGTTTAGGAAGTCCTAAAAACCAATTTAGCATGTCCTGCGGAGCTTGTCGCAGCATCGCTACCGCTTCGTTGGGGTTGTTCAACGAAGCGGTAGCGATGCTGCGACAAGCGGACGCTAGATAAAGCAGGACCGTCTTTCGACTTCCTAAACAGCTTCATTATTAAATCCTTTTCCTGCATCTATTCTCCTACCCCTACTTCTTTTTCCGATGCTGATTCATTCGCTATCAGACACCGACGGCAGCCGGTGCCGCCTGGTTTTTGAGGAACATAACCAGTGGCTGCGGGCCACCTGGAGCGGCTACGTCGACTACCTGGAAGCCATGCGCGGGGCCGAGTCGTACCTGGCCCGCGTGGCGCCCTTCCACTGCTCCTGCCTGCTCAACGACAACCTGGCCCTGGAGGGCCCCTGGTTTGACTCGCTCGACTGGCTGGAGCACGCCTGGCTGCCCCACGCCCAGCGCCTGGGCCTGCGCTACGTGGCCCACGTGGTGCAGGCCGACACGCGCACCGATATCATCAGCCGCTCGTGCCCCCGGCCGCTGCCCAACGGGCTGGACCTGCAAATCTTCCACCGGCTGGCCGAGGCCGAAGAGTGGCTGCGCCAGTGCCAGCGGCACCCGCAGCCGCTGGTGCGGCAGGGGGCCTGAGGGCTGCTCAGCCCGTGCCGCGCCGGGCTGCCCGGCCGGCCGGAAAAGGGGCCGGAAAAGGGCCGGTTGGCGCCGCAAGGTTGGGTGGGTAGGCGGCCAGGCCTTACTTTCGGAAATAATGGCCGAATCCCTACCCCCCCCTCACGGAGCCGATGCCCCCCGCGCCCTCCCCGCCAGCGAGTCGGCGGCGGCGCTGCTGGCCCTGCGCCAGCGCGCCGAGCAGCGCCGCCACCTCGTCACGCAGCCCGTCCAGGGGCAGTCGCCCGACGAGCTGCAGCGCCTGGTGCAGGAGCTGCAAATTCACCAGATTGAGCTGGAAATGCAGAACGAGGAGCTGCTGCTGGCCCAGGCCGAGGTCCAGCAGGCGCGGGCCCAGTACGTCGATTTGTATGATTTCGCGCCCGTGGGCTACGTCACGCTCAGCGCGGCCGGCCTCATTGAGCAGCTTAACCTGAGCGCCGCCCGCCTGCTGGGCACCAGCCGCCAGCGCCTGGAAGGGCGCCGCCTGGCCTTGTTCGTGGCGCCCGCCGACCGGCCCGCGTTCCACGGCTTTCTAACCCAGGCCCAAGCCGCCGAGCACAGCCTGAGCTGCGAGCTGCGCCTGCTGCGCGAGGATGGCACGCTGTTCTTCGCGCAGCTCGAGGCCCTGCGCGCCGCCGAGCCGGCCGGCCTCCCGGCGGGTGCCCACCCCGCATCGGCGCCCGCCGCGCGCGTGCGGCTGGCTCTGCTCGACAGCACGGCCCGCCACGAAGCCACCACCGAGCTGGCGGCGCTGGCGGCCCGCCACGCGGCCACCGCCGAGCGGGAAGCCAGCGCCGCCCGCTTCCGCAGCCTGTTCGAGCAAAGCCCCGATGGGATGCTGCTGATTGATAATGACCGCTTCGTGGATGGCAACGCTGCCGCGCTGCGCCTCTTTGGCCTGACCGATAAAAGTCAGCTGCACGGCCAGCCCGTGGACATCTTCTCGCCCGAGCGGCAGCCCGATGGGCGCCGCTCGGGCGAGAAGATGCCCGAGCACCTGGCGGCGGCCCGGCACCAGGGCTGGAGCCGCTTCGAGTGGTACCGGCAGGATGCGGCCGGCCAGCCCCAGTGGCTGGAAATAACGGCCGCGCCCGTGGTCATCGGGCCGCAGTCACTGATGCAGATGGCCGTCCGCGACATCACGGCCCAGCGCGCGGCCCGCGAGCAGCTGCAAGCCAGCGAGGCGCGCCAGCAGCTGGCGCTGGCCGCCACGGAGTCGGGGGTGTGGCGGCGCGACCTGCGCACGGGGCTGTTTGAGGGCGACGCCCGCACCTGGAGTATCCTGGGGTGGGCCGGACAGCCGGAGCCGCTGCCGCTGAGCGAAACCGACCGGGGCGTTCACCCCGACGACCTGCCGCTGCTGCTGGCGGGCGTGGAGCGGGCCCTGCGCGAGCAAACGCCCATCGAGATGGAGCACCGCTACTACCGGCCCGACGGCGAGCTGCTCTACCTCCAGGTGAGGGGCCGGCTGGAGCCCGCCGGGCCGGACGGCGAGTCGGCCAGCTTCACGGGCCTGGTGCGCGACGTGACGGCCCGGCACCAGACCGAGGAGGAACTGAATTATAAAAACCGCCTGCTCGACCGTCTGCTTCATAACCTGCCCGTGGTGCTAAGCCAGATTACCCCCGAAGGCCGCTACCTGGAGCTGGCCGGCCAGGGCCTGCGCCGGCTTGGCATCGCCGACAACACCTGCGCCGGCGCCCAGATTGAGGACGTGTTTCCGGCCCTGGCGCCGGCCTTGTATGAGCTGCACGCCGGCGGCCCGCTCAGCTTCGTGAGCCGCACCGAGCTGCGCGGCGAGCCGGCCTACTACCAGCACTACGGCTTTTTCGACGAGCAGCGGCAGCGGGTGGTAGTGTTTTCTATTGATGTGACCGAGCGCGAGCACCTGCGCGAGGAAAGCCTGCGCCAGCAGCGTGCCCAGCAGCACGCCCAGCAGCAGCAGGTGCTGGGCGCCACGCTCGAAGCCCAGGAAGCCGAACGCCGCCGCATCGCCGAGAGCCTGCACAACGGCCTGGGGCAGCTGCTCTACGCCGCCAAGCTGACCTTGGCGGGGCCGCCGGACGTGGCCGTCCGCCGGGCGCTGCCCCTGCTCGACGAGGCCATCCGGGCCACGCGCACCATCTCCTTCGAGCTGACGCCGGGCGTGCTCAATGATTTCGGGCTGGCCACCGCCCTGCAAGAGCTGGCCAAGCGCCTGCCGCGCGAGGCCCTGCGCCTGCGCCTGCACCTGCACGGGCTGGGCGCCCAGCGCCTGCCCCCGGCCGTGGAGATGGCCGCCTACCGCATTGCCCAGGAGCTGCTCAACAACGTCATCAAGCACGCGCAGGCCCGCGAGGCCAACCTGCACGTGACGCTGCTGGCCGGCCCGCCCGCCGAGCTGCACCTGCTCATGCAGGACGACGGCCGCGGCTTCGACCCCGCCGAACCACTCCCCCTGGGCGGTGGCAGCGGCCTGCGCAGCATCCGCCACCGCGTCGAGCTGCTCGACGGCCGCCTGCGGCTGGACTCGCGGCCCGGCCAGGGCACGGCCATCGCCGTCGAGCTGCCGCTGTGAAGGCGTAGTGAAAGCGCCGTCACTGGCGGGGCACCCGGCCGCCCGGCGGGCCGGTGCAGCCCGGCGAGAGGGGCGCCGCCGCATTGCCGTTCTATGTTTCGTAGGCTGCGTTAAGCGCCACCAAAAAGGAAGCGCGCCCCTTCCTCACTTAGCAGCCCCACCCCCGAGTTTCCTACCCCCCCTCGCTTTCGCCAATGCCTACCCACTCAACTTTTTTTGCCGCCGGCTCGAAACGTCTGCGGCGCTGCGGCCCGCTCACCGGCGCGGTGCTGCTGGCCGGCACCGTGCTGGCGGCGGCGCAGGCCCCGCGCGCCCCGCAGCTGGGCCAGGCGCCGCTGAAAGAAATTCTGGCCGCCCTCACGCCGGAGGAGAAAATCCGGCTCGTGGTTGGCGTCGGCTACCCGACCGGCGCCCCCGGGCCGGAGTCACTGGCTGGCAATCCCGCCGAGGACAAGACGCCGCAGAAAGTGCCCGGCGCAGCCGGCCGCACCCACGCCGTGCCGCGGCTGGGCATCCCGCAGCTCACCCTTTCCGACGGCCCGGCCGGGGTGCGCATCGACCCAATTCGGGGCGGCGACAGCACCAGAACCTACTACGCCACGGCCTTCCCGGTGGCCACGCTGCTGGCGTCGAGCTGGGACACGACGCTGGTGCACCGGGTGGGCGTGGCTTTCGGCAGCGAGGTGCGCGCCTACGGCATCGACGTGCTGCTGGCGCCGGGCCTGAACATCCACCGCAACCCGCTGGGCGGGCGCAACTTCGAGTATTATTCCGAAGACCCCGTGGTGGCCGGCCACATGGCGGCGGCCTTCGTCAATGGGATTGAATCGAATGGCGTGGGCACGTCCATCAAGCATTACGCGGCCAATAACCAGGAGTTCAACCGCCTCAAGCTCAATTCCAACGTGAGCGAGCGGGCCCTGCGCGAGACTTATCTGAAGGGCTTCGGCATCGCCGTGAAACGCTCGCAGCCCTGGACGGTGATGTCGTCCTACAACCTGGTCAATGGCACCTACACCTCCGAAAGCCGCGACCTGCTCACGAGCATTTTGCGCGATGAGTTTAACTTTAAAGGTCTGGTAATGACCGACTGGTGGGGCGGCAAAAACGCCGTAGCCCAGCTCCAGGCCGGCAACGACCTGCTCATGCCTGGCACCCTCAACCAGCTGGAAGCCCTGCGCGCGGCCCTGAAAAGCGGCCAGCTCACCCCGGCCCAGCTCGATGCCAACGTAGCCCGCGTGCTGGCGCTGGTACTCAAGTCGCCCACCTTTAAAGGCGACAAATACAGCAATCAGCCCGCCCTGAAGGCCGATGCCGAAGTAGCCCGCCAGGCCGCCGCCGAAAGCGTGGTGCTCTTGCGCAACGAGGGCGCCGCCCTACCCCTGCCTGCCGGGCGCAAGGTGGCCGTGTACGGCACGGCGGCCTACAACCTGATTGCGGGCGGCACCGGCAGCGGCAACGTGAGCAAGGCCTACAGCATCTCCGTGGCCCAGGGCCTGGCCGATGCCGGCTTCGCCGTCGAGGCGTCGCTGCGCCAGCGCTACACCCAGTACCTGCAAGCCGAAAAAGCCCGCCTGCCCAAAACCAGCCCGTTTGACCCCGTGCCGGTTATCGCCGAGCTGGTGCCCGACGCCGCCCAGCTGCAAGCCCAGGCCCAGGCCAACGACGTGGCCGTGCTCAGCATCGGCCGCAGCGCCGGCGAGGGCGGCGACCGCAAAGTAGCCGACGACTTCACCCTCACCGCCGCCGAGCAAACCCTGTTGAAGCAAGTGAGCACGGCGTTTCATGCGGCGGGCAAGAAGGTGATTGTGGTACTCAACGTGGGCGGCGTGATTGAAGTCGCCAGCTGGCGCGAGCAGGCCGACGCCCTGCTGCTGGCCTGGCAGCCCGGCCAGGAAGGCGGCCACGCCGTGGCCGACGTGCTCAGCGGCCAAGTCAACCCGTCGGGCAAGCTGGCCACCACCTTCCCAGTCAAGTACGAGGACGTGCCCTACGGCGCCGACTTCCCCGGCAAGGTGCGGCCGGGCGCCGCGCCGCCCACCAACTTCATGGGCGGACAGGATGCGGACAACACGTATTCGGAAGGCATCTACGTCGGCTACCGCTACTACAACACCTTCAAAGTCAAGCCTGCCTATGAGTTCGGCTACGGCCTGAGCTACACCACGTTTGGCTATGGCCCGCTCAAGCTGAGCGCGCCGGTTTTCAGCGGCAAAATGACCGCCACGCTCACGCTCACCAACACCGGCAACGTGGCGGGCCGCGAGGTGGTGCAACTCTACGTGAGTGCGCCCGCTGGCCGGCTCGACAAGCCCGAAAGCGAGCTGAAAGCCTTCGCAAAAACCAGCCTGCTCCGGCCCGGCCAGTCACAGACGCTCACGTTCACCCTGACGGCCGCCGACTTGGCTTCGTTCAACACCGCAACCTCGGCCTGGGTGGCCGACGCGGGTACCTACTTGGTGAAGGCCGGCGCGTCGTCGCTGAATATCAAGCAGAAAGCGGTCTTTCAGCTGCCCAAGCAGTTAGTAGTGGAAAAAAGCCGCAAGCTGGTCACGCCGCAGGTGCAGTTTGCTGAGCTGAAACCAGCAAAAAAGTAAGTAGCAGCAGGAGGTAGCGACGCGGAGTATCGCGTCGCTACCTCCTGCTGCCCTCCTAATACTGGGGCCCGTCTGCCAGCAGCTGCGCGTACTGCGCGGGCGTATCCACGTCGACGGCGCCGGCCGGAAAGTCAATGGTCGCCAGCTCGGAGGGGGGTAGGGAAGCCAGCAGCTGCTGGGCGCCGGCCGCGCCGCTAAGCGTCCGCAGCCGCTCAAACAACGCCGACCCGAACACCACCGGCACGCCCGCCGTGCCCGCGTAGGCCGAAGCCACGGCCACCCGGCCCGTTTCGTGCTGCACCCGCAGCAGCGCTTGCAGGTGCGCGGCCGTGAGCAGGGGCTGGTCGCAGAGCAGGAGCAGCACGGCCGGCGGCGGGCCTTCAGCAGCAGCAGTAGCAGAGGGGGGGTAGGCGGCCAGCGCCGCCATCCCGGCCCGCACCGAGGCGCCCAGGCCCTCGGCCCACTGCGCGTTGCGCGCCACCAGAAAGGGCAGGCCGGCCACCTCCGGCAGCAGTTCCTCGTGCAGGGCGCCGGTGACGAGTACCAGCGGCCGGCAGCCGGCGGCGGCGGCCGTTTCGGCGGCGCGGCGCAGCAGGGTTTGACCCCGGTAGGCCAGCAGTTGCTTGGGCTGACCCAGCCGGACGGAGGCGCCGGCGGCGAGCAGCAGCAGGGCGGGCGGAACGGTTGCCGGAGTTGGCGAAAAAAGCATGGGGTAGGGAAGGAGCGGCCGTCAGCGAAGAGCCAGACTGGGGCGCGAGCCGAAAGTTTTTGCGTCCCGGCGTTAAACTTCGTGGTCGGGATTTTATCTAACGGCAGTTACTGAGAAGCAAATCAGGAAGTGGCGCTGCCCGCCGCCAGGCGCGCGAAACTAACCGCGGCGCGGCGAGCGCCGAAAATTATTCCAGCCTCCAATTTGTTTATTTCAGTGGCATTTACCTTCAATTAAACGCGCTTCGGCGCCTTACGCCATGAGAATTAAATCGTTGTTTTTCGCTTTCGGACTAAGTCTGCTTGTGCTGGGTGGCCTCAGCGGCTGCGTGGCCTCCGCCGGGGTGGGCCCCGACTATGGCTACTACCCGCCCGTGCGGCAGCCCTACTACCGGCCTTATCCGCCCCGGCCGGTAGTGGTGGTGCCGGCGCCCTACTACCGCCGCCCGGTGTACCGGCCCGCCTACCCACCGGCGTATCGCCCTGCCTACCGGCCGCGCTACGACGGCTACCGGGGCGGGCCTTATGGGCGGCGGGGCCGCTAAGTCGGGCCAGTTTTCTGACTGACGTTGCCTTTGAGCCGGGCTGTTCACTGCATAAGCGGGCAGCCCGGTTTTTGCTGGTAGTCAGAATTTTGGCTGACTGATGGTCCGCCAAAAGAGATAATTTTATTCTGCCGTTAGGAAGAGGCCATGCACGGCGCCGGCCCGCTCGCGCAGCGGACGCCCGTCGCGCCGGTGGCGGCGGGCCTGGATTTCGGCCACGATAGTCAGTGCGATTTCCTCGGGGGTTTCGCTGCCCAAATCCAGGCCGATGGGGCTGTGCAGGCGGGTGCTTAGCAGCTCGGCCTGCTCTTCTTCGGCGAGTTCCAGCTCAGTGAGCAGCCGGCCGGCCTTGGCGCGGGGGCCCAGCAAGCCGATGTAGGGCGTGGCGGCGGGCAGGTGGCGGACCAGGGCCGCGAGGTCATAGGCGTAGTTGTGGCTCAGCAGCACGGCGTAGGCGTCGCCGGGCGGCGGCTCGTGCCCGATGGCGCTCACCGGCACCACGCGCACGGCGGCCGCCTCGGGGAAACGGGCCGCGGTGGCCAGGTTGGGGCGGCCATCGAGCACGGTGAGGTGCCAGCCCAGCGAAGCAGCCAGGCGCACAAGCGGCTGCGCGTCGTTGCCGGCGCCGTAGATAATAACTTTTAGCGGCGGCATCAGCAATTCCAGCAGCGCCCGGACGGGGCCGGCATCGGTGTCCAAGTCCAGCACCTGCGTGGTGCCCAGGTCGCCGCGAGCCAGCGTGGCGCGGGCGGCCTCGGCCAGCGGGGCGGCCAGGGTGGGCGCCCCGCTGGCCGAGGCCGCGCCGGCCGCCGTCAGCAGCAGGCGCTGCCCTACCCCCGCCTGCAAGCCCAGGGCCTCATCGGTGCTGAAAACCGTGGCCAGCACGGCCGGCTCGGGATGCTGGGCGAAGCCGCGCAGCAGTTCCACGGGGTTGTCGGGCGCGGCAAAATCCAGCGGCTCCAGCAGGATGCGCACCACGCCCTGGCAGCCAGGGCCGAGGCCGTGGCGCGGGTCGTCTTCGTCGCGGGTGTCATACGTGACCAGCGCCGGCTGGCCCCGGAAAATGGCCTGCCGTGCCCGCTGCCGCGCATCACCCTCCAGGCAGCCCCCGCTGATGGCGCCCGTGAGCTGCCCGTCCTCGGCCACTAACATCCGCGCCCCTGGTCGGCGGTAGGCGGAGCCCAGCACCTCCACCACCGTGGCCAGCGCGCAGGGCCGGCCGGCGGCGCGGTGCTGGTCGTAGGCCAGGAGCAGGCGTTGGAGTTCGGTCATAATTTCAGCGAGGGGGTAGGGCGAGGGGGAACACGGGGGTTAGGTTAAGAACAAAACAGGCGCTCATGGCGCGCGCAGCGCAGCAGGAGCGCCTGTTTTGCTCACTGCGCTATACCACGACCCCGCCGAGTACTTTTTCCGGCGTCAGGGGCAGGTCGCGCAGGCGCTTGCCGGTGGCGTGAAACACGGCGTTGGCGACGGCGGCGGCCACGCCCACGGTGGCAATTTCGCCGATGCCCTTCACGCCCATTGCGTTAATGAACGGGTCGTTTTCTTCCATGAACTCGACGGTCATGGCTGGAATGTCGGCGTTGGTCGGGATGTGGTAGCCGGCCAAATCGGCGTTGGTGTAGCGGGCGAAGTGCGGGTCGCGCTCGGTATATTCCATCAAGACCGAGCCGATGCCGAACACGGCGCCGCCGATAATCTGCGAGCGGGCCGTCTTGGCGTTCAGAATGCGGCCCGCGCCGATGACGCTCACCCAGCGCGTGACGCGCACCGTGCCCAAGTCGGCATCAACGCGCACCTCGCAAAAGTGCGCCCCAAACGAGTGCATGGAGTGACCGCCGCTGTCTTCCTGGTGGCCGGAGTCGGCGCCGCCGGGGGCGCGGCCGGTTTCGTAGCCGGCGCCGTACTTGCCGTTGCCCATGCCTTCGAGGTCGGTCATGGTGTTGCGGTTCATGAGTTCGGCGAACCCCTCGCTTTTCTGCTTGTTGGACTTGAGCATGAGCCGGCCGTTTTCGCCCACCACATCTTCCGCTTTCGCCCCGAACAACGGCGACTTTTTATCGGCCACGGCCTGCTTGGCCAGCTTCTGATACACGTCCTGCACGGCCATGAAAATGGACGACGACACCGTACCCGCCGCCACCGAGCCGCCGGAGTTGGGCGCCGTGGGCAGGGTCGTATCGCCCAGCTCAAACCGGATTTTGTTCAGTGGCAGGCCCAGCGCGTCGGCCGCTACCTGCGTCATCACGGTGTAGGTGCCGGTGCCCAGGTCAGTGGCGCCGCTCTGCACCACGGCGTGGCCGTCGGCGTAGAGGCGCACGCGCGCGGTGCCCTGCGAATTATGAACGGGGTAGGAAGCCGTGGCCATGCCGATGCCCATCAGGTAGCGGCCCTGCCGGGTGGCGCCGGGCCGCGGGTTGCGGCTTTTCCAGCCAATCAGCTCGGCGCCGCGCGCGTAGCACTGCTTGAGGCTCTTGCTGCTCCAGGGCTTATTAACGCTGAAATCCTTGTCGGCGTAATTGCGCAGCCGGAGTTCAATGGGGTCAATGTTGAGCTTGTAAGCCAAGTCATCCATCAGGCTTTCGAGCGCGAACGAGCCCGGACCCTCGCCCGGCGCGCGGGTGAAGGTCGAGGTCATCACGTCGGCGCGGGCCATGTCGTAGTGGCTCTCAAAGTTGTCGCAGGCGTAGAGCAGGTTGATAATCTTGCTGTTCGACTCAGCGTAGGTGTCGAAGGGCGAAGTGGTGGAGGTTTTCTCGTGCTTGAGGGCCAGCAGCTTGCCCTCGTTGGTGGCGCCCAGGCTCAGTGTCTGGCTCTGGTCTTCACGGTGGCCCATGCTCGTGAACATCTGCTGGCGGGTCAGGGCCAGCTTCACCGGCCGGTTCACGACCTTGGCCGCCAGCGCCGTGAGCACCGTGTGGGGCCAGCACGAGCCCTTGCACCCAAAGCCGCCGCCGATGTACTTAGTTATAACCCGCACCTGCTCGCGCGGCAAACCCAGCATCTGCGAGAGCGCGGTTTGGGTGCGCGTCACGCCCTGCGCCGCGTCGTACACCGTCAGGCGGTCAGGGCCTTCCCAGACGGCCGTCGTGGCGCCGGGCTCTATCGGGCTGTGATGATAGACGGGGTGCGAATAAGTGGCCGTCATTTTGACGGGCGCGGCGGCCATCGCGGCGGCTACGTTGCCGCGCTTGGTGTGGCCGGGCTGCTTGCCATCCTGGGTGGAGAGGGGGTCAAACAGCTTTGCCTTGGGGTCGCGGAAGGTGGCAATAAGTGCCGGGGCCGCCTCGTAGCGCACCTGGAGCCGGGCGGCAGCTTCCCTGGCGCGGTCCAGCGTGTCGGCCACTACCACGGCTACGGGCTGGCCGGCGTAGTGAATCTCCGGCCCGGTGAGGGGTAGGAACCCCATCGGCGCGCCGATGTCCTTCTTGCCCTGCGCGTCGTTGGGCGTCTTAGCCAGCTTAGGCAGGTTGAGGTGGGTGAGCACGGCCAGCACGCCCGGCTCCTTGAGCGTGGCGGCCGTGTCGATGCTCAGAATCCGGCCCTTGGCGATGGAGCTGGTCGCCAGCACGCCGTGCACGAGCCCCGGCAGCGGAAACTCGGCGGAGTACTTAGCCGCGCCGGTCACCTTGGCGTGACCATCAACGCGGCTCACGGGCTGCCCGACAAGGCCGCCAGCGGTGTTGGAGAAGAAAGGTTCGGGTGTCATTTAGCAGATAGCGTTTAACGGGCCGACAAAGCGAAGAAGCCGTTCGGTAATCCTGATGGGTAGACTTTAGCGCCTTTTACTTGGTGAGATAATCGGGCGGAAACAGCTCCTGGCCATACCTTTTGGCTACTTCCGCCAGCCTTTGCTGGTCGGCCGGGCTCATCGGCGGGGGCGGGGGTAGGAAAGCGCCGGCCGCCACGGGCTGCCCGATTTCCTGGAAAAACTTCTCCAGACCCGCCGGCACGACGGTGCATAAGAGACGCGCCACCGCATCGGTTTCATTTTTAAAGCTGTGCACCGGGCCACCGAGGGGAATACTGACAAAAGCGCCCTGGCGGGCCGTGTAGGTTTGCGACTCGCTGCGCACCACGACTTCGCCTTCCAGCACATAAAACGACTCCTGGAAACCAGCGTGCGCGTGGGGTCCCGGCCCACCGCCGGGCGGTATTAGCATCTCGATGGTGGCGTAGGCCCCGCCGGTTTGCTCGCCGGTTATCACCAAGCGGTAAGTATCGCCGATTACCGACAGTTCCTGACCGTCCGGCGCATCAATGGTTATCACAGCGGTTGGTCTCATGGGGTTGTTTGGCTAGGAATTGAAGGTGGCAGGTGGGCTGGCTCCGCAGCCCGCGCCCTTAGTGTTGGTTACCCCAGCGCCGCCACATCCGTTAAGGCCCGCACGAGCGTGCGCTGGGCCAAGTCCACTTTAAACTTATTGTGCTCGCGGGGCGAGGCCTCGCGCACCGCCGCCGCCGCCGCCGCCCGGAAAGTCGCCTCCGTGGGCGCCTGGCCCACGAGCAGCTTCTCGGCCGCCTGCGCCCGCCACGGCACCGTCCCTACCCCCCCCAGCGCCACGCGGGCCGAGCGGATGACGCCCGCCTGCACATCGAGCCCCACGGCGGCCGAAACCAGCGCGTAGGCGTAGGAAGCGCGGTCGCGCACTTTCAGATACAAGGACCGGCGGGCGTGAGCGGCGTTGGGTATTGTTATCGCCGTAATCAGCTCACCGGGCTGCAACTGGTTCTCAATGTGCGGCGTGAGGCCGGGCAGCTTGTAGAAATCGAGCAGCGGCACCTGCCGGGTCTGGCCCTTGGCATCGGTGAGGCTGAGCACCGCGTCGAAGGCAACCAGGGGCACGGTGAAATCAGAGGCGTGGGTGGCGATGCAGGCCGGGCTGGTGCCCAGGATGGCCAGCGTGCGGTTGTCGCCGGTTTGGGCGGGGCAGCCGGAGCCGGGCACGCGCTTGTTGCACGGAAATGCCACGTCGCGGAAGTAGGGGCAGCGCGTGCGCTGAAGCAGGTTGCCGCCCAGGCTGGCCATGTTGCGCAGCTGCGGCGAGGCCGACAGCAGCAAGGCCTGCGACACGGCCGGAAACTCCTTTACCACCAGCGTGTTTTCGGCCGTGTCGCTCATGCGCTCCAGGGCGCCGAGCCGCAGGCCGGTGGCCGTGGCGCTGATGCCCAGCAGCGGCAGCCGGTTGATGTCCACGAGCTGCGAATGGTCCTCGACGTGGGCCTTCATCAGGTCCACCAGGGCCGTGCCCCCAGCGATGAAAGCGGCCTGCTTATCGGCTTTGAGGGCGGCGCCGGCTTGCTGCGCCGTAGTGGCGGGCGTGTAGCTGAAGTTGTTCATAGTCTATTGCTGATAGCAGAGAAAAGCGGTCATGCAGAGCGCAAGCGAAGCACCTCGCGTGCAGCAGTAATCAAGCTTAACCTAACGATTAGGTTAGTGCCGCGCGCGAGATGCTTCGCGGGGCTCAGCATGACGTTGTTTTTAGCCAGCTCTTTTTAGCCCTTACTATTGCCCGTGCCCGCCACTTCGCGCACGGCGGCCAAAATATTGGGGTAGGCGCCGCAGCGGCACAGGTTGCCGCTCATCCACTCGCGAGCCTGGTCGTCGGTGCCGGCGTGGCCTTCCTTGACGCAGGCCACGGCCGACATAATCTGGCCGGGGGTGCAGTAGCCGCACTGAAAGCCGTCGTGCTTGAGAAACGCGGCCTGCATGGGGTGCAGCTCCTCGCCTTTGGCCAAGCCTTCGATGGTCGTGATTTCCTTGCCCTGGCTCATGATGGCCAAACTCAGGCAGGCATTGACGCGGCGGCCATCCACGAGCACGGTGCAGGAGCCGCACTGGCCGTGGTCGCAGCCTTTTTTGGAGCCGGTCAGGTCCAGGTACTCGCGCAGCGCGTCGAGCAGGCTGGTGCGGGGCTCGGCGCGCAGGCTGCGGGTGGCACCGTTGATTTTGAGCTTGATTTCCGTCACGCCGCGCACGGTGGCGGCCGGGCTGGCGGCGTCCACGCCCGCGGCCAGCGCGCCGGCCGGGCCCAGCAGGGGCGGGGCCAGCGCAGCACCCAGCAGGCCGCCGGTTTGCTTGAGAAAGTTGCGGCGCGAGGCGCCGCCGGTGCCGGGCGCTTGGGCGTCGGAGGTGTCGTCGGGGGGTAGGGGCGGAGCTTGCATGGTGAAAAGGTACGAAAAAGTTGAATTTTAGCCTCTTGTTCAGTTCTTAATTACCCTAATCTTTTCTGCGGCGGGCCGGGGGTGGGGCGGACTTCCGCCCGCCGCTCGTGCCGCTTGGCTTAGAGCCTATTATGTACTTTCCAGCACGT
Organism: uncultured Hymenobacter sp.; assembly: GCF_964243305.1. GTDB lineage: Bacteria > Bacteroidota > Bacteroidia > Cytophagales > Hymenobacteraceae > Hymenobacter. The sequence continues at coordinate 45,989 of NZ_CAXTEF010000013.1, forward strand.
GGATGCAGTTTCCGGCGCGCATTGCCTGTTGTCGAATCGACAGAATCAGACCAGCGCATCAAAAATTGCTGCCACAGGCTGCAAAACGCATAAAAAGTGCATAACAGGCTCTAGTAGTGCAACGAAGGCCGTTCTTGCGCCGGACGGGGGGCTTCCCCTTCCCTACCCCCCCCTCACCGTCCCTACCCTTCAACGACAAACGCCCGGCTCATCCGGCAAGGCCACGAGCTGCTCGATTTGTACAGTGCAGTGGCTGATGCGAAACTGCGCCCGCAAATCCCGCTGGAGCTGTGCCAAAAAGGGATTGTCGCCGCCGCTAGGCCGCACGAGGTGGGCGGTGAGCGCAGTTTCGGTGGTGCCCAGGGGCCAGACGTGCAAGTCGTGAACCTCACTAACTCCTGGCTGTGCCAGCAAAAAGGCCCGGATTTTCGCTAAATCAACGCCCGCTGGCGCCGCCTGCACGCTCAGGTGCAGGGTTTCGCGCAGCAGGCCCCAGGAGCCGTAGCCTACAAGTCCTAAAATGACGAAGCTCAGCAGCGGGTCAATCCAGCGCCAGCCCGTGAAATAGACCACGGCCCCGCCCACCACCACGCCCGCCGACACGAGCGCGTCGGTGAGCAGGTGCAGGTAGGCGCCGCGCACGTTCACGTCGGCGCCGTGCTCGCCGCGCCGGAACAGCCAGGCGCTGAAGCCATTAATGACAATGCCCAGCCCGGCCAGCAGCATGACGAGCTGGCCGTTCACCGGGGCCGGGTCGCGCAGGTGCTGAATGGTTTCCCACAAAATGACGCCCAGCGCCGCGTAGAGCAGTAGCGCATTGAGCAGCGCCGCCTGAATCGTAAGCCCCTTCAAACCATACGTATAGCGCCCCGCGGCGGGGCGCCGCGCCAGCCGGCCCGCGCCCCAGGCCAGGCCCAAACCCAGCACGTCGCCCAGGTTGTGGCCCGCATCCGAGAGCAGCGCCGCCGAGTTGGCCCAGTAGCCGCCCCCGGCCTCGGCCAGCACGAACACCGCGTTCAGCAGAATCCCTACCCCGAACGCCAGGTTGAACGGCATGTCGGGCGAGGGGCCGTGGTGATGGTGGCCGGGCGCGCCGTGGTCGTGGCCCGAATGGTCGTGGCCCGAATGGTCGTGCTCGGGTTGATGTTGACTTGGAGCGGAAGAAAGAGCGTCAGCCATGAGAGAAAAGCGGCAAAGTGCCAGGCCCACAAAACGATGGAGTAACCGGGAGCCGAAAAGGTGGCCTCGGCGCCCGCCCGGCAAGCTACGCCAGGTAGCTGGCTGGCAGCTTGATTAAACACCGAAAAGCCCGCCACAATTACGCGGCGGGCCTTGTTGAGCTAAATCTTATAGTTGGACAGCACTAGCTGCTCAGCCAGCCACCGAGCGGTTTCAAGACGCCCTCTCGTAGCTGCGGCCACGGTGCTCATAGGCTCTGCTTACTAGCTCATTACCTTGCAGTTGCGGTAAGGAGGTGAGTGAATGTGCCGCTCAACTAGCCAGCACGCGCTGCGCGGGGCCGGCGGCTGTTGCGGCCGGCCCCGCGGGGCGGGGCCGCCACTTGGCTGCATCCATCACCAGCGTTACCAGCACGGCGTGGGGTAGGGTCACGACCGAGGCCACCACCAGCGCCAGGCTGAACCAGGCCGCCCCATCGGGCAGGCGGGCGGCCAGCAGATAGCCCAGCACCAGCAGTGCCGCGCAGCTCAGCAGCAGCAGCGGTGCGGCCCGACGAATGAAAAAGCCCAGTTGGCGTAGCAGCTCCCGCCCCGGCTGGCCGGGCACCCCGGCCGGCGCGGCGTAGCCCAGCAGTGGCGTCAGGCGCAGCACGTGCTGCAAGCTGTGCCAGAAGATGAAGTAGACGCCCACCGACAGCAGGGGGGGTAGGGATACGAACAGCAGCAGCAGCACCGCCACATCGCGCGCGTCCAGCCCCAAAGCGGCCCAGTGGCGGCGGGCGGCGTAGCCGCCCCACAACGCCAGGTGCCCGGCCGCTACCACCAGCCCCAACCCCGTGGCGGCCGCCCCGAAAGCGCCGGCCGCCACAGGCCGGGCCCCGGCGAAAGTGAGCAGCCCATTAATGATGCCCAGCGTGTCGGCGGGCCAGGCCAGGGCGGGCACGGCAAACAGCAGCAGCCCCCGCAACAGGCTGTGGGCCAGCCACTGGCCGGGCCGCTGGGGTTGCTCCGGCGCATCGGCCGAGCCCCAGTGCCAGACGGTCATCCCAAAAAACAAGCCCACCGTCATCGCCGGCCAGCGCCACCACAAGGCCAGCACCAGACCCGCCAGCCCCAGGTAGCCGAGCAGAAACCAGCCCCAGTAGCGCCCCGAGCGCAGCGACACGGCCGGCCGCGCGCCCGGCACCACCAGCTGGTCGCAGGCGCCGTGGGCAATGCCCAGGCCCACCAGGCCCACGGCCAGCAGCGGCGCCAGCACCGGGCCCGCCGCCTGCGGCGCCGCCGCGCCCAGGCCCGCGGCGGCCAGCACGGCCGCGTAGGAGTAGCGGCGGGAGATAAAAGGAGGCATAAACGCGGTAGTAATAAGGTTCATAATATTTAATAAGTAAAGTATTCAGACCGCTAAAGCCCGTTGCCGGGCTAGTGTTTGGGGCTGACGCTAGTTTGTTGTTTAATAGCTGTTTACTCTTCTAATAATTCAGTTTCGCAGCTTGATAAGGTGCTTGGCCGCGGCCGGACCGCCGGGCCAAAGCCCGCTGGGCCGGCCGGGTAGCTCAGGCTCGCCATCGGCGCTGGGCTGGGCCGGGCCTTACCGGGGGACGGGGGGGTAGGAAAATCAGAGTTCATCGCTCTTTGGGACCAGTTGGTCGAAAATTCTTCCTAGTGGGCTTGGAGAAGTGGGACACTGCTATAAATTTGATTTTTATAATATTATATGTATAAAATAAGTATTTAGTTAATTATTAGTAGGACAATAAACAGCGTGCGTTGCGGGACAACTGCAAAGACTGTCAGGTTTTTTCACTGAATTTTCATACTCCCCACTTTACCCTTTCCTTTTTACCATGAAACAGCTCGACTCAATTACCAATGACTTGCTGGCGCTGCCCGCGGGGGCGGCTTCCGGCTCGCGGCCGGCTGGCTGGCTGCTGTGGCGGGCGCTGCTGCTCGGCCTCGTGCTGGCCTTTGGCGCCGCCCGCCCGGCCCAGGCCGGCCATTTCCGCTACGGCTCGCTCACCTGGCGCACCATCGCCACCGACCCAAGTAAGCAAACCGTACAGTTCAAGGTCAGCCAGTCGTGGCGGCGCAGCTTTAGTGCGTTCGAGAACGTGACTGTGGGCTCGACGGTGCTGACCGACGTGCTGGACTTCGGCGACGGCAGCACGGCCGATATCGTGCTCACCGTCACGTCGGTGGATGTGGCCGGCGACAGCTTCTACGGCGAAGCCGCCATCACCCACACCTACGCGGCGGCCGGCAACTACCGGGCTTTCTTCACCAACTGCTGCCGCCTCTCGACGCTGGCCAACAATGCCAACGGCAGCTGGTTTGTGAACTCGCTGGTGAACGCCGGCACCGGCAACAACTCGCCGGTTTCGACCGTGGCGCCGATGGTGAACCTGGCCACGGGCCAGAACCCGGCCTCGTTTCTGCTGCCCGTGAGCGACCCCGACGGCGATGCCGTCACCTTCGCACTAGCCACGGTGGCCGACTTCAGCGGCAACCCGTTTCAGAATGCGCCCACGCTGGCCGTGGATGCGCGCACGGGCCGCGTGACCTTCAACACGGCCATCATGGCCGTCGGGCAGCTCTACAATGCCGTTATCAAAGTCAGCGACGGCCAGACCAGCATTTTGGTCGATTTTATTATCAGCATCACGGCCACCTCGACGGCTCCGGTGTTCGACTACAGCCTGACGCCGCCCAACGGCTTCGTGTACCGGCTCGCGCCGGGCCAGCCGCTCACCTTCGGCGTGCGCGCCACCGACAGCGACCCCGGCGACCAGGTGCGCTTGCAGGCCTTCGGGCTGCCGCTGGGCGCGGGCACCGCGCCCGCGCTGCCCACCACCGCCAACCCCGTGCAGAGCACTTTCACCTGGACGCCGACGGTGGCCAACCTGGGCACCAGTATCATCAACTTCGTGGCCCAGGACCTGGCTGGCGTGCAAGCTTCCACCTCGGTGACGATTGAAGTAACCCAGCGGCCGGTGTTCGACGTGCCGCCTACCCCCGCCTACGGCAGCGTAGTGCAGGCCACGCCCGGCACCGCGCTGAGCTTTCCTATCCAGGCCTCGGACCCCGACGCCACCGACCGGGTAAGCCTGGTGAGCGCGACCGGGCTGCCCGCCGGCGCCGGCTTTTCGCCAGCCCTGCCCACGGTGGCGGCCAACCCCAGCCGCACGCAGCTGAGCTGGACGCCGGCCGTGGCCAACTGGGGCCCGCACGCCGTCACGCTTACGGCCCGCGACACCCACGGCGACCAGGCCACCCACACGCTCAACTTCCTCATCAACTCGGCGCCTGCTTTCACGTCGCAGCCCGGCAACCTGGCGCTGGTGGCGGGCCAGCCTTTCCGCTACAACATTAGCGCCACCGACCCCGACCTGCCCTACGGCGACCGGCTGGCCTTGGAAGGCCCGGTGCTGCCGGCTTGGCTCCGGCTCGTCGACAATGGCAACGGCACGGCCACGCTCAGCGGCACGCCCGGCCCCGCCGACCTGGGCCGCCACCCCGTCACGCTGGCGGCGGAGGACACCTACCACCACGGCAACACCTACGGTCATATCACGCAGCAGTTTGTGCTGAACGTGACCGCCCCGGCCGCGTGCGCCGTGCGGCTGACGGCCACCGGCACCAACCCCAACTGCCTGATGGCCAACAGTGGCCACAGTACCCTGGCCGTGGCCGGCGCCACCGCCCCCCTCACCTATGCCTGGACCGGCCCGAACGGCTACCGCTCGGCCGCGCCGAGCCCCAGCGGGCTGGCCGCCGGCACCTACGCCGTGACCGTGACCGACGCCAACCGCTGCACCGCCACCACCCGGCTGACCCTGACGGCGCCCACCCCGGCCGTGCCGCCCACGGTGGCCGTGGCCCTCAGCGGCAGCGCCGTGGCGGGAATGCCGGCCAACACTCTGTTCCTCGGCTACGGCCCGCAGACGGCCACGCTGACGGCCAGTGGCGGCGTGCGCTACCAGTGGAGCCCCAGTGCCGGCCTCAGCAATGCTGGCATTGCTAATCCCGTATTCGCGCCCACGGCGGCCGGCACGTACACCTTCACCGTAACGGCCTTCAACGCGGCCGGCTGCGGCGCCTCGGCCAGTGTGACGCTGCGCGTGCTCGATGCCCGCTGCGGCAACAACCCCAACAACCCCAAGGTGCTGATTTGCCACAACGGCCACGAAATCTGCATCTCGCCCAACGCCGTGCCCGCCCACTTGGCCCACCGCGCCCAGCACGGCGACTACCTGGGCGGCTGCGGCAGCCCGCCCGCCGCTCAGCCGGCTGCCCAGCCGGCCGCCGTGCTGCTCGAAGCCTTCCCCAACCCGCTCACGGCCGGCAGCGCGGTGCGCTTGCGCGTCGGCGCCACGGCCCCGGCCTCGGTCAAAATCTACAACCAGATGGGCTACCTCATGGCCACGCTCTTCAACGGCGTGGCCGAGGGAGGCCGCGACTACCTGCTGCCGGTGAAGTCGGCGCAGTGGCCCGCGGGCCTCTACCTCTGCCACGTCGTGAGCCAGGGCCAGACCCGCGTGCAGCGCCTGGTGGTGGTGAAGTAGCCTTTTGCGAACAAATAGCCTATCGCAACTAAATTAAGTAGTAGCTGTTGCCTATTTAAAAAGCCCTTCGGCGTCGGCTGAAGGGCTTTTTTGGCGCCGGCCGCTGCGGTTTTTGGGCCGATGCGCGCTCACTTAACTTTCCGCTAACCTGCTGAGAATCCGACCATCGCTATGGTTCAGCTTCCAGGTCTAGCTTCCAAATGCTACCTTGCTGGTCTATTATTTCCCTTGTAGCTATGATTACGACTCGTATTTTTCTGGTCGACGACCACGCCCTGCTGCGAAAGGGCCTGCGCTCGCTGCTGAGCAACCAGCCCGACCTGTGCGTGGTGGGCGAGGCCGGCAATGGTCACGAGCTGCTGGCCCAGCTGCCCGCCACGCCCACCGATGTAGTGCTGCTCGACCTGAACATGCCCGGCATGAATGGCGTCGAAACGGCCGGCCAACTGCGCGAGCACTACCCCGCCGTGCAGGTGCTGGCCCTGAGTATGCTCGACGAGACGGCCTACATCTACCAGATGCTCGACGCGGGCGCCCGCGGCTACATCCTCAAAAATGCTGGCCTCGATGAGATTATCCACGGCATCCGCACCGTGGCGGCGGGCCGGCTTTTTCTGTGCTCGGAGGTGGGGCTGGGAGCCCTGCTTCAGCTGCGCGGGGGCGCCACCGGCGTGGCTGGCATCACCGCCGCCGGGCAGCTGAGCAACCTCTCGAAGCGCGAAATTGAGGTTTTGCAGCTCATCGCCGAAGGCTACACCAACCAGGAAATCGCCGACCGGATTTTTACCAGCAAGCGCACCGTCGAAACCCACCGCCAGAACATTATCGACAAGACGCAGATGAAAAACACTGCCTCGCTCATCCGCTTCGCCGTGAGCGAGGGCCTGGTGACCTGAGGCGGCCTGGCCCCGGCAAGGGGGGTAGGGATTGGCGCCGCCGGGCGCCGGGCCGCCAACCAAGAGCAGGCGTGCCCGGCCTAGTCGGAGATGGGGATAGGAAAAAGAAATCCGTATAAAGTGCAACCCGCAATCCGTAGTTACGCGCAGGTGGGGGTAGAAAACGAGGCGGAACTTTGTGCAGCCAAGTGATTGAGTAGCGGCCCTGCTCAGCCAGAAGTCCGGCCGTTGCCGGTGGCGCTGCTATCCTCCCCTTCCTATCAGCTATGAAAGTGATTTATCATGAGGCCCTGCCCCAGAGCTACCTGCTGGTGCTGGCTCCCGGCGTGGCGGTTTCGGCCACCGAGCTGGCGTCGCATCTGCGCCGGGCCTGCCGCAGCGGCAAGGCCGCCGTGTGGGTTGATTGCCGCCTGCTCGACGACCTGTCGGCCCCGGCGGCGCGGCTGCTGTGGGCCTGCCACCTGCGCCGCCGCCACGTGCGGCTGGTGCTGTGCCGCGTCTGCGAGGACGTGGAGCAAACGCTGCGGCTGACGTTTGCCGGCCCCGCGCCCGGCCTGTGCCTGGTGCCCATGCTCGATGACGCAGCCGGGCAAGGCGGACTCTGAGTTCCCGGCGGCGCTTCGCGACGGGTGGCGGCGGATGCATTAAAGGCCGAAAAGCAGCATATGACCACGCCAGGGCCTACTTTTTTATTTAAAAGGGGGCAATCGTGCTGGTTTGCAGCTTCCCTACCCCCCCTTGGGCTGCCAGGGTGGGCGGCATCTACTTGGTTTCAGAAAATCAGCCCGCTGCCAGCGTATCCTTTGGCAGAAGACTGGCTTCTTTAACGCGCAAGCCAAACCGGCTGATATGCGCAGCGAGGTCTAAAAAGGCCTTTCCTGGTCGAAATGTTGTTTTCCACGGAGCAAGCGGCCCGTAGTATGCGGGACGCGCCACGGGTTTGTGCGGACTTTCTTTTTGCGGGCCCCGCGTCGCCTTGCTCCCTGCCTGCTCCCCACGCCGCCGAGTGGCTCAGCGTGCCGGCCGCGCGCCAGGCCGGTAATTCCGTAGCTCGCGTCGGCTAGGGCGCCGGCGCGGCGGGCGCCGGCGCGGCCGGCGGCAGCGCCGGGCCGCAGTCGCAGAGCACCTGGCGCTCGGGCAGCGAAACCCGGTAGTCGGGCAGCGAAACCTCCTTCATGTACACCACCGTGAGGTGGCGCAGGGGAGGGTGGGTAGGGTTTTCGTGCCAGATGCGCAGCAGGTAGTTGCAGTAATAGGGTCGCATCCAGGCGTTCTGCACGAAGAGGTAGTTTTCCGAGTATTTGCGCCAGCGGTCATTGGCAAACAGCGCTATCACCGAGGCGGGCTTCGCGTAGCGCACGGGCGCACCGCCGCGGTTGAGGTCGAGCAGGCGGCCGTCGGCGGTGGCGCCTTCGAGCACGTACCAGCCATCGTCCTTGAACACGGCCGGCGCGAACATGCCCCAGTGCTGGTCGGTGCGGAAGAGGTAGCCAAACCAGCGCGTGGGCGCCGGCATGAGCTGGCCGGCCGGGCGCAGCACAGCCACGTCGTCGAGGTTCCACCAGCACACGTAAGCCAGTACGCCCGCCACGAAGCCTTCGCGCAGGCCGCGCAGCCGGCGCCGGCTGCCCGCCGGCAACCCGCCCTCGGTGGTGCGCTCCAGGCGCAGGCGCCAGGGCAGGGCGGCCCACGCCGGCCGGGCCAGGCGCAAGCGCCCGCCGCGCAGCCGCGCGCCATATGGCGCGAACTTCTGGCTCAGCCAGTCCAGGGCCACCGGCGGCAGCAGGCCCAGCACTGAGGCCAGGTTAATGGCGAAAAACAACCCCACGTAGAGCGTCAGGCTGATGCCGAGGTGAAACCCAAACAGCACCCCAATGGCCAGCAGCCGCCAGAAGGCCACGCCCACCGGCAGAAACAGCACGAAGGGCAGGAGCAGCTCGGTGTAGTAGGCGGCGAAGGTGAGAAAGCGCAGCAGGGTGGGGTAGGGGTAGAGCAGCCGGCCGCCGGGCAGCAGCACCTGGTCGAGGCTGAAGGCGTAGTAGAGGGCCGTGCCGTCCTGAGTCCATTCGGGGCCGGTTTTGAGCAGGGCGGTGCACCAGTAGAGCAGGGCCAGCTGCACCACATAGGCCACGGTGGCGGCACTGAAATACTGGTAAGTAGGCGGCGCGGGCGCGCGGCGCGCCGGCCACGACCACACCCGCCCCCAAGGCAGGAAGATGCCCCAGAACAAGAGCATCCGCAGCAAGTCGTCGCCGCCCTGCCCGATGAGCGGGTTGCGGTTTTGCACCGAGACCAGCAGCAGCCACGAGCCCAGCGTGGCCAGGCGCGGGTGATAGCCCAGGCCCAGGGCCACGGCCAGCGCCGCCGCCAGTCCCAGCAGCAGCGCCTGCGCCTGCCAGAGCCCGCTGGCCGTGTGCAGCGAAAACTGAAACGGCGTCCAGGCGTGGTCCATGAGCGCGCCGATGGGCAGCACGCCCAGGTTGGCGTAGTGGGCCTCCACATCGGTGCTGCGAATGAGCACGTCGGCCAGCAGCACGGCGGCTGTGGCCACGCGCAGCAAGGCCAGCGCCCGCAAATCGAGGATGAATGGCCGCCGCAGCACGGCCCAGAAACCAGTCTCTGAAAGGGGCATAAAAAGAATTGGGACACCAGCCCAAACGCCAACAAGGCGAAAAGGCGACCATCAGAATGGCCGGCCTCTTCGCCTTGCGGTCAGAACTTAAAAAGAAGATTAGCGCGTGGTCGTGCCGCTGGTGGTGCCCGACGTGCTCGTACCGCTGGTGGTGCCCGACGTGCTTGTGCCACTGGTGGTGCCCGAGGTCGTGCCGGTAGTCGTACTGCCGCTGGTGCTGCCCGACGTGCTACCGCTGGTGCTGCCCGAGGTCGAGCCCGACGTGCTGCCGGTCGTGCCGGTGCCGGTGGTGCTGCAAGCGCTCAGGCTCAAAGACAAAGCGAGGGCGCCGGCCCAGAATGAATACGAAATGTGCTTTTTCATAAGAAGAAGTGGGGGGTGAAAAAAATGTGCTGAAAGAACCGAAACGAAGTCGTGGGCTCTTTATTGTCCGGTGGTCGTGCCGGTGCCCGTGCCGCCGGCGGTGGTGCCGCCCGTCGAGCCCGACGTGCTCATGCCGCTGGTGCTGCCACCGGCCGTAGTGCCGCTGGTGCTCATGCCGCCGGCGGTGGTGCCGCTGGTCGAGCCTGAAGTGCTCATGCTGCCGCTACCGCTGGTGCTGCTCATGTCGCCGCTGCCGCTGGTCGAGCCGCTGGTGCTCATGCTGCCGCCGGCGGTGGTGCCGCTGGTCGAGCCCGAAGTGCTGCTCATCGAGCCGCTACCCGAATCCATCGTGCCCGAGCCGCTCATGGCGCCGGTCGAGTCGCTGCTCATGCTCGAGCTGCTCGACTCAGTGGTTGAAGTGGACGTGGAGCTTTCGCCGCCGGCCTTGTCGCTGCTACAGGAAGTCAGCAAGTTGGCGCTCAGCATGAGGGCAGCCAGGTAAATGAGTTGCTTTTTCATAAAAAAGAGTTGGTTTGGTGTTTGGAGTTGGTTTATACGGGCTGCAAATAAAAGGTAACCGCGGGATAAACACGTAATTTTTTTGATATAAAAATGCAGAAAATTAAGTAGTAGCCGCATAAAGCCGCGCCCGACGTCCGCCCGGCGCCTGCCCCTACCCCCCCGCTGCGGGTGAGGGTGCCGGCACCAGCACCCGCAGCGCGCCGGGCCGGATGTGCGCGTCGACGTGGGTGGTCTTGCCCCGGTACTCGCCATCAACCTGCAAATCGACTGGCCGGCGCACGTCCAGATTGACGGCCGTGGTGGAGAAAATCTCGACCACGGCGGGGTCGAAGGGCCGGAAGCGCCAGAACATCTTCAGCAGCTCGCGCCCCACCAGGCGGCGCAAAATCACGACCTCGAAGCGCCCGTCAGTCACGTCGCCGTCGGGGTTGATGGCCGCGCCCGTGCCGTAGACGCGGGCGTTGGCCAGCACCACCATGAAGGCGGCGCGCTCGACCTCTTCGCCGGCGCTGGTTTGCACCCGCACCCGCATCAGGCGCCGCCGCAGCACCGACCAGAACGCGGCCCGCGCGTAGCCCAGCAGCCCGTGCCAGCTCCGGCGCTGGGCGTGGCGCACGAGCTGGGCATTGAGGCCGATGTCGCTCAGGTGCAGGCATAAATCAGTCCCATTGAGGTAGAGCACGTCCACGGCTTTCTCCTGGCCGCCCGTCACCACGGCCAGGGCCTCGGCCGGGGGCAGGGGTAGGGAAAGCTCGCGGGCCATGCCGTTGGCCGAGCCGGCGGGCAGGATGCCCAGGGGTAAATCCGCGGCCAGGGCCAGCTCGGCCACCAGCTTTACGGTGCCGTCGCCGCCCACCGCCACGAGACAGTCGGGCCGGCGGCTGGCTACCTGCTCGCGCAGGCCCGCCGCGGGGTCGGGGCCGCTGAGCGTGAGCACCTCGGCCGAGTGGGGCAGGGCCGCGAAATAGTCGCCGATGGTTTTCTCCCAATCCGACTTGCCGGCGCTGCCGGAGCCGGAGTTTACGAAGAATAGATAGCGCAGCGGCGAGGAAGGAGCAGGCATAGCGAGCAAATTGGGAAAAGAGGGCCTTGGCCGGTTTGGCGCGGGGCTCTGCCCCGTGCCGGGTAGTTGCTGGCTTCTGGCCGGCTCGCGCTGCCAGGATGTTGATTCCAGGGGGTAGGGCTCAGGATGTAAAGCTCAGACATAGTCGTTTTGTGGGCCGGAGGCCCACTCATTAGCCGGCACGGGGCACCGCCCCGCGCCAGACCGGTCCAACCGAACGGCATCTCCACCGTAACGAATTTTCCGGCGGTCCGGCCGAACAATTCACAAGTTGATGACCTCTACCCTCCTTGCCTGGCTCGGCCTCACCCGCCAGCCCGTTATCAAGCTCTATCGCGGCTTTGGCAGCCCCGGCCGGGTGGTGGTGCAGGGCCACGCCTTCCGGCAGAGCCCCCTGCCGCAGCCCGGCCACGGCCGCTGGCTGGGGGCCACGGCCTGGCACCTGCTGCGCCTGTTTCTGGTGCGGCCCTGGGCCGATGCGCCGGTGCGGGTGGGGGTAGGGAATCAGCGCGTGGGCGCGCGCACCGACGCCGACGGCTTTTTCCGCGTCGAGGTCGAACTCCCTACCCCCCTCGCCCCCGGCTGGCACCCCACCGAGGCTGCCCTGCTCGCGGCCGGCTCGGGCGCGGTGCTGGCCCAGGCCACGGCCGAAGCGCACGTGCCCTACGAGACGCCCTACGCCTTTATCTCCGATATCGACGACACGTTTCTGGTTTCGCACTCGGCTACGCGCTGGCAGCGCCTGTGGGTGCTGCTGAGCCGGCCCGCGCGCGGCCGGGCCGCCTTTGAAGGGGTGGTGGCCCACTACCAGTGGCTGGCCGCGGCCGGGGCGGCCACCCCCGCGCAGCCCAACGCCTTTTTCTACGTCTCCAGCAGCGAGTGGAATCTCTATGATTATTTGCTGGAGTTTGCCGCCCACAACGCGCTGCCCAAGGGCGTTTTTCAACTGAGCCAGCTCAAACGGGCCGGCCAGCTCTGGCGCACGGGCCAGAACAAGCACGCCACCAAGCTCGACCGCATCGTGCGCATTCTGGCCGCCTGCCCCGGCCAGCTTTTTGGCCTGCTCGGCGACGACTCGCAGCAGGACCCCGGCATCTACGCGGCGGTGGTGCGGCGCTTTCCGGGGCGCATCCGGGTGGTGTATCTGCGCCACGTGCACGCCGGCGGGCGCGCCGCCGCTGAGCAGGCGCTGGTCGAAATAGCCGCCGCCGGCGTGGCCACCTGCTACTTCGAAGACAGCCGCGCGGCCTTGCGGCATTCGAGGGGGGTAGGGCTGTAGGGCCAGAAGCGCCGCCGCTGCCGCCCGCAACTGCCGGCCCGGCCGGCGCGTTTGCTTATCCTATTGCCATATTGCAATTCGAACGCGCCAGGGTCCTCTGCGGGGCCGCGGGCGGGGCGGTGAATCTTCTTATCCGGCCACGATGAAAATTCTGGTAGTTGATGACGAAGTAGATGCGCGCCTGCTCTTTGAGCAGCGCTTCCGCCACGAAATCCGCAGCGGGGTGCTGGCGTTCGCCTTCGCCTATTCGGGCGAGGAGGCGCTGGCTTATTTGCAGCACGAGGAACACTATTCGGAGATAGTGCTGATTTTATCGGACATTAACATGCCCGGCATGAGCGGGCTGGAGCTGCTGCGGCGCATCAAGCAGGAGCACCGGCTGCCGCCCACCGTAATGATGATAACGGCCCACGGCGACGCGGCCACCTACCAGCAGGCCCTGGCGCTGGGCGCCAACGACTTTCTGACCAAGCCCCTTGATTTCAGCGCCCTCCGGCAGAAGCTCCTGCCCCTGGCCGGGGCCGGAATTCCAGACCAAGAAGCTAGCTAGCATACGTATTCTGAGCCATGAAAACCCACATTCTGGTAGTCGATGATGAGCCCGACTTGGAGCTGCTCATCAAGCAGCGGTTCCGGCGCAAAATCCGGGAGGGCACCTACGAGTTTCGCTTTGCCCACAACGGCGAGGAAGCCTTGACGCGCCTGGGTGAGATGCCCGAGCTGGACGTGGTGCTCTCCGACATCAATATGCCCGTCATGGACGGGCTGGCGCTGCTCGGCCGGCTGGCCGAGGTCAATCCGCTGGTCAAGGCCGTGATGGTATCGGCTTATGGCGATATGGCCAATATCCGCTCGGCCATGAACCACGGCGCCTTTGACTTCGTGTGCAAGCCCGTCGATTTTGCCGACCTGGAAGTGACCATCGACAAGGCCGGCCGCCACGTGCAGCAGCTGCGCCAGACGCTGCGCGCGGTGCAGGAAAACAACATTCTGCGCATGTACGTCGACGAAACGGTCATCAACTTCATGAGCCGGCCTGACTTCCAGAACACGCTCATGGCCAGCGAGACGGTGGCGGCCACGGTGCTCTTCATCGATATCTGCGGCTTCACGTCCCTGGCCGAGGTGCTCTCGCCGGGCGCCGTGGTGGGGCTGCTCAACACGTATTTCGACCAGGCCGTGCGCGAGGTCATTGCCCAGGGCGGCTACATCGACAAGTTCATGGGCGACGCCGTGATGGCCGTCTTCCGCGGCGACTTCCACCTGGACCGGGCCATCGACGCGGCGCTGGCCGTGCGCAGCGTGGTGCAGGCCAACGGCCAAACGACTTTGCCCAACGGCGAGGCCTACCAGCCGGCGCTCTCCATCGGCCTGAACTCCGGCGAGATGGTGTCAGGCAACATCGGCTCGGTTTCGCTCAAGCGCTTCGACTACACCGTCATCGGCGACACCGTCAACGTGAGCCAGCGTTTGCAGGGCATTGCCCACCCCGGCCAGATTATCATCACCGAGACGATTTATGAGCAGGTGAAAGAGTCGTTTCAGTGCCGGCCCTTGCAGCCGGTCAGCCTCAAGAACAAGGCCCGCCCGGTGATGATTTACGAGGTCGTGGCGTAGCCGTAGCGCGGACTTTGTAGTCCGTGAGTGAACCGTTTTACCGGCGCATTTGCGGACTAGGACTACAAAGTTCGCGCTACAACTCAGGCGGCGACGGGCGGCATCTTCTCGTTCTGGCGGCGCAGGCGCTGGCACAGCACCCGCATGATGCTGCGCACGACCTCGGCGCACTCTTCCAGCACGTCGTAAAAATCTTCCTGGTCAATGCGAAACGCCACCACCGGCCCCAGCGCCACGGCCGTGGCCGAGCGGGCTTCGGCGTCGAGCAACGCCAACTCGCCAAAGAAGTCGCCCTGGCGGAAGGTCGTCAGCTGGCGCGGGCCGTCGTAAATGCCCACTTCGCCCTCGCACACGACAAAGAGCGAGGTGCCCAGGCTGCCCTTGGCAAAAATTTCCTGCTCAGGCTCAAAAACCACCTCCTTCATGATGGGCACGATGGTGCCGAGCACGTTCTCGGGCGTTTCGGCGAAGAGCGTAGTGCCCTTGAGCAGCAGCACGCGCTGCTGGGCCGAGCGGCAGGGGGTAGGGGCGGAGGTGGTGGTCATGGCCGGTGGGGAAATGGCAGGGTGCAGGATTTGAAAATGGTCGTGGGCGGCCGGGCGCAGCAGGGGCAGCTGGCGCAGCAGCGCTTCGGCGCTCTCCCGAATCAGGGCATCGTCGGTGAGCAGGTGGGGGTAGAGGTACGCGACCGTGGCCGGCTGGGGGTGCCACTGGCGCAAAGCCACCCCGATGGTCCAGGCCGAAAACGCGGCCAGCCCCCGGCGCACGATGGTGGTTTGGATGGGCTCGGCCGACAATGCCGGGCCCAGCAGGCTGTCGAAGGTGAGCACCTTGTCGCTGAGCCGGCCCACGTCGAGCATGGCCTGCAAGCCCTGGTAGAGCGGGCGCGGAATCAGGTTGTCGAGCATTTCGAGGGCGTTGGCCTGCCGCTCGCCGGCCGTGTGGGCGGCCCCGCGCTGGGCATCGCGCATGGGCTGGCGCTCATAGACTTGCATGAGCAGCCCGAACAGGCGCTGCTGGCCGCGGCGCAGCTCGTAGCGCAGGGCCGTGCGCAGCTCGGTGTTGGCGCTCACCATGCCGTGCAGCAGGTGCTGGGCCAGCCGCAGCTCTTCCTCCACCAGCCGCTGAAACACCGGCGCGTCGGCCGGCACCGTGGCGAAGCTGCCCAGCGCCTTGAGCGCGGCGGCGCGGGCGGGCAGGTTGGGGCCCTGGGTTACTTCCAGCAGCAGTTGCCGGGCGGCCGGCGAGGCCAGGCGGGCGCATACCTGGGTCAGGGCTTGCAGGCGGCGGCCGTCGGTTTCCGGGGTCATGGCCGCTTTCAGGGGGGGTAGGGCGGCGGCACCCAGGCGCACCAGGCTGGTGGCGGCCGGCTCCCGCACGGCCTTCACGAAGAGCAGGCGGATGAGCTGCTCCAGCAGGGGGGGGGTAGGCAGGTCGGCGGCGGCGTGCACGGCGGCCTGCACCAGCGCGGGCTCCGGACTGCGCAGGCCGGCCGCCACTAGTTCGACCTGCTGGGCCGGCGGCAGCAGCCCCACCAGGGTCAGGGCCACGAGGCGCGCCTCAGCAGCGGGGGCGGCGGCCACGGCGGCCAGGCTGGCCAGAGCCGGGGCATCGGTGGGCGCCGCCGCCAGCCGCCCCCGGATGGCGCCCTGCCGCACGGCCAGGTCCGGGTGGTCGAGCAGGTCGGCGGCGTGGTGGTGGTGGCCGGCCAGGTAGGCGGCCAGCTCGCGCAAGCCGGGGTCGGGGTCGCGGAGCACGAGCTGGCGCAGCAGGCCGGCATCGGTGTGCGCGCCCAGCAGGCTCAGCACCCGGTGGCGCACCCGGCGGTCGGCGTGCCGGAGCAGCGCCTTGGCGGGCCCGGCCAGCGCCGCGGGCCCGGCCCGGCGCAGGTGCTCAATGGTTTGGAGGGTTTGCTCCGGGCTGGGGGGGTAGGGAATAGCCTCGGTCGGCGCCGGGGCGGCGGGGGCCTCGGCGGCGGCGCCGTCAAGCGCCGGGCCTTCGGTGAAGCGCAGGCCCAGCGCGCCCTTCAGCTCGTCCAGATATTTCTGATAAGTCCGTTGCAGCAAGAGCAGCGCGCCCAGCAGCAGCAGCCCCAGCCAGGCGAACAGCAGCCCCTGATTAACCCCATCAAACTCGGCGAAGCCCAGCAGCGCCAAGCCGCCCAGCCCCAGGCCCAGCGGCTCGTAAAAACCCTTGACCAGCGTGTGGCCTTCCAGGCGCTCAGCGGGCGTCAGGGGCTGGAACAGGACCAGAAACACGGGCTCGAACAAGGCCCGGCGCAGCACCTCCAGGGCCAGATACAGCCCGCCGAAATACAGCATCTGGGCGGCGGGCCCGGCGTGGGCCACTTGCAGCCCGCCAAAGCCCAGCACGCCGGCCAGCGCCGCCAGCGGCAGCGCCACCAGGGTCCGGCGCACCCCCAGCCGGTCAAGGCCGTGGCGCGAGAAAAGCAGCTTGAAGACCATTGCCAGCAGGTAAGTCAGGGCCAGCACGCCGCCCACGTAGGGCAGCACGGTGGCCTGGTCGTGGAGCTTGTGCTTCACGTTAATAAAGAAGCTGTACTCGACGCCCGCCGCCACCGCCGCCAGCGCCAGCAGGCTGAAGCCCATCGCCCGAACCAGGGGGCTGCCGCCCAGCAGCCGCTGGCTCAGCGGCGAGCGCAGCGGGCGCGGCCCGCGCGGCGGCGCCGGCCGGGCCTCTATCACCCGTGCCCGGAAGGTGTTGCGCTGAATGAGCAAGGCCAGCAGGTAGAACCCAAAAGCCAGCAGCAGCAGCCCATATAGCTCGTTCTGGGCGTGCACGAAGACGGCCAGCACGGCGCCCAGGGCCTTGGCCGGCAGGTCGCCGGCGCTGATGACGCTGAACAGCCGCCGCCCCTGCCGCACATTGAACACCACCGCCGACATGCCCCAGAACTCCAGGTTGGTGAGCAGGTAAATCAGGCGGTAACCCGCCATCACGGCTACGGCCGCCCCCACCGACGGCCCCAGCCGCAGCACCAGGCCCAGCACCAGCGTGAGCACGGCCGCCGCCAGCAGCGCCCGCCCCGCCAGCCGCCGCAGCGGCCAGTGGTGCTCGCAGTAGGCGTAAAGCCGCCCAACTCCCATCATGGCCAGCGCCCCGGCGCAGTAGCCCAGCGGCAGGCTGCGCTCGGGGTGGTTGGCCAGCAGCAGCACGTTGGCCGCCACGTACACGAGGATGGTGCCGGTGCCGAGCAGAAAATTATGGGCGAAATACAGCCAGACGGTGCGCGTCTCGCCCGGCCGCACGCCCAGAAAACGGTACCATTTCTCCATGATAATGGGGTGGGTTAGCCTGTAGGGTGCGGGGCTTGCCCCCGCCCGGCGTCCGCGCCGATTGATTAGTAGCTCAACGATTTTGTTCAACGACGGGCGGGGGCAAGCCCCGCACCCTACAGCCCTAGTGCAGCGCCCGCTTCTTTATCAGGCCGCCGCGCATGTCGCTGACACTCTGCATAACTACGAACGCCTGCGGGTCAATCTTATGAATCTCATCGGTTAGCCCGACCACCTCCAGGCGGGTAACGACCGTGAAAATGGCTTCTACTTTCAGGCGCTGGTGGCCGTGCGTGCCGAAGCCTTGGGTGCACTCGTAGACTGTGGCGCCGCGGCGCAGCTGGTCGGTTATCAGGCGCCGGATTTGGGGACTGTGAAACGAGATGATGGTCAGGCCAGTGTATTCCTCGATGCCGACGAGAATGAAATCGACGGTTTTGGCCGCCGCCAGATACGCCAGAATGGAGTACAGGGCCGTCTCGATGGACAGCAGCCAGGCCGCCGCACTAAAGATAATTATGTTGATAACCAGCACGATGTCGCCCACCGAGGCCGGCAGCTTGCGGGTCAGGTACACGGCCAGGATTTCGGTGCCGTCGAGCACGCCGCCGCCGCGCATGGCCAGCCCTACCCCCGCCCCCAGGAAAAAGCCGCCGAAGACGGCGATCAGCAGCTTGTCCTGGGTGAGGGGCGGAAACGAGACCAGTAGCAGCGCGACCGCCAGAGTCAGGATGGTGAGCAAGGTTTTGAGGGCAAACTTGCGCCCGAGCTGGTAGTAACCCAGCACCACAAACGGGATGTTAATCAGCACAATCAGCAGCGAGAGCGAAGCGCCCGTCAGCTGGCTGATGAGCAGCGAGATGCCGGTCACGCCGCCGTCGATAAAGCCGTTGGGCAGCAGAAACCCCTTCAGGCCCAGCGCCGCCGAAAACACGCCCGCCAGCAGCAGCACGCCGTGCAGCAGCAGCGCCTGCCAGTGCTGCCCCAGGTAGGCGCGCAGCCCCGCGCCGCCCGCCGCCGGCGGCAGCTTGCGAAAGCGCAAGCGCGTGGGAATGAGGTGTTCGAGCAACATCGCAAAAACCGGAAAGCTGCTTGCCGTTTGAGTTTAAGCTACTTTAATAGTCTGACTACTAGTGTCAAGCGAGCACCCGCTCGTGCGCCGCCGGCACCGGCAGGCAAATCGTGAACTCGGTGTACTGGCCTTCCTGGCTCTCGACTTCCAGCGTGCCGCCGTGGCCTTTGGTGATGATGTCGTAGCTCAGCGACAGGCCCAGGCCGGTGCCCACGTCGGTAGGCTTGGTGGTGAAAAAGGGCTGGAAGATTTTCTCGCGCACGGCCGCCGGAATCCCTACCCCATTGTCGCGCACCCGCAGCCGCACCTGCCGGCCGGCGCGCCGGGTCTGCACGCCCACCTCGGGGCGGTAGCTCTCGCCAGCCTGCCGGCTTTTCTCGGCCACGGCATAAAAGGCATTGGTGAGCAGGTTGAGCAGCACGCGGCTCAGGTCCTGGGGCACGAGGGGCAGTGGCGGCAGCTGCGGGTCGAAATCGGTGGTGAGCGTGGCGTTGAAGTCCTTGTTCTTGGCCCGCCAGCCCTGGTAAGCCAGGCGCAGGTACTCGGCCACCAGCGCGTTGAGGTCGGTGGGCTGGCGCTGGCCGGTGCTGGTGCGCGAGTGCTCCAGCATCCGCTTGACGATGCCGTCGGCGCGGTGCCCGTGCTGATGAATCTTGACCTGGTTCTGGGTCAGCTCGCTTAGCAGCTGGCTGATGGTGAGCCGGCCGCTGCCCGAGAGCGGCTCCCTGGCCAGCTCCTCTTCCAGCTCGGCCACCAGCTCCACGCTCAGGTCGGCGAAGTTGGTGACGAAGTTCAGGGGGTTTTGCATCTCGTGGGCCACGCCCGCCGTCAGCTCACCCAGCGAGGCCATCTTCTCGCGCTGCACCAGCTGGTCCTGGGCTTCTTGGAGCACGTTCAGGGTCCGGCCCAGGCTGTCGCGGTGGGCGGCAATCTGCTGGTTTTTCTCTTCCAGCATCCGGTTGGCTCGCTGCTTGAGCAGCACGTTGCGCCAGAGCAGCGCGGCCAGCAGCCCCAGCCCCGTCAGGCCCGCTAGCAAGCCGTAGAGCTGCTGGCGCTGCCGGGCTTCCTTCTGGGCTTGCAGCTGCCGGGTTTTGGTGAGCAGGTTAATCTGGGCCTGCTTCTTGTCCAGCTCATAATTGTGGCGTAGCGCAGCGGTTTTCGCTTGAATATTTTCGCCGGCAAGCGTATCGTTATAAGCCAAGTGCAGATTGCGATACTCGTAAGCCCGCGCGAAGTCGCCGCGCTGGGCATAAGTCTGGGCCAGAATATCACTGGCAATACGAATATTTTCGTTGCTGCGCGTCTGCTGGCTGAGTTGCAGGCCGTGGTGAGCTAAGGTTAGGGCGCTGTCAGGCTGCCCGGTGAGCAGGTATTGCCGCGCCAGCATCAACTCCACTGATGGCAGGTTGTAGTTGTCGTGGGTGGCTTGCACTAGGCGCCAGGCGCGCCGGCCGTGAGCCAGCGCCTGCGGGTGGTTGCCTTGGAGATTATAAACTTCCGCTAGATTCGTTTCGTCTGCTATTTCTCCTGATGTGTTGCCCAGGCGTTGGCTTAACTGCAAGGAGCGCTGGTGGTATACTAGCGCCTGGGGCCAGTTTTTCAGCGCCAGAAACGAATTGCCCAGCCCATTCAGCGCCTGTAGCACCACGCGGTCATCCCCGATTTGCTCTCCACTTCGCAGAGCATCCTGTAATAGCGGCAGCGCTTGGCTATAATTCTCCATTACATAGTAGCTGTTGCCCATCGCCACCTTTAATCGAATCTGAGTTGGCACATCGCCCACCTGTTCGGCCAGGGGCAGGCCTTTTAAAGCGGCGGCCAAAGCAGGGACTGGATTACCCTGCAACATGTCGATGTAACTTAATTCTAGCCATGCCTGGCCCAACTGCTGGCGGTAGCCTCGGTGGGCAAATAATTGGCGCGCCTGCTGGGCACAACGCCGAGCTTGTGCGTAATTCAACTGCCGGCGGTATAATTTACTAAGCTCTAACCAGGCTTGGCCCTGGCCGATGTGGTCGGCCAACCGCTGAGCCAGCGTTAGTGCTTGCTGACCCAATTCGGTGGCCTGAGCGGCATCCGTAGGGCGCACTTGCTGCATCAAGTCCAGCAGCCAGCGCACACGGAGTGTATCAGGTTGAGAATGCGCACTTAGCAGCTGACGCAAGCTGTCTGCTTGGCGCGATTGTCCCGCCGCGGGCGGCGATAGCAGCACGCAACTTACTACTAGTAGTACAATCCCTTGTCTCATGCTGGTGGACAGTATGAATCAGCTAGTTCAAACCGAGGTCTGTCTAGAACCCTGTAGCAAGCCAATAGCCGAGCGAGCCGCTTTCCAACTAACTGTCGACGTCAGGCGGAGGCGCTTACTATCTGAATTGGCTTCGCCTACCCCCCTTTGCCCAGTTCAACCTTCTGAGTTATCAGTCGGGCATATGTATCACACCTAGTATTTGCCGTCCTAGTAGCTCCTGCCCTCGCACTTGCTGGAGGCCGCCCGCTTCAGATGAGTCGTCTTCGGAATAAGAGCTTTCGGACCCGTCATTAGTCCTGGCCGGGGCCGGCTCAGTGGGCTCCGACGGGGCGTCGGCTGCTTTGGACGTAGGGGCCACAGTAGGAAGCTTGATGCTTCCCAGATGCATTAACTTAGGATGCCGCGTATGCGAGTTCCCAACCGGATAAACCAGTATGGGTCCGAAATCAGTCTCAATAGTATTTCCGGGTATATCACAGAACGCCTCAAACACCTTCTCGGCCTCCTCGCGATTCTTGGCGTTGTAGAACAACGACAAGGGCTTTTTCAGAAAATCTTCTTGGGTCAGTTCCTCAATGCCTTCGACCCTAACCAGGCGCAACTCATACCCGGTGAGTTGAAAGCTGACTGCCTGAGCCGGCAGCGGCGGCTGCGGTTTCTGGCCTAGGGCAGCGGCGTACTGCGCGACAGTTTCTTCCCAGATGATGGACGGAACGGCTACCTCAACGACGGGCAGGTCAACGGCTGAAACATCAGCTTCAATCATGTGAGCGAAAGAGGAGTCAGGTGTCATGAGTAGAGGAGGTTAAGTGAAAAAGGCGAAATCAATGCACCAAGCCGCCAATACTTCTTTAATTGCGGTGTGCGTGAGGGGTAGGGTATTGCTCGCGTGCCGCGCCAGGCTACCCTTGCTTGTTCCGTGACAAGCCGCTGGATTTGGTTCTTCGCGCAGTGAGTATGGTACTTCTTGCGCTCAGACCGCCCTTGAAAATTGACTAACTACCTGCTACTGGAGATATTATAATGGATACTCCAATAGCAGAGAATTGTCCTTTTCTCATTCTACTTGGAGGGATTGTAAATCGGTCCCGCGACTAAAAAGAGAATCAATACGGCGGTCGAGAGAGCTACCATGACCAAAAGGGTTAAAAGGTGAAAATGATATGGTGAATGTATGAGCTATTGTAAAGATGTCCAAATAATTTATCAAATATTCATATAAAATACCTACTTCCAGGTAGACGCGCCAGGCCGCTGGCCAGCGCATTAGGCAATGTCGTTCAGCCCGCGCGACCTCACTCTCAATCCCAAAACTGCCGTAGCCACCTGCCAGGCTAGCAATCAGCGCGGGCTAATCTTAAAAAGGCGACCGCGCTCGTTGCTCAGCAGCAAGTCGCGGTCGGTGAGAAAGACCAGGCCCTCGGCCTGCCCGGTGGGGGGTAGGCGCCGGTACGCTTTCGGGCCGTGGAAGAGGCGGGCGCTCGGCGGGCCGGCAAATAGAAAGAGGCGCCCGTAGCCGAGCAGCGCAACCGTCTGCCCATCCGGGCTCAGGGCCGCCGCCGTGATAAGCGTGCCCAGCCGCAGGCTGTCGCGCAGCATGGCCACGTGCCGGCCCGGCCGGGCCGGCAGCACGTAGTAGCGGGTACGGCGGGCGGGGCTCCGGTCTTTGGTGAACAGGTGCAGCGAGTCGCGGTAAAACACCAGGGCTTCGCAGTCGAAGTGCCGCCGCGCGCGGCCGGGCGGAAACGCCAGCTGGTCGGGGTAGCGAAAGGCAATGGTATCCACCTGGGGCGGCCCGGCGCCCAGGGTGAGGCGGTAGATGACCAGGTCGCGGCGCTGGTTGCCGTTGTTGCCGAAGTCGCCGATGTAGAAGCGGCCCGCCGGGTCGCGGGCCAGGTCTTCCCAGTCGCGGTTGGGCAGCGGGGCCAGGGGTAGGGAACGGCGCAACTGGTCATCCAGGCCGGCCAGGTAGAGCGTGGCGGGTGTGCCGCCGTCGCCGTGGGTCCAGACCAGGCCAGCCGAGTCGGCCGGGGCCAGGCCGGAGCTTTCGCCAATCGGCAGGCGGCCCGGCAGCCGGACCAGGGCATAGCGGTGCCCCGAGTGCTCAAACCGGCCGTGCCCACCCGGCGGCGGGGCGCCGCTGAGCAGGGCGTGCAGGAAAACTAAAACGGGGAAGAGGTGGTCACGCAGCACGTACAGCATCCGGCGTATACGGGCGCCGCGGCAGCGGGCCGGAACTGACGGCAACCCCATCCAGGCGAGCAGTTCCGGTTCAGTTTTTAAGTAAGCCCTGGGCCCGCTCCGACCTGTATTTATCGGCCCAAACCACTGTTTTGCAGCAATCGGGGTCGTTGCCGCCCCACATGCCTGTCTCGTCGCCGTAGAAAATCATTGGCGAGCCCAGGTACCGCGGCTGGAAGGCGACAATCAGCTTTTGTTTTTGCCGTTGGGCGGGCGTGGGCTGGCGGGCATTATAGCGCTGGTTGTTGCTCTTCTGACTCTAGTTGGAATAATCGTCCCAGTTGCCGAATTTCTTGCCGTCGGAGTTAGCCACCGCGCTCCCGGTGCGGGTGGCATCGTGGCTGCCAACCAGGTTTTGCATGTTCAAAGCCACGTCGGGGCTGAAGGCGTTGAGGCCGGCCGTAGCCACTAGTATGGACATAAGATTCAAGCAGAACCCACTCCGCCTCCGTTAAATCGGTTGGATAAACAGCCCGTGACATACGGCAAAGGTGCATGGCCCTTTTAGTTCCCTACCCCCTCTAAGAAGCTGTATGAGTTAACCAAAAAGCACTTTTAGGCGGTCCTGCGGAGCTGGTCGAAGCATCTCTACCGCTTCGTTGAACGATTCAAATGGCGCGGTAGAGATGCTTCGACCAGCTCAGCAGGACCGTTTTTACTTAACATAATCAGCTTCTAAGGCTTTACTGGCTTGCTGAACCAGCAGGCCAGCAGCAGGCCCGGCCCCGGCCCGCTGCTGGCCTGCTGCCGGGCCAGCTGGTTCAGCAAGCCAGTAAAATTTAAAAACCAGTAAAACTTAAAAAAGCGGTGGCGTGTAAGGCTGGCCCCGGTCAGGCGTCTGGCAGGTTGGCTTCAAAATATATTCGTAATCAGCCAGCTGCCCTTGAATCTCTTTCTCTTAACCCGCTGCGTATGAAAGTCCTTGTTGAAAAGCACCCGCTAGCGATTCGCTGGTTTCACTGGGTCAACTTCCCGGTGCTGAGCTTGATGATTTGGAGTGGATTGTGGATTTACTGGGCCAACGACGTGTACCGCCTCGGCTGGGGCAGCACCACGCTGCTCCAGTTCTTCCCCGACTCGTTCTACCGCGCCTTTAAGCTCGACCACAAGCTGGCCCAGGGCATGAGCTGGCACTTCGTGCTGATGTGGGTGTTCTTCCTCAACGGGCTGGCCTACGTGCTCTACACCGCTATCTCGGGCGAGTGGCGCTACCTGCTCCCTACCCGCCACTCGTTCAAGGAAGCCATTCAGGTTACACTGCACGACTTGGGCCTCAACAAGAAGCCGCTGCCGGTGCGCAAGTTCAACGGCGCCCAGCAGCTGGCCTACACGTCGGTGATACTGATGGGGGTAGGGTCGCTGCTGACGGGACTGGCCATCTACAAGCCGGTGCAGTTTGGCTGGCTCACCAACCTGCTGGGCGGCTACGCTTTTGCCCGCATCCTGCACTTTGCCCTCACCATCGGCTACGTGCTGTTTTTCATTGTCCACATCGCCCAGGTCGTGCGCGCGGGCTGGAACAACTTCCGGGCGATGGTTGCCGGCTTCGAGATTCGGGAAGTCAATCCCGCCACCGGCGAAACCGTGGCCGGCCCGCCTACTATGCCCGCCGCCGAGGCGTCCCTGTCTCCCGCGCCCCGCGCCTAATGCCCTACCCCCCATGACCGACGAAACCCATTCCACTCCGGCTCCCACTCCAGCCGAAGCCGCCGCCGAAGCGGCCATGCTGCAAGACGCCACCAAACGCTCGCGCCGCGCCTTCATCGGCCTGGGTCTGGCCGGGCTGGCCGGTCTCGGTGGCTGGCGCTGGCTGCTGGGCCGCCCCCAGGACGAAGGCATCCCCGCCCCGTTGCGCAAGGTGCTGGATTTCAACGCCGGCCTCACCCAGGACTATTATCAGAATACCCGCCTGGCCCCGGAATTCGCCAAATCCCAGGCTCGCGCCCCGCGCGCCAACGGCAACGTGGGCCTGGGCGCCGAGAACTTCGACCCCGCCACCTGGCGCCTGACGGTGCACGGCTACGCCCCCGCCGGCACCGCCGCCCGGAGCCACGAGTTCACCCTGGCCCAAATCAAGGCCCTGCCCCGCACCGAAATCACGACCGAGCTGAAGTGCATCGAGGGCTGGAGCGTGATTGTGAGCTGGGCTGGGGTGCGCTTCGCCGACTTTCTGGCCCAGTACCCGCTCGCTACCCGCTCGGGTCAGCCCATTGCCGACCCCAACCACCCGCCGAAAGAGGACACGCCGCGCTACGTAGGGCTGGTGACCCCCGACGAGGCCTACTACGTGGGCCTGGAACTGGAAAGCGCCCTGCACCCGCAGACCTTGCTCTGCTACGAGATGAACGGCCAGCCCCTGAGCCAGGAGCACGGCGCCCCGCTGCGCCTGGTTTCGCCGCTCAAGTACGGCATCAAGCACCTTAAGCGCATCGGCAGCATCGCCTTCGCTGACACGCGGCCCAAAGACTACTGGGCCGAGCTGGGCTACGACTGGCACGCCGGGCATTGAGGACCTATTTCAATGGGCGGTCGGGCGGCGCAGGTAGCGAAGCTTCTTGTTCGGGGTAGTAATCAGGATGCCGGAACAACGATTGGACTACTACCTGCCCGAGAGGCCGCGTTCCTGGCTTGATGCGCTCCCTGCTCGGCATGATGGCCTTTTTAACGCTTAACTCTTAACTCAGGGGGAGGGCCGATAATTAATTGCGCGAATGGTGTGAGGAGGTTGAATTGGGGGCGTCAGGCCCGAGTAAGCGTAGCACCTCATTCCCATTCCATGTCCAAATTCTTCCAAACAGCCGGCGGGTTCCTGCTGCTGGCCGCCCCGGCAGTGGCCCAAACTTCGCCTACTCCCCCTCGTCGCCTCAGCTATGACCGTGGGCGAACATCATCGGCAAAACCAGAACGCCGATGACCGCCGCGCCCAGCCAGGAGAAGGTCAGGCTGTAAGGCTTGGCCATCCATCGTCCTATATACGAGCAAAAGCTAGGGCTTGAATCGCTCCTGCCCTCTTAAAGTGTATTTCAGGAGGTAGTCATGCAGAGCAAAGCGAAGCATGACTGCCTCCTGACTTTTCACTTTTAACTCCCCTCTATTCCCGGTGACCTCCCTTAAGCAGAATCCGTATGACTGAGCTATGTTATTATTTTGCAGGCACTTTCAGTGATAGTTAAGGTTAGTGACCTGCTCACTCAGCGCCGCGCCGCTCTTCTATGACGCCCACTCAGCTTGCTTCCCCGGAGCCCCGACTCTGGCTCACCCGTTTCGGCGATGAGCTGTACCGCTTCGCCCTGGGCCGGGTCTCCGACACCGTCGCGGCCGAAGAGCTGGTGCAGGAAACCTTCATCAGTGCCCTCGGGGCGCTGGACTCGTTTCGGGGGCAGGCCTCGGAGCGCACCTGGCTGTTCGTGATTCTGAAGCGTAAAATCATCGACCACTACCGCCGCCAGGCCCGCTCGCCCTTCGTGCCACTGGAGCCGACCCCCGGCCAGACACCCGAAGCCGAGTTCTTCCAGCCCGCCGACGGCCACTGGCACGAGGAGCAGCGGCCCAATCCCTGGTCGGTCGGCGGCGACGAGGGGCGCGGCGACGTGGTACTGGAGCAGCAGGAGTTTCAGCAGGTGTTGCACGACTGCCAGCAGCGGCTTTCGGCCCAGCAGCGGGCCGTGTTCGAGCTGCGTTTTGTCGAGGAATTGCCGGCCGAGGAAATCTGCCAGGAATTGAACATCTCGGCGTCCAACTACTGGGTTATTGTGCACCGGGCGAAATTGTACCTGCGCCGCTGCCTCGAAAAAAACTGGTTTCTAGGCCCTACTACATGAGCATTTCTTCTCCTCTATTCAACTGCCAGCAAGCTACCCTACTCGTCGAGCGCCGCGCCGACGAAGTGCTGCCCATCAACACGCGCGTGCAGCTCTGGGCCCACCTGCGCCTGTGCCCCTACTGCCGCCGCTACGAGGTGCAGAGCGCGCTTATCGCCCGTCAGGCGAAAATCGCCGCCCAAACCCGCGTTGTCACTGAGGCGGCCCTGTCGGCGTCGGCGCGGGCGCGCATTCAGCAGGTGCTGGACACGAGCGGCCCGCTGCCGCGGTAGGCGGCTATTACGCCTACAATTACGGCCGCTTTTTTTGGCGCTGATTGCTGGTTGGCTGCCCTACTTCCCGCCGCTCGTTGCGCCTGAACCGTGTACCGCGACCAACGCTACCCGCGCCGAGCGCCGTACTTTTTCCTAATAACCTGCTCACCTGACTAATTCTCCCCGGATGAACGCAAACTGGACCCTGACCGGCCGCCGGGCCCTGGTCACGGGCGGCACCAAAGGCATTGGCTACGCCGTCGCCGACGAGCTACTGAGTCTGGGCGCGGAAGTGCTCATCGTGGCCCGCAATGCCAACGATGTGGCCGCGGCCGTCGCGGGCTGGACCGCGCGCGGGCTGCCCGCTACCGGCCTGGCCGCCGACCTGGCCGCGCCCATCGGGCAGGCCGCCGTATTTCAGCACCTGCAAGCACAAGCGCAGGGCCTGGACATCCTGGTCAATAACGTGGGCACCAACATCCGCAAGCCCTTCCTGGAGTTTACGCCGGCCGACTACGAGCGGCTGTTCCAGGTGAATCTGTTCAGCACGCTGGCCTTGTGCCAGCTGCTTTATCCGCTGCTCAAGGCCTCCGGCCACGGCGCGATAGTGAACGTGGGCTCGGTCGCCGGGCAAATCGACGTGCGCACCGGCCCGCCCTACGCCATGACCAAGGCTGCCCTGGCCCAGCTCAGCCGCAACCTGGCCGTGGAGTGGGCCCCCGACGGCATCCGCGTCAACACCGTCTCGCCTTGGTTTACGCGCACCCCGCTCACCGAAGACGTGCTGGCCCGCCCCGGTTTCCTCGACCAGATTCAGGCCCGCACGCCTCTGCGCCGCGTGGCCGAGCCCCGCGAGATGGCCGCCGCCGTGGCCTTCTTCTGCCTGCCCGGCGCCAGCTACATCACCGGCCAGAACCTGGTCGTGGACGGGGGCATGACGGCCCAGGGGCTGTAGGCGGGCTAGTCGCTCCCGGCATTTACTCTATAAATCTGCTGCTTTCCCGGCAGCTAAAAAGCCGCCGCATATTCCTTAGCAAAGTCTTCGACCTTGACCTGGCCCATCACATGAAGCTGGTGCCGGTCGTAGTCCTGCCGCAGTGCACCGTTGTGAATGCTGGCCCCTAGTTCGGCGTACATGGCGGCCACGTGAGCCGGAATGTGGGCTTGATCCAAATCGCTTTAGGCTTGATTGTTAGGGAAGATCAGCCGTTGCAGCCCCGCCTTGCCAATAGCAGCCCCCAGCACCCGCGCGGTTTCGGTGGCCGTGCACTCATTGCTGGCCACGTAGCGCACGGTCCGGCCGGCGGCCGGCCAGGTTAGCTCTTCGGCAGCGATGGCGGCAATGTCCTGGGGATGTGAATGGTGGGCTACCTGGCCCGCTGGCTGCTGATGACCGTAACCGTGTGGCCTTGTTGCACCAGCGCTTGGGCCAGAGGCCGACTGATATGTCCTGGCGAACCGGTGAGAATAACGTTCATGATTTTGGGGTTGGACGAGTGGCTTTGCTTAACAGGATGAATAACCCCGCGGCCGCCCATTACCGCTGACCGCGGGGCCAGTGCTACCAGGGGCTGATGCCCGTCTCCGGCGCATTATCATCACTGAAAAACTGGCCGGTTGGACCATCCGACGCTAACAGGGCGGCCTTGACCACGCGCGTGGCCGCCTCAGGCACGCTACCGGGTCCGCTGTGGTGGTTGAAATCGGTGGCAGTATACCCGGGGTCTACGGCGTTCACCTTGAAAGGAGTGTCGCGCAGTTCCTGGGCCAGCATCACCGTGTAGGCATTCAGCGCCGCTTTGGACGGATGGTAGGCAGCTCCCGTAATATTATAATACCGCCAGGAAGGGTCATGGTGCAGCGTCAGCGAGGCCAGCCCCGTCGTTACGTTGACAATTCTTGGTTCTGCCGACTGCCGCAGCAGGTCGCTAAATGCCTGTGTTACCGCTATCACGCCGAAAACGTTGGTTTCAAACACCTGTTTAATCAAGTCGACGCTGGTGCTCAGGGTCGGTTGCGACATCCCGCCGAGGATGCCGGCATTGTTGATGAGCACGTCCAGCACGGGCGTTTTCCGGCCTAGCGCCTGCCGGGCGGCGGTTATCGAGGCACTATCGGCGACATCAAGCTGAATCGGCTCCACATTAGGCAGGCCTTCCGAGTGGAGCTGGTCGACGGCCTGCTGGCCGTTTTGCAAATCGCGGCTGCCCAGGTACACGTAATAGCCGTGCTGGAGCAGCTGGCGAGCCGTTTCGAGGCCAATGCTTTTGTTGGCGCCGGTAATAAGAACGTACTTCATGGGGAATGGGGGTAAGTGAAGTGAAGAGCCGGGTTATTTGAACAGCCCAAAGGTCCCCCAGCCCGAAACGGGGACCTAACGAGATTCAAACGAAAGTGTAAGAGATTCAAACTACAGCCGGCGGCGCAGTGGCCGCATGGCCCTGACTGAGCAAGGCGCGCAGAGCGGACGGGGTGGTGCCGGTTTGCTTCTTGAAAAAGTTGTTGAAGTAGGTCGGGTACGCAAAGCCCAGCCCGTAGGCAATTTCGGCGGTGCTCCAGCTCGTGTGCTGAAGCAGGGCTTTAGCCTCGCGCAGGATACGCTCGGCGATGTGGGCGGACGTGGGCTTGCCGGTGAGCGCGCGCACGGCCCGGTTCAGGTGGTTGACGTGCACCGAGAGGCAGCGGGCAAAATCGCCGGGGGTGCGCAGCTTCAGCCCGTGGTTGGGCGAGTCGATGGGAAACTGCCGTTCCAGCAGCCCTTGGAACAGGGACACGATGCGGGAAGTGGCGTTGGGATGCGGGTAATAGGTGGCTTGCGGCTGGAGTTTCAGAGCCTCGTGAAAAATCAGATTCAGGTAATTGCGCACGACTTCCTGCCGGTAGGCGTAGCCCGAATTCATTTCCTGCAACATCTTGGCAAACAGGTGGGCTAAGTCGGCGTACCGCGCCTCGTCCACAAAATACACCGGGTCGCTGCCGAGCCGGAACAGCGGCGACTCCTGCAGGCTGGCGGCGCGGTCGTTGATAATGAGGAATTCCTCGGTAAACATGCACAAGTAGCCGCCCTGCTCTTCCGAGACAGGTTCCCAGGAGTAGGGAATCAGTGGGTTGGAGAATACCAGCGCGGGCCGCTCAATCAGCACGCCGCGGGTAGCGTAGTTGTAGCGGCTGCTGCCGGTGAGTAGCGCAATCTTGTAGTAGTCGCGCCGGCCAAACGTCAGCTTGCGGAGGTGGAACTGCTCACGGGCATACACATTGAACTGGCCCGAAGCGACGACGGCGGGCAACGGACCGGCGGGGACTTCCGCACGACGCAGGTTGGGCGAAACAGCAGGAATCAAGGTAGATGAAGACATGCTCAAAATTAAGCAAATCAAACTGTGATGGGCTTCTACGGGCAGCGCTAGCCTATATCAGCAGTTGCCCGGCCGCCCAGCGACCCGATTCCACGGTCCCGTCCAGCCGGCCCCACTCGCTGGCCGAAGTTTCGACCCCGGTCCAGTGCAGCGTACCCGCCCAGTGGGGCTGCCGCAGCAGTGCCGGGCCCTGCGGCGCTACCTGCGCGGGCGGCTGCTCGTCGCCGGGCACGCTGGTCAGCGGCTGCTGGGTCCAGTCCAGCTCGTGGTAGGCCAGGGGGGCGCCGGCCGGCGGGCCAAATATCCGCGCGAGCTGGGTTAGCACGGCCGCTTGCCGTGCCGCGGCTGGGGCCGTGCGCAGCGGGTGCCCCGCCTCAAAAAACCCGAACAAGGCGCCCAGGCGGCTATCGGCGGGCAAGGCATCGTGGAATTCGACCAGCGGCCCCCGCTGGCTGATGGCGAAGCCCGACCAGCCCCGCGCCCGCCAGAACTACACGGCCACGCCCTTCATGGCGTGGCTCATCCAGGTGGGCACGGCGCGCAGCGTCTGCAGCAGGGCAGGGGGTAGGGCTGGCTCAAACACTATGCTGTGCTACCAGCCGCGGCGGCAGCGCCAGGTCGGTATTCGCGCAGCGGGACGTAGCCCTTCTCAGGTTTTAAATTATCAAAGTCAATGGCCGCGCACTGATACCCCATGCTGCTGAGCGTCACGATGCGGGCGCCGGACGTGGCTTGCAGCACCGGGTACAACCGGCCGGTAGGGGCAAAGTGGCCGAGGAAGTTGACGCTGAATTGCAACTCGTAGCCTTCGGCGGTTTTAGCAGCCGGCGGGGTCGCCACTCCAGCATTGTTCACCAAGATGAGCAGCTGGGCATGTCGTTGCCGAAACGAGGTGGCGAAGTGTTCAACCGAGCGTAAATCGACTAAATCCAGCACGCCCGTTTCGAGCGTGCCGCTGCCCGGTTGGGCCAGGATGGCCGTTCGGGCCTCGGCAGCCTTCCGCTGATTTCGGCAGGCGAGCACCACGTGGGCACCGGCCTCATACAGGGCCAGGGCCGTTTCAAAGCCCAGGCCGACGTTGGCGCCGGTTACAATGACCGTTTTACCGGTTTGGTCCGGGATATTCTCTCTGGTCCGCACGATGATAGTGCGCTGAAAAGTCCGGCCGCTGCTTCCATAAGCCGCGGCCGGTGCTGTTTCGGCAAAACTAGGCCCGAAAGGCCCGGCGCGCCTCGGCGGCCGTGTAGAGGGCGGCGCCCAGCAAGGTTAAATCTTTAATCAGGAAGCTGCCCATGCTGCCGGGTACCCACAGGCCATCGACCACGGCAAAGGCGCCCGGCGTGGTGAAGAGAAAGGAAACCGTGGTCAGGAAGATGACGATGGCGCCCAGGCTGCCGACGTAGGAGAGCCACGGCGCCACCGGCCGCAGGGCCAGGAGCACGGCGACCAGAATCTCGGCGCTGCCCACGAGGTTGGAGACAGTGCGCACGCTCAGCACATCGTAGAGCCAGGCGAAAAGCGGGCTGTGGGTGAACAAGGGCTTAATGGTTTCCGCCTCGGTGGGCGTGAACTTAAACAAGCCAATCCAGGCCAGAATCAGGACCAGGCTGTAGCGCAGCACCACGGTGCCGGTGCGTTCCAGCGTAGAGGGGGGGTAGGCGGCGGCGAGGGGCCGGGCCGAGGCCGAGTAGGGCAGAGGTGTCGGGGCGTGGTCGACGAGCAGGGAGTTGTTCATGGTCAGCGGAGAGGAAAAGTGGGGGAAGTGATTTGCCTGACCGACGCCCCCTGCCGCCAAAGCTTACAGCCGCGCCCCGGATTCGTCGTGAAAACGTGCCGTAGCCCGGCGGTAAGTTCAGGCCACGCCTGACAGGAGGTTTACTTGCCCGACTTGTCCGAGCGGCCCGCTTCGTGGGTTCGTGAGCTGAGCCATCACCGGACAGCTGAGCGGGAAAGGCCGCGCGGGTGCCTGGCTCAAGGGGTGCGCCGCCACTTGCCGCCTCGTTCTATGCCCGCGTCTATGCTCGCCCGCCGAGCCGTGCGGCCCTCATTGGGCGAGGCCGCGCCCTGCTTTGCCGCTCAGCCCCAGTAGCTGTAAGGGCTGGGTCCTGGCCGCGTCAGGCTTCCCGAAACGCCGTTGTTTCCCCTCACTGCCTTTTCTTATGCACCGTATTGCTTTGGCCGTAACGCCCCTGCTGCTGACCGCGGCTTCCGCCGTCGTCCTGGTGAGTTCCCGCCCCGCACCGGCACCCGGCCGGGCCGCCCGCCCGGCTGCGGCTGCGGCCCCTACGGCCACGGTGCCCGTCGTGGTCGAGCTGTTCACCTCCGAAGGCTGCTCGTCGTGCCCTTCGGCCGATGCGGCCCTGCGCGAGCTGACGGCCGCCCAGTCGGTGCCCGGCGTCGAAGTCATCGCCCTGGGCCAGCACGTCGACTACTGGAACCGCCTGGGCTGGAAGGACCAGTTCTCGGCGGCGCAGTTCACCCAGCGCCAGCAGTGGTATGCCCAGGGCTTCGGCGAAGGTAACTACACGCCCCAGGCCGTGGTCAACGGCCGCTATGAGTTCGTGGGCAGCCAGAAAAGCACTCTGGCTCAAACCGTGGCCAAAGCCGCCCAGGCGCCCCGCGCCACCGTGACGTTAACCCGCTCGGCGGCCGGCGCCCTGCACGTGCAGGTCAGCCACCTGCCCGCCGGCACCCAGGCCGCCAGCGTCGAGCTGGCCCTGACTGAAACCGGCCTGTCCTCGCAAGTGGGCCGGGGCGAAAACTCGGGCCGCCTGCTGCGCCACGCCGCCGTGGTGCGCTCGTGGCGCCCGTTGGGCGCCGTGAAGGCCGACGGCACGTTTGTCGGCACCACGCCGCTTGACCTCAGCTCGAACTGGAAAACCGACAATCTGCGGGCCGTGGTGCTGGTGCAGGAAACCGGTTCGCGCCACGTAGTGGGGGTAGGGAGCCTGCCGCTGGGCAGCAAGAGCACGGCGCTCAACTAGCTGGCCCGGCCTGCACATCCTCTGTCGCTGCTGTGGACGGCTCGCGTCGCGCCCGCCATCCCCACTGGCTGGGACAACATCACCCAGGCACGGGCATCAGCCCCGCATCCTATTCTATTGATGAACCACGTTTTCGACTTTATCGGCGGCCCCGCCGGCCCCTGGCAAGTGGTGCAGGCAACGACCCTCGTCGGCGATTCCCTACCCCCGGTTTCCCATCTGCAACGGCAGCCCAGCCCCAGCGCCGAATCGGCGACCGTACCCGCCGGCAGCTGGGCGCTACGCGGCCTCATCAGCAACCTGCGCTACGCCGAGCGGGTGGAGAAAATGGCCTTAGTCGCTGTCCAGGCCCCACTGGGCCGGGCCGCGGCCCGCTGCGCTGCGCTCATTCCGCTGCGCAAATCCGCGGCCTGGTGGGAGTTAGCGCAGGACGAGCGGCGGGCCATCTTTGAAGCCGCCTCGCACCACACCCAGACGGGCCTGAAGTACCTGCCCGCCATCGCCCGGCAGCTCTACCATTGCCGGGACCTGGGCGGGCCCTTCGACTTCCTCACCTGGTTTGAATACGCCCCGGCCGACAGCGCCGCGTTTGAAGACCTCGTCGGGGTCCTGCGCCAGACCGAAGAGTGGACCTACGTGGACCGGGAAGTTGACTTACGGCTCGTGCGGCTCTGAGGAGCCTGTAGGCAAATCACATCAGACTGGCCCGCTCATCTGGCGTCCGCTTGTTGAAGCATCTCTGGCCCGACGGCACCCGAAAAGGGCTATTTATCGGTTAGCCCGGCATCGCTGTTAAACTCGCCGTCAGTACCGGTTCCAGCTCCGGGCGGTGGGCGTTGCCCCATTGCTCCATCACCTCAATCACCGGCAGCAGGGACTGCCCCAGGCTGGTGAGCTGGTACTCGACTTTGGGTGGCAGCTCGGGGAAGATGGTTTTGCACACCAAGCCGTGCTGCTCCAGCTCCGTCAGCTGCACGTTGAGCACGCGCCGCGTGGCGCTGGGGATGCTGCGCTGCAAGGCGCTCGGCCGCTGAATGCCTTGGGCAATGCAGGAGAGCAGGGTAGATTTCCATTTACCGTGCAGCACTTCCTTGGTGAGCACGGAGCCGCAGGCCAGCGTGTTGACAATCTTCTTCTGGTACATCAGGGGAGGCGGGTTGGGGGAAGATACGGCCGTAGGGAGCCGGGATTAAAACCGCCCTAGGGGCTAAAAGTATCGGGTGCCGAATAACTTCTCCGTACTTGCCCGGCCGCCCGGCTCGTCGGAATTTTGCCTTGTGAACCGCGCAGCAGTTGCGCAGATACTTACGAAGCCAGTAGTGTCAACCCGGCTCAAGCAAGCCGCACAAGCAAAAACATAGAGCGGTCCCCAAGTTGGTGTACAATCGTCCTTCGTGTTTCGCCTCACCCCCCGGCCCCCTCTCCGAAAAAGGAGAGGGGAGCCAGACGATTCAGCCCTGTACACTGACCTGAGAACCGCTCTAATTCCAAACAATCAATCCAATAGCATGGAAAAGCTCACTGGAAAAGTAGCCGTTATTACCGGCGGCACGTCGGGGATGGCCCTGGCCACGGCCAAACTATTTGTCGAAGAAGGCGCCTACGTCTTCATCACGGGCCGCGACCCGAAGAAGCTCGACGCCGCCGTGCGAGCCATCGGCCGCAACGTGACGGGCGTGCTGGGCGACGCGGCCAACCTGGCCGACCTCGACCGCCTCTACGAGACGGTCGGGCGGGAAAAAGTCAAAATCGACGT
This sequence comes from uncultured Hymenobacter sp., assembly GCF_964243305.1. Taxonomy (GTDB): domain Bacteria; phylum Bacteroidota; class Bacteroidia; order Cytophagales; family Hymenobacteraceae; genus Hymenobacter. The sequence continues at coordinate 81,129 of NZ_CAXTEF010000013.1, forward strand.
GCTCTTCACCAGCGCGGGGGCGGCCGGCTTCGGCAAAATCGGGGAGATTAGCGAAGAGCTGTTCGACACCATTTTTGACCTGAACGTGCGCGGCACGCTCTTCACGGTCCAGAAAGCGCTGCCGCTCTTCGCCGCGGGCGGCTCGATTTTGCTCAATGGGTCGGGGGCCTCCATCAAAGGGTATCCGGCTAACAGCGTGTACAGCGCCAGCAAAGCGGCCCTGCGGGCGTTCGTGCGCGGGTGGCTAGTAGATTTGCAGGACCGCCACATCCGGGTCAACCTGCTGAGTCCGGGCGCGATTGACACGCCCATGATGGCCGCTACTGGCCCGGAGTTTAAGGACCAAATCGCCGCCCTGATTCCGCGCGGCGAAATGGGCCGCCCGGAGGAGGTTGCCGCCGCCGCCCTGTTTCTGGCTTCCAGTGATGCCAGCTTCGTGAACGGCATCGAACTCTTTGTGGACGGCGGCATGGGCCAGATTTAGCCCAGTAGCCACGGCCGGTCTTAAAAGCTTGGTCAAATGCGACTTTTGAACTAGCCTTTTAAGACAGGCCATCTCGCCCGCTGACTAATGCTATCGTTATTTACCGCTGATTACTTACGCGGGAGAGCTGCTTCGGCAAGCGGACGTCAGATGAAGCATGACCGCCTTTACTTCAGCAGAACCGCACAGTTCGCGGTTACCTTCCATCAACCAACTGCTCGTTTCCCCCCAACTATTCTCTTCGCTCATGCTCAAGATTGTTTCTCCCCAACTGGAATTCGGCGAGCTGCGGCGCCAGGTGCAGCAATTCGCCCCGGAAATTTTCGACCACGACGGCCGCTACCTCAACCTGCTGGAAGGCCGCTGGCAGGAGCCGGGCCAGCCGCGGCCCTTCACGTCGTCCGTTGATGGCTCCGAGCTGGGCCAGCTGCCCATGCTCGACGCGGCCACGGCACTGCGGGCCGTACTGGCGGCCAAAGCCGAGGCGCCCGCCTGGGCCGCCGTCGACCTGGACGAGCGCCGCGCCAAGGTGCAGGCCTATCTGCACGAGCTGCGCGAGCGCGCCGACCTGATTGCCAAGCTCTTGATGTGGGAAATCGGCAAAACCTACAAAACTGCCTTCAACGACATCGACCGCTGCATTGAAGGTGCCCAGTGGTACGTCGACCACATCGAGGGAATGCTCGGCGAGCGCCAGCCGCTGGGTTTGGTCTCGAACATAGCTTCCTGGAATTACCCGTTCTCGGTGCTGCTGCACGCCGTGCTGGTGCAGGCACTGGCCGGCAACGCCGTGATTGCCAAAACGCCCACTGACGGCGGCTTCATCTCCCTGAGCCTGGCCTTCGCCCTGGCCCGGCGGGCGGGCCTGCCCCTGAGTTTGGTCAGCGGCGCGGGCAGCGAATTGAGCGATTCGCTGGTCAAGCACGACGCCGTCGACTGCCTCAGCTTCGTAGGCGGGCGCTACAGCGGGCGCGCCATCGCCGATGGCTTAGCGCAGAGCCACAAGCGCTATATGTTTGAGATGGAGGGCGTCAACGCCTACGGCCTCTGGGACTACTCGCAGTGGGACACGCTGGCCGAGCAGCTCAAAAAAGGCTTCGAGTACGGCAAGCAGCGCTGCACGGCCTACGTGCGCTGGGTGGTGGAGCGGCGCCTGTTCCCGCAGTTCTTGGAAACCTACACCGAAACCGTGCGCGGCCTGCGCATCGGCAACCCGACCCTCGTGGATAACCCGGATGACCAGCTGCCGGAGCTGGCCTTCGGCCCGCTCATCAATGCCGCCCAGGCGCAGGCCCTGGACGAGCTGCACGCCGACGCGCTTCACACCGGCGCCATCCCCATCTACGAGGGCCGCCTCGACGACGCCCTCTTCCTGCCCGGCCAGGACCGCGCGGCCTACCGGGCGCCGCGGACGCTGGTCGGCCTGCCGCGCCACAGCCAGCTCTACTACAAGGAGCCCTTCGGCCCCATCGACTCCATCGTGCTCGTGGACCGCGTGGAGGAGCTAATCGGCGAGATGAACATCAGCAACGGGGCGCTGGTCGCGGCCGTGGGCAGCGACGACGCGAAATGGGCCGCCCGCACGGCCAAGGAAGTCCGGGCCTTCAAGGTCGGCGTCAACCAGCTGCGCTCGCGCGGCGACCGCGAGGAAGTGTTCGGCGGGCTGGGCGAGAGCTGGAAAGGCGCCTTCGTGGGCGGCAAGTACCTCGTGGAGGCCGTGACCAGCGGCCCGGCCAGCCAGCCCGTGCTCGGCAACTTCCCCGACGCGACGCTGCTGCCGGCCGTTATTTAGAATGGCGTAGGGTGCGGGGCTTGCCCCCGCCCGGCGGTCGTGCCGCTGCCCCTGGTTTTGCGCGAACGCCGGGCGGGGACAAGCCCCGCACCCTACAGCGCAGTATAACCCAAGTTGCGCAGTCCACACCCGAAGCCCCAGCGGGGTCCGACCCGGTAGGGCGGCCCATCGGTAGAAATTTCCCTACCCCCCTCGTCGTTATCAAAGCCCCAGCGGGGTGACCCAAATCGACTGCGCAAAATGCGTAACTGGTTGGGTCGCCCCACTGCCCATCGCCGGCCTCACCGCCTGGGCCGGCCTGATAGAGTACGGGCACCGGCGCCTGGGTCAGACGGTGCTCACCCAGGGCACCGGCGGCGTCTCCATTGCGGCGCTGTAAATCGCCAAGGCCGCCGCCGCGCGTCATTGCCACGACCGGCAGCGCCGATAAGGTAGCCCAGCTCAAAGCCCTGGGCGCCGACTAGGTGATTAACTACCGCACCACGCCCGCCTGGCCCGCCCAGGTCAAAGCCCTGACCGGCGGCGAGGGCGTGGATTTGGCCATCAACACGGTCGGCGGCGACCTCCTTGAGCAGTCGCTGCAAGCTATTCGGCACGGAGGCTTTGTGGGCTTCGTGCCGACCATGACCTGGCCCAGGAGCGCTTCGTGATGGCCGACGGCAGCGGAAAAATGTGGCTGGCCTACCAATAGGAGTACACGCGCCGGCCCGCGTTCGGAAACGCACGCGCCCGTGAAATGAGGGTCCGCCCGCGAATGAGCTAAGTATTCGACAGCACAGCTATTTTCCGTTTTGGCGTGCAGCGACAGGGGTAGGGTGCGCCGGCCGGCATTCCCTACCCCCCTTCCTCTTGCCTGGCCTCGTCCTGAAACCTTCGGGCGGGCGAAAAGTGCTGCGCTTTTTAGCTCGCTGAACCGTGCAGCTGTAGTACGGTTGAGTCATAACAGTTTTTAAGCTGGGGTGCAGAATGTAGAGACGCGACACTTCGCGTCTCCTCGCAGTACGCGGGGCGCAGTAATCAATTAAAAGAGGCCCTAAACTCCAAAGGCGACAAGTTCGTTTTTGTCTTGAACAGCTTGCTGAATGATTGCAAATGTTCAAAACCCAGCTCGTAAGCAATTTCGCTCACGCTTAGGTTAGTGGTCGATAATTTTTCTTTGGCTTTGGCGAGTAGCTTGGTATGAATATGCTGCTGGGTGTTTTGTCCGGTTAATACGCGCAATAAATTGCTTAAATATTTGGGCGAAAGTTGCAGGTATTCGGCAACGTATCGAACGGTTGGTAAGCCTCTTTCTGTCAAATCAGCGCTGTTGAAATACTCATGCAGCAGGGCCTCTAACCGTCCGATTACCTGATGATTGGCTTTTTCCCGCGTGATAAACTGGCGATGATAAAACCGGTCCGCATAACTCAGCAGACTTTCAACGTGTGAGACAATAATTTGCTTACTAAACTGGTCGATAGCGGAGTTATACTCCTGCTCAATAGCCAGAATAATATTCGTGATGGTTGCCTCTTCCTTAGCGGAAAGAAACAAGGCTTCACTGAGCGAATAATCCCAAAAATCGTACTGCCTGATGGTTTTGGCCAGCGGCGTATTCCAGATAAAATCAGGATGGATGTAAATCACCCATCCTGATTTTTCTACCTCTTCGCCTTTGTCGGCAACCGCGATGCTGAACACCTGGTTGGGTGCCATAAAGGACATGATGCCTTCGTTAAAGTCAAATGGATGCTGCCCATATTTGACGTTGACGTTACGCATTCGCTTGACGGAAATGGAATAAAAATCCAAGACCATACTCGTCGCCTCCTCGCCGTCCCGGTGCGGCACGGTGCCCACATCCACGACGCTGAGGAGCGGATGCTGGGGCTTGGGCAACTGCACAAACTCGTGAAACTCGCTTATCGTCTTAAAATGCCTCATGCCGGCTCGTCGTCTTTTCTTACTTCCAGTACCAGCTTGCCCCGCACGTGCCAGGTCTGGCTCTCGCCGTGTGCTTTCGCTACCTGCTCCAACGGAAACACCTGACTCACGAAAACCTTCACTTGGCCCGCGTCAATCAGTTGGGTAATTTCGGTTAGCCAGTCCTGCCGGGGTTGGTTGGCAGCGAGTTCGCCTTTAACCTGTTTCTTAGTCAGGGCCGCCTGCACCGCCTCGTCGAAGGGGAAATCGGTATTGACGCTGACCAGAATTCCGCCTTCCTTTAGGACGGTCACCGCTCTCAAGCGCTCCGCGTTATCGCGCAGCGGCGAGGCTTCCAACACCACATCCAGGTCGTGCACCAGCTCTTCAAACGGCTGGCTCCGGTAATCAATTACCTCGTCGGCCCCCAGCTGCTTGACGTACTCCAGGTTGCCGGCCGAAGCTACTCCAATTACGTAGGCACCTTTGGCTTTGGCAAACTGCACGGCGAAACTCCCTACCCCCCCAGATGCACCCTGAATGAGAATGCGTTGCCCTGGCTGGAGTTGGCCGTGCTCGAAGAGGGCCGTCCAGGCCGTGAGGCCGGCCAGCGGCACCCCCGCCGCTTCGTTGAAGCCGAGGCTCTTCGGCTTAAGGGCAAATTGACTGGCTTTGGCCGCGCAATACTCGGCGTAGCTTCCGTCGCCGGGAAAATTAGGAACCCCGTACACGGCATCGCCTTTCTGAAAGGCGGTTACCTCGCTGCCGGTTTCTTCTACCGCGCCGGCCGCATCCCAGCCCAAGGTCATCGGCAATTGCAAGAGGGGCCTCAGAGCGTCGTTGCTGCCTTCCCGAACTACCCAATCGACCGGGTTTATGCCACTGGCATACACTCTAACTAAAATTTCATCCGGCGCGGGAACGGGACGCGCTACATTTTCTATTTGTAGGACCTCCGGTCCGCCAAATGCGTGAATTCTTACTGCTTTCATAAGGAGCTGTTTTTCTTGTTGTTGACGATGCAAAGGTCGCCGCTTAGTGAGAAGCAGATTTAATCAAAATGCCTTTTGTTTTAGTCGAAATGACGGAATGTATTGAATGATGTAAAAAAGTAGTCTAGAATCAATTGGTTATGATTGCCCTACCCCCCGTACTGCAAGGAGACGCGAGGTGTCGCGTCTCTACCTCAGGTGCCGACTGTATACCAACCTGGGAGACGTTTTGACTTTATTTTAAAAGATATAGGGAAAGCAGGCAGAATCACAGCAAACCGTCATGCAGAGCGCAGCGCAGCATCTCGCGGGCAGCACTAATCAGCTCTCTCAACGATTAAATTACTTCCCCGAGCGAGATGCTTCGCGTTGCTCAGCATGACGGTCTGCTGTGATTTCGCCTGCTTTCCCTACCCCCTCTTAGAAAACCTACCATGTGGATAGTTCGGCTGGCGCTGGCGCGCCCTTACACGTTCATTGTTATGGCGCTGCTCATTCTCGTGGGCGGCGGGCTGACGATTCAGCGCATGGCGGTTGATATTTTCCCCGATATCCCGATTCCGGTCGTGGGCGTGGTGTGGGGCTACGCGGGCATCGCGCCCGAGGAGATGAACCAGCGCATCGTGATTCCCAGCGAGCGGGCCTTCACCACGACGGTCAACAACATCGAGCACATCGAGTCGCAGAGCCTGAAGGGGGTAGGGCTCATTAAGGTATTCTTCCAGCCCGGCGCCAACCCCGACGCGGGCGTGGCCCAGCTCACGGCCATCACCCAGACGCTGCTGCGCGTGCTGCCGCCCGGCATCACGCCGCCGCTCATCATCCGCTACTCGGCCTCGAACGTGCCGATTGCCCAAACCTCGCTCAGCTCCGAGACCCTGGGCGAATCCGACTTGTTCGACGCGGCCAACGCCTTCATCCGGCCGGGGCTGGCCGTGGTGCAGGGTGCCTCGGTGCTCTTGCCCAACGGCGGCAAGCCCAAGCAAATCATGGTCGATTTGGACCCCGACAAGCTGGCGGGCAAGAACCTGAGCGGCAACGACGTGGTGCAGGCCCTGCTGGCCCAGAACGTGATTATTCCCGCCGGCTCGGCCAAAATTGGCGACCGCGAATATGATGTCAAGCTCAACTCCAGCCCCGAGGCCATCGCCACGCTCAACGACCTGCCCATTAAGACCGTGGACGGCACGGCGGTCTACATCCGCGACGTGGCTTTCGTGCACGAGGGCGCGGCCGTGCAAACCAACATCGTGCGCCAGAACGGCCGCCGCACCGCCATTATTCCCATCCTGAAAAGCGGCTCGGCCAGCACGCTCGCCATCATCGATAAAATCAAGGCGGCCCTGCCCAACATCCAGGCCAACGCGCCGCCCGGCCTGGACATCAAGCTCTTGTTCGACCAGTCGTTTTTCGTGCGCGCCAGCATCCAGGGCGTCGTCATCGAGGCCTGCATCGCGGCGGCACTCACTGCGCTCATGATTCTGCTGTTTCTGGGCTCGTGGCGCTCCACGCTCATCATCGCGACCAGCATCCCGCTCTCCATTCTGGTCAGCATTATTATTATGAATATTCTGGGGCAAACCCTCAACATCATGACCCTGGGCGGGCTGAGCCTGGCCGTGGGCATTCTGGTCGATGACGCGACCGTGGAAATCGAGAACATTCACCGCAACATGGGCATGAAAAAGCTGCTCAAGCGCAGCATTCTCGATGGCGCCCAGCAGATTGCCACGCCCGCGCTGGTCGCCACGCTGGCCATTTGCATCGTGTTCGTGCCGGTGTTTTTCCTGGGCGGCGTGGCCTCGGCCATTTTCGCGCCGCTGGCCACGGCCGTGATTTTCGCCATGCTCGCGTCCTACATCCTGAGTCGGACGCTGGTGCCGACGCTGGTTATGTTTCTGCTGCGCAAAGAGCTGCCCATCTACCACGCCCAGGAGGAAGCCGAAGTGCCCAGCGCCCGCGTCCGCAACGGCCAGCCCGTGAGCCAGGCCGAGTGCGACCTCGAACACATTCGGCGTCAGCAGTTTGAGAAGGCGCACCCCAGCGGCTCGGCCGAGGAAGAGGCGGAAAACGAGATTACCGACGCGGAGCGGCAGTCGGCCGAGGCTATCACCAAAACCTGGGTCTGGCGCCTGCACGTAGCTTTCGAGCACCGATTTGAGCGGTTCCGGGCCGGCTACGGCCGGGCGCTGGACTGGGCCCTGACCAACCGGCCGAAGGTGATTGCGGCCTTCGTGGTCTTGTTCGTGGGCTCGCTGGGGCTGTTTCCGCTCATCGGTCAGAACTTCTTCCCGACCGTGGACGCCGGGCAGCTGCGCCTGCACGTGCGCGTGCCGACCGGGACCCGCCTGGAAGAAACGGAAGTCCGCTTCCGGCAGGTCGAGGACGTGATTCGCCGCGTGATACCGGCTGAGGAGCTGGATTTGGTGCTCGACAACATCGGCCTGCCCGTGATTCCCATCAACCTGCTGCTGAGCGACAACCCGACCATTGGGGCCGGCGACGGCGAGATTCTGGTCAGCATGAAGGAGGAGCACGGTCCCACGGGCGACTACATCAATGAAATCCGCCGCCAGATTCATAAGCAATATCCCGACCTGACCATCTTCTTCCAGCCCGCCGACATCGTCAACCAGACCTTGAACTTCGGCCTGCCGGCCCCGATTGATATTCAGGTTATTGGCCGCGACAAGGCCGCCAACCAGCGCATCGCGGGCGAGCTGCGCGAAAAAATCAACAAGGTGCCGGGCGTGGTCGATGCGTTTGTATATCAAGCGTTTGACCAGCCGCAGCTGCGCCTGGATATTGACCGGGTGCGGGCCCAGCAGGCCGGGCTTTCGCAACGCGACATCGCCAACAACGTGCTGGTCAGCCTCTCGTCCAGCACCCAGACCAATCCCAACCAGTGGCTGAACCCCACGACGGGCGTGAACTACACCGTGGCCGTGCAAACGCCGCCCCGCGTCCTGTCCACGCTCGACGAAATCGGCAACATCGGCGTCACCAGCGCCACTCAGGGCCAGGCCCAATTGCTCAACAGCTTCGCCACGGTGCGCCGCACCGAGACCACGGCCGTAGCCTCGGACTACAATATTCAGCGCACCGTGGACCTCTACGCCAGCGTGTCGGGCCGCGACCTCGGCGGGGTAGCCAAGGACGTGCGCCAAATCCTGGCCGACGCCGAGAAGAAGCTGCCCAAAGGCACCACGCTGGCGTTGCGCGGACAGGCCGACTCGATGCGCACGTCCTTCACCGGGCTGGGGCTGGGGCTGGCCGGCGCCATCGTGCTGGTGTACCTGCTCATGGTCGTCAACTTCCAGAGCTGGATTGACCCGCTCATCATCATTACGGCCCTGCCGGGCGCGCTGGCCGGCATCCTCTGGATGCTATTTGTGACCCAAACCACGCTCTCGGTGCCGGCGCTGATGGGCGCCATCATGTGCATCGGCGTGGCGACGGCCAACAGCATTTTGCTCGTCACCTTCGCCAACGAGCGGCGCGAGGAAGAGCCCGACCTTTCGCCCCGCGACGCGGCCCTGGACGCCGGCTTCACCCGCCTGCGGCCGGTGCTGATGACGGCGCTGGCCATGATTATCGGCCTGCTGCCCATGTCGTTGGGCATGGGCGAAGGCGGAGAGCAAAACGCCCCACTGGGCCGCGCCGTTATTGGCGGACTGCTGCTGGCGACGGTGACAACCTTGTTCTTCGTGCCGATTATGTTTTCGTACCTGAAAAAGCCGGCTGCTGTGCAAGCGGCTAAAGCTTAGGCTAACCGAGGTAGAGACGCAATAGTTGGAGTCTCCTCGCAGGGCGGGGGGTAGGGTAATCAAATTAATCAAGATTACTACGCCCCTCGCCCTGCGAGGAGACTCCAACTATTGCGGCTCTACCCCCGTCCGGCGCCCCTGCCGCCTTAGAGGGGGGTAGGGATTTTGTTAAAAATTGGTTTTCTAATGCCTGGTTCTAATTCATCAAGCCGCTTCTGGCTGCTCATTCTCGGCGCGGTCGTCGTCTTCGCCGGCCTGTTTCTGCTCGGCTACCTGCCGCGGCACAAGCAGGAAAAAGCCCGCGACGCCGAGGCCAGCCAACTGGCCGCCGCCGTGCCCGCCGTGACCGTGGTGCCCGCTCAGGCGGCGCCCGACACGACCACGCTTGTTTTGCCCGCCGACACCCGCTCGAACCGCGAGACCTTCGTTTTTGCTCGCGCCAACGGCTTCGTCCGCTCGTGGTCGGCCGACATCGGCCAGCGCGTGCGGGCCGGCCAGGTGCTAGCCGAAATCACAACTCCCGAATTAGACCAGCAGATTGCCGCCTCGCGCGCCAACCTTGGCCTGGCCCGCACCAGCTACCAGCGGCTGGCGACCGTGCCGCTGGCCGGCGCCATTTCCAAGCAGGAGCTGGACGCGGCCCAGGCTCAGTACACGGCCCAGCGGGCCGGCGTAGAGCAGCTGCTGGCCCAGCAGAACTTCCGCCGCGTCACGGCCCCGTTCAGCGGCATTGTCACGCAGCGCAACGTGGAAGTGGGCAGCTTGGTCAACAGCAGCAACGCGGCCGGCACGCAGCTGTTCAAGCTGGAGCAAACCGATAAGCTGCGCGCCTTCGTGCAGGTGCCCCAGAACTTTGCGCCGGCCATTAAAAACGGCTTGCGGGCCGATTTTCTGGTGCCCGAGTTTCCGGGCCGGGCCTTCGCGGGCCGCGTGGTGCGCGACGCGGGCGCCCTGGACCCCGGCACGCGCACGCTGCTCACCGAAGTGCTGGTGCCCAACGGCCGCGGCGAGCTGCGGCCCGGCTCCTACGCCCAGGTCCGGTTCCACGTGCCGCGCACCGGGCCGGGCGTCATCATTCCGGCCAACGCACTGGTGCCGGGCGGCACCGACACCCGCGTGGCAACCGTACAGAACGGCAAGATTCACTACCAGCCCATCACCACGGGCCGCGACTTCGGCTCGCAGCTGGAAGTCGCGCAGGGCCTGAAAGGCGGCGAGCTGCTGGTGCTGAACCCGGCCGAAACCCTGACCGAAGGCCAGACCGTGCAAACCAAGGCCTTCCACGCCCCGCCCAAACCCGCCGGCCCGCCGCCCCCCAAGCCCCGCCCCAACGACCCCGACGCGCCCCGCGTGTCGTCGCCGCTGAAGTAAAGTGGGCTGGTTAGGAATCCATTAGAACGTCATGCTGAGCTTGTCGAAGCATCTCGCTCGGGGAAGTAATCAAGCCGAAAGAAGGTCATGCAGAACGCAGCGAAGTGAAGCATCTTGCTGGGGGAAATAATTCAATCATTGTTCTTTCACTTGGATTAGTCAGTGAGCGAGATGTCTCGCGTTGCTCGACATGACCGCCTCTTAATTTGATTACTGCCGCTTGATTACTGCCGCACGCGAGATGCTTCGACAAGCTCAGCATGACAATCTGCTGGCCTTTCCCAAATTCCCAAAGCCCTACCCCCCTCCGCCTGGCCAGCCCCGCGCCCCACTGCCATGAGCTTCCGCCTCTCGCTTCTTTCGTTCATCCTGCCGCTGCTGCTGAGCGCCTGCGCCACGGCTCCGCGCTACCAGCCGCCGGCCGTGAGCACGCCCGCGGCCTGGCAGCAGGCCGTGCCCGCCGATACGGCCGGCTCCCGCGTTCCGGCGGTACGGGAGACGCGGGCGGCAGTTTCTACCCCCTCGTTTGGCGGCCCTACCCCCTCGGCCCAACCCAACGCCGCCCGGATGGCTGCGGCCGATTCGGGGGCGGCGCGCGGCCTCAAGCCCCAGCTGCTGGCCCCGCCGCCCCCGGAAACGCCGTGGTGGACGGTCTTCAACGACCCCGTGCTAGCCCAGCTCGAAGAGCAGGTCCTTAACCAGAACTTCAGCGCCCAGGCGGCCCTGGCCCGCGTCGACCAGGCGCGGGCGCGCCTGCAAGTGGCGGACTCGTACCGTAGTCCGGACGTCACGCTCAACCCCGGCGCCTACCGCACCCAACTCTCGGCTCTGCGGCCGGTGCCCTTCGACGTGCCGGCCCGCCCCGTGGTGCAAACCCAGTATTTCCTACCCCTCAATGTGAGCTACGAAGTGGACGTGTGGGGCCGTATCCGGCGCACCGTGCTGGCCGCGCGCGCCGACGCCGAGGCGGCGTCGGCCGATGTGCAGGCCGTGCGCCTCTCGCTGACGGCCGACGCGGCCACGTACTATTTCAACCTGCGCGGCCTTGACGCCGAGCTGGCCGTCCTCGACAGCGCCCGGCTCGTGCGCGTGCAGAACGTGCAGCTCACCAGGGCCCGGTTTGAGGCCGGCGTGGACAACGAGATTGGCTGGCGCCGGGCCGAAACCGAGCTGGCCAACGTGGAAGGCAGCCTGCTGGAGCTACGCCGACAGCGGGCCGGGCAGGCCGCCGCCCTGGCGACGGTCGTGGGCCAGCCGGCCAGCTCCTTCGCGCTGCCTGCGCTGCCCGACCCCGCGCTGTCGGCGGCCCCGGCCGTGCCGCTGGCGCTACCCACCGCCCTGCTGGGGCGCCGGCCCGACCTGCGCCGCGCCGAGCGCCAGCTTGCCGCCGCCGACGCCCGCGCCGAAGCCGCCCATCTGACCCGGCGCCCGGCCGTGCAGCTCAATGGCTTCATCGGCCCACAAAGCGCCACGCTCGCCAAGCTGGCGCAGATTTCCAATGGCTACACTTACTACCTGGGCGGCGGCGTCGCCATCCCGCTCTTCAACGGCGGCCGCCTGCGGGCCAACGAGCAGCTGGCTCAGGCTCAGTACCGCGAGCTGGAAGCCCAGTACCGGGGCGCGGCCCTCACCGCGTTCGAGGACGTGGAAACCGCCCTGGCCAACCTGCGCCTGAGCGCGGCCCAACTCGCGGCCCAGCAGCGAGCCCTGCGCGCCGCCCGCCGCGCCGGCCGCCTCACCGAGGTGCGCTACCGCAGCGGCCTGACCAACTACTTCGAGGTCGTGGACGCCGACCGCCAAACCCTGGACGCCGCCCGCCTGCTCGCCCAAACCCAGGCCGCCCAGCTGCGCTACGCCGTGCTGCTGGTGCGGGCGCTGGGCGGCAGCTGGCAGTAAACTGGCCGCTCGCGGGGTGAGGGCTGCGGCGGAGCTGCCGTTCTGGTCAGTCTCAATAGGGATTAAGTTGTTCGGCCGCCATTAGCCATAAGACTTATTTCTAAACACTTTCTTCTCGTTTGGCGTGATGCCAGTTCCAGATGCCGACGGCGAGGACTAAGAGCCGGTCGTTGAAGGCGGCGACTTTGGTGGGGCAAGTTTGGGCCCGCAGCCTCGGCGTCTGGCCCCGCTGAGGGCGCGCTCGACTTTGACGCGGCGGTGGGCGTGGGTGCGGTTGGCGGCGCGTTGCGCCCCGGTCAGGGCCGCGTCGGGGCTCTTTTTGCTGCGCCGGGGCTGGTGGTGGGGCCGGCTTCTTTGCCCAGTGAAAACGAAAGACACGTCTAACGTCCGCTAGCGCATCCTCGATACCGCCGCCCGGCTCTTCTACCAGCAGGGCTACCCGCTCACGGGCATCAACCAGCTTATTGCCGCGGCGGGCGTCGCCAAGGCCAGCCTCTACCAGCACTTCCGCACCAAGGATGATATTCTCCACGCCTACCTTCAGCCGGTGAGCCAGCAGTAGTTCCGGCAGATTGATGAGGCAGTTGCCCCCGGCACCACTCCGAAGGCGAAAGTGCTGACCGTGTTTGACATGCTGAATGATTTCCTCGTTGCCGTGGACTTTCGCGGCTGTAACTTTCAGAACGCCCTGATGCAGCTGCCGCCGGAAGAGCAGGAAGTCCGGGCCTTCATCCAGAACCACAAAAACCGGATGGGCCGCGTGTTTGCTGGCCTGCTCAGCAATGAGCCGCTGGCCGAGAAAATCACCTTGCTTTTTGAAGGGGCTTTGATAAGTAGTCAGATGCTAGGCAGCCCTACCCCCGTTGCCACTGCCCGGCGCCTGGCCGGGCGCCTGCTATGAGCTTATTTTGACAAGGGGCTTAGGAAGCAAAAGCTAGAGAACGAAGTGTAACTCTCTGTTGTGGGGCCAGTTAAACACAATTATAAATGCAGCAAACTCTCGGAGGTCAAATTTCGCTACTTGCTGCCCCTGTTTGCCTTGGATTTGACGGCCTCGGATGCGGCGCGGCTGACGGGCTTGAGCGTGCGTTCGCTCAACGGCGTCTACCTGCATCTGCGTCGTCGCCTGCCCCAGCGCTGCCCCGCGCCGGTCGAGTTGGGTGGCGCGCTCGAGCTGGACGAATTGTACTTCGGCCCGCGCCGGGTGCGCGGCAAAAGGGGCCGGGAGGCCGGGAGCAAAACTATCGTCTTCGGCTTGGTCAAGCGCGGGGGCCAGGTGTACATCGAGATGGTGCCGGATTGGTCGAAAAAAAGTAGCCTGCCCCAGTTTGCTGACGTGCCCAAGCATACCTTTCTGCTGCCTTTGAAAGAGTGCGAGTTTCGGTTCACTCATCGCTACCAAAACCTCTACAAAGTCTTGCTTAAAGAACTTCGTCAGACAGCCCCTAAAAGCTGGTACTGCTTCCTAAGCCCCGTACAAAATCAGGCAGCTCTTAGTCGGAGTACCTTGTTTAAAAGGCCGAATATGCTTTGCTCAGCGGCCCACCTGAGCAGCTGGCTACCACGCCGGTTACGCGCCTGCTCCCGGCCGGGCTCTCCTCTGCTCTCTTTACTTGAACCTGCCCGGCGAGTACAACTTCTCCGACCGGCTCCTGTCAGCCGACGCCCCTTCGATACAGACCTGATTGCCGCCTGCCCAGCCAGCGCAGGCTGAGTCGGCGGTTTTCCTCTATTCGTTTAGCAACACCCAGGGTTCCTGGGTGAACAACCGTTGGGCGGGCAGCACGTGCTGCCAGTCGCGGATGATTTGCTGATAGGCTGTGCCCACGGGCCGGATGTGGCGGTCCAGGTCGTAGAGGCCCAGCGGATTTACTACCCCCTTGTTTTCGCGCAAGGCCGAGTCCCAGTCCACCTGGTCGGTGAGTGAGTACCAGGTGAAGCCCACGATGGGCACGCCGTCGTAGCGGGTGCGCAGCAGGTTAGCCCACTGCTTCCAAAGCCACTGCACGGCCTCGTCGCCCTGGGGGCCCTGGGCGAAGTTGGTTTCGGTATGCATCACGGGCAGGTAGTAGCGCTCGTGGTACTGCTTGGTGATGAGGTAGTAGCCGTACACCTCGCCCGATGGTCGGACGCTGCCGTCGGCGGCCACGCGGTGCTCGTTGGTGTTGTAGTAGTCGTTGCCCATCACGCACCGCTCTTTAACCTTGTTCTGCAGAAAGAAGTGGTATTCCTCGCGGGTCATTCCATTATCCAGCAGGTACTCGTACATGCCCGAGTCCACGCGGTGGCCGTAATTCAAATCCAGCGAGAGAAATCGTTTGTAATTCATGATTTCGGCCAACTTAGCGGCCTGAATGTTCTCGGCGTGGTGGTACTCGCTGCTTTCGCTCTGGATGAAGATGGCGTCGGCCCGCACTTTTAAGATGGCGTGCATGGCCAGCACGTTGGCCTTCACCAGGTACTTGAGGGCCGTGACGAAGGCCCGGTCGCCGGTCAGCTGCTCGTTCCACCAGCCCAGCAGGGCCGAGAACTTGGCACAGACGTAGATTTCGTTGACCGGCGTGTAGAATTGCACCCAGGGAAAGCGCTCGGCAAAGGCGCGGGCATAATCGGCGAACAAGGCCGGAAACTCGGGATTCTGGAAGTTGCCCAGCCAGTCGGGCACGCCGAAGTGGCACAAATCCACGATGGGCGCGATGCCGCGCCGGCGCAGGTCGGCAAACGTCTCGTCGGCGAAGCGCCAGTCGTACTTCCCTACCCCCAGCCAGGTGGTGTGAATGGGCGGGCCGTAGCGCAGAAACTGGATGCCCAGTTCCTGCACGCAGTCAAAGTCGCGGCGCCAGTGCTGGTAGTGGCCGCACTTGTCCAGCTCGTCCACCCGCACCCGGCCGTTGGCGATAGTCGGATTGCTGTTTTCAATTCCGGTGGCAAATAAAAAGGGGAGAGCCATACGCAAAAGGTTCGGGCTAAAAATGGGGAGATAAGCTTTGCTGCGCCTCCTGCCGGCTCACGAACCCGATGGTTCCTGACCCGGCCTCAGCATAAATGCGGGGCTGGTAGCTAAACAAAGTAGTGCCAAACACGGGCCTTCGTCGCTGATTTGTCGAAAACCGTGAGCAATAAAAAACCCGCCTTTTAGGCCGCTGCGGGCAAGAGCGTGGCATCGGCGTAGTTACCGAGCACGGGCTGATTGGCCTCGCCCTGCGTCACGGCCTCGACCAGCAGCTTGCCCCCGACGAAGGCGCCCTTCCAACTCTCGCCCAGGCCGCCGAACACTTCGTCCCGGTCGCCGCGCGAGCGCAACTGGTTGATGCCCATCTTGAAGGCCCGCACTTCCTTGGCCGTGCGCCGGGCCCACTGTTCGTCGTCCGAAGCCAGGGCTCCTACCAGAGCGCCGTTGCTGATGTTCATTTCGCCCACTAATTCCTCGGTCCGGTCCACCAGCACGATGCTGTCGATGGGGCCGAAGGGTTCCTTGAAGTATAGCTCGCTCTGCCGGGGCAGCCCAACCAGCGCGCGCGGCGTCCGATAGGCCGACCGGTCCTGGCCGGGCAGGAACAGGCGCTCGTCGAGCCGGCCCTCGTAAACGGGCGTGGCCCCGGTTTTGAGCGCGTCGGCGTAGAGGCGGTCCAGGTCTTCGGCCTGCGCGCGGTTGATGACGGGCCCAAAGGCCAGGGTGGGCAGCGGGTCGGCGGCCTCATCGACCAGGGTAGGATTGCCGATTTTCAGGCTGCGGATGGCCGCGGTGTAGGTTTCCAGAAATTGCGGAAACAGCTTCCGCTCGACGACAAAGCGCACGTAGGCCGTGCAGCGCTGCTTGCCATAGTCGTAGCCTTTTTGCAGCTGGTCGGCCAGCTGGTCCCACTGCGAGTAGTTCCAGATGCCGTAGGTGTTCACGCCCTCCATTTCCAGCAGGTAGCGCTTATGCTCCTGGCTCAGCGCGTCGGCGATGTTGCGGCCATTGTAGCGCCCGCCCACGAAGCTGAGGCAGTCCACGGCGTCATTCTTGACTAGCACGTCGCTCAACTCGGCTCCCGAGCCGCTGACCAGCGTGACGGGCAGGCCGCAGCGCCGGGCCAGGGCAAAGGCCAGGCTCAGGGAGATGAAGCCGCCGTCAGTGGGCGTTTTGGCAATCACGGCGTTGCCGCACAGCGCCTGCACCAGCACGGCGTGCAGCAGCACCGACATGGGGTAGTTCCAGGAGGCAATGTTGCTCACCAGGCCCAGCGGCGTGCGCTTCCCCAGCATTTCCTCGATATTATCGACGTACCACTGCACGCCCTCGATAGCGCGGTCAATGTCGGTAAAGCCGGCTTTATAGGTTTTGCCGATTTCCCACATCAGCAGCTTGCCAATCAGGTCGGCGTGCTCGCGCAGTTGGTGCAGGCAGTCCTGCACCTTGGTCCGGCGCTCGTCCAGGTCGGTGGCGGCCCAGGCAGCGGCTTCCTGTTTGGCGGCGCGCACAGCGCGCAACGCTGTGTCATGGTCGAGCATCGGTAGGCTGCCCAGCAGCGTACCGTCGATGGACGAGTGAAACGGCCGGGGCTGCCCCGGTTCCTGCCAGCGGCCTTCCAGCAGGTTCAGAAACGCCCCGGCCGGGGTGAAGACTTCGGGCGCCGCCTGCTTGGTCTGCTGGAGCAGTAAGCTGAATTCGATTTGCGGAGAAATAATTTTGGGCATGAGGGAGGAGGTTGAATATCGGCATTCGGGCGCTTCGACGGCACCGCTGAATGGCGGCAGGTGGATGGTGGGAAACAGGCGGAGCGTGAAACGGCTGGTGGGGTGCACCGGCAAATTGCTCCCGGCTGGTAGTAGCCGGCTAGGGGCATAGGATGCGGGCGAAGCGGGCCCGCAGCGAAACTGCGCGTGTAGGCGGATAGCCCTGACGAATACTTCTTTTCCTGCCGCTGATGACCGGACCGCTAGGCGACGGCGCTAAGGCCAGCGACGCAGTGGTGGTCCGTGTAGGCAGGTAGGCTGGGCGAGGGCTGCTGGCAGCGGTGGACTGTTGGGGTCAGCTAAAAGTTTAGTACGAAACTCAATTGGCGACCTCAAATAGGTCCTCAACGCACCTTTTGCGTTTTGCGAACGCACGTTTACAGCCTGTAAAAGGCATCTGAACACCCCTGTTAAGCAGTGCTAGCTATCAGAGATGCTTCTCGTTTGAGTTTCGCACCAAACCTCTAGCCGGCCCCCTATTTGGTTGAGTATAAGACGGTTTCTTACAAGTTGGAAAGGAGTCTCAGCCCGTTCAAAGCAAGGCAGGATTCCTTCCGACCAGGCAGCCCACCGGCGCCACTCCCTACCCCCCTCCAACCAGACAAAGCCCTGTCGGGGCGACCCAAGCCGTAGCGCTTATTGCGCAAGCAGCTTGAGGCGCCGCGCTGAGGCTTTGTCTGGTTGGAGGGGGGTAGGGAATGGCGCCGAAAAGCCGTCCGGCTGCGGCGCGCGCTGCGTCCGGCAGCGGGCTAATCAAACAGGAAAGCGGTCATGCTTGCCTTTGGTTTGCATGACCGCTCTGCTTACTACTTACGAAGCCGACATTACCAGGAAATGGGGGACGAAGCTATAAGGTATAAGATTCATTTACACTTCCTCCTCGTGTCAATAAGGGCCTGAATTTTCCTGCCCTTGGCCATGCGGACGAGGGTGAAGGCGCTGGCTCCGCAATATTGGCTCTTGCCATCTATAAAAAACTCGTAGGGAGTCCAGACGGTGGCTAGGTTGAGGTGGTCCAGTTAGGCGAGACAGTCTAGGGCAGTCTTTTTAAGTTGTTGTGGATAAAAGGTTTGCGGGGTTTGATAAGCGAGCGCCGAGTGGCGGCGCTCGTGATTGTAGTAGTCAAAATAAGTGGCCACGCTGTGCTGGGCATCGGTCAAATCGCGGAAGACGGGCCAGTCGCGTTGTGCGAGTTCTTCGGTTTTGAGGCGCGACCACAGACTTTCGGCCTGGGCATTGTCGAGGCACTCGCCGCGTCGGCTCTGCGAGCGCACGGCCCCATGCTGGTGGAGCAGGGTCCGGTAAGCGTTGCCGCAGTACTGCCCGCCCCGGTCGGAGTGGACCAGTAGGCCCGCCGCGGGTTGACGGGCCAGCAGGGCGCGACGTAAGGCACTAGTCACCAACTCTTCAGGCATGGTAGCTAGCACTTGCCAGCCGACTACTTGGCGGGTGTGGGCATCCTGAAAAGCGCACAGATAGGTCCACTGTCCCGAGGCGAGCGGCAAGTAAGTGATATCGCTGATCCGGACCTGGTTGGCTGGCGCAGGCGCGGGCTGGTCGAGCAGGCGATTAGGCGCGCACCGCAAGCCATGCGTGGAGTCGGTCGTGCGCGGCGTAAACGCCCGCGGCTGCACCGCCCGCAGCCCCCAGCGACGCAGTTCGGCCCGTAAGCGCTGGCGGCCGACGCGGTAGCCCTGGGCTTGTAGCTCCGCCCGTAGGCAGCGGGTGCCATAGCGCTGCTTATGGCGGGTAAAGGTCTGAATCAGCGCTAGTTTCCATCCGCCTGCTCCCAGGGGCTTGGCCTGGCTCACCGCCCGTGCCCCCCAGGCGTAGTAGCGAGCAGGTGTGACGCCCAGCACCCGGCGAAGCAACTGCACTGGATAAGTAAGGGATAAGTAAGGCGCTGCTGGTCAATGAACTGATAGCGGCTCACGAGGTCGGCGGGGTGCTGAAGATGGCGATGGCTTTTTTTAAAATCTTTAACTCCTGCGCCAAGCGCTTGTTGGCCGCTCGCCACTGGCGCACCTCGGCGGCTTCGGCGGGGTCAGCGGGCAGCGTTGGTAGCGCCTCTTGCTGCCACTTATAGAGCAGTTTGGGATTGAGCGCGGGCGGCTTAGGTCGAGCGGCTTTCGCTCGCTACGCGCAGGGCTTCGGCTCTGAAGGCCGCATCGTATTTACGGCGTTTATCGGACTTTTCCATTGGGAAGAAAAGTACTGCCCAATTCTGTCTCGCTCAGCTAGACCACCTCACTCAGCTGCAAGGCTATTCCACCTTGCGCTGCCGCGACGATTAGCTAATCATATTTCCCAAACAGCCCGAACTTGTGGCCAGCATATAAGCGGGCGAACTTCGTCGTATTTTGCCGCTTGGCCCCCATATGCATAGCAAACGGAACGGCTGACTTACCTCGGCAAGCAATGGCTGCCTGAGTTTGTTTGAACCAGAAGCCCTGTTCTCGGGGGCTGCGAAACCTTGCTCGTGTTGTGGCTACTTGTGACCTACTTGATGTTTGGAGTAATGCCCGATAAAACCAAACCTGCCATGCGCGGCCGGCCCACTGCATACGACGAGAAGACCGTTTTGGAAAAGGCGCAGCAAGTATTCTGGCGCAAAGGCTATACGGCGACCTCGCTGGAAGAACTGCTGACAGCTATGGGCATGGGCAGCGGCAGTTTTTACCATGCTTTTAAGGGAGGAAAAAGGGAGGTGTTTCGAAAAGCGCTGCAACAGCGCCGGGAGGCGTTTAATCAGTTTGAAAAGGAACTTAGCCAAAGCGAAGCTCCGCTTGGTCTTATCAAGAACTTTTTCCGCAGCATGGCCACCGCGGAGCGGGTGGCGCATTTGCAGGGGTGTATCGTGGTAAACACGGTAGTAGAGATGGCCTTTCTGGATAAAGAATTGGAAGAGGAGGCGATAACCATTCTAAAAGAAGTGGAGCAACTCTTCGTTCGGGTGATGGAGCAGGCCCAACGAAAAGGCTCGTTGCAAAACCAGACCGACCCCGCTATTTTGGGCCGTTACCTGCTCACGCTCTGGAACGGGCTGAATGTTACGCGGCGCATGTATCCCGATAATGAAGAACTCCGCAAACAGATTGAGATGCAGCTGGAAATCATCAGCTGAATTTCTTGTAGCTATTTTTGTAATGAACAACACAGAAATAGAAACAGCCACCATTCCTTCCCCAGCCCGGATTACCGGGCCGCCTTATGGACTTGCAATTAAACTCCAAGACTGCCTTCATCAGTGGTTCAACTCAGGGCATCGGCTTTGCCATTGCCCGCCTGTTACTGTTAGAAGGAGCAACGGTTATCATCAATGGCAGAACTGCGGAAAGAGTAGCCGATGCCGTTAATCGGTTAACACAAGAAATGCCCGAAGCCAAGGTTTCGGGCATTGCCGCGGACTTTGCCCACGTCGCCCAGGTGCAGGCCTTAGTGGACGCCCTGCCGGAAATTGATATTCTAGTCAACAATGTTGGCCTGTTTGAACTCAAGGAATTCGCCGATATTCAAGACGAAGACTGGTACCGCTTATTCGAGGTGAACGTGCTGAGCGGCATTCGGCTGGCTCGGGTTTTATTGCCTAAAATGCTGGCCCGAAACTGGGGGCGGGTGCTTTTCATCAGCAGTGAATCTGCCGTGCACATTCCCGCCAACATGATTCATTACGGGATGACGAAGACCGCGATGCTCTCCATCAGCCGCGGCCTGGCGGAACTCACAAAAAATACCGGGGTAACAGTCAACAGCATTTTGGGCGGGCCTACCTATTCAGAAGGGGTAGCAGATGCCGTGCAACACCTGGCCGGTGCTCAAAACCGGCCCGTAGAAGAAGTGAAATCGAACTTAATGCAGGCCCTAAACCCTACGTCCTTGTTACAGCGCTTTCTTGAACCGGCGGAGCTGGCGAGCCTCGTAGCCTATTTGGCCAGCCCGTTGTCCCTTGCCACCAACGGAGCTGCCCTACGGGCCGATGGCGGCATTCTCACGACGATTCTTTAACTGGCTGTAGCTACGCTATTCGGGCAGGCACATGATGTAAACCCAACTGGGCATGCAAAGGGAATACAAGAAGCCCCAGGCTACTGGAATCAGCCTGACTGCCGTCTTGGGCCACTACATCTTCCCTCAAACCGTCAAAATGCCACTCAGCCACCTGGGATAAAGCCTGCAAGTGAATTCGTTCTTCACCGCTGCGAGAGGGCGGCTTGGCGTGAGCCCCGGCTGGTGACTTGGCGAAGCTAGGGTAAAAGAAGGGGGGTAGGGAATACATTTTCCCTAAGTGAATCGGTTTTCCCGTCTTGCCAGGCGGGCGCTGCTGTCGGAACCTTGCAGAAAAAAACCGATGAACTACCAACTATTTGGCACCAAAACGGGGCTATGGGTGAGTGAGCTGGCGCTGGGCACCGGCATGTTTGGCACGGCGTTCGGCTACGGCGCCGAACCCGACGCCGTGCAGGACATGCTACGCGGCTACGCCGAGGCCGGCGGCAACTTTATCGACACCTCCGAAACCTATCAATGGGGCGAAGCCGAGCGGCAGCTCAAGGACTTTCTTTCCCCCCAACGCAGTGATTTTGTCCTGGCCTCCAAGTACACCGCCGGCGTGGGAGCCGCGCCCGCGCTGGGCCGCCTGGGCAACCACCGCAAAGCCATGACGCAGGCCGTGGAAGCGAGCCTAAAGCGCCTGGGCACCGACTACCTGGACGTGTACATGGCGCACCTGCCCGACGGCGTGACGCCCGTCGAAGAAATCGTGCGCGGCTTTGACGACCTGGTGCGGGCCGGTAAAATTATTTACGGCGGCCTCTCCAACTTCCCGGCCTGGCGCGTGGCCACGGCCGCCACCCGCGCCGATTTGCGCGGCTGGGCCCCGCTGGCGGGCATTCAAGTCGAATACAATTTGGTGCAGCGCACGGCCGAGCGCGAACTGCTGCCCATGGCCGAGGGCCTGGGCCTGGGCGTGATGGCGTATTCCCCGCTTGGAGCCGGGGTGCTCTCCGGCAAGTACCGGCGCGGCGAAACGGGCCGGGCCACCGCGTTCACGGGCGTGCCCCCTACCCCCTCTCCCCAAACCAATGCCGTGCTGGATATTCTCCTGGCTGTGGCAGACGAGCTGACCGCTACGCCCAGCCAGGTGGCCACGGCGTGGGTGAAAGCCCAGGGAGTTATTCCCATCATTGGCCCGCGCACCCGCGCCCAGCTCGACGACTACCTGCTGGCGGCCGCCCTGCGGCTGAGTGCCGACCAGCTCCAGCGCCTGACTGACGCCTCGGCCGTACCGGCCGGCTACCCGCACGAGCTGCTGGCTACCCAGCAGGGCACCCTCACGGGCAACCGCGCTGACCAGGTTAGCTGGCCGGCCCGTTCGGTCGCTTAATCACTGAATCAGGAAACGGCGCCAGCCAGGGTCACTTCCTTACGCCGAGCCCCTCCTTACCGGCCCGCAGCCGCGGGCCGGTAAGGAGGGGCTCTTTTTATTCCAGCCACGCCTTGAATGCCCCGGCCTTGTCGCGGCTGACGAGAACTTCCTGCGGCAGCGGCGGGCTCAATTCGAGCTTGAGCTTGCCGTTGAAGTACGGGTGCAAGCGGTGCACGGCGCGTACGTGGGTGAGCAGTTGGCGGCTGGCCCGGAAAAACTGGCGCGGGTCGAGCAGGTTTTCCAATTGCTCC